>NZ_CACSJS010000001.1:0-1485708 GCF_902706165.1 Pantoea sp. 18059
CGTTCCCACGCGTAGCTGAAATGGGTATGATTGCTCCAGAAAATGCAGGTCTGTTCTTATCTATAAATATATCCGCTCTTCGCTCATAGCGGACCCTGGCCTGCCGTCAGTCCGCTTTGTGCCAGAATCGGACGCTTGCTTTCACGGCTTACACGGTTGCTTACCACGATATCGCATCGCACTTACTGAATTCAGTATTTGGAACAATGAGCGCCATATGGTTTTCTGCCATGCACTGTTTAAAAACTTGCTCTTTGTAACGTCCCACCTGTAAACCCAGCATGGTGCCGGACCGTTCCGCTGCGTTTTTTTCAACGTAATAGCCACAAAATTCCTTAAAGTTCTGGGGATTATCGCTATAAGTCACCGACCATCTCAGCTGAGCTTCAGCTGATTCATCTGACCGATGCTGAGGTGCCGCTTTTGCTGTTGTAGAGACAGAAAAGAGTGGATTGCCCAGTAATTTCTGTGCAAAGCGTTGGTTTTCACCGGTTATATGGCCGGTTTTACACAGCTGCAAATAGGCCTGCGAAAGGCGTTGCTCTTCAGCATCGGCAGCATGAGTGCATTCCTCCAGAACTTGTTCATTGGTCTTAGCCGGTTTTTTTTCAGTGGATATCCAGTAACTATTTTTAAAGTCCGGAACCGTGCCTTCAGTGCTGCCAAAAGGGCAAAGTGCACTGGCGCAACCCAGTAAAAGTATTGGCACGCACGTCAACGTCAGAACACGTAGCACGGAAAAGGCTTTAAGACTGCTTTTGTTCATTTTATTTTCACTTTAGTCAGCTGCAGATATGGGGTCTGAACAATGCCATTTTTTAGTGTACATAGTGCAGATGATACTCGGTCTGCTGCACAAGGTATTCTAAACTCAGTGTTTCTGGTGCTGTACTCATCGGCTGGCCACAAGTCTAAAAATTACTCATTTTCATTGGAAGCAAATCCTTATTATATTTTCCACACCATGCTGCCTGACATACCCCTTGGTAGTCCGCTTTTCGCTCAAAGCGAACATCAATAGAGTTGCATATCACGGAACCGGCAGAAGCACTCATCCTTTCCCAATGGAGATGCATACACTCACTCAGGCGTAATCTTTCATAAGAAATAAAGTTTCTGATAAGCGAACCGATAAAAGCTATGCCTGTCGGTATGATTGCCTCTGTCACTGACAGCGTTTGTGCTTTTAGAAGTGGTTCCCGGCTTTGCTTCCCCTGTGCCGGGATTTTTTATTTCTGTCACCAGACCTGCCGGAGAAACACCGGTTTAATCTTCAAAAAATCATCACAGCATGAATAGGTAAGTGCATCGATATGCATTCCCTGTAGTCCAACATTTTGCGCAAGCCGCATACAGCAATAACCCCCAACTGCCTCTGAATGACCCTACAAAAATAAAAGATAAGCATTAATCCACATGTAAAGCTCTATTAATTAAACGTTATTTCAGCTAGGAACCTTATGAACAACATCAGAATCGGCACGCGGCTTGGCGCTGCGTTTGCCTTCATCCTTCTTCTTCTGGTTATCGTTGCGTTTACCGGATTTACCCGCATTCAGTCTCTGGGAGAGACGGCGGATACGCTTGCAGGCAGCCGCTATCAGAAGGCCTCGACTGCAACCAATCTGCGTTACTATTCAACTGACCTTAGCCGGCTGGTCCGTAACGTTGTCCTGGCGGATGCACCTGACCGGAAGGCCGTCTTTAAAAAAGATTATGACAGGGTACATGATAAAATTACCGCTACGGTTGATCAGGTTGATGCCCTGCTGAAGGCACCCAAAAGCCGGGAGCTGATTGCGCAAATCAGGAGCACCGGCAGTCAGTATCTTGCCTTTTCTGATGACGTTGTCGCGCTGGGAATGGCAGGCAAGCGGGACGAGGCCGCACAACTTCTTCTTGGTCCGCGCTACCAGACCCAGGTTGACTATCTGAAAACTATTGCAGACCTGGTATCTTTTCAGGAACAACAGATGCAAACGGCGCGTAGTGCTGCTGAAGATGAACAACATGCGGCCACCATTCTGCTGACTTCGCTGAGTGCTGCCGCAATTCTGCTTGCCGTCGCCGCAGCCTGGCTCATCACCCGCAGCATTACCCGCCCACTGAGCATAACGCTTGCCGCCGCACAACGCATCGCACGCGGAGACCTGAGTCAGGCCGTCCCTGTCAGCGGACGGGATGAAACCGGTATGCTGCTCACCGCAGTTGCTGAGATGCAGGACTCGCTGGCGCAGACGGTCAGCACAGTACGCCGGAATGCCGAGAGCGTTGCCGCAGCCAGCCTGCAGATTGCGCAGGGGAACACAGACCTGTCTCAGCGCACCGAGGAGCAGGCCAGTGCACTGGAGCAGACCGCTGCTACCATGAGCGAGCTCAGCGTCACAGTCAAAAACAATGCCGACAATGCCCGTCAGGCGGCACAGCTTGCTTTTAACGTGAGAGAGGTCGCCCGTCAGGGCAGCGAGGTGACTTCCGACATTTTCGGAACCATGAAATCTATCGGCGAAAGTTCTGGCCGGATTGCGGACATCACATCGGTGATTGACAGCATTGCCTTCCAGACCAACATACTGGCCCTTAATGCGGCGGTAGAGGCGGCGCGTGCGGGTGAGCAGGGGCGTGGTTTTGCCGTCGTCGCCGGTGAGGTGCGCACGCTGGCTAGCCGCAGCGCCACAGCAGCCGGTGAGATCCGTCAGCTGATTGAGGCAAACTCTGCAAGCGTAAGTGCAGGCAGCACCCTGGCGAGCCGGTCTGTGACCACGATGGCGGATATAGTGTCATCGGTCGGTCAGTTAAGTGATACCGTTGAGGAAATTACTGCTGCAAGTGCCGAACAGGCCCGCGGTATTGAGCAGGTCGGCATCGCCGTAACGGAGATGGATGGTGTGACGCAGCAGAATGCGTCACTGGTCGAGGAATCAGCTTCAGCCTCGCAGAGCCTGCGCGAACAGGCATCCCTGCTGCTGCAGTCGGTGTCGGTGTTCACGCTTGCTGCAGTCTCTCATCCTGCAGCCACCCGGCATGCAATTGTATCTGTACCAGCCGTAGTGAAGAAAGATGCGCCTGCTGATACAGACGGAAACTGGACGACCTTCTGATATCTGGCTGCGTCCTGCAGAGCGCAGCCTCTCTCCTTTTCCGTATTGACTCTTAAGAATGTCCGCTTTGTGCCAGAAGCGGACATTTTCTTTGAGCCTGAACTGGCAAAATTCTGTCAGAATCAAAACCGTTAAACTGTGTGTGCCGCAAAGCGATTTTCAGGTAAGCCGGGGCTGACATCAGATTCAGCTTTCAGCAATGCACCGTCATATTCAGACAGCGCAGTGAGTCCCACTGTAGCCGTGGTGCAATAGAGACGGGTAAAACCCTCACCGCCGAGTGTCGGACAGGTGCTCTGGATTCCAGGTGACGTCAGAATAGCGTCTGTGGTCCCAACCGGGCGGTAACGGACAACACGGTTTCCTCCCCATTCAGCATTCCATAGATAGCCCATGTCATCCACGCAGGAGCCGTCAGGCGCGCCGCTGCCTTCGATTTCGGCGAACACGCGCTGGTTCTGCAGCAAGGGGTAATCACAGCACATTATCCGACCCTGCATCGAGTCACAGTAATAGAGCGTACCACCATCGGGGCTGAAACAGATGCTGTTCGGTATAGCGACATCGGGCAGTGCAAGCGTCTCAACAGTCAGCGTTGCCGCGTTGAGTCGATGAAACTTACCGATGACTTTAACGGGATAACCGTCATCCATCGTCCCGAAGACAAAATTACCGGCACGGTCACATCGTCTATCACCTATGCGGGTCCCGATGTCTCCCGGTGAAGCGGCCACTGGGGTAATTAAACTGCTGTTGAGATCATAGAAAGCCAGCCCTGACGCGAATCCCATCAGCAGAATGTTACTCTTTTCGGTCAGTGCAAAGGAGCCAAGGCGTTCAGGCAGCGACCAGCGCATCACTGCATCATTGCCTTCTTCTATGGCGAGCAGTTCACTGGCTTCAATGTCAGTCCAGTAGAGTCTGCGGGTTCTCTCACACCAAAGCGGGCACTCTCCAAGCGTATTCCTGACTTCAGCTGCAATTGAAAACATGTTAATCCTCCGGATATAAAAGGTCGAACTGCACGATGGCAAAAGTGGATAACGCAGTTACTGCAGAAAACGTGCAGAGAGCCGATCGCCGAAAAGCATGACGGCAAGTCCGATCAGCATGACAACCATCCCCCCCAGCCTGAGTAACGAAACCGGTCGCCGCATAGCACCCAGCAACCCATAGTGGTCAATCATCTGCGAGGAAAGTAACTGTCCGACAATCGCCAGCCCGAGCAGAGCTGAAAACCCGATTTTCGGCGCAAGCACGACATAGCTGAACAGGGCACATGCGCCTATCATTCCACCCGTCAGACTCCAGAGGGGTTGCGACGGGATCGCCGCCAGCGATGTCATCAATCCTCCCCTCAGCAGCGCGTAAACCCCCAGACTTAACGCGCCCGCCGTAAAGGAAAACAGCGCCGCAGTGACCGGGTCGCCGCCCAGTCCCTTTGCCAGCTGGCTGTTCAGGGTCGTCTGCAGAGTGATCCCCAGACCTGCGGCAAAAGCGATTACGTAATAGATCATGCTTTTCATTCCTTTCAGTCTGCCTGCTCCAGCGGCAGGAAGGTGTCAGCAAAATTGTCGGGCTGGTAGCCAGAGGCGGCAAACAGGTGCTCACGTGACTCATCAATCGCCGCCCGCAGTCGCGTGCTGTCCACGCCCAGCACCTTACCGTTCTGCTTAACGATGCGTCCGCCGATCATGACGGTGTCGATATTGCTGCGCTCGGCGGCATGAACCACCGTACCAAAGGCATTGCCGGACGGGTAAAGATTGATATCACTGGTATTAATCAGCACCAGGTCAGCCTGTTTGCCTGGCGTCAGGCTGCCCACTTTGTCCTGCATCCCTGCACAGGCCGCGCCATCAAGAGTCGCGGCTTTAAGGAGCTGCGCCGCCGGAAGCGTTTTCAGCGCATGTTCAGAATCGCAGCACTGCTGCTGATGCATGCCCATCACGCGCTGCAGGTAAAAGGCGACGCGCATCTCCATAAACATGTCGGTGCTGTACGACGTTTCATTGTCTACGCTCAGGCCAGGATTGATGCCATGACGCTGCGCGGCCTCAATGGCGAACATTCCGCTTTCGATGCCATAGTGCGAATCTGAGCGCGGGCAGACGTTCACCCGGACACCGGCTTCGCGCAGAATTTTCCATCCCTCGTCAGGCAGCGCCGTGCAGTGATTAAAAATATTGTCCGGACCCAGCAGCCCCTGCTGATGCAGTGATTTAAGTTCAGCTCCCATCTCCGCACCAAAGAACTCAGTGACAATCGACAATCCCAGTCTGCGGGCCTCGGCCCACAACTCCGGCTCCAGCTGCGCCATGACGGCGAGAGAGACCAGGCTTTCAGGGTTGTCGTTGAAATACTTGTCCTGCAGACGCTGCCAGTTTCCCGGCCAGTGCGCTTTATCCCATTCGCCAGCTACCGGTGCGCCGGAAGCATGAATGGCACGAATGCCGGTATCAAGCAGGGCCTCGACGGCGGCATCGGAATGCGCTGCGGTTCGGCTGTTGTGCGAGTTATCGATCATCGTGGTGATGCCCGCGTCAATAGCGCCAAGCGCCGTCAGCAGGTTGCCAACATAGATATCGGCAGGACGGTAATATTTAGCGAACGAGAAGTGTGTGGCATTGCTGTAGTCGTCCAGGCAGGTAGCGTTTGGGTTAATGCGGCGCAGCTGTCCTTCCCATGCGTGACGATGAGAATCGACCATTCCCGGCATGGCGATCATGTTAGTGGCATCAATGACATGCGCACCCGGTACATCAAGGTTCTGGCCAACGGCGGTAATCGTTGAGCCGTTGATGAGAATATCGCCACGCTCAATGTTACCGACGTTCTCGTCCATGCTCAGTATCGTCGCGCCACGAATCAACGTAGCCTGTAAAGTGACATTCTGATTGTTAACAATATTTCTGATGTAGTCGGTCATTAAACCTGCCTCTTTCCTGATTAATGGGGAAACGATACGTCACGTAATTACCCTGAAAAAGATGCTTAAAGCGTTTTCATAATTCATAATTAGCGAATAATCAGACTCACTTTTACCCAGGAGCAGGACGATGGATCGGATTCAGGCTATGCAGGTTTTCACGCGGGTTGCTGAAGCCGGGAGTTTTGTACGCGCGGCAGAAACCCTGTCGCTGCCTTCTTCCACCGTCACCAGCACGATTAAAAACCTGGAGAAATACCTGCAGGTGCGTCTGCTGAACCGCACGACAAGGCGGGTCAGCCTTACTCCTGAAGGCCTGCAGTATCTGGCGCAATGCCGGGAGATCCTGTCGCTAATTGAACATAGTGAATCCAGCCTGACTGAATCCATCAGACGCCCTCAGGGGCGGCTGCGGGTTGATATGCCTGGTGGAATTGCCCATTTCATCGTCATGCCCAATCTGAAAGACTTTTACCGGCATTATCCGGATATTTACCTGATGATTGGTGTCAGCGACCGGCAGGTCGATCTTGTTCAGGAAGGAGTGGATTGCGTCATCCGAACCGGGGAATTAACTGACTCCACACTGGTTGCCCGTCCGCTTGGCCGGTTTCGCTGGGTAACCTGCGCCTCTCCGGACTATCTCAGGGAGTATGGTGTCCCTGAGACGCCGGAAGCGTTGTCGCAGCATCGGGCGATTCATTACTTTTCCGGTTCGGTAAGGCGCACTAATGAACTGCGTTTCACACGAGGCACTGAGCCCTTCTCTGTTCAGGTTGAGGGGGATGCAGCCGTTAACGAAACGGGACTCTACATCAGACTGTGTCTTGAAGGTTTTGGGCTGGCACAGCTTGCTGAGAATGTGATTTCGGAGAATCTGCAACAAGGCAAACTGATCGAAGTTCTGGCGGACTGGCAGCCACCCTCCGTGCCGGTGACGATGCTCTATCCGCATCAGCGTTTTCTCTCTCCTGCCGTGCGTGCTTTTGCTGACTGGGTTGCCGGACTTTTCAACGAAGGAGCAGGTGAGAAACGGTCTTCCCGGTAAAAGACGGCTCCGGTAACAGGTAAACGCTTCAGAACGACAATTAATAGCATCCTCAGCAGAGAAACCGATCGTTTCCCCTGCTGTGTCAGCTAATTCACCCCGGCTGCTGTACAGGTTCCAGGTGAGCGTTTCGTCCGGCAGCCATTCCGGTGCAGGCACCTGCGACTGCGATTGCTGCGGTTATCAGTAATGGTACCGTCCAGCCTCCGGACAACTCCTGTACTTTGCCCAGCAACAGCGGACCCATCGCCGCCATCAGATAACCGACACTCTGCGCCATGCCTGACAACGCGGCAGCATCACCGGCGTTTTTAGTACGCAGCCCGATGAAGGTCAGACCCAGCATCATGCTGGCACCTGAGCCAAAGCCGAGAAGCGCAGCCCAAAGCATCGCCAGATTCGGCAAATACAGGATGCCGATAAATGACACCCCGGTTAACAGGCTGACGCCAGCAGCAGCTAATTTCTGATCGTTAAGACGACGCAGCGTGGCTGCCAGAATCAGGCCGGGAATGGCGGTGGTAAGCTGAAGGATGCCATGTACCTCACCAGCCTGAGCTGAAGAGAGTCCACTGTCCGTAAGAATGGCTGGCAGCCAGCCGACAGCAACATAAAACGGCATCGCATTCAGGCCCATAAACAAGGTGACCTGCCATGCCAGAGGCGAGCGCCACACCGCGACGGTCGCCGCTTTTTTCTCACCCGCTACTGGCAGCTGATGCTTCTTCTTTAACTGGGGCAACCATAAAAGCAACGCAAGCAGCGGTGCTAAAACCAGCATGGCTAACGCGATGTTCCAGCCCCAGATCTGCGTCAGAGGAATGACAATGGCAGAGCCAATGGCGCCAGCGGCGCCCATGGTGATGGAATATGCCCCTGTTACGGAAGCCACGTTGCCAGAAAAGTCACGCTTTATAAGGCCAGGCAGCAGGACATTGCCCAGAGCAATCCCGATACCTATCAATATGGTTCCGCCATAAAGCGCCCAGACACTGCCTGTGGAGCGAAGCAGGATACCCCCCGAAATCACGGCCAGGGCACCAAAAAGGGTGCGCTCCAGACCGTACTTCCGGGAAATTGATGCACTCAGGGGAGAAAATGCGGCAAATGCCAGTAAAGGCAGTGAGTTAAGCAACCCAACGGCAGTGATACTTAGCCCAAAATCATGGCGAACGGACTCTAAAACGGGTGCGATAGCGGTAAATGGAACTCGCAGGTTAATGGCAATAAAAAGGATGCCGGTCGCAAGTATGATTGAAGACCACCTGTTCGTAGTGTAGGACATAAATTTTGCGTTCTCTGGTAAAAAGAAAGACTTTAAAGGACGCATGAGTTACACAATATAGATAACCTGACAACATATAACTAAATCATGCCAGTTAATAAAAAACCGGTGACCTCACCGGATGAGTTTAATGCCGATGCTTTCAGTCAGGCTGCTATCGCGCTGCATGTATCATCGTCAGGCGAGTATGCAGGTCAGAGTCCGCACGCTCACCGTAAGGGACAACTTATTCTCTCTTTGCGCGGTGCAGTGAGCTGTAAGGTTCAGGATGCGCTGTGGCTTGTTCCACCGGGACATGCTGTCTGGGTTCCGGGAAAAATCCCCCACAGTTGTCGGGTCACGAAGAATGCAGACACCTGCTTTTTATTTATTGAGCCCGGCGCGGCAGCGATGCCGGAAACCTGCTGTACCCTTGCTATTACTCCTCTGGTCCGCGAGCTGGTTCTTTTTCTGGCAGAGCAGGAACATGCTTATTCGCCTGACAGTAAAACCGCGAGGCTGGCAGCGGTGCTGCTGGAACATATACCGGATGTGCCGGTTAAAGCGCTCCACCTGCCTGTATCCGACCATCCTAAAATCCGGAATATGGCTGAGGCACTTTTTAATGATCCTGATGACCGGAGAACGCTAAAGCAGTGGGCTGCGCATCTGGCTACCAGCGAACGATCTCTGGCCAGGCTGATAAAAGATGCGACAGGAATGAGCTTTGGTCGCTGGCGTCAGCAACTGCATTTAATGGTTGCGCTGAGCCATCTGGCAGAAGGCCAATCCGTGCAGCACGTAGCCGGAACGCTGGGATATGATTCGGTCAGCGCGTTTATTACAATGTTCAGGAAAGCGCTGGGTAAATCGCCGACACAATATTTTTCGTCCCTAAACTAATGCAACCCAACACAAACCGGATTTTTACAAAGAACGCCAGCGTCCGCTTTTCGCTCTTAGCGGACAGAGTTTTTTTACAGTGCCTGCTTCATTCGTTAGAGCGCACTACTGGTCTATAACTGCGTTCGCATTTAATTCTCAAAAGGGAGATCTGATGAAAACAGGACTACTTTCACTGGTTTTGCTGGCCACCACGCTGCTTACCGGTTGGGATGCTGGCGCGAAGGGTATTGATTGGTATAAAGCGCATGACGCGGAGCGCAAAGCTAAATATGAGGAATGCACGAAAGCCTCTAATCCACGCGGTACCGAAGACTGCCGCAATGCCATTGATGCCACTGTCTACGGCGGCTCTTTTACAAAGAGTCCCAATAAAAGTTGGTAAATTCAGGCGAGCCGCCGCCTGGCGGTTTTTTTTGCCCTTCTGCGGGAACAGGTATAACGTTCCTTCTGTCAGCCACTCAAAGGCAGATGCCGGGCACAATTGACATTACACTACCAAAAGGCAATAGTTAATTTTTAGAATCAAGTGGATCTACTATATTCGCACATAAGGAATGGATTTCTCATGTCATATAGCTGCTATTTACTTCTCAACCGGCGTGAAATGACCAGCCTGAGCTGCCCTGGTATTGGTACATTTCCTGCTTTTCCTGGTCAAAAAGAAAGCCGCAATAATCCAGAAAAAACAAACGTACCCGATATAGGCCCAATAGTTCGTGGCCGTTACTTTATTGTAGAACGACCTTCAGGCGGAAGATTAGGACCGTTTAGAGAACGCTTGTTGAAAGACATATACGGTACGGATCGCTCAACATGGTTTGGACTATTTCGTGACGATGAAAAATTGATGACTACACGTTTGTACAAGGCATCAGGCGGGGTAATTTCCGTCTGCACCCTATTAGGCCATTAGGGCTGAGTGAAGGCTGCATCACACTTCAACATCCTCTTCAGTTCAATTACATGCGCGACATGTTCCTTAAATCTGGCCCAACGCTTAACATCCCGGGCAGCCAGCTCAAAGCCTATGGAACGGTAAAGGTATACTAACGATGCGCTTTATTTTAACTATTTTTCTGTTTGTTTTTTGTGCGATTGCTATTTCAAAAGCTATTGCTGTCATAGTGCCGGTAACATTCTTTTATGCCATCGCAGGTTTTTTCAATATTAATGGCGATGAGGCAACCATCGACTTTGTAATGTCAGCCAATATCCTTATTTCTATTATTATGTCTGTTGCGCTTTTATGGGTGCTGAAAGCTGTTTTCAAAAAGCATTAAACAGGACTGTATGAGTACCATTGATTAGAAAAGTCAGTCTTCTGGCTTTAGTGAACGCTACAATCAACACCGTATCCGGTTAACTTTATGGGGCAGTGCCTCGCGCTCCTTCGCTGCATCCACCCGTTACTGTAAGAGCATTATCAGACCGTGATGGTATGAGTATGCTGCCGGATGGGCCTCTGCTCCCGCCAATTGCGCCTGCTGTACTCTTCACCACCCCTCCAACCCCCACACTTTGAGACTATTACCCTTGTCTCAGATAGCCGCAGCCAGGATCCTGCTCTATTCTCGGGGAAAATGGATTCCTCCAGGCTTTGTCGAGGCACTATGACGTACAAATCCCTGATTGCTGAAGTCCACAATCAGCAGCGCACCCTGACCGCTATTGTCGAACAGGATGAGCGCACTGCCTATTTTTACATCTGGCCAACCGACCTGTTCCGCAGCCAGTATGCGGTACGCGGCTGCTGGCTACGAAACCTGCTGCCGGCACCGGCGCAGGAAGATCGCGAGGCGATGGAGCAGGGCATTGCGCCGCTGCTCAGCGCCGAGTATTGCCGTAATCTGGAAGCGGAACCCGCGCTGGATCCGGCGGGTCTGCAGGTGCTGTGGGAGCAGAGCGATGATGGCGCGGCGCTGTGGTATTACGGCCAGCTGCTGGCGGTGATCCCCGGCTGGAGCCTCTATCAGGAGAAGCAGGTGAGCTTCTCCGCGGGCTGCATCAAAAAGAACCGGCTGACGGCACCGCTGGGATCGGCATCAACCAATGACTACTACGCCCGTGCAGAGCATCAGCGTCAGTTCTGGCGCGAATGGCACGACGGCAGCGAGTGGGATAAGGTGCAGAACGATCTGATGGCCTGCTATCAGGCGCGCTTTGGCGAGTCAGTGAAGTATTACGCTATCGATCAGGGCAGCTGGCCGCCGATGGCAATCTCCCAGCACTGGCATCAGGGCGTCTGGTATTTCCTGACCATCGGCATGAGCATCCGGCCGATGCCGCAGGTCGATTATCTGTTTGATGAACTGGCACCGCAGTATCGCCGCATTGAACTCGGCATGGCGGTTGACGGTGAAGTCATGACCGAAGGCAACGCGGTGCAGATGGCCAGCGCGCTGGCGGAGTTCGTGCATCTGCCGTGGGCGCGTCTGGCCTGGCTGGGCGAGGGCCATACGCTGGCGTCGGAAGTGGCTCCCGTCGGCTTTGAAAGCTTCCTGCTTGCCAATGAGCTGGCAACCGATCAGGCGCAGTTCTCGCTGCCAAAACGCGACGGCGATCGCCCGACTCTGCTCTGGACTACGCCGATTACGGAAGCGGAACGGCAGTTCGCGCAGGCGGATGAACATGGCGGTCAGAAGTTACGGGAATTGTTAACGGCGGATGGCAATAATCACATCTTCCGTCCGCGCCAGCAGGTCGTCAGTTCAGAAGAGTAGGCCAGCAATAGTGCGCCTGTTCGCCCATTCCCCGGCGCCCGCCGGGGATGTGATAGTTTCCATGTGAAATTAAATTTTTACAAAAATCAAACATTTCTTAAATATGTGATCCTGCTCATCTCAAGTTCCCGCTTGCCGCGCCGTTAAACCCGATCAGGCAATCGCGCCGCACCAGGTTCAGGGGAACGAAGATGTTTAAAACAACACAATCCCGCTTCACCGCAACAATGATCGCGTTCTTTGTTGCGCTTTTACTCGTTACAGTCTGGGTTATTAATCAGTTTGTCGCGCCACAGCTGGTCGATAGCGAAAGCCGTCTGGTTCGCTATCAGGTGGATTCGCTGGCTTCCGGTATCGTTGAACAGATGAACCGCGTTCAGGCCCAGCAGCGCGCCATTACCGAAGCCGCATCCGTCATGGACAGCGCCACTATCGACACCCTGTTACCGACGCTGGTTAACCAGTATCAGGACAGCAATGTGTTTGGCGGCGGGATCTGGCCACTACCAAATCGTCGTGACCCGGCCAAAGAGAAGGACAGCAGCTTCTTTGCCCGTAATGCCAGCAATGAACTGCAGGTGAACACTTACTGGAACTCCGACGCCGCTGACAAATACTGGGAGCAACCCTGGTACAAAGATGGCATGGCCGCTCCAAAAGGCCAGTGTGCCTGGGCAAAAGCCTATCAGGATGCCGCCAGCCCGCAGCCGCGCACCAACTGTGCTATGGCTATCTACAAAAACGGCACGGCCTGGGGTGTCGCCACCATCGATGTGACGCTGGGGTTCTTTAACCAGCTGGCGAAGCAGATGGGTGAAACCATTCAGGGCAACGTCCTGATCGTCGAAGCCGATGGTAAAGTCGTGGGCAATGGTGCACTGGTGAATGCCGCACCGAAGCTGGAGAACCTGGCTGACGTGCAGATGCCGATGGCAGCACCGCTGAAAACGCTGCTTAACGGTGTTGGCAATCAGCCGCTGGAAACCACCTATGACAGCAGTGAAGGCGAGCAGACGCTGTTCGTGCAGGCCATTCCAGGCAGCCCGTGGTATCTCGCCAGCAGCCTGCCAACCAGCCTGCTGAAAGCGCAGTCGCATAACATGCTGACCCGCCTGGGTCTGGTGCAGATCCCTCTGGCGGTGATCCTGCTGCTGGTGTCGCTGGGCTTTGTTCGCGCCATGATGAAACGTCTTAACGTGCTGAACAGCAACATCGAAGCGCTGTCGACCGGTGGTGCCGATCTGACTCAGCGTCTGCCAGCCAGCAACAGCCCGGAATTCAACGCCGTCGCGCAGAGCTTTAACCAGTTCATCAGCTATCTGCAGGGGCTGCTCCAGCAGGTGGGCGACAGCGCGCTGGCGATCACCGCCGCGTCGCGTGAAATTGCCAGCGGCAACGCTAATCTCTCTTCCCGTACCGAAGATCAGGCCAGCTCGATTGTAGAAACGGCCGCGTCGATGGAGCAGCTGACCGGCACCGTGCGTCAGAACGCCGACAACGCCACCCACGCTAACCAGCTGGCGGGTGACGCCTCGCAGGTGGCCGCACGTGGCACCGAAGTGGTCCGTCAGGTGGTGACCACCATGGGCGAGATTCATCACTCATCCCGTAAAGTGGTCGATATCATCAGCGTGATCGACAGCATCGCATTCCAGACCAATATCCTGGCGCTGAACGCCGCAGTAGAAGCCGCACGGGCCGGTGAACAGGGTCGCGGTTTTGCGGTGGTGGCATCGGAAGTGCGCAACCTGGCACAGCGTTCAGCCAACTCGGCGCGTGAGATTAAAAAGTTAATCGAAGAGTCGGTGGCGAACATCGATACCGGCAGCGCGCTGGTCGAGCAGGCGGGTCAGACCATGGATGAGCTGATGAAGGGCGTGAGCAGTGTGACGACTCTGATGAGTGAAATCATGTCAGCCAGCCGCGAACAGAGCCTGGGCATCGAACAGGTTAACGTTGCGATTACCCAGTTGGATGGCACCACGCAGCAGAACGCCGTGCTGGTGGAGCAGGTTTCTGCTGCCGCGCAGGCGATGGAATCGCAGAGCACCCAGCTTGAGCGGGTGGTTCAGAGCTTCCGACTGTAATCCCTCTCCAGGCCAGCCCTGCTGGCCTGATTTTCTCTCTGCTTCATCCGCTTATCTCCGCCTGACCCGGGTAAAAAATCCTCGATGATCCGCCCAAACCGATAATTCTGTGCCAGAATAGTTGGGAATAATCTCAAGGAAACGCCATGTCTGCTATTGAAGTTATCCTCGTTGACCACCTCGATCGTCCCACCGGCAAGATGGAAAAGCTGGAAGTGCATGAAAAAGGATTACTGCACCGCGCGGTGACGGTCTACGTCTTCAATTCCCGGCAGGAGCTGTTGCTACAACGGCGTGCCAGCGATAAATATCATTGTGGTGGCTTGTGGAGTAATACCTGCTGTGGTCATCCTTATCCCCATGAATCAACCCGCGACGCCGCCGAGCGCCGCTTGCGTGAAGAGATGGGGATGGTGGTGACGCTGACGCCGGTGTTTGAGCTGAGCTACAACCTGAAACTGAGCAATGGCCTGACTGAACATGAGTATGGTCACGTCTTCTTTGCCGTCTGCGACAGCCTGCCGCAGCTGAATCCGCAGGAAGCGGATGCCTGGGATTATCGCCCGATGGCGCTGATTGAGCAGCAGATGCAGCAGCAGCCACAGCAGTTCACACCGTGGTTTTTGCACACCTTCCCGCGCATCCCGGACTATCTGGAGCAGTTTCCTTTCCCGCAAGTTACCGCATAAAAAAACCGCACTAAGGTGCGGTTTCAATGCTGGCCGGAGAAGTCGGGCCGGTGTAAACAATGCGCCAGGGTTATGAGCCCGTTTGCTCCCGCTCTTTATCCCTGCTAACCGGCAGAAAGACCGGTTTCTTCAATGATTATTTATCAGCAAGAGCTGGGATCACATGCTGCGGATCGCGTTCTATGGCCCGGAGTAAAGCTTTAGCCGGGCCGGTTGGCTCACGTCGTCCCTGTTCCCAGTTTTTTAGCGTGTCTACATTCACGGAAATCAGCTTAGCGAACCCGCTTTGCGAAAGACCAGTAGCGTTTCTGATAGCTTTGACTTTAACCGCAGTCACTGTGCTTTCGCGGGCAGGTGCTCGGGAGCCTTCGACGATCTCATTCATCTGAGTCATGCTTTCTTTCAAACGCTCAAACAGTTTTTTGTCCATTACCAGCCCTCGTTCAACGCCCTTAACAGATGTTTTTCATCCTCGGATAAATCATCCTGGACGCCTTTTTTATAAATCAGCAACAGCCTGATTTGTGATTCAGAGACTTTGTAATAGTAAATCACCCGAACGCCGCCACGCTTACCTTTGCCTTTGGCCGCCCAGCGAACTTTACGCAGGCCACCCGTATTCTGGATAACATCACCCCAGCCTGGATTGTCAGCCATGAATTGTTGAAACTCGCGATATTCATCATCGCTGAGTAGTTCCTTTACATCTTCCGTGAATACAGGAGTTTCAATGAATAACATGTCTGTACGTCATTGGCGTAGGGTAGAGTCATATTATCATGTAAGGAGGGTAAGTCAATGGCGTACAGTGAGGTGCGTAATCGCCCGCGCTGAGCATGCCTTAGAGGGCATTTTTTGCGTCTTTGCGGAGGATGTTTGCTCCCTGAGCCTGCGCGCTATCCACGCCCTGACCATTGATTATCGCTGCAGCTCGAAATCTTCCGCATCCACATCATAACCCGACGGTTCCCAGCGGATCGCCAGCAGCGCCAGCAGGCCCGCCAGTGGTGCCAGGAAGATCACCCAGAATACGCCGGTGCCCAGCGCCGCGACCAGCACCGGAAACAGAAACAGCGAAACGGTAGAGCTGCCGCGCATCAGCGTCTGGTTAAAGCCGACACCCACGCCGCGCAGCGACGTCGGGTAGCTCAGCGAAGCAAAAGTCATGGTATGGGAGCCAGGCCCGAATCCCTGTCCAAACAGGAACAGCGCCAGCATGCCGATCGCCAGCGCGGCTTCCTGACCGCCTTCCGGACGACCAATCAGCGCCAGCCCGAGCAGCGCCACGCACTGACAGGCATAACCCGCCACCGACATCTTCCACGCCCCGAGGCGCGGCACCAGTCGCACCGCCAGTATCCCGCCGACAAAGGCGAACAGCAGATTCAGCGCCAGCGACACCAGAATGGTGGTAAGCATTGACTGGGCAAAGAAGCTGGAGATGATCACCGGCAAGCCAAACGCCACTGCGTTATAAGCAAAGGATGAGGCAATGGAAGTGATGGTCGCCAGCAATGTACGTCGGCGATAAACACCCTGTAACAGCGCGCCATAGTTACGCCAGCTCGCCTTGCGCACCGGCATGGCAGGCGTCAGCGCGGCGTCGGCTGCCACCTGGGCATTAATATTCCACGCACTGCGTAAAATCGCCGCGGCACCTTTCAGGTCGCCCTGATTCGCCGCCCAAACCGGGGATTCGCTCATGTAACGGCTACGGATGGCGATGATGATAATCGCCGGAACGGCACCAAAACCAAGGATTAGACGCCAGAGCCAGTCGGTGTGGCTTTCGGGTAACACGGCATAGAGCAGCAGCACCAGCAGATAAGAGATGCTGATCGCCGCATACCAGGTTGGGCACCACATCGCCACGCTGGCCGCTTTATTCCCCTTGCCACGCAGCCTGGAAAACTCCGCCAGAAACGCCATCGCCACCGGCAGATCGATTCCGACCCCTAGGCCCATCACAAAACGCGCGCCGGCCAGCACATACTCATTGGGGGCAAACGCACAGGCGATAGCCGCCACCACGAAAAAGAACATATCAGCCATAAACACCCGATAACGGCCAATTTTATCCGTGAGATAGCCGCCGATCAGCGCGCCGATAATGGCCCCGAAGGTGATTGCCGAGGCGACCATGCCGGTGCCGGTCGGGGTGAGATTAAATTCGCGCGTGATGTCTTTGATGCCAAAGGCCAGCGCACCCAGGTCGTAGGCGTCAAGGAAGACGCCCCCCAGCGCAATCGCCACCACAATGCGGGCATTATTACGGGCGCTGTCGCCACTGTTCACTAATCGGGAGACGTCAGCTGCGCTGCGGATCCACTGTGTTTCGCCACCGGGCGAACTCCCTGTTGTTGCCACGTGGGCGGAAGAGGTCAGGTCGGACATGATGTTGTGCGTCTTTTATTATAAAAACAGATTTCCGAGAATAGCCGTTTAGACGCCCAGACGTAAATTCATTTCGGTTATATGAGATGAATTTATAATCTCAAATCGTTATCAATTTGCGATAAAGTCAGCTACATCGCCGCTGCGCCAGGCTACGCTTTTAAGGCAGATAATTTCCGCTGCACGCCTTGCCAGCCTCCCGCAGAGTGGCAGGAGGGCAGCCTGAACGCGCAGGCGCACAACGCCTTGTGAATCATCACGCAAGAACAAAACGTAAAAACAACACACTGCGATAAGGAAAAAGCCATGGTCAGAATTCGGGGTTGGATGGGCGTCAGCGCTTTGCTGCTCAGCATGGGGATAGCACAGGCGGCAGACCCGGTGCGGGTCGGCTCGAAAATTGATACCGAAGGTTCACTGCTGGGCAATGTGATTCTTCAGGTGCTGGAAAAGCACGGGGTAAAAACCGTCAATAAAATTCAGCTCGGCACCACGCAGGTGGTGCGCGGTGCCATCACGGCGGGCGAACTTGATATCTATCCGGAATATACCGGCAACGGTGCATTTTTCTTCAATGATGAGAAAGACAGCGCCTGGAAAAATGCCACCGAAGGCTACGAGAAAGTGAAGAAGCTGGATGCGGAGAAAAACCATCTGGTCTGGCTGACGCCCGCTCCGGCTAATAACACCTGGACCATCGCTGTGCGAAAAGATCTGGCTGAAAAAAATCAGCTAAACTCTCTGGCGGACCTCAGCGCCTGGCTGAAAAAAGGCGGCACTTTCAAACTGGCGGCCTCAGCAGAATTTATTGAACGCAGCGATGCCTTACCCGCCTTTGAAAAAGCCTATGGCTTTGACCTCAAGCAGGACCAGCTGCTGTCGCTGGCTGGCGGCGATACCGCTGTCACCATCAGCGCAGCGGCACAGCAGACTTCCGGCGTAAACGCGGCGATGGCGTACGGCACAGACGGTCCGGTGGCGGCATTAGGTCTGCAGACGCTCAGCGATCCTAAAGGGGTTCAGCCGATTTATGCGCCGACGCCGGTGATCCGTGAATCGGTACTCAAAGCCTATCCAGAGATTGCAGAGTGGCTGAAGCCGGTGTTCAGCGCGCTTGATGAGAAGACACTGCAACAGCTCAACGCCAAAATCGCGGTCGACGGTCAGGATGCCAGCAGCGTAGCGACCGAATGGCTGCAGCAGAAAAAGCTGCTGTAACCGATGCAGATATCGCGGGAAGCGATACGCCGTCCGGTTGAGCAGCCGGTGGCACTGCTGCTGCTGACGCTGCTGACTCTGGCGCTGGTGGCATTGCCGTTTCTGAACTTCGCCCCGAACCGTCTGGTGGCGGGTGAACCGCTGATGGGCTGGCAGATTAGCCGCTTCGGGCTGTTGCTGCTGCCGCTGTTGACGCTGTGGCTGCTGCTGTGGCGGCATCCGACCCGCATCACGCTGATGCTGGCGCTGCTGGCGGCAGAACTGATGCTGGCGGCGATCATCTGGCTCAGCGGTCATCAGGCCACTTTACTCAGCCAGCAGGGCAGCCGTCTGGCGCGCACCAGCTTTGCCAGCGGATTGTGGTGCAGCGGCGCGCTGATCCTGCTGCTGATCACCGATCAGGTGCGGCAACTGACCCGCCATCGGCTGGCACAGCTGCTGCTCAATCTGCAGGTCTGGCTGTTGCCGCTGCTGCTGCTGTTCAGTGGCCAGCTCAGCGATCTCTCCCTGCTGAAAGAGTATGCCAACCGCCACGCGGTGTTTGATGCCGCGCTGAGCCGTCATCTCACCCTGCTGGCGGGAACGGTGGTGCCTGCGCTGATGATTGCGCTGCCGCTGGGCGTCACGCTGTTCCGGCGGCCTGGCTGGCAGGGCGGGGTGTTCGGTGTGCTGAATGTGATTCAGACTGTGCCCTCGGTGGCGCTGTTTGGTCTGCTGATTGCGCCGCTGGCCGGACTGGCTCAGCAGTTTCCGTGGCTCGGCGACTGGGGCATCAGCGGCATTGGGATGGCTCCGGCGCTGATCGCGCTGGTGCTTTACGCCCTGCTGCCGTTGGTGCGCAGCGTGGTGGTGGGGCTGCAACAGGTGCCGCACGAGGTGCGTGAGAGTGCACGTGGCGTCGGCATGAGTGGCTGGCAGCAGTTTATTGCGGTGGATGTGCCGCTGGCGCTGCCGGTCTGGCTGGCGGGCCTGCGGGTAGTGGTGGTGCAGACGCTGGGCATGGCGGTGGTCGCGGCGCTGATTGGCGCGGGCGGCTTTGGCGCGATTATTTTCCAGGGACTGTTAAGCAGTGCGCTTGATTTGGTGTTGCTGGGGGTGATCCCGGTGATTGGGCTGGCGGTGGTCATTGATGCGCTATTCCGCCTGCTGATCTCACTGCTGGAGAGAAAAGATGATTGAGTTTGACGGCGTTTCCCGCGCGTTTAACGGTAAAGCGGCGGTGAAAGATCTGTCGTTACAGGTGGCGAAAGGGGAGTTTTGCGTGCTGCTTGGCACCTCCGGCTCGGGCAAATCGACCACCCTGAAGATGATCAACCGGCTGGTGGAGTTTGACAGTGGTGAAATCCGCTTTGCCGGAGAGTCGATTCGTCAGCTCGATGCCCGCACGCTGCGGCGGCGCATGGGCTACGCGATCCAGTCGATTGGCCTGTTCCCGCACTGGACGGTGCGGAAGAATATCGCCACGGTGCCAGTGCTGCTGGGCTGGCCCCGGGCACAGGTCAATGAACGTATCACGGCGCTGCTGGCGCTGCTGAATCTCGATGCGCAGCTGCTGGACCGCTATCCGCATCAGCTCTCGGGTGGGCAGCAGCAGCGCATCGGCGTGGCGCGGGCGCTGGCGGCGGATCCGGAAGTGTTACTGATGGATGAGCCGTTTGGTGCACTCGACCCGGTGACGCGCGGGGTGCTGCAACAGGAGATGTTGCGCATTCATCAACTGTCGGGCCGCACCATCGTGCTGGTGACGCACGACATCGACGAAGCGCTGACGCTGGCAGACCGTATTGTGCTGATGGATAACGGCGAGATTGTTCAGCAGGGCAGGCCAGCCGAGCTGCTGACCCAGCCGAAAAATGATTTTGTGCGCGACTTCTTTGGCCGCAGCGAAATGGGAGTACGGCTGCTGTCGCTGGAGCAGGTTGGTAATGCCGTGCGGCGCGGCGAGTGGCTGCCGGGCGAACCGATAGCTGCGGCACTGACGCTGCGCGATGCCCTGTCGCAGTTTATCGCCCGGCGTACCGATAAACTGCCGGTCATTGACGATCAGCAGCGGCCGCTGGGCGTGCTCCACTTTGGCGATCTGCTGCAACTGCGCGAGGATTTAACATGCGCAGGCTAAGGGATCCGCTGCTGTGGCTGGTGCTGTTCTACGGCGGGCTGCTGACCCTGATGCCTTACAGCGGGCCGCTGTTTCACCGCTGGTTTCCCGAACTGGCGCGGCCTCTCTATCAGCAGGAGAGCTTCTGGCAGCTGACGCTGGCGCATCTGTTTCTGGTGATCACCGCCAGCCTGCTGGCGATTGTGATTGGCATTGGCAGTGGTGTGCTGGTGACGCGGCGGGCGGGGCGGGCCTTCCGGCCGCTGATGGAAACCATTGTGGCGGCAGGGCAGACGATTCCGCCGGTGGCAGTGCTGGCGATTGCGGTGCCGGTGATGGGATTTGGCGCCTGGCCCGCAGTCGTGGCGCTGCTGCTCTACGGATTGCTGCCGATTTTACAGGGGACGCTGGCGGGTATTGATAGCGTACCGGCCAGCAGTCGGGAGATCGCCATCGGGGTCGGCATGAGTAGCTGGCAGCGACTGTGGCAGATTGAGCTGGCGCTGGCTGCGCCGGTCATCATCGCCGGGATACGCACCTCGGTGATCATCAACATCGGCACCGCTGCCATCGCCTCGACGGTCGGCGCGAAAAGTCTGGGATCGCCGGTGATTATCGGCTTAAGCGGCTTTAATACAGCCTATGTGATTCAGGGGGCATTACTGGTGGCGCTGCTGGCGATAGTCAGCGATCGCCTGTTTGAACGCCTGCAGCGCTGGCTTAGCGTGAGTGAACGATGAGAGAGTATCCCACCAGCATCAGACCGCCGGTGCCACCTGCCGCCATAATAAAAAACAGCGTGGCGAAGAAAGCTTTTTTACAGTTCATGGGTACAACCTGAGCTCGTTAACAGTGAGGCGGGGATAATAGCGCGCGCAAGGCAGCAGGCAAAGTGCCCGGCGTGCGTTTTTGTTATCAGGCGGGATCGTGCAACCGCACGGCATAGCCCTGTTCCTGCCAGTGTGACAGCTGTTCCTGCTGGCGGCGGGTCAGTTTTTTACCGGTAAAGACAAACATATTCATGCCGGGAAAGAGTTCAGGACGCGGTAAATCCAGCGGTTCTGCCAGCACATCAATCCGCCAGCCATGCTGCGACAGACGCCAGCCTTCCAGCCAGATTCGGGTACGATCGTCGATACCCCAGCCAATAATCAGCGCATCTTTACCCGATTTTTTGCGGCTGCCGGTCAGGCAGAACGCGACATAATCGATCAGCAAACCATCCAGCAGACTGCACATGGTGCGGGCGGTGTTCTGATCCAGACTCAGCTTCTGGCGCACCGGCATAAAAACATGATCGATCAGCGCATCAATCGGATGTTCGCGACCAATCGCGGCAATTTTATTACGAAGTTTAGCGGGTCTGACGTGACGCAGGACGCTGATCAGCTCATCCTGGAGTGTGGTCCAGCCGTCATGGGCATCAACATCGCCACCTTCCAGCAGTGCCTTAACTTTACCGACCGGCACGCCGCTTTCAATCCAGCGCATGATCTCTTCGATGCGATGAACATCCTCTTCGTCAAACTGACGATGTCCGCCTTCGGTACGTTGCGGCTTCAGTAAGCCATAACGACGCTGCCAGGCGCGCAGGGTGACTGGGTTTATGCCACAGCGCTCGGCGACGTCACCGATACTGTATAAGGTCATAAATTCCTCTTTCGATTGGTCTGAGTGCAATTACCATAACGAAGCCGACTAAGTTGTACAATACATTTCTCGATGTACAACTTGACTGATACGCCGTTTCTCCGTTATATCTCATAAAAGAGAATTTTTCCCAAATATGAGAAATCACCATGTCAGAGCTGAATACGGAGCAACGACTGGCGGTGAGGCTGGCAGAATTACGCCTGCAACGCGGCTGGTCGCTGGATGAACTTGCTGTCGCAACGGGCATCAGTCGTGCGTCATTATCGCGCATTGAGCGAAGCGAGACCAGCCCTACTGCTGCGCTGCTTAACCGTCTGTGTGTTGCCTACGGATTAACGATGTCGCGCCTGCTCAGTGAAGTGGAGGAGGAGTCCAGTTTGCTGATCAGAGATGACCAGCAGCCCGTGTGGCAGGATGAATCCAGCGGATTTATTCGCCGGAATGTCTCACCCCCTGCGCTTCATTTCCGATGCGAACTGATTGAGGGCAAATTACGGCCTGGTGCACGTATAGATTACGATGCGCCACCCATTCAGGGTCTGGAGCAGCATATCTGGCTACGCGAGGGCGGCCTCATCGTCACGATGGGGGCGCAGCAGTGGGCGCTGAAGCCCGGTGATTGCTTACGTTTTCATCTGGTCGGGAAATCGGCTTTTGAGGCGCACCTGACTGACGGCGCGCGCTATTTACTGGTGGTGGCGAAACCATGATCGATTACACAATACTTCGCGCCGACGAAGCGCAACCGCAATTGGATGAACTCACGGCGGTGCTGCAGGCCTGTGTGGCAGACGGCGCCAGCGTCGGTTTTATTGATGCTGAAGACGAAGAGGTGATAACGCGATTCTGGCAGCAGCGGATCGCCGGTCTGGCAGACGGCGACAGCGAACTATTCGTTGCGCGGCAGCACGGTCGCATCGTGGGCACGGTCATTCTCAGTGGCAGCGCCATGCCTAATGGCCGACACCGGGCGGAGATCAGCAAACTGCTGGTGCATCCGCAGGCGCGCCGTCAGGGCATCGCGCGTGAGCTGATGCAGCGCGCTGAGCAGCAGGCCCGTGCGCAGGGCAAAACGCTGCTGGTGCTGGATACGCGCAGCGGCGATGTCGCCAGCGATCTCTATCGCTCGCTGGGCTGGCAGGTAGCGGGGTCGATCCCGTTTTATGCCGAATCCACCGCAGGCGTGCTGGATGCCACCACCTATATGTACAAAGTGCTGGCGTAGCCAGCCGCTAGCTCATGCGGCTGGCCTTTCTTCGTGCCGGACCGGCCCGGGTTGACGGGCTGCCCGCACGACCCTGAAACGGGCAACTGCTGAAATTTACGACGTCGCACGAAAAATTCGGCGCGAAAGCTGACGCCAACAGGATACTGTGTAAAAATACAGGCCATATTTTCGGTGTGGTAACGCAAATCATGGCCCTGACAGCCGCAGTAAAAAGCCAGATAGCGCAGTGGTATAAAGCGCTTCAGCAGCAGGTGCCTGATTTCATCCCGCGTGCGCCGCAGCGCCAGATGATCGCCGAAGTGGCGAAATGCCTGGCGGGCGACGATTCGCGCCATCTGGCGGTTGAAGCGCCAACCGGCGTGGGCAAAACCCTCTCTTATCTGATCCCGGGCATCGCCGCCAGCCGCGCCCAGGAGAAGCGGCTGGTGATCAGCACCGCCAACGTGGCGCTGCAGGATCAAATCTTCACCAAAGATCTGCCGCTGCTGAAAAAAATCATTCCCGATCTCACCTTTACCGCCGCCTTTGGTCGCGGGCGCTATGTCTGTCCGCGTAATCTGGCGGCGATGGCGGCTGATGACGATGAGCAGGGCGATCTGCTGCTTTATCTGGACGATGACGCCGTCAGCAGCACTAAAGAGGAGCAGACGCAGTGTGGCCGGTTGCAGAAATCGCTGGATCGCTATCAGTGGGACGGCCTGCGCGATCACAGCGACGAGAACGTCAGCGACAGCCTGTGGCAGCGGCTCTCCACCGACAAAGCGAGCTGCCTTGGCGCACACTGTCGCTGGTATCGTGAATGCCCGTTCTTTGTGGCGCGGCGCGAAATCGAGCAGGTGGATGTAGTGGTGGCGAACCATGCGCTGGTCATGGCCGCAATGGAGAATGAGTCGGTGCTGCCACCGGCAAAAAACCTGATGCTGGTACTGGATGAAGGGCATCACCTGCCGGAAGTGGCCCGCGATGCGCTGGAGATGAGCGCCGACATCACGCCGGGCTGGAGCAGCCTGCAGCTTGACCTCTTTATCAAGCTGGTAGAGAGCATTATGACGCAGATGCGGCCAAAATCGCCGCCGCTGCTGGCTAACCCGGAGCGGCTGAAAGCGCACTGCGATGAGCTGCGCGAACTGCTGACGATTACCGCTCAGGCGCTGAATCCGCTGCTGCCACCGCATAACCAGCCGGGCGAATTCCGCTTTGTGCTGGGCGCGTTGCCGCAGGAGCTGCTGGATCTCTGCGCCCGGCTCTTTAAGCTCAGCGATGCGCTGCGCGGCCTGAGTGAAGGTTTGATTAATGCGCTGAGCGAGCAGACCGGCAAGGTGGATGTGGTGCGACTGCATCGCAATCTGCTGCAGCTCAATCGCCAGTTTGGCTGGTTCGAATCGGTCAGCAAACTGTGGCGGCTGGCGGCGATGGAAAAAGCCTCTGGCGCGCCGGTGTCAAAGTGGATCACCCGCGAGCTGCGTGAAGGTCAGGCGCACCTGCTGTTTCACTGCGCTGGCATCCGCGTCAGCGACCAGCTGGAGAAGATGCTGTGGCGTAAAATTCCGCACGTGGTTGTGACCTCCGCCACGCTGCGATCGCTTAACAGTTTCAACCGCCTGCAGGAGATGTCGGGACTCAGCGAGAAGGCGGGCGACCGCTTTGTGGCGCTGGACTCCCCGTTTAACCACGTGGAGCAGGGCAAGCTGGTGATCCCGCAGATGCGCTATGAGCCGCTGATGACGCACGAAGCGGAGCATATCGCGGAGATGGCCGGTTTCTTCCGGCAGCAGATGGCGGAGAAAAAGCACAAAGGCGTGCTGGTGCTGTTTGCCAGCAACCGGGCGATGCAGCAGTTTGTCGCCTGTCTGCCCGACCTGCGCCTCTCAATGCTGGTTCAGGGCGATCAGCCGCGCAGCCGCCTGGTCGATCTGCATCGTCAGCGCGTCGCCAAAGGGGAAACCAGCATCCTGATTGGCCTGCAGTCGTTTGCCGAAGGGCTGGATCTTAAAGGCGATCTGCTGAGTCAGGTGCATATCCATAAAATCGCTTTTCCCCCGGTAGACAGTCCGGTAATTTTGACCGAAGGCGAGTGGCTGAAAAGCCTGAAACGCTATCCGTTTGAGGTGCAGAGCTTACCCAGCGCCTCTTTTACCCTGATTCAACAGGTCGGACGCCTGATTCGCAGCCATCAATGTTATGGCGAAATCGTCATTTACGACCGCCGTCTGCTGAGCAAATCTTACGGCAGCCGGCTGTTAGCGGCGCTGCCGATCTTCCCGATTGAGCAGCCGGAAACGCCAGAGCCGGCAGCGATACCGGCCACCGTGGTGCCAAAAAACACGGTGCGTAAACGACGTCCCACGCGGCGCTGAGCCGCGCACTTAACCGGAAGCGAGTGATGGAACTGAATAAAATCATTAAAGAGATTGGTCGCGGTAAAAATCATGCCCGCGATATCGACTTTGATACTGCCGTGGCGCTCTATGGCGCGATGCTGGCGGGCGAGGTGCCGGACCTGGAGCTGGGCGGCATTCTGATTGCGCTGCGTATCAAAGGCGAAGGCGAAGCGGAAATGCGCGGCTTTTATCAGGCGATGCAGGCGCAGATGATGCAACTGCAGGCGCCGGAAAACCGCCCGATGCCGGTTGTGATCCCCAGCTACAACGGTGCACGTCGGCAGGGCAATCTCACGCCGTTGCTGGCGCTGCTGCTGGTAAAACTTGGCTTCCCGGTGCTGGTGCATGGCGTCAGCGACGACGCGACGCGCATCACCAGTGAAGCGGTGTTTGCCGCGCTGGGTATTACCCCCGTCACCACCGCAGAGGCGGCGCAGGCAAAACTCGATCAGGGCGAACTCGCCTTTATCACCATCGATCATCTCTGCCCGCCAATGGCGAAACAGCTGTCGCTGCGCTGGCGAATGGGCGTGCGTAACAGCGCGCATACGCTGGCAAAACTGGCGACCCCGTTTGCCGAACGTGCGGCGCTGCGTCTGTCGAGCGTGTCGCATCCGGAGTATGTGCCGCGTGTGGCGAAATTCTTCAGTGACATCGATGCGCCTGCGATACTGCTCAATGGCACCGAAGGGGAGGTCTATGCCAATCCACAGCGCTGCCCGGCGATCAGCATGATTCAGGGCGCAGGCGCGGAAGCGGAAGTGTGGGTTGAGCGTCAGCCCGAAGTGGCCGTTGAACTGCCGGCCGATAAGACGGCAGAGGTAACCGCGCGCTGGATTGAGCAGGTGCTGAATCAGCAGCGGCCGGTGCCCGCATCACTGCGACTGCAGCTCGCCTGCTGCCTGCGTGCCAGCGGCCAGTGCGACTCGCTGGCGGCGGCAGAGCAGCAGATCCTCGCCGCCGGTTACTGACTCAGGCTGCTGGCAGCGCCTGTTCAACCAGGTTCTGCCAGAAAGTAATGCCAATTGGCAGCAGCGCGTCGTTGAAGTCATAGCGGGCGTTGTGCAGTGGGGCGGAAGGCGTGTCGCCATCCGCGCCCAGCCAGAAGTAAGCACCTGGACAGGCCTCCATCATGCAGGCAAAATCTTCAGACGCCATCGACGGATTGACCTGCCACTGAACCTGTTCGGCCCCCAGCGTCGCCAGCGCCACCTCGCGCACCTGCTCAGCCGGGGCAGCATGGTTGGCGGTCACCGGATAGCCCGGTAACCACTCAATCTCACCGCTCACGCCAAACGGACGTGGCAGGGTAGCAACAAACTCATCAATCAGCCCGCGCACTTTTTCGCGCACGCTGGTCTGCAGGCAGCGCACCGTGCCGCGCAGCACAATCTGTTCCGGGATCACGTTGATTGCTTCGCCACCGTGGATCTGCGTCACGCTGACCACCGCCGAGGCGAGCGGCGAGAGCCGACGTGACGGAATCGTCTGCAGCGCCAGAATCAGCTCAGCCGCCACCACCATTGGGTCGGCACCGCTTTCCGGCATCGCCGCGTGGCAGCTTTTGCCGTGCAGGGTAATCTCAAACGAATCCAGCGACGCCATCATGGCGCCAGGGTTAACCGCCAGTGACCCCAGCGGCAGGCCCGGCCAGTTGTGCATCGCATAGATCGCATCCATCGGGAAGCGCTGGAACAGTCCCTCTTCCACCATTTTGCGCGCACCGCCCAGGTTCTCTTCGGCAGGCTGAAAAATGAAATGTACCGTGCCGCTGAACTGGCGTGTGGCGGCCAGCTGTCGGGCGGCGGCCAGCAGAATGGCGCTGTGACCGTCGTGCCCGCAGGCGTGCATCACGCCGGGAGTGGCGGAGCGCCATTCAGTGTCGCCTTTTTCCGTAATCGGCAGCGCATCCATATCCGCACGCAGCCCGATAACCGGGCCGGGACCGTTTTCCAGCGTGCCGATCACGCCGGTGCCCGCCAGACCACGAAACACCTGCAATCCCGCCCGCTCTAACTCATCAGCGATAAACTGGCTGGTTTGCTGTTCCTGGTAACCTAATTCGGGGTGGCGATGAAACTCACGGCGCCAGCGCAGGGCATCTTCAAGCAGGGCAGGGGAAAGGGTCATGCAGAGTCGCGCTCCATACAGAATGAGAAGATTTCACTTTAGAGGTCGGGTGGCGCTGCGTCTATCGCCGGCAGGACGAAATCTGGCTATAGGCTAAATCAAAATGGAATAAGTAATAAGGAAGTGATGTCCGGGCAGGGCTTCAGAAGGGAAAAAAGCGAAGAAAACGGGGCAAGTCGCTGCCCGCCCCGTTCAGCGTATTACTTCTGCATCGGCAGATTCAGGTCATGCTCTGCCGCGCAACTTTGTGCCAGCTCATAACCCGCGTCGGCATGACGCATCACGCCGGTGGCCGGGTCATTCCACAACACCCGACCCAGACGCGCATCCGCCTCTTTGCTGCCGTCACAGACAATCACCATACCGGCGTGCTGCGAGAAGCCCATACCGACACCGCCGCCGTGATGCAGGCTGACCCAGGTCGCACCGCCTGCGGTATTCAGCAGCGCGTTGAGCAGCGGCCAGTCTGAGATTGCATCCGAGCCATCCTTCATCGCTTCGGTTTCACGGTTAGGTGAGGCAACAGAGCCGCAGTCGAGATGGTCGCGGCCAATCACCACCGGCGCTTTCAGCTCGCCGTTGCGGACCATTTCATTGAACGCCAGACCGGCAAGATGCCGTTCGCCCAGTCCCAGCCAGCAGATACGTGCTGGCAATCCCTGGAAGGCGATGCGCTCCTGCGCCATATCCAGCCAGCGATGCAGCGTTTTGTGGTGCGGGAACAGTTCCTTGAGTTTCGCGTCGGTCTTGTAGATATCTTCCGGATCGCCGGACAGCGCCACCCAGCGGAACGGGCCTTTTCCTTCGCAGAACAGCGGACGGATGTAGGCCGGTACAAAGCCAGGGAAGTCGAAGGCGTTGCTGACACCCTCATCCAGCGCTACCTGACGGATATTGTTGCCGTAATCCACGGTCGGGATGCCCATATGACAGAAGTCGAGCATCGCCTGCACGTGGACCGCCATTGAGGCACGCGCCGCTTTCTCCACTGCCTTCGGCTGTGAGACGCGCTCCTGCTGCCAGCGCGCCAGATCCCAGCCAGCCGGCAGATAGCCATTAATCGGATCGTGCGCCGAGGTCTGATCGGTGACGATGTCCGGTTTTGGCCCGCCCGCCCGGGCGCGTTTCACCAGCTCCGGCAGGATCTCGGCGGCATTGCCCAGCAGCCCGACCGAAATCGCTTTTTTCGCCGCGGTCGCTTCGCTGATTAACGCCAGCGCTTCATCCAGCGTAGTGGCTTTGTAATCTACATAGCGGGTACGCAGGCGGAAATCGATGCGCGACTCCTGACACTCAATCGCCAGCACACAGGCCCCGGCCAGAACGCCCGCCAACGGTTGCGCGCCGCCCATGCCGCCCAGCCCGGCGGTGAGGATCCAGCGTCCGCTGAGGTCGTTGTTGTAGTGCTGACGTCCCGCTTCCACGAAGGTTTCGTAGGTGCCCTGCACGATGCCCTGCGCGCCGATATAGATCCAGGAACCGGCGGTCATCTGGCCGTACATCATCAGACCCGCTTTATCCAGCTCATGGAAGTGATCCCAGGTCGCCCAGTGCGGCACCAGATTGGAGTTTGCCAGCAGCACGCGGGGTGCATCCGCGTGGGTGCGGAAGATGCCGACCGGCTTGCCGCTCTGGATCAGCAGGGTTTCATCCGGCTGCAGTGCCCGCAGTGAACGCAGGATCTGCTCGAAGCACTCCCAGTTACGCGCCGCCTTACCGATGCCGCCATAAACCACCAGATCTTCCGGCCGCTCGGCAACATCGGGATCGAGGTTGTTCTGAATCATGCGGTAAGCGGCTTCAATCAGCCAGTTGGCGCAGTGCAGCGTGGTACCGTGAGGCGCGCGAATTTCACGTGCCACAGCCTGAGAAAGAGTTTCGCTCATGAAAGATTCCTTAATTCAAGAAGTTGGGCGCATGCTCGGCAGCAGCGCTGTCAATGACTGAGGCCAGTCAGTGCGACTTGCCCACTGACGCATTGCCTCGATATCGGGAGCCAGCAGGCGATCCTCCTCAAGGAAGGCGACCTGCTCGCGAATGGTGTCGATGGCCTGCTCAATCAGCGCAGAGCTTTTCAGCGGCCGGTTGAATTCAATGCCCTGTGCGGCGGCCATCGCCTCAATGCCCACGACTGCGGCGCTGTTAAAGCACATGCTGCCGAGACGGCGGGCGGCGTAGGTCGCCATCGAGACGTGATCTTCCTGATTAGCGGAGGTCGGCAGGCTGTCGACGCTGCCCGGATGGGCCAGCGATTTGTTCTCAGAGGCCAGGGCTGCGGCGGTCACCTGGGCGATCATAAAGCCGGAGTTTACGCCGCCGTCGCGCACCAGGAAGGGCGGCAGGCCCGACAAGCCGCTGTCCAGCAGCAGCGCCAGCCGCCGCTCGGAGATGGCCCCGACTTCGGCAATCGCCAGCGCCAGGATGTCCGCAGCAAAAGCCACCGGCTCGGCGTGGAAGTTGCCGCCGGAGATCACATCGCCGCTGTCGCTGAACACCAGCGGGTTGTCAGAGGCCGCGTTCGCTTCGATTTCCAGAATCCGCGCGGCGTGGCTGAAGTTGTCCAGGCAGGCACCCATCACCTGTGGCACGCAGCGGATGGAGTAGGGATCCTGAACGCGGCCGCAATGCGTATGCGACAGCACTATTTCACTGCCCTCAATCAGGGTGCTGACGGCAGCGGCGACCGCAATCTGACCATGCTGACCGCGCGCCTGATGGATACGGGCGTCGAACGGTTTTAGCGAGCCTTTAATCGCCTCCAGCGACAGCGCACCGGCCATCAGACCAGCGGCAAACAGGTTTTCACCCTCAAACAGGCCGCGCAGCGCCAGCGCAGTTGAGACCTGGGTGCCGTTAAGCAGCGCCAGTCCCTCTTTCGGGCCGAGTACAAACGGCGACAGACCCACGCTTGCCAGGCCTTCGGTTGCCGGGATCAACTCACCCCTGAGCCGGACCTGACCTTCGCCCAGCAGCATCAGGGACATGTGCGCCAGCGGCGCCAGATCGCCGGAGGCACCGACCGAGCCTTTTTCCGGGATGCAGGGCATGACACCCGCATTGAACAGCGCCAGCAGCGCCTCAACCAGTTCGATTCGCACGCCAGAGTGACCGCGTGCCAGGCTGATGATTTTGGTGGCGACCACCAGGCGGGTAACATTGTCGGGCAGCAGATCGCCCAGCCCGACGCTGTGTGACAGCACCAGATTACGCTGCAGATCCGCCAGCCGACTGGCCGGGATTTGCGTCTGCGCCAGCTTGCCGAAGCCGGTATTAATGCCATATACCACGTTGCCAGAGGCGACAATCGCATCCACGGTCTGCTGCGCCGCCGCAATTGCCTGACGCGCGGGCTCATCAAGCGTCAGCGTGACGTTGCCCTGATAGATAGCGCGTAATGTGGCGAGGTCCACCTCGCCTGGCACCAGGCGCAAAACCTGAAACGAACCTGACATAGTCTACTCCTGTCTATACAAGTGTGCTGGTGTGGCTAAACTGCTCTCCTTGCCCTGATCCAGCGGAATAATACGAGTGAAACATAAGCGTTAATTCTTGTCTATGCTTGTCTATACAATCAAAGGAAGCAAGCAAGTGCCGTGCCAGGCCGATCACAAAAATCGATTGCCCGTCCGCTGCGGGTTGACTATTTAGCGCTACTCAGAGGCTGCACCATCAGGATGCGCAGGCTGCACCATTGGGGCACCGCGCAGCGTACTGGATGTATATACATTCACACGGTGAGACAGTAAACTTAGGGGACTTTCAGCATAAGGAACAGCAAATGGTTGAGCATACGGCACTGGCACAACTGGCGGCGGCAATGAGTGATGAGCCTGCCCCGATTTATCAGCGGGTGAAGCAGGCCATCGTCAGCCAGATCCGTGAAGGGTTGTGGAAAGCGAATCAGCGTGTGCCATCAGAAAGTGAACTGGTTAATGAACTGGGCGTCAGCCGCATGACCATTAACCGGGCGCTGCGTGAACTCACCAGCGAAGGCTTTCTGGTGCGGATGCAGGGCGTCGGAACCTTCGTGGCGGAGATGAAAGGCTACACCGCCATGCTGGAGGTGCATAACATCGCCGATGAGATCGCTCAGCGCGGCCATCAGCACAGCTGCAAAATTCTCGCCATCGGCCAGGACAAAGCCGATCCTGAGCAGGCGGCGGTGCTGGGACTGACCACCGGGCAGACGCTCTATCATTCGCTGATTGTGCATTACGAAAATGATCTGCCGGTGCAGCTGGAGGACCGTCTGGTCAATCCGCTGGTCGCGCCCGATTACCTGACGCAGGATTATCAGCAGATGACGCCTTACACCTATCTGATGCGCGTTGCGCCGCTGACGGCGGGCGAGCACATTGTTGAAGCGGTGTTGCCCGATGCGCGTCAGCGTAAACATCTGTCGGTGGATGAGCACGAACCCTGCCTTCTGATTCGCCGTCAGACCTGGAGCGACACTAAAATCGTGACCTATGCGCGGCTGCTCTATCCCGGCTCACGTTACAAACTGCTGGGCCGCTTCAGAGGACACGGTTAAGACGGGTAAACAGCAGCCGGGCATCGGTATCGCACGGGCTGAGTGCTGTTTCTTCATCGACCCACCACGCGCCCTGCTGCGCGGTCAGCCGTTCCCCGTCAGCCGTCTGCCAGGCGCCGGTCAGCACCCACGCGACGCCATGCAGAGTGCTGACCGGCGTGGTCACCACCTCCACCGCTGCATGCCATTCCCCGCGCCGCGTCATAATATTAAAATCTTCGCTGACGCTGCCCTGCAGCTTTGCCGTTAAGGCGAGTTCGCCGGCAAACGCCCAGGGCTGCTGAGGTGTCAGTAAGTGCTGCACGCCCGGCGCGGTGAGCAACACCGGATCGCCATGCAGCAGGGTAATCACCCGATCAATGTCAGAAAAGGCTGAGAAGGGACCATCCTGCGCCAGCGTCGCAATGCTGGCGCGCCAGCCGAAGCGCTCCTCGCCGGGTGGAAAGCTGATGATTTCGCGGGTTTCGCCGCCGCCGTTGCGCCAGCGGCTGACCGCCAGCTCCGCGTATGTGAACCTTGCGATCATCGCAGCGTCTCCATCGCCTGAGCAAAGCGGGCGGCACACGCCGTCTGGTGCGGATGCACCCCATCTTCTACCACGGCTTTACCCGCCACATAAACGTCCCGAATCTGATCGCGTTGCCCGGCAAAGAGCCAGCGGTTGAGGACGGCGTGCGACCCGACGCTGCCGAGCCACGCCTCATCCCGCAGCACCAGCCAGTCGGCACGTTGTCCCACCGCCAGCGTGCCCTGCTGAATGCCACACGCCTGCGCACCGCCTGCTGCTGCCTGTTGCCACAGCAGATCGCCTACCGACGGCTGGCCGGGCAGGGTAATCCGGTTGCGACGCTGGTCGCGCAGTCGCTGAGCATACTCCAGCCAGCGCAGCTCTTCCTGGGCGCTCAGCGAAACGTGACTGTCAGAGCCGATGCCCCAGCGTCCGCCCTGCGCGATGTACTCCACTGCCGAAAAGATGCCGTCACCGAGGTTGGCTTCGGTGGTCGGGCAGAGACCCGCCACTGCGCCGCTGCGGGCGAGACGCGCCAGCTCACTCTCATCCAGATGGGTGGCGTGGATCAGGCACCAGCGCGCATCCACCTCAAAGCGGTTCAGCAGCCAGGCCACCGGACGCTCGCCGCTCCACGCCAGCGAGTCATTCACCTCTTTCTGCTGTTCAGCCACATGGATATGTACCGGCAGTGTCAGATCACTGGCCGCCAGCACGTCCTGCATCTGGCTTTCACTCACCGCCCGCAGTGAATGGAAACAGAGGCCACGGTTCAGCAGTGGCCTTTGCTGCTGCCACGTATCAAGCCGCGCCTGCTGTTGCAGATAGCGGTCGGTCTGCTGGATAAAACGCTTCTGACCCGCCGACGCTGGCTGGCTGCCGAAGCCGCTGTAGCTGTAGAGCACCGGCAGCAGCGTCTGGCCGATACCGGCGATCTCCGCCGCTTCAATCAGCTGTTGCAGCATCGCATCATCACTGTAGGGCGCACCCTGTGTGTCGTGGTGCAGGTAGTGAAACTCTGCCACCTGGGTGTAGCCGCCTTTCAGCATCTCGATGTAGAGCAGGGCGGCAATATCGCCCACCTGTTGCGGCGTCAGGCGCTGCACCATGCGGTACATCAGATCCCGCCACGTCCAGAAACTGTCCTGAGGATCGCCCGCCACTTCAGCCAGACCCGCCATGGCACGCTGGAAGGCGTGCGAGTGCAGGTTGGCGATTGCCGGGATCACCTCGCCGTTGAGCCGGATAGCCTGATCAGCGTGGCTATCCGGAGTAATAGAGTCGATAAAACCGGCCTGATTGACCGTGATACGCACCTGCTGCTGCCAGCCCTCCGCCAGCAGGGCACGCGAGGCAAAAAAAGTCGCCATGGTTGATCCTCATCGGATGTGGTTGTATATACATATACATACTTTGAGGCACAGTGTAAACGGCGGAGGCATGAGGCAGCGATGGCAGAAGAGATGCGCGTAGAGACGGTGTGGACCGGGGCTGACCTGGTCACCATGCGTGACGGAAAGTACCATCTTATCCCGCAGGGGGCGCTGGTGGTGCGGGCGGGCAGGCTGGTGTGGGTCGGGCCGCAGGCGGAGATGCCCGCGTTCGTCGCCGATCAGCATCATCATCTGCCGGGCGGCATCGTGACCCCGGGGCTGGTGGATTGTCATACCCATCTGGTGTTTGGCGGCGACCGCAGCCAGGAGTTTGAACAGCGCCTGAATGGCGTCAGCTATGCAGAGATTGCCGCGCAGGGCGGTGGCATCCTCTCAACCGTGCGCGCTACCCGTGCCGCCACTGAAGAGGAACTGGTGGCATCGGCTCGCTGGCGGCTAAACCGCCTGCTGGCCGAGGGCGTCACCACCGTGGAGATCAAGTCCGGCTATGGCCTGGATGAAGAGAGCGAACTGCGGATGCTGCGGGCGATTCGCCAGCTGGGAGAGAGCGTAGCTGCTGACGTGCGCGCCACCTGTCTGGCGGCACATGCTTTTCCGCCGGAGTTTAAGCACGACCCGGATGGCTGGGTCGATATCATCTGCGAACGGCTGCTGCCGCAGGTGCAGGCACTGGGACTGGCGGATGCGGTGGATGCGTTCTGCGAGCATCTCGCCTTTTCACCGCAGCAGGTGGCGCGGGTGTTTGATCGGGCGGTGGCGCTTGGCATGCCGGTGAAACTGCATGCGGAGCAGCTCTCGGCGTCAGGTGGCGCAGCACTGGCGGCGCGCTATGGGGCGCTCTCTGCCGACCACCTTGAATATGCCACCGAGGAGGATGCCAGAGCGATGGCACAACATGGCACCGTGGCGGTACTGCTGCCTGGTGCATTTTATCTGCTGCGGGAGACGCAGCGTCCGCCGGTGGATCTCTTCCGGCGCTATGGCGTGCCGATGGCGCTGGCCAGCGATGCCAATCCCGGCACCTCGCCTGCGCTGTCGCTGCGTCTGATGCTTAATATGGGCTGTACCCTGTTTGGCATGACGCCGGAAGAGGCGCTGGCGGGCGTCACGCTGTGGGGGGCAAAAGCGCTGGGGCTGGCTGACAGTCACGGCTCGCTGGAGGCGGGAAAAGTGGCGAACTTCGTTCACTGGCCGCTGGCCCGTCCGGCAGAACTGGTTTACTGGCTGGGTGGTGAACTGCCCTGTACCGTTATCTATCGTGGAGAACCGCAATGAACCCTTTCCATTTTACCCAGGGTAGTCTGCCGCTGCTGGTCAGCATTCCCCACGCCGGTACCGAGCTGACGCCCGACGTGGAAGCCGGACTGAGTGAGGCCGCGCGCGGCTTACCCGACACCGACTGGCATATTCCCCTGCTGTATGATTTTGTGCGTGATCTCGGGGCCAGCGTGTTAATCGGCCGCTACTCCCGCTTTGTGGTCGATCTCAATCGCCCGCCCGATAACCAGCCGCTCTACACCAGCGCCACCACCGGCCTGTTCCCGGAAACCCTGTTCGACGGTACACCGACCTTTGCGCCAGGCAAAACACCCGACGACACGGCGCGTCAGGGCTACATCGATCAGATCTGGCAGCCCTATCATCAGCAGATTCAACAGGAGCTGGCGCGGCTCAAAGCGCAGCATGGCTATGCGCTGCTGTTTGACGCCCACTCTATCGCCAGTGAAATTCCCCGCCTGTTTGACGGCCGTCTGCCCGATATCAACATCGGCACCAACGACGGCGCAAGCTGCACGCCTGCAATGAGTGCGGCGCTGGAGGCCGTGTGCGCGGCGCAGAACGACTACAGCTGGGTGATTAACGGGCGCTTTAAAGGCGGTTACATCACCCGTGCCTGCGGTCAGCCGCAGCAGCAGATTGAGGCGGTCCAGCTGGAGCTGGCGCAGCTCAACTATATGGATGAAACCCCGCCTTACGCCTGGCAGCAGGCGCGTGCCGCCCGGTTGCAGAACGTGCTGAAGGCACTGATCCACGCCATGCTGGCGCAGGCTAAATCGCAATAAAACTCACCAGAGCGATGCGCCACTCCGGTGCATCGCTGCCCTGATTGGGTGCAGCGGCGGGCAGGTCGCCTGCCCGCTCCCAGACTCCCGCCGCCTTTTTCCGCCTCTGAAGAGCTGGCATAACCTTTGCTTGGTTGTATGTACAAGTGCAGCAGCACCGCCATCTGCGTAATAAATTCTGTCTGGCTCACAAAACGATAAAGCCGGCAATGAACTGCGCTGCGTTAACTTGTATATACATGACATATCATCCTGTGAAATTTATGTTAAATCTCGTCAGGGCGATCACCAGGCCGCTACTTTCAGGAGAACCGTATGACGCACCCTCTGACTCTTCGTCGTTTATGTCTCACTACGCTGGTTTCCAGCCTGCTGCTCTGTGGCGTCAGCGCCCAGGCCAAAGAGTGGAAGTCGATCACCATTGCCACCGAAGGCAGTTATGAACCCTGGAACCTCACCCTGCCAGGCGGCAAACTGGGCGGTTTTGAACCGGAGCTGATGGCCGATCTCTGCCAGCGTATGGCAATACAGTGCAAGCTGGTGGTGCAGAACTGGGATGGAATGATCGCCGGTCTGAATGCCGGAAAATATGATGTGATCATGGATGCAATTGTGATCACCCCCGAGCGCAAGAAAGTGATCAATTTCACCGTGCCCTACGCCTCAACGCCCGCCACCTTCATCACGGTGAAAGGGTCGTTGCTGCCTGCCGACAGTAAGATCATCAAACTCACCGACGATGAGAAAACCGTGGAGCCTGCCATCGCACCCCTGAAAGCGGCGCTGAAGGGCAAAACCATCGGTATCGCCTCCGGCACCGTCTACACGCCGTTTATCGACAAGTACTTCAAAGAGGTGGCGGATGTGCGGGAATACACCAGCTCAGCCGATGCGATCCTCGATTTGCAGGCGGGGCGTATTGACGCAGTGTTTGACGATGTGACCTTTGCGCAGTCGATGCTGGCGCGACCGGATAACCGTAACCTCAGCTTTAGCGGTCCGCAACTGGGCGGCCCAATCTGGGGTGAGGGCGAGGCGATGGGCGTGCGCATGGCAGACAACGATCTGAAAGCCCGGCTGGATCAGGCGATCAAAGCCGCGCTGGCCGATGGCACAGTGAAAAAGCTGAGCGAGAAGTGGTTCAAAACTGACGTCACACCCTGAGTGAGGTAACTGATGATAAGCCTGCTGAGTTTTGGCCCGGAGGGCTGGGGACGGTTGATTCTGAGTGCCACGCTGACGACGTTGCTGCTCTCATTTGCCGCGCTGCTGGTCGGCGCGGTGGTGGGATCAGGCGTTGCCGCTGCAAAGTTATCCCCGCACCGCGCGGTGCGCTGGGCAGGGGAAGGCTACTCGGTGATCTTTCGTGGCATTCCTGAGCTGCTGGTGATCTACCTGTTCTACTTCGGCGGATCGGGATTGATCACGCAGATCGGACAACTGTTTGGCGCGGACGGTTTTATCGAAGCGCCGCCGTTTCTGATCGGGGCGCTGGCCATCGGGCTTATTTCCGGCTCTTACCAGGCGGAAGTCTATCGTGCCGCACGGCTGGCCCTGGCGAAAGGGGAGATCGAAGCCGCTATCGCTATTGGTATGCCGCGCTGGCGCATCCGGCAACGCATCCTGCTGCCGCAGGTGGCGCGCTATGCGCTGCCCGGCCTGTCAAACGTCTGGCAGATGAGCCTGAAAGACTCGGCGCTGGTGTCAGTGACCGGCATTGTCGAGCTGATGCGGGCCAGCCAGATTGCGGCCGGCTCCACCCGTGATTACTTCTCCTTTTATCTGGTGGGCGGTGCCTGTTATCTGCTGCTGACGCTGCTGTCGAACCGCGCCTTTCTGCGGGCTGAATCCCGTCTTGGTCGCGCCTGGCAAAGCCGCACCGCTGCGCAGCATTAAGGAGATTTATGATCGATTTCGCGTTCCTCACTGACACCTTCCTGAAACTCAGCGCCGCGTTGCCGGTTACGCTGGGCCTGTTTATCAGCGCCTTCCTGTGCGGCGGCGTGCTGGCGGTGGGTATTCTGGCGCTACGCATGAGCCGCTGGCGTCTGCTGAGTGCTTTTGCCCGTGGCTACATTCTGGTGTTTCGCGGCTCGCCGCTGATGATCCAGCTGTTTCTGATCTACTACGGTCTGGGGCAGTTTGGTGTGATCCGGCACAGTCTCTTCTGGCCGTTTCTGCGTGAGCCCTTTACCTGTGCGGTGCTGGCACTGTCGCTCTGCACCGCCGCCTACACCGCGGAGATCCTGCGCGGTGCGCTGCTGGCTGTGCCGCCCGGTCAGGTGGAGGCGGGGATGGCGTGCGGCATGTCGCGCGGGCTGCTGCTGCGGCGCATTATCGCGCCGGTGATGCTGCGTTATGCGCTGCCCGCTTACTCCACCGAGGCGATTCTGCTGGTGAAGTCGACCGCGCTGGCCAGTCTGGTCACGGTCTGGGATGTCACCGGGGTGGCGCAGCAGATTATCCAGCGTACTTACCGCACCATGGAGGTGTTTCTCTGTGCGGCGGCAATCTACCTGATCCTCAACTTCATCATTGTGCAACTCTATGCCCTGCTGGAGCGGCGTCTGACGCCGGTTCATAAACCGGAAAAAAAGCCGTTACCGGCCGCTAAGCCGATTCCTGGAGGAAAATAAACATGTCTGAACTGCCACCCGTCACGCTGTCGGCCAGCGATATCCATAAATCCTTTGGCGCCATGGAGGTGCTGAAAGGCATCTCGCTGCAGGCGCACCAGGGCGATGTTATCTCAATACTCGGTGCCAGCGGCTCGGGCAAAAGTACGCTGCTGCGCTGCATTAATCTCCTTGAGACGCCTGACGCGGGCGTGGTCAGCGTGGGCGGTGAAACCATTGAGATGAAGCGCCATGCCCGGGGACACCAGCTGGCGGCTAATCCGCGTCAGATTGAGCGGCTGCGCTCCCGGCTCGGCATGGTGTTTCAGAGCTTTAACCTCTGGTCGCACCTGACGGTGCTGCAGAATGTCATTGAAGGGCCGCACTACGTCCTCAAGCGCGATAAAAAAGCCTGTATTGCCCAGGCGGAACAGCTGCTGGATCGGGTCGGTCTGCTGAATCGCAAAGATTTCTATCCCGCCCAGCTTTCAGGCGGTCAGCAGCAGCGGGTGGCGATCGCCCGGGCGCTGGCAATGGACCCGGAGGTGATGCTGTTTGATGAGCCAACTTCGGCACTCGATCCGGAACTGGTGGGCGAGGTGCTGAAGGTCATGCGCAGCCTGGCGGAAGAGGGCCGCACCATGCTGGTGGTGACCCATGAGATGGGTTTTGCCCGCAACGTCTCTAACCGGGTGGTGTTTATGCATCAGGGCACCATTGATTGTCAGGGCACGCCAGAGGCGATGTTCGGCGAGGCGGGATCGGCGCGCTTTAAGCAGTTTATCTCCAGTCATCATCAGGTGGAGCCGGTGGTATGAGCGACGTAATACGTCAGACGCTGGTCTGGGGCGATGGCCCGCTGAAATGGCAGGCGCTGGTGCAGGTCGCCCGGCACGGCGCCACCCTGACGCTGAGCGACAGTGCCTGGCAGCGAATTGCGCAGAGCCGAGAAATCGTCGGGAATATCGTGGCGGCGGGGCAGGTGGCTTACGGCATCAATACCGGGCTGGGGGCGTTGTGCAACATCACCCTGTCTGAAGATGAGCTGAGCCAGCTGTCGCGCAATACCCTGCTGAGTCATGCCTGTGGCGTCGGGCCGGTGCTGGCAAAACCCGAGGTCCGCGCCATTCTGTGCGCTGCGATTGCGAACTACAGCCACGGAAAATCAGGTGTTTCAGTGGCGCTGGTGCAACATCTCCTGGCGCTGCTAAACCTGCAGATTACGCCACAGGTACCGTCGCAGGGATCGGTGGGATATCTGACCCACATGGCGCATATCGGCCTGGCGCTGATTGGCATCGGCGAGGTGGAGTGGCAGCGTGAAATCATGCCCGCGCAGCAGGCGCTGGCCCAGGCGGGATTAGCCCCTTACCGGCCTGGTGCCAAAGAGGGGCTGAGCCTGGTCAACGGCACGCCCTGCATGACCGGCTTAGCCTGTCTGGCGCTGGACGATGCCGAACGGCTGCTGGACTGGGCAGACGTTACCGGTGCGATGAGCTTTGAGGCGCTGCGCGGTCAGATGGTGGCGTTTGACCCTGAGGTGCTGGCGCTGAAGGCCAGCCCGGGGATTCAGCGCAGTGGCGAACGCCTGCGCCAGTTGCTGAGTGACAGCCCGCTGCTGAAAGCCAGCGTTGGCATCCGGACTCAGGATGCACTCAGTCTGCGCTCGATGCCGCAGGTGCACGGCGCCTGTCGCGATCAGTTTAGTCACGCTGTTCGTCAGGTGGAGACCGAACTCAACGCCTGTACCGACAATCCGCTGGTGCTGGGGACGCCGCAGGCCTGGCGCGTGGTGTCACAGTCCAATCCGCATGGCGAGTCGGTGGCAATGGCCTGCGACCTGCTGGCGATTGCGATGGCGGAGCTGGGCAGCATCGCCGAGCGGCGGCTTGATCGGCTGGTGAATCCGCTGGTCAGCGGCCTGCCGCCATTTCTGGTCGCCGAGCCGGGCGTCAATTCCGGCATGATGATTGCGCAGTACGTGGCGGCATCACTCTGCGCGGAGAACCGTCAGCTGGCGCAGCCTGCGGTGCTTGATAACTATGTCACTTCAGGATTACAGGAGGATCATCTGAGCCTCGGCACCGGCTCGGCGCTGAAGCTGCTGAAACTGGTCAGCAATGTTGATCACATTATCGCGATTGAGTATCTGCTGGCGGCGCAGGCGCTGGAGTTTCACGGTGAATCACAGCTGGCAGCAGGCACGCGGCGCGCCTGGCAGCATTTGCGGCAGGTTGTTGAGCGCTGGCAGCAGGATCGCTGGCTGGCACCCGACATCGCCCGCGCGGTAGCTCAGATTAAAGCGCACCGGGCCGATGCGCTTGTGGGGTGAGGATTACCTGCGGCGTGCGTCCGGACGGACTAAATCAAAACGTTGCGCTTCGCTGATGCCGTAATAGGCGCTGGGGCCGCCCGCGCGCAGAATTGGCTCGGCTTTAGCGGTCTGATAAATGCCCTCTTCCAGCAGCGATTCATCGATGTGAATCGCCACCGCTTCACCCAGCACCAGCCAGCTGTCGATCAGATTGCTGCTGGCATCCTGCAGCTGAATCAGTTGCGTCAGTCGGCACTCGAAGTTGACCGGGCTCTCTGCCACCAGACTGGCGCTGACCTGTGAAGGCGCCAGCGGCGTTAAACCGGCAAAGGCGAACTCATCCTGATCGGCAGGTAGCGAGGCGGAACTCTCGTTCATCGCTTCCGCCAGCGGACGGGTCGCAAGGTTCCAGACAAACTCTTTTGTCTCAGCAATATTTCTCACGCTGTCTTTCCAGCCACTACTGGCGAAACCGATAATCGGCGGATGATAGTTGAAACAGTTAAAGAAGCTGTAAGGTGCCAGATTGCGCTGGCCGCTGCTGCTCACTGAGCTAATCCAGCCGATCGGGCGCGGCCCGATAATGGCGTTCAGCGGATCGTGCGGCAGACCGTGACCAGCACGGGGTTGATAGGAATAGCGTTTCCGGGTCATAACTTCTCCAGCAGGGAATTTTATTTATCTTAGCCCGACAGCATCGCCCGACGGAATCGGAAAGAGGTAAGCGGATGGTGCGGGTTTATTTTCCGCCGCCTACAGCGTATTGTACGCGCGCCTGAATAATTGAGAGAACGTATGAAAAAGTCAGCCAGCTCGTCGCCCTTCCACGCCCGCAATCGCCATCAGGGCGAATACGATTTTGCCGCGTTAACCGCTGCCCATCCGCCGCTGAAAGCCAAAGTCCGGCCCAATGGGTATGGCGTGCAGTCCGTGGATTTCGCGGACCCGGAGGCGGTGATGCTGCTGAACCAGGCGCTGATCAAACTATTTTACGACATCGACTGGCAGCTGGCTCCCGGCTCACTCTGCCCGCCCGTGCCGGGACGCGCCGATTATCTGCACTACCTTGCCGATCTGCTGGCGCTGGATAACAACGGCGTGATCCCGACGGCGGACGTTCTGGATGTCGGCTGCGGTGCAAACTGCATCTATCCGCTGATTGGCGCGGCAGAATATGGCTGGCGCTTTACCGGCACCGAAGTCGATGAAGCCGCCATCAAAGCCGCTAACCGCATTGTTGCGGCCAATCCGCGCCTGACGCGCCAGATCCGTCTGCGTCGTCAGAAAAACAGCGATGCAGTACTGGCTGGTGTGGTCAGTAAAACTGAATTTTTCAGTGCAGTGATGTGTAACCCGCCATTCCACGCGTCGGCGGAAGAGGCGGTATCGGGATCGCAGCGTAAGGTCCGCAATCTCGGACTGGATAAGAGTGCGCCGCTCAACTTTGGCGGCCAGCACAATGAATTATGGTATCCCGGTGGCGAAAAGGGCTTTATCGGCAAGATGATCGCCGAGAGCGTGGCGTTTGGTCGTCAGATCGGCTGGTTTACCTCGCTGGTGTCGCGCAAAGAGAACTTACCGGCGCTGGAAAAACAGCTGCAGGCGCTCGACGTGGCGGAGATGCGGGTGGTTAATATGGCGCAGGGTCAGAAGCAGAGTCGCTTCCTGGCGTGGAGTTTTATGCCTGCCGCCCAGCGCACTAAACTGCTGAGTCGCCTGGGGAACTGAGGTGTCGCTTTACATGGTAACAGGTGTATCTGTGGGCGAAGAGTAAAATAGAACGGGCCGCGATGCGGCCCGTTTTGATCAGGAGACGTGCTGCAGGAATTCGCGCAGACGCTCGCTCGGTGGGTTGCTGATCAGGCTGTCGGGATCGCCATCTTCCGCAATCCGGCCTTTATCGATAAAGATCAGCCGTGAGGCCACCTTCTGTGCGAAGCCTACTTCGTGCGTCACAATCACCATCGTCATGCCTTCTTCCGCCAGATCCTGCATCACCTTCAGCACTTCGTGACGCAGTTCCGGGTCGAGCGCTGAGGTTGGCTCATCAAACAGCATCATTTTCGGCTTAACTGCCAGTGCACGGGCAATCGCCACGCGCTGCTGCTGACCGCCGGAAAGCTCAGACGGAAAGTGGTGCGCGCGCTCGGCGAGGCCCACTTTGCCCAGCAACTCACGCGCCAGCTGGCGTGCCGCCTCTTTGCTGGCACCGCGCACACGGATAGGACCAAAGGCGACGTTATCCAGCGCACTCATCTGTGGGAACAGATGAAACTGCTGAAACACCATGCCCGCTTCCTGACGAATCAGGCGGTCATCGACTTTCGGATCATTGACGCGCAGGCCATCGACAATCAGTTCGCCACTGGTGATCTCTTCCAGCTTGTTAATACAGCGCAGCAGGGTTGATTTACCGGAACCGGATGGGCCGATAATCACCACCACTTCGCCCTGGTTAATCTTCAGGTCAATATTGTGCAGCACCTGGGTCTGGCCAAAATGCTTGGAGACATCTTTAAATTCAATCACAGGATTTTCACCCTTTTCTCAATGCGGCGCAGCACAAAGCTCAACACCAGCGTAATAACCAGATAGATAATCGCGACGGCGCTCCAGATTTCCAGCGCGCGGAAGTTACCGGCAATAATCTCCTGACCCTGACGAGTCAGTTCAGCCACACCAATAACGATAAACAGCGAAGTATCTTTGATGCTGACAATCCACTGGTTGCCCAGCGGTGGCAGCATACGGCGCAGCGCCAGCGGCATAATCACGTAGCGCAGCGTCTCGCGGCTCGACAGGCCAAGCGCCAGTCCGGCTTCGCGGAAGCCCTTGTTGATCGACAGCACGGCACCACGAGTAATCTCGGCAATGTAAGCGCCGGAGTTAATCATGATGGTTACCACCGCCGCGCTGAAGGGATCAATACGCAGGTCGGGGAACGCCATCGGCAAAGCAAAATAGATAAACATCACCTGCACCACGATAGGGGTGCCGCGAATGATTTCGATAAACACCAGTGCGATGTTATTGGTGATCCAGCCACCGTAAGCGCGGGCAAAGCCCGCTACCAGGCCGATGAAGAGGCCGCCAATCAGTCCAATAATTGAGATAATTAAGGTCAGTTTAGCGCCTTCAAGCAGCGCTGGCATGGCGGGCCAGATGACGCTCCAGTCAAACTCCATGGTGTCACTCCAGATATGTTGCGATGGAAAAAAGCAGGGAAAAAGTTCCCCTGCTGAAATCAGATAACGGGCAAATTATTATTTAGGTTCGGTGCCAAACCATTTTTTATAGAGCGTGTTGTAGGTGCCGTTCTCTTTCAGGGTTTTCAGTGCGCCGTTTACTTTTTCACGTAAATCGTCGCTGCCTTTCGGGAAGGCGATACCATACTGCTGCGCTTCAATTGAATCGCCTACCGCTTTAAAGCGGCCTTTACCGGCGGTATGGATGAAGTAAAGGATGTTAGGCGTGTCATGCAGCACGGCGTCCGCACGGTTGGTGCCCAGCTCCATATAGGCGCTGTCGATATTCGGGAACTGACGCAGATCTTTGGATTTGATGTTGGCTTTCGCGTATTCCACGGAGCCGGTGCCGCTTTTCACTGCGACCACTTTACCGTTCAGATCGCTGATGCCTTTGATGTCGTTTTCATTGTTACGCACCATCACCTGCAGACCGCTTTTGTAATAGCCGTCAGAGAACTCAATCGCTTTTTTACGTTCTTCGGTAATGGTGATACCCGCCAGTGCCAGATCGACATTGCGCGTTTGCAGTGCAGGGATAATGCCGCTGAAGTCCATTGGCTTCAGGGTGTAATCGAGCTTCAGCTCTTTCGCAATGGCATCCCACAGATCCACATCGAAGCCGACATATTTATCACCCTGTTTAAATTCAAACGGAACAAAGGCGGTATCCGTGGCGACGACCAGCTTCTTGTCTGCTGCAGTGGAAGAGAGAGAGAAGGCCAGCGCCAGCGCGGCCACAGAAACTTTTAACAGTGACTTCATCATTTTTCCTTTTTTTACTACCAGGCGGCAGGGCCTGCGTTTGCGGCTTGTCATATGAAAGAATTATGCCAACTTTGCAAAATCCGCGAAATCAGAGAGTTAAATAACATAGCTGACACGATTTTGCAGTTAATTCTGCCATTGCACTATTTTGGTGCTCAGTTTTGGTGCAGGTGGCTGTTTTGGTGCAAGCGGTAGTGTGCCTCAGATGTTAAGGCTGTGAAGCGGAGGAGGGAAGAACTGTTAACAGGGTCATAAAAATGCGGTAACACAGACGTAAAAAAGGCGGGTTTCCCCGCCTGACAGACTGCATTGAGTCTTATTCGATGTTCGCTTCGATAAACCACAGGAATTTATCAAGGTCACGTGATGCCGCAGTAAAAATATCAGCGGTATCTTCGTCTTTCACTTCAGTGATTGCTTTACGGGTGTCATTCGCGACAACGCTGTAACGGTCTGCCAGCGCTTTCAGATGATCCTGAACGCTGTGAATATTCAGCGGATAGCTTTTCAGCGGAGTCGTATCGTTAACGACCTGCGTGGTGCCCAGCGCCACGCCACCCAGCTGAACCACACGCTCGGCAATAGTATCCTGATGATCGGTAATCGCGGTGCGGAAGCCGTCCAGCATCTCATGCACACCGATAAAATTAGCACCGCGCATGTTCCAGTGCGCCTGCTTAGTGATCAATGACAGGTCAATAAACTCGACTACCAGACGGTTTAACACCGCGATGGTGGCTTTTTTATCGTCTTCGGCCACATCATTGCGGGTATAAATCAGGTCAGAAGATTTAGTTTTAACCAATTTAGCGGTACTCATCGTTTCAGTCCTCTCTTTGATGGTTGTCCTAATCAAGTACCGGATAAGTATAGCAGCGCTTTTCAGCTTTGCAGAAACGACTTTGTCGATGGATGAAATAGCGTGCGTCTTTAGTCAGAGCAGAGCTGGGCTAAGAAGGTTAATGCCATGTTAAAATATAAAATAAAATAAATAGCTATTTAAATCATGTTGTTATTCTATTATGTAAATAACTGGTAAGTGTCTGTTTCAAAATAGGCAACTCAGGAAGGAGCGAAGATTAGGAATAATTCTCATGATGAGCATGATTATTATTTAGCCCCGCCAGCAGGCGGGGCGGATAGCGTTTATTTTTGGATATCGTCTGATAATTCAACGCTGTTTAACTGACTCTTTTTCGGCCGCATGGTCAGCGTTGAACCTGCCGAGGCGATGATGATCGCCAGCAGCGCCAGCCACTGAAGCCCGGTCAGGGTTTCCCCCAGAAACAGCATGCCGGAAAAGGCAGCCATGGCGGGTTCCAGACTCATCAGCGTGCCGAAGATGCGCGCCGGTAAGCGGGTGAGGGCGATCATCTCCAGCGAATAGGGGATGGCGCTGGAGAGCAGGGCAACCAGCAACGCGATCGGCATAACGGCCCATGTCCAGATACCACTTTCTGCGAACGTCAGCCCCAGCGGTACAAAAATCACTGAGGCAATCAGCGACCCGATAGCCACTGTCGCCGGGCCATGTTCTGCGCCTGCCCGCTGTCCCGCCAGGATATAGATCGCCCAGCAGGCGCCTGCACTCACTGCCAGCGCAGCGCCCAGCGGATCAATCGCAGTCATGCCTGTGCCAAAAGGCAGCAGGAACCATAGACCAATCACGGCCAGCAGCACCCAGACAAAATCCAGTGGCCGGCGCGATCCGAATAGCGCCAGCGCCAGTGGGCCGGTAAATTCCAGTCCCACCGCCACACCCAGCGGCACGGTACGAATCGCCAGATAGAACGTGAAATTCATTGTGCCCAGCGCCAGTCCATACATCAGGAGTGGCAGACGTTGTTCCCGGCTAAAGCGTAAACGCCAGGGTTTGAAGATAATACAGAGTATCAGGGTGCCAAAGCCCAGACGCAGCGCGGTGATGCCGGTAGCGCCAACGGCAGGAAACAGGCTTTTCGCCAGCGAAGCGCCGCCCTGAAGCGACAGCATCGCAATCAGCAGCACGGCAATCGGCATCACTATCGGGGCAAGGTTTTTAGAAGCGGGAGAGGCAGACATCCTGTGTACTTTTCCTGGTCATCAACGTAATGAGTCAGCCAGTGTAAAGGAAATAGCGGGTAAAAAATCACGGAATGGGGTTTTAAATTTCTCTCAACTGAGCGATTTTTGGCCAGAATCAGGGCCATTTAGGTAAAGAAATGTCAGGTTTTTTTAGGATTTAACTTAAAGAACGAAATGAGCACAAAATGATTATTGCAGAAAGATGACGGATTTTATAAGAAAAATGAATGACATAGGTTGTCGCATTAACTTCCTGTTACACCAAACATTCTGTTAGACAACAAAATCCGGGCAGAGTTTCTCGCTATTTTTTGTTATATTTTCAGCGTTGTCAGGAGAGAAGTATTTTCACATTTGAGGTGGTTATGAAAAAAATTGCATGTCTTTCAGCATTAGCCTGTGTACTGGCAGTATCTGCAGGTTCAGCAATGGCACAGAGCACCGTAACTGGTGGCTATGCTCAGAGCGACTATCAGGGCGTAGCTAACAAAGCTAACGGCTTCAACCTGAAATACCGCTACGAAGACGGTTCTAACCCACTGGGTTGGATCGGTTCATTCACCTACACAGAAAAAGATAACACCGATTCTGGCATTTATAACAAAGGCCAGTACTACGGTGTGACCGGTGGTCCTGCTTTCCGTCTGAACGACTGGGCAAGCATCTACGGTGTTGTGGGTATCGGCTACGGTAAATTCCAGCAGAACGATACTTCATCACGCGATAAAACTGATTCAAGCGACGTAGGTTTCTCTTACGGCGCAGGTCTGCAGTTTAACCCAGTTCAGGACTTCGCAGTTGACGTTGGTTACGAGCAGAGCCGTATCCGTAACGTTGACGTTGGCACCTGGATTGCTGGCGTAGGTTACAGCTTCTAAGTTTAGCTTAGCTGACCTGCAAAAAAGCGGCCCCTTGTGGGCCGTTTTTTATGGTGCTGATTTACTCACCCTTCTCTCGTGCCTGCACGTTTCCCGACTTTTCCGGATCGCTGTAGCCGATCAGCAGCCATGCTGGTTGAAGCCGCAGGTCATATTGATTCGATGGGGAAACAGGAAAAAAAGAGAGCATAAAGGGAGAGTGCGCCTCTCAGCCAGCGGCTGAAAGGCATAGAATCAGGATTAGCCGCGCCAGATGAGATTCTCACAGCGACGATCGTCAGACTTATGGCCCAGCAGTTTTTCCAGCAACATCAGACGCAGTGTGAACGGTGAACGCGTCAGCAGGCACAGCCAGGATTTCATCTCCGTGGTTGTTTTCTTCTCAGCCTGGAAGCATTTACTGCAATCTAAGCAACATTTCAGGGTGCTCATAGAATCACCTCCCAATCATTGTCGACGCGGTAGTCAGCAGCCTGCGGTGAGAGGCGTCATCATCACCGGAGCAACAGAGGATCACCAGGGATCGCTCTTTTGCTGCTTACATTATCGTCAAATATAGCACTGGCTATATCCTTTAGCCAAGGCTAATGACGAAAAATTTGAGCTTCTTTGCGGCTGGTTTACAATGAGCGCAGCTAAATCCGTACAGCAGTGACAGTACGGGAAAAAATAATGAGGAAGCTGAATGAGTCGTCGTGCTAAAAGCGTGGTTTCTGCGCCAAAAGGACCACTGAAAGATATTGAAGAGCATGTCGAAGGTTTTCGGCAGGTGCGTGAAGCGCATCGTCGGGAATTAATTGATGACTACGTTGAGTTAATCTCTGATTTGATTGGTGAATTTGGCGAAGCGCGTCAGGTTGATATGGCGGCCCGCCTGGGCGTTTCACAACCGACCGTAGCGAAAATGCTGAAGCGGCTTGGCAGTGCCGGGCTGGTTGAACAGGTGCCTTACCGCGGTGTCTTTCTGACTGGTGAAGGAGAGAAACTGGCAGAGGAGAGTCGCGCCCGTCATCACATTGTTGAAAGTTTTCTGCTGGCGTTAGGCATCAGTCCCGAAACTGCCCGACGTGATTCAGAAGGTATTGAGCATCACGTCAGTGATGAAACGCTGGCCGTATTTAAGAAATTCTCCGAAACCCGCTAACGCTAAGGCGTACCTTCATCATGCCTCAACTGCTTCGATCTTTTTTGCATGACTCTGTTTTGCATTTATTAATCGTGATTGGTGTAGTTCTGGCATTTCTGGCGGATTTTCGCTGGGCCAATCTGCCCGGTGCCGTAGACTGGCATACCATTATTACGCTCACCGGGTTGTTGATCCTGACCAAAGGGCTGGAAACCAGTGGCTACTTTGACGTGCTGGGGGGACGACTGATTGCGCGTTTCCGGCACGAACGTGCGCTGGCGCTGTTTATGGTGCTGGCTGCCGCGTTGCTCTCTACGTTTCTGACCAATGATGTGGCGCTGTTTATTCTGGTGCCGCTGACGCTGACGCTGCGAAAGTTCTCTCACTTACCCATCTCGCGACTAATCATCTTCGAAGCGCTGGCGGTCAACGCCGGATCCCTGCTGACGCCGGTCGGCAACCCGCAAAACATTCTGCTGTGGAGCCACGGCAAACTAAGCGTTGTCGCGTTTATTGTGCAGATGCTGCCGCTGGCCGCCTGGCTGCTGCTTAGCCTGATGGTATTAACCTGGTTCAGCTTTTCAAAGCGCTCGATTGATAAGCATGACAACCCGGAACAGCCGCAGTGGCAGAAGCCGCTGTTTATTGTCAGCGTGGTGCTATACCTGCTGTTTATCGCCGGCCTGGAGCTGGAAATCACCGGTTGGGTCCTGCTGCTGATTCTTGCCACGTTCCTGGTGATGGCGCGTCCGGTGCTGCTGCGCATCGACTGGAGCCTGCTGGCGGTGTTTATCGCCATGTTTATTGACGTCTTCCTGATGACGCGTCTGCCGGTGATGCAGGCTCACTTTGATGCGGTTTCTCATTTCGGTCAGGGGCAGCTCTACCTGCTGGCGATTGGTCTGTCACAGGTAATCAGCAACGTTCCGGCGACGATTCTGCTGCTGCAAAAAGTCCCGCCTGGCGATGTGCTGGCCTGGGCGGTCAATATTGGCGGATTCGGCCTGCTGCCGGGTTCGCTCGCTAACCTTATTGCCCTGCGTATGGCGAAAGATCGGGCCGTCTGGTGGCATTTCCATCTCTTTTCTCTCCCTCTGCTTGCCTGGTCGATGGCCAGCGGCTGGCTGCTGTTGCGGCTGCTCAATTAGGCCCGACGCATCCTGCTACCCGCCACAGGTGGCAGGATGTGCGCCATTTCTCAAGTTTCGTAAAGTTGCGCTGGATTTTGTCAGTTTCCGATATAAGGTTAACAGGACCTTTATGCCCGGGAATTAGGGCCTTAGCCAGTGATGGGAACTATGAGCGAGAATAACCAACGCGATCCACACCAGCAGGACGCAGAGAATGCGACGGATAAAAACCGTCAGTCAGAGGAAAATCAGGACAACGACCAGCAGCCTGAGCGTAAACGCCCCGGTAAAAAGCCGCTGATTATTCTGGCGGTAGTGGTGGTGATTATGCTGATTGTCGGCTTCTGGTTCTGGTTCACTACCCGCAATATTGAAACCACCGACGACGCCTTTACCGAAGGCGATGCCGTTACCATTGCGCCTAAAGCCTCCGGCTATGTCGTGAAGTTGCTGGTGAAAGATAACCAGCGGGTGAAGAAGGGCGATCTGCTGGTGGAGATCGATCCCAGCGACAATCGTGCCCAGCGTGAGCAGGCTAATGCGCAGCTCGGTTTAGCTGTCGCACAGCTGCATCAGGCGCAGGCTCAACTGGCGCTGTCAAAGGTACAGTATCCGGCACAGCGCGATCAGGCGCTGGCGGATCAGGCGAAAGCCGAAGCGAATCTGCTTAATGCGCAGGCGGATTATCGTCGCCAGCGCGGCGTCGATCCGCGTGCGACCAGTCAGCGTAATATCGACAGCGCGTCCGCGCAGTTACGTTCGGCGCAGGCGCAGTTACAAAGTGCGAAAGCACAGGTTGAAGTGGCGTCACAGGTTGCTCTGCAGATTCGCCAGCAGGAGACCAATGTTGAAGCGCGTCAGCAACAGGTTGAGCAGGCGAAGGCGCAGTTAAGCACGGCCGATCTTAATCTCTCCTATACCCAGGTTCGCGCGCCCTATGACGGGTTTGTCACCAAGCGTAACGTTCAGCTGGGCACACTGGTGCAGGCGGGATCGTCGCTGTTTTCACTGGTCTCGCCTGAGATCTGGGTCACCGCAAACTTCAAAGAGTCTCAGCTGCAACACATGAATCCTGGCGACAAAGTTGAAATCAGCGTTGATGCCTGGCCGGATATGAAGCTGGAAGGGCATGTCGATAGTATTCAGATGGGCTCTGGTTCACGCTTCTCGACTTTCCCGTCAGAAAACGCCACCGGTAACTATGTGAAAATCGTTCAGCGCGTGCCGGTGAAAATCGTCATCGACAAGGGCCTTGATCCGAACCATCCTCTGCCGCTGGGTCTCTCTGTTGAACCGAAGGTAACGGTGGAATGAGTACGGCGCAGAGCTGGAAACCCGCCAGTAATCCGTGGTTAGTGGCGATCACGGTCACGCTGGCGGTGTTTATGGAGATCCTCGACACCACCATTGTTAACGTGGCGCTGCCGCATATCGCCGGTTCGCTCTCCTCCAGTTACGATGAGTCAACCTGGGTGCTGACCTCTTATCTGGTGGCGAACGGCATTGTGCTGCCTATCTCTGCGTTCTTCAGCCGACTGTTTGGCCGTAAACAGTTTTTCCTGATCTGCATCGTGATGTTTACCATCTGCTCCTTCCTGTGCGGCATCGCTACCGAACTGTGGCAAATCATTCTGTTCCGCGTGCTGCAGGGCTTTTTTGGTGGCGGATTGCAGCCGGTTCAGCAGTCTGTGCTGCTGGACTACTTCAAGGCGGAAGATCGCGGCAAGGCATTTGGGCTCTCCTCTATTGCCATTATTGTCGCGCCGGTGATTGGCCCGACATTAGGTGGCTGGATTACCGACAACTACAGCTGGCGCTGGGTGTTCTTTATCAACATTCCGGTCGGCGTGCTTACCGTGCTGGCGATCTATCAGCTGCTGGAAGATCCACCGTGGGAGCGTAAATGGGCCAAAGGTAAACTGAAGATCGACTATATCGGTATCAGCCTGATTACCTTAGGACTGGGTTGTCTGCAGGTGATGCTGGATCGCGGAGAGGATGAGGACTGGTTTGCCTCGCACTTTATCGTGCTGTTCGCCATTCTGGCGCTGATTGGCATCGTCGGTGCCATCTACTGGCTGATGTATGCCCGTAAGCCAGTGGTCGATATTCTGGTGATGAAAGACCGCAACTTCTGGGTCGCCGGGCTGTTGATGGCGGGGATGGCGATGATTCTGTATGGCAGCTCCGTAGTGCTGCCACAGCTGGCGCAGCAGGATCTGGGGTACACCGCCACCTGGTCAGGTCTGGTGTTGTCGCCTGGCGCGGTGCTGATTGTGCTGACCATACCGCTGGTGCTGAAACTGATGCCAATCGTTCAGACGCGCTACATCATTGCCTTTGGCTTTAGCTGTCTGGCCGTGGCGTTTCTCTACTCCGCCACCTTAACGCCCAACGTCGATTTCACCACGCTGGTGTTGATGCGCAGCGCACAGTCAATCGGGCTGGGTTTCCTGTTTGTCCCGCTGACGACTATCGCTTTTGTCACCATTCCGCAGCGGCTTAATGCTGACGCCTCGGCGCTGTTTACCATGTTCCGTAACGTTGCCGGATCGATTGGGATTTCACTCTCGACCGCTGCCATTACCGAGCGCGAACAGGTGCGGTCAGCGCACATGGTGCATAACATGACGCCGCTGAATGAGCCGTTCAACATTACGCTTCAGCACTGGGCGCAGGCGATACGCGACTTTACCTCGGCGGTGGGCGATCCCGTCACGCTGGCAACCGGTCAGCTCTATCAGGAGATGATTGCGCAGTCGCGTATCCTCGCTTACATCGATGTCTTCTCAGGCCTGAGTATTGTCGCCCTGATTTTGATTCCATTTTGTTGGCTGCTGTCGCCGATTAAGAGCGAAGGCAGTGCAGGAGCACACTAACATGAAGGTTTTTTACTCTCATCGCCTGAAACCCCTGAGTTTACTGCTGGCCCTCGGGCTGGCGGGCTGCGCTGTCGGACCTGACTATCAGGCGCCGAAACCTGCCGTGCCGGGTGGCTACAACACCCTGGATTCGCAGGAGGCGTCAAAGCCACAAAACGCCGCGATTAATTCACGCTGGTGGCGCAGCTTCAATGATCCGCAGCTCGACAGCCTGATTGAGCGGGCGATTGCGGGCAACCTGAGCCTGCAGCAGACGGTGCTGCGCATTGCCGGGGCACGTGAACAGCTGACGCAGGCGCAGGGCAGCCTGTTCCCCACCCTGGGCGGTTCAGCCAAAGTGACGCGTCAGCAGCTCGGGCTGGAAGGCTTGCTGAAATCCAATGGCGCAACCGATCAGCTCGACAGCAACGTGGCCAGCCAGCTCAATGGATTGACGCAGCCGGTTACCCTCTATCAGGGCAGCTTCGATGCCAGCTGGGAGCTGGATCTGTGGGGCAAAGTGCGCCGTCAGGTTGAGGCAGCCAATGCCCAGCAGCAGGCAGCGATAGAACAGCGCAACGATGCGCTGGTCTCACTGGAGGCCGAAGTGGCGCGTGCCTGGCTGCAGCTGCGCGGCGCGCAGAGCACGATTCAGACGCTGCAACAGCAGATTGAGGTGGCGCAGCAGACGACCGAGCTGACCCAAAGCCAGCAGCGTAATGGCCTGGCCCCGCTGACCGATGTGGAAAATGCGCGTGCCCAGCTCAGCACGCTGCAGGCGCAGCTGCCGCAGTATCAGTCGCAGGCACGGCAGGCGATGAATGGGTTAGCGGTGCTGCTCGGCAAGACACCGGGGGCGCTGGATGCTGAACTCAGTACGCCAAAAGCGTTACCCCCGCTGCCACAGTTTGTCCCGGTAGGCATTCCTTCTACGCTGGCACGTCGTCGTCCTGATATTCGTCAGGCTGAAGCGATGCTGCATGCACAAACCGCTGAGATTGGGGTTTCTGTCGCGCAGCTTTTCCCGAGCCTGTCACTGACCGGCCAGCTGGGCGTGCGCAACACCGATGTCAGCTATCTGGATAACTGGAGCAGCCATTTCTACAGTTATGGCCCGTCGTTATCGATTCCGATTTTCCAGGGCGGACAGCTGGTGTCGAGCGTGAAGTTAGCGCGGGCGCAGCAGGCCAGTGCCGCGCTGGATTATCGCCAGACGGTGCTGACGGCGTTGCAGGATGTGGAGAATGCGCTGGTCAGCTATCGCGCCGATCAGCAGCGGGTCACCGCGCTGGATGAGACAACCGGTGCGCTTCAGCGCGCGTTTGATCTCGCCAGCGACAGTTATCGCCAGGGGCTCTCGACCTTCCTGGAGGTGCTGGATGCGCAGCGTCAGCTGGCTCAGGCAGAGGAGCAGGCGACACAGGCGCGGATGCAGAGTGCACTCGATTTAGTGGCGCTCTATAAAGCACTGGGCGGCGGCTGGGAGACTTACCAGAACGTGGATATGCCGCAATATCCGGTATTTGGCCCGGCCACGCAGGCGAATTAGTCATCCGGCGGTAGCTGCCTCTGTGCAGTTACCGCTTTATCTCTCCTCCGGCAGCGTTAAACCGATGCTGCCTGTCTCTCCATGTTGTTCATCATGGTCTAACCCGTTGATAATGAGAGCTTCCCAGCATCACTGGAACGGGCGCAGCCAGCAGAAAATAAAACAGTGATAATCGCAGGGTTATTATCAGCGCCTCCGGCGAGCGATTAATTTTATGTTGCAGGCACTTTCCGGATTCAGGTTTTTGAGCTCTGTCACCTTTCTCAGTTTATTTCTTTGACGTTTTTTTAAGGCAACTTACGACTGAACGAGTGGGGGCGCGTGAGGCTATTCAGTCAGCCTGAGCCGGGCGGAACTGTTATTGCGCAGCTAAGCGATCTGCGAATAATCCGACTCTGCTATAAATCGCAGCGGCAAAAATGGTTAACAGGTGGCAAAGGGCATAATTAAAAAAGCCACCAGAGCGTTAATTCTTTTGCGCTATTTAACGGTGCCGGGGGGGGCTTTTTAAGCATAATCTGTAAGCTGGTGTGACTGGGGTCACGGGCAGGCACATTTTTAATCTGTTATCTCCGGCCCGTAAACGTAAATAATGAGGCTGCATGGCCCGCATTTAGTTGATAGCGTTAACTGCCTTATGCCGGGATAATCTGCCTGAAATCGTTTTCAACTCCTGAGTAAAAGTGCCATTTGTTGTTAATTCAGCGTTAATAAAAGGTCAGGCACGCCCGATTTTAATAGCTCTGTTTTGCCCGAATTAATACTTAGGAATTATCTGTAGCGTAAAAATAATTTATTTTTTTATTTGAATTAGGTAGTCTTGGCGCTACAGTTTTATTAACCCCCCTTAATCAAGGACATTGTGATGAGTGACGCATTTAAGGTACTGAACAATATTCGCACATTACGTGCCCAGGCTCGTGAACTGCCACTGACCGATCTTGAAGAGATCCTGGAAAAATTAACTGTTGTTGTTACTGAGCGCCGTGAAGAAGCAGAAGCGGAAGAGACGCAGAATCGCGAAAAAGAAGAAAAGCTTTCTAAATATCGCGAAATGCTGCTGGCTGACGGCATCGATCCTAATGAATTATTAGGTGCACTGGAAAGCGGAAAAAAACGTACCAAGCGTGCGCCGCGTCCGGCTAAATATTCTTACACCGACGAAAATGGTGAGCAGAAATCCTGGACTGGCCAGGGCCGTACCCCGGCAGCGATTAAAAAAGCGCTGGATTCCGGTAAAAGCCTGGACAGTTTCCTGATCGATTGATCGACACAATCCTTGTAAGTGGGAGCCGGGGGGCCATCATGGCCTTCCGGCTTTTTTATTTCTGCCGGGATATCAATCACCCCGCAAGGAATCCACGGCTGACGCTGGCGTGCGCTGCGTCACATCTGGCATAATAGCCGCCGTTTTTTCATCCATTCTCTTCACAAAGGTCAATGCCGTGTTAGTTAGCAGCAATATCACCATGCAGTTTGGCAGCAAGCCACTGTTCGAAAATATCTCCGTTAAATTTGGCGGCGGTAATCGTTACGGTTTAATCGGTGCGAACGGCAGCGGAAAATCCACCTTCATGAAGATTTTGGGTGGCGATCTGGTGCCTTCAGGCGGCAATGTTTCTTACGATCCCAACGAGCGCATCGGTAAGTTGCGTCAGGATCAGTTCGCCTTTGAACAATTTAGCGTACTGGACACCGTTATCATGGGTCACCATGAGTTATGGGAAGTGAAGCAGGAGCGCGACCGTATTTATTCTTTGCCAGAAATGAGCGAAGAAGAGGGGTATAAAGTCGGCGATCTTGAGGCACTTTACGGTGAGATGGACGGCTATAGCGCGGAGTCTCGTGCCGGTGAGTTATTACTCGGCGTCGGCATTCCGGTTGAGCAGCATTATGGCCCGATGAGCGAAATTGCGCCGGGCTTTAAATTACGTGTGCTGCTGGCGCAGGCGCTGTTTTCTAATCCTGATATTCTGTTACTCGATGAACCGACGAACAACCTGGACATCGATACTATTCGCTGGCTGGAGCAGGTGCTGAACGAGCGTGACAGCACCATGATTATCATTTCGCATGACCGTCACTTCCTTAATATGGTCTGTACGCACATGGCTGATTTGGATTATGGCGAGCTGCGGGTTTATTCCGGTAATTATGACGAATATATGACCGCGGCGACCCAGGCGCGTGAACGTCTGTTATCCGATAACGCCAAGAAAAAAGCGCAGATTGCTGACTTACAATCGTTCGTCAGTCGTTTTAGCGCCAACGCCTCTAAATCGCGTCAGGCGACATCACGCGCTAAGCAGATGGATAAAATTAAACTGGATGAAGTGAAAGCCTCCAGCCGCCAGAACCCGTTTATCCGCTTTGAGCAGGACAAGAAGTTGTTCCGTAATGCGCTGGAAGTGGAAGGTTTGACCAAAGGATTTGATAACGGTCCGCTGTTTAAGAATTTAAATCTGCTGCTGGAAGTGGGTGAGAAGCTGGCGGTGATCGGTGCCAACGGTATCGGTAAATCAACACTGTTAAAATCGCTGGTGGGTCAGCTGACGCCAGATAATGGCAGCGTTAAATGGTCAGAGAATGCGCGTATTGGTTATTACGCTCAGGATCACGCCGATGATTTTGCCAATGACCTGACGGTATTTGACTGGATGAGTCAGTGGAAACAGCCTGGCGATGATGAGCAGACCATTCGCGGTATTCTGGGTCGCCTGCTGTTTTCGCAGGATGATATTAAGAAGCCGGCCAAAGTGCTTTCCGGTGGAGAGAAGGGTCGTATGCTGTTCGGTAAGCTGATGATGGAAAAACCGAACATTCTGATTATGGATGAGCCGACCAACCACCTCGATATGGAGTCGATTGAATCGCTCAATATGGCGCTGGAGATGTATGAAGGCACGCTGGTGTTTGTTTCACACGACCGTGAATTTGTCAGCTCGCTGGCAACCCGCGTGATAGAGCTGAAAGCAGACCGCGTGGTGGACTTCACCGGTAATTACGAAGATTACCTGCGGAGTCAGGGTATCGTCTGATTGAAACGGGGTGGCGCAGGCCACCCTGTTTTTTTTGGTGGCAATGAATGAGTTATATGCTTTTAGCTTGTTAGATGGTGTGGGTTGGGCAGGATGCCAGGCTCAGGGATTATCTGGCAGCAACGCATATGCTCAAGGCGCAGGGAACATGGTCAGAGGAGGAAAGCGTCCCGCGCCATGGATGGCGCGGGCCGAGCGCCCATGGATGGTTTAAGCGACTTTCCGATCTGACCTTGTTCCCTGAGCAGGTAAAAACTTCACCACGGTGCGGGCTTCATGAAGCACAGGCGTTCCTGCCGACGCTACGCGCTACCACCACACACTTCACAGTGCGCATCCTGCGCCACCTTCATGCTGTGGAACTCCGCGCTCATTGCATCGTACATCAGCAACCGGCTGGTGGCGGGCGTGCCAAATGCCGTCAGCACTTTAATCGCTTCCATCGCCTGCATCGCACCAATCACGCCAACCAGCGGAGCCATGACGCCCGCTTCCACGCAACTCAGGGTTTGTTCCCCAAACAGGCGGCTGATGCAGCGATAGCAGGGTGTGCCGGGCTGCCAGTTGAATACGCTGATCTGACCTTCCATCCGAATCGCGGCGCCGGAGACCAGTGGCACCCGCTGCTGACGACAGAGCCGGTTAAGCTGCTCACGCACAGCAACGTTGTCGGTGCAGTCCAGCACTACCTGCTGCCGGGCGATCAGCGCCAGCAGCGCTGCATCGTCCAGCTGTCCATTAACAGGATGCAGCTGGCAGTGCGGATTGATGGCGGCCAGGCTTTGTGCGGCGGAGTCCACTTTGGCACGACCAATATCAGCATCGTGATGCAGGATCTGCCGTTGCAGGTTAGAGTGCGATACGGTATCGAAGTCGAGCAGCGTCAGGCTGCCGACACCGGCAGCCGCCAGATAGGGCGCAGCGGCGCAGCCGAGTCCGCCCAGCCCGACGATCAGCGCATGACTCGCTTTCAGCCGCTCCTGACCGTCGAAATCAAAGCCGCGCAATACAATCTGCCGGTTGTAGCGCAGCATCTCCTCATCGCTTAATTCAGGCAGCATTTACGCCTCCAGCAGGGCGTTGAACGGTTCCACCTCGACCCATTCGCCCGGTTCAACATTGCCGCGATCCCGTTCCAGCACAATAAAACAGTTTGCCTGGGCGAAGGAGCTGAAGACGTGCGAACCCTGCATCCCGGTGGTTTCCACCTCCAGTTCACCCTGTGCGTTCTGTCGCAGGATACCGCGCTGGAAATCGAGCCGGCCAGGTGACTTTTTCAGCCGCGAGGCGCAGCGCACTTTCTGACGTGGCGGCAATGCTGATTTTTGCTGGCCGGTGAGGGTGGCAAGCAGCGGCTGAACGAGCTGATAAAAGGTCACGGCGGCGGAGACCGGATTACCTGGCAGGCCGCAGAACCAGCTGCTGTTGAGGCGGCCAAAGGCAAATGGCTTGCCAGGCTTGATCGCCAGCTTCCAGAAGCTGATGGCACCAAGCTCTTCCAGCATCGTTTTGGTGAAGTCCGCTTCGCCCACCGAGACGCCGCCGGTAGTAATCACGACATCCGCCTGCCGATCGGCCTCGGTGAAAGCAGCACGCAGTGCGGCCGGGTCATCTTTGATGATGCCAAGGTCGATGACTTCGCAACCCAGCTTATGCAGCATCAGTGATACCGCAAAGCGGTTGGTGTCGTAGATCTGGCCTTCGGCCAGCGGCTCGCCTACCGGCTGGAGTTCATCACCGGTGGAGAAGATAGCGACCCGCAGTTTTCGCAGCACGCTGACCTGCGCGATACCCAGTGAGGCGAGCAGTGGCAGCTCCGCCGCGCCCAGCCGCGTTCCTGCTTCCAGCACCACGGTGCCTGGCTGAATATCATCGCCGATGAGACGAATGTTCTGTCCGGGACGGACCGGCGCGGTGATCACAATCGCATCACCCTGTGTTTCGGTCTGCTCCTGCATCACTACTGCTTCACAGCCTGCAGGCACCGGCGCACCGGTCATGATGCGAATCACGCTGCCCTGCGGCCACTCACCGTTAAACGGTGCGCCGGCAAAGGCTTTACCCGCCACTGGCAGCGGCTGACCGCTGCTGGCGTCTGCCAGCCTGACGGCGTAGCCATCCATCGCAGAGTTATCAAATGGCGGCACGGCAATCGGTGAGGTCACCGCTTTGGCGGTGATACGCCCGACCGCTTCGGCCAGCGGCACGCTAAGAGAGTCGGTGACGGGCGTCAGCTGTGACAGCATTTTTTGTTGTGCCTCCTCAAGGGAGATCAAGCCTGCAGTAAAACTTTCCATGGATATTCCAGCCTGGTTATCTCAGATGCTGCCTATTATGGTGGGAATTAGCCGCTGAGTCACATCGGTGTCGGCCTGACTTGCCTGTTGTTGTGGCCAAAGTGAAATATGGCGGTAAGAAAAGGTTATAACCACAGGAACAGTTTCCGCTTTACAACACTTAGCAGGCTTTCTATAGTCAAAAATCACCAAAAATGGGTGAAAACCATTTTAAATCAGTGTTTTTCGTCCTGATGCAACCACAGGGTAGATCGTTATGGTCAATGCAGTGATCGCCATTCATGGAGGCGCCGGTGCCATTACGCGCTCAGCAATGAGCGCCGAAAAAGAGCAACTCTATCGTCAGGCGCTACACGATATTGTCACTCAGGGCCAGCAGATACTGGCTCAGGGCGGCAGCGCACTCGATGCGGTGACCGAAGCGGTGCGGCTGCTGGAAGAGTGCCCGCTGTTTAACGCCGGTAAAGGTGCGGTCTTCACCCATCAGGGCACCCATGAACTCGATGCCTGCATCATGGATGGCCGCACCCTGGGTGCAGGGGCGGTCGCGGGCGTAACGCGGGTACGGAATCCGGTGCTGGCGGCACGTGCCGTGCTGGAACATAGCGAGCATGTCCTGTTTATCGGCGAGGGCGCAGAGCAGTTTGCTGAGGCGCACGGGCTGGAAACGGTCACGCCTGATTACTTCTCGACCCCGGAACGCTGGGAGCAGTTGCAGCGCGCGCTGAACAGCGATACGGCAGTGCTGGACCATGATGGTGCCGCGCACAGCGATGACCCGCTCGACCCGGACCGTAAGTTTGGTACGGTGCGGGCCGTCGCGCTGGATCTTGAGGGCAACCTCGCGGCCGCCACGTCAACGGGCGGTATGACCAACAAGCAGGCCGGGCGGGTCGGCGACTCGCCGCTGCCGGGCGCAGGCTGCTACGCCAGCAACGACAGCGTGGCGGTCTCCTGTACCGGCACCGGAGAAGTCTTTATGCGGACGCTGGCGGCCTACGATGTGGCAGCGCAGATGCGCTATGCCGGGCGCTCACTGCAGCAGGCCACGGTTAATGTTATTCATGACAGTGTGCTGGAGCTGGGCGGCAGCGGGGGGCTGATTGCCGTCGACCGCGCAGGCAACGTAGCGCTGCCGTTCAACAGCGAAGGGATGTATCGCGGTGTGGCGCGGGTTGGCGAAGTGGCAGACGTCGCTATCTATCGCGAAAGTTAAGGAGCAGAGATGAGCGACAGGCAAACGTTACCGCCGCTGGCCCCTGAGCAGGTCCTGGCGGTGCGCGATCTCAATGTGCGTTTTCAGCACGAAACCACCGTCACTGACGCGGTGCGTCATTTGTCACTCGATCTGTTTCGCGGCGAAACGCTGGCGCTGGTGGGGGAGTCAGGCTCGGGGAAATCAGTGACCTCGCTGGCGCTGATGCGGCTGATTGAGCAGGCTGGCGGGAGGGTCAGCGGCGAGGTGCTGTTGCGGCGTCGCAACGGCGACGTGCTGGATCTGATGCGCGCCTCAAAAGGTCAGATGCGGCGGGTGCGCGGTGCGGATATGGCGATGATCTTTCAGGAGCCGATGACCTCACTGAATCCGGTCTTCTCCGTGGGCGAGCAGATCGCGGAATCCATCCGTCTTCATCAGGGCCTGAGCCACGCCGGCGCGCTGGCCGAGGCGCGCCGGATGCTGGATCTGGTACGAATCCCGGATGCGCAAAATGTATTATCCCGCTTCCCGCATCAGCTGTCGGGCGGGATGCGTCAGCGCGTGATGATCGCTATGGCGCTCTGCTGCAAACCGGCTCTGCTGATTGCCGATGAGCCGACCACAGCGCTCGACGTCACCATTCAGGCGCAGATTCTGCAACTCATCCGCGTGCTGCAAAAAGAGATGCAGATGGGGGTGATTTTTATCACTCACGATATGGGCGTGGTCGCCGAAATGGCCGATCGGGTTCAGGTGATGTATCGCGGCGAAGTAGTAGAAAATGCCCCGGTAGCCAGGCTGTTCAGCGCCCCGCAGCAGCCCTATACCCAGGCGCTGCTGGCGGCGGTGCCAAAGCTCGGTTCGATGCAGGGCCAGCCCCTGCCAGCTAAATTTCCGTTGCTGCACAGCGATGCCGTTGATGACGTGCCGCAGGATACGGTTCGCCGCCTGCAGCCACCCATTTTGCAGGTGCGCGATCTGGTCACCCGCTTTGATATTCGCGGCGGCCTGCTGAACCGCGTCAAAAGCCGGGTGCATGCCGTCGAAAAAGTCAGTTTTGATCTCTATGCCGGTGAGACACTGGCGCTGGTGGGCGAGTCTGGCTGTGGTAAATCGACCACCGGGCGATCGCTGCTGAAGCTGGTTGCCAGTCAGGGTGGCACCCTGACCTTTGACGGACAGCGAATAGACCATTTGTCAGGTGCCGCGCTGGCCCATCTGCGACGCGACATTCAGTTTATCTTTCAGGATCCCTACGCCTCGCTCGATCCCCGGCTGACGGTTGGCTTCTCCATTATGGAGCCGCTGCTGGTTCACAAGGCGATGCCGCGTCGTGAGGCGGAGCAGCGCGTCGCCTGGCTGCTGGATAAAGTGGGTCTGCTGCCGGAACATGCTCAGCGCTATCCCCATGAATTTTCCGGCGGCCAGCGTCAGCGCATCTGTATAGCCCGCGCGCTGGCGCTGAATCCCAAAGTGGTGATCGCCGATGAGTCCGTCTCGGCGCTGGATGTGTCAATTCAGGCGCAGATAATTAATCTGATGCTCGACCTGCAGCGCGAGTTTGGCATCGCCTTCCTGTTTATTTCTCACGATATGGCGGTGGTGGAGCGTATCAGCCACCGCGTGGCGGTGATGTATCTCGGTCAGATTGTCGAGATGGGGCCGCGTCAGGCGGTGTTTGAGCAGCCTCAGCACCCTTACACCCGAAAACTCATGGCAGCGGTGCCGGTAGCCGATCCGGCTCACCGGCGTCGCGAACGAGCCTTACTGGTCGATGAGATCCCCAGCCCGATTCATGCGTTAGGGGATGAACCTGAAGTGGCGCCGCTGATGGAGGTGGCTCCGGGCCATTTCGTCGCCCGCCACGTTATCAGTGCGACCTGAACAGTGACGATGTCGCCCCGGCGACCAACCCGACAGGGATTACAGGAGAACAAGATGCAGATTACGATGCGTAAAGGGTTACTGGCGGCTGGCGTGTTAAGCAGCGCAATGGCATTGCCCGCCTGGGCAGCACAGGATGCGGTGATTGCCGTCGCGTCCAACTTCACCACTCTCGATCCCTATGACGCCAACGACACGCTGTCGCAGGCGGTCGCGAAATCCTTCTATCAGGGCCTGTTTGGCTTTGATAAAGAGATGAAGCTCACCAACGTGCTGGCTGAGAGCTATCAGGCCAGCGCCGACGGCCTGACCTATACCATTAAGCTGCGTTCCGGAGTTAAATTCCAGGATGGCACTGACTTCAATGCGGAAGCGGTAAAGGTCAACCTCGATCGCGCCAGCAATCCGGATAACCATCTCAAGCGCTACAACCTGTTTAAACATATCGCCAGCACCGAAGTGGTGGATCCAACTACGGTAAAAGTAACGCTGAAAGAGCCGTTCTCCGCCTTTATCAACATTCTGGCCCATCCGGCGGCGGCGATGATTTCGCCTACCGCGCTGAAAAAATATGGCAAAGAGATCGGTTTCCATCCGGTAGGAACCGGCCCGTTTGTGTTTGAAACCTGGAACCAGACCGATTTTGTGAAGGTGAAGAAGTGGGACGGCTACTGGAAGCCGGGCTATCCGAAGCTGGACAGCATTACCTGGCGACCGGTGGTGGATAACAACACCCGCGCGGCGATGCTGCAGACCGGCGAAGCGAACTTTGCTTTCCCGGTGCCCTATGAGCAGGCAAAACTGCTGGAGAAGAACAGCAAGCTTGCTGTGGTAACCACGCCATCGATTATGCAGCGTTACATCAGCCTTAATGTCACTCAGAAGCCGTTCGACAATCCAAAGGTACGTGAAGCGCTGGAGTATGCCATCAACCGTCAGGCGCTGGCGAAAGTGGCGTTCTCCGGTTACGCCACGCCTGCTACCGGCATCGTGCCGCCCACCATCGACTTCGCTCAGACCTATCCGGCCATCAGCTACGATCCGGCCAAAGCGAAAGCCCTGCTGAAAGAGGCGGGTTACCCGAACGGGTTTGAAACCACGCTCTGGTCGTCACACAACCACAGCACCGCGCAGAAAGTGTTGCAGTTCACCCAGCAGCAGCTGGCGCAGGTTGGCGTGAAAGTTAAAGTTACGGCGATGGATGCGGGTCAGCGTGCCGCAGAAGTAGAAGGCAAGGGCCAGAAAGAGAGCGGCGTGCGCATGTTCTATACCGGCTGGTCTGCCTCCACCGGCGAAGCGGACTGGGCACTGACGCCACTGTTTGCTACTACGGCCTGGCCACCGGCGATCTTCAATACCGCGTTTTACAGCAATCCTAAGGTCGATAAAGATCTGGCTGATGCGCTGAAAACCACCGATCGTGCCGAGAAAGCGCGTCTCTACAAAGATGCGCAGGATACCATCTGGCAGGATCACCCATGGATCCCACTGGTGGTTGAGCAGCTGGTTTCTGCCAACAGCAAAAACCTCAGCGGTTTTTATGTAATGCCCGATACCTCATTCAATTTTGATGAGGCAACTCTGAAGTAACGGAGCCGGCCAGCCCGCGAGGCTGGCCGCAGCTGCAGGATGTTGCATGTTTAACTATTTTCTCAAACGACTCTTTGGGCTGATCCCCACGCTGCTGATTGTGGCGGTGCTGGTGTTCCTGTTTGTTCACCTGCTGCCGGGCGACCCGGCGCGTCTGATCGCCGGGCCGGAAGCCGATGCCTCGGTGGTGGCGCTGGTGCGTCAGGAGCTGGGACTCGACCTGCCGCTGCCGCAGCAGTTCTGGCACTTTATGCTGAATGCGCTGCAGGGCGATTTCGGCCAGTCGATGGTCTCGAAGCGGCCGGTCGCGGAGGAGATCGCCTCACGCTTTATGCCAACTTTGTGGCTGACACTGGTCAGCATGATCTGGGCAGTGATTTTTGGCATGGCAATCGGCATCGTTTCCGCTGTCTGGCGCAATCGCTGGCCCGATAGACTGGGGATGACGCTGGCGGTGTCGGGCATTTCGTTTCCCGCCTTTGCGCTGGGCATGCTGCTGATGCAGGTCTTCTCGGTGGAGCTGGGATGGCTGCCAACCGTCGGTGCAGAGAGCTGGAAACATTACATTCTGCCCTCCATCACCCTGGGTGCGGCGGTGGCGGCGGTGATGGCGCGCTTTACCCGTGCCTCGTTCGTGGAGGTGATGCAGGAAGATTATATGCGGACCGCCCGGGCCAAAGGGGTGCGCGAGTCGCTGGTGGTGGTCAAGCATGGCCTGCGCAACGCCATGATCCCGGTGGTAACGATGATGGGGCTGCAGTTTGGTTTCCTGCTGGGCGGATCGATCGTGGTCGAGGTGGTGTTTAACTGGCCGGGCCTGGGGCGACTGCTGGTCGATTCCGTGGCGATGCGCGACTACCCGGTTATTCAGGCGGAAGTTTTGCTGTTTTCACTGGAGTTTATTCTGATCAATCTGTTTGTCGACATGCTCTATGCGGTGATTAATCCCGCTATTCGCTTTAAGGAGTCGCGATGAAAAACTGGCGACGCGAAGCGGCACTGAAAACGATGCCGCTGATTGCGGAGAATCGGGTGCGAACGCCGTGGCGTGAATTCTGGCGGCGTTTCAGAGGGCAGCCGGTGGCGCTGCTGGCCGGGCTGTTTGTGCTGGTACTGATTGTGCTGGCGGTTATCGCCCCATGGATTGCGCCGTTCGACGCAGAGAACTACTTCGATTATGACCGGCTCAATGACGGCCCCTCGCTGATGCATCTGTTTGGCGTCGATTCGCTGGGGCGTGACATTTTCAGTCGGGTGCTGGTCGGCACGCGGATTTCCCTGATTGCAGGCTTCTTTTCGGTAGTGATCGGCGCGCTGATCGGCACATTCTTTGGTCTGTTAGCCGGCTATTACGAAGGCTGGTGGGACCGCATCACCATGCGTATCTGCGATGTGCTGTTTGCCTTTCCCGGCATTCTGCTGGCGATTGCGGTGGTGGCGATTATGGGCAGCGGCATGAGTAATGTGATTGTGGCGGTCGCAATCTTCAGTATCCCGGCGTTTGCCCGGCTGGTTCGCGGCAATACGCTGGTGCTGAAGCATCAGACCTATATTGAGTCGGCACGCAGCATCGGCGCTTCTGACTGGACTATCCTGATGCGGCATATCCTGCCCGGCACGGTATCGCCGATTGTGGTCTATTTCACCATGCGGGTCGGTACCTCAATCATTACCGCGGCCAGCCTGTCATTTCTGGGGCTGGGCGCACAACCGCCTACGCCGGAGTGGGGTGCAATGCTGAATGAGGCGCGGGCCGACATGGTTATCGCGCCTCACGTGGCAATTTTCCCCAGCCTGGCCATCTTCCTCACCGTTCTGGCATTTAATTTACTCGGAGACGGGCTGCGCGACGCACTTGATCCTAAACTAAAGAGATGAAACCTTTCGATTATGATCAGGACTTCAGCACTATCGACTTCCGCCAGCACCCCGAGCTTTATCAGGTCGGGCGTGGTGAGCAGGGCGTGCTGATGGTCGAGCCTTATAAAGGCGAAATACTGCCACACTGGCGTTTTCGTACCGTTCCCATTGCTGAAGAGTCGGCTGAGAAAATCATGGCGCTGTTTGAGGAGTATCGGCGCAAAGATGATTTTGTCGGCATGGATATGGCGCGCAAATTTATTCAGATGGGGTATACCCGTGCGCGCCGTTACAGCAACCACAAGGGCGGACGTAAGTATGACGCAGATGGCAAGGAGCTGCCGCGCGGCGTCAACGAGGAAAAAGCCGCGGCGGCGGCTGTTTTCAAAGGCTACTGGGACAAACTTCGTGCAGATGAAGACTATCTGCGACGTAAAAAAGCGCATCAGCAGCAGTATGGCTAAGCGTTAATCCTGCTCTCCCGGCAGCTGTTACCTCCTGCTGCCGGGGTTGTTTTAATGACCCCGTCCTGCTCAATCCTATCCCTCATTTCTTGCCTGCAACGGTTCTGCTGCAGCGCCCGTGCTGCCAGATGCGCAGCCGTTTCGCCACGCCCTAAAACGCCGTAGCCCGCCACGCTTGCCAGATAAGGTCAGACGGCAGCAGAAGAGAAACCTTTTCTGCTGGCGAGCCGGGGGCGTAAAGTAGTGAAAAAACGCGTAAAAGCTGATCCACAGCACAGGCAAAAAAACGGGCGGTTCAAACCGTGCTTTTTCCAATAACTTCCCGTGCTATAAAAAGAAATTGGCTGCGGAGCCTCTGACTGATGAACAAGCGAAACGCTGACAGTGGCCGCTGTTTAGAGCATCCGGTAAAAGGCGGGTTGATATTCACTTGTTTTCATTAATAATAAACGGGCAAACCCCACTGAGGGGGCTATGCCCCTCAGGTAATGAAATGGATAATGTGAGAGCTAAATAATGAAAGAGATCATCAACGGATTTCTGAATTTCCAGCAGAATGTGTTTCCTGAAAGGAAGGATCTTTTCAAAAGCCTGGCATCAAATCAAAATCCGAAAGCGCTGTTCATCTCCTGTTCAGACAGTCGTCTGGTGCCTGAACTGGTGACGCAGCAGGAGCCAGGAGAGCTGTTCGTTATCCGCAATGCGGGCAACATTGTTCCCTCATTCGGCCCGGAGCCAGGCGGTGTCTCCGCCACTATCGAATATGCGGTGGTCGCGCTGGGCGTCTCCGACATCATCATCTGTGGTCACTCTAACTGTGGTGCCATGAACGCCATCGCCTCCTGCGCCTGCATGGATACCATGCCTGCGGTTGAGCACTGGCTGCGCTATGCCGATGCGGCAAAAGCGGTGGTTGAGCAGCGTGAGTATGACTCGCCAGAGAAGAAGCTGAACGAGATGGTCAAAGAGAACGTCATCGCCCAGCTGAACAACATGAAAACCCATCCTTCCGTCTCCGTCGCGCTGCGTAACGGTAAGCTGCGTCTGCACGGCTGGGTTTACGATATCGAAAGCGGCACCATTATGGCGCTGACCCAGGGTGGCAAACAGTTCATCACCCTGTCTGAGAATCCTGATACCTGCTTTGAGTAATCTTTTTCGCCCGCTGTGCTCTGCAGCGGGTTTTCCTGCTATTTATTCTGCATAACAGCGTTAAATCGCCTCTGTTATTCTGCATTTCCCCTCTGGCTTATCTATGCTTGCTTAAACCTTCCTGATACAAGCGAGTTGATGATGCGTAAAACTTCCGTTGCTGCTCTTCTGGCGGTCTCTGCCGTGCTGCTCAGTGGTTGTACTTCTCATGTTGCTGATAAGCAGCAATATTCAGGTTTTTTAAGCGATTACAGCCAGTTGCAACCGACGTCGTCAGCCAGTGGTGAACCGACTCTGCGCTGGATATCACCCGACTATCAAAGCAGCCATTATAAAGATGTGCTTTATACATCGCTGGTCTACTACCCGGCGGCGCACCCCACGCCACGCGTCACTCAGCAAACGCTGGATCAGGTGCTCAGTTACACCGAGATCCAGCTAAAAGGCGCGATAGCCACCCGCCTGCCGCTGGTGAATCAGGCTACGCCGCATACCCTGAAGGTAAGGGCCGCCATTACCGCCGTGTCAGCAGAAAATCAGGGCGTGCAGTTTTATGAAGTGGTACCGGTTGCCGCGGTCGTTGCCAGCACCATGGCGGCGTCAGGGCATCGTACTCAGAACAGCGAACTGTTTCTGGAGATAGAAGCCAGCGATGCGGTGACGGGCAAACCGATGATCCGGGTGGTTCGCAAAGCCTTTGGCAAAACGGTCAGTAACAGCAATACGCCGATCACCTTTGACGAGCTGAAGCCTGGTATCGATACGATGGTGCGTGACACGGTAAGTTTTAACGCGCCCTGACTCTGACGGGCGACAGCAGAGCGCTGTCGCCCTGATTAATCTTTTGTAAATCCTCAACATCATTGCAGAGGGGCTGACTACGCTTAAGGGCATTCTATCCCGTCAGGAGATCGTTATGGCCCGTTTCTCAACTGCTTTGTTGCTAAGTGGCTCCCTGTTCTGTACCGCCCCCCTGTTTGCCGCCGACGTAAAGGTCGAGGTATTACAGGATAAGTTACAACATCCATGGTCCGTCGCCTTCCTGCCCGATAACAAAACGCTGCTGATTACCGAACGTAGCGGACAACTGCGCAGCTGGAGCCCGGAGAGCGGCCTGTCGCAGCCGATCCAGGGCGTGCCAAAGGTCTGGGCAGAACGGCAGAGTGGCCTGCTGGACGTGGTGCTGGCACCCGATTTTGCCACCAGTCGTCGCGTCTGGCTTAGCTATACCGAAGCGAACAGCAGTGGCAAAGCGGGCGCGGTGGTAGGCGTGGGCACGCTGAGCAAGGATAACCGGCAACTCAGCGATTTCCGCGAGGTGATTCGGCAGACGCCGATGCTCTCCAGCGGCAACAACATCGGTACCCGGCTGGCGTTTGATACCCAGGGCTATCTCTGGATCGCCTTCGGCGATAACTTTGCCAGCAGCGCTGCGCAGGATCTCGATAAGCTGCAGGGCAAACTGCTGCGGCTCAACGCCGATGGCAGCGTGCCGGACGATAACCCGTTTGCGAAACAGCGCGGCGCACGGCCAGAGATCTGGGCCTATGGTTTGCGTAATCCGCAGGGGCTGGCGCTTAACCCCTGGACCGGCAAGATATGGGAAAATGAACATGGCCCGCGCGGCGGCGATGAAGTGAATATCATGGAGCGGGGCAAGAATTACGGCTGGCCGCTGGCAACCTACGGCATCGACTATAGCGGTGACAAAGTGCCGGAGTCACAAGGCACACAGGTTGCGGGTACCGAACCGCCGCTTTATCACTGGAAGGATTCTCCGGCCATCAGCGGCATGGCGTTCTACAATAGCGCCCGTTTTCCGCAGTGGAAAAACTCGCTGTTTATCGGCGCTCTGAAAGAGAAAAACCTGATTCGTCTGAGTATCAACGGCGAGAAAGTGGTGGAAGAGCAGCGTCTGCTGGACGATCAGAAGGCGCGCATTCGTGATGTGCGTCAGGGGCCGGATGGCTGGCTCTATGTGCTGACCGACGAGGCCAATGGCAAGCTGCTGAAAGTGGGATTAGCGCAGGACGCTGGTGCGTCCCGCGGCTAAGAGCCTGTCCCCGGGCTATTTTATTGGTCAGTCTGGGCCTGGGCAGTGCTCACACAGGCTGCTTTAACAACCTGAACGCCCGTCAGGGCGGCCCTGAAGGGGCGAGCGCAGCGAGTAATCCTCACGGACTACGTGTACTACGGATTGTTCCGCGCTGTCCGTGTCCAGGCTGCCAGCAACAGTTACGCCTTATGGAATAAGCTCGGAGTCAGCGCGCCCAGTGATAAACCTGCCAGCCGCGGTTTAACGCTTCCTTGTGTAACTGTTCGTCAGGGTTGATGACATGGGCATGATCGGCCTGTTCCAGTAGCGGCAGGTCGTTCATCGAATCGCTGTAGGCCCAGGTGCGGTCAAAGGCCTCGTCCTGCTGCAGCGCTTTCCAGTCACCCAGTCGCGTGACTTTGCCCTCTTTATAGGTCATGGTGCCGTAAGTGTTGCCGCTGTAGCGTTCGTCCACGATTTCAACGCCAATCGCCAGCGCGCCGCAGGCTCCCAGCTTTTCTGCAATCGGCACCACCAGATGCTCGCCGCTGGCGGAGATGATCATGACCTTGTCGCCACGCGCCCGGTGCCACTCAATCCGCTCGCGGGCTGCAGGATAAACGCGTGGCATGATGTCGCGGTGAATGAAGCGGCGCACCCAGCCTTCAACGGTAAGCGTGGCCATGCCCGCCAGAGGGGAGAGTGTTTTATTCATATACTCTTCAATCGACAGCGTACCGGCATAGTACTGGCTCATTAATGCCTGTTCCTGATCAATCAGTTCACTGGGGGCGAATCCCTGTGATACCAGCCAGCGCAGCCACAGGCTGGTGCTGTCTTCACAAATGAGTGTTTCATCCAGATCAAAAAGGGCTAAGTCCATGGTCGGTCTCCTCGGCTGACTGGCGTTCAGGTTAACTGATATTTGTGACGGGCTTAACTCTTCTGCGAAAAATCGGAATTTCACGCAGTTTTGATAGCGACAGAATCGGGGAAAAGCGGCACGCGCGCGGCACTTATGCCAGGGTTACTCTACTAAACTCTAAAAAACTTTACGATTCGACGGTTTTTTTCGCTGCCGTCAAGGGTTAGCGTTTGAGTGAGAATTTTCTGCCCCTGGAATTTCGATTTAACAAGGACAATCCGGCCAAGCCCATGACAAACACTCGCTTCACATCTCGCCTGCGGCACCTTGCTGCCACTTCATTACTGATTCTTGCCCCCGTCAGCGTTTTTGCTGAGCAGGCTCCCGCCGCGCCAGGCATTGATGCTAAAGCGTGGATTCTGATCGACTACGCCAGCGGTAAGGTGTTAACCGAATCCAGTGCCGATCAGCGCCTCGACCCCGCCAGTCTGACTAAAATGATGACCAGCTATGTTGTGGGTCAGGCGATTAAAGCGGGGAAAATCAAGCCGGATGACCTGGTTACCGTCGGACAGGATGCCTGGGCCACCGGCAACCCTAAGCTGCGCGGCTCGTCGCTGATGTTCCTCAAGCCGGGCGATCGTATTCCGGTGCATGAGCTGAATAAGGGAATCGTGATCCAGTCCGGCAATGACGCCTGTATTGCGCTGGCGGATTATGTGGCGGGCAGTCAGGATTCGTTTATCGGCCTGATGAACAACTACGTGAAGGCGCTGGGACTGCAGAATACCCACTTTATGACGGTGCATGGTCTGGATGCAGAAGGGCAGTACAGTACCGCGCGTGACATGGCGCTGATTGCTCAGGCGCTGATCCGCGATGTGCCCGAAGAGTACGCGCTGAATAAAGAGAAAGAGTTCACCTTCAATAATATTCGCCAGATCAACCGCAACCGCCTGTTGTGGAGCACCAATCTCAAGGTTGATGGCGTCAAAACCGGCCACACCTCAGGCGCGGGGAATAACCTGGTCGCTTCAGCAACCGAAGGGGATATGCGTCTGATCTCGGTGGTGCTGGGCACCGCCAGCGATGCGATTCGTTTCCGCGAAAGTGAAAAGCTGCTGACATGGGGCTTCCGTTTCTTTGAAACGGTCACGCCGATTAAAGCGGATGCACCGTTTGCGCAGCAGCGGGTCTGGTTCGGTGATCGCAGCCAGGTCAATCTGGGCGTGGCGAAAGATGCTGCGCTGACCATCCCTAAAGGGCAGATGAAGAATCTGAAGGCGAGTTTCAGACTCACTACGCCGCAGCTGGAAGCTCCGCTGAAGAAGAATCAGGTGGTCGGCACCATCGATTTCCAGCTGGACGGGAAAACCATTGAGCAGCGGCCGCTGGTGGTGATGCAGGATGTGCCGGAAGGCGGGTTCTTCAGCCGGATGATTGATTTCGTGATGATGAAATTCAATGGCTGGTTCGGGAAGTGGTTTTCATAAGTAAGCAGGGACGCAGGCTCGTACTGCGTTGAGCCCGAGCCTGCACAGGGAACAGGGTCAGATCGGAAAGACGCAAAATCCGTCATCCATGACACGCTCGGTCCGCGCCGTCCCTGGCGCGGGACGCTTTCCTCCTCTGACCCTGTTACCTGCGCTTTAAGCTTATTCGCTGCGGTAAATCCGGGTTTGCCACAGTGCTGGGGACGCTAACGCGTCCCTTTCTTAATCCTGCGTCCAGCCTTTGCGAATCGGCACGGCAAATAGCGACCGATAGAGTGGATTGATTACCGCCAGCATCCGCTCGCCATAGAACTGCCACGCCAGATGCGAAGCCAGACAGCTCAGCAGCCCCACCAGGAACCCGCCCAGCATATCCATTGGCCAGTGAACGCCAAGGTAGACCCGCGACCAGGCAATAGCGCAACCGGCCACCATCAGAACCACACCTGACCAGAGGCGATGCCAGAAGATAAAGGCCAGTGCAAAGGTGAATATTGTGGTGCCGTGATCGCTGGGATAGGAGTCATCGGCGGCGTGATGCAGGAACTGATAACCAAAACCGATAGCAAAAGGGCGGGGATGCGGCAACAGCTGGCCCACAGACCAGGAGATCGCCAGCGCATAGATCAGCGCCATACCGGTTTTCAGTACCAGCACCCGCTGCGAAGAAACCTGATCGCGCGGTCCCCAGAGCCACATCGCTACGATTAACAGCGGCACAATGGCGATCAGATCTTTGGCAAAAAACGTCGCCAGCTGCAGTAACCAGGCGGGTGAAGCCGGTGTGGCATTAATGGCAGTAAACAGTGAATGGTTCAGCTCTTCCATTTCGGGATAAATTCCTCAGCAGACAGTCCGGTTAACGGCAGCTGGCAGCATCCCGCCAGCCCGGTCCGATAACAGCGGCAAAAAAAACGGTCAGCGACAGCACGCTCACCCAATCAGTCAGCACAAATTGCTAACTAAACAGCGGTCTATCCTGCTTTTTACCGTTTTGTTCGTCTATAGAAAGGCTCTTAATCTGCCGTTGAGTTGTGTAACGGTTTAAGTTTTATGACACTTGCAGTTGCGAATCAGGCGGGGAATGACGGGGAGGGACGAAAAAAAGGCATAAAAAAACCCGCCGGGAAAAAGACCAGCGGGCTCCACAATTTGGGGATTTCAAAGAAAAGCAGTGGCACTTATTATGACTATCCCTTAACAATAAAGTTCTGGACGCAGGCAAAAAAATTTTATAGGGGCAATATCGGCCAGATAATCACAATCAGCGTTCCCGCCAGCGTCAGCAACACGTTGGCGATGGCATAGGTTCCGGCATAGCCCAGCGCCGGAATATTGCTGCGTGCCGTATCACTGATGATCTCCATGGCCGGTGCGCAGGTACGTGCGCCCATGATGGCGCCAAACAGCAGGGCGCGGTTCATCCGCAACACATAAGCACCAAACAGATAGCAGATGATCACCGGAATCAGGCTGACCAGCAGGCCGCACAGCAGCATCAGCGCACCATCGCTGCTCAGGCCGTGATTAATGCCGCTACCGGCACTCAATCCCACTCCCGCCATAAACACCATCAGACCGAACTCTTTCACCATAGTGAGCGCGCCCTGCGGAATATAACCAAAGGTTGGATGGTTGGCGCGCAGGAAGCCGAGCATGATACCGGCGAACAGCAGGCCCGCGGCGTTACCAATACCAAAACTGAAATTGCTGAACTGGAAGGTGAACAGACCAATCATCAGACCCACGATAAAGAAGGCGCAGAAGGCTAAAAGATCGGTCATCTGACTGTGAATCGCGATAAAGCCAATGCGATCCGCCACGCTTTTCACTCGTCGTGCCTCGCCGCTGACCTGCAGCACATCACCTTTGTTCAGCATGATACTGTCGTCGATCGGCATCTCAATCTGACTGCGTATCACCCGGTTCAGGAAGCAGCCGTGATCGGTGAGGTTTAACTTGCTGAGGCGTTTGTTTACCGCATTGTGGTTTTTCACCACGATCTCTTCAGTGACGATACGCATATCCAGCAGGTCGCGGTCAAAAACCTCTTTGCCGTTGCGGAAGCTGGGGTCGAGCCGGGCGTGAGCATCGGGATAGCCCACCAGCGAGATATCATCGCCGAGCTGTAACACCGCATCACCATCGGGACTGGCGAGAATACCGTTGCGGCGGATGCGCTCAATGTAGCAACCGGTCTGACGATAGATACCCAGTTCGCGCAGGTTTTTGCCGCCGCTCCATGCCACCAGTTCCGGACCGACGCGATAGGCGCGGATCACCGGCAGGAAAACTTTGCGCTGGCTGTCCGCATCCAGGCCGCGCTCCCGGGCGATCTGCTGGGCGCAGGTGGGCAGATCCTGATGTTGCAGACGGGGCAGATAACGTGCGCCGAAAATCAGACTGACCAGGCCTATCAGATAGGTCACGGCATAACCGAGGCTCAGCTGATCCTGCATCAGCCCAAGCTGCTTTGGATCGCTGATGCTTTGCCGCAGGGTATCGCCCGCTCCGACCAGCACCGGCGTTGAGGTCATCGACCCGGCCAGCATGCCAGCGGTGAGACCGATATCCCAGCCAAAGAGTTTGCCCAGTCCCAGCGCCAGCAACAGTGCGCTGACCACCATGACGATGGCGAGCATGAAATAGTTTTTGCCGTCGCGAAAGAAAATGGAAAAAAAGTTGGGACCCGCTTCGACGCCGACACAAAAAATAAACAGCATAAAGCCCAGACTCAATGCATCGGTATTGATCGTAAAGTGCTGCTGGCCTAATAAGAGCGAAACCACTAATACGCCAATCGAATTTCCGAGCTGAACCGAGCCCAGACGCAACTTACCCAGACAGAGGCCGAGCGCTAAAACGACAAACAATAACAAAATGTCATTTCCGCTTAACAATTCTGCGACGTTAATATTCACTGTTTAACTTCTTGTTTACATGTAACCTATTGAAGAGTAGCCTGTTTTTCGCTATCGTGAGCAGGCCGTTGAGGTGCTGTTGCATCAGTACTGCAAATGGAACCTTTACCGCGGCGCTATTCTAATCACAAATATCTTTCACAGCCATTGGCTGTTTTCATTCGTTGCCACAGCGAACTGTTTCTTTTTATTTCCATCTGAACGCATCAGGGTTATCAGCAGGTTATTGTCGGGGTTACTTTTAATTAGTGGGGTGGTATGCCGCAGCGTTCTTATCTCTGGACTACCCGCCTGTGCGGCGTGGTGTTGTATAGTCTGGTGTTTGTCTTTACCTGTCATTTCTGGCAGGTCGGTCCCGGCCCGCTTCGCGGTCAGCCCGAATTACTGCTCTTTATGTTGCCCGGTATTGTGATGGCATTGGTGCAGGTGGAGAGCCCGCTAAAAAGCACCCTGCTGATGGGGCTATGGGGAACGTTACTGGCAGCACTGCTGTTAAACAGCAGCCTGTTTATCCACAGCAATGCACTTTTTGTGGTCGCATGGAGCCTCAGCGCGCTGTTCTGGGCAGGCTGCGGGGCTTTGCTGGTGCGGTTGATGCAGATAGTGATGGCATCACTCAATTAAACAGTGTTGGGCGATGGATGACCGGCAGAGCGCAAAAAGGCGAGACAGGAAAATCCTGGCTCGCCTTTTTCATTCCGGGTATCAGCGCTTACGCGGCAAATCCCAGATTCTCTTTGGTCCAGGCCGCAAACTCGGTGTAGCCACCGATATGTTTTTCGTCGACGAAAATCTGTGGCACGGTGCTGACCGGTTTACCGGCGCTCGCTTCCAGGTCGGCTTTAGTAATGCCTTCTGCGTTAATATCGACATACTGGTAGCTAAAATCATCACGTTCAGCGGTCAGTTTGTCGGCCAGTTCATGGGCACGCACACAGTAGGGACAGCCCGGACGACCAAAAATAACAGCAATCATTGAGAACTCCTTGCAGCGACTATTATGTGATGTGTATCACACAATGAAACAGAGAATGGCAACCATGATGCCCGCTCGTATCGCTTAAGGAAAGCAGGATTTGCCTGTTAGTCTGATGCCCGCACGCTATCGCTGCCCGGTCAGGAAGCCTCTGAATCAGAGGCTTTTTCGCGCCGGCAGCCCGTGTATCTCGCGCAATTTTTGGGTTGTTGACCATAATTGACGCTCAGTCAGCCGCTAAGGCAGGAGGATATCATGCAGAGTGTAGCCAGATTACCCCGGTTTGTGGTGGTGCTGGAGGCGGCTGGCGGCCTGTTAATCGTGGCCGCGCTGCTGCTGATAAACCACTGGTTTCCGCTGCCAGACAAGGCGGATGTAAAAACGCTGGCCACTGTGCTGTTTATTGCTGGCGTGGTTCTGATGCTGCCTGCTGCCTGGCTGTTAATGTGGCGCACCGCGAAAGCGATAGCACCACAGCTGTTTAATCAAACTGACAAAAAAAGATAATATTGCTGGAGACTTTATGACACCGACCATTGATTTACTGTGCAGCCATCGTTCAATCCGCGCCTTTACTGACCAGCCGGTCAGCGAAGCACAGCGTGAAGCGATTATTACTGCGGCGCAATCGGCGTCCACATCCAGTTTTTTACAGTGTTCTTCCATTATCCGTATCACCGACAAAGCCCTGCGCGACAAGCTGGTGAAGCTGACGGGCGGACAGACCTGGGTCGCGGATGCGCCTGAGTTCTGGATCTTCTGCGCTGACTTTAATCGCCACCTGCAGATTTGCCCTGATGCGCAGCTGGGTCGTGCCGAGCAGTTGCTGCTGGGCTGCGTCGATACCGCGCTGATGGGTCAGAATGCCATGGTCGCAGCGGAATCGCTGGATCTGGGCGGCGTCTTTATCGGCGGAATCCGTAACAGTATCGTGGAAGTAACCGAACTGCTGGGCCTGCCGAAATTTGTTCTGCCGTTGTTTGGTTTTTGCCTGGGCCATCCGGAGTCAAAGCCGGACGTCAAACCGCGTATGCCGCACGCGATGCTGGTGCATGAGAACCGCTATCAGCCGCTGGATCCGGCGGTACTGGCCGAATACGATAGCCGCACAGAACTCTATTATCAGCAGCGCGGCAGCAACCAGCGCAGCGAAACCTGGAGTGAGCTGATCCAGCGCCTGATCATTAAAGAGACGCGTCCGTTTATGCTCGATTATCTGCATCAGCAGGGCTGGGCCACGCGTTAAGCCAGTAAGGGAGAGCAGCGATGAAGATAGCTATCCTGTCACGTGATGAGACGCTCTACTCCAGTCGGCGACTGCGTGAGGAGGCCGCCGCACGCGGCCACCAGGTTCAGATCATCGATCCGCTCTCCTGCTATATGAATATTAATCCCGCCTCACCGGCGGTTCACTACTGTGGTGAACCGCTGGGCCATTTTGATGCGGTTATCCCGCGCATCGGCAACCCTATTACCTTTTATGGCACGGCCGTGCTGCGACAGTTTGAGATGTGCGGCAGCTATCCGCTGAATGAGTCCGCCGCCATTACCCGCACCCGTGACAAATTGCGCTCGCTGCAGCTGCTGGCACGAGAAGGCATCGACATGCCGGTCACCGGCTTTGCCTCCTCACCCGATGACACCGCTGATCTGATCGCCCTTGTCGGCGGTGCGCCGCTGGTGGTCAAGCTGGTGGAAGGCACCCAGGGCATTGGCGTGGTGCTGGCGGAGACACGGCAGGCGGCAGAAAGCGTTATCGATGCCTTTCGCGGCCTGAATGCCCATATTCTGGTGCAGGAGTTTATTAAAGAAGCGCAGGGTCGTGATGTTCGCTGTCTGGTGATTGGCAATCAGGTGGTGGCAGCGATTGAGCGGGTGGCGAAAGAGGGCGACTTCCGCTCAAATCTGCATCGCGGCGGCAAAGCTTATCCGGTCGTCATTACGCAACAGGAGCGCCAGATCGCCGTGAAAGCGGCGGCTACGCTCGGGCTGGAAGTGGCGGGCGTCGATATTCTGCGCGCCCATCGCGGCCCGCTGGTGATGGAAGTTAACGCCTCGCCCGGTCTTGAAGGCATTGAAACCAGCAGTGACCTTAACATCGCCGCCCTGATGATCGCGCAGATCGAGCAGCAGGCCATCCCCGGGCTCCGTCCTAAAACCGCTGGCTGACACGCGCTTTTCAGCGGTTTTCATGGCATCGTCGCGCATTTTTCCGTAAGCTAAGTCGCCTGTTTATCACCCCACTGGGATTTTACGATGGATTCTCTTGTCGTTCCGGATATCGACCTGCTGCGTCGCTGGCTGGATCAGCAAAATATCACCTGGTTCGAATGCGATGCCTGTCAGGCACTTCATCTGCCGCACATGCAAAACTTCGATGGGGTGTTTGACGCCAAAATCGATCTGGTCGACAACGTCATTCTGTTTTCGGCGCTGGCTGAAGTGAAGCCGACGGCGCTGATTCCACTGGTTGGCGATTTGTCGCAGATCAATGCCAGTTCGCTGACGGTGAAAGCATTTATCGACATTCAGGATGATAATCTGCCGAAACTCATTGTCTGTCAGTCAATGATTACCACCGCCGGGTTAACCTTTGGTCAGTTCTCGCACTTTATTAAACAGAGTGAAGAGCAGATCTCCATGGTGATCCTGGAAGCCTTTGCCAACAATCTGCTGATCGTGGGCGAAGAAGAAGAGCACGTTCCGGTGACCAGCGTTCATTCTGTGCTGCACTAAGCCCGACATGGTCACACACTAAGCCGTCCCTGAGACGGCTTTTTTATGCCCGCCATCCGCTGCCGCGATAATTTTTTATTCTGCATTTTGCCCTTTAACGCCAGATATTAGTCGTGGTTTATGCCATCAAAGCCGAACCTCATAGCTCAAACATGCATAAAATATCGCTTTCAGGCGTTTTTTACGCTGGGGTCTGGTGAAGCCTGACCGGGGGGGCTATGCTTGCGGGGCTGTAACAGGCGCGTAACTGCGCCTCAGCTATAGGTTTTTGCTATTAAACTCCCGCTGAATAATGATTCATTGTGTCACTGACGTCTTGTACAGAACGCAATGCAGGGATCTCTGGTTTGCAGCGTTGTAATGACCCGCTCAGGAGGATGGAAAAATATGTTCAACTCACGTCAGAAATGGCTGTCAGCTGTGGTAGCTGCTGCGCTGATGGCCGCATCGGCCAGCAGCATGGCGGAAGATAAAACGCTGCACGTCTACAACTGGTCCGATTATATTTCGCCAGATACCGTGCCGAACTTTGAAAAGCAGTCCGGCATCAAAGTGGTCTACGATGTGTTTGACTCCAACGAAGTCCTGGAAGGCAAACTGATGGCGGGCAGCACCGGCTATGATGTGGTGGTGCCATCCTCCAGCTTCCTGGCGCGTCAGTTGCAGTCCGGGGTATTCCAGCCGCTGGATAAGAGCAAACTGCCTAACTACAAAAACCTCGATCCGGCGCTGATGGAAAAAGTGGCGCAGCACGATCCGGGTAATAAATATGCCATTCCTTATCTGTGGGGCACCACCGGTATCGGCTACAACGTCGACAAGGTCAAAGCCGCACTGGGCGCCGATGCGCCGGTCAACAGCTGGGATCTGGTGCTGAAGCCGGAAAATCTGGAGAAGCTGAAAAGCTGCGGCGTCTCCTTCCTGGATGCCCCAGAAGAGATTTTCGCCACGGTGCTCAACTACCTGGGCAAAGATCCTAATACCTCTGATGCCAAAGAGTATTCCGGCGCGGCCACTGACCTGCTGCTGAAACTGCGTCCGAATATCCGCTACTTCCATTCGTCGCAGTACATCAACGATCTGGCCAACGGTAATATCTGCGTCGCCATTGGCTGGTCGGGCGATATTCTGCAGGCGAAAAACCGTGCTGATGCGGCGAAAAATGGCGTGCATCTGGGCTACAGCGTACCGAAAGAGGGCGCACTGGCCTTCTTCGATATGATGGCGATCCCGAAAGATGCGAAAAACCTCGATGGTGCTTACGCCTGGCTGAACTACATCATGGATCCGAAAGTGATCGCCGATGTCTCCAACAAAATGAACTACGCCAACGGCAACAAAGCGTCGCTGCCGTTGATCAATGCCGACGTCCGCAACAACCCGGGTATCTTCCCGACGCCAGAAGCGATGTCGAAATTGTTTGTGCTGAAAGTCCAGGATCCTAAACTGGATCGTGTGCGTACGCGCGCATGGACTAAAGTAAAAAGTGGTAAGTAATTCGTCCTTAACGGATTGACCTGTCATGAATCAGCAACAGAGGCGCGGTGTCGGCCTCTGTTGTGCCATTTTTAGCGGCAAATTTTGTCGCCATGTTCCGCCTGGCTCCGGAGAGAACCTTTGTGAACGATGCCATTCCCCGTCCTCAAAATAAAACCGCAAAGGCGTTAACGCCACTGCTGGAAATTCGCAATCTGACCAAATCCTTTGACGGGCAACACGCCGTGGATGATGTCAGCCTGACTATTTATAAAGGTGAGATCTTTGCCCTGCTGGGCGCATCGGGCTGTGGTAAATCAACGCTGCTGCGCATGCTGGCCGGTTTTGAGCCGCCAACCAGCGGGCAGATTGTGCTGGATGGCCAGGATCTGTCCCACGTTGCTCCCTATCAGCGCCCGATCAACATGATGTTCCAGTCCTACGCGCTGTTTCCCCACATGACGGTGGAGCAGAATATCGCCTTTGGTCTGAAACAGGATCGGCTGCCGAAAGGGGAGATCACCAGCCGGGTAGCAGAGATGCTGGCGCTGGTGCATATGCAGGAGTTTGCTAAACGCAAACCGCACCAGCTCTCCGGTGGTCAGCGTCAGCGTGTGGCGCTGGCCCGCAGCCTGGCGAAACGGCCAAAACTGCTGCTGCTGGATGAGCCGATGGGGGCACTGGACAAGAAGCTGCGCGACAGGATGCAGCTGGAAGTGGTCGATATTCTGGAGCGTGTTGGCGCCACCTGTGTGATGGTGACGCACGATCAGGAAGAGGCGATGACCATGGCGGGCCGTATCGCGATTATGAATCGCGGCAAGTTCGTGCAGATTGGTGAACCGGAGGAGATCTACGAGCATCCTACCAGCCGCTACAGCGCGGAATTTATCGGTTCGGTTAACGTCTTCGAAGGCTTACTGCGTGAACGTCAGGCGGATGGCCTGGTGATTGACAGTCCCGGCCTGATGCATCCGCTGAAAGTCGACTCCGATGTCTCGGTGGTGGATAACGTTCCGGTCCATGTCGCGCTGCGCCCGGAAAAAGTGATGCTGTGCGATGAGGTGCCTGCCGATGGCTGCAACTTTGCGGTGGGTGAAGTGGTCCACATTGCTTATCTCGGCGACCTCTCTATCTTCCATGTCCGTCTGCACAGCGGACAGATGATCAGCGCACAGTTGCAAAACGCGCATCGCTACCGCAAAGGGTTGCCGACCTGGGGTGATGAAGTCCGCCTCTGCTGGGAATGCGACAGCTGCGTGGTGTTGACGGTTTAAGGAGCGGCTATGAGCCAGATTTTCCAACGCGCTAAAGCGCCTGCCCGACTGGTCGGCACGCCGCTGCAACGCTGGGCCACGCGGATAAAAATGCAGCATGGCCGCAAGCTGGTGATCGCCTTGCCTTATGTCTGGCTGGTGCTGTTGTTTCTGCTGCCGTTTCTGACGGTGCTGAAGATCAGCTTCGCGGACATTGCGCGTGCGATTCCCCCCTACACCGAGCTGGTGAGCTGGGCTGATGACCAGTTCAGCATTGTGCTCAATTTCGGCAACTACCTGACGCTGACCGACGATCCGCTCTACGTCGATGCCTATCTGCAGTCGCTGAAAGTGGCGGCGATCTCCACGGTGATCTGTCTGCTGATTGGCTACCCGCTCGCGTGGGCCGTGGCGCACAGCAAGCCATCCATGCGCACCATTCTGCTGCTGCTGGTGATCCTGCCGTCATGGACCTCATTTCTGGTCCGCGTCTACGCCTGGATGGGGCTGCTTAACAACAACGGTATTCTGAACCGGTTCCTGCTGTGGCTGGGGGTGATCGATCATCCGCTGGTGATCCTCTACACCAATACAGCGGTCTATATCGGTATCGTCTACTGCTATCTGCCGTTTATGGTGCTGCCAATCTACACCGCGCTGACCCGCATTGATTACTCGCTGGTGGAAGCCTCACTGGATCTGGGTGCGCGTCCGCTGAAGACCTTTTTCAGCGTGATTGTCCCGCTGACAAAAGGGGGCATTATCGCCGGATCGATGCTGGTGTTTATCCCGGCGGTGGGGGAGTACGTGATCCCTGAACTGCTGGGTGGCCCGGATAGCATCATGATTGGCCGCATCCTGTGGCAGGAGTTCTTTAACAACCGCGACTGGCCGGTGGCCTCTGCGCTGGCGGTCATCATTCTGTTGATCCTGATTCTGCCGATCATCTGGTTCCACAAGCATCAAAACCGTGAAATGGGAGAGAAGGCATGAATAATTTGCCAACCATTCGCTCACCCTGGCGTACCGGTATTCTGGTCTGCTGCTTCCTGTTCCTCTATGCGCCGATGCTGTTGCTGGTGGTTTACTCCTTCAACAGCTCACCGCTGGTGACAGTGTGGGAGAGCTTCTCGTTCCACTGGTACAGGGTGCTCTTCCAGGACAGCGCGATGATTGACGCCGTTCTGCTGAGTCTGAGCATTGCCGGTCTCTCCGCCACCATGGCGGTGGTGCTGGGCACGCTGGCGGCGGTGATTATCGTGCGCTTTGGTCGCTTCCGCGGCCACAACGGTTTTGCCTTTATGCTGACCGCGCCGCTGGTGATGCCCGACGTCATCACCGGACTGTCGCTGCTGCTGCTGTTTGTGGCAATGGGCAACGCCTTTGGCTGGCCGAGCGAACGCGGCATGCTGACCATCTGGCTGGCCCACGTCACCTTCTGTACCGCCTATGTGGCCGTGGTGATTAACTCGCGTCTGCGTGAGCTGGACCGCTCCATCGAAGAGGCGGCGATGGATTTAGGCGCAACGCCGCTGAAGGTCTTTTTTGTGATTACCGTGCCCATGATTGCACCGGCTATTGTGACCGGCTGGCTGCTGGCGTTTACCCTGTCACTCGACGATCTGGTGATTGCCAGCTTTGTGACCGGGCCGGGTGCCACCACATTGCCGATGGCGATCTTCGCCACCGTGCGACGCGGCGTTAACCCGGAAATCAATGCGCTGGCTTCATTGATCCTGTTTGTGGTCGGTTTAGTGGGTTTTATCGCCTGGCGGGTGATGGCACACGAAGAAAAACAACGTTTAAGCGATATTCAGAAAGCTAAACGTGGCTGAAATCCGTAACCTTTGCCACTATATGAACGGGCCGGTCTGACCGGCCCGTTTTTCGATCAGGTGGAGTCACGGACTATGTCAGAAATCTTCAAAAGCAGTGCCACGCTTTCAATCGCGCCGGTTCCGGTGACGGTTGCGGGCATTGCTATTATTACGACCCGCTGCCTGAGCGTTTTGATGCTGGCAAACGAGCTGGGTTACAGTGAACTCGCCAATTTTGTTCACCGCAGCGCCCAGTCCTGGGACGCGACACTCATCTTTGTCGCCAGCCAGCTGATCTTCCTGTTCGAACTGCGCTGCGCCTTTACCCTGATGCGCGGCAGTAACCGTGGACGCTGGGGCTATGTGGCGACGCAGGTGATTGTGCTCAGCTATATGCTGGTCGCCTCGCTGGGCTGGATCTACCCCGAGATTTTCAGCATTGATGGCGACAACAACGTCCAGATTATCCACCATACCCTGTCGCAGAAAATCCCCGATCTGCTGGTGCTCCTGCTGCTGTTTCTGCCTGCCAGCAGTCGCGCTTTTTTCAGGAAGCGATGATACAATCGCGCTCCGCCCGACCCGATCGTTAAGGCTTTACCATGCACTGCGCGCTTTATGACGCTAACCGTTGCCGCTCCTGTCAGTGGCTGGAAAAACCCTATCCCACTCAGCTGAACGACAAACAGTCGATGCTGGAACAGTTACTGGCTGAGCAGCCGGTCGCTGCCTGGTTGCCGCCGATCGCATCACCGCAGCAGGCATTTCGTAATAAAGCCAAAATGGTGGTGAGTGGCAGCGTCGAGCGTCCGGTGCTGGGATTAATCCATCGTGATGGTGAAGCTGTGGATCTGTGCGATTGTCCGCTCTATCCCGCCAGCTTCCAGCCGGTTTTTGCTGCACTTAAGCCCTTTATCGCCCGTGCCGGACTGACGCCCTATAACGTGGCGCGCAAACGCGGCGAACTCAAATTCCTGCTGATAACCGAAAGCCAGCAGGGCGGCGTGATGCTGCGCTTTGTCCTGCGTTCAACCGCGAAACTGGAACAGCTGCGCGCCGCATTGCCGTGGCTGCAACAGCAACTGCCGCAGCTGGCGGTGATCTCTGCCAATATTCAGCCGGTGCATATGGCGATTCTGGAGGGGGAAGAGGAGATTGCGCTGACGCCCGCGCAGTCGCTGGCAGAGAACTTCAACGGCGTGCCGCTGTGGATCCGCCCGCAAAGCTTCTTCCAGACCAACCCGCAGGTTGCCAGCGCACTCTATGCCACCGCGCGCGACTGGGTCAGGGCGCTGCCGGTCAACAGCATGTGGGATCTCTTCTGCGGCGTAGGCGGTTTTGGTCTGCACTGCGCGACAGCGGAGATGGAACTGACGGGCATTGAGATCAGCGCCGAGGCGATAAAATGCGCCCAGCGTTCCGCTGAGATGCTGGAACTGGAAAAAGTGCAGTTTGCGGCGCTGGATTCTACGGCGTTTGCGACCGGACGCGATGCGGTGCCGCAGCTGGTGCTGGTTAATCCACCGCGTCGTGGGATTGGTAAGGCGCTGTGTGACTATCTCAGCCAGATGGCTCCGGATTATCTGCTCTATTCAAGCTGCAATCCGCAGACCATGGCGCAGGATATTGCCCGACTGAGCGCCTATGAGGTGACGAAGGTGCAAATGTTCGATATGTTTCCCCACACCGCCCATTTTGAAGTGCTGACGCTGTTAACCCGCCGTCAGCACGAGTCCGGGAAAGCATCGGCAGAGGCTGCCTCAGCCGGTAATTACTCCGGGAACCACTTCTGATTAAGCTGCTGCCAGCTTCCGTTGGCTTTCAGTTCGTTCAGCGCCTGATTGAACTGATCGCGAAGCGCCGTATTGCCTTTACGCACGGCAATGCCGAGACCGGTGCCAAAGTAGTCCGCATCCGTAACATGTTCACCGACAGTGGCGAGATCCGCATTGGTCTTCAGCCACTGATTCACCACCGCGCTGTCGCCAAACACGCCATCCAGCCGGCCACTTTTCATATCCAGAATCGCATTCTGATAGCTGTCATATGCTACCACTTTCACTTCCGGATGCTTATCCTGCAGGTACTTCTGGTGAGTGGTGCCGTTTTCCACGCCGATGCGTTTGCCCTTAAGCTCAGCAAAGCTGCTGAACTGGCCTTTACGGGCGATCACGATGGCGGAGTTAGCGTAATAAGGCTGGGTAAAATCGACCTGCTTGCTGCGCTCAGTGGTGATATCCATGCCGGAAATCACTGCGTCATAGCGGCGGAACTTCAGTGACGGGATCAGGCTGTCGAAGGCATTGTTGGTAAAGGTACACTCCGCTTTCATCTGCTGGCACAGCGCTTTGGCCAGATCGATATCGAATCCCACCAGGTTATTTTCCCGATCCAGGGATTCAAACGGCGGGTAGGTCGCTGAGGCGGCGAAGCGAATCTTTTCCGCTGCCTGGGCGGTAAGTGCCAGCGAAGCCAGCGCAGCGGCAACAATCCATTTTTTCATTTTATGATTCCTGTGATGTGGTCAGCCAGAGAAGGCGATACCCTGCCATAAAATGCATTTTTATGCAATTAGTGTGATTTTTCAGGCGAAAAGGGCGAGGGGCCTCGCCCGGATATCAGTTACGTCGTTCAAAGGCCAGGGCGCGCTTTTCGACCAGCCGCATCATCAGCGTCAGCAAACCGTTAACGCAGAGATAAACCAGACCCGCCGCGGCATAGACCGTGATGTCGTAGGTGCGGCCATAGAGCAACTGACCGTGGCCCATGACTTCCATCAGGGTGATGGTGTAGGCCAGCGAGGTGCCTTTGAACACCAGCACCACTTCATTGGAGTAGGAGGAGAGGGCGCGTTTAAATGCATATGGCAGCAGAATGCGCAGGGTATCTTTGCGGCTCATGCCGAGCGCGGCACACGATTGCCACTGTCCGGAAGGAATTGCACGCACCGCACCGTAAAATAGCTGCGTGGTGTAAGCCGCGCTGTTCAGCGACAGCGCCAGCATCGCGCACAGCCAGGGCTGGGACAGTAAATGCCACAGCCAGGGGATCTGCTGGATCGAGGGAAACTGTCCCGGACCGTAATAGATCAGGAAGATCTGCACCAGCAGCGGTGTGCCGGTAAACAGCGTAATAAAGCCTTTGACCAGCGGGTTGAACACCGGCGTTTTCAGCGACAGCACCACGGTGAAGAGCAGCGCCAGCAGCAGAGCCACGACCAGCGAGGCTGCCGTCAGCGTCAGGCTGGTATGCAACCCTTTCAGGAGTTCAGGCAGATAGGCCAGCATTAGCTGTTCCCCCGTTCAAAGCGGGTGGTGCGCAGTTCGATGCGGCGTAACACCGCCTGGCTGAACAGCGTGATCACTAAGTAGATAGCGGCCGCCACCAGGAACCAGGTAAACGGCTCCTGCGTGCGGGTGGCGATACTTTTGGTTTGCAGCATTAGATCGTTGACGCTAATCAGCGAGACCAGCGCAGTATCTTTCAGCAGCACCAGCCACTGATTGCCCAGACCGGGCAGGGCGTGACGCCACATCTGCGGCATAATCAACCGGAGAAAGATGGCCGATTTTTTCATGCCCAGCGCCTGACCCGACTCCCACTGACCCATCGGCACCGCTTTCAGCGCGCCGCGCAGCGTCTGCGAGGCGTAGGCGGCATAGAGCATCGCCAGCGCTATCACACCGCACAGAAACGGACTGACGTCGAAGTTTTCAATTTCTACCTGTATCGGTAACTGAAACAGGCCGAAATTCAGGGTGAAGCCGTCAGAGAGGGTGAGCAGCAGCTGTGAAGCGCCAAAATAGATAAACAGCACCACCAGAATTTCCGGCAGGCCACGGATCAGCGTTACCAGGCCGGTGCCAATCCACGCCAGCGGTTTCAGGCGCAGTGACTCCCAGCCAGCGAAAATCATCGCCAGCACCAGGCCAGCGATGAGAGCACAAACAGCAAGGCCGACGGTCATGCCGGCGGCGCTTGCGAGGGTCATCATTTCATTCATCAGAGATTACTGCTGGAACCATTTGCTGTAGATGGTTTTGTACGTGCCGTCTGCTTTGATCTTATCCAGCGCGCCATTGAATTTGGTCTGCAGCTCGGTGTTACCGGTACGTACCGCAATGCCCAGGCCGGTACCAAAGTAGGCTTTGTCCGTGACTTTCTCACCAACGGCAGCCAGCGCGGCATTCTGCTTCAGCCATTCGTTGACGACTGCGGTGTCACCGAACACAGCATCAATACGGCCATTTTTCAGATCCAGCACCGCATTCTGATAGCTGTCGTAAGGAACGGTGGTGATCTCGCTGTGTTTCTCAGTCAGGTATTTCTGATGCGTGGTGCCGTTCTGGACGCCAACCCGCTTGCCTTTCAGCGCTTCCACGCTGGCAACTTTGCCTTTCTGGGCAACAAACAGCGCGGAGTTGTCGTAGTAAGGCTTGGTGAACAGGACCTGTTTTTCACGATCTGGTGTGATATCCATGCCCGCCATCACCGCATCAAAACGACGGAATTTCAGGCTTGGGATCAGGCTGTCGAACGCCTGATTGGTGAAGGTGCAGGTCGCATCAATCTCTTTACACAGCGCATTGGCCAGATCGACATCAAAGCCCTGAATCTTGTTGTCCGCATCCACAAACTCAAAAGGAGGATAAGAGGCTTCGGTCGCAAAACGAATCGTCTGAGCCGCCGTAGCGCTCAGGCTAAAACCAGCAAGCAGTGCAGCAAGTACCATTTTTTTCATTTTTAGCATCCTGACTTAGTGCGAAAGATAGTGAGCAAACGCCTCGGTTTGCGGCTGTGTAAAGCGGCTGGCATCGCCCTGTTCCACAATGTGACCGTTCTCCATATAGACGACGCGGCTGGCCGTTTTACGTGCCACCTCCACTTCATGGGTCACAATCACCTGGGTAATGCGGGTCTGGGCCAGTTCGCGAATGATACTGACAATCTGTGCGGTAATTTCAGGGTCCAGCGCGGCAGTCGGCTCATCGAACAGCAGCACCTGCGGCTCCATCATCAGCGCGCGGGCAATCGCCACACGCTGCTGCTGACCACCGGAGAGATGCAGCGGAAAGCGATCGCTGTAGGGCGTCAGGCGCAGCCGGTCAAGCAGCTTGTCGGCGCGGGCGCGGGCGTCACTTTTGCTGAGGCCCAGTACCCGGCAGGGCGCTTCAATCAGATTCTGCAGCACGGTAAGATGCGGCCAGAGGTTGTACTGCTGAAACACCATACCGACGTTCTGACGCAGTTCGCGAATCGCAGCATCGGAGGGTTTCTGGCTGAAGTCGAACTGATTACCGGCAATCTGTAACTGACCTGAACGCGGTTGCTCCAGCAGGTTAAGCACCCGCAGCAGCGAACTCTTACCCGCACCGCTGGGACCCAGCAGCACCAGGGTCTCGCCTTGCGGACACTCAAGGTTAATGTCGAACAGCGCCTGATGAGCACCGTAGAAGCAGTTTATTGCGTTTAGTTGAATACTCATGCGCCAGATTTGAATAGCTATTAGTGTCGCGGATTTTAACGTCACCAGAATAGTTATGCAAATAAGGTGGGTTAAAATTTGTAAAACAGCAGGCTAACCGCAAAAGCTTAGCACAATATCATGCACTGCCTGGGAGCAGCGCGCTGCAGCGGGACGGGCGGCGGAAATAAAAAAAGCGCAGCGCCCGGGGGCGACTGCGCTTCTCTGAACGGTTAAGCCTGAGGTTATTTTTTCGATTTCTCAAGCATCTGGCTCAGGCTGCCACCTTCTGCATGCGCAGGGTTGGCCATGTAGCGCACATCATCCACCACCCAGCAACTGCCCTGATGGATCATCAGCACTTCATCCTGCCACTGCTTGCCGTCGCGGCTCAGATCGACCCGCAGCGGGATGTTGCGTGCATCGCGGTTCGGAATGGTGGAAGCATCAGCGACGCTGGCGGCGGTCGGACCCTGTGACAGGCTGGAGAAGAGATCGCCATTGCGCCACTGTGCGCCTGCATTGCTGCCGCTGGCCGCCTGCAATGAGTGGTACAGCGCATCACTCAGGTAAGGGCGATATTTTGCCAGGGTGTTGCTGTCGGGCAGACCCTGCGTGGGCTGTTCGATACGCAGGTCATAAAACTGCTGGGCCACCTGGTCAGGACCGCCTTCAATGCACGGTGCGGTACGTGGGCCATTATCCTTAATCACTGGCTCAACGGTGGTACAGGCGCTGAGCAGCAGGGCCGCCGGGATCATTAGCGCAAACGCGTTGTTTCTCATCTCGATTTCCTTATGGTTCTCTGGCAAGGTGCCCTTTTTAGCATAGAGTATAGCCGTGCTTTTTAGTCGAAAGAGCCTTAGCCCGGTTTTCAACAAGGAGAATGCGATGAAATTTTCAACAACCCCCACGCTGGAAGGTCACAGCATCAGCGAATATTGTGGCGTCGTCACCGGTGAAGCGATTCTGGGTGCCAACATCTTCCGTGACTTTTTCGCTGGCATCCGTGATGTGGTCGGTGGCCGCTCCGGTGCTTACGAGAAAGAGCTGCGCAAAGCGCGAGAGATCGCGTTTGAAGAGCTGGAGGAGCAGGCAAAAGCGCTGGGCGCCAACGCCGTGGTCGGTATCGAAATTGACTACGAAACGGTCGGCAAAGATGGCAGCATGCTGATGGTAAGCGTCAGCGGCACGGCGGTGATCATTCGTTGAAACGGTGGCTGTGGCTGATACTGGCGCTGCTGCTGGCGGGCTGCCAGTCCGGGATAGAATCCCGTGACGGCTACTGGGCCGATCTGCGGCATCCGGCGCAGGGCGCGCGACCGCGGGTGAAGGTGATTGTGATCCACTACACCGCCGAGGATTTTTCTTCGTCGCTGGCGACCCTGACCGATCGGGAAGTCAGCGCCCACTATCTGATCCCCCGCCAGCCGCCACAGCGCGCCGGGAAAGGCATTATCTGGCAACTGGTGCCGGAGCAGCAGCTCGCCTGGCATGCCGGTCCAAGCTTCTGGCGCGGAGCCAGCCGCATCAATGACACATCGATTGGTATCGAACTGGTGAACCAGGGTTATCGCCGGACCCTGACCGGTCTTGAATGGCAGCCGTTTACCGCTGCGCAGATCACCACGCTGGAGGCGCTGCTGCGCGATATTGCACAGCGCTACGGCATCGCACCGGAAAATATTGTCGGTCACAGTGATATCGCGCCGCAGCGTAAGCAGGATCCCGGCCCACTCTTTCCTTGGCATCAGCTGGCCCAGCGCGGAATGGGTGCCTGGCCCGATGCCGGACGAGTGCAGTTTCATTTAGCGGGTCAGGATCCGCACGCGGTGGTGCCCGTGGAGCCACTACTGGAAAGTTTGCAGCGCTATGGCTATCCGGTGACGGCAGGGATGAGCGCGCGTGAACAGCAGAGGGTAATCGCCGCATTTCAGATGCATTTCCGGCCTGCGGATTATCGCGGGCAGCCCGATGCAGAAACCGCCGCGATAGCCGCCGCGCTACTGGATAAATATGGCGCGGCGCAATAGCGGATTATTGGTGTAAAAACGCCTTCCAGTGGGCGACGACCTGCGCCAGTGCCGCACGATCAGCATCCAGATGGGTGACCAGACGGGTGCGGGTTCCTGCGCTGATTAACACCCCGCGCGCCTTCATCCACTCACCTAATGGTTTGACCTGGGCTTCCGGCACCGCCACAAACAGCATGTTGGTCTGCTGATCGATGACCTGAACGCCCAGCTCATGCAACTGCTGTCCCAGCCAGGCGGCATTGTCATGATCCTCCTGCAGCCGCGCCACATTGTGTTCTAACGCATAGAGACCCGCCGCTGCCAGAATACCGGCCTGGCGCATGCCGCCGCCGGTCATTTTACGCCAGCGACGTGCGCGCTCAATCAGCGCCGTGTCGCCACACAGCAGAGAACCGACAGGCGTGCCCAGACCTTTAGAGAGACAGATGGTCAGGGTGTCGCAGTAGCGGGCAATCGCCGCCAGCGTGGTCTGCTGCGCGACTACCGCATTGAAAATGCGTGCGCCATCAATGTGCAGCGCCAGCTGGTGCTCGCGGGTAAAGGTCCACGCCTGTTCCAGATACGCCAGCGGCAAAACTTTACCGTGATGCGTGTTCTCCAGACTCAGCAGGCGGGTGCGGGCAAAGTGAATATCGTCCGGCTTGATGGCGGCCGCTACTACGTCGAGCGGCAGCGTACCATCGTCGGCGGCCAGAATCGGCTGTGGCTGAATACTGCCCAGCACCGCCGCGCCGCCCGCCTCATATTTGTAGTTGTGCGCCTGCTGACCGACGATATATTCATCGCCGCGTTCGCAATGGCTGAGTAGCGCCACCAGATTCGCCTGGGTGCCGGTCGGGAAAAACAGCGCCGCTGCTTTGCCGCTCAGCCGTGCGGCTTCCGCCTCCAGCGCATTTACGGTGGGGTCGTCACGGTAGACGTCATCACCGGTTTCGGCAGACATCATCGCGCTTAACATGGCGGCGCTGGGCCGGGTTACGGTATCACTGCGTAAATCGATCACCCTATGCTCCTGAACGTGGCGGAAGAAAAAAAAGGCGGGCATCGCGCCCGCCTGGATGGAGTCTCTGTTTTACCGCAGCCAGTTGGTTTTCGCCAGTTCTACCACCTCATCACCGCGACCATTCATGATGGCGCGCAGCATGTAGAGACTGAAGCCTTTAGCCTGCTCCATTTTGATCTCCGGCGGCATCGCCAGTTCCTCTTTGGCGGTAATGACATCCACCAGCACCGGGCCATCGTGGGCAAACGCCTGCTCCAGCGCGCCATTGAGATCAGATGCCTTTTCCACCCGGATACCCCGGATACCGCAGGCCTCGGCGATAGCGGCAAAGTCAGGATTCTCCAGCTCGGTGCCATCGGTGAGATAGCCGCCCGCTTTCATCTCCATCGCCACAAAGCCCAGCACGCTGTTGTTGAAAATCACCAGTTTGACCGGCATTTTCAGTTGCGCCAGCGAGATAAAATCCCCCATCAGCATGCTGAAGCCGCCGTCGCCACACAGTGCCACCACCTGACGATTGCGATCAATCGACTGCGCGCCCAGCGCCTGTGGCATCGCGTTCGCCATTGAGCCGTGGTTAAACGAACCCAGCAGGCGACGTTTGCCGTTCATCTTCAGATAGCGCGCCGCCCAGACGGTCGGTGTCCCGACATCGCAGGTAAAGATGGCGTCATCACTGGCGTAGTGGCTGATCTGCTGTGCCAGATATTGCGGATGGATCGGCTGCTTGTCGTTGGGCTGCGCCAGTTCGTCCAGACTTTTGCGCGCCTCGCCATAGTGCTTAACCGCGCTGTCGAGGTGGCTGCGATCGCTTTTGTGCGTCAGCTGCGGCAGCAGCGCCTGCAGTGTGCTTTTCACATCGCCGACATAGGCCTGATCGACGTGACAATGTGACCCAAGGCTGCCCGGATTGATATCAATCTGGATGATTTTAGCCTTTTCCGGATAGAAGGCGCGATAGGGGAACTGCGTGCCCAGCAACACCAGCGTCCCGGCATTCATCATGGCGTGGAAACCGGATGAGAAACCGATCAGTCCGGTCATGCCGACATCATAAGGGTTGTCATATTCGATGTGTTCTTTGCCGCGCAGCGCATGGACGATAGGGGCTTTCAGCGCTTCTGCCAGCGCTACCACCTCCTGATGCGCTCCGGCGCAGCCACTGCCGCACAACAGCGTAATATCGCTGGCTTCGTTCAGCGTCTGCGCCAGCTGCGCCAGTTCGGCGGGCTGTGGCAGGACCTGCGGCAACTGTGGCGGATACCATTCCGCGCTGGCGCTCTCTGGCGCCAGTTTAAGCGCGACATCCCCAGGCAGCACCACCACCGAGACGCCACGATTCAGAATCGCTTTACGCATCGCGATGCCCAGCACCTGCGGGAGCTGCTCAGGGTTCGAAACCAGTTCGCAGTAGTGGCTGCATTCGCGGAACAGCTCCTGCGGATGGGTTTCCTGAAAATAGCCGCTGCCGATTTCGCTGGAGGGAATATGTGCCGCAATCGCCAGAACAGGAACGCGGTTACGATGGCAATCGAATAGACCGTTGATCAGATGTAAGTTGCCTGGCCCACAGGAGCCGGCGCAGACCGCCAGTTCACCGCTGATGTGCGCTTCCGCGCCTGCTGCGAATGCGGCGACTTCTTCATGGCGCGTCGGCATCCATTCAATGGTGCCCATGCGATTAAGACTGTCGCTCAGGCCGTTAAGGGAATCCCCGGTGACGCCCCAGATGCGTTTTACGCCCGCGCTTTCCAGCGTTTTGGCGACCAGCGCCGCGACGGTTTGTTTCATGCTCTTCTCCTTTGTCGGCCCGCCCTGAAGAGTGACGTGACCAGAACCGAAAAAAGAAGCGTAGACGACACGGCAGAAAAGCAGGCGTGAAAAAATGCGCTGGCAGAGCTCAGCGCATATCAGACAGGATTCAGGCGGAGAAGAGGGCGATAAGAATCGGGGCCAGCAGGCTCATCACAAAGCCGTGCACAATGGCGGCCGGGACGATCTCATTGCCGCCCGCCCGCTGCAGCACCGGCAGGGTAAAGTCCATTGAAGTGGCGCCACACAGGCCGAGTGCGCTGGAGCGATGACGGCCAATCAGCGCCGGAATAAGCATGATTGCCACCAGTTCACGTATCAGGTCGTTGAAGAAGGCGGCGCTGCCGATGACCGGACCAAAAGCTTCGGTCATCAGAATGCCGGAGAGAGAGTACCAGCCAAAACCACTGGCTAACGCCAGACCGGTTTTCAGCGGCACGCCCAGCAGCAACGCCGCAATCATGCCGCCGATAAGCGCGCTGACCAGCACCACGCTGGCAACCAGCAGGCCACGACGGTTCAGGATAATCTGACGCAGCGTCATGCCGCTGCCGCGCAGCTGAATGCCCACCAGAAACAGCAGGAAGATCAGCGCATATTCGCTGGCCGTCGAGGCGTGGTGCAGCAGTGGCCACTGGGTCAGGCCAAGCAGAAAACCGATGACAACCACGCCGCACAGCTTCAGAGAGTCCAGCGCCATATGCAGCCGCGAGGGCAGTTTCTCCTGCCGGTGCGCATGCTGCCATGGGGCATATTTTTCCAGCCCGCGCAGCGCCAGCAGGTTGCACAGCAGAATGCAGAAGGCCGCTACCAGCGCGGTGTGAAATACCGCCAGCAGATTGCTGCTCAGGTTGTCGAGAAAGGCCAGGCTGATGCCCATAAAGAACAGAATGACGTAAACCATCCAGCCCAGCAGCTGATTGACCCGGCGCAGGGTTGAAGTTTGACGGAACGGTAGCAGCCAGCCGGCGATCAGCGGCAGAAGAATAATCAGGAGTCCGGAGTACATAGCGATAAGGGCCATCCATGGTGGAAGAGGCCACACGCTAGCGAAAAAGCGTAACGGAGTAAACCCTGAGAAAGCGGCTTGACCGGCTCGCTGGCGGCTACCATGCTGTTTATAAACTGAGGATGGACGCCTATGATTCTGGAACATATCGACATTCGCGGTTTCCGCGGCATCAATAAGCTCTCACTGCCTTTAACCCAGACCAATCTGCTGATTGGTGAGAATGCCTGGGGCAAATCCAGTCTGCTGGATGCCCTGAGCCTGTTACTTTCGGCCCATGAACCGGCCTATGTTTTTACCGAGGCTGATTTCCATTTCACCCCAGGCGATGTGACCGATCCGATGCGCCGTCTGTCGGTGGTGTTCCACTTTCGCGATGACGGCAACGACCCGGATGCGGTGCTCTCGACCTTCTGGCAGCGTGATGCTCAGGGCCAGCGTCAGCTCTGTTACAGCGTCAGCGCCACCTGGCGTGACAGCGGTATCGAAACCCGGCGTCGTTTTATTGACCTGAACTATCAGCTGTTGCCTGAGCAGAACTGCGCGGCAGCCATCGATCTTTTGCTGAAACGGTATCCGGTTCTGCGATTGCGCGATGCGCGTTTCAGTAAGCGGACGCGGAGTAGTGCACCGCTCCCCACCGCACATCCTGAGCTACTGGCGGGTATGGAGACGCTGGCGCGCGATCTGGAGCACCATCCGCAACAGCTCAGCGATGAGGTGCTGCGGCAGGGGCTGAAGACGATGCAGCAACTGATGCAGCACTACTTCCTGGTGCAGCCGCCCGATGCGGGCAACGAGGTCAGGCTACGGGATCCGCAGACGCGCGAGGGGGGACAGGGATGGCGGGCGCTGGATCACCTGAATCAGCTGATTGCCGGAACCGACTCCCGCAGCCGTCAGCTGATACTGCTGCAGATGTTTACCCTGCTGATTGAGGCACGAGGAGACGTCCCGCTGGCCGCCGGTGCACGCCCGCTGCTGCTGATTGAAGATCCGGAAACCCGGCTGCATCCGATTATGCTGTCGGTAGCATGGAATCTGCTGAGGCTGCTGCCGCTGCAAAAAATCGCCACCACTAATTCGCCGGAGCTGCTGTCGCAGGTGCCGGTGGAAAACGTCTGTCGTCTGGTGCGTGGACCCTCGCGCGTAGCGGCCTGGCGCATCGGTCCGGAGGGACTGAGTGCCGAAGAGAGCCGGCGTATCGGCTTCCATATTCGGGTCAACCGGCCTGCTGCGCTGTTCGCCCGTTGCTGGCTGCTGGTGGAGGGAGAAACCGAAGTCTGGATCATGAATGAGCTGGCGCAGCAGTGCGGTTACAACTTCGCCGCTGAAGGCGTGAAGGTGATTGAGTTTGCGCAGTCGGGGTTAAAACCGCTACTGAAGTTTGCCCGGCGCATGGGTATCGCCTGGCATGTCCTGACTGATGGTGATCAGGCGGGGAATAAATATGCCAGTACGGCACGCACTCAGTTACAGCCGGGTGAACCGGAGCCGCGTTTTCTGACGCAGTTACCGGCGCTGGATATGGAAAATTTTCTCTATCAGCACGGCTTTCAGGATGTCTATCATCAGATGGCGCACCTGCCGTTAAACGTTCCGATGAGTTCCAGGCGTATTATTACTAAAGCGATTCACCAGAGCTCCAAGCCGGAACTGGCGATCGCAGTGGCTACGTCGGCGGCGGAACGCGGGCCAGAGGCCATCCCGCCATTGATGCGGCAGATGTTTGCCCGGGTGATTGGACTGGCGCAGGGCCAGGCAGATTAGGTGACATCGAACAGGAAAATGCCAGCGGCACTGGCTGGCATTTTTGGGTCTTTGTTCAGAAAGGCGATATGTGTCAGGCCACAGCCTGCACCTCGACCGGCACGATCAGGCTGGCGTGATTGCCTTTCGGGCCTTCGTGGACATCGAACTGAACCTGCTGGCCTGCCTTAAGCGTGCGGTAGCCTTCCATCTGAATGGTGGAGTAGTGCGCAAAAATATCTTCGCCACCGCCAATCGGACAGATAAAGCCAAAGCCTTTGGAATTGTTGAACCATTTAACTGTGCCCGTCTCCATGCTTTTACTTCCCTCGCAAGACATTTTATAAGTAGGTGAGGTCATCGAAGCTGTGAGTCGGATTTGATTAAAACTCAATCAGCCTGTGCAGCTAGAATGTAGAGAAAGCGCGGCTGACGTCAAGCAAACCACCGGGCCAGGTGGGGAAAAAATCATCAAAATTTGAGGCAGTTAACGCTATTGCAAATTTTGTGATGCAGGTCGCGCAGGGGAATTTCTGAATAAATTTTCAGCAGCGGCATGCGGCTTGACAGGCATGTTAAACTCTCAATATGTAGCTACTTAAAGGCTAAAAGCAAAATCTCAACGGAACACTATGGCAAACGCAAACGACTGGCTTAACTTTGAACATCTGGCCGACGATAAAGTACGTGAAGGGTTAAAGCCGCCTTCTATGTATAAAGTCATTCTGAATAATGACGATTATACACCTATGGAATTTGTTATTGACGTTGTACAAAAGTTCTTTTCTTATGATGTTGAACGTGCAACGCAGCTGATGTTGAAAGTTCACTATCACGGCAAGGCGATCTGTGGTGTATTTACTGCAGAAGTCGCCGAAACAAAAGCGGCCCAGGTGAACAACTATGCACGGGAAAATCATCATCCGTTGCTGTGTACGCTGGAAAAGGCCTGAACCCGTCTCCATATAGGAAACAGGTAAGGGCGATAATTGGGGGAGGTGCCTAATGCTCAATCAAGAACTGGAACTCAGTTTAAATATGGCTTTCGCCAGAGCGCGTGAGCACCGTCATGAGTTTATGACCGTCGAGCATCTGTTACTGGCGTTGCTCAGTAACCCGTCGGCCAGAGAGGCACTGGAAGCCTGTACGGTGGACATTGTGGCTCTGCGGCAGGAACTCGAAGCCTTCATCGAACAAACCACGCCCGTGCTGCCTGCCAGCGAAGAGGAGCGTGATACACAACCCACGCTTAGCTTCCAGCGCGTCCTGCAGCGTGCGGTTTTCCATGTCCAGTCATCCGGTCGCAGCGAAGTCTCCGGTGCGAATGTGCTGGTCGCCATTTTCAGCGAGCAGGAGTCGCAAGCGGCTTATCTGCTACGCAAACATGAAGTGAGCCGCCTTGATGTGGTGAACTTCATCTCTCACGGTACGCGTAAAGATGAGTCCGGCCAGGCGCCAGGCGCAGAAAATCCGGTTAACGAAGAGCAAGCAGGCGGGGAGGAGCGTATGGAAAACTTCACCACCAATCTTAATCAGCTTGCTCGCGTCGGTGGTATTGATCCACTGATTGGTCGCGATAAAGAGCTGGAACGTACCGTTCAGGTGCTATGTCGTCGCCGTAAAAATAACCCGCTGCTGGTGGGTGAGTCGGGTGTGGGTAAAACCGCCATTGCTGAAGGTCTCGCCTGGCGCATAGAGCAGGGCGATGTACCGGAAGTGATGAAAGACTGCACGATCTACTCACTGGATATCGGTTCGTTATTAGCCGGCACCAAGTACCGTGGTGACTTTGAAAAACGTTTCAAAGCGCTGCTGAAGCAACTGGAGCAGGACGAACACAGCATTCTGTTTATCGATGAGATCCATACCATCATCGGTGCGGGTGCTGCATCCGGCGGCCAGGTCGATGCTGCGAACCTGATCAAACCTCTTCTTTCCTCTGGCAAGATTCGGGTGATGGGTTCCACCACCTATCAGGAATTCAGCAACATCTTTGAAAAAGATCGTGCCCTGGCGCGTCGCTTCCAGAAGATCGATATCACGGAGCCTTCACCAGAAGAGACCGTGCAGATCCTGAATGGCCTGAAGACCAAGTACGAAGCGCATCACGATGTGCGCTATACCGCGAAAGCGGTGCGCGCAGCCGTGGAACTGGCGGTGAAATATATCAACGACCGTCATCTGCCTGACAAGGCGATTGATGTGATTGATGAAGCGGGTGCGCGAGCGCGCCTGATGCCAGCCAGTAAGCGCAAGAAAACCATCAACGTCTCTGACATTGAAACGGTGGTGGCCCGTATTGCCCGTATTCCTGAGCAAAGCGTGTCAGCAAGCGACCGCGATACGCTGAAAAATCTGGGCGATCGTCTGAAGATGCTGGTGTTTGGTCAGGACAACGCCATTGAGGCGCTGACGGAAGCGATCAAAATGAGCCGTGCAGGTCTGGGTCAGGATCGTAAGCCGGTCGGTTCCTTCCTGTTTGCCGGGCCTACCGGTGTCGGTAAAACGGAAGTCACCGTGCAGCTGGCGAAAGCGCTGGGCATTGAGTTGCTGCGCTTTGATATGTCCGAGTATATGGAGCGTCACACCGTCAGCCGTTTGATTGGTGCGCCTCCGGGTTACGTCGGTTTTGATCAGGGCGGCCTGCTGACGGATGCGGTGATTAAGCATCCTCATGCGGTGGTGTTGCTGGATGAGATTGAGAAAGCACACCCGGATGTCTTCAACCTGCTGCTGCAGGTGATGGATAACGGTATGCTGACCGACAACAACGGTCGCAAAGCGGACTTCCGCAACGTGGTGCTGGTCATGACCACTAACGCCGGTGTCCGCGAGACTGAACGTAAGTCGATTGGCCTGATTCATCAGGACAACAGCACCGATGCCATGGAAGAGATCAAAAAGATGTTTTCTCCAGAGTTTCGTAACCGTCTCGACAACATTATCTGGTTCAGTCACCTGTCACCAGAGGTGATCCATCAGGTGGTCGACAAGTTCATTGTCGAGTTGCAGGCGCAGCTGGATGCCAAAGGCGTGTCGCTGGAAGTCAGCGATGAAGCACGCGACTGGCTTGCTGAGAAAGGCTACGACAAAGCGATGGGCGCTCGTCCGATGGCGCGCACCGTGCAGGACAGCCTGAAGAAACCGTTAGCCAATGAACTGCTGTTTGGTTCGCTGGTGGATGGCGGCTCGGTGTCAGTGGCGCTGGATCGTGAGAAAGGTGAACTGACCTATCACTTCCTGAGTGCTGAAAAACGCAAAACCGAAGGCACTGTTCATTAATCACCTGCTGCAGATATGAAAAAGGCCGGATTAAAATCCGGCCTTTTTTTCGCTGCAAATTGCAGAGCGATGAGATTACTGCAAATTAGCGACTACGGAAGACAATGCGGCCTTTGCTCAGGTCGTACGGGGTCAGCTCAACGGTCACTTTGTCACCCGTCAGGATGCGGATGTAGTTTTTGCGCATTTTACCGGAGATATGAGCAGTAACCACGTGTCCGTTCTCAAGTTCTACGCGGAACATGGTGTTAGGTAACGTATCCAGTACGGTACCTTGCATTTCAATATTGTCTTCTTTGGCCATCGAATCCTCTGGGTGTACTACCTTTCAGTTGAACCGGCAAGATAATGCCCAATTCAACGATTTATGTAAAGAACCGTCGGCGATTTTGCCAACGCTTTGCCGGGGTGCACGTCAGTCGCGCGCATCCGGTAAAATTAGGGTGTTTATGTGACGTCTGCGGGGGATTAGCGGGCTAAGAATCTGTATCAACCGGTTACACGCGCACGATTGAAAACAGTTCCGAGAGTGCGTTGAGATTCCCAGCCTGGCAATTCCGGCTCGTTATTGCGAAGCGCGGACGACATACCAAACTCGACCATTATACCACTTAATACGCCTTTATGTGTGCAAAACATCTCTGTGCGACTAAAAAAGGGTTTGTGTCTGCCAGCAGCCATCGCTGACAGGCTGGCACGCAAGGCTTTGTACATATTGCAGATAGTCGGCGCGCGGGATCTCCTGCGCGCCCAAAGAGGCCGTATGAGGGTTAAGTACCTGACAATCCACCAGACGGCCCTGATGTCTGAGAAAATGCTGACAAAATACCCAAAGTGCGGTTTTTGACGCATTCTGCTGACGGCTGAACATTGATTCGCCGCAGAAGATTTGCCCCATCGCCAGCCCATACATGCCACCTGCCAGCTGATGTTCGTCCCATACTTCAATGGAGTGGGCGTGGCCCAGTTCATACAATCGCAACCAGGCGCGCTTCATTTCAAAGGTGATCCAGGTGCCTTCCTCACGACCGGTGGCACAGCCCTCGATCACCTCGGCAAATGACTCATTCATCGTCACCCGATAGGGCGAACGGCTGTGGAAACGCTTCATGCTCCGGCTGAGATGAAACTGCTCAGGCAATAGCACTGCACGGGGATCGGGCGACCACCAGAGAATCGGGTCGCCAGAAGAAAACCACGGAAAGATGCCGCGCTGATAAGCGTTAAGTAACCGGGCAGGGGAGAGATCACCCCCCATGGCCAGCAGGCCGTTTGGCTCGCGCAGCGCCATCTCCGGTGGGGGAAATTGCAAAGATTCCCGTGACAGTTGTACCAGTCTCATCGCGTTTTGTTACCTATCAGCATTTCGCTAAGACTATAGCGCAATCCGCTGTCGGAAACGCCAGTACCGACCCGCTTTTGAGATTAATTCGGCATGACTTCCCTGTTCCACAATCACGCCATTATCCATCACGCAGATGCGATCCATCTGCTCCAGGCCGCTGAGACGGTGGGTGACCATTATTACGGTCTTGCCAGCGGTCAGCCGCTGCAGCAGGGTGAGGATATGCTGCTCGGTTGTGGCATCCAGTCCTTCGGTGGGTTCATCCAGCAGCCAGAGATCGCCGTTATGCAGTAACGCACGCGCCAGCGCCAGCCGACGCAGTTCGCCGCCTGACAGCGGGCGACCGCCTTCTCCCATCCAGGCGTTTAATCCTTCCGGGCTCTCAAGCAGGCGCTGCAGGCCGACGTCATTCAGCACGCGGCGTAACTGCTCATCAGTAGCATCGGGACAGGCCAGCAGTAGGTTATCACGCAGGCTCTGACTGAAGAGATGAACCCGCTGAGTCACCACGCTGATGCGCTGACGCAGCGCTGGTTCTGACCATGCGGTGATCGGCAGGTCATTCAGGCTGATGACACCGTGCTGGCTATCCCAGCCACGGGTCAACAGCGCCAGCAGAGTGGATTTGCCGCAGCCGGTCGGCCCCAGCAGTGCAATGTGTTCACCGGCTGCCACCTTAAGGGTAAAGCGGTTCAGCACCTTATCAGGGCGGTCGGGATAGCTGAAGTCGAGCTGATCGATATCGACCGCGAGACGTCCTGGCCGGGCATCTGAATCTGCCGGAAAGGTGATAGCGGGTGACTGATCGATAATGTCATTGACCCGCTGAGCGGCATTTATCACCTGAGACATGGGCAGAAAGGCCCCCGCAACCGGTGCCAGCGCCTCGAAAGCAGCCAGCGCGCAAAACACCACCAGTGCAATCAGCGAGCCGGGCAACTGCTGCTGGCTGATTGTCGCCGCACTGAGCCAGAGCAACAGTGTGACGGTTACGCCGCTGATCAGCAGCAGCAGGCTCTGTGCTGCAGCCTGCAAACGCTGTTGCTGGCTCTGAGCCTGCTGCCAGCGCTGTTCATCTTCATCAAGTTGCTGACGCCAGTCCCGCGAGGCACCGTACAGGGTGAGTTCAGCCTGAGCCGCCAGCCACTGCATCAGCTGTAAGCGCCAGCGGGCGCGCCCACGGGCAATCGCGCCGCCTGCGGGCGATCCCAGACGGTAAAACAGCGCTGGCATCACCACCAGGGTACTCAGCATGATGCCGCCCAGCGTCAGTGCAAGCTGAAGATCGATGACGCTCATTCCGAGGGTAACCACGACAATCACCACCAGTGCGCCGATCAGCGGCGAGATGACGCGCAGATAGAGGTGATCCAGCGTATCGACATCGGCCACGAAGCGGTTGAGCAGGTCCGCCTGCCGGAAACGCGAAAGCTGACCTGGCGAAAGGGCCATCAGGCGACTGAAGGTGTGGACACGCAGATGCTGAAGAACCCTGAATGTTGCATCGTGGCTGACCAGCCGTTCAGCATAGCGTGCGGCAGTGCGAATGATGGCGGCGCCACGTACGCCTGCCGCAGGCAGCATATAGTTGAAGGTATAGAGACCGGCTACGCCTGCCACTGACGAGGCGGCCAGAAACCAGCCTGAAAGCGTCAGCAGGCCGATGCTGGCCAGCAGGGTAACAATCGCCAGCACGATGCCCAGCACCAGGCGATAAGGGTGGCGCAGCCAGAGACGAAGAAAAGGACGCAAGGCGGACATCAGCGAATCTCCTGTTGACGATGCTTCAGCATCTCACTGAAAGCACCCGGCTGTTGCGACAGCTGCTGCCAGTTACCCTGTTGCACCAGCTTACCGGCTTCCATTACCCAGAGGGTCTGCCAGTGACTTAGCGTATCAATCTGATGGGTTATCATCAGCGTGGTCTGGCGGGCTGCCGCCTGGTTCAGCGCCAGCATCACATGACGTTCACTGAGTGCATCCAGGCTGGCTGCGGGTTCATCGAGCAGCAAAAAATGCGAGGGTTTATAGAGTGCGCGCGCGACCGCGACCCGCTGCGCCTGACCCACCGACAGCTGATTACCGCCATCGCCTGGCAGGGTGTCAATGCCCTGGGGCAGACGAGGTAGGAACTCATTAATGCCGCACGACTCCAGCAGTGCCGCAAAACGCTCGTCATCCCAGGCCGCATTCATCACGATATTGTCGCGCAAGGTGGCGGCCGGTAACTGAGGATTCTGTCCTACCCAACTGAGCTGCTGATGCCAGTCACTCCGTCGTATATCGCGAAGTTCAACGCCATTCGCTTTCAGCGAACCCTGATAAGGCAGAAAACCGAGCAGGGCGTTCATCAGAGCCGTTTTACCGGCCCCGCTTTGACCGACCAGCGCAATCTGTTCGCCAGGGACGACAGTAAAAGAGAGCGGGCCGCACAACACCTGACCATCAGGCGCACAGACACGCAGATCTTCGGCGGTAAGTGCGATTGAGCGATCGGCAGTGAAGGGCAACTGGCCTTCCTGCGGCGCGGTGGCAGGCGTCGCCTGCATAAAGGCTTCAAGGGCATCGGCACCGCCTACAGCCTGGGCTTTGGCGTGATAGAAAGCGCCGAGATCGCGCAGCGGCTGGAAAAACTCCGGGGCGAGGATCAGCACCAGAAAGCCGGCAAACAGCGTCACGCCCTGGCCGTAATCACCAAAATGCAATTCGCCCAGATAGGAGAAACCAAAGTAGACGGCCACCACGGCAATCGCCAGCGAGGCAAAAAACTCCAGCACGGCAGAGGAGAGAAAGGCTAAGCGCAGCACTTCCATGGTGCGCTGGCGAAAATCGGTGGTGGCGGCGGCAACCGCCTGCTGCTCCGCTGCGCCACGATGAAACAGCCGCAGCGTCTCTCTGCCGCGCAGGCGGTCGAGAAAGTTACCGCTCAGGCGGGCCAGCACCAGGAAGTTCCGGCGGTTGGCCTCGGCCGCACCCATCCCGACCAGTGCCATAAATAGCGGAATCAGTGGCGCGGTGGCAAACAGGATCAGACCCGCCGTCCAGTTGAGCGGAAAAATAGTCAGCAGAATGCAGCAGGGGATCAGCACCGCTAGGGTCATCTGCGGCAGATAGCGCGCGTAATACTCCTGCATCTCTTCGATCTGCTCCAGCAGCAGCGTCGCCCAGCTGCCGGCTGGCTTTCCCTGAATCCACGCCGGCCCCAGATCAGATAACCGGTCTAATACCTGCTGACGTAAAGCCTGACGGATAGCCTGTCCGGCACGATAACCGGTCAGTTCACGGGCATAGTTAATCAGGGCGCGGAGCACAAAGCAGAGCAGTAACAGCAGGATGCTGACTGTCAGGGATTCACGCGGTTGCTGGTCAACAATCAGAGCCTGCAGCAGCGAGGCCAGTAAACCCGCCTGAGCAATGATCAGAAGTGCACTTGCCATGCCCAGCAGGGTGTTGAGTCGCAACCAGCGACCGGCGAAATGACGTTGCTGACGAAGCCAGCGGGTAAGATGCTGCTGCCGCGATTTGTCCATGCGAGACCATGATGAATGTCGATGACGGGTGAAAATGGAAAGACATTTCCATCTCTTCAGGCGCAAGAATCTAGCATGAGAGCAATAAAAAAGGCGACGGAAAAACCGTCGCCAGGAACATTTGAGATCAGAGGGTTAACAACTTACTGATCGTTTTTAACCAGTCCGTCAAGAAAGCGCTCAGCGTCTAACGCGGCCATACAACCGGTGCCCGCAGAGGTGATCGCCTGACGATAGATATGGTCCATCACATCGCCTGCCGCAAAGACGCCAGGGATGCTGGTCTGAGTGGCGTTGCCGTGCAGACCTGACTGAACTTTGATGTAACCGTTCTCCAGCGCCAGCTGACCCTCAAAAATGGCCGTATTCGGGCTGTGTCCGATAGCAACAAAAAGACCCGCCACCTCCAGCGCTTCTGTCTCATCACTGTTCTGGGTAGAACGCAGTGTCAGACCGGTGACACCCATCTGATCGCCCACCACTTCTTCCAGCGTGCGATGGGTGTGCAGCACGATATTGCCATTGCGCACTTTTTCCATCAGGCGGTCGATCAGGATCTTCTCTGCGCGGAAGCTGTCACGACGGTGAATAAGGTGCACTTCAGCCGCAATATTCGCCAGGTAGAGCGCTTCTTCCACAGCCGTGTTGCCACCGCCAATCACCGCGACTTTCTGGTTGCGATAGAAGAAGCCGTCACAGGTTGCACAGGCAGAGACGCCTTTGCCTTTGAAGGCCTCTTCGGAAGGCAGACCGAGGTAGCGCGCTGACGCACCGGTGGCGATGATCAGGGCATCTGCCGTGTATTCGCCGCTGTCACCCGTAAGGCGGAACGGACGGTTCTGCAAATCGACGGTGTGAATGTGATCGAAAATGATCTCAGTATTAAATTTTTCGGCATGCTCATGCATCCGCTCCATCAGCGATGGACCTGTCAGATCGTGCGGGTCGCCCGGCCAGTTCTCCACCTCGGTGGTAGTGGTCAGCTGTCCACCTTTTTCCAGACCCGTAATCAGTACCGGGTTCAGGTTGGCGCGTGCAGCATAAACGGCTGCGGTATAACCCGCTGGGCCGGAGCCCAGAATGAGTAACTTACTGTGTTTGGCCGTACTCATGCGTTCCTCAGTTTCATTCGGCTGACATAGCCTGCGATTGTAGGGAATATCCGGCGACAATGACAAGGCTTAGGCAATTTTGTTAACGATAGCTGCAAACGGCGTAGACGATGAGCGACGGTTTTGCCTGGCCAATGCGCCAAAAGGGGGCAAAACTCGGGTTAGAGGGGTGCAATAGTGGAAAAATAGTCATTTAAAAACAGATACCCAGCGGACTGTCTGGCATCTTGTCCTGAATTTGGTGATTTTACTTTGACAATCGCCTGCGCTTTTGCGAAAACATTATCAGAAGCGAATAACATTTATCGGAACAAAACAGGTTTTCATCGCCCGTTTTGCACGTAACGCCGAATAAAAGCAGCCTGATATGGATAATGACGCATGATGTGGACAGACAACATGCGTCATATCGATAGGTGTCAGAACACAGGCTCTGTTAGCTCACTTCAGAAATGCCCCGAACAATGAGCGTTTTCAGGGCGTGGCAGGTAAAGGGAAGGAATTAAGAGAGACAATAATAATGGTAGACAATAAGAAACGCCCCGGGAAAGACCTCGACAGAATTGACAGGAACATTCTGAATGAACTTCAGAAAGATGGTCGCATTTCAAACGTAGAGCTTTCCAAACGCGTAGGCTTATCGCCTACGCCATGTCTTGAACGCGTGCGTCGTCTCGAACGTCAGGGATTTATTCTTGGCTACACCGCGCAGTTGAACCCGCACTATCTGGATGCGTCGCTGCTGGTGTTCGTTGAGATTACTCTGAATCGTGGTGCACCGGATGTGTTTGAGCAATTTAACGCCGCTGTGCAAAAACTTGAGGAAACTCAAGAGTGTCACCTCGTTTCCGGCGATTTCGACTACCTGCTGAAAACGCGCGTACCTGATATGTCAGCCTACCGTAAGCTGCTGGGTGAAACCCTGTTGCGCCTGCCGGGCGTAAACGACACGCGTACGTATGTGGTGATGGAAGAGGTTAAACAGAGCAATCGACTGGTGATCAAAACTCGCTGATGCGGGGCAGGTGCAAAACCTGTGAGATTTCGGTACACTCCTGTGCATTCATACAGGATCAGCGTCGGGCTCGCCCGGCGCTGTTGCTTCTTACTTTACAGGCACCTGGAGAGTCCTCTTGAGCCAGGAATATACAGAAGATAAAGACGTTTCGTTACAATCGATGAGCAGTGGACGTCGTCTGCTGGAAGCGATGCTCATTCTGGTGGCGCTGTTTGCCATCTACCTGATGGTTTCTCTGGTCAGTTTTAACCCTTCCGACCCGAGCTGGTCGCAAACGGCCTGGCATGAACCTATCCATAATATCGGCGGCAGCGTCGGTGCCTGGCTGGCTGACACCTTACTCTTCATCTTTGGTGTGATGGCGTATGCCATTCCGCCCGTCATCCTGGGACTGTGCTGGATTGCTTTCCGTCAGCGCGACAGCCAGGACTACTTTGACTACTTTGCCGTCGGGCTGCGCTTAATTGGCGTCCTCGCGCTGGTGGTGACGACCTGTGGTATGGCGGCGCTGAATGCCGATGATATCTGGTACTTTGCCTCGGGCGGCGTGATCGGCAGCCTGGTCAGTAATGCTATTGCACCCTGGTTCAGTCCGGCTGGCGGCACGCTGATGCTGCTCTGCGTCTGGGCGGCGGGCATTACCCTTTACACCGGCTGGTCATGGCTCACCATTGCAGAAAGAATTGGTGGCGTAGTCATGGGCGTACTGACGTTTGCCAGCAACCGCTCTCGTCACGATGAACCCTGGCAGGAAGAGGATGACGAGCGGGACGCGCGTGAATACGCGGATGTGCCTGAGCTTCATGCCGCCGATCAGGATGATGATGTGCTGCTTTCTGCCCCACGTGCAGCTGCTGAGCCTGCGGCGTCACAACAGGATCCGCTGCTGGCTAAAGCTGCAGCAGCCACCAGTGCGGCAGTCGCGGCCACCGCTGAAGCCGCCGAGGTGACCCTCGCCCCTGCAGCCACGGTGACGCCAGCATCTGTCGCTGCACCTGCTGCTCCGGTTACAGCTTCGGCGCCTGCCGCGTCAGCGACATCCATCCCTGCATCGCCGTCTGCACAACCTGCGCCTGTGTACGCACAGAGCGCGCCAGCTCCGCAGAGTGTGGCGAATTCCCCGACGCCGCCGCAGAGTGCTTCTGCACCCGCAGACTCACCACCGCTTTATCATTTTGAAATGCCAGACGACGCTCCGGCTACGCCGTCGTTCAGTGCTTACGACGATGATGAACCTAAAATGGGTAACTGGCGGGATACGTCAGCCATCCCTGCGGCATCGGCGGCAGCGGCATCCGCTGCAACGGCAGCCCAGGCAACAACGCGTACTGCGCCTGTTTTTGATTTAGCCCCTGAAACCAATCTCAATCCGCAGGTTAAACAAGGTATCGGTCCGGCACTGCCGCGTCCTAAGCCGGTAAAACTGCCAACCCGTCGTGAGCTGGCCTCTTATGGCATTAAGCTGCCTTCTCAGCGCATGGCAGAAGAGAAAGCGAAAACGGAAGAGACCGAACCGGTTAGTGCTGGCTCCGTTTCCTCTGCTCCGGATGCTGAAGAGGCGCTGCAGCAGGCTGAACTGCGACAGGCTTTCCAGTCTGAACAGCAGCAGCGTTACGGCACCAGCTGGCAGCAGGACGAGGAAGATGAACAGGATGCACAGCAGCAGGATGCACTGGCCCGTCAGTTCGCCGAGCAGCAACAGCAGCGCTATGAGCCAGAAGTGAAAAAAGAGCCGGTATTCAATATTGATACCGCCTCAGCGTTTGATTTTTCACCGATGAAAGATCTGGTGGATGACGGTCCTTCTGAACCGCTGTTTACCATTGCGGCGACGCCAGAACCTGAAGCTCCAGCGGTTTCACACGAACCCTGGCAGCAGGTGAGTGAGGTTTCAAGACCTCAGGCTCCGGCTCATGTTCCTGCACCAGCCAGCTTTGCCCCGGCAGCACCGTCTGAACCTGACTATGCTGCGCCTGCGGCAACCTCTGCGCCCGCTTATGGTGCCCCTGCGGCTCCTCAGGCTCCGGCTTACGCTGCGCCTGCCTTTGGCACGCCAGCGGCAGCGCCGGTTCAGCCGGTGGAAGAGGCGAAACCTTCACTGCATGACAGCCTGATTCATCCATTCCTGATGCGTCACGAGCAGCCGCTGGAGAAACCTTCCACGCCACTGCCTTCGCTGGATCTGCTGACCGCACCGCCTGAAGAGGAAGAACCGGTTGATATGTTCTCGCTGGAGCAGACTGCCCGTCTGGTGGAGTCGCGCTTAGGCGATTATCGCGTCAAAGCGGAGGTGGTCGGTATCTCGCCTGGCCCGGTTATTACCCGTTTCGAACTTGACCTGGCACCGGGCGTTAAAGCGGCGCGTATCTCCAATCTGTCCCGCGATCTGGCGCGTTCGCTGTCGACGGTAGCGGTTCGTGTGGTGGAAGTGATCCCAGGCAAACCCTACGTAGGTCTGGAACTGCCAAACAAGCATCGTCAGACCGTCTATCTGCGTGAAGTGCTGGATTGCCCTAAATTCCGCGACAACCCTTCACCGCTGGCCGTCGTGCTGGGTAAAGACATTGCCGGTCAGCCGGTGGTAGCCGATCTGGCGAAAATGCCACACTTACTGGTCGCCGGTACCACCGGTTCCGGTAAATCTGTGGGCGTGAACGCCATGATTATCAGCATGCTGTATAAGGCGACGCCGGAAGAAGTTCGCTTCATCATGATCGACCCGAAAATGCTTGAGCTGTCGGTCTATGAAGGTATTCCGCATCTGCTGACCGAAGTGGTCACAGACATGAAGGATGCTGCCAATGCGCTGCGCTGGAGCGTCGGTGAAATGGAGCGTCGCTACAAGCTGATGTCGGCGCTGGGCGTGCGTAATCTGGCGGGCTACAACGAAAAAGTGGAACAGGCCGAAGCGATGGGTCGTCCGATTCCCGATCCGTTCTGGAAGCCGGGCGACAGCATGGATATGACGCCGCCGGTTCTGGAGAAGCTGCCTTATATTGTTGTGATGGTCGATGAGTTTGCTGACCTGATCATGGCAGTCGGTAAAAAGGTGGAAGAGCTGATTGCCCGCCTGGCACAGAAAGCCCGTGCTGCCGGCATCCATCTGGTACTGGCGACACAGCGTCCATCCGTGGATGTCATTACCGGTCTGATCAAAGCGAACATTCCGACGCGTATCGCCTTTACCGTTTCCAGCAAAATTGATTCACGTACCATTCTCGATCAGGGCGGCGCGGAGTCATTGCTGGGTATGGGTGACATGCTCTACATGCCGCCGAACTCCTCGCTGCCGATTCGTGTTCACGGTGCGTTTGTTCGTGACCAGGAAGTGCATGCAGTGGTTCAGGACTGGAAAGCGCGTGGTCGTCCGCAATATATCGACAGCATTACGGCGGGCGAAGAGAGCGAAAATGCCGGTGGCATCGACAGTGATGAAGAGCTCGATCCGCTGTTCGATCAGGCGGTCGGTTTTGTGGTCGATAAGCGCCGTGCGTCGATTTCAGGCGTTCAGCGTCAGTTCCGCATCGGCTATAACCGCGCGGCACGTATCATTGAACAGATGGAAGCGCAGGGCATCGTTTCTGCACCAGGACACAATGGTAACCGTGAAGTGCTGTCGCCACCGCCACACGATATGTAGTGGCTAAATGTTTTGAAACACAACGCAATGAGCCAGTTCCGACTGGCTCATTGTTTTTATGCGGTTAAACCCCATATCTGAATCAGCTTTCGGTTTTTTCCTCTGTTCTGATGGCGGAACGGCGGCCAGGCTTAATGCAGTTATCGATGGGAACGTTTAAATAAGGAATTGAAGCAGATGAAATTACGCGTAATCGCTCTGGGCCTGTTGGCCACCTTTTCTTCAGCCAGCGTTCTGGCTGATGCTTCCAGTGATCTGCAACAGCGCCTGAACAAGGTCAGCAGCTTCCACGCCAGCTTCACCCAAAAAGTGACCGACAGCAGCGGCGCGAATGTGCAGGACGGCGAAGGCGAATTGTGGGTAAAACGTCCCAGCCTGTTTAACTGGCACATGACCGCGCCGGACGAAAGCATCATCATCTCCGACGGTAAATCGCTGTGGTTCTACAACCCGTTTGTTGAGCAGGCGACAGTCAGCCTGTTGCAGAATGCGACCAGCAACACGCCCTTTATGCTGATTGCCCGCAACCAGTCAAATGACTGGAAGCAGTACAATATCAAACAGCAGGGTGACAATTTTGAACTGACACCTAAGAACAGCGACGGCAACCTGAAACAGTTCACCATCCAGGTGACGTCCAGCGGGACCATCAACCGCTTCAGTGCTATCGAGCAGGATGGCCAGCGCAGCGATTACCAGCTGAAAAGCCAGCAGAATGGCGCTATCAGCCCGGATAAATTCACGTTCACACCGCCAAAAGGCGTGACGGTGGACGACCAACGTCAGTGAGGTCACGGTGAGTAACCTGTCCCTGGATTTTTCCACCGAAAATTTCAAACCTCTGGCCGCGCGTATGCGGCCAGAAACATTGAAACAGTACATTGGTCAGCAACATCTGCTGGGCGCAGGCAAACCTCTGCCGCGCGCGATTGAAGCAGGGCACCTGCATTCAATGATCCTGTGGGGACCTCCCGGGACCGGCAAGACCACGCTGGCTGAGATCATTGCCCATTACGGTAACGCCGATGTGGAACGTATTTCGGCCGTCACCTCCGGCGTAAAAGAGATCCGTGAGGCGATTGAGCGGGCCCGTCAGAATAAACATGCCGGGCGGCGCACGATCCTGTTTGTGGACGAGGTCCATCGGTTCAACAAGAGCCAGCAGGATGCCTTTCTGCCCCATATCGAAGATGGCACCATTACCTTTATTGGTGCGACCACCGAAAACCCCTCTTTTGAACTTAACTCTGCGTTGTTGTCACGCGCCCGCGTTTACCTGCTGAAATCACTGACTCTGGAAGATATTGAGCAGGTGCTGGATCAGGCGATGCAGGATAAAGCGCGAGGTTATGGGGACAGTGACATCGTGCTGCCGGACAACACACGCAGGATGATCGCTGAACTGGTTAGTGGTGATGCACGTCGGGCGCTGAACACGCTGGAGATGATGGCTGATATGGCCGAAATCACCGCATCAGGTCAGCGAGAACTGACGCCGCAGCTGCTTAACGAAGTCTCTGGTGAGCGATCCGCGCGGTTTGATAATAAAGGCGATCGTTTTTACGATCTGATTTCTGCACTGCACAAATCGGTACGCGGCTCCGCACCGGATGCGGCGCTCTACTGGTATGCGCGCATTATCACTGCGGGCGGCGATCCGCTCTATGTGGCTCGTCGGTTGCTGGCTATTGCCTCCGAAGATGTCGGCAACGCCGATCCGCGCGGTATGCAGGTGGCGATTGCGGCCTGGGATTGCTTCACGCGCGTCGGTCCGGCAGAAGGGGAGCGCGCGATTGCCCAGGCCATTGTTTATCTGGCTTGCGCGCCTAAAAGTAATGCGGTCTACAACGCGTTTAAAGCCGCAATGCGTGATGCACGCGACCATCCCGATTACGATGTGCCGGAACATCTGCGCAATGCCCCGACTAAGCTGATGAAAGAGATGGGCCTGGGTAAAGAGTACCGTTATGCCCATGATGAAACCAACGCCTATGCCGCGGGTGAAGTCTATTTTCCGCAGGAACTGGCCAGCGCGCGCTATTACACCCCAACCCAGCGCGGGCTTGAGGGCAAGATTGGTGAAAAGCTAAGCTGGCTGGCTGAGCAGGATCAAAATAGCCCGACAAAACGCTACCGCTGAAACAGACGTTACGGTAATGTGGGCAATGTTTTCAACGCATTCCGCTGGAATGCGTCCCTTCTTTCAACCAACTTTTTATACACAGGATAAGCATGCTCGATCCCAATCTGCTGCGTAACGAGCCAGACGCAGTCGCAGAAAAACTGGCACGCCGGGGATACAAACTGGATGTGGAAACGCTGCGTTCGCTTGAAGAGCGTCGCAAAGTGCTGCAGGTGGAAACAGAAAATCTGCAGGCAGAGCGTAACTCCCGATCCAAATCCATCGGTCAGGCCAAAGCACGTGGGGAAGACATCGAGCCGCTGCGTCAGGAAGTGAACGCGCTGGGCGAACGCCTGGATGCCGCAAAAGCAGAACTGGATGAACTGCAGAATCAAATCCGTGACTTCTCACTGGCACTGCCGAACATTCCGGCCGATGAAGTGCCGCTGGGCAAAGATGACAGCGAAAACCAGGAAGTGAGCCGCTGGGGTACCCCGCGCGAGTTCAGCTTCCCGGTTAAAGATCACGTTGAGCTGGGTGAAGCGGCTAAAGGCCTGGATTTTGCGTCTGCCGTGAAACTGACCGGTTCACGCTTTGTGGTCATGCAGGGGCAGATTGCCCGCCTGCACCGTGCACTGAGTCAGTTTATGATTGACCTGCACACCGAGCAGCATGGCTACCTTGAAACCTACGTGCCTTATCTGGTTAACCACGAAACGCTTTACGGTACCGGACAGCTGCCTAAGTTTGGCGAAGACCTGTTCCACACCCGTCCGCTGGAAGAGGAGTCAGACAGCAGCAACTATGCGTTAATTCCTACTGCGGAAGTGCCGCTGACTAACCTGGTGCGTGATGAGATCCTCGAAGAGGATAGCCTGCCGGTTAAACTGACTGCGCATACGCCGTGCTTCCGTTCTGAAGCGGGTTCTTACGGTCGTGACACGCGTGGCCTGATCCGTATGCACCAGTTCGACAAAGTTGAGATGGTGCAGATCGTCACGCCGGAGCAGTCAATGGATGCCCTGGAAGAGCTGACCGGTCACGCTGAGAAAGTGCTGCAGCTGCTGAACCTGCCATATCGTAAGGTTTTACTCTGCACCGGCGATATGGGCTTTGGATCGACTAAAACTTACGATCTGGAAGTCTGGCTACCGGCGCAGAATACCTATCGTGAAATTTCATCCTGTTCCAACATGGGTGATTTCCAGGCGCGTCGTATGCAGGCGCGTTGCCGCAACAAACAGGATAAGAAACCGCGTCTGGTTCATACCCTGAATGGCTCAGGGCTGGCCGTAGGCCGTACCCTGGTGGCGGTGCTGGAAAATTATCAGCAGGAAGATGGCCGCATCACTGTGCCTGAGGTTTTACGCCCCTATATGAATGGCGTCGAAATTATCGGCTAAGCAACGGTAACTCTCTGAACCCGGCCATGGCCGGGTTTTTTTATGTTATTGCTCCGGAAAAACTGTTCTGTCAGGCCTCATTTTAATCACAAATAAACGTTATCGATACCAGCCAGGCCGGAATGGCTAAAAACCTAATTTTTCATAGAGATAGCATTTAGCGACCTGCCGCTTGTTACGATTGTAACCCACTGAAGATTAGTAAATTAAATTGTCGCACAGCAAAATGTGCTGCCGTTAAAATTCGCCCATTGACTTTAAAAAGGCCAGTGGCAAACTGCGCGCAATTTCCTTCATTTGCTCTGGTTTCTATCCCCTATGTCAACCTGGTCACGCCCCGTGATATTGCTGCTTTGCGGCCTGATGTTAATGACTGTCGCAATTGCCGTGCTGAATACGCTCGTTCCACTGTGGCTGACGCATGACTTACTGACAACCTGGCAGGTGGGCATCGTAAGCTCCTCCTATTACACCGGTAACCTCGCAGGGACTCTGCTGGCTGGCTGGTTAATCAGGCATTACGGCTTCAACCGCAGCTACTACCTGGCTACCTTGATGTTTGCCGTCGCGACTCTGTGCCTGGCGATGATGTCGGGTTTCTGGGCATGGAGTTCAATGCGTTTCATCGCCGGTGTCGGCTGTGCGCTGATGTGGGTGGTGGTCGAGAGCGCACTTCTGTGCAGCGGAACGGTACGTAATCGGGGACAGCTGCTGGCGGCCTATATGGTTGTCTATTACATCGGCACCGTGACAGGCCAGTTGCTGGTCAGCAAACTGTCTACGGAATTACTCAGCGTGATCCCGTGGGTGACGTCGCTGGTCTTCTGCGCCGTGCTGCCGCTGGTCTTTACTCGCGTCTCCGCCAGCGGTGAAGCGACAGAAGCCGCTCCGGCCCGCATCTGGCCGATGCTGCGTCGCCGTAGCTCACGTCTGGGCATCAATGGCTGCATTATCTCTGGCATCCTTCTGGGCTCGCTTTATGGCCTGATGCCGCTTTACCTGTCACATCAGGGAATGAGTGATGCCAATGTGGGTTACTGGATGGCGTTGCTGGTCAGCGCAGGCATTGTGGGCCAGTGGCCCATTGGCCGTCTGGCCGATCGTTTTGGTCGCATGCTGGTGCTGCGAGTTCAGGTCTTTGTGGTTATCCTGGGTGCGATGGCCATGTTAACCAATGCCGCGATGGCACCAGCGCTATTTGTTCTGGGGCTGGCAGGCTTCACACTCTATCCGGTGGCGATGTCCTGGGCTTGCGAGACGGTCGCACATCATGAACTGGTAGCGATGAATCAGGCACTGCTGATGAGTTATACCGTGGGCAGTCTGGCTGGACCGGCAATGACCTCTGTTCTGATGCAGAATTATTCTGACCAGCTGCTGTTCGTGATGATCGCTGCTGTGGCGCTGATTTATCTGGTGATGCTGCTGCGCAAAGCGAATCATCAGGCTACGCCAGTGGCACATGCCTGATCGCTGAACAGCAAAAAGGGAGCGTTAAGCTCCCTTTTTTTGTGGCAGATTCTTCAGTACATCACTTCGTGGCCATAGCTGGCGAGAATGTTTTTCACGCGCTCCATTGTCTCTTTGCTCGGTGGCTTCACCCCGTCCAGCTTGTACTCTTCACCCATCGCAATCCATTTATGCTTACCCAGTTCGTGATAGGGCAGCAATTCAATCTTCTCAACGTTCTCCATATCACGCGTGAATTCCCCCAGCCGATGCGCGGTGTCATCATCGTCGGAATAGCCGGGCACCACGACAAAACGGATCCATGTCCGTTTGCCTTTTTTCTGCAGGTAACGGGCAAAGTCCAGCGTACGGTGATTAGAGACACCCACCAGAATCTGATGGACGTCATCATTCATCTGTTTCAGGTCGAGCATCACTAAGTCGGTAACGTCGAGCAGTTCATCGATCACCGGATCATAGCGGCGTACGAAGCCGTTGGTGTCGAGACAGGTATGAATACCTTCGGCCTTACAGGCACGGAACCAGTCGCGCACAAATTCAGCCTGAAGAATGGCTTCACCACCCGACGCCGTGACGCCGCCGCCAGAGGCGTTCATAAAATGGCGATAGGAGAGCACATCCGCCATCAGCGCTTCGACGCTGATCTCTTTGCCACCGTGCGTATCCCAGGTGTCGCGGTTGTGACAGTAGAGGCAGCGCATCAGGCAGCCCTGGAAGAAGGTGATAAAACGGATACCGGGACCATCGACGGTGCCGCAGGATTCAAATGAGTGGATACGACCGTTAACTGACATTGCGATGTTTTCTCCAGTGAGTCTGCCGGGACAGACGGCGCAATCTCTGTTGCGCTCAGGGCAGGAAATCGATTCTGGTGGGAACCTTGATGGAGATGACCACCAGAACAGACTTTTAATTAAAAGGCTCCGCGAGGAGCCTTTTTTATCAGGTAGAGCAGTAATTACAGTGACTTAGTGAAGGTTCGGGTAATCACATCCTGCTGCTGCTCTTTAGTCAGTGAGTTAAAGCGCACAGCGTAACCGGAAACGCGAATGGTCAGTTGCGGATATTTCTCTGGATGTTCCATCGCATCCAGCAGCATTTCACGGTTCATAACGTTAACGTTGAGGTGCTGACCGCCTTCGATGCTGGCTTCGTGATGGAAGTAACCATCCATCAGACCGGCAAGGTTGGTTTTCCGCACGTTATCATCTTTACCCAGCGCGTTTGGTACGATTGAGAAGGTATAAGAGATACCATCTTTTGCATAGGCAAACGGCAGTTTCGCGACGGAAGTCAGCGAGGCAACTGCACCTTTCTGGTCACGACCATGCATCGGGTTAGCACCTGGTCCAAACGGCGCGCCAGCGCGACGTCCATCTGGTGTGTTACCGGTTTTCTTACCATATACCACGTTCGAGGTAATGGTCAGAACAGACTGCGTCGGCACGGCATTACGATAGGTGTTCAGCTGCTGAATTTTCTTCATGAAGCGTTCAACCAGATCGCAGGCCAGGTCATCTACCCGTGAGTCGTTGTTACCGAACTGCGGATATTCGCCTTCAATGTCGAAGTCGATGGCCAGACCATCTTCGTCACGAATCGGTTTCACTTTGGCATATTTAATGGCAGAAAGTGAATCCGCAGCGACGGAGAGACCCGCGATACCACAGGCCATGGTGCGGTAGACATCCCGATCATGTAAGGCCATCAGTGCCGCTTCGTAGCTGTATTTATCATGCATGTAGTGAATGATGTTCAGCGAAGTCACATACTGTTTTGCCAGCCAGTCCATGAAGTGATCCATACGCTCCATGACGGTGTCGAAATCCAGTACGTCGTCGCTGATTTTGTCGCCTTTCGGTCCAACCTGCATTTTCAGCTTTTCATCCACGCCGCCGTTGATTGCGTAGAGCAGCGTTTTCGCCAGGTTGGCACGTGCGCCAAAGAACTGCATTTGTTTGCCGACAATCATCGGGCTCACGCAGCAGGCGATTGCGTAGTCATCATTGTCGAAATCAGCACGCATCAGGTCATCGTTCTCATACTGCAAAGATGAGGTATCGATAGAGACTTTAGCGGCATATTTTTTGAAATTAATCGGCAGTTTTTCTGACCACAGGATGGTCATGTTCGGCTCAGGTGAAGGACCCATGGTGTAGAGGGTATTCAGGAAGCGGAACGTACTTTTTGAGACCAGGGTACGGCCATCAACGCCCATACCTGCCAGGGATTCCGTTGCCCAGATTGGGTCACCTGAGAACAGCTCATCATATTCAGGTGTGCGCAGGAAGCGAACCATACGCAGTTTCATCACCAGATGGTCAATCAGTTCCTGTGCCTGCTCTTCAGTCAGTTTACCGGCTTTAAGGTCACGTTCGATGTAAACATCAAGGAAGGTTGAGACGCGGCCAAATGACATGGCAGCACCGTTTTGTGATTTAACTGCAGCCAGGTAGCCATAGTAAGTCCACTGTACTGCTTCAACCGCATTGGTAGCCGGACCGGAGATGTCATGGCCATATTTTGCTGCCATCTCTTTGATCTGGGCCAGCGCATGATGCTGGTCAGAAATCTCTTCACGCAGACGAATAGTCGCTTCCAGATTAACGCCATTCTCTAAATCTTCCTGCAGTGAGGCAAACTGAGCGAATTTATCCGCCATCAGGAAATCGATGCCGTACAGCGCCACACGACGATAGTCACCGATAATACGGCCACGGCCATAAGCATCAGGAAGGCCGGTCAGGATACCTGATTTACGGCAGCGCAAAATGTCCGGGGTATAAACATCGAACACGCCCTGGTTGTGCGTTTTGCGGTATTCGGTGAAGATTTTTTTCAGTGAAGGGTCGAGTTCACGGCCATACACTTTGCATGACCCTTCGACCATTTTGATGCCGCCATAAGGAATGATGGCGCGTTTTAATGGCGCTTCGGTCTGCAGACCAACAATTTTTTCCAGTGGCTTAATGATGTAACCCGCGTCGTGCGAGGTAATGGTTGAGGCGAGATCGGTGTCGAAGTCGACTGGCGCGTGGGTGCGGTTCTCAATTTTGATGCCTTCCAGCACGCTTTCCCACAGTTTGGTGGTCGCTTCGGTGGCACCCGCCAGGAATGACTCGTCACCTTCATATGGGGTGTAGTTTTTCTGAATGAAGTCGCGCACATTGACGCTATTCTGCCATTCGCCTTCAGCAAATCCTTCCCATGCTGAAGCCAGTTTTGCATTAAGTTCGGTCATAATATACCTGCCTTATATGAGGAGACTTTACGGTCGGGCACAGCCAACTTCCTGTGCCGTCAAAAATGCGTTTAATGAACCTGGTCACCTTTACGGAGATAGATAACCCAGTAGGTCAACCCAACCAGAACGCCGCCGCCGATAATGTTTCCGATGGTCACGGGAATCAGGTTGTCGATAATAAAGTTACTGAGGGTCAGTGAGTGAAACTGTGCCGCCGTGGTGCCAGCTGCCTGCCAGAATTCAGGTGTCGCGAAGTCACGAATAGCAATGGCATAGGGTATAAGAAACATGTTGGCGATACTGTGTTCGAAACCGCTTGCGACAAACATCGCAACAGGCAGAATCATCACGACCAGCTTATCGGTCAGGGTGCGGCCTGAGTAACTCATCCAGACGGCGAGACAGACCAGCAGATTGGCCAATGTACCCAGACAAACCGCTTCTATGAAGGTGTGATGCATCTTGTGATCGGCGGTTTGCAGGACATTCAATCCCCAGGCGCCATTCGCGACCATGTGCTGTCCGGCAAACCACATCAGAGCGACAAAGAAGAGTGCACCTGCAAGGTTACCGGCGTAGACGTTAATCCAGTTGCGGGCCAGCTGGCCCCAGCTGATGCGGCCACTGGCTTTGGCGACAACGATTAATACAGTAGAGGTAAAAAGGTCGGCACCACATACCACGACCAGCATTAAGCCGAGTGAAAAGCAGATACCTCCAATCAGTTTGGCTATGCCGTAGGGCATCGCGCCGCTACCGGTGGTCGCTGTAATATAAAAAACGAATGCGATTGAGATAAATACGCCGGCGTTTATTGCCAGAAAGAAGGTCGTAAAAGGATGTTTGGTTGCTTTATAGATACCCGCGTCTTCGGCCACTTTCGCCATCGCGGCGGGTAATAAAAGATTAAAAGGGTTGTCAGTTTTCACACTAACTTACTCCTGAAGTTGTCTGAAAAAATACTAACAAAGGAGTATAGGTCAGTAATTGATATGGATCATGTTTGCCAGGGTGGTAACACACTGGTCGCAAATTAATGAGAAAATTATGAGTTAACTAACTGAATATCAACAAATAAATTTATTTTAAAAATACAAAAATATTTTAATATAAAGTGATGCGCCACTTTTTTAGTTCAGGCTGTGTTATTAATTAATGGCTTATGTGTTAATTAAAATGATGTGATGTAATAAGAAGGAATTTTAAAGTAGCTAATGTTTCATAGAGAAAGTGGGGAATGATGGCACCAGATAAATCCAGTGCCATGGTTAGCCGTCTGCTTTCAGTCTGACGCGTTATGGCTTACGCGTTTTTCCAGTAGTGACGTTTGGCGTTTTGCAGTTTTTCGTAGGCGGCAAGCAGCGACTGATGGGCAGGGAAGGCCTGCAGCTCATCATCAACAGCCTGAAGGCCATTAAACGGATTCTCACCACTGATCGCGGCTGAAGCTGCTTCCATTGCGCTCTCACCATACATCCGCAGGAAAGCGTGATGATACTGCAACGGATCACGCTCATCTTCCATAGCCAGTAACAGCAGGGTCTGCAGGCAACGATAGTAGTTAGCGCGCTCTGGCGTAAAGATTGAGCTGTTAAACTCCATCGTCCATTCTGTCCAGATCAATGCCTGATCCAGATCGCCGCCCGCCAGCGCCAGCATCGCTTTTAATTCGCCAACACGCAGCGTGTACCAGCCATTGTCTTTACCGGTCGCCAGACCCAGCAGCTCACGAACACGGGTGAAGTCGTCAAAGCCTTCATCATCAAGCTGTCCAATCAGATCCAGATACTCTTCCGGATTCCAGTTGCTGTCAGGCAGGGCCAGCAGGGTTTCACGCATGCCCGCTCCCATGCTGTTGTTCGCCAGGAACAGATCTTCTGCCGTGTAGATATCAGACATGCCTGGCACGATGATGCGGCAGGCATAGACACCCAGATGCTCGTAGTCTGCAATATAGACTTCCTGATCTTCCGAGGCGAAGATTGCCATCAGCGTGGCGAATTCCTGTTCGGTGCTGCCCGCGAATGACCAGTCGACAAAAGGATAATCCGCAGTTTCTTTAAACAGATCCCAGGAGATCAGGCCGCTTGAATCGATGAAGTGTGTTTCAAGGTTGGCATGCTCAGCCACTTCTTCGTCATCAAAGGTCGGTGGGGTAAACACATCCAGATCTTTGAGGCTTCGGCCCTGCAGCAACTCGGTAACGGTACGCTCCAGCGCCACACCGAAATCAGGGTGAGCACCAAATGAGGCAAAACAGGTTCCGTTGGTTGGGTTAAACAGCACCACGCAGATAACCGGATATTTACCGCCGAGAGAGGCGTCATAAGCGAAAATCGGGAAGCCTTCCGCTTCAAGACGTGCAATGGCTTCGATCACTTCAGGATAACGTTGCATCACGTCATCTGGAATCGCAGGCAGGCTGATCGCTTCAGCAATAATGCGGTTTTTAATGTAGCGCTCAAACACTTCAGACAGCCCCTGAACACGCGCTTCGTTCGCGGTATTACCTGCCGACATGCCGTTTGAGACATAGAGGTTGCCGATAATATTCATCGGGATATAGACAGTCTGCTGGTCGGACTGACGGGTAAAGGGCAGGGCGCAGATACCACGTTCAGTATTCCCGGACTGCAGATCAATCAGGCCGGAAGCCGTCAGGGCATTGTCGGGATCGTAAAATGCGCGCAGGCGCGGATCCAGAATACCTTCAGGTAAGGACTCATCATCAGGTAACGCAAACCATTTTTCATTGGGATAGTGAACAAAATCGCCGTTAGCGATCTTTTTTCCCAGCCAGAAGTCAGCAAAAAAATAGTTAGTTGAGAGACGCTCGAAATACTCGCCAAGCGCGGAGGCCAGCGCCGCTTTTTTACTGGCGCCTTTGCCGTTGGTAAAACAGAGCGGGCAATCGCGGTCGCGGATATGCACTGACCAGACATGGGGGACAGGATTCAGCCAGGATGCTTCTTCAATGTTAAAGCCAAGATCCTGCAGCTTGTTCTGGAAACGCGCAATGGAGTCTTCCAGTGCGGCATCTTTGCCCGGGATAAATGTTTGCGTCATAGTGCCGCTCTCTCAGTTGTCATAGGGTGCGTAAAGCGCGCAATGATACGGATTTTGCTAACAGACCGCTATCAGGGCGGGACATTTTTACCGGCTTACTTTACCGGCTTAGTTTTCATCACTTTCGCTCTCAGGCCAAACGCGAATTAATGGCGCTGGATAAAGCCTCACAAAATTCCGCGCAGATTTGCATTGGTAACATAACCTCCGGCGAGCCGGATTCAGAAAATGTGACCGCTCCCTGATTTATGATTGCAGCTATCAGAATGCAGTGATAAAACCGGATGGTTATTCATAACCGTTCGATATGACAGTGGTGAGGGGAAATGACGCAAGTTTATAATTTTAGCTCTGGCCCGGCGATGCTACCGGTTGAAGTGCTTCGTCGTGCAGAACAGGAACTGACGAACTGGCGCGGTCTGGGTACCTCTGTAATGGAGATCAGTCACCGCAGTAAAGAGTTTATTCAGGTGGCTGAAGAAGCGGAGCAGGACTTCCGTGATCTGCTAAAAATACCGTCGAATTACAAAGTTTTATTCTGTCATGGTGGGGCGCGTGCGCAGTTCGCTGCCGTACCGGGAAATCTGCTGGGTAAAGCGACCAGTGCCGACTATGTTGATGGCGGTTACTGGGCGCATAGCGCAATAAAAGAAGCGGAAAAGTTTTGTTCCCCACGCACGCTGGATGTCAAAACAACGCGCGACGGTAAACGAGCCATCCTGCCGATGAGCGAATGGGAGGTGAGTGAGACGTCCGCTTACCTGCATTTCTGCCCGAATGAAACCATTGATGGCATCGCGATTGACGAACAGCCCGACTTTGGCAGTAAAACCGTTGTTGCTGATTTCTCATCCACCATTCTGTCACGCCCTATCGATGTGAGTCGTTACGGTGTGATTTATGCGGGTGCGCAGAAAAATGTGGGCCCGGCCGGATTAACGCTGGTTGTCGTTCGCGAAGATCTGCTGGGTCAGGCGCACGCCTCTGTGCCCTCAATCCTCGATTACAAAGTGCTGGCCGATAACGATTCGATGTTTAACACCCCGCCGACTTTTGCGTGGTATCTCTCAGGGCTGGTGTTTAAATGGCTGAAAGAGAAGGGCGGTGTGGCTGAAATTGATCGTATCAATCAGGCAAAATCTGACCTGCTTTATGGCGTAATCGATCACAGTGGCTTCTATCGTAATGATGTGGCAACAGAAAACCGCTCACGCATGAACATCCCTTTCCAGCTGGCCGATGCTTCACTCGATGCGCTGTTCCTGGAAGAGTCGTTTAAGGCGGGATTACACGCGCTTAAAGGCCATCGTGTAGTAGGCGGTATGCGCGCCTCTATTTATAATGCGATGCCGCTGGAAGGTGTGAAGGCCCTGACCGATTTCATGGTCGATTTTGAACGCCGTCACGGCTGATTATTAAGATATCAGCATTGATGCTGATGCCAGACCTCGTCACACGGCGAGGTCTCTGTATTTTTTGAGGATTTCGTTTCACATGCAGGACTCCCTGACTCTCCAACCGATTGCGCGCGTCAACGGCACGGTAAATCTGCCCGGCTCAAAGAGCGTTTCCAATCGTGCATTGCTGCTGGCTGCTCTGGCTAAAGGTACAACCCGTCTTACCAACCTGCTCGACAGCGACGACGTTAAGCACATGCTGAACGCGCTGACCGCGCTTGGTGTAAGCTATACGCTTTCCAGCGATCGCACCCTGTGTGAAGTGACGGGAAATGCCGGGCCACTGCACGCATCTCAACCGCTGTCACTGTTTCTGGGCAATGCCGGAACCGCAATGCGTCCGCTGGCCGCGGCGCTTTGTCTGGGCCAGCACGATATCGAACTGACCGGCGAACCCCGCATGAAAGAGCGTCCAATCGGGCATCTGGTTGACGCACTTCGTCAGGGCGGAGCAACCATTGAGTACCTGGAAAACGAAAACTACCCGCCGCTGCGTTTACGCGGTGGTTTTACCGGGGGTGAAGTCAGTGTGGATGGCAGCGTTTCCAGCCAGTTCCTGACAGCGCTGCTGATGACCGCGCCGCTGGCACAGCAGGATACCTGCATCACCATCAAAGGTGATTTGGTGTCGAAACCTTACATCGATATTACCCTTAATCTGATGCAGTGCTTTGGCGTCGAGGTTGAGAATCAGAACTATCAGCGCTTCCTGATCAAGGGACAGCAACAGTATCAGTCGCCGGGTGATTACCTGGTTGAAGGCGATGCCTCTTCCGCTTCCTATTTCCTGGCCGCTGCCGCTATAAAAGGCGGAACGGTTCGCGTCACCGGGATTGGACGCCAGAGTGTGCAGGGTGACATCCGGTTTGCTGACGTGCTGGAAAAGATGGGCGCGACGATTGAGTGGGGCGATGATTACATTGCCTGTACGGCCGGCAAACTGCAGGCCATCAATATGGACATGAACCATATTCCGGATGCTGCAATGACCATCGCGACTACGGCGCTATTTGCAGAGGGCACCACCCGGTTACGCAATATTTATAACTGGCGGGTAAAAGAGACCGATCGACTGAGCGCAATGGCCACAGAGCTGCGTAAAGTCGGGGCAGAAGTCGAAGAGGGTCATGACTACATCCGCATTACGCCGCCAGCGACGCTGATTCATGCGGATATTGGCACCTACAATGACCACCGCATGGCGATGTGTTTCTCTCTGGTTGCACTTTCTGATACCCCAGTGACCATTCTCGATCCTGGCTGTACTGCAAAAACCTTCCCGGACTATTTCGTTCAACTGGCTAAAATCAGCCAGAGCGCCTGATATCTCCCTTTCCGGTGCGGTTCGCACCGGAACTCCCCTGATTTTATCTGGCTGTACCAGGCCAGAGATCCTCTGAATTGACTAAGATTACGAACCTGATCAGTGCGAAAGGGTAACCAAGCCGTGCTATGCAGCGTATAATGCTAGTCATTAATGGTGACCGAAAGGTCAGGAAGCACGCAGCAACAGGAGGGAATAATGACAGTAACTGCCCCGGTCATAACTATTGATGGGCCAAGTGGAGCGGGAAAGGGAACCCTGTGCAAAGCGATGGCGGAATCGCTGCAGTGGCATCTGCTGGACTCCGGTGCTATTTATCGCGTGCTGGCGTTAGCCGCATTGCATCATCAGGTGGAGATTGAATCTGAAGAGGCGCTGGTGCCGATTGCCGCTCACCTGGATGTGCGCTTTGTGTCACAAAATGGTGAAATGCAGGTCATACTTGAAGGTGAAGACGTCACCGGTGAAATCCGCACTCAGGAGGTCAGCAACACCGCTTCTCGTGTTGCCGCTTTTCCCCGGGTACGCGAAGCGTTATTGCGCCGCCAGCGCGGTTTCCGCGAGATGCCGGGCCTGATTGCTGATGGCCGTGATATGGGCACCGTGGTTTTTCCGGATGCGCCAGTGAAAATTTTCCTTGATGCCAGCCCGGAAGAGCGTGCTCAGCGCCGTATGCTACAGTTGCAGGATAATGGCTTTAATGTTAACTTTGACCGCCTTTTAGCCGAGATAAAAGAACGCGACGACCGCGATCGTAATCGCGCAATTGCGCCTTTAGTAGCCGCTGGCGATGCACTGGTTCTGGACTCTACCGAGATGTCTATCGACCAGGTCATTGAAAAAGCGCTACAATATGCCCGCGAGAAGCTGGGTATTACGGCTTAACTGAATCTACCACCCTGTACCATGGATCCGGTGCCGGGCATGTGAAACAACCCCATCCGACATGAAGTCAGATGGACGTTAAATTGAAGAATCCTGAAGATTATCAATATGACTGAATCTTTTGCTCAACTATTTGAAGAATCCTTAAAAACAATCGAAACCCGCCCGGGTTCTATCGTTCGTGGCATCGTCGTTTCTATCGACAAAGATGTCGTTCTGGTTGATGCGGGTCTGAAATCTGAATCTGCAATTCCTGCAGAGCAGTTCAAGAACGCAGCCGGCGAACTGGAAATCCAGGTAGGCGACGAAGTTGATGTTGCTCTGGATGCAGTGGAAGACGGCTTCGGTGAAACCCTGCTGTCCCGTGAGAAAGCTAAGCGCCATGAAGCATGGATCACGCTGGAGAAAGCTTACGAAGACGCTGAAACTGTTACCGGTGTTATCAACGGCAAAGTTAAAGGCGGCTTCACAGTTGAGCTCAACGGTATCCGTGCGTTCCTGCCAGGTTCACTGGTAGATGTGCGTCCGGTGCGCGATACGCTGCACCTGGAAGGCAAAGAGCTTGAATTCAAAGTGATCAAGCTGGATCAGAAACGCAACAACGTCGTGGTTTCACGTCGTGCGGTTATCGAATCCGAAAACAGCGCAGAGCGCGATCAGCTGCTGGAAAACCTGCAGGAAGGCATGGAAGTCAAAGGTATCGTTAAGAACCTGACTGACTACGGTGCATTCGTTGATCTGGGCGGCGTTGATGGCCTGCTGCACATCACTGACATGGCATGGAAACGCGTTAAGCATCCAAGCGAAATCGTCAACGTGGGCGACGAAATCACCGTTAAGGTGCTGAAGTTCGACCGCGAGCGTACCCGTGTTTCTCTGGGTCTGAAGCAGCTGGGCGAAGATCCATGGGTTGCTATCGCTAAACGCTATCCGGAAGGCACTCGCCTGACCGGTCGTGTTACCAACCTGACTGATTACGGCTGCTTCGTGGAAATCGAAGAAGGCGTTGAAGGTCTGGTACACGTGTCTGAAATGGACTGGACCAACAAAAACATCCATCCGTCTAAAGTTGTTAACGTAGGCGACGTGGTTGAAGTTATGGTTCTGGACATTGACGAAGAGCGTCGTCGTATCTCCCTGGGTCTGAAGCAGTGTAAATCTAACCCATGGCAGCTGTTCGCTGAGACGCACAACAAAGGCGATCGTGTTGAAGGTAAAATCAAGTCAATCACTGACTTCGGTATCTTCATCGGCCTGGATGGCGGCATCGACGGTCTGGTTCACCTGTCTGACATCTCCTGGAACGCGACTGGCGAAGAAGCCGTTCGTGAGTACAAAAAAGGCGACGAAATCGCTGCCGTTGTACTGCAGGTTGATGCAGAGCGCGAGCGTATCTCTCTGGGCGTTAAACAGCTGGCAGAAGATCCGTTCAACAACTACATCACTTTGAACAAGAAAGGTGCCATCGTCACCGGTAAAGTGACTGCAGTTGATGCTAAAGGTGCTACAGTTGAATTAGCAGACGGCGTTGAGGGTTACCTGCGCGCTTCTGAAGCTTCACTGGACCGCATTGAAGATGCAACTCTGGTTCTGAACGTTGGCGACGACGTTGAAGCTAAGTTCACCGGCGTTGATCGTAAAAACCGTGTCGTAAGCCTGTCTGTCCGTGCGAAAGACCAGGCTGATGAGAAAGAAGCTATCAATACTGTTAACACCAAACAGGAAGAAGGCAATTTCTCTAGCGCTATGGCTGAAGCGTTCAAAGCGGCTAAAGGCGAGTAATCGGCCTGAAGCACCGGGTGGGCAACCACCCGGTTTCGGTAAAAGCTGTCATACATTCCCATAGGGATAAACCGGAGGTTACATGACCAAGTCAGAACTGATCGAAAGACTGGCGGGACAGCATACTCATATACCGGCGAAAGTCGTTGAGGATGCAGTAAAAGAGATGCTTGAGCACATGGCCACTACGCTGGCACAGGGCGAACGCATCGAAATCCGGGGATTCGGCAGCTTTTCTTTGCACTATCGCGCTCCGCGTACTGGACGTAACCCGAAAACGGGTGACAAAGTGGATCTGGAAGGCAAATACGTTCCCCACTTTAAGCCAGGCAAAGAACTGCGCGATCGCGCAAATATCTACGGCTAAGCCGATACCGAACCAGATAAACGACATCTCCGGATGTCGTTTTTTTTTGCCTGCGATTCAGGCTCAGACCTGACATCCGGATTGCTGTCATCAACACTGCAACACCGCACTCTCTTTGTGAGAGCGCTCCAGCCTGCCTGATCATCCGCTGTTACTTTCACCTTCTTTGACCAGAATAATCGAACTGAATCAATGGATACGATTATGCTGACATGGACCGTTCTGGCGCGACTGGCGATCGTTGCAATGTTACCGCTACTGCTTATGGCCCGGCTGCCTTCCGGTGAGGTGATGGGGGGCTTCCTCCTCACAGGACTGGCTCTGCTGCATTGCCCTTACCAACCCGTCCGTCTGGCCGGTATTACTCTGCTGTTTCTGGCATGGGCCTGTAACGACGCCCGTCTGATGGTGCGGGATATCGAAAAGTTCTCGGCGCGTCCTGCCACCTACACCCTTAAGATTAGTGAACTGCGGAAAGAGCGGAAGCAAATCCGGGTTCGTCTGCTGAAAGAGGAGGGCAGGATGATTTTTCCGCCTCGCTTTGCCTGGATCTGGTTTGATGCTGATCCGGAGGTCTACTGTCCAGGACAACGCTGGACGATGAAACTGCGTCTGCGACCGGTACATGCCCGCCTTAATGAGGGCGATTTTGATGCGCAGCGTTTTGCACTGGCTAATAATACGCCGCTTCAGGGACGAATCCTTAAGCAGACTGCGGTAAGCGATCGCTGTGATAGCCGCTGGCGATTTATTTTATGGCATCGTGACAGGACCCGTGCAATGCCTGCACGTGCAACGCTGGAGGCACTGGCTTTTGGCATTCGGGATGAGATGAGCCAGCAGACGCGTCAGCTACTGCGGGATACCGGTACCGCGCATCTGATGGCGATATCGGGCATGCATATCGCCCTGGCCGCCAGCACCGGCTGGATGATTGCGCGTGGGGTGCAATTTATCTTGCCAGCCCGTTATATCAGCTATCTTTTCCCCCTCATCGTGAGCTGGCTGTTTGCTGCAATCTATACCTGGCTCTCCGGTGCACAGCCTCCCGCAGAGCGTTCGCTGCTTGCCCTGACGCTCTGGGCGATAACACGGTTTGCGGGTGTTCAGCTGAATAGCTGGCAGATCTGGACGTTCTGTATTGCGTTGCTGCTGGTAACCGACCCGCTGACCGTGCTCTCTGACAGCTTCTGGCTCTCGGTACTGGCTGTCGGCATGCTGCTGGTCTGGTATCACTGGTTCCCGCTGCCCGCGTCGTTCCGTCAGCAACGGCGCTGGATTCCGGTACAATTGCTGCATTTACAGGCGGGCATGATGATTTTAATGGTGCCGTTGCAGGTGGCGATTTTCAACGGCATCAGCCTGACTGCGCTGGTGGCAAATGTTGTCGCGATTCCGATCGTCTCGTTTATTACCATGCCTCTTGTGACGCTTGCCCTGCTGCTACCGGTGGCGCATTTATCTGGCTTCTTCTGGGGAGCGGCCGATCTCTCATTACGTGCACTGTTTCATTGCCTGACGTTGCTGCCACCAGGCTGGTGGCCGCTGAGTGGCACAACCTGGTTTACAGTCATGGTATGGGGCGGTCTGATTCTCTGGCGTGCGCAGCTCTTTTTCTCTCTGCCACTAAGCAGCGGCGCCTTAGCGCTGGCAATGATACTGAGTCGCCAGCCAGAACAGGAGCAGGGCTGGCGAATCGATATGCTGGATATCGGGCACGGTCTGAGTCTGGTGATCAGCCAGGGCGACGAGGCTGTGATGTATGATACCGGCCCGCGCTGGCAGAACGATAATGCAGGGAGTCGGGTGATCATTCCGTGGCTGGAGCGCAGGCAGTTACGATTAAAACAGGTCATCCTGAGTCATAAACATCTGGATCATACTGGCGGGCTGGAGGCGATTACTCAACGCTGGCCAGCGGTTGAAGTCAGAAGTGCGCTGGCTGATGAGGCACACTTACCCTGCGTACGGGGCACGCAGTGGCGCTGGCGGCAGCTCCACTTTCGGGTGGTCTGGCCGCTGACGGCCCCCCTGCCGGGCGGAAATAATGACTCCTGTGTGGTGATCGTCGATGATGGCCAGGTTCGTCTGATGTTAACCGGTGACATTGAAGCGAAAGCGGAACGCCAGCTGGTGGCGCTGGAGAAGCAGGGGCTGAAGGTCGATATTCTGCAGGTCCCGCACCACGGCAGCCGGACGTCGTCGACCTCATTGCTGCTGCGTAAAGCCGCAGGCCACACCGCTATCGCCTCGCTGGCACGCTACAATGCATGGCGCATGCCCGCGAAAAATGTGCTGGAAAACTACCGAACGGCCGGTTTTCAGTGGCTGGATACGGGCCAGTCAGGACAAATCAGTATCAGGATAGAGCAGGGCAGAGCGCAGGTTTCTACCCTGCGGGAACAATTAATGCCCCGTTGGTATCATCAGTGGTTTGGCGTCAAACGCGAATCCAGGTAGAATGGCCGGCTATTTCCAACAGCGTGAATAAATAATGCATCAAGATAAAGATCTCTCTACGTGGCAGACGTTTCGCCGACTCTGGCCGATGATCGCGCCTAATAAAGCGGGATTAATTGCGGCCTCAGTCGCCCTGATTATTAATGCTGCGGGCGACGCCTTAATGCTCTCACTGTTGAAACCGTTACTGGATGATGGTTTTGGTAAAGCTGACAGATCGGTGATGCTATGGCTGCCGTTAGTGGTTATTGGCCTGATGCTGGTACGCGGAGTTACCAGTTATATCTCCAGCTACTGCATCTCCTGGGTCTCTGGCAACGTCGTGATGAACATCCGCCGTCGTCTGTTCAGCCATATGATGGGCATGCCGGTTTCGTTTTTCGACCAGCAGTCAACCGGCACCCTGTTGTCACGCATTACTTACGATTCTGAGCAGGTCGCCTCCTCTTCTTCGGGCGCGCTGGTCACCGTAGTGCGTGAAGGGGCTTCCATTATTGGCCTGTTTATCATGATGTTCTACTACAGCTGGCAGCTGTCGCTGATCCTGATTGTACTGGCACCTATCGTCTCCTTTGCTATCCGCACCGTCTCTAAGCGCTTCCGCACCATCAGCAAAAGTATGCAGAACACTATGGGGCAGGTGACAACCAGCGCCGAGCAGATGTTGAAAGGGCACAAAGAAGTGCTGATTTTTGGCGGACAGGACATTGAATCGGAGCGCTTTTCCCGCGTCAGTAACCGGATGCGTCAGCAGGGAATGAAACTCGTTTCAGCCTCCTCCATTTCCGATCCGATTATTCAGCTGATCGCGTCGCTGGCACTGGCTTTTGTGCTCTATGCCGCCAGCTTCCCCAGCGTCATGGATACCCTGACAGCCGGTACCATCACCGTGGTCTTCTCCTCGATGATTGCCCTGATGCGCCCGCTTAAGTCTCTGACCAACGTCAACGCCCAGTTCCAGCGTGGGATGGCGGCCTGTCAGACACTGTTCTCTATTCTGGATAGTGAGCAGGAAGTGGATAACGGTACGCGCGAAATCACCCGTGCTAAAGGGGATATTGAATTCCGTGATGTGACCTTTACCTACCCAGGTCGTGAAATTCCGGCACTGCGTAATATCAATCTGTCGCTGCCAGCAGGAAAAACGGTGGCGCTGGTGGGCCGTTCCGGTTCCGGTAAGTCTACGATGGCGAGCCTGCTGACCCGCTTTTATGATATCCAGCAGGGCGAAATCCTGCTGGACGGTCATGATCTGCGTGAGTACAGCCTGCGCTCATTGCGTAATCAGGTGGCGCTGGTGTCACAGAATGTGCACCTCTTCAACGACACGATTGCCAATAACATCGCGTATGCCCGCAGTGAGCAATACAGTCGTGAAGAGATCGAGCAGGCGGCCACCATGGCGCATGCCATGGACTTTATCAATAAAATGGATAAGGGCCTGGATACGATGATTGGCGAGAATGGCGTGCTGTTATCTGGCGGTCAGCGTCAGCGTATTGCCATTGCCCGTGCGTTGTTACGTGATTGCCCGATCCTGATCCTCGATGAAGCCACCTCGGCGCTGGATACCGAGTCTGAACGCGCGATTCAGTCTGCACTGGATGAGTTGCAGAAGAACCGTACCTCGCTGGTGATTGCACACCGACTCTCTACCATCGAGAAAGCGGATGAAATCGTGGTAATTGAAGATGGCCAGATTGTTGAACGCGGTACGCATCAGGTGCTGTTAGCAGAACGCGGTGCCTATGCACAGCTGCACAAGATGCAATTCGGCCAATGATTGAACGTATCTGGAGTGGTCGCTCACCGCTATGGCTGCTGCTATGGCCATTCAGCCTGCTGTATGGTGCGATCACGGCCCTGATACGCTTCAGTTACAGGCGCGGCTGGCGTAAAAGCTGGCGTGCGCCTCTGCCGGTCGTGGTGGTAGGTAACCTGACTGCTGGCGGGAATGGAAAGACGCCGGTGGTCATCTGGCTGGTCGAGGCGTTACAGCAGCGCGGCCTGCGCGCTGGCGTGGTCTCCCGAGGATATGGCGGCAAGGCGGACCACTATCCCTTGCTGGTCACGGCGCAGACCCCCACCGAACAGGCCGGGGATGAGCCGGTATTGATCGCCCAGCGCACCGGGGCGCCGGTCGCGGTCGCCCCTCAACGGCGACGGGCGATTGAGGCGTTACTGAAACAGGGTTCGCTGGATGTGATCATCACGGATGATGGCCTGCAACATTACGCCCTGCAGCGCGATCGCGAAATCGTGGTGGTTGATGGGGTCCGTCGCTTTGGTAATGGCTGGTGGTTGCCTGCCGGTCCGATGCGTGAACGTGCCGATCGTCTGCAGCAGGTCGATGCCGTGATCATTAACGGCGGCGAAGCACAGCCCGACGAGATTGCCATGCAACTTCAGCCCGGGCTGGCCACCAATCTGCTGACCGGTGAAACCTGCCCGCCGGAGCAACTGGGTGCGGTAGTCGCCATGGCCGGTATTGGTCATCCCCCGCGTTTTTTCACCACGCTGAAACAGCAGGGTATAACGCCGGTCGCAGAGATCGCCTTTGCCGATCATCACGCCTACAGCAAAGATGAACTGACCCGATTACTCCAGGCGGGTCAGCAACTGCTGATGACCGAAAAGGACGCGGTGAAATGCCGTCACTTTGCCCAGCCTGACTGGTGGTATTTGCCGGTCGATGCCCATTTAACTGGTAATGCCGTGACGCCGTTACTGGATGACATTGAACAACTCTGCCGCCATATTTCCTGATACCCGCCCCCGTTCAGGTGAAGCCTGATAAGGAAGAGGATGAACAGTACGCATTCACTTTCGTTACAGCAAGCACGCCACCTTCATCTCGCCGCGCAGGGCCTGCTGCGAACTCCGGCAAAACGTGCTGTTTATCAGGATCTGATTGACTGCATTTCCCGCATGTCGCTGCTGCAAATCGATACCATTCATGTGGTGGCCCGCAGTCCGTATCTGGTGCTGTTCAGTCGCCTGGGGAACTATCCTCAGGCATGGCTGGAACAGGCTCTGGCACAGGGCGAACTCTTTGAGTACTGGGCGCACGAAGCCTGCTTTATTCCCCGTGCCGATTACCGACTTCTTCGTCATCGCATGCTGTCGCCGGAACGTCTGGGCTGGAAATACAATGCGCAATGGGTCGCTGAGCACCAGCAGGCCATTGCCGAATTACTGCAGCAGATCAGAGACAACGGTCCGGTACGCGCCGCCGATTTTACCCATGCCGATAACCCGAAGTCAGGCTGGTGGGCATGGAAACCGCACAAACGTCATCTGGAGAATCTCTTCAGCGCCGGTGAGCTGATGGTCACCGAACGCCGTAATTTTCAGCGCGTCTACGATCTGCGCAGCCGCGTGATGCCCGACTGGCAGGATGCGATACATGGCATCAGTGAAGCGGAGGCGACCCGTCAGATGCTGATGAACAGCGCCCGCAGCTTAGGGGTTTTCCGCGCGGCCTGGCTGGCGGATTACTATCGCCTGAAGCGGGCACCCGTGAACAACTTTATCGCTGACGCCCAGGCTGCGGGCGATCTGGTCGCCGTCAATACAGAGGGACTAGGTGAGATGTGGCTGCATCGTGACTACGTGCCGTTGCTGGATACGCCGCTGCAGGCGACGCACAGCGCGCTGCTGTCACCGTTTGATCCGGTGGTCTGGGATCGCAAGCGTGCGCGTGAGCTGTTCAATTTTGACTACCGTATTGAGTGCTATACCCCAGAGGAAAAACGCAAATTTGGCTATTTTGTTTTGCCCATCCTCCATCGCGGCCAGATAAAAGGGCGGCTGGATGCCCGCATGCTGCGTCAGGCAAAACAGCTGGAGATTAAAAATATCTGGCTGGAGGAGAAGACCCGCGTTACGGCGCGATTTTTGCTGGATATCCGGCGTGCTATCGAACGCTTTGCGACGTGGCAGGGTGCTGAAAGCGTCGCTATTTTGCAGGCACCCGACGCGCTTAACGATCAGTGGCCAGCCCTGTGGACGCTGGATTAATCAATTTTGCGGCAGCCGCTGCGGGATGGCGTTTTACCCCATCCCGCACGCGCCGCGCTATGGTATGCTTGAATCCTTAAGCATTCGGTCCCTGATGGAGGACATATGGATCATCGTTTACTCGAAATCGTTGCCTGCCCGGTTTGCAATGGCAAACTCTACTTCAACAATGCTCAACAGGAGCTGATCTGCAAACCTGATGGCCTGGCCTTCCCGGTCCGGGACGGCATTCCGGTGCTGCTGGAAACCGAAGCCCGCACGCTGTCAGTTGAAGAGATTCATCCATGAGTTTCACCGCTATCATTCCTGCGCGTTATGCGTCAACCCGCTTACCCGGCAAGCCGCTGCTCGATATCCACGGTAAACCGATGGTCGTGCATGTAATGGAGCGGGCCCGTGAATCGGGTGCCAGCCGGGTCATTGTTGCCACCGATCATCCCGACGTGGCGCAGGCAGTGGAAGCGGCAGGCGGCGAAGTCTGCATGACGCGCGCCGATCACCAGTCTGGCACTGAGCGACTGGCGGAAGTGATCGAAAAATATCAGTTTGCCGATGATGAAATCATCGTAAACGTGCAGGGCGACGAGCCGATGATCCCGGCCGAGATTGTGCGTCAGGTGGCGACCAATCTGGCGGGGTCGGCGGCCGGGATGGCGACGCTGGCGGTGCCGATCACCGATGTGGAAGAAGCCTTTAATCCGAATGCGGTGAAAGTCGTCATGGATGTGAATGGCTACGCGCTCTATTTTTCACGGGCGACCATCCCCTGGGATCGTGAACGGTACGCCGCATCGCGCGAGCAGATCGGTGATACGCTGCTGCGCCACATTGGCATCTACGCCTACCGTGCTGGTTTTATTCGCCGCTATGTCGCCTGGGCGCCTTGTCCTCTGGAACAGATTGAGCTGCTCGAGCAACTGCGTGTTTTATGGTACGGCGAAAAAATTCATGTCGCCGTCGCGAAAACCATTCCCAGTGTGGGTGTGGATACGCCAGACGATTTGCAACGCGTTCGTGATGCCATGCAGGCCTGACAAATGGGGAGCCTGTCTCCCCGTTTCAGCGCAACGTTCTTGATCCGCCGCTAAACTTATCTCCAACACTTCCTTCAGGATATTGTGATACTCATCTGAGGAGGATGCCGCATGGAACAGCTTAAATCGGAACTCACGCTGGCGCTGGGTGAAACCATCAGCCGCCTCGAAATGATCAGTGAACATCCACCCACCCGGCTTTATGCGTTATACGATCGGGACGGGCGCCCCATGCCGGTGATGGCGAAATATTTTCGTCATCAGGGCCGGGCGGCGATGGAAGCCAGAAAGCTGGCGCTGCTGGGCCAGGCCGGACTGATCGCCGTGCCAGCGGTCTATGGTCTGGTGATGAGCCAGCAGCCGCCAGTGCATGAAATGCTCCTGCTGGCGCGACTGAATGGCGTGACGGCCGAAGCGCCCGCGCGGGATGCTCAGCGCTGGCAACAGTTTTGCGAACAGGTGGTCGAGGGAGTGCTGGCCTGGCACCGGCTCGACAGCCATGGCCTGGTCGGTACGGTGGACAGCACGCAGCAGAACAGCTGGCCCGCCTGGTATGCACAACGGGTTGAGGTGCTATGGGCGACCCTGAGCTATCTGCGTCCGCCAGCCTTTACGCTGGAAGATCGTCAGATTCTGTTTCGCTGCCGGGCACGACTGGCGCATCTGTTTCGCGGCTTCGACGATCCCTGCGTGATGGTTCACGGCAACATTCAGCTGCAGAGCATGCTGAAAGATAGCCGCAGTGACCAGTTAATCGCGATGACACAGCCGGGCACCATCCTCTGGGCACCCCGTGAATACGATCTTATCCATCTGGATACCTCGCCTGCCGAAACGGCGCTGCTGCACAGCTACCTGCAACGGGCGCCGGTTTCAGAAGGTTTTGTCTGGCGTCGGTGGGTTTATCAACTGTGGGACTGCATTGATCATCTGGTACAGACCGGCACGTTTAATCGTCCGCGTTTTGACCATGCACGCGCGCAATTACTTCCCTGGCTCGGCTGAGTCTGACTCCTCGCCTTTCAGCCGTTGCAATAGTGTGCCAAGCGTTTCGTAGACCGCACGTTCGCTGTGACTCAGCCAGATCGATGAGGGTATCGCCCGCTCCCATCCATTCAGCGGTGACGTAATCGCCAGCTGATTCGCGGGAGCGGCCATTGGCTTCAACCCGATCGCGTGGAAAAAGCGTATTGCGCGCGGCATATGATTCGCGGATGTGACCAGCAGAAACGGGCGATCGCCCACCACGGTTTTGACCGCCTGCGCTTCATCCGCGGTGTCGCGGGGCTGGTCGAGAATCTGAATATGTTCACGGGGAACGCCCAGACTTTCCGCCACATGTGCCGCTACCCAGGCGCTACTCTTTGGATTGGTGCCGCCCGCTGCGCCGGTAAAAATCAGCGTCGACTGCGGATTCCGCTGCCACTGACGAACGCCTTCTGCCACGCGCGGCAGACTGTTATTCAGCAGGTTCGAGCTGGGTGCCCACGCCGGGTTAAAGGTGTAGCCTCCACCCAGCACCACAATGAACTCCACCTTCTCTGATCCGTTCCAGGTCGGATAGCGGTTATCCAGCGGCAAAAGCAGACGATCGGCCAGCGGTTGCAGGCTCAGCAGCAGCAGTAACAGCCAGCTGACGGAGATCACGGTTTTGCCGCTTTTCTGCCAGCCAGTAAACCAAAGCAGTAAAATGCCAAGCGCCATCAGCAAAAGCAGAAACGGCAGGGGTAAAAGCAGCCCGCCGATAACTTTTTTAAGGGTAAATAACATCAAAAAAGAGTCCTGTTGTCCGAAAATAGAGCACCCGGAAGGGAAGATGGGGATGAAAGGTTCATTCTTCTGGTGCCTGTGACAAAATAGCACAAGTCTCACCGCAGCATACCGGAGCGCATGCCATGCAGGATCGTAACTTTGACGATCTCGCGGATAAATTTTCGCAAAATATTTACGGCACCACTAAAGGGAAGATACGCCAGGCCATCCTCTGGGATGAGCTGGAGAAGATACTACCCGGTTTGTCACCGCACCCGCTGTCGGTGCTGGATGCTGGCGGCGGTGTCGGCCAGGTCTCCAGCGGGCTTGCTGCGCAGGGCCATCAGGTTCTGCTGTGCGACCTTTCCAGCGAGATGCTGCGCCGGGCCGCGGAAAATGCGACGGCGCAGGGTGTGAGCCACAACATGCAATTCAGACAAATTAGCGCTCAGCAGGTGGGTGAACATTTGGATAAGCCGGTGGATCTGGTATTGTTCCACGCTGTGCTTGAGTGGGTCGCTGAACCGGAGAAGGTGCTGAAAGCGCTGTTCGATCTGCTGCGTCCGGGGGGCGTCATGTCGCTGATGTTTTACAATCTGCACGGCCTGACATTGCGCACCTTAACGCTGGGTAACTTCGGCTATCTGCGCACCAACCTGACCAAACGCAAAAAGCGAACGCTGTCGCCTGACTATCCGCGCGACCCCGAGCAGGTCTATCGCTGGCTGGAGGCGTGTGGCTTTGTGATTGAGCAGCGTGCCGGGATCCGGGTGTTCAGTGACTACATGAAGCCGCCGAAGGGCGAGCCAAAAAGCGACGACGAAATTATTGAGATGGAGCGGCGTTACTGCCGTCAGGAACCCTTTTTGAGCTTAGGGCGCTACATCCACGTGACCGCGCGTAAACCCGGGCAGAAGGACGAATTATGAGTGAATTTTCCCAGACGGTACCTGAACTGGTCTCCTGGGCGCGCAAAAATGACTTTTCCCTTGCGCTGCCAGTGGAACGTCTGGCCTTTTTGCTGGCTATCGCCACCCTCAACGGTGAGCGGATGGATGGCGAAATGAGCGAAGGCGATCTGATTGATGCTTTCCGTCACGTCAGTAAAGCTTTCGAACAAACCCATGAAACCGTGTTGGTTCGTGCCAACAACGCCATCAACGACATGGTGCGACAGCGCCTGCTCAACCGTTTTACCAGCGAAATCACGGAAGGCAATGCCATCTATCGCCTGACGCCGCTGGCGATCGGCATCACCGACTATTACATCCGTCAGCGTGAGTTCTCGACCCTGCGCCTGTCGATGCAGCTGTCGATTGTGGCCAATGAGCTTAAGCGGGCAGCCGATGCTGCGCAGGAAAACGGTGATGAGTTTCACTGGCACCGCAATGTTTTCGCGCCGCTGAAATATTCCGTGGCGGAGATCTTCGACAGCATCGATATGACCCAGCGTCTGATGGATGAACAGCAGCAGGCGGTTAAAAATGATATCGCCGAACTGCTGAATAAAGACTGGCGCGCGGCCATCTCCAGCTGTGAAATGCTGCTTTCTGAAACCTCAGGAACGCTGCGTGAACTGCAGGATACGCTGGAAGCCGCGGGCGACAAACTTCAGGAAAATCTGCTGCGCATTCAGGATGCCACGCTGGACAGTCCCGATCTGGGCTTCGTCGATAAGCTGGTGTTTGATCTGCAAAGCAAACTCGACCGTATTACCAGCTGGGGCCAGCAGGCGATTGACCTCTGGATCGGCTATGACCGTCACGTCCATAAATTTATTCGTACCGCCATCGACATGGATAAAAACCGCGTCTTTGCGCAGCGCCTGCGGGTATCGGTGCAGAATTACTTCGACGCGCCCTGGGCGCTGACCTATGCCAACGCCGACCGCCTGTATGACATGCGTGATGAGGCGCTGACGCTGCGTAACGACGAAGTGATGGGCGAACTGCCGCCGGAGATGGAGTACGAGGAGATCAACGAAATCCGCGAACAGCTGGCAGCGATGATTGAAGAAGCGCTGCAGGTCTACAAATCGCAACAAAAACCGCTCAACCTCGCGTCAGTGATGCGCGACTACCTGGCCCAGTATCCCCGAGCCCGCCATTTCGATCTGGCGCGTATTGTGGTGGATCAGGCAGTGCGCCTTGGCGTAGCGGAAGCTGATTTAGCCGGTTTGCCTGTGGAATGGCAAGCCATCAATGATTACGGAGCCAAGGTGCAGGCACATGTCATCGACAAATATTGAACAAGTGATGCCGGTTAAGCTGGCACAGGCACTGGCCAACCCGATTTTTCCTGCGCTGGACAGCCAGTTACGCGCCGGACGCCATATCGGTATCGAAGAGCTGGATAATCACGCTTTTCTGATGGACTACCAGTCGTTTCTCGAAGAGTTTTACAGCCGCTATAACGTTGAGTTAATCCGTGCGCCGGAAGGCTTTTTCTATCTGCGTCCGCGTTCAACCACGCTGATTCCGCGTTCCGTGCTTTCTGAGCTGGATATGATGGTCGGGAAGATTCTCTGCTATCTCTATCTCAGCCCGGAACGACTGGCTAATGAAGGTATCTTCACCCAGCAGGAGCTGTACGACGAACTGCTCTCTCTGGCCGATGAGAACCGCCTGCTGAAGCTGGTCAACCAGCGTTCAACCGGTTCGGATCTGGATCGCACCAAACTGCAGGAGAAAGTGCGCGCCTCTCTGAGCCGCCTGCGTCGCCTTGGCATGGTGTGGTTTTTCGGCAACGACAGCAGCAAGTTCCGCATCACGGAATCGGTGTTCCGCTTTGGTGCCGACGTGCGCGGCGGTGATGACGCCCGTGAAGCGCAGCTTCGTCTGATTCGTGATGGCGAGGCCATGCTACTGGAAAACGCGACAGCACCGGTCGACACCGATGACGGTGAAGGACAGGAAAGCGACGCGAGTGAGAACGCAGAGGAAGAACAGGCATGATTGAGCGCGGAAAGTTTCGTTCGCTTACGCTGATCAACTGGAACGGCTTTTTTGCCCGTACCTTTGATCTCGATGAATTAGTGACCACGCTGTCAGGCGGTAACGGTGCGGGTAAGTCCACCACGATGGCGGCATTTGTCACCGCGCTGATCCCCGATTTAACGCTGCTGCACTTCCGTAATACCACCGAAGCGGGCGCGACATCAGGATCCCGTGACAAGGGTCTGCACGGTAAACTGCGGGCTGGCGTCTGCTACTCCATGCTGGATGTGGTGAACTCACGCCATCAGCGTGTCGTGGTCGGTGTCCGTCTGCAACAGGTCGCCGGACGCGATAAAAAGGTCGATATCAAGCCATTCAGTATCCATGGCCTGCCCACCGACACCAACCCAACCGATATGCTGACGGAAGTGCTCAACAGCCGTCAGGCTCGCGTATTACCGCTGAACGAAGTCAAAGAGCGGGTTGAGGCGCAGGAAGGCGTGCAGTTCCGCGCCTATAACTCAGTCACCGATTATCACGCCATGCTGTTTGATCTTGGTGTGGTGCCGCGTCGTCTGCGCTCTGCCAGCGATCGCAGCAAGTTTTATCGTCTGATTGAAGCCTCGCTGTATGGCGGTATCTCCAGCGCCATCACCCGATCGCTGCGTGATTACCTGCTACCTGAAAACAGTGGCGTGCGCAAAGCGTTCCAGGATATGGAAGCCGCGCTGCGCGAGAACCGCATGACGCTGGAGGCGATCCGCGTTACCCAGTCTGACCGCGATCTCTTCAAGCATCTGATCTCCGAAGCGACCAGCTACGTTTCGGCTGACTATATGCGCCACGCCAACGAGCGTCGGGGACACCTCGACAGCGCGTTACAGCTGCGCAACGAGCTGTTCAGCAGCCGTAAGCAGCTCGCCACCGAGCAGTATCGTCATGTTGAGATGGCGCGCGAACTGGCTGAGCACAGTGGTGCAGAAAACGATCTTGAAGTCGATTATCAGGCTGCCAGCGATCACCTGAACCTGGTACAGACGGCGATGCGTCAGCAGGAGAAGATTGAGCGCTACGATGCGGATATCGAAGATCTGACGCTGCGGCTGGAAGAGCAGACCGAAGTAGTCGCCGAAGCGCGTGAAATTCAGGAAGAGAATGAAGCGCGGGCCGAAGCGGCTGAGCTGGAAGTGGATGAGCTGAAAAGCCAGCTGGCCGATTTCCAGCAGGCGCTCGACGTGCAGCAAACCCGCGCTATCCAGTATCAGCAGGCATTGCAGGCGCTGGAGCGCGCCCGCACGCTCTGCCAGCTGCCCGATCTGAGCATTGACAATGCGGCTGAATGGCAGGAAAGCTTCCAGGCCAAAGAGGAAGAGGCGACAGAACGGTTGCTGCGCCTGGAGCAGAAGCTGAGCGTAGCGGAAGCAGCGCACAGTCAGTTTGAACAGGCGCTGGCGCTGGTGACCAGCATTGCCGGTGACGTGACCCGTCAGGACGCCTGGCAATCCGGCCGCGAACTGCTGCGTGATGCCAGCAACCAGCGTCATCACGCCGAACAGCTCTCGTCGCTGCGTCTGCGTCTGAATGAGCTGGAGCAGCGTCTGCGCGAGCAGCATGAGGCGGAGCGCCTGCTGGCGGAATTCTGCAAGCGTCAGGGGCAGCATTATGAAGCGGATGCGCTGGCAGGCCTGCAGCAGGAGCTTGAAGCACAGATTGAACAGCTGAATAGCAGCGTCTCCGACGCCGGTGAGCAGCGCATGATGATGCGCCAGGAGCTGGAGCAGCTGCGCGAACGCATCACCAGCCTGACCGCCCGTGCGCCACACTGGCTGGCGGCGCAGGAGATCCTGACCCAGCTCAGCGAACAGACCGGCCAGGCGCTGAACAGCAGCCAGGACGTGACCGAGTATATGCAGCAGCTGCTGGAGCGTGAGCGTGAAACCACCGTCGAGCGCGACGAAGTAGCGGCGCGTAAACGTGATATCGAGCGGCAGATTGAACGGCTCAGCCAGCCAGGCGGTGCCGAAGATGCGCGCCTGACCCAGCTTGCCGAACGTTTTGGCGGCGTGTTGCTGTCAGAGATTTACGATGATGTGACGCTGGATGATGCGCCTTACTTCTCGGCGCTCTACGGTCCGTCGCGTCATGCGATTGTGGTGCCGGATCTCTCCCGCGTTCGTGAGTTGCTGGATGGTCTGGAAGAGTGTCCGGAAGATCTCTACCTGATCGAGGGTGATCCGCAGTCGTTCGATGACAGCGTCTTCAGCGTCGATGAACTGCAGAATGCGGTGGTGGTGAAGGTGGCAGAGCGTCAGTGGCGCTACTCCCGCTTCCCGAAAATACCGCTGTTTGGCCGCGCGGCGCGTGAGAATCAGCTGGAGCTGCTGCACCTTGAGCGCGATAAGCTGGCCGAACGCTACGCCACGCTGTCGTTCGACGTGCAGAAAACGCAGCGTCTGCATCAGTCATTCAGCCGCTTTATCGGCAGTCATCTGGCCGTCGCCTTTGACGCCGATCCGGAAGCGCAGATCCGTCAGCTGGGCGCGCGCCGGGGTGAGCTGGAGCGCGCGCTGAATCAGCATGAGAGCAACAATCAGCAGCAGCGTCAGCAGTATGAGCTGGCCAAAGAGGGCGTATCACAGTTAAACCGGCTGCTGCCACGCGTCAATCTGCTGCTGGACGACACGCTGGGCGATCGCTGCGAAGAGATCCGCGAGCAGGTCGATGCGGCACAGGAAGCGGCGCGCTTCCTGCATCAGCATGGCGCTAAGCTGGCGAAACTGGAACCGATCATCGCCGTGCTGCAGAGCGATCCGGAACAGCATGAGCAGTTACAGGCGGATTATCAGCAGGCGCAGCAGCAGCAGCGCAACGCCCGTCAGCAGGCCTTTGCCCTGACAGAAGTGGTGCAGCGTCGCGCCCACTTCAGCTACGACGACTCGGCCAGCATGCTCAACGGCAACAACGACCTCAGCGATAAGCTGCGTCAGCGTCTGGAGCAGGCTGAGGGCGAACGCAGGCGCAGTCGTGATCGCCTGCGTGAACATCAGGCGCAGCTGACGCAATACTCCCAGGTGCTGGCCTCGCTGAAAAGCGCCTATGACGCCAAGCGTGACATGCTCAAAGAGCTGCAGCAGGAGATGCAGGACATTGGCGTCCAGGCTGACAGCAGCGCGGAAGAACGCGCGCGTGTTCGCCGTGACGAGCTCTACACGGCACTGAGTCACAACCGCGCACGCCGCAATCAGCTGGAGAAACAGCTTACCTTCTGCGAAGCGGAGATGGATAACCTGCAGAAGCGACTGCGTCAGCTGGAGCGTCAGTATCATCAGGTGCGTGAACAGGTGGTCAGCGCCAAAGCGGGCTGGTGTACCGTACTGCGTCTGGTGAAAGAGAATGGCGTTGAGCGTCGTCTGCATCGCCGTGAACTGGCCTACCTGAGCGGCGATGAGCTGCGCTCTATGTCGGATAAAGCGCTGGGTGCGCTGCGTCTGGCGGTGGCGGACAACGAACATCTGCGCGACGTGCTGCGACTGTCGGAAGATCCAAAACGTCCGGAACGTAAAATTCAGTTCTTTATTGCGGTTTATCAGCATCTGCGCGAGCGTATTCGTCAGGATATTATTCGGACTGACGATCCGGTCGAAGCGATTGAGCAGATGGAAATCGAACTGAACCGTCTGACGGAAGAGCTGACGGCGCGTGAGCAGATGCTGGCAATCAGTTCGCGCAGTGCGGCCAACATCATCCGTAAAACGATCCAGCGTGAACAGAACCGTATCCGCCAGCTCAACCAGGGCCTGCAGACCGTCAGCTTTGGTCAGGTACGCAGCGTGCGGCTCAACGTGAACGTGCGTGAAACCCACGCCATGCTGCTGGATACGCTGTCGGAAGAGCACGAGCAGCATCAGGATCTCTTTAACAGCAATCGCCTGACCTTCTCGGAGGCGCTGGCGAAACTCTATCAGCGTCTTAATCCGCACATTGATATGGGGCAGCGTACGCCGCAGACCATCGGTGAGGAGCTGCTGGACTACCGCAACTATCTGGAGATGGAAGTGGAAGTCAACCGCGGTTCAGATGGCTGGCTGCGCGCAGAGAGCGGGGCGCTCTCAACCGGTGAAGCGATCGGTACCGGTATGTCCATTCTGGTGATGGTGGTGCAGAGCTGGGAAGAAGAGTCCCGTCGTCTGCGCGGCAAAGATATTTCGCCATGCCGACTGCTGTTCCTTGATGAAGCGGCCCGTCTGGATGCCCGCTCCATCGCCACGCTGTTCGAACTCTGTGAGCGACTGGAGATGCAGCTGGTGATTGCAGCGCCGGAGAATATCAGTCCGGAAAAAGGCACGACCTACAAACTGGTGCGTAAGGTGTTTAATAACACCGAGCATGTGCATGTGGTCGGTCTGCGTGGTTTTGCTGCCGATCCTTCGCCGGTGCGGGCGGGAAGCGACGCAGATGCGCTGCCCGATTTAACCGCTGAAAATTCGCAGGCGGAAACGTAGTCAAAAACTGAACCATTCGTTAATCTGGTTACGGCATTTGTCACATGAGGCAAATGCCGTTTTTGTTTGTATACTCACATGATGAGTCACGGCGCGGTCGCAGTGGATACAGGGAACACTGCGAAGTTGAAAAACAAGGGGGCAGGGATGTTGCTGGTAAAAAAATTAAATCATCATCGCGTTCTATCATTGTTAGCGCTGGCGCTAACCGTTGTTCCATTTACGCTACCGCAGGCCGCTGTTATCGCCGCTTTGCCCGGGACAACGCAGGCGGCTATCTCCGTTTCCGAAAGTCAGCAACGCATCCGGCAGGCGTTTTCCAGCGCCGATCAGCCGTTTTATCTGGCACCGCTGGCGACGCTCTATGCATCCCGCCATATGCAACCGCTCTGGCAGGATCCCCAGGCGATACAAAAATTTCAGCAGCAGATGGCTGAAGTGGCACTTTCTGGTGTTCAGCCACAATTCACGCGCTGGATTGAGCGTCTGACTAACCCGGCGATCACCGGCTTTGCCCGGGATGTCGCGCTGTCCGATGCGATGCTGGGCTATCTGCAATTTGTTTCTAATGTGCCGACGCAGGGTGAAACCTGGCTTTACAGCAATGTTCCCTACCGGCTGACACAGCCGTCGGTGGCGGTCGTGAATCAGTGGCAGAACGCGGTCAATGCAGGATCGGGCAACACGTTTATTGCGTCACTGCAGCCGCAGCACCCGCAGTATCAGCCGATGCACGCCGCGCTGAAAACCCTGCTAGGTGATAAGCAGCCCTGGCCGCAGCTGAAAAGCAGTGAAACGCTGCGTCCGGGACAGGTCAGTGACGATGTGCCGGCGCTGCGTGAAATCCTGCAGCGCAGCGGCATGTTAACGGCGCAGGTTAATGCACCTGCACCGGATGACGATGCGGTGCCGGTGGCCGCCTCACCAGTGACCCACAGCGACCAGCCGGTTGCGGTCAGCCCTTCTGCCGCGCCAGTCGGCGATCTTTCTGCGCCTTCACTGCAATCGCCGGGTAACGTTCAGAGTCAGACGCTGGAAGGAAACACCGCCAATGTCTATGACGAGACGCTGGTGGCGGGTGTGAAGCGTTTCCAGCAGTGGCAGGGACTGGATGGCGACGGTGCTATCGGTGCCAGAACGCGGCAGTGGCTTAACGTCTCTCCGCAGATGCGTGCTTCGTTGCTGGCGCTGAACATTCAGCGACTGCGCCTGCTGCCGGACGATATGCACAACGGCATTATGGTGAACATCGCCAACTACTCGCTGATTTATTACAACAACGGCAACAAGATCCTCTCATCACGCGTCATCGTCGGGCGTCCCGATCGCAAAACGCCGTTGATGCGCAGCGCACTCAATAATGTGGTGCTGAACCCGCCATGGAATGTGCCGACCACGCTGGTGCGTAAAGATATCATTCCTAAAGTGAAGCAGGATCCGACCTATCTCTATAAGCATGGCTATACCCTGCTGTCGGGCTGGAGCGCTGACGCTGAAGTGATCGATCCCAGCATGATCGACTGGCGCATGGTCACCGCTTCATCGTTCCCCTATCGGTTGATTCAGGCACCGGGTGTGGCGAATGCGCTGGGCCGCTATAAATTTAATATGCCCAGCTCAGATGCGATCTATCTGCACGACACGCCGAACCACAACCTGTTCCAGCGGGATATCCGCGCGCTCAGCTCAGGCTGCGTCCGGGTAAATAAAGCGTCCGAACTGGCGGGCTTATTACTGCAGGACGCGGGCTGGAACGATGCCCGCATCTCCAGTACGTTAAAAGAGGGTGACACACGCTACGTGCCCATCCGCCATCGTATTCCGGTCAATCTCTATTATCTGACGGCGTGGGTCGCTGATGATGGCAAACCACAGTTCCGCACAGATATTTACAATTATGATGACACCGCGCGTTCGGGCAGCCAGGCTTTGAGTCGGGCTGAGCAATTGCTGCTCTAGTGATTGATTTTAAATCGTTAGCGGCGGGCCGGTTATTCAAAAAAATGTTATCAAATGGCGATTCCTGCAGGGATCGCCACGCAAACAGGTTGCAGATGGGTTGACGCTCTACTGAGAGAAAGTTATGGTTCGGGCTGTGCGCTTTTTGCACATTTCTATGGCTTCACTCTCAGGTAAATCGTTACATGTCTACTATTGATTCTTTTCGTCGCAAACTACTGCTGTGCGGTAGCGCCGCCGCCGGTCTGGCATTATTACCCGCTTCTGCAAGGGCCTCGCTTTCTACCTCTCGCCCGCGTGTATTGATGCTTAATAATCTTCATACCGGTGAAACCCTTAAAACTGAGTTTTTTAATGGTAAGAGTTACGACAAGGATGAGTTGTCACGATTAAATCACTTTTTCCGTGACTATCGCGCCAATAAAGTGAAAAGCATCGATCCGCACCTGTTTGATCAAATCTTCCGCCTGCAGGCGCTGCTGGGAATGCGTAAACCGATACAGCTGGTTTCGGGCTACCGTTCACTGGCAACCAACAACATGTTACGTGAGAGCGGTCCTGGGGTGGCAAAGCACAGCTATCATACCAAAGGCCAGGCAATGGATTTCCATATCGAAGGGGTTTCTCTGGCCAATGTACGCAAAGCGGCGTTATCTCTGCGTGCGGGTGGTGTAGGATATTATCCCCGCAGTAACTTTGTACATATTGATACCGGGCCGATCAGGCACTGGTAATGACACCGGCAACGCTGCGTGAGCCGGTCATGGAGCGTTATGAATTACCACATTATTCCTGTTACCGCGTTTGCCCAGAACTGTTCAGTTATCTGGTGCGAGTCCACTCGTGAAGCCGCGCTGGTTGATCCAGGCGGCGATGCCGATCTGATCAAAGAGACGCTGGAACAACGCCAGCTTAAACCTTCCCGGATTCTGCTGACTCATGGACACCTTGATCACGTCGGGGCCGCCGTCGAGCTGGCTGCCTTCTGGCAGATTCCGATTGTCGGACCGCAAAAGCGTGATGCATTCTGGCTGGAGGCGCTGCCTACCCAGAGCCGGATGTTCGGACTTGGTGAGTGCGCGCCTTTTACCCCCGATCGCTGGCTGGAAGAGGGGGAGAGCGTACAGGTAGGGCTGACCACGCTGGAAGTCCTGCACTGTCCGGGCCATTCGCCTGGCCACGTGGTGTTCTTCGATCGGCCAGGACGGTTACTGATTTCAGGTGACGTGATTTTTAATGGTGGTGTGGGACGCACAGACTTCCCGCAGGGCGATCATCAGCAGTTAATCAATGCTATCCGCACGAAACTGCTGCCGCTGGGCGATGATGTCACTTTTCTGCCCGGTCACGGCCCGATTTCTACGCTGGGGCATGAACGCATCAGTAATCCTTTCCTGCAATAAAAAATGGGCCAGCAGGCCCATTTTTCAATTCGGTCATCCTGCTTACAGCACGGCGACAATCGCTTCGCACAGCGCCGACATATTGTCTGGCGTCATGCCCGCCACATTCACCCGCCCTGAGTTCACCGCGTAGACGCCAAACTCTTCACGCAGGCGAATGACCTGCTCTTTGGTTAAGCCGCTGAACGAGAACATGCCGTTCTGCTTAATAATAAAGCTGAAGTCGCGCTGTGCACCTTTTTCCGCCAGGGTATTTACGAAGAGCTGGCGCATGCGCTGAATGCGCTGACGCATGTCCGACAGCTCCTGCTCCCAGATGGTACGCAGGGTATCGTTGCCCAGAATGGTGGCGACGATGGCGGCGCCATGTGCCGGCGGATTGGAGTAGTTCGCGCGAATGGTGTACTTCACCTGACTGAACGCGGTATCTGCCACGCTCGCATCGGCGGCAACCAGCGTGATGGCACCAACACGCTCGTTATACAGGCCGAAATTCTTGGAGTAAGAGCTGGCGACGATCAGTTCCTGATGCGAGGCGGCAAAAATACGCAGGCCTTCTGCATCTTCCTCCAGACCACGGGCAAAACCCTGGTAAGCGAAGTCAAACAACGGCAGCCAGCCGTTGGCCTGTGACAGCTCCGCCAGCTGTTGCCACTGCTCAGCGGTCGGGTCGATACCGGTCGGGTTATGGCAGCAGCCGTGGAACAGCACCACGTCGCCTGGCTGAACCTGTTTCAGTGACGCGACCATGCCATCGAAATCCAGCGTATGGTTTGCCGGGTCGTAATAGTGGTATTCACAGACCTCAAGACCGGCAGCGTTAAACACGTTGTTGTGATTCGGCCAGCTTGGATTGCTGATCCAGACCCGCTTCACCGATGTTTGCGTGGCGAGGAAATCGGCTGCAACGCGAAGCGCACCGGTACCACCCGGTGTCTGAGCCGTGCGAGCACGGCCAGCGGTGATTAGCGGGCTCTGGTTGCCGAACAGCAGGGCCTGTGTGCAACGGGCAAAATCAGCCAGACCATCAATACTGAGATAGTTTTTGGTGGTTTCATTTTCCAGCAGATATTGCTCAGCTTTTTTAACACTGGTCAGCACCGGGGTCTTGCCGGTTTCGTCTTTATAGACGCCAATGCCCAGATTGATTTTTTCCGGGCGGTCGTCAGCACGAAACAGATCGGCCAGCCCAAGAATAGGATCGGCGGGTGCAGCAGAGATCGATTCAAACATGTGTCAGGTCCATTAGCGTGAACTTTAGCGAAAAGAGCTCTCAGGTTAGCGTCCGGCCAGACAAATGCCAACCGTTTGCGAGACAAATTCATACATTTTGCAGTGTGGATTGCACGACGTGGAAAGGTAGTGATTAAAGCGGGGTAACGGCGCGAGGAAAAACGCACCTGTTTGGAATAGCAGCCATAAAAAAACGGGGACTTAGCCCCGTTTTTAAACATGTTTAAAGCGGAATTAGAACTGGTAAACCAGGCCTACACCAACAATGTCGTCTGTGTTCAGATTCAGTGGGTTATTGTCATCCAGCTGGTTGATTTTGTAATCAACATAGGTAGACATGTTTTTGTTGAAGTAGTAAGTTGCGCCAACGTCAATGTATTTGTACAGGTCAGCATCGCCGATACCTTCGATATCTTTGCCTTTCTGCTGTACGTATGCGATAGATGGACGCAGGCCGAAATCAAACTGGTACTGTGCAACTAACTCAATAGTCTGGGTTTTGTTAATGGTTGCATTAGCATCGGCGGTTGTGTTAGGTGCGGTGCCTGGAATAGTGGCGGTAAAGTATGAAGAGTTACGACCTTCACCATACATCGCTGCCAGGTAAACGTTGTTTGCATCGTATTTCAGCGCAGTTGCCCAGTTCTCAGCACGTTTGCCCTGTCCAATTACATTACCATTAACATCAGTAACACCTGCAGCCTGTGTATCAGTACGGTCGCTGCTGCTGTAGGCACCAACGATGCCTACACCGATTGGTGAGGTATAGCTGGTTGATGCACCCCATCCGTCGCCGTTAGCACGAGTAATGTCGGTACGGTCGTTTTTGCCCTGATACTGAACTGCGAAGTCCCAGCCATCAACCAGGCCGAAGAAGTTGGTGTTGCGGTAGGTCAGCAGGCCGGTGCTGCGACCGTTCAGGAAGTTATCTGAGCCGCCCCAGTCACCACCAAATACTGGCAGCATATCGGTCCAGCCGATTGCATCGTAAACCAGACCGTAGTTACGGCCGTAGTCGATTGAACCGGCATCGCCGAATTTCAGACCCGCGAAGCCCAGACGGGTTTTGGTGCCGTCCCGTGCGTCATCACCTTCAGATTTGTTCGCCTGAATGTTATATTCCCACTGGCCATAACCGGTCAGCTGGTCATTAATCTGGGTTTCGCCTTTGAAGCCGAAGCGCACATAAGTCTGATCGCCATCATCACCAGCGCTATCAGAGAATTGGTGACGCGCATCCACTTTACCGTACAGGTCCAGTTTGTTGCCGTCTTTGTTATAGATTTCTGCAGCGTTTGCTGCGCCAGCTACTAACAGAGCAGGGATAACCACTGCAAGAATATTGCGCTTCATCATTATTCATTACCCTCATTGGAGTTATTTGTACACCTGCCACTGCCGTCAAGAAACCTTTACGGGAACCCTGAACGAAGTTTGGTGTCTTCCTGTGTCTGCACGCATCTTTCCATCCCACCCGCCGTAATTCTAGCGCTTAAATGCTACTAAACTCGTAATCTTGTTTCAGTAAGAAAATATGTATTACAAAATGTAAAAAACACGGAACTTTGTGAGAGAACTCAAAATTTACAAAAATAAAAAAAGGCCGGCAGTGCCGACCTCGTTATATATATGAATTTCTTATATTTAATGCCGAATATCAGAAACTCGCGTTGCGTGGGGTGCGCGGGAAGGGGATTACGTCCCTGACATTTTGTACGCCGGTGACATAGGCGATTAAACGTTCAAAGCCTAATCCAAAGCCAGAATGTGGCACGGTACCGTAGCGACGCAGGTCACGATACCACCAGTAATCTTCTTTATTCAGACCCATCTCTTCCAGACGCGCATCCAGGACATCCAGACGTTCTTCACGCTGTGAACCGCCAATGATCTCACCAATGCCTGGCGCCAGAACATCCATCGCCGCCACGGTTTTGCCATCGTCATTCAGGCGCATATAGAACGCTTTAATGTCTTTCGGATAGTTTTTCACCACCACCGGCGCTTTAAAGTGTTTCTCGGCAAGGTAACGCTCATGCTCAGAGGAGAGGTCAATACCCCAGGAAACCGGGTTTTCGAAGGTCTGACCGCAGTTCATCAGGATCTCAACCGCATCGGTATAATCCACCTGCGCGAAATCGGTGGTGATGAAACGCTGCAGACGCTCAACCGCCTCTTTATCTACCCGCTCAGCAAAGAAGGCCATGTCATCGGCACGCTCTTCCAGCACCGCGTTGAAGACATACTTCAGCATTGATTCGGCCAGTGCAGCGGCATCATCCAGTGAGGCAAAAGCGATTTCTGGCTCCAGCATCCAGAATTCCGCCAGATGGCGGCTGGTGTTGGAGTTCTCTGCGCGGAACGTCGGACCAAAGGTGTAGATCTTCGACAGAGCGCTGGCATAGGTTTCGCCATTCAGCTGACCTGAAACGGTCAGGAACGCCTCTTTACCAAAGAAATCTTCACTGAAGTCAACTTTGCCCTGATCGTTACGCGGCAGGTTTTCCATATCCAGCGTAGAGACACGGAACATTTCGCCGGCACCTTCGGTATCGGAGGCGGTAATCAGCGGCGTCGAGACCCAGAAATAGCCATTTTCATGGAAGAAGCGATGCAGCGCCTGCGCCAGGGTGTGGCGAACGCGGGCGACCGCGCCAATCAGGTTGGTGCGCGGACGCAGGTGAGCCACTTCGCGCAGATACTCGATACTGTGGCGTTTCGCCGCCATCGGGTAGCTGTCGGGATCTTCCACCCAGCCTACGACTTCCAGGCTGGTCGCCTGAATCTCAAACGCCTGGCCCTGACCCGGCGAGGCCACCACTTTACCGGTGACGATAACGGAACAGCCCGTAGTCAGACGCAGCACTTCATCCTGATAATTATTCAGAGAATTATTGACGACAGCCTGAACGGGATTAAAGCAGGAGCCGTCATAGACAGCGATGAAGGAAAGACCGGCTTTGGAATCTCTTCGGGTACGCACCCAACCACGTACGGTGACTTCACTGTCAACCGCGACGCGACCGTGCAGTACGTCCGCTACAGGCACTACGCTCATAAATATCTCTCTATATAGAAGAAGTGAGTAAAAAAGTTGCCCCATCCGGGGTTTTGCTATGTTACTTGCGAGTCTTCAGGAAACAAGCAAAATTCAGGGGGAAAGCAGATTTATTACAGCAGAGGCGGGGCGTATCAACGCCCCGGTAAGAAGAGGATTAACTCGCTTTTTTCACCAGCGGCAGATCAAAAGCTTTACGCAGGGCTCTGACAAAGGCTTTATCCTGGCAGATGGTTTTGCCCGGGCTGTCTGAGAGTTTCGCCACCGGCTTGCCATTGCACTGCACCAGTTTGATAACGATGTTCAGTGGCGTCACGCCCGGAATATCGCAGGTGAGACGGGTACCGATGCCGAACACCACGTTCGTCCGCTGACCAAAGTGGCGGTAAAGCGCCAGCGCTTTGTCGAGATTTAAGTTGTCAGAAAAGACCAGGTGTTTGCTTTGCGGATCGATACCCAGCTTCTGGTAGTGTGCGAGGGCTTTCTCGCCCCATTCGACCGGATCGCCGGAGTCGTGGCGCAGTCCCTGGTAGCGGCGGGCAAACACCGGACCGAAATCGCGCAGGAATGCGTCCATAGCGATGCAATCGGTCAGGGCGATGCCCAGCTTATCGTCATACTCATCCAGCCACGCCTGTAACGCCGCGCGCTGGCTGTTGGCCAGTACCGGACTGATCTGCTGGAAGGCCTGGAACCACTCATGCGCCTGTGTTCCCACCGGCGTCAGTGACAAACGGCGCGCCAGATCATAGTTACTGGTGCCAATCAGCCACGGAAATTCCTGTTTCAGCGTTGAGACGATCGACTGTTGCACATCCTGCGAATAGCGACGACGGGTGCCAAAATCCATCAGGCGGAAGCGTGACATATCGAGGTCAGCCACCTGAGCTTTAAAGTCGCCGAGTTTCTGATGTAAGTGGTCAAGTGCCTGCTGAGTGGTGACCTGTGGCGTACGATGACGATGCACAATCTCACTGATCAGCGCCAGCAGCGGCACCTCCCACATGATCACTTCTCGCCACGGCCCCTGAATACGGAGTTCCAGCTTGCCATGATGATTGCGCACCTCAACCTGATCCGGGTTATAGCGGAACTGGCGTAACCAGCTGAGGTAATCCTGCCGGAAGAAGGGAAGGTGAGACAACCAGGTCGCTTCATCATCAGTCAGCGCCAGGTGTTGCATTGCGGTTATCGCGTCACGAATTTCGTCAGCGTAGAGACCCAGCAGTTCGTCGCCGCGGCAGCGAAACTCCGCCGCCACCGTTATGTCATGATAGCGGTGGAAAACGGCCTGTTGCATATGGAGCTTATAGGCGTCCGTATCCAGCAGCGAGGTCAGTATCGGGGAAGCATGTCCTGTCATGGCGCGTTTCAGCATCCTGTTCGGTGGCGCAGAGCCCGGTGTTGTACACAGTCATAAAGACGCAAAAGTATAATTCACTATCTGAAGCCGATCACAGCATATTTCAGACGGGCGGGTCGAGGCCAATCTGTGCCATTGTTAACAAAGTGTAGCCATTTCACCCTTTAGGTGCATTGTGCGTGGCAAGCTTGTAGTAACAAGCTTAGACTTTGCCGGTAAACTTATAACAACGCGAGACGCAATATGACGCAACAGCCCCAAATCAAGTATCGCCACGACTACCGTGCGCCTGAGTACACCATCACCGATATCGATTTAACTTTTGAACTGGATGCGTCCACCACTCGTGTAACGGCCATCAGCCAGGTTAAACGACTGGGCGACAGCCAGGCTGAGCTGCGACTGGACGGCGAAGCGTTAACGCTGATTGCGCTGGAGGTCGACGGGCAAGCCTGGACGGCCTTCCGTGAAGAAGAGGGCGCACTGGTCATCAGCCAGCTGCCGGAAAGCTTCACCCTGAAAATTATTAATGATATTCATCCGGACCAGAACACCGCGCTGGAAGGACTGTACAAATCGGGCGAGGCGCTCTGCACCCAATGTGAGGCTGAAGGCTTCCGTCATATTACCTGGTATCTCGATCGCCCCGACGTGCTGGCGCGCTTTACCACCACCATTTATGCCGATGGTGAGCGCTATCCATTCCTGCTCTCCAACGGTAACCGCATTGACAGCGGCCGGGATGAGCAGGGTCGCAGCTGGGTGAAGTGGCAGGATCCGTTCCCGAAACCCTGCTACCTGTTTGCGCTGGTGGCGGGTGATTTCGACGTGCTGCGCGACAGCTTCACCACCCGTTCAGGACGTGATGTGGCGCTGGAGATCTTCGTCGATCGCGGTAACCTCGACCGTGCCGACTGGGCGATGACCTCGCTAAAAAACAGCATGAAGTGGGATGAAGAGCGTTTCGGTCTGGAGTATGACCTCGACATCTTTATGATCGTGGCGGTGGACTTCTTCAACATGGGCGCCATGGAGAACAAAGGCCTTAACGTCTTCAATGCCAAATATGTGCTGGCTAAAGCGGAAACGGCGACGGACAAAGATTACCTGGGCATTGAAGCGGTTATCGGTCACGAATATTTCCATAACTGGACCGGTAACCGCGTGACCTGCCGCGACTGGTTCCAGCTCAGCCTGAAAGAGGGACTGACAGTGTTCCGCGATCAGGAGTTCAGCTCTGATCTGGGCTCACGCGCGGTGAACCGCATTGATAACGTGCGTATCGTACGCGGTGCGCAGTTCGCCGAAGATGCCAGCCCGATGGCACACCCGCTCCGTCCGGATCAGGTCATCGAGATGAACAACTTCTATACCCTGACGGTGTATGAAAAAGGGTCAGAAGTGATCCGTATGATGCACACCCTGCTGGGTGAAGAGAATTTCCAGAAGGGCATGAAGCTCTATTTTGATCGCCACGACGGCAGCGCCGCCACCTGTGATGATTTTGTTCAGGCGATGGAAGATGCCTCGAATGTTGACCTGTCGCAGTTCCGCCGCTGGTACAGCCAGTCCGGTACGCCAGTGCTGACGGTGCGCGACGATTACAACCCGGAGCTGGAGCAGTATACGCTGCACGTCACGCAGCACACGCCTGCGACTGCCGATCAGAAAGAGAAGCTGCCGCTGCATATCCCGCTGGATATTGAACTCTACGATGGCGAAGGCAAGGTGATCCCGCTGCAGAATAATGGTCATCCGGTACATCATGTGCTGAATGTCACCGAGGAGTTCCAGACCTTTATTTTCGATAACGTCTACTTCCAGCCGGTGCCGTCGCTGCTGCGCGAATTCTCTGCTCCGGTTAAGCTTGATTACAAATGGAGTGATGCTCAGCTCACCTTCCTGATGCGTCATGCACGCAACGACTTCTCCCGCTGGGATGCGGCTCAGAGCCTGCTGGCGACCTATATCCGTCTGAATGTCGCCCGCTATCAGCAGGGCCAGCATCTGTCACTGCCGCTGCATGTCGCCGACGCCTTCCGCGCGGTGCTGCTGGATACCGACTGCGACCCGGCACTGACCGCGCTGATTCTGACGCTGCCGTCGGAAAATGAGATTGCCGAGCTGTTTGATACTATCGATCCGCAGGCGATTGCGCTGGTGCGTGACGCACTGCAACGCACGCTGGCACGCGAACTGGCCGATGAGTTTTTTGCGATCTACAACGCCAATCAGCAGCCTGAATACCGCGTGGAGCATGACGCGATAGGTCAGCGCAGCCTGAAAAATATCTGCCTGACCTATCTCGCCTTCAGCGATGCGCAACTGGCGGATAAACTGGTGCAGACGCAGTATCACCAGGCGACCAACATGACCGATGCGCTGGCGGCGCTTTCTGCTGCGGTTGCGGCACAGTTACCGTGCCGTGATGCGCTGCTGGCAGCTTACGATGAGCGCTGGCATCAGGATGGTCTGGTGATGGACAAATGGTTTGTGCTGCAGGCGACCAGTCCGGCCGCTAACGTGATGCGCAATGTGCGTCAGCTTCTGAATCATCGCTCCTTCACCATGAGTAATCCGAACCGTGTTCGCTCGCTGGTGGGTGCCTTTGCCTCGGCTAACCCGGCCGCCTTCCATGCTAAAGATGGCAGCGGTTATAAGTTCCTGGTGGAGATGCTTACCGACCTCAACACCCGCAATCCGCAGGTTGCGGCGCGGATGGTGGAGCCGCTGATTCGCCTGAAACGTTATGACGAAGGCCGTCAGGCGATGATGCGCCAGGCGCTGGAGCAGCTGCTGGAGCTGGATAAACTCTCTGGCGACCTCTACGAGAAAATTACCCGGGCACTGAACGCCTGATAATAAAAAAGGGGAGTGTCTGAGACACTCCCCTTTTTTAGCGCTGCTGCGCGAAACGAACCGGCTGCGGTCGCTCCGTACGCTGCATGACCCGATCCAGCACCTCCGCTTCCAGCTCGGCCAGCCGCGCCGATCCGCGACGGCGGGGACGGGGCAGATCCACCAGCAGATCCAGCCCGATTTGACCCTCTTCGATCAACAGCACGCGATCTGCCATCACCACCGCTTCACTGACATCATGCGTAACCAGCAGCACGGTAAAGTGATGCTGCTGCCACAGTGACTCAATCAATCCCTGCATTTCAATGCGGGTCAGGGCATCCAGCGCCCCCAGCGGTTCATCCAGCAGCAGTAAACCGGGCCGGTGGATCAGCGCTCTGGCCAGTGCGACGCGCTGTTTCTGGCCGCCGGAGAGGGCGGCTGGCCACTCATCAGCCCGATCGGCGAGGCCTACCGCCGCCAGCGCATCCAGCGCCGCGCTGCGCCATTCGCGTCCGCGCAGACCCAGTCCGACGTTATCGATCACTTTTTTCCACGGCAGCAGTCGCGCATCCTGAAACATCAGGCGGGTATCTTCACGAGCCGACTGCAGCGGCGCATTGCCTGCCAGCAGTTCACCGCTGGAGCTCTGTTCGAGACCGGCCAGCAGGCGCAGCAGCGTGCTTTTGCCACAGCCGCTGCGACCCACCACCGCCACAAACTGACCTGAGGGAATATGCAGGTCAATCTTATTCAGAATGGTGCGGCTGCCATACTGTTTGCTGACGCCGTTAACGCCAACCGGGGTGCCGGTGTTGAGGCGCGCCGGTGAGAGAGTCTGGCTCATGCGTTCTCCTCCTTCAGTTGATAAGCGGGATGCCAGCGCAGCCAGACACGTTCAAGCAACAACGCGGCGACATCCGCCAGTTTGCCGAGCAGGGCGTAAAGAATAATGGCGACCACCACCACATCGGTCTGCAGGAATTCACGCGCGTTCATGGCCAGATAGCCGATACCCGCGTTGGCAGAGATGGTCTCTGCGACAATCAGCGTCAGCCACATCAGGCCCAACGCGAAACGCACGCCGACCATGATATTGGGCAGCGCGCCTGGCAGGATCACCTGGATAAACAGGCTCCAGCCGGAAAGGCCATAGCTGCGCGCCATCTCAACCAGCCCGCGATCGATGTTGCGGATGCCGTGATAAGTATTCAGGTAGATCGGGAACAGCGTCCCCAGCGCCACCAGAAAGATCTTGGCGGACTCATCAATACCGAACCAGAGGATTACCAGCGGGATCAGCGCCAGATGCGGCACATTGCGCAGCATCTGTACCGAGGTATCCAGCAGTCGTTCACCGGTTCTGGAGGTGCCGGTAATCAGCCCGAGCAGCAGGCCGATAGAACCGCCGATACTGAAGCCGATCAGCGCCCGCCAGCTACTGATCGCCAGGTGCTGCCAGAGTTCACCACTGGCGGTCAGCTGCCAGAAGGTGGTCACAATTTTCTCCGGTGCGGGCAGAATACGGGTCGACAACCAGCCGGTTTGCGAGGCAATCTGCCACACCACCACCAGCAGCGTTGGCAGCAGCCAGGGCACCAGCGTATCAGCAAGGCGTTTTCGGGTTCTGGTCATCATGCTCTCCTCAGCCCCGGGCGACTTTTTTCTCAGGGGTAAAATCGTTGGCTACCGCTTCACCGTGTGCCTGAACCACGCGCGGCTGGGGCACCAGTGGGACCTGCAGGTCAAGATGCGGGAACAGCAGTTCGCCGACGCGATAAGCCTCTTCAAGGTGCGGATAACCCGACAGGATAAAGGTCTCAATGCCCAGCGCTTCATACTCTTTGATGCGTGCGGCCACGGTCGGGCCATCGCCGACCAGCGCGGTCCCGGCTCCGCTGCGCACCAGGCCGACGCCTGCCCACAGGTTAGGGCTGATTTCGAGCTTGTCGCGGCGACCGCCATGCAGTGCGGCCATCCGACGCTGCCCCACAGAATCTGCCCGCTGGAATGCCGCCTGCGCTTTGGCGATGGTGGTGTCATCCACATTGGCAATCAGTTTGTCTGCGGCCTGCCAGGCCTCTTCATTGGTTTCACGCACGATCACATGCAGACGGATGCCGAACCGGACGGTGCGTCCCTGGGCTGCCGCTTTCGCGCGCACCTGCTCAATCTTCTCTTTAACCTGCGCAGGGGGTTCGCCCCAGGTGAGGTAAACATCGACCTGTTCGGCCGCCAGCTCCTGGGCGGGTTCAGAAGAGCCGCCAAACCACAGCGGGGGACGAGGCTGCTGCACCGGTTTAAACATCAGACGCGCACCGCGAACCTTCACGTGCTTGCCTTCATAATCGACGGTTTCGCCTTCCAGCACCCGACGCCAGACGCGGGTAAACTCGGCGGATTCCGCGTAACGCTCGCGGTGATCGAGAAACACGCCGTCGCCCGCCAGCTCTTCCGGATCGCCGCCGGTCACCAGATTAAACAGCGCACGTCCGTTAGAAAGACGGTCCAGCGTGGCGGCCTGACGTGCTGCCTGGGTCGGTGAAATCACCCCAGGACGCAGCGCCACCAGGAATCGCAGGCGCTGCGTCACCGGAATCAGCGAGGCGGCAACCAGCCAGGCATCTTCGCAGGAGCGGCCGGTGGGGATCAGTACGCCGCCAAAGCCAAGGCGGTCAGCGGCCTGCGCCACCTGTTGCAGATAGGCGTGATCAACCGGTCGCGCCCCTTCGGCAGTACCAAGATAGTGGCCGTCGCCATGCGTCGGCAGGAACCAGAAAATGGATACGCTCATTGTTGCTCCTTATTGCGTCACGGTATGCGGATGCCAGATGCGATCCTGGATCGTCACTTTTACTGGCAAGAGATGATTGGCATAGAACAGGTCAGCAGTGCGCTGCTGAGCTGCGGCAGTTTCGGCACTGACCGGCGAAATCCGGGTAGGCGGCCGATGGCTGAGGTAGCTGGCGATAACCGGTTCGGGCAAGCCCATCGCCTGTGCCAGTAACGTGGTGCTCTGCTGACGCTGGCTGATTGTCAGCGCGTCAGCAGAGCTGAAGGTGTCGAGCACCTGCTGAATAAACGCGCCATGGGCCTCGGCGTAGCTGCGCGTCGCTAAATAGAAGGAGCCGGTCAGGTTAAGGGAGCTGCCATCAATCAGCAGGCGCGAATTCCCCTGCAGCAGCACTGATGAATAGTAGGGGTCCCAGATTGCCCAGGCATCAACGTCACCCTGCTGGAAGGCGGCGCGCGCATCGGCGGGGGTGAGATAGACCGGCGTGATGTCTTTAAAGGTCAGACCCGCCTGCTGTAAGGCGCGCAGCAGTAAGTTGTGAGAGCTGGAGCCTTTCTGGAAAGCCACTTTCTTGCCTTTCAGATCCGCAACCTGTTTCAGCGGGCTGCTTTTTGGCACCAGAATCACTTCTGCTTTGGGTTTTGGCGGCTCCGCGCCAACATAGAGCAGATCCGCGCCCGCGGCCTGGGCAAACAGCGGGGGAAGATCACCGGTACTGCCCAGGTCGATACTGTTGATATTCAGCGCTTCCAGCATTTGCGGACCTGCAGGGAACTCGATCCACTTAATCCGGGTATGAGGAAATCGTTTTTCCAGTAACTGATGTGACTTTGCCAGCACCATGCTGACCGAACCTTTCTGATAGCCGATACGAATCTCAGACGGATCGGATTCGGCGGCCTGTACCTGAAGGCCGGCCAGCAGAAGTCCGGCCACCAGCCACTTTCCTAATCTCAGCTTCATCGATCGCTTCCTTATACCGCTTGCGCAACGGGATGGTGGTGACGGGTCAGTGCCAGCCAGAAGGCGGAGACGGCCTCATCCAGGCGCTGTGACAGTGAATCCTGCAGTTCGGGCTGACGGTCGTAATGACTGATCTGATGATCCTCGGCATAAACACCATGCAGGATCTCCTGCGCCTTTAAGGCGTTGAGCACCGGCTTCAGGGCGTAGTCCAGCGCCAGCATATGACCGGCACTGCCGCCGCTGGCCAGCGGTAACACGACTTTGTGTTCCAGTGCGCGTTCAGGCAGCAGATCGAGCAGCGTCTTCAGCGCACCCGAAAACGACGCTTTATAGATAGGTGTCGCAATAATCAGTCCATCAGCCGAAGCCAGATCGTCACGCAGGGCGAGAAGCGCAGGTGCATCAAAACGCGCATTGATTAAATCGTCAGGCTGAAAGTTGTGAATATTCCACGGAATGACTTCAATACCACGCGCCTCCAGCTTGTGCTGACACAGCGTCAGCAGTGAGGTTGAGCGGGAGGGGAATCGTGGGCTGCCTGCCAGCGTAATAACTCGCATCATCACTCCTTATAACTAAAAGTTATTGATTATCAAATGTTGAGAACTTATGCCTTCATACTGTCAGAGCAGGGGAGTGGGCTTAAATGATTTATCCGGCAAAGTAAGGGTGAAATCTGCAAATAGAAGGCGTTGCGACAGATGTCAGCATCGCCGCTTCCGATAATTCTTAAATTAAGCGCTGGCAGCGGAACAATTCATTAAGGGGCATGATACGAGATCGTCAAAATGTGTCGGTTGAGCAGAAAAAATATCTTTCGTCTGATTGCTTAATCATTTTTTCTGAGAGTGGCGCGGCCATAAAGCGCAACGGCTGACAAAATAGCGCTGCGAAGCAGCACAGAATCAGCTTATCTGCGGCAGCCTCTGCCAAAGATTAAGATTTATTGCAGAAAGCAAACTGTAATAATAATGAAGGAATGCTGAACTTATTCATCGTTTCAGATGTTCGCTTACAGATTTCTGAATCTGGTTACGTCTGCTTTGCAGGGCTAATTTAAATCGATCCTCAACGGTTTTAACATTACTGCGGGCTATAGATGCACTTTCGTTAAGAGTGATGCTCACATGAAACATTAAGATGATTTTTACGGCTGGTCTTTTTTCGCATTACAGGTTTAAGATAATCGGGCTCAATGAAAGCAATCATAATAATCGCGCCTTACTCTTTTCGACGTTTCGCCTCTGGTCAGAACCTGCATCAGGCAGGTGAATCGTATTGTCATTTTCTAACAGCAGAGAATTGCATATGTCTGACATCCTGTTATCCGTTATTATTCCAACCTACAATGTTGAGAAATATATTGTAGAGTGCGTCGATTCGTTATTACGCCAGGTTAAAGCGCCCAATGAAATAATCATTGTGAATGATGGATCTACTGATGGAACATTAGCCTTAATTGAACAGAATTATGCACACCTTTCTCAGGTGAAAGTGATCACCATTGAAAATGGCGGCCTCGGCAATGCACGGGACACCGGCATTGCACTGGCAAAGGGTCAGTTTCTCTTTTTCTGTGACCCGGATGATGTCGTGGTTGATGGCCTCGTCACTGAGCTGGCAATGGTGGCGGAGAAGCATCCTGAAACGGATCTTTTCTGTTTTAACTCCTGCGTCTATGAAGATGGCCACATTGATATCACCTCGCCAAAAGTGAAGCATGACCAGTTTGGCCAGCAGAAACCACAGGAGGTCTTTCTGCGCCTGCTGCGTAATGGCAGATATACCTCTGCCGTCTGGAATTACGTCTTAAGAAAAAGCGTCATTGAACAGCATAAGTTGCGCTTTGTACGTCGGGTTCATGAAGACCACAACTTTACGCTCTCCGTGTTTATAAAATGCCAGCACGCATGGGTCAGCCGTCAGGTCTATTATAAGCAGCGCATCCGCAGTGGTTCACTGACCAACAGTACCAAAGGCAATGAGTTTTTCTATCAGCGCTATGACGCTTTTATGCACGCTTATAATACGTTAACCAGTTCGCTCCCTAAATCAGCCTGGCGTAGTTCGCTGGAAAAGTCTTATTTACTTCACTCGTTCCGTCTGATGATCTATTTGTCTCTCTATAATAAAACGCCGGTACCGGAATATGTCTGTAATGCCATTCGCTTTATGGGTCGTAACGTAAAATCAGAAAATCTTAAAGAGTGGTTGTTGTTTAATCGCCCGGAGCTCTTTATTGCGCTGCAGCACTACAAGGTTAAAAAAGAGCTCAAGCGCGCAGCCTGATTCTGAAAAATGTTTAGCGATATTGTTTATGCCTTAGCGAAATGAGAAGGTGAGACATGCAATGTGTATAAGGTTGTTGCGACATGGCAAAAGTACTCGATAAAAGTCTGGTTATTAATATTTTCTCGCTGCTGGCTTACCGTGGCGCATCGTTTCTGTTTCCGCTGGCCACGCTGCCCTATCTTGCCCGCGTTCTGGGTGTAGAGCAGATGGGTACGCTGGCGCTGGCGATCGCCTGCGTCCTCTATTGCAGCACCATCTCCGACTGGGGATTCAATGTCTTTACCACCAAAGATATTGCTCACCATCGTGATGACAAAGAACGCGTCAGCCAGCTCTTCTGGTCAACATTCAACGCCAAGCTGATGCTGCTGGTGGTCACCAGCGGCACGCTGCTGACCGCGACCTGGTTCAATCCCTCCTGGCACCCTCTGTTCTTCATCATTCTGGCGAACTGCACCACGCTGGTCGGCTCGCTGTTTTCATTCGGCTGGCTGATGCAGGGCTTTGAGAAGCTGGGTAAGACGGCGATGATCGCCACCTTCGGTAACTTCTGTGCGATTCCGCTGACCTTTTTGCTGGTGAAATCTCCGCAGGACACCTGGCTGGCTGCCCTGATCCCTGGCGCGGTCTCCATTATCAGCGCGGCGATTACGCTTAAGTTCGTGCTGGAGATGAAAGTCATAGGCCGCTACCGCTTTGAACCGCGCGAAATCAAACAGCGCATCACCGACAGCATGGATGTGTTTATCGCCATTGCCGGTGCTAACCTTTTCAACAGCGTCAACGTGGTGATTCTCGCCACCTTTGCTTCGACTTATATGGTCGGGATCTACAACGGCGCCGATCGCCTGCGTAAAGCGGCCAACTCTGTGCCGGAGCAGATCGGCAGCGCCTTCTTCCCGCGCGTCAGCCACCTGTTCGGCCGGGATAAACGCGCCGCGATTGCCGCGACACGCAAAAGCCTGCTGCTGTCGTTTTCCCTGAGTCTGTCGATTGTAATCTTCACCTGGTTTTTTGCTGACCTGGTGGTCTCAATATTGCTGGGTCAAGACTTTATCCAGTCAGCGGATGTGCTGCGCGTCTTTGTGCTCTGCTTCCTGTTTGGCAACATTGCCTACCCGGCTGGATTACAGATTCTGATCCCACATGGTCTGGCCCGCCAGCGTATGTGGGTAATGATGGCCGCTGGTGTGGTTAACGTGCCGCTGTGCTGTTTCCTGGCGTGGAAGTTTGGCGCAATAGGTGCCGCATGGTCGATGGTCGGGGCTGAAGCGTTCGTCTGTCTCGGTATTTTTGGCATCATGCAACGTCACGGCATCCTGCGGGAATATCTGTTTCCCTCTGAGGTGAAAAATCAACCCGTAAACGATTCCGCCGCGTAAGATCAAAGCATTTTCAGTTAACTTCACGCTTCCCCGCTGTTCGATTTACTTTTGCGCCAGAGCACTTTACCATTCTGGCGCACAATTTCCCGTGCACCGACTTTCACGATCGCTTCCGTCCTTCAGGAGAGTGCATGTTTTATCCTATCGTCCGACCGGCGCTGTTTAAACTTGATCCCGAACGCGCACACGAACTCACCTTTCAGCAACTGCGTTTTATGAACGGCACCCCACTGGAGATGTTTTATCGCCAGAATCTGCCGTCGCGTCCGGTCACCTGTATGGGACTGACCTTTAAGAATGCCCTTGGCCTGGCGGCGGGTCTGGATAAGAACGCAGAGTGTATTGATGCGTTTGCGGCGATGGGCTTTGGCTTTGTTGAAGTCGGCACCGTCACGCCGCGCGCCCAGGCGGGGAACGATAAGCCACGCATGTTTCGTCTGGTGGAAGCGGGCGGAATTATCAATCGGATGGGGTTTAATAATCTGGGTGTTGATCACCTGGTTGAAAACGTGAAGAAAGCGCGCTTTAACGGCGTGCTGGGGATCAATATCGGTAAAAATAAAGATACGCCGGTCGAGCAGGGCAAAGATGATTATCTCATCTGCATGGAAAAGGTTTATGCCCACGCCGGTTATATCGCCATCAATATTTCCTCACCTAACACCCCAGGTTTACGTTCGCTGCAATATGGCGAGGCGCTGGATGATCTGCTTTCTTCCATCAAACAGAAACAAAAAGAGCTGGAACAGCGTCATCTGAAATATGTTCCGCTGGCCGTAAAAATTGCGCCCGATCTCTCTGAAGAAGAGTTAATTCAGGTCGCGGACAGTTTAATTCGTCATCAGATTGATGGCGTGATTGCCAGCAATACCACGCTCGATCGTTCGCTGGTGAGCGGTCTTAAGCATGCTGAGGAAGCGGGTGGGTTAAGTGGACGGCCAGTGCAGTCGCGCAGCACGGCGGTGATACAGCGCCTCTCTCAGGAACTGCAGGGACGGTTGCCGATTATTGGCGTAGGCGGGATCGATTCTCTGACGGCAGCGCGTGAAAAAATCGCCGCCGGGGCATCACTGGTTCAGATTTATTCAGGCTTTATTTATCAGGGGCCAGGCTTAATTAAAGATATCGTCACCCATCTCTAAGACAATTCTCACAATCATTGGCCGGGGGGTTTATTTATCCCCTCGGCTCGTTTATATTTTGTCCTGTTGCACGCTTTTTCAGCTTTTCCTTATGTTTCTTTTTTCGCTGAATTCTGCGTGATTTTTGGCGCAGCGGTAAATACAGGGCACACGATGAAAATTAAACCCGATGATAACTGGCGTTGGTATTTTGACAGCAGCCACGACCGAATGATGCTCGACCTGGCAGACGGTATGCTTTTCCGTTCCCGTTATTCCCGCAAGATGCTCACGCCGGATGCCTTCACTGAATCGGGTTTTTGTGTCGATGACGCCGCCCTTTATTACACCTTTGAAGAGACCTGCCGTCAGTGCAAACTCAGTGGCAGCCATCGCGCCGAACTGGTGTTAAATGCGCTGGTCGCTGCACGCTTCCTCAAGCCACTGATGCCAAAAAGCTGGCATTTCGCCTCTTATGCCCCGGCAATGCAGCCCCGTCCCGGTGAAATGGTACAGGTTACGCTGGCAGAAGAGGGAACGCAGGCACGACTGCTGGTGGTTGAGAGTGGCGATAACGCGGCGCTCTGCCTGCTGGCGCAGCCGGGATTGACGCTGGCCGGAAAAAACATGGTGCTCGGCGATGCCATCAAGGTGATGAACGATCGCCTGCAGCCCCTGTATCAGGATGTCGCGCCGCGCTACGCCCGCGCAGTCTGACTACCTTAGTTCTACATCGCCAGCCGGAATACAGCTGCAGCTCAACAGCGTGCCGTCCTGACGCAGGGCGCTCTGTTTCAGCGCCTTAACCTCACCCGCGACCAGACTCAGCTTGCAACTGCCGCACAGTCCCGCCCGACAGGAGTAGGGGATCCGGAAGCCCTGCATCTCCAGCTGATCCAGTAATACCTGCTGATTATCCCCGGTGAACGTCTGACCCTGAAACGTGATAGTCACGGCATCAGGCGCCTGCTGCTTTGGTTTCATTGTTTCGACCACTTCACCGGCACCATAGCTGCGCGGTGCATGACGTTTCAGAACAATCATCTCATCACCGGCGCGCACCACCCCACTGTTGCGCGCCACTAAGTTCAGACCGAAATCAATATCCCCGCTGCCATCCAGGGCGGTGCGGAACGTCTGCAGCGTGGCCAGCGGATGACCGGCAGGATGCTTAACGCCGGTTTCGGTGCTGACAGTGGTGAGCACGCAGCGACTGCATGGCTTAGGCACCTCGAATATCACGTCGCCAATCTGAATCTCCGCCCAGCTGTCTTCATCCCATGCGGCAGCGCCGCTGACGACCAGATTCGGACGAAACTGTTCGGCGCGGACGCTGGCCGGGCAGCGCTGTTGCAGATCATGCAGCGACGCGTTGTTGATCAGCAAAAACGGAAAGCCGTCGGCAAAGCTCAGCGGAATATGATTAAACGCTTTAACCCGGCGGCTGGGTTGCGGCCCGACCCAGCGCAACTGAACCTCACGCGGGAAGAACTGGCTCAGCCATTGGTTAATCGCACGCGGCGCTATGCGCGCGGTGAAATGATTTCCCCAGACTTCGGTGGGGTGATCCTGCTCATCGAAATCGCTGAAGCGGATCAGGGAGTGACTGCCATCCGGGGCCGTCAGCAGCAGGCCATCCGGTAAAATCGCGGGCGTGAAGCGCACCATCTCCGGGTGCTGACGCGCGGTAATAAAGGTGCCATCAGGTTCGGTCACCATAAACAGACGATCAAATGCCAGTCCGCTGTCAGTGACCAGCGCGTGTGACAGCGCTAATCCCCGCATCGACTTCACAGGATGAATAAATAAGCGGGAAAGCGTGATCATGGTGTTCTCCTTGAACCCGACGCGCAGCACAAAAGAAGCTAACTTTATGACATAGGTCTCCGATTCGCTATAATGCGCGACAATTTTCTCAAGAGTTAAAAAGTGACGATATGAATTCTCTGTTTGCCAGCACGGCGCGTGGGCTCGAAGAGCTGTTAAAAAGTGAGCTGGACGCGCTGGGCGCGCAGGATTTGCAAGTAGTGCAGGGAGGCGTTCACTACGAAGCCGACGATCGCACCATGTACCAAAGCCTGATGTGGAGTCGTTTAGCATCACGCATCCTGTTGCCGCTGGGAGAGTTTGGCGTCTACAGCGATCTGGATCTCTATCTGGGTGTGCAGAGCGTGGACTGGCCGACGATGTTCGGCAGCGACAAAACCTTTGTTGTGCATTTCAGCGGCACCAACGATTCGATTCGTAACAGCCAGTTCGGCGCGCTGAAAGTTAAAGATGCCATCGTGGACAGCTTTACCCGTCAGAATCTCGAACGACCCAACGTCGATCGTGAGCAGGCAGATATCCGTGTCAACGTCTGGCTGAATGACGATCGCGCCAGCATTGCGCTTGATCTCAGCGGCAGCTCGCTGCATCAACGTGGTTATCGCCAGCAGACCGGTCAGGCGCCGTTAAAAGAGACCCTGGCGGCGGCCATCGTGCTGCGTTCTGGCTGGGAGCCGACGACACCGCTGATCGATCCGATGTGTGGTTCCGGTACGCTGCTGATTGAAGCCGCACTGATTGCCTGCGATCGTGCGCCAGGCCTGCTGCGCAAGCACTGGGGCTTCACCGCCTGGAGCCAGTTTAACGCTGCGTTGTGGCAGGAGGTTAAAACTGAGGCGCAGAACCGTGCCCGCACTGGCACGGCTGCCACCCAGGCGCGCTTCTTTGGCTACGACAATAATGGTCGGGTGCTGGAGTGGGCGCAGGCGAATGCCCGCCGCGCTGGCGTCTTTGAACTTTTCACCTTCGGCCAGCAGGATCTGCTGAAGCTGACTAATCCGGTCGATCCGGCGGTTCACGGTACGGTGCTGAGTAATCCTCCTTACGGTGAACGTCTGGAGAGCGAACCAGCCCTGATTGCGCTGCACAGCCAGCTCGGACGTCTGATGAAGCAGCATTTTGGCGGCTGGAACCTGTCGCTGTTCAGCGCCTCGCCAGAACTGCTGAGCTGCCTGCAGCTGCGTGCCGATCGCCAGTTTAAAGCGAAGAACGGTCCGCTGGATTGCGTGCAGAAAAACTATAAGCTGGCGGTTAACAGTCATGAAAGCGCCGGACAGATTGCGGAAGATTACGCTAACCGCCTGCGTAAAAACGTGAAGAAACTGGAGAAGTGGGCGCGTCAGGAAGGCATTGAATGCTACCGTATTTATGATGCCGATCTGCCAGACTACAACGTTGCTGTCGATCGCTATGGCGACTGGGTGATTATCCAGGAGTACGCGCCACCGAAAACCATCGATCCTGATAAAGCGCGTCAGCGTCTGTTCGATGTCATCAGCGCAACGCTGAGCGTGCTGCAACTGCCTGCCGACCGTCTGATTATGAAAACGCGTGAACGCCAGAAAGGCAAAGCGCAGTATCAGAAGCTCAGCGAGAAGGGCGACTATTTCGAAGTTAAAGAGTTTAATGCGCGTTTCTGGGTGAATCTGACCGACTATCTCGATACCGGCCTGTTCCTCGATCACCGCATTGCCCGTAAAATGCTGGGCCAGATGAGTCAGGGCAAAGATTTCCTGAACCTGTTTGCCTATACCGGTACCGCCAGTGTGCATGCCGGTCTGGGTGGCGCGCGTTCAACCACTACGGTAGATATGTCGCGTACCTATCTGGAGTGGGCGGAGCGCAACCTGCGTCTCAACGGACTGACCGGGCGTCAGCATCGTCTGATGCAGGCGGACTGTCTGAGCTGGCTGAATGAGAGTGACGAGAACTTTGACCTGATCTTTATCGATCCGCCAACGTTCTCCAACTCAAAACGTATGGAAGAGAGCTTCGACGTTCAGCGCGATCATATGATGCTGATGCGTAACCTGAAGCGCCTGCTGCGTCGCGGCGGCACCATCATGTTCTCCAATAACAAACGCGGTTTCAAAATGGACATGGATGGCCTGAAATCACTGGGCCTGCAGGCGCAGGATATTACCCAGAAAACGCAGTCGCAGGACTTCGCGCGTAACCGTCAAATTCACAACTGCTGGCTGATCACTCACGCCGGTAAGGAATAAGCTTACATGTCATTAATCAGTATCCACGGCGCTTATCTCTCCTTCAGCGATGCGCCGCTGTTAGACAACACCGAACTGCACATCGAAGAGAACGAACGCGTCTGTCTGGTGGGCCGTAACGGTGCAGGTAAATCCACGCTGATGAAAATCATCAATGGCGAACAGCCACTGGATGATGGCCGCATTATTTATGAAACCGATCTGGTCGTGGCGCGTCTGCAACAGGATCCGCCGCGCAATATTACCGGTTCGGTGTATGACTTCGTGGCCGAGGGCGTTGAAGAGCAGGCTGAGCATCTGAAAGCCTATCACGCCATTTCCCATGTGGTGATGGAAGATCCCAGCGATAAAAACCTCAATGAGATGGCGCGTCTGCAGAGCATTCTCGACCACCAGAATCTGTGGCAGCTGGAGAGCCGCATCCATGACGTGCTGGAGCAGATTGGTCTGCAGCCCGATACCGAGCTGTCGTCGCTCTCGGGCGGCTGGCTGCGTAAAGCGGCGCTGGGCCGTGCGCTGGTGAGTAACCCGCGCGTCCTGATGCTGGATGAGCCAACCAACCACCTCGATATCGAAACCATCGACTGGCTGGAAACGTTCCTGAAGAACTTCACCGGCAGCATCATCTTTATTTCCCATGACCGTTCGTTTATCCGCAACATGGCGACGCGCATTGTCGATCTGGACCGTGGCAAGCTGGTCTCCTGGCCAGGCAACTACGATCTCTATCTGGAAGGCAAAGAGGAAGCGTTGCGCGTTGAAGAGATGCAGAACGCCGAATTCGACCGCAAACTGGCGCAGGAAGAGGTGTGGATCCGTCAGGGCATCAAAGCTCGCCGTACCCGCAACGAAGGCCGTGTGCGTGCGCTGAAAGCGCTGCGTCGTGAACATTCAGAACGCCGCGAAGTGATGGGCAAAGCCAACATGCAGGTGGGCGAAGCGTCCCGTTCCGGCAAGATTGTCTTTGAGCTGGAAAATGTCGACTACGCGGTCGATGGCAAAGTGCTGGTGAAGGACTTCTCAACCCAGGTGCAGCGTGGCGACAAAATTGCGCTGATCGGACCAAATGGCTGCGGGAAAACTACCTTACTACGCCTGATGCTGCAGCAGCTGAAAGCTGACCATGGTCGTGTGCATTCCGGCACCAAGCTGGAAGTAGCCTACTTTGACCAGCATCGCGCTGAACTGGATCCGGATCGCACCGTGATGGACAACCTGGCCGAAGGCAAGCAGGAAGTACTGGTCAACGGCAAACCGCGCCACGTACTGGGCTATCTGCAGGACTTCCTGTTCCATCCAAAACGTGCCATGACGCCGGTGCGCGCCCTTTCGGGCGGTGAACGTAACCGTCTGCTGCTGGCACGCCTGTTCCTGCGTCCCAGCAACCTGATGATTCTGGATGAACCGACTAACGACCTTGACGTCGAAACGCTGGAACTGCTGGAAGAGCTGATTGATGGCTATCAGGGTACCGTCTTACTGGTGAGCCACGATCGTCAGTTCGTCGATAATACCGTTACCGAGTGCTGGATTTTTGAAGGCAACGGTGAGATTGGTACCTTTGTTGGCGGTTATCACGATGCTCAGCAACAGCGCGCCGCCTACCGGCAGCACAAGGCGGCAGCACCGGCGAAAGCGACGGGCAACGTCTCTAAGCCTGCAGCCGAGAAGGGTGATGCGAAGCGTAGCGTGAATAAACTCAGCTACAATCTGGCGCGTGAGCTGGAACAGCTGCCGCAAAAACTGGAGCAGCTGGAAGCGCGTATCGGAGAGCTGCAGGCGAAGATGAGTCATCCCGATTTCTTCAGCCAGGCACACGATCAGACGCAACCGGTGCTGGATAATCTGGCTCAGACTGAGCAGGAGCTGGAAACCGCTTTTGCGCGCTGGGAAGAGCTAGAGTCACTGAAAAACGGCGCGTAGGGCAGGGCTAACGGATGTGTTCAGCAGTGAAAAGTAACGCGTGGATGCTCTGTCCACAATGCGATTTAATGATTAAGCTGCCGGACATTCCCGTTGGCAGCCGTGCGTCATGCCCGCGCTGCCACACCTCCCTGACGGCCAACTGGCACGAACCGCGTAAACGGCCAACGGGCTATGCGCTGGCAGCGCTGTTTATGCTGCTGCTGGCGAATCTGTTTCCTTTTGTCTCAATGAAGGTGGCAGGGCTGACCAGCCAGATCACGCTGGCGCAGATACCTCAGGTGATGGTGACGGAAGATTACAGCAGTCTGGCGACGCTGTTCCTTCTCTTTGTGCAGGCGGTTCCGGCCTTCTGCATGATCACCATTATCCTTCTGGTCAATCGGGTCCCGTTGCCGACTGGACTCAAAACTGGTCTGGCACGTATTCTGTTTCAGCTGCGTAACTGGGGCATGGCAGAAATCTTTATGGCGGGCGTGCTGGTCAGTTTCGTCAAGCTGATGGCCTATGGCGAGATCGGCCTGGAGACCAGCTTCTGGCCATGGGTTCTGTTCTGTCTGCTGCAGTTGCGGGCCTTTCAGTGCGTTGATCGACGTGGCTTGTGGGACAGTCTGTCACCCCGGCCTGCGCTGCCCCATCCGCCCGAAGTGGGCATCAGTGGTTTAGAGCAGGGTCTGCGCTCCTGTCCCTGCTGTACGGCCATTCTGCCGGAAGCAGAGCATAAGTGTCCCCGCTGCGGCGTCACGGCTGAGGCACGGCGTAAGCACAGCCTGCAGTGGACGCTGGCGCTGTTGTTCACCTCAATACTGCTTTATATCCCGGCCAACCTGTTGCCGATCATGGTGACGGAAACCCTCGGCACTACCTATCCCTCCAATATCATGGCGGGGGTGATTGTGCTGTGGGGTGATGGCTCCTATCCGGTGGCGCTGGTGATCTTTATCGCCAGTATCATGGTGCCTACGCTGAAAATGCTGGCGATTGGCTGGCTTTGCTGGGATGCCAGCGGACGCGGACAGCGTGACAGCCACAGGATGCACAAAATTTATGAAGTGGTCGAATTTGTTGGCCGCTGGTCAATGATCGACGTGTTTGTTATTGCCGTGCTCTCTGCGCTGGTGCGCATGGGGCAATTAATGAATGTTTATCCCGCGTGGGGGGCAGTATTGTTTGCAATGGTGGTGATTATCACCATGATTGCTGCCATGACCTTTGACCCGCGATTAACCTGGGATCGTGTACGCGAAAACAATATGAAGGAGTCGCGCCTTGACGGAAACTAATCACGGCCATGCAAAGGTGGAACAGATTAAGCGCTGGTCGCCGGTCTGGATTGTCCCCATCGTTACGCTGTTAATCGGCGGATGGATCCTCTTTTATCACTTCAGCCATCAGGGGCCGGAAGTCACCCTCATCACCGAAAACGCCGAAGGCATTGTTGCGGGTAAAACCACGATTAAAAGCCGCAGTGTGGATGTCGGTGTGGTGGAAAGCGCGGTGTTAAGCGACGATCTCCACCATGTGGAAATCAAAGCGCGCCTGAATTCAGGCATGGAAAAACTGCTGCACAGCGACAGCGTTTTCTGGGTGGTGAAACCGCAGGTGGGTCGCGAAGGGATCAGCGGTCTCGGCACTCTGTTATCCGGTGCCTATATCGAATTACAGCCGGGCACTAAAAGCCAGGCACCCGAGCAGTTTAAGCTGCTGGATGCGCCGCCGTTAGCGCCACCGGATGCCAAAGGGATTCGCATCGTGCTGGACAGCAAGAAAGCGGGTCAGCTCAATCCGGGGGATCCGGTGCTGTTCCGTGGCTATCGCGTCGGTACGGTCGAGACCAGCGCTTTTGATACCGAAAAACGCATGATGACCTATCAGCTGTTCGTCGCTGCGCCTTACGATCGCCTGATTACAACCAACGTTCGCTTCTGGAAGGACAGCGGCATCGCCGTGGATATGTCCGCTTCAGGAATGCGGGTGGAAATGGGATCGCTGACCACACTGTTCAGCGGCGGCGTCAGTTTTGACGTGCCGGATGGCTGGGAGCTGGGTCAGCCTGCGCAGAATAAGTCTGATTATCATCTGTTTGACGATCAGCGCAGCATTCAGGACTCGCTCTACACCAACCATATTGATTACCTGATGTTCTTCACCGACTCCATCCGTGGTCTGCAGGCGGGTGCGCCGGTTGAATTCCGCGGCATTCGCCTGGGTACCGTCTCAGAAGCGCCATTGATGAAAGCCGGTCTGGACCAGGCGCTGAACAATGATTACCGCGTGCCGGTGCTGATTCGCATTGAGCCGGATCGCTTTATCAGCCGACTGGGTGAGAACTTCGATCTGCAACAGCATCTGCAGGATGGTAAAAAACGTGGCCTGCGTGCGACGCTGAAAACCGGCAGTCTGTTGTCGGGTGCGCTCTATGTCGATCTCGACTTCTATGACAATGCACCGCCTTACAAAGGTCCGCAGAAAGTCTCTGGCTATGAAGTTATCCCAACGGTCAGCGGTGGCCTGAGCCAGATTCAGCAGAAGCTGATGGCGGCGCTGGATAAGATCAACAGTCTGCCACTGAACGGTATGGTCAATGAAGCGACAGGCACGCTGAAAGAGAGCCAGAAAACGATGCGTGATCTGCAGCGCACCATCGACAACATCAACAAAGTCACCGCCAGTCCGGCTATGAAAACCCTGCCGGAAGACCTGCAGCAGACATTGCGCGAGCTGAACCGCAGCATGAAAGGCCTGCAGCCAGGCTCACCAGCCTACAGCAAGCTGGTGGGGGATATGCAGCGCCTGGATAAGGTTCTGCGTGAACTCCAGCCGGTGTTAAGAACGCTTAACACCAAGAGCAATGCGCTGGTATTTGAGGCAAAACCGGGACAGGATCCCCAGCCGAAGAGGGCGAAACAGTGAATAAAGGATTGATACTTTGTGCCGCGCTGGTGTTGAGTGCGTGCAGTAGCAGCGTTGACAATACCTGGTATCAGCTGCCCTCCGGGGCGGCTTCCATGCAGGTCAGCAGCAGCCAGCTGAATGAAGCGCAACCGATGTTATGGGTGCAGCAGGTGACGGTGCCGGACTATCTGGCAGGCAACGGACTGGTTTATCAGACCAGCGATGTCAAATACGTTATCGCCGCGAATAATCTCTGGGCCAGCCCGCTCGATCAGCAGTTGCAGCAGACATTGATCACTAACCTGAGCAAGGCGCTGCCAGGCCGACTGGTAGCCGGTTCACCTTTAGACGCGCAGCACGATACGCTGAATGTGACCGTGACAGGCTTTCAGGGGCGCTATGATGGCAAAGCAATCGTCAGTGGCGAATGGACGCTGGAACATCAGGGCCGGCTGACTAAACAGGCGTTTAACCTGGTACTGCCGCAGACCGAAGATGGCTACGATGCGATGGTCAGAACGCTGGCGGCGGGCTGGCAACAGACAGCACAGAAGATTGCCAATAGTGTGGTTGCGTTAAATTAAGATTGATGTAAATAAATAAGCTAAGCCCCTGACCGATTGTCGTGCTTTTTCGACAGAGGTCAGGGGCTTTTTTATTAGCTTAATCAGAAAGATAGTGTTGTTGCATGCATCACAGAACGTCATTATTTTTACCGATTAAGGTCACATTTATGACACTGGCATGAAGATTGGGCATTGATCTTTGGGTGCGCAGGAGGTAGAACATAAGAGTGGTTGAACATTAATTCACCACTTTTCTTTCCACCAGATTCCACAGACCTTACATGAGGGACACGGAGTATGAAGAGACAGAAACGAGACCGCCTCGAACGCGCCCATTCACGTGGTTATCAGGCAGGTATTACTGGACGCTCAAAAGAGATGTGTCCGTATCAGTTGATTGACGCTAAGTCTCACTGGTTGGGAGGTTGGCGACAAGCCATGGAGGACAGGTCGGTAGCTGCATAACCGGATGTCACTGAAAAGGGAATATAACCTCCGCCATGCGCGGAGGTTTTTGTTTCGGGGGGAAACGCTTAGAAAGCGGCGGTATCTTTAAACAGGCCGACTTTAAGATCGCTGGCGGTATAGATCAGATTACCGTCAACCAGCACTTCACCATCTGCCACGCCCATAACCAGTTTGCGGTTAATAACGCGTTTGAAGTGAATGCGGTAAGTCACTTTCTTCGCATCTGGCAGGACCTGACCGGTGAATTTCACTTCACCCACGCCCAGCGCACGACCTTTACCTTCGCCGCCCAGCCAGCCCAGATAGAAACCAACCAGCTGCCACATGGCATCAAGGCCCAGACAACCCGGCATCACCGGATCGCCAATAAAGTGACAGCCGAAGAACCAGAGATCAGGATTGATATCCAGCTCCGCTTCAACAAAGCCTTTGTCATATTTGCCGCCGTCTTCGGTCATTTTGACCACGCGGTCCATCATCAGCATGTTGCCGGATGGAAGCGGCGGACCATTTTCGCCAAACAGTTCACCACGACCTGACAGAATCAGATCTTCTTTGGTATAGGATTCGCGTTTATCTACCATGTTTTCAATAAGCCTTGTTTTAGTGAATCACGAATATTAGCGAACAGTTGTACGCTGAGCAAATCGGATTAACGGTGGTTGAACCAGTTAAGCCAGCGCAGCGCCCAGGGACGTTGCGGACCGTCCGGCTGGTTGAACAGGCTAATGCGTTCCTGGATGGTATTCAGCAGGCAGTCGCCCAGGCCATCCTCGGTACTCCAGATTTTACCGGTCAGCAGCGGTAGCGCTTCATCGGCACGGTCAATTGCCCAGATATGGAAATGACCCTGTTCAACCGCACTGACAACCGCCTGGCTGAGGCTGAGATGACGGACATTGCTGGCGGGAATAATCACACCCTGCTGACCTGTCAGTTCTCGCTGATGGCAGATATCAAAGAAGCCTTCGATTTTCTCGTTCAGTCCGCCCACCGGTTGTACGTTGCCAAACTGATCAACCGAGCCGGTCACCGCAATTTGCTGATTGATGGGCTGATTAGCCAGCGCGCTGATTAAGGCACAGAGTTCAGCCAGTGAAGCACTGTCACCATCCACCTCGGAGTAAGATTGCTCAAAGACCATTGAGGCCGAGAATGGCAGTTGCTGATCGAGTTCCAGTTCGGCAATCAGGTAAGCCTGCATAATCATCATGCCTTTGGCATGAATATTACCGCCCAGCTCCGCTTTACGCTCGATATCCATGAATTCACCATCGCCGGGATGTACCACGCAGGTAATACGCGAGGGATCGCCCCAGGCACGGGGATGGCCAGGATATTCAACGACCGACAGGCCATTAATCTGACCAACCACTTCGCCTTCGGTTTCAATCAGAATCTGTCGCAGCAGGATCTCGTCACGCATCCGCTCATTGAGATAATTCTCGCGCCACAAACGCGCTTCCAGCGCATCACGCAGCGCTTCAGCGTTCAGTTCATCGCCCATCAGGGCCGATTCGCGCATCTGGCGTTGTAGCCAGCGGGGGCAGAGTGGCAGCGTCTCTTGATCGCCGCTGTAGCGGACGCCTTCTTTAATCAGTTCTGGCCAGAAGTCCGCTTCCGGCTGGGGCAGACCCGCCTGTTGCGCCAGTTCGATGTTCCAGCGACACCAGGCAAGCATGTCATCTTCATCCAGAATCTGAATATTCTCTTCAAATTCAGTATAGATGGCCATTTCGTGAGCTTCGGGATCCAGCTCCTGAAATTCTGCCAGCGCTTCCCGATCGCCACACAGGACCAGTTTCAGATTGAGCGGCAAGGGAGGAATCGAGACTGGCAGCGGCCGGCGCTCATCCTGAGATGTCCACTCAACATAGCCCTGCTCAATACACTTTTTCAGGCGCAACCAGAGAATCGGCTGCGTCATCAGGCTACGCAGGGAAAGCAGCAGCGTGCCGCCATTAGCACGATGGATCAGGCCCGGTTCCAGCTGGATGCGATCTTTATACTGGCGCACGCAGCCAAACAACTGCTCCATCTCAATCCATTCAGCAAAGTGAATACCACCCTGACTGGTGAACGGGCGTTGAGGATCGGAGGGGGGCTGGAGCGTGACGTTGTCGGCCATGATATGGTAATCACCGCCGAATAGAGTGGTACTGTCGGCCATGACCCGCTCTGCGGCCTGGGCAATGAATGTCAGATAATCGCGATTCTCCTGGCTACGAACCAGCAGTAACGGGAACCCCTGCGTCTGATGGTGTAAGTGCGCCAGTGCATTCAGCAACCGGGGCTGTACCGTTGCCAGAGCATCAGTTTCTTCATCAGCAATTCGGGAGAAAACGGATTGGTATTGCGCGCTATCTGGCTGTAAGGTCTGCCACGTAAGTTGAGTGCTGGTCAAAATAATCGCATTTGTCTGTTTTAAGAAAAGCGAGATTATACAGGATTCACCCTTGTTAAGCACTGCAGACTTCCTGTTGAAGATGTGATGGTGACAGCATGTTTTTCGTTGCTGCATCCGGGAAAAAAGCTGTTATTCTTAGTTCGTTACGTGATCACGATGAGATTCCGATGAAATACCAGCAACTCGAAAATCTTGAATGTGGATGGAAGTGGAAATACCTGGTGAAAAAACATCGGGAAGGTGAACTGATCACGCGTCACCTTGAGTTAAGCGCGGCGCAGGCAGCAGTGGATAAGCTGCTGGCAATGGAAAATAATCCGGTTACAGTGAATGAATGGATCGCAGAACATATTCACGCTGATCTGGATAACCGACTGAAGCAGACCATCCGTGCCCGACGAAAACGCCATTTCAACGCTGAACATCAGCATACGCGAAAAAAATCGATAGACCTGGAGTATCTGGTCTGGCAGCGACTGGCAGGTCTGGCACAGCGGCGCGGCTGCACGCTCTCTGAAACGATTGTTCAGCTGATAGAAGATGCAGAACGTAAAGAGAAATATGCCACTCAGATGTCGAGCCTGAAGCAGGATTTGCAGGCGATTCTGGGTAACTCCGGTTCAGAGAGCGAATAATCGGGCAGGGCAATCAGAGCCTTCATCTCTCAGTCCGGTTTTATTACCGGCATAAAAAAACCCCGCCTTAGCGGGGTTTTTTATTACGTGTAAACTTAAGCCTGTGGCTGAGTTACAACGTCTTTGATACCTTTAACGTCGATTTCTACACGACGGTCCGGCGCCAGGCAGTCGATCAGGGCATTACGGCCTTTCACGCTGTCACAGGTGTTGCCGGTAACTGGGTTAGATTCACCCATGCCACGTGCAGAGATCTTGTTAGAAGGAATACCTTTAGATACCAGGTAATCTACGACTGACTGAGCACGTTTCTCAGACAGTTTCTGGTTGTACTGCTCTGAACCGATGCGATCGGTGAAGCCCAGTACGACAACGGAACCATCTTTAGGATCCATTGAGCTCAGCTGGCTGTACAGCTGATCCAGAGCCTGCTGGCCTTCTGGCTTCAGGGTAGATTTGTTGAAGGTGAACAGAACGTCAGACTTCAGAGTGAAACGCTTAGTTTCAACAACTGGAGCTGGTGCTGGAGCCGGAGCTGGCGCCGGAGCAGCGTCGTCATCCTGACCGAAGCGGTATGAAACGCCTACGCTCAGCATGCCGTTGTCTGGACGAGTACCAACGGTCTGTGCATCACCGATGTTGTTAACCCACTGGTAATCCAGACGGGTAGCCCAGTTTTTGGTCAGCGCATATTCAACACCAACAGCAGCCAGCGGAGATACGCCGGTGTCGTGGTCGCTGATGCGGCCAGTAGTTGGGTTAGTCTGCGTTGAGTCTGCACGCCATACCATGCCGCCCAGACGAGTATACACGTCCAGATCGTCATAGATTGGGTAGCTCAGTTTAGCAGCCAGCTGAACGCCCTGTGCTTTGAATGCGCCGTTAGTCACGTTGCCTTTGTTAGGCATGCGACCCAGCCAGTCATAGCCCAGCTCGAAGCCCAGGTATGGATTTGCCTGGTAACCAACGAATGCACCTGCACCCAGCTGGCTTTCATGAGTTGGACCGTCATTGTTTTCGTAACCGTTACCGTAGTAACCAGTGTCGTGATACTGAGACCAGCCCAGTTTAGCACCGGTGTACCAGGTGTCATCTTTCGGAGCGGCCTGCGCTACGGTAGCGAAGCCAGCCAGTGCCACTGCAATTGCGATAGCTGTCTTTTTCATTTTGCGCCTCGTTATCATCCAAATAGGCAATGAGCAAAAAGGTTGCTCTTGGTTTAAATCCTTCGCCGGGTCAAAACGCTCGCTTATGACTCTACCGCAAAAAACGGAGGTTATTGAGCACCCTGGCGAGCTAAAGTCTACAACGAGATTGGAAACTTACAAGTATGATGTGAGGCGCTTATGTAAAAAAACAGCGATTTATACACAATTTCTAACAATTAGGCTGGTCTTATTGCCGCGGCAAAAAGCCCTAAAAACTTGCTAAACCATTGTCAACGCTCGAACTAACAGAATCAGTGGTTTAGCTGCGACAGATAAGAAAAATAGCTTGGGAAACTTCTGATTTTTACTTAATGAAACAAATCCGACTGAATTTTTATCGCAGTTTGCGGTCTGAGAGGCGCTTCTGATGTCCCGCTTGCACGCAAAATCAATCCCAGCGCTTCACCCTCTGCCGCCGCATTTTCAAGTTGACGTCGTTCATCTTCGTCAAGATCGTAAGGAATCCATGCCAGAACGACACTGTAATTTCCTGTACGCAATGCTTTGACCATCGCTTCAACCGCATTCAGACGTTCAGAATCGGCGATATGCATACTTTTATCCAGTGGTAATCCTGATTCCTGCAGCCAGGTGCGATTCAGTTTATATGCCGGTGTTAACCACAACTGCCAGCGTGATTGCTGACTCAGCTGCTGCAATAAAGGCAACAGCAACATCTGCATCATACCGGGCTGTTCGCTGTAGCGTAACTCAGTAATTCCACCGCCCTGAGAGGCCGGAACGGAAGAGGACGCATAATGATGAGCATAGCGTGAATTATTAGGATGTTGTGTTCGCATAAGTTAATCACCAGCAGTGGACTGTATGAATATACAGTACTGTCATCCTGGATAAAGATCAACCCAAATTTCTGAAAACGCCTCGCAAAATCGCGACAAGATTAGTTGAAACGCTATTTATTCATTGAACCCGTTGACGCTTTTTTTTATCTTCTAATTACCTGATACCCAAGGTAATTTACGATATATTTCTTACATGGAGGTGGTGCAATGAAAAAGGTGAATCCGGTTGTAGAGCGCTCCAGAGCGCGCCTGGCCCCATTAGGAACAATAGAGTCGCGCACCCAGTTCGGAGGCTATGCCCTAGCTGTAGAAAGTGTGGTTTTTGCCTTAATTAATAAAGACGAACTCTATCTGCGTGCCAGTGAACCTTTGCGGGAATACCTTACAGATCGTCCGCTGCAACCCCTGATTTTTCGCAAGCGGGGCAAGCTGGTGAGTCTCAATTACTTTCGGGTCGATGAGGCGTTGTGGCGCGACCCTGACCATCTGCTGGCGCTCTCTGCTGCCTCTTTAGAAACGGCGCAGCTGGAGTTGCAGGACCGACAATCCTCACCGCGGTTAAAAGATCTGCCAAATCTCAGCGTACGTATGGAGATGATGCTGTACGAGGCGGGCGTCATGAGCGTCAATCATCTCTACCAGATGGGGGCTAAACAGTGCTGGCTGAAGCTTAAAGCGATCAACCAGCACGTTGGGTTCCAGACATTACTTGCGCTGCAGGGGGCGATCACGGGCCACCATGCCGCTGCGCTGCCGCAGGCGACACGGGCGGAGCTGAATGCGTGGTTCCAGCGCACGCTTTTATCAAACCCAAATCTCAGAAACAGCGAAGGCTAATCAGTGATTAGCGTGCGGCGCAGGCGAGCCACATCGGGCATTAATGCCACCAGCAGACCGAGTTGCTGGAGCACCAGCGGCGCACGCGTATCCGCATCTGCGGCCAGCTGGCTGATTCGCTGAGCCAGTTGATGGCGCATCGTTTCTACGTGCTCATCGCTGACAACTTCCGTTTGCAGCACATCCTCCACATAGCAAACCGTATCATCCAGCAATGTCAGCAGTTCGGGTGCGGTAATTTTATCGCGGTGAGCGCCCAGCGCAGAAATGTAACTCAGAAACGAATGGTTGGAGCAAAGCAGTTGAAAAGCCGAATCGCGCAACTTCTGGCTGGTGCGACTTTCACTGCTCATGTTTGAGACCACTGACGCCAGTTCAGCATCCGCGTTATGCGCATCACGCCGTGCAATGCGATAGGCGAGACGGTTATCTTTGCCCTGATGATATTGCTCCATGATCGCGTCCAGATAGCGGCAATTCGCTTTCAGCGTTCGTTCTGCCACGGCAGGTAACTGACGAAAGCGCCAGTCAGGCCAGATAAACGCGACAGCCAGCCAGGCCAGGCCACAGCCCAGTAAGGTATCCACTACCCGCGGCAGGGCAACTTCAAACCCTTCACCCAGCAGGTTAAAGCAGAGCAGCACCAGCAGAGTGATAAACAGCGTGGCCTGTGCATACTGCACCTGCCTGAAAGCGAAGAACAGTACGCCGGTAATCACTATCAGGATTAACTGACCTTCAATCGAAGGCACCAGCCATAAAACGGGCAGACCAATCGCAATCCCCGCCAGCGTTCCGCCGATGCGCAAGGCCAGTCGTCGCTGCGTTGCATTGTAGTTGGGCTGGCAGACAAACAGGCTGGTCAGCAAAATCCAGTATCCCCGTTCCAGCCCGGTTACCTGAATAAAACCATATCCAATACAGAGCACCACAGACATGCGAACCGCATGCCGGAACAGCGCCGATGCGGGCGAGAGGTGGCGGCTGAAGCGCAGCCGGATATCACTCCAGCCACTCAATCCTTCGCGTGACAGCAGATTGTCACTGTGCTGAGGATCTTCACCGGCCAGCGTCTGTTCTGATTCGATCGAAGCAAGCTGTGCGTCGATGGCGCGCAGGTTGCGCAGCAGCCAGAAAAGAGCACGGGTATGCGTAGCGTCGGGATCATGCTGCTCCAGACGTTCTATCGCTTTCTGTAATCGTTCAAATGCACGCTCAAAACGGCTGTCATGCACCCACCTTTGACGCATCAGAATGCAATGTGCCAGCTGGCGACAGGCCTGAGCCTGCATATTCAGCAGGCGCTGAAAGCGAAACAGAATTTCGTTGTAGCGCCAGTCGCCGCGCAGCAGATGATATTGCAGATGGGAAGAGCTGGCCCGTTCATGGATATCCTGCGCCACAAAGTAGTAGTGCAGACTACGGCGGGTGCCGCGCGACCCGCGATCGCCGCGCAGACGACTCTGCAGTGTGGTCTTGGTCAGATTAAGTTGCGCCACTAACTGGCTGTTGACCATCGCCGCATCGATAAACGCGGCATCATCCTGATCGCCTGCGTCGGGATCGAAAAGGTTCGCTTTGGCATCAAGGTAACGCGCCAGTTGTGAAAAACTCCCGGCCAGTTGCTCCTGCACCGGCCGGACCGGAAACATCAGATGGCCCAGTAATGTCAGCAGGTTGTACCACAACGCGCCGACCAGCAGCAGCATCGGCTGCATATACCACTGGCTGAACAGTCCGATGCCGAGCATGGTGTAGACCGCAATCAGCAGAGCACCAAAGGCGATAGTCGCGTAGCGCTGGCCAAGGGCGCCCAGCAGAATAAAGCCCCAGGTCGAGATTGCCAGCCCGATAATAAAGGCGAATGGATAGGGAAACAGTAACTCGACTGAAACCGAGGCGATGCAGAAGCAGAGCAGGGTAATCAGCAGATTCTTCAGGCGACCGGCCAGGCGATCATCAAGATCGGCCAGCGCAGCAGCGACCACTCCCAGGGTCAGAGGGATCGTCCACTCAATCTGATGCAGCCACCAGGGAATGGCGGCGCAGCCACTCAGTGCAAACAGGATCCGCAGCAGATAGCGCCACGTACTGTTAAACAGATATTTGCGCCAGCCTGGCACGGCATCCGACATCATATTAGTAGCGGCGGACATTGGCTTCGCGCGCGGCACGCGCCTCTTCCACTGATACCACCCTGCGGCCAACCGGCCAGAGCGCGATAGCGGCGATCTTAAAGTTCGCAATCCCTACCGGAATACCGATGATACTGATGCACTGCACAATCCCCACGGAGATGTGCGAAAGGCAGAGCCACCAGCCGAAGAAAATCAGCCAGAAGATATTCAGAAAGGTGCCGCCGGTATTCAGAATATGACTCTTACTTTCCGGACGCAGCACATCAACATGCACCGCCTCGTTGCCAAATGGCAGCAGCGAGAGTTTGGTGATTTCCCAGCAGGAGCGGGTCAGCGGCAGGGTAAAAATCAGCACGATGCTGATTAACGTGGCAAACAGCCAGCTCAGGGTGGTGAAAAAACCGCCCAGAACAAAATTAAGAATATTTAAAACGGTGCGCATGATCTTCTTTTCCTTTTGCATTCCGCAAGATGTGACGCCAAGTTTAGCCTGTTTTAAGGCTGGAGCGCTAAGGGTCTGACAGGTAAACTCCCCCTAATCCTATTCTCTGACGTTGGTGTCGGCGTGGAACTGAAAGCAACCTCGATGGGCAAACGGCTTGCCCAGCATCCTTATAATCGTGTCCGTTTGATGGCGGCAGGCGTCGAAGTCAGCGGCGATAAGCATGAGTATCTGATCCCCTTTAACCAGTTACTGGATATCGCCTGCAAGCGCGGGCTGGTGTGGGGCGAGCTGGAGTTTTTGCTGGCCGATGAAAAAGTGGTCCGCCTGCATGGCACGGAATGGCAGGAAACGCAGCGCTTTCACCACTATCTGCTGCAGGCCTGGCAGAGCTGGAGTCTGGAGATGAGCGCAGTGTGCCGCGAGGTGCTGCAGGCGCTACGCGACGAAATCGAGGCGTTTGGCGCGCAGGATCGCTGGCTGAACCGCCACGAGTTGCAGGCGCTGAAAACCAACATCCTCAAACAGTTCGATGCATTGCCGATGCCGCTCTCCCGCTTAAAAGATTTTGCTGACTGCCGGGATAACTGGCAATTCTGTCAGCGCTGGCTGGAGCAGGGTGAAACGGCGTTGCGGCAGCGAAACCGCGACTGGACGGCCGCCATGCTCACCCGCTATCAGGATTTCTTTGCCAGCGTCGAGAGCACGCCACTCAATCAGTCGCAATGTGAGGCGGTGGTTAATGGCGAGAATTCTCTGCTGGTACTGGCAGGCGCGGGCAGCGGTAAAACCTCGGTGCTGGTGGCTCGTGCAGGCTGGTTAATGCAGCGCAAGCTGGCCAGCGCCGATCAAATCCTGTTACTGGCATTTGGCCGCCAGGCGGCTGAAGAGATGAACGTACGTATCCAGTCGCGGCTCTCCGCCGCTGACATCCAGGCGCGGACCTTCCATTCTCTGGCACTGCATATTATTCGTGAAGGCAGTAATAAGCAGCCGGTTATCAGCAAACTTGAGAGTGATGCCGATGCGCGTCGCACGCTGCTGATCCAGCAGTGGCGGCAGCAGTGTCATGAGAAGAAGGCGCAGGCAAACGGCTGGCGTCAGTGGCTGCGTGATGAACTGGAGTGGGAGTTACCCGAGGGGCCATTCTGGGAGGACGACAGGCTGGCAAACCGGCTGGCGTCACGGCTGGAGCGCTGGCTTGGTCTGATGCGCATGCATGGCGGTGCGCAGGCAGCGATGATCGCCGACGTACCCGAAGAGATCCGGGATCTCTTCAGTAAGCGCATCAAACTGATGGCACCGTTGCTGAAAGCGTGGAAGAGCGCATTAAAAGAGGAGGGCGCGGTCGATTTCTCAGGTCTGATTCACCAGGCGATTGCCATTCTGGAAAAAGGACGGTTTATCAGTCCGTGGAAACACATTCTGGTGGATGAATTCCAGGATATTTCGCCTCAGCGTGCCGCGTTACTGAGCGCATTGCGCCAGCAGAATAAGCGTACTGCACTGTTTGCTGTTGGCGATGACTGGCAGGCTATCTACCGCTTTAGTGGGGCGGAGATGACGCTGACGACGGCATTCCATCACTATTTTGGTGAAGGAGACCGCTGCGTACTGGACACAACCTACCGTTTCAACGACCGCATTGGCGACATTGCCAACCGGTTTATACAACAGAACCCGCAGCAGCTGGCAAAACCGCTGAACAGCGTCACCAAAGGCAATAAAAAGTCGATTTCGCTGCTGGCGCAGGATCAGCTGGAAGCCTTGCTGAACAAACTCAGCGGTTACGCGAAGCCTGATGAGCGAATTCTGCTGCTGGCGCGTTATCACTATCTGCGGCCGGATTTACTGGATAAAGCCAGAACCCGCTGGCCAAAGCTCAATCTGGAATTTATGACGATTCATGCCAGCAAAGGTCAGCAGGCGGATTACGTCATTTTGCTGGGATTACAGCAGGGTAAAGAGGGCTTCCCGGCAGAGGCGCGCGAATCGATTATTGAACAGGGCTTATTACCGCAGCCAGAAGCGTTCCCTGATGCAGAAGAGCGCCGTCTGGCCTATGTGGCACTGACGCGCGCGCGTCAGCAGGTTTTTCTGATGTTCGATAAGGCAGCGCCGTCACCGTTTTTCGATCACTTCCGCGAGCTGGGTGTGCCGGTGCTGCGTAAAGCCTGAGTTACTTCAGACGATCGGCCAGATAGCGCTGATAGTCGGGGATCATAATCTCTACACTTTGCGCAAACAGTGGCGACTGAATGATAAAGTCAGCCGTGGACCGGTTAGTGGCTACCGGGATATTCCATACGGTAGCCAGACGCAGCAGTGCTTTGACATCCGGATCGTGCGGCACTGCGTTGAGTGGATCCCAGAAAAAAATCAGTGCATCGATCTTCCCTTCCGAAATCAGCGCACCCACCTGCTGATCGCCGCCCATCGGGCCGCTCAGCATGGCTGTCACATTCAGACCCGTATCGCGATTGATCAGATTCCCGGTAGTGCCGGTGGCATAGAGGATGTGCGATTCCAGCGCGGGCTGGTTTTGTTTCACCCAGTCAAGCAGGGCGGCTTTGCAGTGGTCGTGGGCGACCAGCGCGATATGTTTTGTGGTGCCGAGGGTACGAACAGTCTGTTCCATAAAGGCGTCCTGGTAAGGCTCATGCGCAAGAAGAGAGAGCATGAGTGTACCTCTGGCCTTTCGACTCTATCAACTTGTACGTAGCATTTTGACCAGCGTCAGAAGCTGCTGACGCGTGGCTTCATCGAAGCGGTGAAACCAGCGGTGCAGCGAGGGCAGTTCGGCCTGAGTAGTCCAGTCCAGATCGGCGGTAAGCCGGACGGAAGAGGGCGTTGCAGAAGGGGTATTTGCAAACCGCGGCACAGAGGCAATCTGGCGGGTGCGATTATAATTCAGCATCGCTTTTTCCATATCTGCGGATGTGGTGACCGGCAGGTGGTCGCGCACGCTGGTAATCTCCGTGCCTTTTTCATCCACCAGCTGAAAGTTCAGGCTGCGGTCAAAATGATAACGCTCGCGTTTTGTCTCCAGCGCAGGCAACCGAATGGTAATGGTTTTGGCAACCGCGGTGAACGTGACGATCATCGGCACCGACTGATAAGCGATGACGTTCTCATTCTGACCTTTGCGCTGCTGCTCTACCCGAAACAGAAACTGATGCTGACCGCGGTCCAGCTCCAGGCTGTCTGCACCTTTGAGAAGGGAGCCTGAAATTTTTCGACCATCCAGCACCAGCAAATCGATTTGAGGATCGAGCTTTAATGTGATGGCAGAACAGGACGCCGAAACGAGGAGGGTAATTAACCCCGTTACAGCCAGCGACAGCTTCATTTCAACTCCGGTAACTGAAGACACAAAGGATGGTGTGTAGCAAATTCTTACATTATGGCAGTTAATTTACATTTAAACATATTTATTCGTGCGCGGGTTCAATTAATTTCGCTGAGGACTTACCCGCTAAAGGGCACGCCAATCTACACTCAACACTGGCCTGAAAGGAGATAAACATGAACGATCAGACAATTCGTGAGGTGCTGACGCGCACCCAACGTATCGCCTTAGTCGGAGCAAGCGATCGCCCCGAACGTCCCAGTTACGGTGTGATGAAATATCTGCTCGACCAGGGATATGAGGTGATCCCGGTCAGCCCGAAACTGGCAGGGAAAACGCTGCTGGGGCAGCAGGGGTATGCCAGCCTGGCGGATGTACCGGGCAAGATTGATATGGTTGATGTCTTTCGCAATTCTGAAGCCGCGTGGGGCGTGGCGCAGGAGGCTATCGCTGTGGGGGCAAAAACATTATGGCTGCAGCTGGGTGTGATTAATGAGCAGGCGGCGGTACTGGCACAGGATGCGGGCATGACGGTGATTATGGATCGCTGCCCGAAGATTGAAATTCCGCGTCTGGGAGTAACGCGTCAGAAATGATGAGTGTGGCGGCAGAGCGTGCCGCCACGGATTAATGTCGCAGATGAGGTGCCTGTAATTGCTGACGCACCGATGCTGCCAGCTCATCCATCGAAGGCTGCTCAGGGTGTTCAATGCTGGTTTCGCCGGAAAGCTGAATCTCAGCAACGTAGGTATGTACCTGATCGCCTTCCTCATCTTCCATCACCACATGATACCAGGGCGCGGTGCGCATTTTCTCTTCCGCGCCAACATCTTCAATTTTAGGCTCATCTAACGAGTATTCAGGATCGACATCGACGATAACGCCCAGTACGCCGGACAAACGATGACGAACCTGCTGACCAATACCAAATTTACTGGCAATCATTGTGACCTCCGAAAAAAAAGCTCTCTTACCAATATGGGGGCAGGAGCCGTTTTTTCAAGTCACATGACGCGGCAGGCGAAACCTTTCAGGTAGAGACCTTCCGGATAGCTGGCGATCACCGGATGATCTGCGGCCTGGCGGAACTGCTCAATAAACTGCACTTCACGGCCCGCATCCAGCGCGGCATCGGCGATGATCTTCTGGAACAGATCGGTGGCCATCAGACCGGAGCAGGAGAAGGTCATTAATACGCCGCCCGGATTCAGTAACTGAATGGCGAGCATATTAATGTCTTTATAGCCGCGACAGGCGCCCATCAACTGGCTTTTGTTTTCGACGAACTTTGGCGGATCCATAATGATCAGATCAAATTTCTCGCCACTGTCACGATAACGGCGCAGCAGTTTGAAAACATCATCACGCTCAAATTGCGCGCGGGAGAGATCCAGCTCATTGAGTTCAACGTTCTGACGGGCAACGTCCAGCGCCTCCTGGGAGGTATCCACGCTGATCACTTCTTTACAGCCACCCATCAGCGCCGAAACCGCGAATCCGCCGGTGTAAGAGAAGCAGTTAAGGACGCGGGCATCCTGTGCGTAACGACGCGTGGCGAGACGGCTATCACGCTGATCAAGGTAATAGCCGGTTTTGTGACCGCCCTGGATATCCACCAGCAGCTTCATGCCATGTTCGGTAATCGGCAGCAGCGGCGGTGGCAGTTCACCGGTAACGGTGCCCTGCGTCAGCGCCAGCCCCTCTTTCTTACGAACGGCGACGTCAGAACGGTCATAGATGGCGCAGCCAGGGAAACAGTGCTGCAGGGCGGTGATGATCGCTGCACGCTGATATTCTGCGCCTGCTGAGAGCAGCTGAATTACTAAAAAGTTGCCAAAGCGGTCAATGGTGACGCCCGGTAAACCATCAGATTCACCAGCGATCAGGCGATAGCTGTCCAGACCATCGCGGGCCGCCAGCCATTCGCGCCACTGCTGCGCCTGTTCAAACCGGCGGACAAAGAAGGCGATATCGATGGATTCATCGGCCTGCCAGCTCCAGACGCGGGCGCGGATCTGCGACTCGGGTGAATAAGCGGCGCGAGCCAGCCATTTACCGTTGCTGTCACAAACGTCAATGGTTTCACCCAGTTGCGCTTTACCTTCCAGACGCGCAACGGCACCTGAAAAGACCCATGGATGGCGACGGAGCAGGGACTTTTCACGTCCCTTTGCGAGAATCAATCTGACTGTCATAGTTTGCTATGCTTACCTGAAAAAATGAGGCGCCATTGTCCGGTGGATAACGGGAAATTGCAACGAACAGCAGCAGGAGAGAATAATGTCAGCAGCCTGTTTTAAAGCATGGGTTCATGGCCGCGTCCAGGGCGTCGGGTTTCGTTACAGTACTCAGGCAGAAGCCAGGACGCTGGGCGTACTGGGCTATGCGCGAAATCTGGATGACGGCAGTGTCGAGGTGCTGGCCTGGGGTGAGGCGGAGCAGGTCGATGCGCTGATCGCCTGGCTTAAAGCGGGCGGGCCACGCAGCGCGCGCGTTGAAAAGGTGCTGGTAGAGCCGCACCAGCCCGCAGAGCCACCCCGCGATTTTACGACCGGTTAATTACAGACATTTCGCCGGTTTAGGCAGGCCGGCGATTTTCGTCGCCTGTTTAGCCGGCCCTTCAGGGAACAGGCGGAACAGATAGCGGCTATTGCCTTTCTCTTCGCCATATTTCTGCGCCATCGCCTTCACCAGCATTCGCACGGCGGGTGAGGTGTTATATTCCAGATAAAAGGCGCGCACAAAATGGACCACTTCCCAGTGTGCTTCAGTCAGGGTCAGGCCTTCCTGCTCAGCGATGTGGACAGCCAGTGCTTCACTCCAGTCGCCGGGATGCTTCAGATAGCCTTCGGCATCGACGGCGATTTCGTTACCGTTAAAATTCACGTGACATCCTCTTAGTAAATGACGGCGCAGTTTATCAAACCTGGCGGGCAGTAAAAGCAAAAACCCCGCCGAAGCGGGGTTTTACAGGCTACTGTCACTGCGGATTAGTTACTGCGGGCAAACCCCAGCAGGCTCAGCAGGCTGACAAAGATGTTATAGAGCGAAACATAGAGGCTGACCGTCGCCCGGATGTAGTTGGTTTCGCCACCGTGAATGATGTTGCTGGTTTCCCACAAAATCGCACCGGCTGAAAACAGAATGAACAGGGCGCTGATGGCCAGATGCAATGCAGGCAGCTGCAGGAAGATGTTGGCTACCACAGCAACCAGCAACACAACGAAACCTGCCATCATCATGCCGCCGAGGAAGGACATATCACGACGGGTGGTCAGCACGTAGGCCGAACAGCAGAAGAACACCAGCGCCGTGCCGCCCAGCGCCAGCGCTATCACGTCACCCATGCCTGCGGTTAAGAATGAGCTCAGGATAGGCCCCAGGCAATAACCCAGGAAGCCGGTAAAGGCAAAAGCGGCCAGGATGCCCATCGGGCTGTTAGCCAGACGGTAGGTTAAAAACATTAAGCCATAGAAGCCAACCAGCATCAGGATTAAACCCGGCGCAGGCAGGGCTAGCAGGGTGCTGGCGGTAGCCGTAACGGCCGAGAAGGCCAGGGTCAGTCCGAGAAGAAAATAGGTATTGCGCAGAACTCTGTGCGTAGACAGCAGTGAGGACTGCGATGAGGTGACAATTCTTTCCATGTTGCGCTCCTTTAAGCAGAACACCAAATATGTGCCGAGAATACGCAGGCCATTAAAGAGGGAAAAGGCGTTTTACCCTTCTTTACGCGCTAAACTGCTAATTGTTTGAGCAGAGTGGCGATTTTGACACCGAAAAATCACAATCTGGCTGTTTTTCAGGCGAATAGACAGATAGGTGCTTTACATCCCTAAACGGGGTGTTTATAGTGCGCGTCATTGCGGAGGGGTGGCCGAGCGGCTTAAGGCAGCGGTCTTGAAAACCGCCGATGGGAAACCATCCGAGAGTTCGAATCTCTCCTCCTCCGCCACTTTATCTGCCCTGGGCAATAAAGCGGCAAAAATAGATGTTTTGCCAATGCAGTACAGTTTCAAAACGGAGGGGTGGCCGAGCGGCTTAAGGCAGCGGTCTTGAAAACCGCCGATGGGAAACCATCCGAGAGTTCGAATCTCTCCTCCTCCGCCACATTTTACAGGCCAGCACGCAGTGCTGGCCTGTTTCGTTTCTGCTCTCTCTGTAACTTCTTCCTGTCTGAAAAAAGCATGCCACTCTCTGTGACGCGTGGCTGCGCATTCATCTCTCCGGTACATCTCTGCTATAGTCCACTCACCGTTTTTGCAAACATCTGGCGCTTTTCTGAGGCGAGCTGAGTTACACTGTTGATTACATCGCTCTGAGGCGAGCTAATGGGTTGATAGCCAGAGTGTTTCTTTACTGAATGAATGGAATAGGCACAATGATCAAGAAACTGAGTCTTTGCGCATTGTCAGTGCTCGCTGCATTGCCGGTCGGAACGGTAGCATTTGCTGCTGAGGGTGATATGCAGCTGCAACAGGTGCTGATGTTAAGTCGTCACAATCTGCGTGCACCGCTGGCTGATAATGGCAGCGTGCTGGCGCAGTCGACCAAAAAGAGCTGGCCGCAGTGGGATGTTCCCGGCGGACAGCTGACCACGAAAGGTGGTGTGCTGGAAGTCTACATGGGTAACTACACCCGTCAGTGGCTGGCACAGCAGGGCCTGGTAAAGAACGGCAGCTGTCCTGACAGCAATAACGTCTTTGTTTACGCCAACAGCCTGCAGCGCACTGTGGCCACCGCCCAGTTCTTTGTTAATGGCGCCTTCCCGGGCTGTGACGTCGCGGTCTCTCATCAGGATGAAATGGGTTCCATGGATCCTATCTTCAATCCGGTTATCACAGATGGCAGTGAAGCATTCAATAAGAAAGCGCTGGCTGAGATGGCCGCTGCAAATGAAAAACTGTCGCTGAAGCCTGCCTTCCAGCGCCTGGAAAAGATTGTCGACTACAAAGCATCGCCTGCCTGCAACAATAAAAAGCAGTGCGATCTCAGCAGTGGTCAGAACACCTTCAGCGCTGAAAATGGTAAAGAACCGAATGTCAGTGGCCCGCTGAAAACGGGGAATTCCCTGATGGATGCGTTCACGCTGCAATATTACGAAGGTTTCCCGCTGGATCAGGTTGCTTGGGGCCAGATCAAAACGCCTGAGCAGTGGAAAGAGCTGTCAGCGATTAAAAATGGTTACCAGGATGCGCTGTTTACCAGCCCGGACATTTCCCGTGAAGTGGCGGCACCGCTGGTGGACTACATCCGCAGTCAGTTAGTGGACCAGGACAAAGCCAACGCGCCAAAAATTACGCTGATGGTAGGCCATGACTCAAACATCGCCTCGCTGCTGAGCGCGTTGCAGGTCAAGCCTTATGAACTGCCTGATACCTTCGAAAAAACGCCGATTGGCGGTCAGGTTGTTTTCGAACGCTGGCATGATGCCAAAAATGATAAAGACCTGCTCAAAGTTGAGTATGTCTATCAGAGCGCCGATCAGCTGCGCAACGCAGACGTGCTGAGCCTGAAGAACCCACCGAAGCGCGTTACGCTGCAACTGGCGAGTTGTGAGACCGATGCAAACGGCTATTGCAGCTGGGATCAGTTCTCTCAGGTGCTGAATGCTGCGCTGCAGGGCACGCCAATGCAGCCAGCGGCGGCACCACAACCGGCAGCCCAGTCTGACGACGACAGTGCGAAAGCCGCAGCGACCAATGACGCTGCTGCTGATAAGGCTGAAGCGGATAAAGCGACCGCGGCGAAAGAGAAGGCTGACGCCGATAAAGCTGCCGCTGAGAAGTCTGAAGCCGATAAAGCCGCCGCTGAGAAGTCTGAAGCCGATAAAGCCGCCGCTGAAAAAGCAAAAGCGGACAAGGCAGCAGCCGATAAAGCTGCAGCCGAGAAGGCAAAAGCGGACAAGGCAGCAGCCGATAAAGACGCCGCTGAGAAGGCAAAAGCGGACAAGGCAGCAGCCGATAAAGACGCCGCTGAGAAGGCAAAAGCGGACAAGGCAGCAGCGGATAAAGCCGCCGCTGAGAAAGCGAAAGCGGACAACGCGGCAGCGAAATCAGCCAGTGCCGATAAAGGTGCGGCTGACCAGGCTAACGCCTCGAACACGCCTGCAACAGCGCACAACGACGAATCAAAGTCAGCAGCTGTGGCAACACAGTAATCGTGCTATCCCGCTGATAATAAAAAACCCCGTCGAGACGGGGTTTTTTTATGGCTGCAAGGCGGTTAACCCGCCACGACCACCAGTTTCTGGTTAGCAAACTCTTTGATGCCCAGATCAGATAGCTCACGACCATAACCTGAACGTTTCACGCCACCAAAGGGCAGCTCCGCTGAGGTGTCGCTCTGGGAGTTGATAAACACCATGCCGGTTTCAATGGCGGAGGCCAGTTTACGACCGCGTGCAATATCGCGTGTCCAGACCGAGCCGCCCAGACCATAGTGAGAGTCGTTCGCCAGCGCCACAGCCGCCTGATCGTCACCTATGACATAAACCTGCGCGACCGGACCGAAGAACTCCTGATAATAGGCGGGATTATCCGGGGTAATGCCAGTGAGAATGGTTGGCTGATAGTAGCAACCTGCACCTTCAACGGCTTTGCCGCCCGTGACCAGTTTTGCGCCATTGGCGACGGCTTCGTCTACCTGTTTCACCAGGCGGTCACGCGCGTCAGCGGAGGAGAGCGGGCCAAGCGTAGTCTGCTCATCCAGCGGATCGCCCAGCGTAGCGGAACTCAGTGCAGCGCTGAACTGGTTGATAAAGCGATCGGCAATCTTCTCATGCAAAATAAAACGTTTTGCGGCGGTACAGACCTGTCCGCAGTTGCTGAGGCGAGCCTGCACGCCCTGACGTACCGCTTCGTCGAGATCGGCATCATCCAGCACCACAAACACGTCATTGCCACCCAGCTCCAGCGTCGATTTCTTAAGATGCTTACCGGCCTGCTCAGCCACGGCGCTGCCCGCGCGCTCGGATCCGGTCAGGGCGACACCCTGCACCCGGTCGTCAGCAATCAGATCGGCGACCTGATCGGTGGAGATGAACAGGTTAGTCCAGGCCCCTTCAGGCGCACCCGCTTCACGAACCAGCTTCTCAAAGACATCGGCACAGTGCGGCACGATATTGGCATGTTTTGCCAGCACCGGGTTACCCAGCGCCAGATTAGGTGCCAGCACGCGCATCAGCTGATAGTAAGGGAAGTTCCACGGCTCGACGGCGACTAAAACGCCAATCGGGTGATACTCAACCCAGGCTTCGCCCAGATCGCTGGGATAGGACTGCGGCTGCAGAATACGTTCCGCATTCTCTGCGTAGTAGCGGGCAATCTGCGAGCAGATTTTCACTTCTCCGCGGCTCTGACCAATCAGTTTACCCATCTCTTTACTGGCGATGGTGGCCAGTTCTTCCGCGCGGCTATCAATCAGGTCAGCCAGTTTTTTCAGTACCTGCAGACGCGGCTGAATATCACCTTTGCTCCATGAAGAATGGAAAAGGCGATCGGCCACTTCGAGGGCATGGCTGACGGCGGCTTCATCGTGTGACGGCCAGCTTTTCAGCAACTGGTTGTTTGCGGGATTAATGCTTTGATAGGAAGACATAGCGTACTCCTTGGTGAGCTAAAAATTGAGGGCGGGAAAGTCCCGCCCCTGAATCAGACGTTCTTACGTTCTACGGGCTTGTCATCCCAGGTCAGGAGATCTTTATCGGTTTTTTCAAAGGCGCGAATCAGCACGTCATCACTGCCTTGCTGACGCCAGATCTCTTCTGCCAGTTTTTCATCGTAGTTAGCCACTTCGAAAATGGCCTCGGCAATTTCAGGGGAGGTATGACGCAGACTTGCCCATTCGCCAACGTGATGTGCTTTCGATTGTTCAGTAGACATACTTTTCTCCTTTGATTAAATCAGTCCTGCAGTTTGACGGTCAGTCCGGCAACATGTTCGCCCTGAAAACGGGCGATATTCAGTTCCGCTTCGGTAGGCTGACGCGAACCATCGCCGCCCGCCAGGGTGGTGGCTCCATAAGGCGTTCCACCGCGAACCTGTGAAATATCGAACAACTCTTTGGTTCCGTAGCCGATTGGCACAATCACCATGCCGTGATGCGCCAGGGTGGTCCAGACAGACGTGATGGTCTGTTCCTGACCGCCGCCGGTGCCGGTTGAGGTAAAGACGCTGGCAACCTTGCCAAACAGCGCGCCTGACGCCCAGAGTCCGCCGGTGCGATCCCAGAATGTCCGCATCTGTCCGGCCATGTTGCCGAAGCGGGTCGGGGTACCGACGATAATCGCGTCATAGTGCGGCAGCACCTCAGGCGTGGCTTCTGCTGCCTGCTGATCGGTTTTGCCACCCACCTGTGCAAAGCGATCGGCCTCCATTGTTTCTGGTACCCGCAGGATATCCACTTCCGCGCCGGGAACCCGACGAGCGCCTTCTGCAACCGCGTTCGCCATTGTTTCAATATGTCCGTACATCGAGTAGTAGAGCACCAGAATCTTAGCCATTGATCTCTCCAGGTGGTTTTGACGTCCAGAAAAAGTATAGAAGAGCTTTCGTTTTACGCAGGCGATGCCGAAGACGAAGCGGAGGAGTCGGGCAATAAATCAGCAGCTAATCGGTTGTAAGTCGGCAGAGTGTTCGTTGTTTAGCCAAATTTCTGGTGATTACTCTGTTGCTAAATGTGACTGGCGGACGAGTGAAAGGATAATCTGGCTATTATTTAAACATGGGCTGAGCTCGGGTTTCGGGCCGTCAGCCCTCTGTTTTTAATTCTTAATTATCGCACTACGCGACAGGAGCAAATCATGACAACACATCGTGGGGGTTCTGGAAATTTTGCTGAAAACCGTGAACGTGCCGCAGAAGCGGGACGTAAAGGGGGAAAAAACAGCGGCGGTAATTTTAAAAACGATCCGCAGCGCGCCGCGCGTGCCGGGGAGAAAGGGGGACGCAGCAGTCCTAAAAAACCGGACGCATAACCCCACACTGCCGCCGGTTGAGACCGGCGGTTAACGTCGTTGCTTTTCCCCCTCGCTCTCCCCACAATATTGTCCGGACACATTATCAGGTGAATTATGTCGGACACACTCCGCGGTTTAACCCTGCGCCTGACGCGGCAGGAGCTGGTATTACTTTTCATAACCATGATCTGGGGCGGCACCTTTCTGGTGGTGCATCGTGCGATGCAGCACTCCGGCCCGTTTTTCTTTGTCGGCCTGCGTTTTGCCACCGCCGCGCTGCTGCTGGCGCTCTTTTTCCGCCGTTATCTGGCAGGCATGACCTGGCTGGAGGTGAAAGCGGGGGCGCTGATTGGCCTGTCGATCGCCGGGGGCTATGGTCTTCAGACGTGGGGAATGCAGACCATCTCCAGCAGTCAGTCCGCCTTTCTTACCGCGCTCTATGTCCCTGTCGTGCCGTTGCTGCAATGGCTGTTTCTGCGCCGTCCGCCGGGATTGATGTCGTGGCTGGGGATTGTACTGGCGTTTACCGGCCTGCTGCTGGTGGCCGGGCCGCAGGATGGTCGCATCACTCTGAATGCGGGTGAAATAGCGACGCTGATCAGTACTCTGGCGATCGCTGCCGAAATCATCTTAATCAGCCGCTATGCCGGTAAGGTCGATGTGCGCCGTGTGACCCTGATCCAGCTGGCGGTGGCGTCGCTGTGCGCCTTTGGTCTGATGATCCCCAATGGGGAAACGGTGCCTGCCATCTCAACGCCGCTGCTGCTCAGCGCGCTGGGGCTGGGTGCGGCCAGCGCCCTGATTCAGGTCACCATGAACTGGGCGCAACGCAGCGTTTCGCCGACCCGCGCCACGGTGATTTATGCCGGGGAACCGGTCTGGGCCGGCGTCGTGGGGCGTATTGCGGGTGAGCGCCTGCCTGCGCTGGCGTTGCTGGGCGGCGCGCTGATCGTCTGCGGGGTGATCGTCAGTGAGCTGCGGCTGAAACGAAATAAAGCGGTGCAGCCTGCTGCCACACCGCTGGAGTAGGTCGTTAACCCTGCTGTCGCGCCAGTGGCTTGTCCTGCTTTGCCGCACTGCGTCGGCGCAGAATCGCATTGAGGATAATCGCGCCAAAGGTGGCGGTACCGATACCCCCCAGCGTGAAAGAACCGATTTTCAGCGCGAAATCACCGGCACCGAGCACCAGTGTGGTCGCCACCATGATCAGGTTACTGTTCTGGCCTAAATCAACATGGTTCTGTACCCAGATGCGGGCACCCGCTACCGCAATCAGCCCGAACACCACAATGGATGCGCCGCCAATCACCGGTGCCGGAATAGTGTGGATCAGCGCACCAAACTTCGGCGAGAAACCGGCGAGGATGGCGATGACCGCCGCGGCGACAAACGCCAGCGTAGAGTAGACTTTGGTCACCGCCATCACCCCGATATTTTCGGCATAGGTGGTGACGCCACTGCCGCCGATCGAGCCGGAGAGCATGGTGGCCAGGCCATCGCCAACAAAAGCGCGTCCCATGTAAGGATCGAGATTGCGTCCGGTCATACCCGCCACCGCTTTCAGATGCCCGAGGTTTTCAGCCACCAGAATGATCGCCACCGGGGCGATAAGCACCATCGCCTGCAGATCAAAGGTGGGTGCAGTGGTGTGCGGCAGACCAAACCAGGCAGCCTGTGACAGCAGGGTAAAATCGACCGGCTTACCCAGCCCCAGACCGTTGGTCAGCAGCGCATAGATCGCCCAGGCCAGAATCAGGCCGACCAGAATCAGCAGTCGCTGAATCATCCCGTGGGTAAATACCGCTACCAGACCAATGCAGAGTACGGTCATTACCGCAACCCAGCTGTCGAACGACGAGGCGGAGACGCTGTGAACCGCAATCGGGGCCAGATTCAGCCCGATAGCCATCACCACTGCACCGGTCACGACCGGCGGCATCAGATTTTCAATCCAGCGCGTGCCGGACTTCATCACCACCAGACCAATCAGCGTGTAGAGCAGGCCGCAGGCGATCACGCCGCCCAGCGCCACGCTGAGATTGGGATTCAGCCCCTGACCGCTGAAGCCGGTTACCGCAATGACCACGCCGACAAAGGCAGCGCTCGACCCGAGATAGCTGGGCACCCGACCGCCGGTGATAAAGAAGAACAGCAGCGTGCCTATACCCGAGACCAGAATGGCCAGATTGGGATCCAGCCCCATCAGCAGGGGCATCAGCACCGTTGCGCCAAACATCGCCACCGCGTGCTGTAAACCCAGCACCAGCGTCTGCCCCAGAGGCAGGGTCTCATCCGGGGCGATAATACCGTTTTCTGTTAATGCCGACTTCTTTTGCCATTGCGGAAACCAGGATCGTGCCATCGTCTACTCCAGAGCGTTATGAATGCCGGTGGGATTCAGGGAAGCGTTAACAGGCATCCTGCCGCAACAGGGGATGGTATCCCCGGTCAAACCACGCCAGACCGTGGGTGTCATCATTGCGCACTAATCCCACGACTTCGCAGAACAGCGTGTCATGCGTACCGACGCTGACAATCTGAGTAATGCGGCAGTCAAAGGACGCGACGGCGCCGCTCAGCACCGGCGAGCCGGTCACGGCCGTTGACCACTCAGCGGCAATAAAACGATCAGCCATTGGCGTTTTGCCGCCGAACAGATTGGAGAGCGTTTCATGGCCCGCCGCCAGCGTATTGACGCAGAGCTGCATGTTTTCGCGGAACACCGGGTAAACCGAGGCAGAGCGGTTAAGGCAGACCAGCAGCGTCGGCGGCGAATCCGTGACGCTGCACACCGCCGAGGCCGTAAAGCCTGCGCGTCCGGCCGGGCCTTCAGTGGTGATGATGTTGACCGCAGCACCCAGCCGCGACATCGCATTACGAAACTCAGTTTTCTCAACGGCAGGGGTAAGGGTATCCAGGCTCATCGTGTTCTCCGCGAAAAAGTTATCCGACGACGCGCTGCAGCGGCTGCACGTCATCAGTCTGATCCAGCCACTGCAGCAGCAGGGCATTAAAGTTTTCGGGGACGGTGACGCTCATGGCGTGGCCGCCCCAGGCCATCATCTGTTCAGTCGCATTGGGCAGGGCCGCGGCCAGCTCAGTTGAGCAGCTCCACGGCACCAGCAGATCGTCCTGGCTGGCAATCACCAGCACCGGTTGTGGAATGGCAGCAGCCCGCGCGCTAAAGTCGGCGCTCATCAGGGCGTGCAGCCGGCGCATCAGATTTTCCATCCCCTGAAAATGTGCGACGTGATGGCTATCTTCCTGATCCAGCCGTGTCTGATGCTGTGCCATCCACTCCGCAGGATAGAGAAACAGCGGCTGAGCGCGGACAAATGCCTCGACGCCGACGTTGAGCAGCAGGTCCTGACGTACCTGAAAGCAACGACGGGTATGGGGATGCAGCGTCAGCCAGCCATTGATCACCGCGATCCGTTCGATCCGATCCGGATAATCCAGCGCCAGCTGCATCCCCATCAGACCGCCCAGCGCGTGCCCGATCAGGCTGAAGCGCAGGATGCCGTGCTGCGCCAGCGCGGCGGCCAGTTCTGACGCCATCATCGCCATGCTGTAGCCTTCCGGCAGGCTGTCAGCGCTGCGACCGGTGCCGCGCTGGTCATAGGTCACCACCCGATAGCGTGCCGTTAGCGCGGCCAGCTGCGGCTGCCAGAAACCCGCCACGCCGCCCAGACCGGATGAGAGCACCAGTGTCGGTGCATCGGGATTTTGCAGACCCAGAATATCCAGCTGCATCAGACCTCCGCTTTGCCGATGTGCGCCACGCTGGCGATCTCAATCAGCGCATCAGGCTTGACCAGACCGCACTGAATACAGAAGCGCGCCGGTTTTTCGCCGGGAAAGAACTCGGCATAAACCTGATTCACCGCGGCGTAGTTCGACCAGTCGGTGATAAAAATCGAATTAAACGTCACATCGGTCATGCTGCCACCGGCGGTCTCAATCACCTTTTTAATGGTTTCCAGCACGTGGCGGGTCTGCGCTGCGGCATCACCCACATGCACCACGTTGTTGTCAGCATCAAACGGCAGCGTACCCGAGACATAGACCACACCATCCGCCAGCGTGCCGGGAACGAACGGGGCGATGGGGGTGGTGGTGCCTGGCGGAACAATAATACTTTTCGGCATAGCGTCGTCCTTATCGTGGATTAGCGGGCATTCAGGCTTTCGCAGAAGGTATCGACATCCGATACCCAGCCAAAAAAGGTTTCGATATTGAACAGGGCTGCCTGCTGAGCAAAGGGCGGGCCGGCCTGATAAGTGGCGTCTTCCAGCACCACGCCGAAGTACTCCAGAAAGAAGCCGTCGCGCAGCGTCGATTCAACGCAGACGTTGGTGGCGATGCCGGTAAACATCAGATGACGGATCCCGCGGCTGCGCAGCATGCTGTCGAGCGGGGTGTTATAGAAGCCGCTGTAACGCGATTTCGGCAGCACGATGTCACCGGGCTGTGGCACCAGTTCATCGACCAGCGCGTAATCCCAGCCGCCTTTCGACAGCAGCGACCCCTGCAGTTCAGGCCGTTTACGCATGGTTTTCAGGGCATTCGATTTGTGGAAATTGGGGGAACCGGCGTCGCCCGCTTCTACATAGTCACTGTCCCAGCCGTTCTGGAACCAGATGATCTGAACGCCTGCCGCACGGGCCGCCGTCACCGCCTGATGGATTTTCGCAATCACCGGCTTGGTGGCGGAAACATCGAAGCCCGCCAGATCGAGATAGCCGCCTTCAGTGGCGTAGGCGTTCTGCATATCCACGACAATCAGCGCGGTCTGGCCAGGCGGAAAGGCGATCGGCTCTGGCCGCGCCGGCAGTTCAACCTGGGGAACATCCGGCGTGTGAGCACAATAAACGGTAGCCATCATGCCACCTCCTGCTGTGCGTCGAGCAGGGCGCTGCGACAGGCCATCAGCGGCTGAATGTGCTGCCCGAAGTTCTCGATACCCTGCAGGAAGTCATCAAACGTCAGCAGCACGCCGTGGGTGCCTTCGACCTGCGCAACCTCATCCAGCATCCGCGCCACGCTGGCATACGACCCCACCAGGGTGCCCATATTGATATTGACTGCCGAGGTCGGATCCGCCATCTGGCGCACATTGGTGTCGCTGCCCGATTTGGTGTCCTGCTGACTCTGAGTGGTGAGCCAGGAGAGCGCCTCTTCATCCGCACCGGCTTTGTAGTGTTCCCACTTCGCCCGCGCTTCTTCGTCCGTTTCAGCAGCGATGATCATAAACAGCACATAGGAGCCGACATCGCGGCCCGCTTTTTCAGCGGCCTGCTTCATGCGAATCGAGGTAGAGCTGAACGCGGCAGGCGTGTTAACACCTTTACCAAAGCAGAAGTTGTAATCGGCGTGCTGAGCAGAGAAGGCCATACCGGCATCGCTCTGTCCGGCGCAGATCACCTTCATCGGGCGCTGCGGTTGCGGACTCACCCGGCAGTCGTTCATGGTGAAGAACTCACCTTTAAAGTCCGATTTTCCGGTGCCCCACAGGTCGCGCAGCACGGTAACGTATTCGGTCAGATAAGCGTAGCGGCTGCTGAAGTACTCATCGCCAGGCCACATTCCCATCTGTTCATATTCCGGTTTCTGCCAGCCGGTCACCAGGTTGACGCCAAAGCGACCGCCTGAAATGGAATCGATGGTGGACGCCATGCGCGCCACAATCGCCGGAGGCAGCGTCAGGGTGGCGGCGGTGGCGTAGATCTCAATGCGTGATGTCACGGCGGCCAGGCCTGCCATCAGGGTGAACGATTCGAGATTATGATCCCAGAACTCGGTTTTTCCGCCGAAGCCGCGCAGTTTGATCATCGAGAGCGCAAAATCGAAATGGTAATGCTCTGCTTTCAGCACGATCGCTTTGTTCAGTTCAAAGGTCGGCATGTACTGCGGCGCATTGGACGAAATCAGCCAGCCATTGTTACCAATCGGAATAAAGACGCCTATCTTCATGTGAAACCTCGTTGCGATGGGGGAAAGGTGTTTCACGCGCTGCACTGCATCCTGCATCGTCCATGTGGGCCGCGCTCAGTCACAATTCTGCAAACTGTGTGCCACTTTTTTTATTCTTTTAGATAACAGTGAGTTAAAATTAACCCGAAAGAGGTAAGTGGAGTAACTGGTCCATTTCAGACCGTCTGGTCAAAATTCGCTGCACGTTTTCCATGCAGGCTGAGCAAAAAAGGTGCAGAGCGCGGATTGGGCAGCGATGAATCCCTTTGCTATGATGCGCTGACACCAGAAGGATGAGGTAAACGTGTGAATACCGATGAAAAAAAGCCAACGCGACGTTCGCGTGCGGTCGCAGCGAAGCGGGCCGCCATACTGGAAGCGGCATTAACCTTCTTCTCACAGTTTGGCATTCACGGCACCAGCCTCGATAAGGTGGCCGAGCTGGCCGATGTCTCTAAAACCAATCTGCTCTACTATTTTCCCTCTAAAGAAGTGCTGTATGTGGCAGTGCTTAAGCAGATTCTGGATGTCTGGCTGGCACCGTTGCGCGCGCTGGCGCACGATCAGGATCCATTGGTCGCGATTCGTCGCTACATCCGGCTGAAGCTGGAAGTGTCGCGCGATCATCCTCAGGCTTCCCGGCTCTTCTGTCTGGAGATGTTGCAGGGTGCTCCGCTTCTGAAAGGAGAGCTGGCAGGCGATCTTAAGCAGCTGGTGGATGACAAAGCGGCAATTATTGAACGCTGGATTGATGAAGGACGTCTGGCGGGCGTACAGCCGCAGCATCTGATCTTTATGCTGTGGGCCACCACGCAGCATTACGCCGATTTTGCCACTCAGGTTGAGGCCGTTACCGGCCAGACGCTGAGCGATCCGGCGTTTTTCGATCAGGCTGTTGATAATGTGCAGCGCATGATCATCGAAGGGATTCGCGTACGCTAATTCAGGATACATCCACGGTTCAGGTACGGAGTTAATCAATGGATTCTGTTTCGCAACTGGTGCTGGGTGCCTCAGTCAGTGTCGCAGTGATGGGACGTCGGGTACCGGTCTGGCAGGCCGCGCTGGTGGGCGGCGTCTGCGGCACCTTACCCGATCTTGATGTCTTTCTTGATCATGGCGATGCGATACGCAACATGACCCTGCATCGCACGGAAACGCATGCGCTGCTCTGGCTCACGCTGCTCTCGCCACTGATTGCATGGCTGGTGGCAGGTCTGTTTCGTCAGCGGGTGAAGTGGGCAGCATGGTGGCCTGCCATCTGGCTGGCGCTGATTACCCATCCGCTGCTCGATTTGATGACGGTGTATGGCACCCAGCTTGGCCTGCCGATCACCGATTATCCTTATGCCATCGGCAGTATCTACATCGTCGATCCACTCTATACCCTGCCGCTGCTGGCAGGCCTGGGCGTCGCGCTCTGGCGGCGCAGTGATAAAGGGCTACGGGGAAACCGGCTCGGGCTGATGCTGAGTACCCTTTATCTGGTCTGGAGCGTGGTGATTCAGGGCGTCGCAGGCTGGCAGATCAGAGCGTCGCTGGCGGAGCAGGGTATTCCGGACAATAAAGTGCTGGTGACGCCCACGGCCTTTAATACGCTGGTATGGCGCAGCGTGATTATGACGCCGGATCGCTATGGCGAAGTTTACTGGTCGCTGTTGTCGCCCTCACGGCCACTGCAGGTGGCGTGGTATCCGCGTCATCCTGAACTGTTCGACGCCTTTCGGGGCAGCTGGTATGCAGAACGTGTCGCCTGGTTCAGCCACGGCTTCTACGCGCTGCGTGAGCAGGACGGTCAGACGACGATTGCCGACCTGCGCATGGGCGAAGGCGATAAGTATACCTTCACCTTTGGTCTGGGCACGCCTCAGCAGCCCGATCCCCGGCCGCAGCGCTTACCTAATGTACGCCCCTCTTTATCCGCCATTTTCTCTGCGCTGGGCGATCGCCTGTAAAAAAAAAGCCCGGTCATCTGACCGGGCTTTGTTCATGATATTACCGATTAGCGGCTACGACGATTACGCAGCATCCAGCCGACACCCAGCAGGGCAAACCAGAGTGGCGTAACCATCAGCGCCTGGCGCGTATCTTCCTGCAGCGTCAGCAGCACCAGCACAAATGCGAAGAATGCCATGCAGACCCAGCACATGAATTTGCCCAGCGGCATCTTAAATGCCGACTCCGCATGGCGCTGCGGATGCTTTTTACGGTAGGCCAGATAGCTGCACAGAATGATGGTCCAGACGAACATAAACAGAATGGCCGAGACGGTGGTCACCAGCGTGAAGACCTTCATTACATCCGGGATCAGGTAGATCAACGCCACACCAATCAGCAGGCACAGGCAGGAGAAAAACAGGCCGGTAGTCGGCACCGCACGGGCAGAGAGTCGGCCAAAGGCGCGGCTGGCCACACCCTGCTGCGACAGGCCATAGAGCATACGGCTGGTGGAGAAGATGCCGCTGTTGGCTGAGGAGGCGGCAGAAGTCAGCACCACAAAGTTAACGATACTCGCAGCCGCAGGCAGACCAATCAGAACGAACATCTCAACAAACGGACTGCGATCGGCCATCACCTGGGTCCAGGGCGTTACCGCCATAATCACCATCAGCGCCAGCACGTAAAACATAATGACCCGCAACGGAATCGCATTAATCGCGCGCGGTAACACTTTATGCGGATTGTGGGTTTCAGCCGCTGCCGTGCCCACCAGTTCAATGCCGACAAAGGCAAACACCGCAATCTGGAAGCCGGCAAAGAAGCCGCTGAGGCCTTTCGGGAACATGCCGCCGTGATCCCAGATGTTGCTGAGTGACGCTGTGCCGCCGCCCGGTGAGGGGTAGTGAATCGATACCAGCACAATCCCGGTTACGATCAGTGCCACAATGGCGACGATTTTAATGATCGCAAACCAGAACTCCATCTCGCCAAACAGCTTGACGGTGGCAATATTGAGCGCCAGAAAAACCACCACGCAAAGCAGGGCGCTCATCCAGATCGAGAAGCCCGGAAACCAGAGCTGGAAATAGGCGCTGATTGCCACCACGTCGGCAATGCCAGTTACCACCCAACAGAACCAGTAGGTCCAGCCGGTAAAGTAGCCGGCCCACGGGCCAAGCAGATCAGCGGCAAAATCGCTAAAGGATTTGTACTCAAGGTTGGAGAGCAGCAGCTCCCCCATGGCGCGCATCACAAAGAACAGCATAAAACCGATGATCATATAGACGAAAATGATCGAGGGGCCAGCCAGGCTGATGGTTTTACCGGAACCCATAAACAGGCCGGTACCGATAGCGCCACCAATGGCGATCAGCTGGATGTGACGATTGTGCAGATTGCGCTGGAGTTTATCGGGCGTTTCGTGGGTGCTTGCGGTTTCTTTAGATTGATCAACCATAGAATTGTCTTTCCTGTCGTGATGTTGTGTTCAGCTCTGCTGGCTGTTAGTCAAGGCGTCTGCCTGAGGGCAAGTCGGCATAAGATAGAGGAAGAGAGCCGGAATCGGGTAACGCTTTTTTACCAATTGTGATGCCTGCCGCCCCGGAAGCGGCAATAAAGCGCGATTTTGTTCAAACCTTCGTCAGCCTGGGTAATTATTCATCACGTTATGTCAGTCAGGCGGCGTGAAAGGCGATGGGCTTCTACACTTTTTGTTTGCTAATCATCATGCTGCGAGAGGGACTATGCGCACGCTTATCCTGTTTTTGCTATTGCTTGCGCTGGGATGGGTCAGCTTACCTTGGCTTAAGCAGCATCTGCCGCCGCAGTTTAATCCCTTTACGCCACTCTCTGTTACCGATCCGCCGGGCTGGATGACGCAGATTAAGATGAAAAGGCTGGCCAGCGATCCTGACGCATGTCTGGCGGTGATGCGACGCGCTCAACAGGCGGGCTGGGTCAGCTTCAGCGAGCGTCCGGACGTCACGGGTCACTGTCCGCTCAGTCATCCGCTGCGGGTTCAGAAATTTGGCCCGGTCAGCCTCAGCAGCAGCTTTCTGGCCAGCTGTCCTATGGCCGTCGCCAGCACCATGTATGCTCTGCGCAGTCGTGAACAGACCGCCAGAGAGATGCACAGTCCACTGGTACGAATTACCCATGTCGGCAGTTACGCCTGCCGTAATATTTATCATCGTGCTCAGGGGCGGCTCAGTGAACATGCCACCGCCGATGCCTGGGATGTGACAGGCTTTCAGCTGGCTGATGGCCAGCGGCTTGAGGTCAGTCGTCACTGGCAACAGCCGGAAGAAAAAGCGGCAATGCTTCATACGCTGTGGCGTGGCGGCTGTGAGGTATTCGGCAATGCGCTGGGGCCGGACTATAACGCCGCTCACGCCTCACATTTTCATCTGGGTATGCGTGGTGCAGGCTACTGCCGATAAATCATCAGACAGGATTAATACCGTGTTTGATTAAGAAATGTTCTTATGGTGCCAGTAAAACCCATCCAGTTATCATTGCTGAACCTGATCCCTTACTGAAATAGTCTGACAACAGGTCAGGATGCTCCTAAAAAAACCGATTTCAGGGCCATTTGTAAGAATAAAACGATGCCTGCGGGATAAAACTCTTGCGCAAATTCTCAGCGTCATTTGCTCAGCGCCTGCTGGCGGCATGATGAAATTATTTCATGATTGCGCTGGCAGAAATAAGGGAAAGGTATCGCATAAATAAAAAAGTGCGTGATTAAGAAAAGAACGGATTTTACCTGCAAATTTATTTTCAGATGATTTAGTTGCGTGACTATCGGTAAAGTGATTTAACTGATTAAAATAGAGTCAGTGCTGAGCATTACGCCGTAAATAGTGATCTCCGCCACGTATTGCGGCCAGGTAGCAGATTAAGTAAAGGTGACTATTACGGACGTGCTGTCCTGGGTCAGGTACCCGCAGTCAGATAAGTGGATAAACCACAGCAGGATATGAATCGACTGGCACAGAGCACGGTCGGGCAGGGGAGAGCAGAAAAGGTTTATTAAACAGCACATCGTTACGCTTACAGGGCTGCCACTGAAAACCGGGACAGGTCTGTAACCTGCAAGCGCGTGGCGCGGGCAGCAAGCCGGTTAGCTGCCTCAGCAGACGCCACAGGGGCTGCGGGGACGTCTGACGAAGCCTGTCCTGATGGCTGCAATGAGAGAGCCGGTCTTATTTCCTGATAAAAAATATGTCAGAAATTTGCCACTGCCGCTTCGCTTATAATGGAGTAATTAACGCCTTGTTTACTCGTTATTTACCCAACAATCAGCATCGCGATTCAATATTTTCAGCAGACTTTTCAAGTCTGAGAAAAAATTGCACTGGAGGTCAGGGATTGAAATCCCATCAGAAAAATCTTATTCTTCTGGGGTGATTGAAATTGCTGTGATCGGCCTCACCTTGTAAAGGCAGGAACACTTTTTCACTCCGCTCCAACGGTGAAAGGTTAAATGCGCTGTAGATCGGGACAGGTTCGTCCTGCACGATAAATTAATTTTCTTCTGCAAATTTATTTTATCCGATGAATCTGAATGAATATTACCGGAAGGGCGAGTGAAATTAACGCTGAGGCAATATGAGTACTGAAAATTATTTCGCTTGGCGAGCTGAGGCGAAAGAACAATTTCAGGCATTAACGGTTTCTTCTGAATTGAAGCCGTTATTGCAACAATTTATTGAATCATTAGGCTTCGATTATTTTGCCTTTTTGATTCAGCACCCGGTGCCTTTTACCCGACCGCGTATTCATTTACATAGCACCTATCCCAAACTATGGGTTAAACGCTATGAGAAGCAGAATTATTACGCTGTCGATCCGGTGCTCAGGTTGTGTCAGCGACCGGGCAGAGGCATGGCGTGGACGGAGGAACTGTTCGCTGACGCCGGCAATTTGTGGCATGAGGCGAGAGAATATGGGCTGCAGAGCGGATTTTCTTGCTCTGCAATGGCACCAAATCGCGTCATTGGTATATTATCTATATCGTCGCAACAGCCCATTTCTGTCCAGCTCTGCCATGCTGAGCTGGAGGTGAAACTACACCTTTTAGCGGAACTAAGTCTGGATACGCTGGAACGCTTTAGCGATGATGCAATGATGGTACTAAAAAAAGAGTTTAGTCAGCGCGAGCTGGAAATTTTGAAATGGACAGCCGAAGGAAAAACGGCGGTCGAAATTTCACTTATTTTATCCATCTCTGAACATACCGTTAACTTTCACCAAAAAAATATGCAAAAGCGTTTCAATGTTTCCAATAAAACGCAGATTGCCTGCTATGCAGCGGCAATCGGACTGATCTGAACATTAAGCAACGGCTACATTTAGCTGTTCCTTTGCACAGGTCTGTTGTCTATTCTGCGCCGGGACTTTGCCAGGCTGGCGCAAAGAAATCATTGCAAACATGGGGATGTCAGAGGCGCATGATGAAAATAGTGCAAACGCAATTAAAGGATATGCCATCCTCTTTGCTTGCCGAACTCGGCAGCTACCGATACAGCGTCTTTGCGCGCGGCGAAGGGTGGTCAATTCCGCCACGTCTGAGCACGCCAGGACAGGAATATGATCGCTACGATCGTTCAGATGTCACCTGGCTGATCGCATGGAATGCGCGGGAGGGCATCAGCGGCTGTGCGCGTCTGATGCCCTGGTTCGAACCTGAACTGAGTGAAGGCATCGTACTGCCTTTCAGCCATGAGAAAGTGTGGGAAATGTCGCGCTTCTCGGCACGGCTGGATGTGGACGCTGAACTGCCACTGAATATTCTCTGGCACGCCGTGCAGCTGGCAGAATTGAACGGTATGGAATACATCATCAGTTCGGCAACGCCGATGCTGGAGAAGATGTTTGAAGAGCATCAGGTGGTGTATGAGCCGCTGACGCCGGGACTTATTCTGTCAGAAGATAATCTGTTTGCGATCCGTATTCCGGTGGTTCAGCCAGCGCTGGCTGAAAAGTATCGGGGAACGCGGCGCTTTAGTCCGGAAGAGGTGCTGCCTACGCTGGGCGTTTCGGTTAACTGGCAGGCGCACAGTTAATTAATTTGCCCCCGCGGCTGTGGGGGCAAGCAAGCTTACTGACGGTAGGCTGTTTTGATCTGCTTAATGGTATTGCTGAATACTTCCGCCTGAGGCTTGTCGCCCAGCGTCTGTACATAGCGTTCCATGTTGATAATCACTTTGCCGGCATCAGCCTGGCCCATACCTTTCAGGATCAGGGTGATCATCATCTTCAGACCCGCGATTTCATCCGCTAATTTCCGGGCTTCCTGCGAAGTTGCAAAATCTTCATCGCTCATGCGTTTCTCCTTGGTGAATGACAATGTGTCGGCAATCTGTCCGAACAGCAGTGCGTGAGTATATCACAGGGTCAGTAAGTTGCTGGAGCAGCCGGTTCGCTTCGCTATAAACAGCTGGTTTGTCCAGTACAACTAATCAATCGCTGAAAGTAATTACAGGTGTTGCCGGGCCAGATATCACAAGGGCCTGCAGCGATAAGGCACAGCAAAGTCTGGTGTTAATACCATGAAATAGTAAGAGTTTAAGGATTATTCAGTACGCCTGTCGGTTGTAAGAAATCTCTGTTATTGCTGGCTGCACGGGGCTGGAAATCGTTATGCGAAGCGTCGACTGTTTTGCTTTGTTGATGTGCTTTTGAGGTAAAAGCGGGTATGATTATCGCCTGTATTCGTTAATTGATTCCTCTTTTTTTAGCCTCTGGAGTTTCCCCGTTGATCAGTGTGCTTCTTGTTGATGACCATGAACTTGTCCGTGCCGGAATCCGTCGCATCCTGGAGGATGTCAAAGGTCTGGCCGTGGTCGGAGAGGTCAACTGTGGCGAGGATGCCGCTAAGTGGTGCCGTGCCAATCAGGTTGATGTGATCCTCATGGATATGAACATGCCGGGCATCGGTGGACTGGAGGCGACGCGGAAAATCGTGCGTTACAATCCCGATATCAAAATCATCATGCTGACCATTCACACGGAAAATCCGCTGCCTGCGAAAGTGATGCAGGCGGGGGCTGCAGGCTACCTCAGTAAAGGGGCTGCGCCGCAGGAGGTGATCAATGCGATTCGCTCGGTCAATGCCGGACAGCGCTACATCGCTTCAGATATCGCCCAGCAGATGGCGCTGAGCCAGATTGAGCCACAAAAAGCGGAATCCCCCTTCAGCTGTTTGTCGGAAAGGGAATTGCAGATTATGCTGATGATCACCCGTGGACAAAAGGTGACGGAAATTTCCGAGCAGTTAAATCTCAGTCCTAAAACCGTTAACAGTTACCGCTACCGGATGTTCAGCAAGCTGAATATCAGTGGCGACGTAGAGTTAACGCATCTGGCCATTCGACATGGCCTCTATAATGCGGAGCCGTTAATCAGTAGTGAATGACGTTTTTGATTCCAAAGCCTTTCTGAGTACGGTAACCAGCAAGCCCGGTGTTTACCGCATGTATGACGCCTCAGGCACCGTCATCTATGTGGGCAAAGCCAAAGACCTGAAGAAGCGTCTGACCAGCTACTTCCGCACTCAGGTCGGCAGCCGCAAAACCGAAGCGCTGGTTAGTAATATCCAGCACATCGATGTCACCGTAACCCACACCGAAACCGAAGCGCTGCTGCTTGAGCATAACTACATCAAGCTCTACCAGCCGCGCTACAACGTGCTGCTGCGCGACGATAAATCTTACCCCTACATCTTTCTTAGCAGCGATACTCATCCGCGACTGGCGATGCACCGTGGTGCAAAGCATGCCAAAGGCGAATACTTTGGCCCGTTCCCCAACGGCTATGCGGTGCGTGAAACGCTGGGACTGCTGCAAAAAGTTTTCCCTATCCGCCAGTGCGAAAACAGTGTCTACCGCAATCGCTCCCGGCCCTGTCTGCAATATCAGATTGGCCGCTGTCTGGGTCCCTGTGTCGCGGGACTGGTCAGTGAGGAGGAGTATGCACAGCAGACCGATTACGTGCGCCTGTTCCTGGCGGGTAAAGACGATCAGGTTCTTAACCAGCTGGTCAAACGGATGGAAGAGGCGAGCATGGGCCTGCGCTTTGAAGAGGCGGCACGCCTGCGCGATCAGATTCAGGCTGTGCGACGTATCACCGAAAAGCAGTTTGTCTCGAATCAGGGCGATGACCTTGATGTGATGGGTGTGGCTTATGAAGCGGGCATGGCCTGTCTCCACGTGCTGTTTATCCGTCAGGGCAAAGTGTTAGGCAGCCGCAGCTACTTCCCGAAAGTGCCCGTCGATACCGATCTGGCTGAGGTCGTTCAGACCTTTGTCGGGCAGTTCTACCTGCAGGGTAGCGAGGCACGTACGCTGCCTGGCGATATTCTGCTGGACTTTACCTTGCCAGAGCGTGAACTGCTGGCAGAGTCCCTCAGTGAGCTGGCCGGGCGTCGGGTGAGTATTCAGAGCAAGCCGCGCGGGGATCGCGCCCGTTATCTCAAACTGGCGCGCACCAACGCCGCGACGGCGTTAACCACGCGTCTGTCACAGCACTCCACAATTCATCAGCGGCTGATGGCGCTGGCGGAGTTTCTTGAGCTGGACAAAATTAAACGCATGGAGTGTTTCGATATCAGTCATACCATGGGTGAGCAGACCATCGCCTCCTGCGTGGTGTTCGACCAGAATGGTCCGCTGCGTGCCGATTATCGTCGCTACAACATCAGCGGCATTACGCCGGGTGATGACTACGCCGCCATGAATCAGGTGTTACGCCGCCGTTATGGTAAAGCGATTGAAGAAGATAAGATCCCGGATGTAATTCTGATCGATGGCGGTAAGGGCCAGCTGTCTCAGGCGAAGCAGGTCTTCGCGGAACTGGATGTGCCCTGGGACAAAAGCCGGCCGATTTTACTCGGCGTAGCGAAAGGCAGCGATCGTAAAGCCGGACTGGAGACGCTGTTCTTTGAAGCGGAAGGTGAGGGCGTTTCGCTGCCACCCGATGCGCCAGCGCTGCATGTGATCCAGCATATTCGTGATGACGCTCACAATCATGCCATTTCAGGCCACCGTAAAAAACGGGCCAAAGTAAAGAACACCAGCGCACTGGAAAGCATCGAAGGGGTGGGGCCGAAACGGCGTCAGCAACTGCTTAAGTACATGGGGGGCCTGCAACCGCTGATGAACGCGTCGGTGGAGGAGATCGCCAATGTACCCGGTATCTCACATGCTCTGGCAGAAAAAATATACTACTCGTTGAAACACTAGCATTGAAACGGGGGGGGCAATGTAGGAACATAGGCTAAATTCTACCTATATCCAGACAGTTACCGGCATATGCAATTAAACATCCCGACGTGTCTCACCCTGTTTCGAGTCGTGCTCATCCCGTTCTTTGTGCTGGCTTTCTATCTGCCGTTCACCTGGGCGCCGCTGGCGACTGCACTGATTTTTGTTTTTGCTGCCATCACCGACTGGTTTGATGGCTTTCTGGCGCGCCGCTGGAAGCAGACAACACGCTTTGGTGCGTTTCTCGATCCGGTAGCGGATAAAGTGATGGTGGCCATTGCGCTGGTGCTGGTGGCGGAATATTTCCACGCCTGGTGGATTACGCTGCCCGCCGCCACCATGATTGCACGCGAGATCATTATCTCTGCGCTGCGTGAATGGATGGCGGAGATTGGTAAACGCAGCAGCGTGTCGGTTTCCTGGATTGGTAAAGTGAAAACCACTGCCCAGATGTTCTCACTGTTTGCCTTGCTTTGGCGTCCTGATGCTACCGTCGTGGCGATTGGTGTGGTGGCGTTATACATTGCTGCCGTGCTGACTTTCTGGTCTATGTTCCAGTATTTAAGCGCCGCGCGCGGCGATCTGCTCGAACCGTGATCGATACGATTTAAAAAGCAGCAAACGGACGCGCTGTGAGGATAATTTTATTGACTCATTGCGTCATCTAAGTAGAATGCATCGCATCGAACGGCAGCCAGGCTGCCAGAAGATAAATAAAATCAGCAGGTTCGACGAAATTGCTGAATTGCGGGAATAGCTCAGTTGGTAGAGCACGACCTTGCCAAGGTCGGGGTCGCGAGTTCGAGTCTCGTTTCCCGCTCCAGATTCGCAGGTCAGGTTAACCTGACGGCACATCAGTTTAAGGCGCGTTGGCAGAGTGGCTATGCAGCGGATTGCAAATCCGTGTACCTCGGTTCGACTCCGGGACGCGCCTCCAGTTACACCCTGCCCGGGTGGTGAAATCGGTAGACACAAGGGATTTAAAATCCCTCGGCTGTAAGGCTGTGCGGGTTCAAGTCCCGCCCCGGGCACCATATTTCTGCCGAAGAAAATCTAATAGAATAAAAGCAATATGCAGTAATGTCGTAACCGCCCAAGGGCGGTTTTTTTGTGCCTGCTATCTGGCGGATATGGCGACTGCAACCTCCGTTTAGCGGTATAAGCCGGCATCAAAGCCGGCATCAGCCCCTGGAGCTGAATACCAGCTCATCATCAGTGTCACTCACCAGCACCATCCGTTGCGCCTCACCACTGGAAGAGACAAAGGTCACTTCATGGCCGATGCTGATATCATCAAAGGCCTCAGTCGGCTGTGACTGCTTCCGGATCTCCAGTACCATGCGCGAGGGGTAGGGTTTATCATTAACCGTATCAATATGATAATTGGCGGTAAAATTCAGTTCGGGTTGATCAACCACGTAAAATTGTCCTGACGGCATAGTCTTGACCTCTGCAAAATGTTGGCCATAAGTCCCGGTCGGAACAGGCTGCCTGAAACTTAAGGTTAGCTGAATAATCAATGCCTACAGGCAGCAGCACCTCTTTTTTGATTTCATACGACGGTTGCAAAAATACCTGCCGCTTGCGCTTGCCTGGTCAGAAAGTCGTACTACGCTTCTTGTTCACATAGCGCGGCTTTTCCAGGCACGCCATTCGGGCATGGTATAAAGGTATTACTGCAACTCTTAACGGGTTGACGATGCGGGTTCAACTCCTGCTGCCCGGTCCCTCTCCTGCATCTACGTTAACGCCAGCCTTATCCCTTTTGGGTTTCTGCCGATCTATTCCAATTACATCCGATTTCACTCATTTTTGCGGCCTGTGTCGAACTCTGTAACCTGTTGAAACGTTGTGGTTTACCGTATTGTGGTGGCTATTGTTTGCCGTCGCAGAGAATTAATGCCAATGATTACACCTTCCACACCTGACTTAACTGAACCGGCGGTCCCTCCGGTTATCGGTGTTGTCGCCAGTCAGTTGCTCAATCCGTATCAACAAAAAATGCTGGACGAAGTGATGCGCCAGCTTAACGCGCGCGGTGTTATCTCGGTGCTACTGAGTGCCGAAACCGACGTCACACTGACCGCACTCATCCGGCAGGCTACACTACTCGGGCTGCGTGGTTTGCTGTTACTCCCCGGTAACCGCGTTACTGATGCCTGCAATTTGCCAGTGCTTCAGATTGACGCTGAGCCTGAACTGCAGGCGGATGCACTGCGGGCGGGTGAGGTGACAGCGGAATTATTGCTTAAACAAGGGCATCAGCGGTTTGGCTTTATGCAGGCTCAGCCAGGCGAACTGGCGCAAAAACAGGGCTATCGCGCCTCTCTGCTGGCGTCGGGCACGGCGTTGAACGCCGAACTGACTGTGGGCAGTGATGATCGTGACTGCGCTTATCAGGCGATGATGTCTTACCTGAAAAAGACACGTGCTGCTGAGCGTATCCAGGCACTCTTCTGTGAAAGCGATCTGATGGCCTTTGGTGCAATGCAGGCGATTCGGGATTTTGGTCAGGGTATCCATCTGGCAGTGGCAGGTTTTGGCGATAGTGAAGAAGCCCGCAGCTCAACCTGGCATCTTACCAGCTGGTCACCTGACATCCGGCAGATCGCTGGCCGCGCGCTGGATCGCTGGCTGGGACAGCAGGCAGGCAACAGCAGTGCTGAAGAGCAGGGGCAATTACAGCGGCGTCACTCTCACGCAGGCAAAGTGCTGCCGGGTGAGATGTCAGCCTGCGGCTGCGCCTTCCGGCATTAACCAGCCCGCAACGCAGGCTGGCAGAATAATGTCAGGCCTGCGGTTGTCCTGCCGGGCCGCTGCCGCCGGGTGCGCCCACCGGCTGCTGCCCGCCAGGTGGTGGCGGTGGCGGGGCATCTCTGCCCGGTGGCGGCGGTGCACAGGCCGTAAGCGTGGCGAGGATAGCCAGTGTGGATAACAGATAAGCAGTACGTTTCATCGTAATTCCCCGATCAGGTAAGCGAACGTTGAGTATAGAGAATCGCAACAAAATCGCCCGGACAGGGCTAAATCATCAACACGCATGGCAAATTGTCGACGATTATTTGAGACGCCTCGCAACTCGTGCATGCTGACAATGCGTTTCAGGCCGGAGCGCGCTAAGGTAGCGCTTCATTTAAGAGGAGTCGTTATGAATGGCATGATGAAGTTCGTCCGCGGGTGGCTGGTGTTCTCTGTACTGTGGGGCGTATTCATGTGGTTTATGTCATGGCATCAGCAGGGCAAAGAGCCTGGTCTGGCGATTCTGACAAGTCTCTACGCCGGTTTAATCTACCAGGCGCTGATTGCGATGGTTGGACGCTACCGCGCGCGGCGGCAACAGGCTGAGTGATTTCTGCTGCCGGAGAGGCAGCAGAACTGGGTTTTTAGCCGAAATTACCGGTCAGGCGCTGATGGAAGTCCGTGCTGCGTGGGTCCAGCCCCTCAATCGTCACCTCTGCACCATAACGCTGATAGCGATACTCAATGCCATCCAGCGCCGCGACGCTGGACGCATCCCAGATTTGCGCATGCGTTAAATCGATAGTGATCTTTTTAGGGTCGTGGGCATAATCGAAATGCTCAAACAGATCGTTGCTGCTGGCGAAAAACAGCGGGCCGCGCACCACATAGCGCACCGACTCGCCATCTTCGCTCAGCTGACGCTCCGCATGAATAACGTGCGCAATACGGCGGGCAAACAGCAGCATAGCCAGGATTACCCCAGCCAGAACGCCCAGTGCCAGATTACCTGTCCAGACAGTCACCGCTACCGTCAGCACCATAATCAGCGTCTCTGACCACGGCATACGTTTCAGGGTAGCGGGTTGCAGGCTATGCCAGTTAACGGTTTTCACGGCCACCACCATCATAATCCCGGCCAGTACCACCATCGGGATTTGCGCCATAATCCGGCTCAGTCCGGTCACCAGTAACAGCAGCACCAGACCGGCGGCCACGGTGGAAACCCGGCTGCGCGCCCGGCCCAGTTCAACATTGACGATGGTCTGACCTATCATCGCGCACCCGGCGATACCACCATAAAAACCCGCCAGAATATTCGCCACGCCCAGGCCCCAGGATTCACGACGCTTACTGGAGGGGGTATCGGTCAGGTCATCGACCAGTTTGGCGGTCAGCAGCGACTCCATCAGCCCGACAAAGGCGATGCTCAGGGCCGTGGGCCAGATAATCTGCAGGGTCTGCAGGTTAAGTGGTACCAGCAGGCTGTTAAAACCGGGCAGACCGGGACTCATCGGCCCTTCATCGCCCACGTTCGGCATGCGATAGCCCATTAGCAGCGCGACGGCAGTTACTACCACAATGGCAACCAGCGGTGAAGGAACACTTTTTATCAGACGCGGCAACAACAGCACGATAGCCAGTGTGACGGCAAAGAAGATCCACACCAGTGATGACTGTCCCCAGACGTGCGGCACCTGAGCAAAGAAAATCAGCACCCCGAGCGCATTCACAAATCCCAGCATCACCGAACGGGGAATATAACGCATCATGCGCGCCAGACCGGCCACACCAAACAGAATCTGAATGACGCCGCCCATCACCACCGCAGGCAGAATATATTCAACGCCATGCAGATGGACCATCGGCCCGATAACCAGCGCCACTGAACCCGCAGCCGCTGTTACCATCGCAGGACGTCCGCCCAGTATCGACAGAGTCAGGCAGAGCACCACCGAGGCGACGAGGCTGACTTTAGGGTCTACACCGGCAATAACGGAAAAGGAGATCACTTCAGGGATCAGCGCCAGCGCGGTAATCACCCCGGCCAGGCATTCGCGGGTCAGCAGCGCAGGCGAACGCAGAACGCGCCCTACACTGATATCGCCCGCCACAACGTCGGTTGCGGCAATATCATTGGTTTGAGTCATAAAGGATTGCAGGCTCTTTAGTTATTTTGCTCCCGCGCGAGGGGCGGGAAGATCAGGATAAACAGTGAGGGGCAGATAGTACCGGGCGACTGGCGAAGATACCAGAAAAAGGCGGATGACTCCCTCCGTGGAGTCGATGCTACAGTGAAAAATCGTCCGGGGTTTTATGGACCACCAGTTCAAGCAGCTGTCGGTAGATATCCAGTAATTCCCTGTCGCTTTCCAGCTCCAGCCGATGAATAAGCTTTGAGATAATCGCTTTATTGTTCACTGGCATGCCTGACTGCAAAATTTCTGCAACCAGGATACCCAGCATCTCCATCTCGCTGGCGGGTTTATTGGCGGCAGGATTAAAATAATCAGCAATTTCCTGATTGGTCCGGGGAAGAATATATTGCATGTGTAAGCCCTTCAGAACAGCCCGATTCCGGTTCGGATGTCAGGACAAAAGCGATCAAAAAAAACCACCGCATGGACAGATGCGATGGTACCAGTGTCACAAATTGAACAGAAAAAATAACCTCTGAAGGTGGAAATCCACTGACACCTTCAGAGGCGACGCAAGTGCATCATTCGTTACAGAGTCGCATGACAACTCGTGGCAGTAAACTTATACAATGAAGCCCAATCTGTACAATCGGATTCTTTAACAAAGTGTGCTATTTGACACTTATCAGCAGCTTATAAGGACTATTCCGAAACGAAAGCTGTACAAGTAACCTGTACAAACGGCGGGGCCGAGGGGCGGGAAGGGAAAAACAGGAAGCCATGACCAGCTTCCCGCAAATAGATTAGCTGAATAGCGCCAGTTTTGCCGTCAGCTTTCGCAGGGCTTTTTTATCGCCGACGATGGCGACGCCCAGCAGGCGCCACTGCTGACGCGGTTGCTGTCGCAGGACGGCGCTCAGCGCCTGATAATCGGTAGTGGTCTGGCCCTCTTCCGGAAACAGCACCAGATCGTATTCAGCCTGTTCGCACTGTTCCCGCAATGCACTGAGCTGTTCATCAGTCGCGGCCAGCACCGGAATCCCGGTAGTGATCAAACCGGGAGAAGGGCGCCTGTCAGCATCCTCCAGGGTGTCGCCAACCAGCGCCGGATGTCGCTGTCCCAGGGTTAATGCCATCACGGCGGCAGCATTGGTGGCTTTGCCAGGCGGCAGAGCGGCATTGAGTATCATTACACAGCGTGGGTCTTGCATTGCGCTTCTCCTGACTAAAAAAACGCATTGTGGCAAGTGGCTTAACCCAGGTCTGGAAGATTTGTGCAGGCGTGCTGATAACGGGAAGGGGTAAGCTGGCAGGCGCGTTTGAACCAGCGGCCCAGGTGACTCTGATCGGCGAAACCCAGCGCGGCTGCCACATCGGCGACGGGCTGGCCCTGCGCCAGCTGACGACGCGCCTGGCTCAGCCGCCACTGCACCAGCCAGGCGTGGGGCGGCAAACCCCAGTGAGCCTGGAACAGACGCGATAACCGGAAGCGATCCACCTGCAGATGCTGCGCCATCTGCTCCAGACCGGGATTATCCGCATGATGGGCAATCAGCCAGTCACGCGACTGCAGTGCCAGCCGGGCATCTTTATCCGGGGGCTGAGCGGGCAGTGACCACTGCCGGTGCGGGATGAGCTGCCCAAACATCCGGTCCAGCGCCGCCTCTTTGATGATGTCGGGATGGTTGTGCCACAAGGCATCAAACGCATGCCAGACGGCATAAGCCAGTGGACGCTCGTCGCGCAGCGTGGCGGCAAAACGTAGCTCACGCAGTGAGGGTTTATCAGCCAGCATCGGAGCCAGGTGCTGCGCAATCTGCTGCGGCGAAAGATAGAGCATCCGGTAGGTAAAACCGCTTTCGTTGATGGCATCACCATCATGCAGCTCCTCCGGCTCCAGCATAAAGACCGTGCCTGGTCGGCTCTGATGCTGTTTGCGCCGTGAATGAAACTGCTGTACACCTTGCTCGGTCACGCCAATCAGATAACTGTCGTGCCAGTGAGGATCATAGGCGTGTCCGGTAAAATGGGCGCGTAGCGCCTCAATACCGCTGACGGCGTCACGGCGCAGATCGACCCAGTTTGCTGATGCCTGTTTCATGTTATCCGGCTCCCGGTTGCGGCCTCTGGACATTCTGCCGCGATCCACTAATTTTTAACAGACCGGACGCTTTTCATTGGCGTTTCGCTTTGCGTATAATAACGTCACCAATCAATTAGAACTCTTACTATTAGGCTGCTAACATTTGTCTCAGCACACGCGTACCTTTACCCACTTATTGCATCTGACCGCACATGCCTGGCGCCTGGCGGTGGATCGTCACCTTAAAGATAGCGGCTTAAGCATGAGCAGCTGGATGGCCATCGGGCTGATTGCCAGTGAGCCGCAACGCATGACCCAGACCGAGCTGGCACAGCTGCTGGGGCTGGAAGATGCCAGCATGGTACCGCTGGTGGATCGGCTGGTGAAACAGTCACTGCTGATGCGGGTACAGCCGCCAGAAGATCGACGTAAGCGTCACCTGGTGCTGACTGATAAGGGTAACGAAGCGTTCGCCAAAGTGAAAACCGAGGCTGACGCACTCCGTACTGAAATGCTGGCCGATATTGACCCTCAGGATCTGGCCGTGACCGAGCGCGTATTGCAACAACTCCTGAGCCGCATGGGAAGTATGTAGCAGTGGCAAAGCGAAATCCCTACGCTGCACGCGAGTGGTTGCCGCACGAAAAACCGATGCTGCCGGGATCGCCCTCGACGCCGCTGCATCCGATGCCAAAACGCCTGGCGTTTGGCCTGATCGGTTTACTTATCTCGCTGACCGGTGCGCTGAGTAACGCGCTGGTCACGGCGAATCTGGTCAACCTGCAGGGTACCTTTGGTGCCTGGTCGAATGAGATTGCCTGGCTGCCCGCGGTCTACGTGATGGGCAACATCTCTATTAACCTGCTGCTGGTGAAATTCCGCCAGCAGTTTGGCCTGCGTGTCTTTACCGAGGCGTTTCTGGTGCTGTATGTACTGGTGGCGTTTTTCCATCTCTTCGCCAACGATCTCAGTTCGGCAATCATTGTGCGCACTGCTCACGGTATGGTGGCGGCGGCGCTCAGCTCTCTGGGCATCTACTATCAGGTACAGGCCTGGCCTGCGAAACATCGCCTGAAAGCGCTGGTGATTGGCCTGACGGTATCGCAACTGGCTATCCCGCTGGCCCGCTTATTCTCTTCGGAATTACTGCAGCTCAACGAGTGGCGCGGCCTCTATCTGTTTGAACTCGGCCTGGCGCTGATTGCGCTGGGCGGGGTACTGCTGGTGAAACTGCCACCGGGCGATCGCATCAAAACCTTTGAAAAGATGGATTTCGTCACCTTTATCCTGCTGGCACCCGGTATGGCGCTGCTGTGCGGCGTACTGACGCTGGGCCGTATTGAGTGGTGGTTTACCACGCCCTGGCTCGGTATCTGTACCGCGATCGCCCTGACGCTGATTGTCGCTGCGATCGTCATTGAGCATAACCGGCGCAACCCGCTGATCAATACCCGCTGGCTCAGCAGCGGCATGATGGTGCGGCTGGGCATTGTGATGATCATGATCCGTATCGTACTGGCGGAACAGAACACCGGTGCAATCGGCTTTCTGCAGCAGATTGGCTTGCAGAACGATCAGATGCGCGGTCTGGCGCTGGCGATCATGGCCGGGGTTATTGCGGGCATCGCCGCCAGTGCGCTGACTATCAAGCCCAATCATCTCAACTGGCCGATTGTCACCTCGCTGGTGGTGATGATTATCGCCTCGCTGATGGATGCGCAATCCAGTCCACTGACCCGCGCCAGCAATATGTATTTCAGTCAGTTTCTGCTGGGCTTCAGCAGCGCCTTTTTCATGGCGCCCGCGATGCTGATGGGCATTGGCAGCGTGGTGACTCAGCCGAAAAATCTGGTGAGCTTTGTGGTGCTGTTTGGCATGAGTCAGAACCTCGGCGGGCTGATCGGCTCTGCTATTCTTGGCACGTTTCAGGTCTGGCGGGAAAAATATCACTCCAGCCTGCTGGGCGATCAGCTCTCACTGCTCGATCCCAACGTCACCGAACGGCTCAGTCAGTATAATGCGCTGTTTAATTCGCTGGTGGGTGACGACGTTCTGCGCGGCGCGCAGAGCACCAGCCAGTTACAGGTAATCGCCACGCTGCAGGCCAACGTGCTCGCTTATAACGACACCTACCTGTTAACCGCTGCGCTGGCACTGGTCACCCTGATGTGGGTGATCTGGCGTTTGACCCGTCGTCGTTATCTTGACTGGCGTCAGGCGCAATTTAACCTGCGTGAGCAGCAACAGCTGGCCGCATTACAGGAATCAACGGAGAAACAATGAGTCAGCAGGATGAGCTTCAGGCGGCGGAACGCGAACGCGCGAATCGCCGCCGTATTCTTTCTATCGCCGCAGGCAGCGGCATTGTGGTGATTGGTGTACTGGTTATTCTTTATGCCTGGCAACTCTGGCCCTTCACCAGCGCAATACAAAGCACCGAGAATGCCTATGTGCGCGGTCAGGTGACCTTTATCAGCCCGCAGGTTAATGGCTATCTCACCTCAGTCGAGGTGATCGATCTGCAGCCGGTGAAAAAAGGGCAGTTGCTGATGACGATTGACGACCGTATCTATCGCCAGCGGGTGCATCAGGCGCAGGCGCAGCTGGCGATGAAGCAGGCGGCGCTGAACAATAACCTGCAGCAGCGTCGCAGCGCAGAAGCGACCATCCAGAGCAATAAAGCGGCACTGGAGAATGCCAAAGCACAGGCGCTGAAAAGCGGCTTCGATCTGAAGCGCGTCGAAAATCTCACGGCGGATGGATCCCTGTCAGTGCGCGAGCGCGATGCCGCCCGGGCCGCAGACGCCCAGGCGCAGGCGCAGGTACGTCAGGCTGCGGCGCAGATCGCCGTCGCCCAGCAGAATCTGCAAACCGTCATCGTTAACCGTGATGCGCTGAAAGGCGATGTCGACAGCGCCCGCGCCGCGCTGGAGCTGGCGGAGATCGATCTGGCGAATACCCGGATTACCGCGCCCGATGATGGCCAGCTCGGCCAGCTGGCGGTGCGCACCGGCGCCTATGTCACGGCAGGTACGCGCCTGACCTCGGTAGTGCCTAATCACAAATGGATTATCGCGAATCTGAAAGAGACCCAGCTGGCAAATATTCGTCCTGGCCTGCCGGTGACGATTCGGGTCGATGCGCTGGATGGTAAACGCTTTACGGGTCAGGTTGAATTTATCTCTCCGGCCGCAGGCTCAGAGTTCAGCGCGATTTCGCCCGACAACGCCACCGGTAACTTCGTGAAAATTGCGCAGCGCATTCCGGTTCGCATCCGCATCAATGACCAGGATATGCATCAGTTACGCCCGGGTATGTCGGTCGAAGTCAACATCGACACCGCCGCACAACCCGCCGGTGAGGGCGCGCCATGATGCGGCGCGGCTTAATGGTAAGCGCACTGGCACTCCTTCTGACCGGCTGCGCCACGCAGGTTGAAAAGGCACCGGCCTCTCTGCCGATCCCCGACGCCTGGCGCAATAGTGTCGGGCCATCTGCTGCGCCGGAGGCGGAGTGGTGGCGCGCTTTTCATGATGAAAATCTCAACCGGCTGGTGACGCAGGCGCTGCGCAATAACCCCGATATCCTCACGGCGCGATCCCGGGTTGACCAGTATCGCGCCCAGCTGCGCGCCACGCAGGGCGATAACTTTCCGACCCTGAGCGCCGGTGTGGCCGCGACCCGGGAGCGTACGCTCTCGTCAGTGACGGGCCAGCCCTATGAAACCGATATTTTTCAGGGCTTATTACAGGCGAACTACGAGGTCGATCTCTGGGGAGTACGCAGCAGTAGCATCACCGCATCGCAGGCGAGTTTAGCGGCGCAGCAGGCCGCTGCGTCTGCCGCCGAGCTGACCATCGCCAGTTCGGTGGCGTCAGGTTATCTCAACCTGTGCGCGCTGGATGAGCAGTTGCGGGTCACGGAGGCGACGCTGGCGACCCGCAACAATTCGCTGAAGCTGGCACAGCGTCAGTTTGAAACCGGCTACACCTCCAGGCTGGAGTGGATGCAGGCCGCCTCGGAATATCAGTCGGCCAAAGCGCAGATGCCTCAGTTGCAGCACCAGATCACCCAGCAGGAGAATGCGCTGAGCCTTCTGGTGGGTATGAACCCGCGCAGCATCGCCCGTCGTCAGCAGTTTGACCAGATTTCACCGCAGCGGATGCCGTCACTGCTGCCATCAGAGCTACTCAATCGCCGTCCGGATATTGTGCAGGCTCAGCGCCAGTTACTGGCCGCAGATGCCAGCCTGGCATCGTCGCGCGCTAAGCTGCTGCCTGGGCTTAACCTCACCGCGACCGGCACCCTGCAGAGTTCGGTGCTGCACCAGCTCGCGGATGATCCGTTCCGGCTGTGGAGCGTGGGCGGCAGCATCCTGGCACCGCTGCTGAACCGTGAAGCGCTGACGGCGCAGGTGGATGTCTCAATGGCGACGCGCAATCAGGCACTTTATGGCTATGAAAAAGTGGTGCGCAACGCCTTCTCGGAAGTTAACGATGCAATAGACGCTATCAGGCAGCGTGAGGCACAACTTCAGGAGCTGCAAAAGCAGGAAGCCTATGTAACGGAGGCGCTGCGCATTGCCCGCAATCGCTATCAGAACGGCTACGCCTCCTATCTGGATGAACTGGATGCGCAGAGAACCCTGTTTTCAACGCAGCTGAATCGGGTGACTGTCAAAAATAACCTGCTGCTGGCGCAGATCGATCTCTACCGCGCGCTGGGCGGTGGCTGGACACCCGCCTCCACACAGTAATCCCCAGACCGATCCAGCCGCAGCCAGAGTTTCTGCGGCCGGGATCGGCCTCTGCGCTGTCGCGGCGACTGCGTATATTCCCCGCTTTAATCCCCCAAATAACCCCCTAAAACCCATGCATACTTCTGCTTACCTGTCTTTACATTCGGTGGTATCATGCGCGGGTTTTAAGCCAGCCAGACGGAAAAGCGCACTGAAAGCTTAGCCTGCGCGAGGCGGATTAACCGTTTAACTTACTGATATAAAAATAAAAGAAGGGATTCATCATGAATAAAAAAACTATTTGCACGCTGGCCGTGGTCGCTGCGTTATTAACCGGCTGTGCGCGCACTGCGCCGATTCATAACGTGAATCAAACGCTCACTCAGCGTTACAGCGACAACCAGATGAAACTGGCGATCATTGAAGCGGGTATTGGCCGGAAATGGGTCATGACTCCCGTTTCGCCTGGCGTGATCAATGGTCGTCTGGCCCAGCGTGATTTCGTGGCGACTATTCGCATCACGTATACCAGCCAGAACTACCGCATCGATTATGTCAGCAGTGAGAACCTGAAAGCGGGGCAGGGCGAGATCCACAATAACTACAACCGCTGGATTGCCAATCTCGATCAGGATATTCAGTTACGACTCTCTGCTCTTGCCGCTCAGTAATGCGTGCGCTGTCGCAATGATGTGTCGACAGCCGATCAAAGCATAAAGATCTCCGGCAGCCGGCCGACAAATCAGATGAGCTGCTATTGCTGAACCACTGAGTAACCCTCTACCGTGAAGGCCTGATGCGGAATCGGCAGAGGGTTTCCCGGACGCACTTTTTTTGCAGGGGGCCGGGTTGACGCCCCGATGAACGCCGACGCCACACATATGACAAAAAGAGTGTTGAGATGAGACTCGCTTACTCACTGGTCGACTGGCAGGCTCTGGCTCCGGGATTACACGGGGGCGAGGGCTGGCAGCACTGGGCGCAACAGGGCACCGTCATAGACCCTAAAGAGGCGATGGCAAAGCCGAAATTTTTACCGATGATGACAGCACGTCGTCTGAGCGGCGGCAGTCGTGCGGCGGTAGAGTGTGGGCTGGCGCTGCTTGCGCGTCAGCAGGTTGACGCTATCGTGTTCACCAGTCGTCATGGTGAACTGGAACGTAATCTGCGCATCCTCACTACACTGGCCGATCAGCAGTCAATGTCACCCACGGATTTTGCCATGTCGGTTCACAATTCGGCGGTCGGTAGCCTGACCATTGCAGCCAAAGCACCACTGGTCTCCACCTCAATCGCCGCCGGAGTCGACTCGTTTCAGCAGGGATTGATCGAAGTCAGCGCGCTGCATCAGGCGGGTTATCAGCAGGTACTGCTGGTCGATTTCGACGGCATCGTGCCTGACTACTATCTGCCGTGGCTGCCGGAACAGCGTGTGAACTTTCCCTATGCGGTGGCGCTGCTGCTGCGCCCGGGCGACCAGCTGCACTGCACTGGCCGTGCTGGCAGAGAGGAGAGGGCAGACACAGGGTTACCGCAGAGCCTGCGCTTTCTGCAGGAGTGGCTGGCGGAATCGCCCACCTTCAGCCTGCCGGGCGAACGCCTGACATGGCACTGGGAGAGACATCATGGCTGATTGTTCACAACCGGCGCACTACACCGGCAGCCGTATGAACTATTGCTGGCGGCTGGTGATGACGGCGGTGAGTTTTACGCTGTTTGGCATAGGCGGGCTGCTGCTGTCGCTGATTGGCTTCAACCTGCTGCTGCTGGTACAGCGCGATTCGCTGCGCCGCCGCCTGCTGGCCCGACGCGCTATCGCCTTTAGCTTCCGTTGCTTTCTGCGATTCTGCCGGATGACCGGGGTCTATGACTACCGGATTGAAGGCGCAGAGCTGCTGCAACAGGATCGCGGATGCCTGATTGTCGCCAATCATCCATCACTGATCGACTACGTGATGATCGCTTCGGTACTGCCAGAGATGGATTGTCTGGTTAAAGCCGATCTGCAAAAGAACCCCTTTATGCGTGGGGTGATCCGCGCCGCGGACTATCTGATCAACAGTGAAGCGGAGACGCTGTTGCCGGACAGCCAGCAGCGACTGGCGCGCGGCGACAATATCCTGATCTTTCCGGAAGGCACCCGCACCCGCTACGGTCATCCACTGACTCTGCAGCGCGGGGCAGCCAATATTGCGGTGCGCGCCGGATGCGATCTGCGTGTGGTTCACATCACCTGTAGCCAGCGTATGCTCGATAAACAGAGCCGCTGGTATCAGATTCCGCCGGTTAAACCGCTGTTTACCGTGCGTGTACAAACGCGAATCGACAGTCAGTCGTTTTGTGAAAGCAATCCCGATGCGCAGCCGCTGGCCGCGCGTCGCCTGACCCGCCATTTACAGCAGGCGCTGGTCCCCCAGAACAGGTAAGACGAAAACCGGTATGGATTCATTAATTAACGATATCAAACAGATGATTATCGACACGCTGAACCTTGAAGATCTCAGTCCCGATGATATAGAGACCGACGCTGCACTGTTTGGCGACGGACTGGGGCTGGACTCGATTGATGCACTGGAACTTGGCCTGGCAGTGAAAAATCGCTACGGCGTGGCGCTGTCCGCTGAGAGTGAAACCCTGCGCGCCCACTTTTTCTCTGTTGCGACGCTGGCTGCGTTCGTCAACCAACAGCGCGGCTGAAAGCGGAGACAACCTTATGATGAACAAAGAACAGATCTATCAGGAAGTGGCTTCGCTGCTGACCAGCCTGTTTGAAATTGCGCCTGAGGATATCCATCCCGAGGCACGTCTGTATGAAGATCTCGAACTCGACAGCATTGATGCCGTCGATATGGTGGTTCATCTGCAAAAACGTACCGGCCGTAAAATTAAACCGGAAACCTTCCGCGCAGTGCGCACCGTGCAGGATGTGGTGGATGCCGTGGAACAACTGATGCGCGAAGACGCCTGATCCCGCCGTGCCTGCTGCTACGCTTCGCCTGCTGAATCTGCTTACGCTACTGGCCTGGCCACTACTGGTCTGGCTGGCGCTGACCCAGCCGCGCTGGCAGGGGCTTTTCTGGCTGCTGGCACTGCTGTTTGGCCTGCGCTGGCTGCAGCTGCGTCGTCAGCAAAACGCCATGGGCGCGGTCATGGGCTGGCTGGCGCTGCTCGGTGCACTGCTCTGTGTCAGCAGCCAGCTATTACGCACTCAGCATCTGCTGCTGTGGTATCCGGTGGCGGTCAATCTGGCGATGCTGCTGGTGTTTGGCGCCTCACTCTGGAGTGCGATGCCGCTGGTGGAACGCATCGCCCGGCTGCGTGAGCCCGTGCTTCCCCCTGCGGCAGTGCGCTATACCCGCCGCGTCACCCAAATCTGGTGCCTGTTTTTTATCGGCAACGGCAGCATGGCGATCTATACCTGTTTGCTGGGCGATCTGCGGCTCTGGACGCTGTGGAATGGCGGCATAAGTTATCTGCTAATCGCAGCGCTGATGAGTGCTGAATGGCTGGTACGTCAGCGCGTGAGGCGAAAAGCATGAGAGTGGCCGACTGGCTGACGGGAGACGATCGCGAGGTCGCCTGGCGCGGCGATCAACGTTTGATGCTCAGCGCGATGCATCGTCAGGTCGTGGCGCTCCGCCAGCGCTTGGCAGCACAACCGGGCAGCCACTGGGCGCTCTGTTTTGATGACAGTTACCGTTTTTGTGTGGCGCTGCTGGCATGCTGGTATGCCGGTAAAACGCCGGTGATGCCGGGTCACTGCCGCGCCGCGCTGCTGGATGAGAGGCAGGATCGGCTGGATGGCGTGCTGTGCGACATGCCGCTGGCGGTCAGCCTGCCGCTGCTGGCGTGGGACGACGCAGAAGCGCAGGGGCAACTGCCGCCGCTGCCGGAGAGTGCAGAACTGGTACTCTTCACCTCGGGATCCACCGGCGCACCGCGTCAGGTAGTGAAGTCGCTGGCGGTGATGGAGCAGGAGAGTCGCTTGCTCAGCAGCCTGTGGGGCGAACCGTTGCGGGGGTGCAGGGTCATCGCCTCGGTCAGCCATCAGCATCTCTACGGTTTATCGTTTCGACTTTTCCTGCCGATGATGCTCAGGCTGCCGTTTGCCGCCCAGCCGCTATTTTACGGCGAACAGCTGGCCCAGCTTCCGCGCGACGTTCGTTATGCCTTTATCAGCAGCCCGGCCTTTTTATCGCGGCTGGACAGCACGCTGAAAGCGCCCGCCTGTGAACTGATTGTCTCTGCCGGTGGCGCACTGCGCGACTCTGATGCGGAGCAGGTCTGGCAGCGATTTGGCTGTCAGGTCAGTGAAATCTACGGCAGCACCGAAACCGGCATTCTGGCCTGGCGTCAATGCGATCGGGCGGAGGCGCCGTGGCGCCGCTTCCCGCAGGTCAGGCTGGAGCAGGTGACGCCCGATCGCTGGCAGGTCTGGTCGCCGCTGATTGCCGGTGACAGCGGGCTGCAGCTCGACGATCGACTGACTATGCAGCCGGACGGCGGATTTCAGCTTGCAGGCCGCCACGATCGCATCGTAAAAATCGGTGACAAGCGCATCTCATTAAGCGAGATAGAGCGCCGTCTGACCGACCTGCCGGAAATAGAGGATGCCGTAGCGCTGGTGGTCACGCGTCATGAGCGTCAGGCGATTGGCGTCGTGCTGGCGCTGAACAGCGCACTGGATGAGGCGGCTCTGCATCAGCGCAGGCAGCAGTGGAAACGCCAGCTGCAGCGTTGGCTGGAACCGCTGGCGATGCCACGATACTGGCGGATTGTGGCCACTATTCCGGTGACCACCCAAAGCAAACGCGCCTGGCCGCAAATAGAGGAACTTTTTCATGTTGCCGATTGAACGCAGCCGGGAGCTGCGGGCTGACAGCGTCACGCTGATCCTGCAGATAGATGCCGGACTCTTCTGGTTTCAGGGCCACTTTCCGCATCTGCCCATTCTGCCGGGTGTGGCTCAGCTCGACTGGGTGATGCACTACGGCGTATCACTGCTTGCGCCCGGTAAACAGTTTGCCGCCGTTGATAACATTAAATTTCAGCAGCCGGTATTACCCGACTCGCTATTGCAACTGCATCTGGACTGGGACGCTGAAAAATCCCGCCTGAGTTTCCGTTACAGCCTGCTGAAGAACGACGGCGAGCAGATCGCCAGCAGCGGGAAGATCGCGCTGTGTTAAGCGCCCCGTTTTCACCCTGCGTGGTGATCCCCTGCTACAACCACGGCGCGATGATGGCGTCAGTGCTGGCACGGCTGGCACCCTTTAATCTGCCGGTAATCGTGGTGGATGATGGCAGCGATGCGGCCACACAGCTTCAGCTGGCGACGCTGCACGCCCCGCAGCTCAGCCTGCTGCGACTCGACAGCAATCAGGGTAAAGGCGCGGCGGTGATCCACGGACTGCGGGCCGCGGCGGCACGCGGCTTCACCCATGCGGTGCAGCTTGACGCGGACGGCCAGCATCAGGCGGAAGATCTGCCGCTGATGCTGGCGGAAGCGGAGCGTTATCCCGACGCGCTGATCTCCGGTCAGCCGCTCTATGACGACTCGATCCCCAAATCACGCCTTTATGGTCGCTACATCACCCACTTCTGGGTCTGGATTGAAACGCTGTCGCTGTCGATCCGCGACAGCATGTGCGGCTTCCGCGTCTATCCCCTGGCCGCGACGCTGGCGCTGTGCGATCGCCGGGCCATCGGTCAGCGCATGGATTTTGACACCGAGATCATGGTGCGGCTCTACTGGCAGGGAACCCGCAGTCGCTTTATCCCGACCCGCGTCACCTATCCGGCCAGCGGGCTGTCACACTTCGATGCGCTCTACGACAACCTGCGCATCTCCTGGATGCATACCCGGCTGTTTTTCGGCATGCTGCCGCGCATTCCTCGTCTGCTGGCGATGCGTAAACCGCCAACGCACTGGTCTGCGGAAACGGAGCGGCGCGGACAGTGGGGATTACGTTTTATGCTGGCGGTCTATCGCTACGGCGGGCGGCTGCCCTTTACGCTGCTACTCTGGCCGGTAGTGGCGGTCTATTGGCTGAGCGGTCAGCGCGCGCGACGCGCTTCCCGGCAGTGGCTGGCGCAGGTCACTACCGCCGCGCAGCAGCAGCAGATTGCGTTACCGCCACGGCTTAACAGCTACCGCCATTTCCTGCGGTTCGCCGGGGCAATGCTGGATAAAGTGGCCAGCTGGCGCGGCGATCTGCGCTGGGGACGTGACATCGATTTTGCGCCAGGCGCAGAAGCGGTGATCCGCACACCCACGCCGCAGGGCAAGCTGATTCTCGCTTCCCATCTTGGTGACATTGAAGCCTGTCGCGCGATGGCGCAGCAGGTCAGCGGGCTGGTGATTAATGCGCTGGTGTTTACCGACAACGCCCGGCGTTTTCGGGCGGTGCTGGAAACCATCGCCCCGCAGGCGGGGGTGAATCTGATGCCGGTGAGCGATATCGGGCCGGAGACCGCTATCCTGCTGCAACAGAAGCTGGATGCGGGCGAATGGGTGGCGATTGTCGGGGATCGCACCGCGGTCAATCCGCAGCGCGGCGGCGAGCGGCGGGTGATCTGGAGCGACTTTCTGGGCCGCGCCGCGCCCTTTCCACAGGGGCCGTTTGTACTGGCGGCCGCGTTGCGCTGTCCGGTGCTGCTGATGTTCGCCCTGCAGCAACAGGGTAAACTGCGTATTCACTGTGAGCCTTTCGCCGATCCGCTGCTGCTGCCGCGTGCGCAACGTCAGCAGGCACTGCAACAGGCGGTCGATCGTTACGCAGCGCGGCTGGCCCATTACGCACTGCTGGCGCCGCTCGACTGGTTTAACTTTTTCGATTTCTGGACGCTGCCTGATCAACAGGCGCACCACAAGGAGTCTGACCATGACTGAACATCATGCTGAAGTCGTGCTGACCGTCTCATTCCACGACTGCGATCCTATGGGCGTGGTCTGGCACGGCAACTATTTCCGCTTTTTCGAAGTGGCGCGTGAAGCCCTGCTGCGCAGCATTAACTACAGCTATGCCGAGATGGCCGCCAGCGGCTACGTCTGGCCGGTGGTCGATACCCGGGTCAAATACCGCCAGCCACTGCGCTGCGAAGAGACGATTCGCGTCAGCGCCCGGATTACGGAATATGAGAACCGTCTGCGCATCGACTATGAAGTGCGAAATGCTGCCGGTCAGATCACCACCAAAGCGCATACTCTGCAGGTGGCGGTGGAGCAGGAGAGTCAGGCGTTGTGCTTTGTTTCACCCGATATTTTACTGGAACGTTTAGGAGTGAAAGGATGCTGAAAATTGTGCTTACCAGCCTGCTGCTGTGGGCCAGTGCCGCCAGCGCGGTCACGCTGGATCAGCTGCAGCAGCGTTTTGCCAGCCAGCCTGTGATTCGGGCAGACTTTATCCAGACGCGCACCATTTCCGGCATGCGTCAGCCGCTGGTCTCGCACGGGCAGATGCTGATCGCTCGCGAGCAGGGCTTATGGTGGCATCAGCAGACACCCTTTGTGATGACGCTGCTGCTGGATGATAAACGCATGGTGCAGAGCCTCAGCGGCCAGAAGCCTCAGGTGATCACCGCCGACAGTAACCCGCAGATGTTCCAGTTCAACCATCTCTTGCGGGCGCTGTTCCAGGCCGACCAGAAAGTGCTGAACGAGAACTTCAGCGTGGCCTTCAGCGATCGCGGCAACGGAGCCTGGACGCTGGAGCTGACGCCCAAAGCGGCGCCGCTCAACAAAATCTTCAACCGTATCTCGCTGGCGGGCAGCGCCTACCTGGACAGCATCAACCTGGATGATAAGCAGGGCGATAAAACGCAAATAGAGCTCAGCAACACCCGAATTGAACCGCCGCAGTTAAGCGACGAGGAGCAGGCGCGTTTTGCCGGGCCGTAACGATCGGCTGCTGGCCCTCCTGTGGCTGGCCCTCTGTCTGCTGCTGGCGGCTGCGCTCTCTTTTTTGCTGCCGCGTAGTCAGCTCAACAGCAGCGTGCTGGCGCTGCTGCCGCAGCAGAATCTGGGGGCGGCACCGCCTGCGCTGCAGCAGGGCTTTATGCAGCGGCTGGATCGCCAGCTGGTGTGGCTGGTTTCACCCGGAGAGCAGGACGATCCCCAGGTCGCCGCCTGGTGGCTGGCCCAGCTGCGCGCGCTGCCTGACCTGAAACAGGTGCAGGGTGATCTCGACGGGCAACAGCAGCAGCAGTGGGGCCGCTTTGCCTGGCAACACCGTAACGGCCTGATCGATGAGGTGACGCGCGACCGCTTGCAGAACGGCGGCGAGGCGCAGGCTGACTGGCTGCTGGCGCAGCTCTTTTCGGCCTTCTCTGGCGTCAGCAGCAAAGAGTTGCAGGGCGATCCCCTGATGCTGGTGCGGGGTTCGCAGCTGGCGCTGGCACAAAACGCCGGGCGCATGACGCTGCATGATGGCTGGCTGACAGTAAAAGATGCACAGGGTCAGCAGTGGTATTTTCTGCATGGCGAACTGGCGAACAACGCCTTCAGTATGCAGCAAAGTCATGCGCTGGTTACCCGACTCAGCGCGCTGGAGCAACAGCTTAAAAGCCGCTGGCCGCAGGCGAAACTGCTGACGCGTGGCACGGTGCTGTTCAGCGACAACGCCAGCCAGCGTGCGCAGCATGACGTTAAAACGCTGGGCAGTGTGACGCTGGGTGGCGTCGTCCTGCTGGTGCTGCTGGTCTTCCGCTCACTGCGCCCGCTGTTGCTGACGGTCACGTCCGTGGCCATCGGCGCGATGGCGGGCACGGTGATGACGCTGCTTTGCTTCGGTGAACTGCATCTGATGACGCTGGTGATGAGCCTGAGTATTGTCGGCATCTCTGCGGATTACACGCTCTATTATCTCACCGAGCGCATGGTTCACGGCGATCAGCAGACGCCGTGGCAGAGCCTGCGAAAAGTCCGCGGCACGCTGCTGCTGGCGCTCGGGACCACCGCCATCGCCTGGCTGCTGATGCTGCTGGCACCGTTCCCGGGGCTGCGGCAGCTGGCGGTGTTTGCCGCCAGCGGATTAACGGCCTCCTGTCTGACGGTGATTCTCATCTATCCGTGGCTGGTACGCGGATTACCGGTGCGTCCGGTGCCGCTGATGGTGCCGCTGGCGCGCTGGCTTGCCGCCTGGCGTCGCCAGCGCGGGCTGCGCGTCGGATTACCGGTGGCGATGGCGATCTTCGCGCTGGCCGGTATCGCCCAGTTAAAGGTGGATGATGATATCGCCCATCTGCAAAGTGCGCCTGCGCATCTGCTGGAGCAGGATCGCCAGCTGGCAACCCTGACCGGACAGCGCGCCGATCAGACCTGGTTTGTGGTCTGGGGCGATGATGCACAGCAGACGCTGCAGCGGCTGGAAAAACTGGCACCGGATCTGCACCAGGCGCAGCAGCAGGGCTGGCTGCAGCACTATCGTCTGCTGCCGCTGACGTCGCTGGCGCAGCAACAGCGGGATCTTCAGCTGTTGAAACAGGCAGCACCGGATATTACGGCCCGCCTGCAGCAGGCGGGTATCACGCTGCCGGCACCGGATCTGACCCCGATGCCGGTAACACCAGAGGCGTGGCTGTCGAGTCCGCTGAGTGAAGGCTGGCGACTGCTGTGGCTGACGCTGCCAGACGGGCGCAGCGGTGTTTTGATCCCCACCAGCGGCGTAAAAAACAGCGCTGCACTCGCGGAGCTGACCAAACAGCATCCGGGCGTCAGCTGGATTGACCGCAAATCAGGTTACGATTCGCTGTTCAGCTTCTGGCGCACCCTGCTGACCGGGTTACTGGCGCTGGCGCTGCTGCTGATCACCCTGAGTTTTGTCCTGCGACTGGGGTTAAAGGCGGGCTTACGCAGCGCGCTGCCGTCAGTGCTGTCGCTGGCGATGGCGCTGGCAACGCTGGGCTGGATCGGCGCGTCGCTGAATCTGTTTGCCCTGCTGGCACTGATTCTGGTGCTGGGCATCGGCATTAATTACACGCTCTTTTTCAGCAACCCGCAGGGTACGCCGCTGACCTCGTTGCTGGCGGTGTCGCTGGCGATGATTACCACCTTACTGACGCTGGGTATGCTGGTATTCAGCAGCACCAGCGCGATTGCCAGTTTTGGCACAGTGTTATGCAGCGGCATCTTCAGCGCTTTCCTGCTGTCGCCGCTGGCGATGCGACCCACCCGATCAAGGAGTAAACGATGATCCGCGCCGCTCTTATTCTGCTGACGGCTCTGCTGCTCAGCGCCTGTGCCGGACCTGCACCCGACAGCAGTCGTCCCACCGCCTGGCTGAAACCGGGCGTGAAGGTGACGCTGCCACCGCCGGGCATCCGTCCCGCCTTCCAGCAGCAGCAGTTGCTGACCGGACAGGTGAAAGGCCAGAGTCAGTCACTGCTGGTGCTGCTCAGCGCCGATGAACAGCAAATTGATCTGGCCGGACTCTCCTCGGTGGGTATTCGCCTGTTCAGCCTGCGCTACGATGCCAGCGGTGTTCACACCCAGCAGCTGATGCCGCTGCCGCAGATGCCGCCTGCCAGTCAGGTGCTGGCGGATATTATGCTCAGCTACTGGCCACGGGATCTGTGGCAAAAACAGCTGCCGCCAGGCTGGACGCTGCAGGATCAGGGGTTAAAGCGACGGCTGATCGATGCCGATAATAAGCTGATTACCGAAATCGATTATCTGCAACGCGGTAATCAGCGCCAGCCCATCAGCATTCAGCAGCATGCGTTTGGCTATCAGATCCGCATTCAACATCTGGACGGCTCATGATTTACATCTCTGCCATCGGCATGCTGAATGCCCTGGGGAATAACACTCAGCAGATTGCGGCCAGCCTTACAAAGGGTGAGGCACCCGGCATGCAGCTGCGTCATGGCTGGCTGAGCGGTGACCGCGCCTGCTGGCTTGGCAGAGTTGAAGGCGATTTGCCATCGATTCCTGCTGCCCTGAGCGCGCACAACACCCGTAATAACCAGCTGCTGCTGGCCGCGCTGGCGCAAATCCGTCCGGCGCTCGACGCGGCGATTGCGCACTATGGTGCCAGCAGAGTGGCAGTTGTGCTGGGAACCAGCACCTCGGGCGTGGATGAGGGCGATCAGCAGATTGGCGGCAGTCAGTCCGGTTATCACTATCAGATGCAGGAGCTGGGCGATCCCTCCCGTTTCCTGGCTCACTATCTGCGCCTGGATGGCCCGGCCTATACCATTTCAACCGCCTGCTCCTCCAGCGCCCGCGCCATTATCAGTGGTGAGCGGCTGATCGCGGCGGGGCTGGTGGATGTGGCGCTGGTGGGCGGTGCGGACTCGCTGAGCCGGATGCCGATCAACGGATTCGACAGCCTGGAGTCGCTCTCTGAACGTCGCTGCGCCCCCTTCAGCCGCGATCGCGACGGCATCTCGATTGGCGAAGGGGCCGCACTGATGCTGCTGACGCGGGAACCGCAGCCGCTGGCGCTACTGGGAGCTGGCGAATCGTCTGACGCCTGGCACATGTCCGCTCCCCATCCGCAGGGCGAGGGCGCTGAACGGGCGATGCGTATGGCGCTGCAAAAGGCGAACCTGTTGCCAGAGCAGGTGGGTTATATCAATCTGCACGGCACCGCGACGCCGCTTAACGACCAGATGGAAGCTGCCGTGATTCAGCGTCTGTTTGGCAATGCAGTGCCGTGCAGCTCGACCAAACATCTGACCGGCCATACGCTCGGCGCGGCGGGAGTGTGTGAAGCCGCCCTCAGTGCGCTGATCCTGCAAAACGATCTGCCGCTGCCCGCGCAGGATTTCAGTGAGATGGCGGCGGATGAGACGCTGCCGGATTGCGGATTGTTATTACAGCCGCAGGCGCTGCAACGGCCTGTCATCGCTTCTAACTCCTTCGCCTTTGGCGGCAACAACACCTGTCTGATTCTGGGACGCCAACATGGTTATTAATTCTCCCGCGGCACGCTGGCTGCCGCACGCTGCGCCGATGCTGCTGCTTGATCAGCTGATCGCCGTTGATGATGAGCAGGTTCACTGTCAGGTGTCGACCTGCGCCGGTGGCGTACTGACACCGTTTCTGACGCCTCAGGGTGAACTGCCCGCCTGGTTTGGCGTGGAGATGATGGCGCAAACCGTGGGCGTCTGGTCGGGCTGGCATGCAAAGCAGGGCGGCGTCACCCTTATCCCGCCCGGCATGCTGCTGGGCGGACGCGGCTGGCGGGCAGAGCGATCCCTCTTTCCCGCCAGTGTTACGCTGGATATCAGAATGACGCTGCTGATGCGCGACGACCGTATGGGCAGCTTTGAGGGCGACATTCGTTACGGCACTCAGCGGCTTGCCAGCGGTCGTCTGAATACGTATCAACCCAATGAAGCAGAATTACAGCAATTGATGTCACAAGGAAATCAGCCATGACAGATTCGGTATTAGTGACGGGCGCCAGTAAAGGGATTGGCCGCGCGATTGCGTTGCGTCTCGCCCAGGATGGCTATCAGGTTATCGTCCATTTCAACCGTGACCGCGCAGGCGCTGAGCAGTGCCTGCAGCAGATCGAAACCGCAGGCGGCAGCGGCCGTGTGCTGGGATTTGATGTGGCCGATCGGGCGGCAACCCGCGCTGCGCTGGAGGCGGATATTGAGCAACATGGCGCCTATTATGGTGTGGTGAGCAACGCCGGTATCACCCGCGATGCGGCGTTTCCTGCCCTGACGGATCAGGAGTGGGACAGCGTCATCCACACCAATCTCGACAGTTTTTACAATGTGATCCAGCCCTGCGTGATGCCGATGATCGGTCTGCGGCGCGGCGGCCGCATTATCACGCTCTCGTCGGTGTCGGGGATAATGGGTAATCGCGGTCAGGTGAACTACAGCGCGGCGAAAGCGGGCATTATTGGTGCCACTAAGGCGCTGGCGATTGAGCTGGCGAAACGCAAAATCACCGTTAACTGCATTGCGCCAGGCCTGATTGATACCGGTATGGAGGGGCTGGAACCTCAGGTGATTGAGGAAGCGATGAAGATCGTGCCGATGAAGCGCATGGGCGCGGCTGAAGAGGTCGCCGGACTGGCGAGCTATCTGATGTCCGATATCGCAGGCTACGTGACGCGTCAGGTCATTTCTATAAACGGAGGCATGCTGTGATCCAGCGGGTAGTCGTAACCGGCATGGGCGGCGTAACCGCCTTTGGTGAGTCCTGGGCTGAAGTTTCGGCACGGATCCGTGCGGGCCGCAATGCGGTGCGCTTTATGCCGGAGTGGCAGATCTACGACGGGCTGCATACGCTGCTCGGCGCACCGGTGGATGACTTTGTGCTGCCGGCGCACTACACCCGCAAGCGTATCCGCGCCATGGGCCGCGTTTCGCTGCTGGCAACGCGCGCGACCGAGCTGGCGCTGACCCAGGCGGGCCTGATTGACCATCCGGTGCTGACCAGCGGAGAAACGGGTATCGCCTACGGTTCTTCCACTGGCAGCACCGGGCCGGTCAGCGAGTTCGCCACCATGCTGACTGAAAAGCACACCAACAATATCACCGGCACCACCTATGTGCAGATGATGCCGCATACCACGGCCGTCAATGCCGGACTCTTTTTCGGCCTGCGCGGCCGGGTGATCCCGACCTCCAGCGCCTGTACCTCTGGCAGCCAGGCGATTGGCTATGCCTGGGAAGCGATTCGTCACGGGTATCAGACGGTGATGGTGGCTGGCGGCGCAGAAGAGCTCTGTCCGTCGGAAGCCGCGGTGTTTGACACCCTGTTTGCCACCAGCCAGCGTAATGACGCGCCGCACACCACGCCTGCACCCTTTGATCAGCAGCGCGATGGTCTGGTAATTGGCGAAGGGGCGGGCACGCTGATCCTTGAGTCGCTGGAACATGCCCTGGCACGCGGTGCAACGATCTACGCAGAGATCACCGGTTTTCATACCAACTGCGACGCCGCCCATATTACTCAGCCGCAGCGGGAAACCATGCAAATCTGCATTGAGCGGGCATTGCAAAGCGCCGGTATCTCGGCTGCCGAGGTGGGGTATGTAAATGCGCACGGCACCGCCACAGAACGGGGGGATATGGCCGAAAGTCTGGCGACGGCGGCGGTGTTTGGCGAAACGACGCCGATCTCCTCGCTGAAGTCTTATTTTGGCCATACGCTGGGTGCCTGTGGGGCGCTCGAAGCCTGGATGAGTATTGAGATGATGCGGGAAGGGTGGTTTGCGCCAACCCTGAACCTGACGCAACCGGCAGCGGATGGCGGCCAGCTGGATTACATCATGGGTGAGCCGCGTGAGATTGAAACCGACTATATCCAGAGCAACAACTTTGCCTTTGGTGGCATTAATACTTCACTGATTTTCAAACGCTGGCGCGGCGTCTGATCTCAGGCCCGTGCCGCGCTGGCACGGGCCAGTTTATTTTTCGGACGAAAGAACCGGACGATAATCAGCCTTTCATCTACACTGTCACTCACCGCATCACTCCCGGCGGCCCATGTTTTTCACAGGATAGTTATGTCTTTACCCTTGCCACCCGACGATCACGATGAGCCAATTCGCCAGTCACTTGACGATGCGCACTTTGCGATAGTGGTGCTTGCGGTGACCTCGGTAACGCTTATAATCTTTGTCCTGATGATTACGCTCTGGATGAGCTGACACGCACAGGGATTCAACGGATTGAATAAGGAGAAGGCGATGGACTCCGGAGATGACAAATTAATCGCAATTATCGGTTTGCTGGCGGCCTGCCTGATCGGGGTGACCTTCCTGTTTACCATGGTCTGGCTGACCGACGTACGTCATCCTGCCGATCCCTCTCTCGACGTTCGCTCCTGTTACCCTAAAAAGCCACCTTCTCAGCACGTCTGATTTCGTGTCGCAAACTTAATCTGCTGACTGCGCAATACCAGCGCCAGCGGCTCATGCAGATTACGGTTGCCATTGGGATCGGCTAATCCCAGCAGCGGGCCAGGGGAACGCCGGTCATCGGCCCAGGCCGGATACTCCACTACCGGATAGAGCGAAATCCCCTCCACCGCAATGCCCTGATCCAGCGCCACCTCCACATTTTCACTGATCTCCTGCAGCCAGGGGGCGCGCGCTTCACCCTCAGCGCCAGTTTCAGCAATCAGCATCGGACGCTGGTAGCGCTGCCAGCACTGCGCCAGCAGAATATGCAGCGGCACACGCTCCGGATCCTCCAGCGACATCGGCTGGTCGGGGAAAAACCAGTGGTTATCGGGATAGTAGTTCAGGCCGAGGATATCCAGGCAATCTTCACTGCCGCCTAGCTCCTTATCGACGCGACCGGCCAGCATGTCCCAGGCTTCGAACTGCGCCTGATGCTGCGCATCGGCATAGGGTTTGCTGTCCGGATTATCGGGATGATGAGCGATCTGCACCAGCGGGTCAGTCAGCACAAAGCGCGCCTCCGGATAGACCTCGCGAATGGCATGTATCGCCGCCAGCGAGGCGCGAACCAGCTGGCGCTTCAGCTCTTTACCACGCTGCGCCGCATGAGGATTAAACCAGGCCACATCCGCCCCGGCCCATGACCAGAATGAGATTTGATTAACCGGTGTAAAGAAGGGGCGTTCGATGCCCTGATCGCGCATCAGTTGTGCCATCGCGCGAGCGAAACGACTAAAATGGTCAACAAATTCGGCTTTCCAGATATTAAGATGATCGGGATAACCGAAATGAGCCAGCTCCCAGATGATCTCCATCTGCTGACGTCGCGCGGCGTCGACCATCGGCAGAAAGCTCTGCCAGTCATACTGGCCAGGGATCTTTTCGATCAGATGCCAGCGCGCACCGTCGCGGGCGGTGAGCAGATGCTGCTCAGCCAGGGCGGCATAATCTTTTTCCAGCAGCATATCGTGTCCGCTGCTGATCACCATATCCAGCCGTTTCCCGGGTGTACGGCAGGCTGTGGAACAGGGGAAACTGCCCTGGAAAAAGCTGCGAAACAGGCTGGGATGATAGCGCTGGCGGGCATCTGTAAGGGATTGATGAGACATATTCCTCTCCTGCCGGGATAATGCCGGTCACAGATCGTCCGGTTAAGTCTAGACTAAAAAACGCCCGTGACCCCTCACTAACTCAGAACAGAGGAATAGCATCAGAGGTCGGACCGGGGAATAATAAAAATAACTGCATTTTACAGGGAAATGTCATGACCGAAGCGTTTGAGCTCTCCCAGCCATTGGAACGGTCCAGCTGGCTGGAAACACAGCTGGAGCCAGAGTGTCTGCGCCATCCGGGGCTGAGCGGCGTCCATCAGCTGAGCGACGGGCTGGATGCCTTTGCTGCCCGCTATCTGCTGATGCAAAAAGCGGAGCGTTCACTCGATATCCAGTATTACATCTGGCAAAACGATCTCTCTGGCCGGTTGCTGTTCAGTGCCGTGCTGGAAGCTGCCCGACGCGGGGTGAAAGTGCGGCTGCTGCTGGATGACAATAATACGCCGGGCCTGGACGACACGCTGGCCCAGCTCAACCGCCATCCCAATATTGAGGTGCGGCTGTTTAATCCGTTCTCGTTTCGCACCCTGCGCGCGCTGGGTTATCTCACCGACTTTGCCCGTCTGAACCGCCGCATGCACAACAAAAGCTTTACGGTGGATGGCGTCACGACCGTGGTCGGTGGGCGCAATATCGGCGACGAATATTTCGGCACCGGCAATGAACCGCTGTTTGCCGATCTCGACGTCATGGCAATAGGCCCGGTGGTTAAAGAAGTCGCAGAGGATTTTGAGCGCTACTGGCGCAGCAAGCCGGTCTCGCCGCTGCAGCAGGTGCTGGATGAAGAGGAGCCGGAAGAGGACAGTGTGAGTCTGCCAGCAGAGTGGCGTCACAGTGAACCGGTGCAGCGCTATCTTCAGCGGCTGGAAAATTCTTCGCTGCTACAGGAGCTGGAAGAGGGCACGCTGGCTCTGACCTGGGCAAAAGCGCGCCTGCTGAGCGATGATCCGCGTAAAGGGCTGGGCAAAGCGCGTGCCAGAAGCCTGCTGCCGCAGCGAATGCTGGAGGTGATAGGCACGCCGCAAAAGCAGTTCGACATCATCTCGGCCTATTTCGTGCCGACCCGCGCAGGGGTCGCTCAGCTGCTGTCGCTGAAGCGCAAAGGGGTAAAAATTGCCATTCTGACCAATTCGCTGGCGGCTAACGATGTGTCGATTGTCCATGCCGGCTACGCTAAGTGGCGCAAAAAATTGCTGCGTCATGGTATTGCGCTCTATGAGCTGAAACCGCAGGCGGGCGTGCCTGATGCCCCGCACGACCGGGGATTAACCGGTAACTCCGGCTCCAGCCTGCATGCCAAAACCTTCTCAGTGGATCAACAGACGCTGTTTATCGGCTCGTTTAACTTCGATCCCCGTTCAGCGGTGCTGAATACGGAAATGGGACTGGTGATTGAGAGTGCGGCGCTCGCCGGAGAGACGCATCAGCGTTTCAGCCAGTCAATGCGCGATCGGGCATGGACGCTGCGGCTGGATAAGTGGGGCAGGGTAAACTGGCTGGAGTATCCGGGTGAGCCGCAGCAGATTGTGCATAAACACGAGCCGGGCTGCTCCTGGTGGCAACGGCTGCAGGTGCGGTTAGTGTGGCGGTTGCCGATTGAGTGGCTGCTTTAAGCTGGACCTTGCCTGGGTACAGGCGCTGGCTCAGGAAGCATACGCCCTCCGCAAAGACGCAAAACCCGCCATCCCTGGCGGGCTCAGCGCGGGCGATTACGCACCTCATCCCTGAGGTGCGCCCGTTGCCGGGCCAACGTCTTGCTTTGTTCAAAAACGCTCCCGGCGTTTTTGTCCCTGGCCCGCTATGCTTTGCTACTGGCGTATGCGCCCATCGCTTTAAACTCTTAAGCTGTCTGTGAGACACATCATTTATAGCCTGACCTCACTTATGGCCCGAGGTCACTGATCGCCTGTCATTGTGCTTGTTTACGCTCAAATTTCCCCGAGAACAGGAACCGCAGCAGCGGAATGCGCAGGTGAATCTCATACAGCAGAAACGCGATGCCAAACACCATCAGCAGGCCAACGAAGAAGCCCAGGGTGTTATTTTCAATCCGTGGCGTCACGTAAATGCCATACAGCAGCGTCAGCGGATGGTGCACCAGATAGATAAACAGTGACGCATTGACCAGATACATAATGCGCGGCGAATGTGAATTCAGCAGCTTATGACCAAAGCAGAAGCAGACGTTCAGCATGCAAATGCCCATCAGCGTCGAGATAATCGCATCCAGCTCATACAACCAGCCCTCACCGCTGCTCAGTCGCTGGTTGGCGCAATAGGCCGCAAACATCAGCAGCGCACCGACCCACATCACCAGATTGAAGCGGACAAACAGCTGCTTCAGCGGGGGATGTTTCCACGCCAGCGCTCCCAGCATAAAGAACGGCAGATAGAAGAGCGTCTGCATCACAATGATGCTAAACAAACCATCCATCAGCCACGCAGGCTGGAAAATAAACACCAGACGCCGGAACACGCACCAGAGCAGCGCCCACGCCAGTACGCCCGCCGTCAGCGATCCCCAGCCAACTCGCGAATAATCAATGGTGCGATGCTGATCGCGCAGCCAGCGGAAGGTCACCATCCCCAGCGTGGTCAGCATCACCAGCACCACCAGGAACCACAGGTGTGAAATCAGCTCCCACATCAGGTTATTAAACTTCTGATAGGGCGTGAAACGGGGCCAGTCAGCCAGCTTATCCGTCCACTCTTTCAGCATAAAAAATTGCGGCAGCGTCAGCAGCGGAATGGCGGTCAGCATTGGGATACCTACCCGTTCCAGACGCACCTTCAGGAAGCGACGTGGCTGATAGCGCAGATACAGCATGTAGGAGAAATAGCCCGAAATGACGAAAAACACCTGCATACGAAACGCATGAATAAAATCATTCAGCAGCGTCAGCCATAACGACGCTTCATGACTGTTTACTGCCCATTTCTGCGCAGAGTAGATGAGGGAAACGTGAAACGGCACCCCCAGTAACATCAGATAGGCGCGGATGGAGTCGAGGAAGTATTCACGTTCAGGTTTTACAGTACTCATAAAGTTCCAGTTCGTTAGTACGTTTAACCGGTTTCACCCTGAAACCGGATTATGCTCTGTGAAAATTCTACCTGGGATAAACCAGGTATACTATCAGTGGAATCCGTAGTGTCTAATTGTCCTAAAAGCAGGGTTAAGCCTGACGAAATGCGGGAACAATGTTGCGCATAAGCTGTCGGAAAACCGAATAATCCTTTAAGATAAACGGGTTTGATTTAAGCACACGAAAGGGGGGGATGTGCTGACTAAAGAAAAAAATAAAGCCGGACTGATGAAGGTACGCTGGATTGGTACTGCAGTTCTGCTGGCGTTGTACGCCAATAACAGTTGGGCGTTTAACATCGACGATGTTGCCAAACAAGCCAAAGCGTTGGCAGGGAAAAGCTTCGAAGCGCCTAAAAGCAATTTACCCTCTCAATTTCGTGAAATGAAATTTGCTGATTATCAGCAGATCCAGTTTAACCACGATAAAGCGTATTGGGGCAAACTGCGCACGCCGTTCAAGCTGGAGTTTTATCATCAGGGAATGTATTTCGATACCCCGGTGCAGATCAACGAAGTGACCGCCAGCGCGGTGCGCGAGATTAAATACAACCCCGATTATTTTAATTTCGGTAATGTAAAACATGACGCAGATGCGGTAAAAAACCTCGGTTTTGCCGGTTTCAAAGTACTTTACCCACTCAACAACAAGGGTAAAAACGATGAGATCGCCAGCTTCCTGGGCGCGAGCTATTTCCGTGTCATCGGTGCCGGTCAGGTTTATGGCCTGTCGGCGCGTGGACTTGCCATCGATACGGCGCTGCCGTCCGGTGAAGAGTTCCCGCGCTTTAAAGAGTTCTGGATTCAGCGTCCTAAACCACAGGACAAACAGCTGGTGATCTACGCACTGCTCGATTCGCCGCGTGCGGCGGGTGCGTATCGCTTTGTGCTGCATCCGGGTGACGCTTCAACGGTTGATGTGCAGTCAAAAGTTTACCTGCGTGATAACGTCGGCAAACTGGGTGTTGCACCGCTGACCAGTATGTTCCTGTTTGGTCAGAACCAGCCATCGACGGTGAACAACTTCCGTCCGGCACTGCACGACTCTGACGGTCTCTCTATCCACAATGGCAACGGGGAGTGGATTTGGCGTCCGCTGAACAACCCGCGTCATCTGGCAGTGAGCACCTTCACCATCGAGAATCCGAAAGGGTTTGGTCTGCTGCAGCGTGGGCGTGACTTTAACAACTATCAGGATCTTGATGACCGCTATGATCTTCGTCCAAGCGGCTGGGTTGAGCCAATAGGCGACTGGGGTAAAGGCCGGGTTGAACTGGTTGAAATCCCGACGGCAGATGAAACCAACGACAACATCGTTGCGTTCTGGACGCCGGAGACGCTGCCAGAGCCTGGCAAAGAGATGAACTTCAAATATCGTCTGCACTTCTCGCGCGACGAAAACCAGCTGCACTCCGATGATACCGCCTGGGTCAAAAATACCCTGCGTTCAGCGGGTGACGTGAAGCAGTCTAATCTGGTGCGTCAGCCGGATGGCACCGTGGCTTTCACCATCGACTTCGTGGGTAAAGACATGAGCAAGATGGCGGAAAACAGTCAGGTGGCACCGCAGGTCAGCGTGGGTAAAAATGCTGATGTGGTTGAGCAGAGCGTACGTTATAACCCGGTCACCAAAGGCTGGCGTCTGGTGTTGCGTCTGCGTGTGAAAGATGCCAAGCAGTCCACCGAAATGCGTGCGGCCCTGGTTAGCGGCGACAAGACATTGACGGAAACCTGGAGCTATCAGTTACCTGCCAATGAATAAATCGACTTTTACACCTCAACGTTATGTGGAATCTCTGCCGCTGGATGCGGCAGGGAAGGCCCGACTGAGCGTCTCATTGCAGAATGCCAGCGAGTTCCACTTCATCCATGATGTGCTGGGCAGGGATGTCGCAGCCAGTGACCGTCCCGACGATGCGCCGTTAAAATCGGTCTCATCGCGGGTTGAAATGGCCTGGCCCGATTCGCTGGCCGAAGGTCAGCAGTTGGGTAAAGATTACCTCGACCGCACCACGCTGAAGGCGATGCCGAAGGTCAAACGCTCACTGATGTTCCCGGAAGCCTGGCGTACCAACCCGGTCGCCCGTGCCTGGGACTCACTGCGTGGACACAAATCGGTGCCGCGTTATAGCAATGCCGAAGAGCGGCGTGCCGAGGAGAAGTGGCGTCATGTCGGTTCAATTCGCCGCTACATTCTGCTGATCCTGACCATTTTCCAGACCGTGGTCGCCACCTGGTACATGAAGAGTATTCTGCCGTATCAGGGCTGGACGCTTCTGGATCCGATGGAGATGATCAATCAGAACTGGCAGCAGTCAGTGATGCAGATCCTGCCTTATTTGTTGCAGACCGGCATCCTGTTCCTGTTCGCCATACTTTTCTGCTGGGTCTCTGCCGGTTTCTGGACGGCGTTGATGGGCTTCCTGCAGCTGCTGATTGGACGTGATAAATACAGTATCTCTTACTCAACGGTCGGAGATGAACCGCTTAACCCGGAACATCGTACCGCGCTGATTATGCCGATCTGTAATGAAGACGTTGAGCGTGTTTACGCCGGTCTGCGTGCGACCTGGGAGTCGGTGGTTCGTACCGGTAACGCTGAACACTTCGACGTCTATATCCTCAGCGACAGTTACGATGCGGATATCGCGATTGCCGAACAGAAAGCCTGGATGGAACTGGTGCGGGATGTTGGCGGGGCAGGCAAGATTTTCTATCGCCGTCGTCGTCGTCGCGTGAAGCGTAAAAGCGGAAACATTGATGACTTCTGCCGTCGCTGGGGCAGCAACTACAGCTACATGGTGGTGCTGGATGCCGATAGCGTCATGAGCGGAGAGTGTCTCACCGGTCTGGTACGCATGATGGATGCCAACCCGAATGCCGGGATCATCCAGTCGTCGCCGAAAGCATCGGGTATGGATACGCTTTATGCGCGCTGTCAGCAGTTTGCGACCCGCGTCTACGGTCCGTTATTTACCGCCGGTCTGCACTTCTGGCAGCTGGGCGAGTCTCACTACTGGGGTCACAACGCCATTATCCGCGTGAAACCCTTTATTGAGCACTGTGCCCTGGCACCGTTACCGGGAGAAGGCTCCTTTGCGGGTTCAATCATGTCGCATGACTTCGTAGAAGCTGCGCTGATGCGTCGTGCCGGTTGGGGCGTCTGGATTGCCTATGACCTGCCGGGATCCTATGAAGAACTGCCACCGAACCTGCTGGATGAGCTGAAACGTGACCGCCGCTGGTGTCACGGCAACCTGATGAACTTCCGCCTGTTCCTGGTGAAAGGGATGCACCCGGTACACCGTGCGGTGTTCCTGACGGGTGTGATGTCCTACCTCTCGGCTCCGCTGTGGTTTATGTTCCTGGCGCTCTCCACTGCCCTGCAGGTAGTGCATACGCTGATGGAACCGACCTACTTCCTGCAACCGCGGCAGCTCTTCCCGGTCTGGCCGCAGTGGCGTCCGGAACTGGCAATAGCGCTGTTCTCAACCACCATGGTGCTGCTGTTCCTGCCGAAAATGCTGAGTGTCGTGTTGATCTGGTTTAAAGGATCGAAGGCCTACGGCGGACCTCTGCGGCTGCTGGCTTCACTGGTGCTGGAAACGCTGTTCTCGGTGCTGCTGGCACCAGTGCGTATGCTGTTCCATACGGTGTTTGTGGTCAGCGCCTTCCTCGGCTGGGAAGTGGTGTGGAACTCACCGCAGCGTGATGACGATGCGACACCGTGGAGCGAGGCGTTTAAACGTCACGGTTCGCAGATGGCATTGGGTCTGGTGTGGGCGATTGGTATGGGACTGCTGGATCTTAACTTCCTGTGGTGGCTGGCACCGATCGTCTTCTCACTGATTCTGTCGCCGTTTGTCTCGGTCATGTCGAGCCGCGCAACGCTGGGCATTAAGAGCAAGAAAGCGAAGCTGTTCCTGATCCCGGAAGAGTACTCACCGCCGCAGGAGCTGGTGGATACCGATCGCTATGTGGTACTGAACCGTGAGCGCGCGCTGGAAAATGGCTTTATGCATGCCTTATTCCATCCTGCCTTCAACGCGCTGGCAACGGCACTGGCCACATCGCGCCACAAGCAGAGTCAGTTACTGGACTATGCGCGTGACCGTCGGGTTGATCAGGCGCTGAGCGATGCGCCGGATAAACTGGGCCGCGAACAGCGTCTGCAGTTGATCAGCGATCCGGTGGTGCTGGCCCGTGTTCATACCCGACTGTGGGAAGATGCGGACAAGTATCATCAGTGGGTTGAGAGTTATCAAAAACTCACGCTCAACCCCAACGCGCTGGCAAACAACGCGTAATCTGAAAAAGCGGCAGCGATGCCGCTTTTTTTATCGGATTAAAACAGCGATTGGCTGATAAATTTATTGCTGGCAGTCACCGCGAGCAGCGCGTGACGATCTCAATGGCTGTTTCTTCATGGCGGATATGAGTGGTGAAAGGGTGCTTAAAGGCGGCTGTTATCGTCGCGGCTGTGCTCTGCTTAAGCGGATGCGGCAGTATTATCAGTCGTACCATTCCCGGGCAGGGGCACGGTAATCAGTACTATCCCGGCGTACAGTGGGATGTTCGCGACAGCGGATGGCGGGTCCTGACGATCCTCGACCTGCCGCTGTCGCTGGTGGTTGATACCCTGTTGTTACCGGTGGATGCCAGCCACGGTCCTTACGAGTAACTGCGATCGGAATCGCTGTTATCATCTTCCCACTCTTGCGCGGCGGCTTCACCCTCTTCGGTGTCCAGCGGCGGCTCCAGCTGGAACTCGCCGTCATCCCACTCGTGCAGGGTATTTTCTGCTAACCACTCCTGACGTAGTTCAACTTCGTCAAAATCTGCATCAAAAATGGCCTGTGCCGCTTCACCGCTACGATAAGGCAGACATTCGCCTGCTTCACCTTCTTCTGCCATGAATTCAGCCTGCCACATGATATCGCCATCCTGCATCACATACTTTTGCAGACCAAACTGGCTGATTGATGCATCCCCTTCCTCAAGCTCCGGGTGGTTAGCGAGGAACTCTTCACGTGCAGCATCGATGGCTTCCTCTAAGGTACTGTACATGCTCATCGCTCTTCTCCTTCACGGGTCTTTGACTATGGATTTATTTGATTTCAGTGAAGGATAGACGAAATCTGAAGGAGGGAAAGGTCAGGCCGGTGCAACTGGCGGGAAATAAGCCATTTCCCGCCAGTCAGGGTCAGATCATCTTTTGCGGGAAATGCAAAACCGGTTGAACGGACTCATGAATCACGGGGGCTGAGTAGCGGATACAACATTTTATACATGGCTTAACTTTCTTAAAATTAATTCTGGCGATGGAGAGGGCCTGACTCAAATTATATAACGTGCCGATAAATATGACCTCTTCTTTATCAGGCATACGCTTGCACCCTTTACGATGAAGAAAGTGATAATTTTCCTGATCGGTACCGATTGTAACGTAATAGTAGAGACCTTTGTTCATATTAACTGTCCCATTAGAGGTTTGCTGTGTTGTCTTTTTTATAATTCTGGCCAGAGCCGTTAAAAGCCTGACTGTCACAAACGAAACTACCGATAAGCATTAATGAGTTCAAATTCCATAATGGTCTATCGGTGTGTTAAAAAAATGTAAAATGGAATATAAGCTAAATCAGCAAGGCAATCGCTTGTAAAATAAGTTAATTTTTATCGATTCATAAGCGGTGAGACACCGTTAAGACCGGCTAAATAGGATTAGGCCTGGCGTGCAGAATAATCAGCGCCATAACAGATTTAATAGCACTCGCTGCAATATTAATTAATAAATAGCGAAACAGGCTGAATGCCGCCTGCCGTCCTGTTAATTGATTAGCTTTTTTAACTTTAAACAGAGAGAAATTATATTATGAATATAGGTGTTTATTAATTACTGGACCTGCGGTTTCGCTTACAGGCTGAGTCAGCCATGAGTGATTTATTTAAGAGGGGAGTAAAACGCGCTAAATGCCTGACAGACATTTAGCGCGAACAGATTAATAACGGGAGGGTTCGCCCTCGGGGCGCGTTTTAAAGCGGCGGTGGAGCCACATATACTGTTCAGGTGCCAGCAGCACACCCTCTTCAACAACCTGATTCATTCTGGTTGCGGTTGCGACATCACTTTCCAGCGTAAATTCGCCGCTGATGTCAGGCAGTATCATCAGTTCATAGCCGCGACCCCCAGGCAGACGACGCGGCACAAAAGGGATGACAGCCGGTTTACCGGTGCGGATCAGCAGATGGGTGCCCACCGTTGTGGCCGCTTTTTCCACGCCAAAGAAGGGGACAAAGACGCTGCTGCGCGGGCCATAATCGTGGTCGGGCGCATACCAGATAATGTCACCCTGTTTCAGGGCGCGGATCATTCCTTTGAGATCTTTACGATCGAGCATGCTTTTATTTGACCGCATCCGACCTTTGACCTGAAGCCAGTCGATCAGTTTGTTGTCATTCGGGCGATAGACGCCAATGCCAGGGTTATGGATACCAAACATGCGTGCACCAATCTCCAGCGTCAGAAAATGCATGCCGATAAGCAGCACGCCGCGCTGGCTATCGCGCGCCTGCTGAATATGCTCCAGCCCCGACGGCGTATGCCATTTATTGATGCGCCAGTCAGGCCAGAACCACGCCATACCGGTCTCAATTAATCCCATGCCGACCGATTCGAAATTGTGTTTAACCATCGCTTCGCGTTCATTTACCGGCATATCCGGAAAACTTAATTCCAGATTACGCCGGGAAATACTGACGCGGTGTTTCATAAAACGCATCCCAATGCGGCCAATATTACAGCCGAGAACATAAAGCAGGGGATAAGGAAGTAGCACCAAAAGATAAAGAGAAGCGACACCCAGCCAGGTCAGCCAATAGCGCGGGTGAAGCAGTTCTCGTGAAAACTGAGGCAACTGAGTCATGTGAAGGTTAATTTTCCTGCGTCGCGCACCGTGCGGTGCTGATATCTCGTTGATTTACACCATTGTGCCAGTTTTTGACGTGCGCTTAAATATCACTATCGGAACGTGCCATCAATGAACAAAGGTTAATAGTCCAATGTTGCTGCAAAAAACGGCAACAGGCGATCAATCTGGTCACTGGCCTTTGCATCCCGGTGAAATCAGGTATCATGTGCGCGCTAAATTTCTTCTATTGATAACAGGACGAACACCATGCCAGTGTTACATAACCTCGTTTCCAATAAAGAGCTGAAGGCGCGCATGCTGGCTGAAACCGAGCCGCGCACCACTGTCTCTTTTTATAAATATTTCCAGATTGCCGATCCCAAAGCATTCCGTGACGCGCTCTATCTTGGCCTGACAGCTCTTAAGGTCTTTGGTCGCGTCTACGTGGCCCACGAAGGCATCAATGCGCAGATCAGCGTGCCAGCCAGCCAGTATGAAAAGATGAAAGAATGGCTATATGGCTTTGATCCGGCGCTGAACAACCTGCGGATGAATATTGCGCTGGATGATGATGGTAAATCGTTCTGGGTGCTGCGTCTGAAAGTACGCGACCGCATTGTCGCGGACGGTATCGAAGACGACAGTTTTGATGCCAGCGATGTGGGTCAGTATCTTAAAGCGGCGGACGTTAACGCCATGCTGGACGATCCTGACGCCCTGTTCGTGGATATGCGTAACCACTACGAATATGAGGTGGGTCGCTTTGATAATGCGCTGGAAGTGCCTGCTGACACCTTCCGCGATCAGCTGCCGATGGCGGTTGAGATGCTGCAGGATCAGAAAGACAAAAAGATCGTGATGTACTGCACCGGCGGGATCCGCTGTGAAAAGGCCAGCGCCTGGATGCGCCACAACGGCTTTGAGGATGTCTATCACATTGAGGGCGGTATCATCGAGTATGCCCGACGCGCCCGTGAGCAGGGATTACCGGTACGCTTCAAAGGCAAAAACTTTGTTTTTGATGAGCGGATGGGTGAGCGGATCTCTGACGATGTGTTGTCGAACTGTCATCAGTGCGGCGAACCCTGTGATACCCACGTTAATTGCGTCAATGACGGTTGTCATCTGCTGTTTATTCAGTGCAAAAGCTGCGCGGAGAAGTTTGAGAACTGCTGTAGCCCGATCTGCCAGGAAGAGGCGAAGCTCTCACCGGAAGAGCAGCGCGCGCGTCGGGCAGGACGTGAAAATGGCAACAAAATCTTTAACAAGTCGCGTGGCCTGTTAAACATGACCATTCCCTCGCCGCTGAAGAAATAAGCGTGGCCGCCTGAAGTCAGCTTCAGGCGGCTTGCTGTTTTACTGGCGTACACCCTCAACCGAAATCATCAGCTGAACCTTCTGCGAAGCTGGCCCCAGATCTTTGGTGATGTTGAAATCTTTCAGTGCAATTTCCCCTTCAGCCTCAAAGCCAGCGCGGTAGCCGCCCCACGGATCTTTACCTTCACCCAGCATTTTCGCCTCGAGCGTTACCGGTTTGGTCACGCCATTCAGCGTAAGATCGCCAGTAATCTTCAGCTCATCACCCTCTTTTTCCACCGCTGTGGATTTGAACGTGGCCTGCGGGTTTTTGCTGGTGTTCAGGAAGTCCGCACTGCGCAGGTGCTTGTCACGTTCAGCATGGTTAGTATCGATGCTGCTGGTGTTAATGGTGACGTCGACTTTATCTGCGGCAGGATTCTTCTCATCAAAGGTGAAGCGGCCATCAAAATCCTTAAAGGTGCCGTAGAGCCAGCTGTAACCCAGATGCTGGATACGGAACTGAATAAAGGCGTGCTGGCCCTCTTTATCGATTTTGTAGTCAGCGGCAGAGGCGGTGAGTGAGCCGAGCAGCAGACTGGCACCGGTCAGCGCCAGCAGGGTCTTTTTAAACATATTATTTATCCTTTTCAGAGGGAGAGGTGAAACGCAAACACGACATCCGTTTTAAAGTGATATCGCGATCGATAAAGTGATGTTTTACCGCAGCCAGCCCATGCAGCAGTGACAGGACCACAACCGTCCAGGCCAGCCAGAGGTGAATGTCGCCTGCAAGATCAGCCTGTTCGCCAGCACCGCTGAACAGCGCGGGCAGGGTAAACCAGCTGAATACTGAGATGGGTTTGCCATCGGCGGTGGAGATCAGATAGCCGCTGATCAGAATCGCCAGCAGCAGGGTATACAGTAACAGGTGGGCCACCACCGAACTGATGCGTACCAGCGGGGAATAACTGCTAAGCGGTTTTGGCGGCGGTGAAATAACGCGCCACAGCAGGCGAACGATCAGCGTCAGCAACAGGATCACGCCGATGCTTTTATGGATCTCAGGCGCGTCGTGATACCAGCTGTCGTAATAGCCGAGGCCGACCATCCATAATCCCAGCGCAAACATGGCGTAAATTGCCAGCGCCATCGACCAGTGCAGCAGCACGGCAACCAGGCCAAACTGATGAGATGAATTACGTAATAACATAATGAGGTTTTCATGAAGTAATAATCTGAAATAAGCATCCACATTATGAAATATAAAAGCAATCATCCTTACGCTTCTATAACTTTAATTTTATATTGTGAAAAGGTTGAATAAATCAGGTGTGAAATGCGCAATATTACTGAATGAGTTATTTCTGAGGCGCTGGTCGTCAACTAAAAAGAGCCGGAATTAACCCAAAGGGCGAAATATATTCTGACTTTATGTCAGTAATAGTCAATTTTCGTCAAAGTCTGTCAATCGGGCGGCATCAGGCTGATACCACCCTTTATCAGAGTCAGAAACGTGAGAGGCGGAAGGGTGTCAGATCAAAAGAGAACGGTTTTTGCTGGGCAAATTCTGCAGCCAGTTCGCCCAATACGCTGGCGAATTTAAACCCGTGTCCACTGAGCCCGGTGATTAACAAGCGGTCTGGTTCACCCGGCAGGGTATCAATTATAAAGTCTTCATCCGGGCTAAAATCGTAGCTGCAGGCTTCGCCATGCAGACAGACACCGACGCCAGGTAAAAACTGACGGAGGAATCCAAAAGCTTCGCTGCCATCGGCCGCCACCGCGCCAAAAGGCTTACGATCCTCAGGCTGCTGCATCAGCTGACCGCCATCATGACGACCCACTTTCAGGGCGTTGTTATCCGCCGGGAAGCCATAAAACTGGCTGCCATCGCCCATTTCCACCGTAAAACCGGGAAACTTATTGTTCTCACTGTAGCGGCCATCTGCCTGATACCAGGCGAACACCTTACGGGTGGGCGCGACCGGCAGGTCAGGAACTAATTTGCCAACCCATGTGCCCGCACTGATCAACATTTTGCGGCCCCGATAGACGCCATCCAGGGTAGTGACCTGCTGCAGATCGCCATCGCGACCCAGCTCTGAAACCGGGCAGTTAAACAGCTGCGCGCAGCCCGCCTGCTCCGCCAGCTGGATCCAGCTGCGTACCGCCTGTTCACATTTCAGATAGCCGGACTGCGGCTCAAATACGCCCAGATAGCCCTCAGGCACATTGATTTGTGGCCAGCGCTTGCGCACGTCATCTGGCTGCATCACCTCAATATTGAGCTGCCAGCGGGTCGCGCTGTCGATGACGTTCTGAATAAACGGCGACTGATTCGGGGCGAGGTTAAGTACGCCACTGCGATGCATGATGCGCTCACCGGCACGCTGTTCCAGCTCATCCCACAGCGTTTGCGCCCGCAGGACCAGGGGAACATAGCGTTCACCTTCACCATAGGCGTGACGAATCAGCCGGCTCTCGCCATGATGTGTGCCCTGATTATGGGGAGGATGGGCGCTGTCGATCATTAACACCGATAAACCCGCCTGGGTGGCATAGTAGCCTGCCGCCGCGCCCACGGAACCGCTGCCAACGACGATAAGATCATAAATCATGGTAACTACGCTCTAAGAGACAGATAATCAAAAGCATACCAGAAACAGAAACGAAAAAGGCACCCCTGAGGGCGCCTCTTTGATGCGGCAGAAATTAATGCTTTTTGAGGAGTCGTTCTATCTGCTCGGCTGATTCTATCTTGGCGATGCCTGCTTCGAGGATCGAGATAAATTGCCTTGCCACATCCGTTGTCAGCCAGTATGTCGGGCCAACATCCGCTTCTTCTTCTTTTTGATCCTGCGACGACAACGAGTGCAGGCGGATCATCATGGCGTCATAGCTGTCAACGGTACTGATATCCCAGCCCACCAGTGGGTGAGTCTGTATAACATCTTTTCTTCTGTCCATTATAACCTCCTTATTACTCGTTAAACGAAGTGCATGATGAGGTTCAATGCGGCTTTTTTATTCCAATAGCGAAACAATTATAACAGTAAACGAGGGTATCACTGTTTAAAAAATGCCGTGAGTCAGCTTCTCACAGAATATTTGCGTTTGAAAGGCGGGCGTAAAAAAATAAAATGCCTGACGGGCAGGCATTTTTATCAGCAGTCAAAAGACAGGCAAAAAGCGGGCTTAGCCGCGTGAGCGGACTCAGAGAGCCGGCGTTTCTGGCACTACGCCGCCGCCGCGTTTTTGCAGTGTTTCTGCCAGACGGGCAAAGTGCTGCTGAAGCTGCTCATCATGGTTTTGATTTTGGGCTTCCAGCGACAGATTGTGTACCAGTAGCTGACTGGCACGATCGTCAAGACAGAAAATCAGACTGGAAAAGGCATTTTCCAGCACCGTTAAACGACGCTTCTGATCACCAATCAGTGCTAACAACTCACCAAAGGTCATCGCCTCTTCCGGTTTATCAGTAGTCATGGTGTCGCACCTCCTGTTATGCGTGACGAGCGCAAGGATAGGGCATTGATCATTAAGAGTCTAGATGCAGGACGGGGTAAGTGCGAGAGGGGAGAAAAGATAAAAAAACCGGGTGGCGACACCCGGAAAAAAAGCACAGTGGCGGTTAATCAGTATTGAACCAGTCGTCAGCGCTTTCCCACGTCTGCTGCAGGATCTCGCTGATCTGGTCGCGCGTCTCTTTTCCACCGCCCAGCACGCTGAGATTATTGGCACTGGCATAACGTACCTTGACGTGATTGGTCGAGTCAGGGAACTGTTCATCAATGCGGCGCGATAATTCATCGCTCAACGCTTCTATCGCACCAGCAGGAAGAGGTCGGGTATTTGATACGGTAATTTCAACACGCATAACAGCCTCCGTTTAAGATACTGTATATATTTACAGTATCGACAGGCCGGAGGCAAGTAAAATTATGCGATGCGCCAGTTTAGTGTTTCACCCGCCAGGAACGGCACCAGTGAATGGCTGCCGAGCGCGATGGACTCTGGCACCTGCCAGGACTCACGCACCAGGGTAATCGTCCCTTCATTCAGCGGCAGGCCGTAAAAACGCGGGCCATTCTCCGAACAGAACGCTTCAAAATGTTCCAGCGCGTTCAGCTCTTCAAAAACGGTGGCGTAAGTGGGTAACGACACTGGCGCATTAAATACCCCCGCGCAGCCGCAACTGGCCTCTTTGAGATGACGCAGATGCGGTGCTGTGTCGGTGCCGAGGAAGACGCGCGGATGACCACTCGCCACTAATTTGCGCAATGCTTCCTGATGCACGTTGCGTTTAAGAATCGGCAGGCAATAGAGGTGCGGACGAATACCGCCCACCAGCATGTGATTGCGGTTAAACATCAAATGCTGCGGGGTAATGGTCGCGCCCAGCGTCTCATCGGCGGCGGCAACATATTCTGCGGCGTCCTGAGTGGTAATGTGCTCCATCACCACTTTCAGTGCCGGAAACTGGCTGCGCAGCGGCACCATAACCGTTTCGATAAACCGGGCTTCGCGGTCAAAAATGTCGACATGCGCATCGGTGACTTCGCCGTGGATCAGCAGTGGCATACCGAGCTTCTGCATCCGCTCCAGCACGCGGGCAATGGAGGCGATATCGGTAACGCCATGGCTGGAGTTCGTCGTGGCGTGCGCCGGATAGAGCTTAGCCGCGGTAAACAGACCGGAGGTGAAACCGCGCTCAAGCTCATCAGGATCAATCGAGTCGGTCAGATAGCAGGTCATCAGCGGCGTAAAGGCGTGTTCGGCGGGCAGCGCCGCCAGAATGCGATCGCGGTACGCTTCACCTGCTGCCACGCTGGTCACCGGTGGCACCAGGTTAGGCATCACAATGGCACGACCATTCACCGCGCTGGTATAGGGCAGGACCGTGTTGAGCATCTCATCGTCGCGCAGATGAATATGCCAGTCGTCAGGGCGACGCAGGGTAAGTTGCTGAGGTTGTGCTGTCATCAGTGAAGCTCCGGCAGAAGGGAAACAAAAGGCGTGTTTTGGCCGGGGTCTAAGCATAAGGATTCAGGCAACCGTTTGCACCTGCTTTTTATGCTGTCAAAGAAAATCCGCTGCCCAACAGGGTAATGCTGGTCAGTTAAGATTAGATTTGTAAAGGCTGTCACGGTCAGACGTGGCAGCCTTTTTTTCCGGGCGAGCGAGCCGCAGTGCGGGCCAGAGCACCTCTGCTGCTGCCGGGCCGTCCTCGCGCCGCTCACGCGGTACCTTCGGCTTTGACGTCGTGCCGACGAACCGTTCGGGGATCGGCCCTCCCTGGCCGGCCCCGAACTGTCCACGCTTCCCGGCGTGGACTTCTGGCCCACCGTCACGCCTCAGCGCTGCGGATAGCCCTTTCAGCAGCAGAGGCGCTCAGGCCTCCACTTTCGTGCCCTTTCTGACAACATTCACTGAAGTTTCAGAGCAGGCCGGTGGCGATCAGGGGCAGGCAATCCGCAGCGCTGAACAGAATGAGTCTGCCAGGAGAGCCCGCAGGACGCGGGCGAAAGGCGGGGCGGCACAGGATGTGCCATCCCCGGCGGTCCGTCAGGCAGAGGAATGACGTGAAGGAACCGCCTAGCGGCGCGAGGACCGCCAGCCCCTGCCCGGCACCAGACTGCGTTGTCACCTGTCGCTTAACTGACTGGCGTTACTGCGTAAAGGGAATAACCAGTTCGCCAGGTTTCACTTCCAGTCCTTTGGCAAATTTCTTCGCCAGCGACTCGCCTTTGCTGCGGTCGGCGCTGAGCACGTAAGCCGGCTTTTGATCAAAGTAGTTTTTCAGCGACTGATTCAGATAAGGCGTCAGCGTTTTCATAATGGAGGCCATTTTTTCCGGAGCAACCTGCGCATCAACAATTTCCAGATCGCGCAGATAGATTGCACCCTGCTGCTGGTCATAGACCGGCTGAGCACGCATCTTCAGTTGCATATCGGCCTGCTGCGGACCAAACAGTGACGTCACATTGATTTTAGCATTGCCAGAGAGCGTCACTTTACCTGGCTCTTCACGGCCAATCTGACTGGTCAGATTGTTCAGGACGATGTGCGCATTAACCAGCCCGGAAACGCCAATATCTTTCTCATAGTTGTTGTGCTTCTGCAGCGCCTGGTTTACTTCCTGTTCGCTGATGGTGTATTGCGTCAGTTGATTACAGCCGCTCACCAGCAGCGCGATCAACAGGGCAGTCAGCCCGAAAAAAGCCTTTTTCATCGATCTTTATCCTGAATATCAGAGCCAATAAACAGGCCATAGCCTGCCTGAATGCGTAGCGGGTGTCATCAGGAAAGAGATGAGAAACGCCGCAGCGTCTCTCATCGGGAGGGGTTAGTGAGCTATCGAGGAGAGCAGATTCACCTGGGTCTGTTTAGCCATGTTATCGCGGTAGTCAGCGACCCGGCTCGGCCAGTCGATACCGGCCACCAGCGTCAGAGAGCGCAGCAGCGGGAAGAGATTAAAATCATCTTCCGACAGCTCGCCATTCACCGCATTGGGCTGGGCGATTAATTTGTCCAGCTTGCGCAGATCGTCGCTGACGTTTTTGATCAGGCCGGCAGAATGACTTTTCAGCGTGTCGAAATCACCGATGCTCGCCTGCTTTTTGTTGCGGAAATAGTCACGCGCCTCCGGCGTCGCGAATTCGGCAAACGCCGCCTCTGCAATGCGCGGCAGCAGCAGTTTATTGACATAGCTGTTCATGTGACGCAGCCAGTCGCCGATCGCCGGATTCAGCGCGCCGATGATCAGCGGCTCGCCATCCTGCTGATCGACATAGTGTACGATCTCCATACTTTCAGGCATCGCGCTGCCATCCTGCTTCTGCAGAATGGGCGCCATTTTCTGTCCGATCAGTCGTTTCGGCGTCTCTTCATCGTCGTTGAGCATTACCACCAGCTCAACCGGTTTGTTTTTCAGGCCAAAAATCATTCGCGCTTTAACGCAGAAAGGGCAGTGGTCGTAGATATAGAGCTTCATCCTGATCTCCCGGATTTTACAGGTTTAGTGTTTAACAGAGTGAATCAATTCATCCTGCTTTCGGGCTCGTAAAAAGTATGGAAGAGATTACCCCACAGGGCAAACCTGCCTGTCAGGCGCGCTGCAGGATCCGCTGGTGATGCCGCCTGCAGCAGGGGTTATCCGCGGTGCGACCCGAGCAAAATCAGCCTCTTTATCGCTAAACCGCTGTAACGTTTTACCGCAGCCCAGGCGGCGGTTATAGTGAAAGCCGGGTAATGACGGCTCATCTCTATCAGCCATTGATTTCAGGAGTCAGGATGTTTGGCTATCGTTCTGCCGCGCCCAGGGTGCGATTAACCACCGATCGGCTGGTGGTCCGTCTGGTTCACGAGCGTGATGCCTGGCGAATGGCAGATTACTACGCGGAAAACCGCCTGTTTTTAAAACCGTGGGAGCCGGTGCGTGATGACAGCCACTGCTACCCCTCGGGCTGGCAGGCGCGGCTTGGGCTGATTTCCGACATGCATAAGCAGGGTTCGGCCTTCTATTTCATTTTAATGGACAGCGATGAAACCGAAGTGAGGGGAGTGGCGAACTTCAGCAATGTGTTGCGCGGATCCTTTCATGCCTGTTACCTCGGCTATTCACTGGGTGAAAAGTGGCAGGGGCAGGGGTTCATGTTTGAAGCGTTGCAGGTGGCAATCCGCTATATGCAGCGCCAGCAGCATATTCACCGCATCATGGCTAACTACATGCCGCACAACCAGCGCAGCGGCGATCTGCTGGCGCGACTCGGTTTTGAGAAAGAGGGTTACGCGAAAGATTATCTGCTGATCGACGGACGCTGGCAGGATCACGTGCTGACAGCCTTAACCCTGCGGGAATGGACGCCTGACCGGCGTGGACAATAATGAGGATGCGAGCATGAAGATGACTTTATCGGCGCAGGCGATGCGCGTGCTGGGCTGCCTGCTGGAGAAGCAGGTCACCACGCCGGAACAGTATCCGCTGTCGCTGAATGGCGTGGTGGTGGCCTGTAACCAGAAATCGAACCGCGAGCCGGTGATGGAGCTGAGCGAAAGTGAGGTACAGGATCAGCTCGATCAGCTGGAAAAACGGCATCTGATCACCGCCAGCAGCGCCGCCGGGCAGCGGGTCCTGAAATATGAGCAGCGTTTCTGCAACTCCGCGTTTGGCACGCTAAAGCTTAACAGCGCAGAAGTCGCTCTGCTGACGCTGCTGTTACTGCGCGGGCCCCAGACGCCAGGCGAACTGCGTACCCGCAGCGGCCGTCTGCACGAGTTCAGTGATGTCAGCGAAGTTGAGCAAACGCTGGAAGGATTGATGCAGCGCGACGACAGTGCTCAGGTGATCCGTCTGCCGCGTGAACCTGGCAAGCGCGAAAGTCGCTTTATGCATCTGCTGGGCGATGAGCCTGACCAGCCGCAGGCCGCAGACGCGTCAGAAGAGCAGGGCGATCTGGCGGCGCGCGTCGCAACGCTGGAACAGCAGGTTGCAGCGCTTCAGGCACAACTCACCCAACTGCTGCAACCGGAGAGCTGAGATGACCTTACGTATTGGCATGGTGGGATTAGGCGGTATCGCGCAGAAAGCCTGGCTGCCGGTGCTGTCGGCAGCGACGGACTGGACCCTGGCAGGGGCGTTTTCCCCGAACCAGGCCAAAGCCCGGCCGGTCTGTGACAGCTATCGCATGCCATGTTTTGGTTCGCTGAATGAATTAGCCGCTGCCTGCGACGCGGTCTTTGTCCATAGCAGCACCGCCACGCACTATGAAGTGGTCAGGGCGCTGCTGCTGGCAGGAAAGGATGTCTGCGTCGATAAGCCGCTGGCTGAAACCCTGGAACAGGCTGAGGCGCTGGTGGCGCTGGCGGAAAAACGGCAGCGTAAACTGATGGTGGCGTTTAACCGGCGGTTTGCCCCGCGCTATCAGCAGTTGCGGGCGGAGATGGCTAGCGCGACTTCTCTGCGGATTGAAAAGCACCGTAGCGACAGCGTCGGGCCACAGGATCTCCGCTTTACCCTGCTCGATGACTATCTGCATGTGGTGGATACCGCCCTCTGGCTGGGTGGGAAACCTTTTCGCCAGGTTCAGGGACGCATCGACACCAACGAACAGGGGCAGATGCTCTATGCCGAGCACCATTTCGCTGTTGAGGGCTTGTCGATTACCACCAGTATGCACCGGCGCGCAGGCAGTCAGCGCGAGCGGGTCAGCGCAGTATGTGACGGTAAGTGCATCGACATCAGTGAAATGCGCGACTGGCAGGAAGAACGGCGTGACGGGATGCTGATTACGCCACCGCCCGCCTGGCAGAGTCATCTGACCCAGCGCGGTTTCAGCGGTGCGGCTCGCCATTTCATCGACTGCGTACAAAATCAGACGAAGCCTGAAACCAGCGGTGAGCAGGCGCTGATGGCGCAGCGTGTGGTGGAAAAATTGTGGCGTGAGGCGACGCAGGAATAACGCCTTGTAACACTCCATGCTGGTCATTTCCCTCCGTGGCAGTAGACTGTCGCCGGGCATCTTCTGGGTGCCCGCGCTAATTCTCCTTTTTTGCCGATTCTTTTCAGGATGCGCCGTCAATTATGAATTTGTTGAAATCGCTGGCAGCGGTCAGTTCTATGACCCTGTTTTCCCGCGTACTGGGCTTTGCCCGTGATGCCATCGTGGCGCGGGTGTTTGGCGCCGGAATGGCGACCGATGCGTTCTTTGTTGCGTTTAAACTTCCCAATCTGCTGCGGCGTATTTTTGCTGAAGGCGCCTTTTCTCAGGCCTTCGTGCCCATTCTGGCTGAATATAAAAGCAAGCAGGGCGAAGAGGCAACGAAACTGTTCCTGGCCTACGTCTCGGGCCTGCTGACGCTGGCGCTGGCGCTGGTCACGGTGGCGGGCATGATTGCTGCGCCCTGGGTCATCATGGTGACGGCACCCGGCTTTGCCGACAGTCCCGATAAGTTTGCGCTCACCAGCTCGCTGCTGCGGGTGACCTTTCCCTACATTATGCTGATTTCGCTGGCGTCACTGGCGGGTGCGGTGCTGAACACCTGGAACCGCTTCTCGGTACCGGCCTTTGCACCGACCCTGCTGAACGTCAGCATGATTGGCTTTGCGCTGTTTGCCGCGCCGCACTTCCACCCACCGGTAATGGCGCTGGCCTGGGCCGTCGTGGCTGGCGGCGTGCTGCAACTCGGCTATCAGCTGCCACACCTGAAGAAACTCGGGATGCTGGTGCTGCCACGCCTGAATCTGCGTGATGCGGGCGTCTGGCGGGTCATGCGTCAGATGGGACCTGCCATTCTGGGCGTTTCTGTCAGTCAGATCTCGCTGATCATCAACACCATCTTCGCCTCGTTTCTGGTCTCAGGTTCGGTCTCCTGGATGTACTACGCGGACCGCCTGATGGAGTTCCCCTCGGGTGTGCTGGGCGTGGCGCTGGGCACCATTCTGCTGCCGTCGCTGGCCAAAAGTTTTGCCAGCGGCAACCATGATGAATATTCCCGGCTGATGGACTGGGGTCTGCGCCTCTGTTTCCTGCTGGCGCTTCCCAGCGCGGTGGCGCTGGGCATGCTCTCCGGCCCGCTGACCGTGGCGCTGTTCCAGTACGGCAAATTCACTGCCTTTGATGCTCTGATGACGCAGCGCGCCCTGATCGCCTACTCCGTCGGACTGATGGGGCTGATCGTGGTCAAGGTGCTGGCTCCGGGCTTCTATTCCCGTCAGGACATCAAAACGCCGGTTAAAATCGCGATTATCACGCTGATCATGACGCAGGTAATGAACCTGGCGTTTATTGGTCCGCTGAAACACGCCGGTCTGTCACTGTCTATTGGGCTGGCAGCCTGTCTGAATGCGTCGCTGCTCTACTGGCAGCTGCGTAAGAAGAATATCTTTATGCCGCAGCCGGGCTGGAGCAGCTTCCTGATCCGCCTGCTGATAGCTGTAGTGGTGATGGCAGGCGCGCTGTTTGCCATGCTGCAGTGGATGCCAGCCTGGGAGCAGGGATCGATGCTGTGGCGGCTGCTGCGCCTGGCCGCGGTCTGTGGTGTGGGCGGCGGAGCCTACTTCCTGGCGCTGGGGCTGCTGGGCTTCCGGCTGCGCGACTATGCGCGTCGCACCGCTGTGTAAAGCTTGCCGCAATAAATAAATTCAACGCGCAGGGAACAGGGGCAGAGGAGGAAAGCGTCCCGCGCCATGGACAAAAACGCCGGGAGCGTTTTTGAACAACGCAACGCGTTGGCCCGGCAACGGGCGCACCTCAGGGATGAGGTGCGTAATCGCGCGGGCCGAGCGGCCAGGGATTGGCTTTAGCGTCTTTCCGATCTGCCCCTGTTCCCTGTGCAGGCTCAATTTTAAAGCTCATCATGGTGAAGGAAAAAACGCACCAATAAAAAATCCCGCACCAGGCGGGATTTTTTTTCGCTACTTTCCGGTTCAGGCTTTGCGACTTAACGTCGCCTGGCCTTTACCCATCCCATCCGGGCCGTAAAAGGCCTGGGTCTGATGCGGCTTCAGCACGTCAAGCGCATCCTGGGTGTAGCGGATCTGGTGTTGCAGCAGCAGGCCGTTATGAACATTGGCATCCTGCAGACGACGGCTATGCTGCTGGATAGTGTCCCAGCGGCGCGCCATGTCGTTCTGACCACGATAAGGTGCCGATGTCGCCTGACTCTGTTCAGCGGTGCGGCGCATCTCATCCAGATAGTTCAGCGTACTGAGCAGCGCGCTTTTATCTTCGGTAATACGCTGCAACAGATTACTGTTAATGTTTCCGGCTGCCAGTTGCTGCTGCTCTTCTTCCAGCACGGCTGAGAGCGACGCCAGCACGTCCTGCATCTTATCTAAGGTGGTCTGCAAATTACTCATGGGAACTAATTACCCTCTAAATACGCCTTGGTGTCGGCAATCAGCGCATCGGCGATTTTGCCGGTATCCATCTTCAGTTCGCCATTACGAATGGCGGTTTTCAGTTGTTCAACGCGCTCGACGTTAATATCTTTGCTGCTCGGCTGCATCAGCTGCGACTGCGCGCTGCTCAGGCTGACCTGGGCTGCTGCAGGGGTCGTGGCTGCTGCCACCGGGCTGGCGCTCTGGCGCACTTTGCTGCTGCCGGACTCACTGCTATCGCGGCTCTGTACGGTGCTGGCGGGTTTCAGAGGTTGCGTTCTGTCAATGCTCATGTTCGGGCTCCTGTACGGTCAGGGGAAGTCTGCCACCTGAATCAGAATAGCGTTATCGCTTCGTTGATTCTTCTATCGGCAGCACTACTGGCTTCTTTAACACTTTACAGCGTTATAAGAATATTCCCATCCTCGCGTACCTTACCGCTGACAATCTGGCCATTTCCCATCCTGACCCGGACCGACTGCGATCGGGCGGCGTTATTCAGCGCCTTGCCCTCACCGCTGGCGTCAAAGCCGTCACCGCTGGCAATCACCATCACATTCTGACCCGCCTTGACACGCCACGGCTGACGCAGCGTGGAGGGATTAATCGGCTGTCCTGGCTGGATATCGCGCAGCACCACGGCGTCTGCGACCGAGTCCGCATTCAGCAGGGCGCGGGCAGGCAGAGTATCAAGGCGGCCGGTCTGCAGAGTGAAATCACTCTCGCTCACGCTACTGCCCTGGCTCAGCAGCCGGTTCGCCACCAGATAGGAACCGGTGACCTGCACCTGTACCTGAATATAACGGCGGTTCTCACCACAGTTTGCCGCCACGCTCATATTGCCCCACAACCGGCTGTTGCCTGGCAGGGTGAACTGTGGCGCCTCACAGGCTGGCCACTGTTCCTGCGGCGTGCGTACCACCACGACCATGCCATCAGCATGCTGGGCGTCACGCGCTTTAAAAAATTGATTCAGTTGTGCATTGAGATCCCCGGCGGAAACCGGCAGGGCGATCGCGACCAGCAGGCTGGTCAGCAGGGTCAGATATCGACGCATTGTGCATTTCCTCACTGATGATGGCGACGAGTGTACCCCTTAAGAAAAATCCTTAATTGTCAAAATAGCGGTCATTTGAGGCCTTATTCAGACGATGAACCCTTGCATTTTCAAATTAAGCTGCGAGCTCGAAATTCTCATACGCGGAGGAAACATGCTCGACAAACTGGATGCGGCGCTGAAATTTGGTACGGAGGCCCTCAACCTGCGTGCTCAACGTCAGGAGATCCTGGCGTCAAATATTGCCAACGCCGATACCCCTGGTTATCAGGCCCGGGATATCGACTTTGCCAGCGAGCTGAGTCGGGTGATGTCCAATGGTCGTGCGGAAGGCAGCAGCATGGCGTTAAAAGTCACGTCAGCTCGCCATATTGAAGCACAGACAAACGGCGTGCCATCAATGGATATGCTTTATCGCATTCCTGACCAGCCTTCTGCCGACGGCAACACCGTAGATATGGACCGTGAGCGTACGCAGTTCGCGGATAACAGCCTGAAATATCAAACCGACCTCACCCTCATCAGTAGCCAGATCAAAGGCATGATGAGCGTGTTACAAGGACAATAATTATGGCCTTGCTGAATATTTTTGACATTGCCGGTTCAGCGATGACCGCGCAATCACAGCGATTAAACGTCAGTGCCAGTAACCTGGCGAACGCCGACAGCGTCACCGGCCCCGATGGCAAGCCTTACGTGGCAAAGCAGGTGGTTTTCCAGACCGATGCAGCACCAGGCTCAGCCACCGGCGGCGTGAAAGTGGCAAGAGTCGTGGATGACCCTACACCTGCCAAGCTGGTCTATGACCCGGGCAATCCGATGGCAGATGCCAAAGGCTACGTGAAGATGCCAAACGTAGATGTGGTCTCTGAAAGCGTCAACACCATGTCGGCGTCACGCAGCTACCAGGCCAACGTCGAAGTGCTCAACACCGTGAAGTCGATGATGATGAAAACCCTGACGATCGGGCAATAACGGAGAAAAATTATGGCTATCGCGGTAGGCGTTAACGAAAGACTGGACCCCACGGTCCTTAGCTCCTCTAACACCAGTGGCACCGGCAACAATGCGCAGGATCTGCAGAATCAGTTCCTGACCATGCTGGTGACGCAGTTAAAGAACCAGGATCCCACCAATCCAATGGATAACAGCCAGCTCACCACGCAGCTGGCACAGATCAATACCCTGAGCGGCATTGAAAAACTGAATACCACGCTGGGATCGATCTCCGGCCAGATCAGCACCAGCCAGTCGCTGCAGAGCTCCACGCTGATTGGGCATGGCGTAATGGTCAATGGCGGACAGGTTCTGGTAGGCAACGGCACCACAACGCCATTTGGCGTTGAGCTGGCCTCCGCCTCAACCGGCACATCGGCCACCATTAAAGATGCCAGTGGCACGGTGATCGACACCGTCGATCTGGGCGCGCTGAGCGCTGGCGTGCACACCTTCTCGTGGGACGGCAAGCTGACAGATGGCTCTGTCGCCCCGGATGGTAAATACAGCGTTGCGATTGCCGCAAGCAATGGCAACGCACAACTGGTGGCACAACCGCTTAACTACGCCTACGTCAATGGGGTGAGTACTGCGAACAACACCACAAAACTGGATCTCGGCACCATGGGCTCCGCCACCCTTGACGACGTACGTCAGATTCTCTGATTAACCTGTAGACAGGAAACAAACACATGTCATTTTCCCAAGCGGTCAGCGGCCTTGGTGCTGCTTCAAGTAACCTTGATGTCATCGGTAACAACATTGCCAACTCCGCCACTGCGGGCTTTAAATCGAGCACCATCGCGTTTGCCGATATGTTTGCCGGTTCTAACGTCGGCCTCGGCACCAAAGTTGCTGCGGTAATCCAGAACTTTAACGACGGCGCTACCACCACGACCAGCCGTGGCCTGGACGTTGCGCTGAGCGGTAACGGCTTCTTCCGTATGACCGACAGCAGCGGCGGCGTCTTCTATTCACGTAATGGTCAGTTAACGCTGGATGCCAACCGTAACCTGGTCAACACCCAGGGTCTGAACGTGACCGGCTATCCGGCCAGCGGTTCACCGGCCACAATCCAGTCAGGTGCTAACCCGGTGGCGCTGCGTATTCCTACCGAGCAGATGTCAGCCCGCGCGACCACTACCGCCGGTCTGGTTGCCAACCTGAACTCAACGGACAAAACGCCATCTGTGGCCACCTTCTCGACGGCGAACGCAGACAGCTACAACAAGAAAACCACGGCAACCGTGTTCGACTCGCAGGGTAATGACCACGCGCTCGACATGTATTTCGTGAAAGACACCACCAGCAACAGCTGGACCGTGCGCACCATTGATGGCAACACCGGCAGTTCAGCGGGTGACTTCAGAATGGCGTTTGACACCAGCGGTAAGCTGACCAGCGTCTCTAAGCTGGATGCCACCGGCGCTGTCGTCAGCACGACTACCGATGGCACCGTCGGCCTGACACTGAACGTGGGCGGAGCCAATGGCGCAGTCGCCAATCAGCCGATCAACCTGAGCATGCTGGGCAGCCTGCAGCAGAACACCGGCGCCACCACCTTTGGCAGCCCGACCCAGGATGGTTATGCACCTGGCGATCTGACCAGCTACGCGATCAATGATGACGGCACCATCACCGGCAGCTACTCCAACAAGAAAACCCAGCTGCTGGGTCAGATTGTTCTGGCGAGCTTCTCTAACCCGGAAGGTCTGCAGTCACAGGGTGACAACGTCTGGTCTGCGTCAAGTGCATCCGGTCAGGCAGCAATCGGTCTGGCGAATACCGGCACCTTTGGTTCACTGACGGCTGGCGCACTGGAATCTTCCAACGTCGACATGAGCAAAGAGCTGGTGAACATGATCGTCGCGCAGCGTAACTATCAGGCGAATGCGCAGACCATTAAAACTCAGGACCAGATTCTCAACACGCTGGTTAACTTACGTTAATTCGCTAACAGGATTGCCATATGGATCACGCGATATATACCGCGATGGGCGCGGCCAGCCAGACGCTGGATCAGCAGGCGGTTACCGCCAGCAACCTCGCCAACGCCTCTACACCGGGTTTTCGTGCGCAGCTGAATGCGCTGCGCGCCGTGCCGGTGAGTGGCTGGTCGCTGCCAACCCGTACGCTGGTCGCCGCCTCGACACCGGGCGCCGACATGAGCCAGGGCGCGATGGACTACACCGAGCGTCCGCTCGATGTAGCGGTACAGCAGGATGGCTGGCTGGCGGTGCGTACCGCTGACGGCAGCGAAGCCTATACCCGCAACGGCAATATGCAAATCAGTCCGACCGGTACGTTGACGGTTCAGGGCAATCCTGTGATGGGCGATGGCGGTCCGATTGTGATCCCGCAGGGCACTGAAATCACCATTGCAGCCGACGGCTCGATCACCGGGCTGAATGCCGGTGATTCGCCGAACGCCACGGTTCAGCTGGGCAAACTGAAGCTGGTCAGGGCAACCGGACAGGAGCTGCAGCGCAGTGATGACGGCATGTTCCGGCCTACTGCGTCGACGCAGGCGACCCGCGGTGCCGCGCTGCAGGCTGATGCCACCATGCAGGTGATGCCTGGCGTGCTGGAAGGCAGCAACGTCAAACCGGTAGAAACCATGGTCGATATGATCGCCAACGCCCGACGTTTTGAGATGCAGATGAAAGTCATCACCAACGTCGACGAAAATGAACAAAAAGCCAACCAGCTCCTGAGCATGGGCTAAGGCACGAGGATAACAACATGATTCGTTCTTTATGGATCGCTAAGACCGGTCTTGATGCGCAGCAGATGAACATGGACGTCATTGCCAACAACCTGGCAAACGTCAGCACCAACGGCTTTAAGCGTTCACGTGCCGTGTTCGAAGATCTGATGTACCAGACCATGCGCCAGCCGGGCACCCAGTCATCTGAACAGACAACGCTGCCATCGGGTTTGCAGATCGGTACCGGTGTACGTCCGGTGACCACTGAACGTCTGCATACGCAGGGCAACCTGTCGCAGACCAGCAACTCAAAAGATATCGCCATTAACGGCCAGGGTTATTTTCAGATTCAGATGCCGGATGGCACCTCTGCTTATACCCGTGACGGCGCGTTTCAGGTTGATCAGAACGGCCAGCTGGTGACCAACTCCGGTTTCCCGGTACAGCCAGGCATTACCATTCCGGCTAACGCCACCAGCATCACGGTGTCGCGTGACGGTGTGGTCAGCGTAACGCAGCAGGGACAGGCTCAGGCCGCGCAGGTCGGTCAGTTAACCCTGAGCACCTTTATGAATGACGCCGGTCTCGATAGCGTGGGTGAAAACCTCTACAAGGAAACGCAGGCATCGGGCGCTCCGACGGACAGCACGCCAGGCCAGAACGGCGCGGGCCTGCTCTATCAGGGCTATACCGAAACCTCGAACGTTAACGTAGCGGAAGAGCTGGTCACCATGATCCAGACGCAGCGCGCCTACGAAATCAACAGCAAGGCGATCAGTACCTCTGATCAGATGCTGGCGAAATTAACTCAGCTTTAATCCCGAACAGGGCCAGCCCGTGCTGGCCTGAATGACAGACATTAATAAGGTCGTGACGCCGTGGCGAAGCAACAGATTCTCAAGCCTGGACATTGGTTAGTCGCCTCGTTGCTGCTAACTCTCAACGGATGTGCCCTGGTCCCGCGTACCCCGCTGGTCGAAGGTGCAACTACAGCGCAACCAATGCCGTCCGCGCCACCGGTGGTCAACGGCTCTATATTCCAGGGCGTCGCGCCGCTTAACTACGGCTATCAGCCGCTGTTTGAGGATCGCCGTCCACGCAACATTGGCGATACCCTGACCATTACGCTGCAGGAAAACGTCAGCGCCAGCAAGAGCTCCTCAGCCAATGCCAGCCGCGATGGCAGCAACAGCTTTGGTGTGAGCGCGGTGCCGACCGGTCTGGCAGGCCTGGTGGGTGCAGGTGGTGAAAAAGCCAACCTCAGCGCCGAAGGCAAAAATGATTTCGCAGGTAAAGGCGGCGCATCCGCCAATAACACCTTTACCGGCACCATTACCGTCACCGTGGATCAGGTGTTGTCAAACGGCAACCTGCACGTGGTCGGTGAAAAACAGATCGCCATTAATCAGGGCACGGAGTTCATTCGCTTCTCGGGCGTGGTCAACCCACGCACCATCAGCGCCAGTAACGCCGTGTTATCTACCGCTGTCGCCGATGCACGTATTGAGTACGTCGGAAATGGTTACATCAATGAGGCGCAGACCATGGGTTGGTTCCAGCGTTTCTTCCTGAACATCTCGCCGATGTAAGAGGTTTCAATGAAAAAGTTAACGCTGTTACGCGCCGGGCTGGCGCTGCTGCTGGGCGTCAGCCTGCTGGCAAAAGCCGATTTGATTCGTGATTTAACCACGGTACAGGGCGTGCGTGATAACCAGCTGCTGGGCTACGGCCTGGTCGTGGGCCTGGATGGCACCGGTGACCAGACCACCCAGACGCCATTTACTACCCAGACAGTGAGCAACATGCTGTCACAGCTTGGTATTACCGTTCCCACCGGAACCAACATGCAGCTGAAGAACGTGGCGGCCGTCATGGTCACCGCTAAACTGCCCTCGTTTGCCCGTCAGGGACAGAACCTGGATGTGGTGGTCTCGTCGCTGGGTAACGCCAAAAGCCTGCGCGGCGGCACGCTGTTAATGACGCCGATGAAAGGGGTCGATAACCAGGTTTATGCGCTGGCGCAGGGTAATATCCTTGTCGGTGGCGCGGGTGCGTCAGCGGGCGGCAGCAGTGTTCAGGTTAACCAGCTGAACGGAGGCCGTATTACCGGCGGTGCAACCGTTGAGCGTGAACTGCAGAGCAACTTTGGTACGCAGAACACCATTAACCTGCAGCTTAACAGCGAAGATTTCTCAATGGCGCAGCGGATTGCTGATGCCATTAACGCCCGTGGCGGTTACGGCGCAGCGCAGCCGCTGGATGCCCGTACCGTGCAGATCCGCGTATCGCCTAATAATGGTGCGCAGGTGCGTCTGCTGGCTGAGATCCAGAACATTAATGTGTCGATCCCGGTTGAAGATGCCAAAGTCATCATCAACTCCCGTACCGGTTCGGTGGTAATGAACCGTGAAGTGACGCTGAATCAGTGTGCGGTGGCGCAGGGCAACCTGTCGGTGACGGTTAACCAGCAGCAGAACGTCAGTCAGCCTGATACCCCCCTGGCCGGTGGTCAGACGGTGGCGACGACGCAGACTCAGATCGATCTGCGCCAGACCGGCGGTGCGCTGCAACGCGTCAACGCCAGCGCCAACCTGAACAACGTGGTGCGTGCGCTGAATGCGCTGGGTGCGTCACCTATCGAACTGATGTCAATTCTGCAGTCGATGCAGAGTGCCGGCTGTCTGCGTGCCAAACTGGAAATTATCTGATGGCTGATATGCAATCTCTGACTAGTTCGGCTTTCGACAGCCGTTCCCTGAATGAACTGAAACGCCAGGCCAGCAACGATCCGAAAGGACAAGCGTTGCAGGTGGCGCGTCAGGTCGAAGGGATGTTTGTACAGATGATGCTGAAGAGTATGCGCGAGGCGTTGCCGCAGGACGGCATTATGGGCAACGAGCAGACCAAACTCTTTACCTCTATGTATGACCAGCAGATTGCACAGGAGATGGGGAAGCGCGGCCTCGGCCTGGCGGAAACTATCGTCAAACAGATGCAGCCCGCCACCGCGCCGGATGAAAAAGCCGGTACGGTGCCGATGAAGCTGGATAACAGCTTTATTCTCAGCACCAGCGGGGCAACACCACTGCCCGCGCAGCAGCTGGAGCAGATTGTGCGTAAGGCAATGCCGCGTCTGCCGCCGGTCGCTTCACCGACGGGTCTGCCCAGTGACAGCCGCGAGTTTATCGCCCAGCTGACGCAACCGGCGCAGGCTGCCAGCCAGCAGAGTGGCATTCCTCATCACCTGATTCTGGCGCAGGCTGCGCTGGAGTCGGGCTGGGGCCAGCGTCAGATCCTGACCCGCGACGGCAAACCGAGCTACAACGTGTTCGGGATTAAAGCCAGCGGCGACTGGAAAGGTGACACCACCGATATCATGACCACCGAATATGAGCAGGGCGAAGCGAAGAAAGTGCGTGCCAGCTTCCGCGTCTATAACTCCTATTTCGAGGCGCTGACCGACTACGTCAAACTCCTGACCAAAAACCCACGCTATGCGGCGGTGACGAACGCCTCAAGCGCAGAGCAGGGTGCGCAGGCCTTACAGGCGGCCGGTTATGCCACCGATCCAAAATATGCGCAAAAGCTGGTGGGAATGATTCAGCAATTCAAAAGTATGGGCGACAAAGTCGTCAAAGCTTACAGTCAGGATATGGGCGACCTGTTCTGATCATTGCGCCTCAAGTTTCACTTTAGCAAGCCGATAACATCCCTATAGCCAGAAGCGTTTTCGCCTGCTGGCGCCCACTTTGATGTCTGCCAGCCCGGTTGACGGGGAACGTAAGGAACCGAGATGTCCAGCATAATTAACTCAGCGATGAGCGGATTGAGTGCCGCGCAGGCCGCTCTGAGCACCACGAGTAACAACATTTCCAATTACACCGTGGCGGGCTATTCACGTCAGACCACGGTACTGGCGCAGGCGAACAGTACCCTGCAGGGCAATAGCTATTATGGTAACGGCGTGAATATCACCGGTGTACAACGTGAATATGATGCGTTTATTGCTACGCAGCTGCGCGGTTCCAGCGCGAACTACAGCGCGGTAAGCACCCAGCACAGCCAGATTTCTAACATTGACGATCTGCTGTCGACCTCGACTACCAGCCTGTCGACCTCGCTGCAGGGCTTCTTTACTAACCTGCAGAACGTGGTCAGCAACGCCAACGATCCGTCGGCGCGTCAGTCGATGCTCAGCAATGCGCAGGGGCTGGTCAGTCAGTTCCAGACGTCAGCGCAATACCTGAATAATATGCAGAACAGCGTCAACGCCGATGTCGATTCCAGCATCAAGCAGGTCAATACCATTACCAGCCAGATTGCCGATCTGAACAAACAGATTGGCAAACTGAGCACGGCAAACGGTGCCGCACCTAACGATCTGCTCGATAAGCGCGATCAGCTGGTGAATACCCTGAATAACGTGGTTGGTGTGACGGTATCGCAGCAGGATGGCGGTTACACGGTCGCGATGGCCAATGGCCTGACGCTGGTAAACGGCGACAAATCTCACGATCTGGTGGCGATGCCCTCCAGCAGCGATCCGACCCGCACCACCATCGGCTATGTCGATAAACAGGCGGGCAACGTCGAGATCCCGGAGAAGCTGATCACCACCGGTTCGCTGGGCGGTCTGCTGGCGTTCCGTACTCAGGATCTGGATCTGGCACAGAACCAGCTGGGTCAGTTAGCGGCGGCGTTTACCACCAGCTTCAACGATGTCCACAAGCAGGGCTTCGATAGCAAAGGCAATCAGGGCGTCGATTTCTTTAATATCGGCAGCCCGATCGTGGTGGGCAACAGTAAAAACAGCACCGCCGCGTCCGTCACCGCTGAGTGGACCGATACCAGTGCACTGAAAGCATCCAATTATACCGTGAGTTATGACGGCAATAACTGGACCGCAACCCGCGCCTCAGACAGTACGGCCGTTACCATCACGCCAGGTACCGATGCCAGTGGCAACACCACGCTGAGCTTTGACGGCCTGAAACTGACCGTCGCCGGCACGCCTGCACCTGCTGCCAAAGACAGTTTCCTGGTGAAGCCGGTCCAGAACGCCATCAACGATATGTCAGTCGCGATCACCAGTGAATCGCAGGTGGCCGCCGCGGGTGCAGTAGGCGGTGAAAGTGATAACCGTAATGCGCAAAAACTGCTGAATCTGCAGGATGTGAAACTGGTCGGCGGCAATGCCACGCTGTCTCAGGCCTACGCCACCATCGTCAGTAGTGTGGGAAACAAAACCAGTTCACTGGAAACCACCAGCACCACTCAGAAAAGCGTGGTCAGCCAGCTGACCCAGCGCCAGCAATCGGTCTCTGGGGTAAACCTCGATGAGGAGTACGCCAACCTGACTAAATATCAGCAATATTACATGGCCAATGCGCAGGTGCTGCAGACTGCCAGCACCGTGTTTAATGCATTGATCAATATTCGCTAAGGGCAGGAGATAACATGCGAATCAGTACCAATATGATTTTTGAGCAGCAGGTGCGTGGCATCACTGACTCACAGGCCTCCTGGCTGAAATCAGGCCAGGAGCTTTCCAGCGGCCGCCGTGTGAATAATCCTTCGGACGATCCGATTGCCGCCTCTCGTGCTGTCGTGTTGTCACAAACCCAGCAGCAGGGCAAGCAGTATGAGCTGGCGCGTACTTTTGCCGAGCAGGGTCTCTCACTGGAAGAGAATACGCTGAAAGGCGTCACCGATGGGATCATTGCTGCGCAAGGGCTGATCGTCAACGGTTCAACCGGTACGCTGAGCGACGATGACCGTGGTTCGATTGCTACCCAACTGGAGGGTATCCGTGCCCAGTTGCTTAACCAGGCAAACAGCCAGGATGCCAATGGCCGCTATATTTTTGCCGGTTATAAAACTGACAGCGCGCCGTTTGTGGATACGGCAGGCACCGGCGTTGGCTACGCAGGCGGCACCGATGCGATCACTCAGAAGGTCGACACCAGCCGTACCATGACCGTGGGCCATACCGGTGACAATATCTTTATGGCGATCTCTGGCAATGCCACCAAAGAGCCGGATGGCAGTGCCAGCGAAACGAATGTGTTTAAGATGCTGGATAGCGCCATTGCTGCACTGAAAGTGCCGCAGGATGATGCTGACGCCGCAACCAAACAGACCTTCCAGGCGGCGATGGATAAAACCAACCGTGGCCTGGGTAACTCGCTGAATAATGTCTTAACCGTGCGTTCTGAGATTGGTACCCAGCTTTCAGAGATCGATACGCTGAATGCCCAGGGCGATGACCGTAGTGTGATTTACAGCTCGCAGATGAGTGACCTGGTTAACGTGGATTTAACCGAAGCGGCTTCAAACTACACCATGCAGCAGACCGCATTACAGGCGTCCTATAAGACCTTTACGGACATGTCTAAGATGTCGCTGTTCCAGATGAACTCGTAGTCTGACCTGAAATTTTGAGCGTACTTTAACCGGATGCGCTTACTTTTTCCCACCCTCCCGCTAAAGGAGGGTGGGATTTTTTTGCCTGCGATTCAGCCGGTGGCGGGAACCATAGAAATTAAACCGGGTTGATTTACAGCGACAGTCAGCTCGCATGTCAGTCTTGCTTTCACGCTTTCACGCTTTCACGCACACACGCACACACACGCACACACGCACACACGCACACACGCACACACGCACACACGCACACACGCACACACGCACACACGCACTTTCCTGATTCCTGATAAGCGAGGAGGGGAGGTTAATTAATCTCTGTCCGCTGGCGGGCAGAATCGCAGGCATAAAAAAAACCCGGCTTGCAGGCCGGGGTTTAGTTCACAACAGCTTATGCGTTACGGTTTGGTCGCCGGGGCTGTGGCATGATGTGTGGCGCTATGACCACCCGCAGAACCGCGACCGTCGAACTCATAGGGTGCACGCACCCAGTCACTGTGCGGTGCCGGTTCTGACTGCCAGACTGGCGCCGGCGCTTTAGTCATCGGCGCAGAGGCAAAATGCTTCCAGCGCGTACCGTCATTCGGCACTGATGCCGTTGCAGGCTCGGATGCCGTTGCAGGCACTGATGCAACAGGTTCGGCCGTAGTGACCGGTGCTGCAGGGGCGACATCGCGTGCGGCCACCGGAGCATGAGGTTCACGAACTGGCGCTGTTTCAGCTTCAGCAGCGACCGGCGCATTCAGAACTTCCTCAACTTCTGCTGCGATCGCTTCGCTGACGTCGGTAGCCGATTGCTCAGCAACCTCTGAAGGCTGTGCTTCTTCTGCAACCGCTGCAGGCTGTGCAGTCTCAACCGCAGGTGTCACAACCGGCGCTTCGGTGACAGGCTCAGCAGGCACGGCTTCGGCTGCTACCGCTTCCGCTTTTGCTTCATCTGCCGCCGGAACAACGGAAGGCTGCTCGTCAACCGGCGCGTCGATAGCACGGGTATCGTCAGTGTTCACGACCGGCACTGGCGTTTCTGCCTGCGGCTCGGCCTGTTGCACAGGCGCTTCCTGAGCAACAGATTCAACAGCGGCAGCAACGGGCTGCGCACTGGCGGCGTCTGCTGTCTCTTCGCGGTTGTACGCTGGCGTCTCGTGAGTCACATTCTGAACCTGCTCTTCGCTGGCCTGGCTCACCGGGTAACGGATCCAGACTTTACCGGATGCCATCTCTGGTGATGCAGCTGCAGCGGCCAGCGGCATTGCTGACTGAGTCGGATAACGCTCATCACGGTAACGACGACGACGCTGTCCGCTGACGCGCAGATGACGAGGCGAACGACGTGAACGACGCGGCATATTGGCGTTATCACGGTTGTCGTTGTCATCCTGCTCTTCACCCTGGGGTGCCTGGAACTCAGGCTGCGGCTGAGCCACCTCTGTCTGCTGAGGCTGACGCACTTCAGCCGGCTGGGCAAAGTCGCTGGCTTCGGCTGGCATAGGTGGACGGTTATCATCAACACGCACCTTCTGGTTCAGCTGACGCGGCTTGCGACGCGGCATAACCTGAACGCGCTCATCATCCTGCGGCTCGGTCACGTCCGGAACGTCGGCTACCACTACTGGCTGCTCAGCCACTTTGGCGGCTTCTTCACCGGCGCGTTTCTCTTCCTGACGACGACGCTGACGCTCAGCACGCTGTTCACGGCGCTGTTGCTGCTGCTCATCACGCTGCTGGCGCGCTTCTTCGCTCAGTGCCGGACGCTCTTCACGCACTTCACCAGCCTGGGACTGACGCTTGTTGCGGCGATTATCGTTACCCTCGCGCGGCTCGCGATTTTCACGTGGCTCGCGACTTTCGCGCGGTTCACGACTTTCACGAGGTTCGCGGTTTTCACGAGGCTCACGGTTTTCGCGTGGTTCACGGCCTTCACGCGACTGCGCGTTATCTCCGTTGCGCGGCGTACGCTCACGACGATTATTGTTACGACGGTTGTTATTGTTGCTGCGGCGCTCGCCACGGCCATTGCCGTTTTCCTGCTCGCTTTCAGGCGCTTTCTGCGGTTCTGCAACCTCAGTGGCCACGGGTGCAGCGGCAGGGGCTTCTTCGCCTGCGAACATTTTTTTCAGGCCACCAAGCAGACGGCCAAAGAAGCCGGTGCTGACGGTAGCAGGCGCAGCCACAGCAGGTGCTGCTTTTGCGGCTGGCTGGGCTTCAGCGCGCTGCGCTTCTGGCTCAACTTCTACCGGTGCCGGAGGCGCATCAGGCATTACAAACGCGGCCAGAGCAGGCTGCTCAGGACGACGACGTTCAGCATGTTCCTCTTCCGACGGCATCGCCATTTCGGCTTCATGCAGCTTCGGCAGATGATAGCTCAGGGTCTGCGTCTCTTCGCCTTTGCGCACGCGCAGCACGGAGTAGTGTGGGGTCTGCATCTTGTCATCAGGAACGATGATAGCCCGCACGCCACCCTGGCGTGTTTCAATAGCGTTAACCGCTTCACGTTTTTCATTCAGCAGGTAAGAGGCCACCTGAACCGGAACAATGGCGTGAACTTCTTTGGTGTTGTCTTTCAGCGCTTCTTCTTCAATCAGACGCAGGATCGACAGCGCCAGTGACTCGTTATCACGGATGGTGCCGGTGCCGCTACAGCGTGGGCAGACGTGATGACTGGATTCACCTAATGACGGGCTCAGACGCTGACGGGACATCTCCAGCAGGCCGAAACGTGAAATGTGGCTGATCTGAATGCGGGCGCGGTCCTGACGGACAGCTTCACGCAGACGATTCTCAACCGCGCGCTGATGGCGTACCGGCGTCATATCGATGTAATCGATAACGATCAGGCCGCCCAGGTCACGCAGACGCAGCTGACGAGCAATCTCATCGGCCGCTTCAAGGTTGGTGTTGAACGCCGTCTCTTCGATATCACCGCCGCGCGTTGCACGTGCTGAGTTGATATCGATAGCGGTCAGCGCTTCGGTACTGTCGATCACAATCGAGCCACCGGAAGGCAGGCGGACTTCACGCTGGAAAGCGGATTCGATTTGCGATTCGATCTGATAGTGGCTGAACAGCGGGATTTCACCGGTGTAGAGCTTAATTTTGCTGCTGAAGTCCGGACGGCCCAGCGCAGCGATATGCTGACGCGCCAGTTCCAGTACTTTCGGGTTATCGATAAGGATTTCACCGATGTCCTGACGCAGATAGTCGCGGAAGGCACGCACAATCACGTTACTTTCCTGATGGATCAGGAACGGAGCAGGGCGGTTTTCAGCGGCTTTCTTGATCGCTTCCCAGTGTTTAAGACGGAAGCTTAAATCCCACTGTAGCGATTCGGCTGATTTACCGACGCCCGCAGTACGGACAATCAGGCCCATGCCTTCCGGCAGTTCCAGCGCCGACAGGGCTTCTTTCAGCTCGGTACGATCGTCACCTTCGATGCGGCGAGAGATACCGCCTGCACGTGGGTTATTCGGCATCAGTACCAGATAGCTGCCCGCCAGAGAGATAAAGGTGGTCAGCGCAGCGCCTTTATTGCCGCGTTCTTCTTTATCGATCTGAACAATGACTTCCTGACCTTCACGCAGCACGTCTTTAATATTCGGACGACCATGCGCGTTGTAGCTGGAGGGGAAGTATTCGCGGGAGATTTCTTTTAACGGGAGGAAACCGTGACGCTCTGCGCCGTAATCGACAAACGCAGCTTCAAGGCTGGGTTCAATGCGAGTGATTTTACCTTTGTAAATGTTGGCTTTTTTCTGCTCGTGTCCAGGACTTTCAATATCCAGATCGTACAGACGCTGACCGTCAACCAGGGCAACGCGCAACTCCTCCTGCTGAGTTGCGTTTATTAACATTCTTTTCATCGTGACTTACTCGTTATTCTTTCATGAGTGATTACAGCTGCGGGCATAGTTACCCTGGACGAGTATCAACCGATGGCCCCGTGACTTAGTGCAATGTCGTCAACCTCACGGCTGTCGACCGCGCGAGGGGCGCAAATAACGTCGGTGGCCTGTTTTTCATAAGGGAAAACAGCACCAGATAGTGGAAATGCCTGAGAGAATAAAGAAAACCCGTGCATCCCATACTGTTGTCCAGGCCGCAACCCGCAGCCCGCTAAGTGCCTGATTTCGCATTACGTCTTACGCCATTGCTGCGTGTCTGCTCAATCCGGCAAAATGACAATTTCGCTCTTTTTCTGCCCTGAAATGGTTCAGGTAAGAAACTCAAGCATTATTCCATTGCTAACCTTCATATAGCAAGGCGACTTTAGCCAGCTTGTGAAGTTTCTTTACATTTAAATCGCTAATGTGTCGGACAAAACAGCGCTTTGCTGAAAAAGCCAGCAGAGAGGCGACCTGCCGTCACATCAACTCCAGAGTTAAGCACAGAAAAAGGGGTGGCGCTATCAGGGGACACTATTTAGAATCGCCGCCATGAAAACAGAGAATCCCGGCGTACATTTTGTCGCCATCACGGCTGAAAATGCCGGACAACGCATTGATAACTTTTTGCGCACCCAGCTCAAGGGTGTGCCCAAAAGCATGATTTATCGCATCGTTCGCAAAGGCGAGGTGCGGGTGAATAAAAAGCGCGTCAAGCCAGAATATAAGCTGGAGGAGGGCGATGAGGTGCGCATTCCGCCGGTTCGGGTAGCGGAACGCGATGAAGATGCCGTTTCCCCCAAACTGGCGAAAGTGGCTTCACTGGCCGATGCCATCCTGTTTGAGGATGAGTCGCTGCTGGTGATGAATAAGCCTTCCGGCACAGCCGTGCATGGCGGTAGCGGACTCAGCTTCGGGGTGATTGAAGGGTTACGTGCCCTGCGACCGGAAGCGCGCTTTCTGGAGCTGGTGCATCGCCTGGATCGTGACACCTCCGGCATTCTGCTGGTCGCTAAAAAGCGTTCGGCGCTGCGTTCCCTCCATGAGCAACTGCGCGAAAAGGGGATGCAGAAAGACTATCTTGCCCTGGTGCGCGGCAACTGGCCGTCACACCTGAAGGTGGTTCAGGCGCCGCTGCTGAAAAACATCCTGCAAAGCGGTGAGCGCGTGGTGCGCGTCAGCAGCGAAGGCAAAGCCTCGGAAACCCGCTTTAAAGTAGAAGAGCGGTTCGAGTTTGCCACGCTGGTGAAAGCGAGCCCGGTCACCGGTCGTACGCATCAGATTCGCGTCCATACGCTGCATGCCGGGCATCCCATTGCCTTCGACGATCGCTACGGAGAACGTGAGTTTGACAGTCAGCTGGCGGCAACCGGTTTAAAACGCCTGTTCCTGCATGCTGCGGCGCTGACCTTTACGCATCCCGGCACCGGCGAAGTGATGCGGGTCGAAGCGCCACTGGATGATGGCCTGAAGCAATGCCTGCTTAAGCTGCGTCAACTGAAAGCGTAATCTCTCCGGCATCAGTTCGTTAAAGGATTGATGCCGGCCTGCTGCAACATCTCATTGAGCGCGATCAACGGCAGCCCGACCAGCGTATTGGGATCGCGTCCCTCCAGCCGATCAAACAGACAAATCCCCAGACCTTCACTTTTAAAACTGCCCGCACACTGAAGCGGCTGCTCCTTTTCCACATAGCCGCTGATTTCAGCGTCAGTCAACGTGCGGAAATGAACCACAAAGGGCTCACAGCAGTGCAGCAGCGTGCCACTGACCGGATGAAATAGCGCCAGACCGGTATAAAAGGTAATGGCTTTTCCGCTGGCGGCACGCAGTTGCGCCCGCGCATTCTCAGCCGTGTGAGGCTTACCGGCGATAGCGCCATCCAGCACGCAAACCTGGTCGGAGCCGATTATCCAGTGGCTGGGATACGTTTTTGCCAGTGCCTGCGCTTTAGCTACGGCAAGACGGGTTACCAGCGCTTCAGCGGTTTCATCGGGCTGGGGTGACTCATCAACCTCAGGCGCGGCGGAAATAAAAGGCAGGCCGAGTTTATGCAGTAATGCCTGCCGAAAGGGCGAGGTTGAAGCTAAAAGAATCGATGGCGTCATTTTTTTTCAATAGTGATAGCGAATTGGTGACAGTCATTTTAAACTGTGCGCCGCACTGGATGCGAATAGTGGTTGAAAGATGCTGTTTAACGGCCTTTTTCTTTGACTCTATGACATTACAAAGTTAATATGCGCGCCCTATGCAAAAGGTAAAATTACCCCTAACGCTGGACCCTGTCCGCACTGCTCAGAAGCGCCTTGATTATCAGGGTGTCTACACATCTGTACAGGTGGAGCGTGTGGCCGAGTCGGTCGTTAGTGTGGACAGTGATGTGGATTGTGCCATGTCGTTTGCGGTTGATAACCAACGTCTGGCAGTACTGACGGGTACTGCTGAAGTACAAGTGACGTTGCGTTGCCAGCGCTGCAACCAGACCTTTCCTCATCACGTAAAAGTGAGTTACTGCTTCAGCCCTGTCTCTTCTGAAGAGCAGGCCGAGGCATTGCCGGAAGCGTACGAGCCGGTCGATGTCAACGAGTTTGGTGAGATCGATCTGCTGGCGGTTGTCGAGGATGAAATTATTCTCGCGCTGCCGGTCGTTCCGGTGCACGATTCTGAACACTGTGAAGTGTCCGAGGCGGACATGGTCTTTGGTAAACTGCCTGCAGAGGTGGAGAAACCAAATCCATTTGCCGTATTAGCCAGTTTAAAGCGTAAGTAATAGGAGTAAGGTCCATGGCCGTACAACAGAATAAACCCACCCGTTCTAAGCGTGGTATGCGTCGTTCACACGATGCGCTGACCACTGCTGCTCTGTCAGTAGATAAAGTTTCTGGCGAAACTCATCTGCGTCACCACATCACTGCGGACGGTTACTACCGCGGTCGCAAGGTTATCGTTAAGTAAGTTTCTTGCTTAGCAAGGCGATACCTTGACACGTTTGACCCTGGCGATTGATGCCATGGGCGGGGACTTCGGTCCCTGCGTGACAGTGCCTGCAGCATTGCAGGCACTGGCCTCTCATTCGGAACTATTCCTTCTTCTGGTCGGACACCCCGACACTCTCATGCCATTGCTTGCCAAAGCGGATTCCTCCCTGATGGGGCGTTTGCAGGTCATCCCTGCCGAATCGGTTATTGCAAGTGATGCGCGGCCCGCTCAGGCCATCCGCAACAGTCGCGGCAGCTCGATGCGTGTGGCACTGGAGATGGTTAAAGAGGGACGTGCGCAGGCCTGCATCAGCGCCGGGAATACCGGTGCGCTGATGGGGCTGTCGACACTCTTATTAAAACCGCTGGATGGCATTAAACGTCCGGCGCTGATGTCCGTTTTACCGCACCAGCAACAGGGTAAAACCGTGGTGCTGGATCTGGGCGCAAATGTGGGCTCAGACAGTGCGATGCTGGTGCAGTTTGCTGTAATGGGGTCGGTAATGGCTGAGCATGTGCTTGGTATTGCACGGCCCCGTGTCGCGTTGCTCAATATTGGTCATGAAGAGACCAAAGGGCTGGAAACGATCCGCGACGCCGCGGCAGTGCTGCGAGAATCACCGCAAATCAACTATATTGGTTACCTTGAAGGTAACGAACTGCTCACCGGTAAAACGGATGTGATGGTCTGTGACGGTTTTGTCGGAAACGTCACGCTGAAGACTATGGAAGGCGTGGTAAGAATGTTTCTTTCTCTGCTGAAGTCATCAGGGGAAGGTAAAAAACGGTCATGGTGGCTTCAGTTGCTGGGACGCTGGATTCAGAAACGTCTGACGAAGCGCTTCGGGCATCTCCACCCTGACCAGTACAATGGCGCTTGTCTGTTAGGATTGCGCGGAACAGTGATCAAGAGTCACGGTGCGGCAAATCAACACGCCTTCGCTGTGGCGATAGAACAGGCAGAGCAGGCGGTGAGGCAGCAAATTCCCGAGCGAATTGCTGCGCGCCTTGATGCTGTATTAGCCAGGAGTGACAAAGCCTAGATGTATACCAAAATTATCGGTACGGGCAGTTATCTGCCAAGCCAGATCCGCACCAATGCCGATCTGGAAAAAATGGTGGAGACGTCGGACGAGTGGATTGTTACCCGTACCGGCATCCGCGAGCGTCGTATTGCTGCGCCTGACGAAACCGTCGCCACCATGGGATTCAGCGCGGCGCAACGCGCCCTTGAAATGGCAGGCATTGAAGCGAACGATGTTGGGCTGATTATTGTCGCCACAACCTCTTCCAGCCATGCCTTCCCCAGTTCTGCCTGCATGATCCAGCAAATGCTGGAAATCAAAGACTGCGCGGCGTTTGACCTCGCTGCCGCCTGTGCAGGTTTCACCTATGCACTGAGCGTGGCCGATCAATACATCAAAAATGGCGCGGTGAAGCATGCTCTGGTGATTGGTGCGGATGTCCTGGCACGCGCACTTGATCCGGAAGATCGCGGCACGATCATCCTGTTTGGCGATGGTGCAGGCGCGGTCGTGCTGGGTCAGAGCGAAGAGCAGGGGATCATCTCTACCCATCTTCATGCTGATGGTCGCTATTCACAGCTGCTGACGCTGCCTTATCAGGATCGTGCGCATCAGGATCAGCCCGCTTATGTCACCATGTCAGGCAACGAAGTCTTCAAGGTTGCCGTTACCGAGCTGGCTCACATCGTTGATGAAACGCTGCAGGCCAATAATCTCGATCGTGAAATGCTGGACTGGCTGGTGCCGCATCAGGCGAACCTGCGCATTATCAGCGCCACCGCGAAAAAACTCGGCATGACCATGGATAAAGTGGTCGTCACACTGGATCGTCATGGCAATACCTCTGCCGCATCGGTGCCAAGCGCACTGGATGAAGCGGTCCGTGATGGCCGCATCAAACCCGGACACCTTATTCTGCTGGAAGCCTTTGGTGGTGGATTCACCTGGGGTTCTGCGCTGGTTCGCTTTTGATTGACAGGAACGAAAAATGACGCAATTTGCATTTGTTTTTCCCGGTCAGGGTTCACAGACCGTGGGCATGCTGACTGAATTAGCGGCAACGTATCCGCTGGTAGAAGAGACCTTCCGTGAAGCCTCTGACGCGCTGGGATATGATCTGTGGCAATTAGTAAGTCAGGGTCCGGCTGAAGAGCTGAACAAAACCTGGCAGACTCAGCCTGCACTGTTAGCCGCCTCCGTGGCAATCTACCGTGTCTGGCAGCAGCAGGGCGGTGAACAGCCAGCCCTGATGGCCGGTCACAGCCTGGGTGAATATTCAGCGCTGGTTTGCGCGGGTGTGCTTAACTTTGCGGATGCAGTGAAGCTGGTTGAACTGCGCGGCAAACTGATGCAGGAAGCGGTGCCTGAAGGCACTGGCGCGATGCAGGCGATTATTGGCCTGGATGACGCGGCTATCCGCAAAGCCTGTGAAGAGAGCGCGCAGGGTCAGGTTGTCTCACCGGTTAACTTTAACTCGCCGGGCCAGGTGGTTATTGCGGGTAACAAAGAAGCCGTTGAACGTGCGGGTGCCGCCTGTAAAGCAGCGGGCGCTAAGCGTGCCTTGCCACTGCCGGTCAGCGTTCCTTCTCACTGCGCACTGATGAAGCCTGCGGCCGATAAACTGGCGGTGGCGCTGGAGAGCATCACCTTTAACGCGCCTGCGGTACCGGTGATCAACAACGTCGATGTGAAAGCTGAAACCGATGCTGCGGCCATCCGCCATGCGCTGGTCCGTCAGCTCTACAGCCCGGTTCGCTGGACCGAGAGCGTGGAAGCGATGGCAGCACAGGGCGTGACGCAGCTCCTGGAGATGGGGCCAGGTAAAGTCCTGACCGGACTGACGAAACGTATTGTCGATAGCCTGACAGCGGCTGCCGTTAACGATACTGCATCCCTGACGGCTGCACTCGGTAAGGAATAAGAGGAAAATCATGAGCTTTGAAGGTAAAGTTGCGCTGGTTACCGGCGCGAGTCGCGGCATTGGTCGTGCGATTGCAGAAACACTTGCGGCACGCGGTGCTAAAGTGGTAGGAACTGCAACCAGCCAGAGTGGCGCCGACGCCATCAGTGCTTACCTTGGCGACAAGGGCAAAGGCCTGTTACTGAATGTGACTGACGCTGACTCAATCAGCACTGTTTTAGAGAATATTCGTGCTGAATTTGGCGAAGTGGATATTTTAGTCAATAATGCAGGCATTACGCGTGATAATCTTCTCATGCGCATGAAGGACGATGAGTGGGAGGATATCCTGGATACCAACCTCACATCGGTATTCCGCCTTTCCAAGGCGGTCCTGCGTGCCATGATGAAAAAGCGCGTGGGCCGTATCATCACCATTGGTTCCGTTGTTGGAACTATGGGTAATGCGGGCCAGGCAAACTATGCGGCAGCAAAAGCGGGTTTGATTGGCTTTAGCAAATCACTGGCGCGCGAAATCGCGTCACGTGGCATTACCGTCAACGTCGTGGCTCCAGGCTTTATTGAGACTGACATGACGCGGGCACTGAACGAAGATCAACGTTCCGGTATTTTGGCGGAAGTTCCTGCGGGTCGCTTAGGCGATGCTCAGGAAATCGCCAATGCTGTGGCATTTTTAGCCTCTGACGAAGCAGCCTACATCACAGGTGAAACGCTGCACGTCAATGGCGGAATGTACATGGTCTGATAAATCACGAAATGATTTGCTTTATTTGCGGTTAGAACCGCAAAATAACGCAAAATCGTGGTTCGACCAGCCGGGATTTTGTTGCATCTTTTTCACCATTTTATACACTACGAAAACCATCGCGAAAGCGAGTTTTGATAGGAAATTAAATAGTATGAGCGATATCGAACAACGCGTTAAGAAAATCATCAGTGAGCAGCTGGGTGTGAAAGAGGAAGAAGTCACCAACTCTGCATCTTTCGTAGAAGACCTGGGTGCCGATTCTCTTGATACCGTTGAGCTGGTGATGGCTCTGGAAGAAGAGTTTGATACTGAGATTCCAGACGAAGAAGCTGAGAAAATCACTACCGTTCAGGCAGCGATCGACTATATCAATAGCCATAAAGGCTAATGAATATCTTCAGGCGGTCGCTCGACCGCCTGATTTTTTTGTTTGTCCCACATAGTTCCCTATTTCCCCTCCCTGGAGGACGAACGTGTCTAAGCGTCGTGTAGTTGTGACTGGTCTTGGCATGTTGTCTCCTGTCGGCAATACCGTAGAGTCTACCTGGAGTGCTCTCCTTGCCGGTCAGAGCGGCATTACCCTGATCGACCATTTTGATACCAGTGCTTACGCAACACGTTTTGCAGGTCTGGTAAGAGATTTTAATTGTGATGACTACATCTCGCGCAAAGATCAGCGCAAGATGGATGCCTTCATCCAGTACGGCATTGTGGCCGGTATGCAGGCCATGCAGGACAGTGGTCTGGTTGTTACCGACGAAAATGCAAGCCGTATGGGCGCAGCAATTGGCTCCGGCATCGGTGGTTTAGGTCTGATTGAAGAGAATCATACTTCACTGGTCAACGGCGGCCCGCGCAAAATCAGCCCATTTTTTGTGCCTTCAACCATCGTTAACATGGTGGCGGGTCATCTCAGCATCATGTATGGCCTGAAAGGTCCAAGCATCTCTATCGCGACAGCCTGTACCTCTGGTGTGCATAACATCGGTCATGCCGCACGCATCATCGCCTATAACGATGCTGATGTGATGCTGGCGGGTGGCACAGAGAAAGCCAGTACGCCATTAGGCGTCGGTGGCTTTGGTGCAGCACGTGCTCTCTCAACCCGTAATGAAAACCCGCAAGCGGCCAGCCGCCCGTGGGATAAAGATCGTGACGGTTTTGTGCTGGGTGACGGCGCTGGCATTGTGGTACTCGAAGAGTATGAACATGCGAAGAAACGTGGTGCGAAAATCTACGCGGAAATCGTAGGTTTTGGTATGAGCAGCGATGCCTACCACATGACTTCACCACCAGAAGATGGATCAGGCGCCGCCGCGGCAATGATCAACGCATTGCGCGATGCTCAGCTTACGCCAGAGCAGATCGGCTATGTCAACGCGCACGGCACCTCCACGCCAGCGGGTGATAAAGCGGAAGCGCGGGCGGTGAAATCGGTCTTTGGGGCAGCAGCCAGCAGCGTGATGGTGAGCTCGACCAAATCAATGACCGGGCACTTACTGGGTGCGGCAGGCGCGGTTGAATCGATCTACTCGATTCTGGCGCTGCGCGACCAGGCCATTCCACCGACCATTAACCTCGACAATCCGGATGAGGGCTGCGATCTCGACTTCGTGCCCCACACCGCGCGTCAGGTTCCCGGTCTGGAGTACACCCTGTGTAACTCCTTCGGTTTCGGCGGAACCAACGGTTCGTTGATCTTCCGTAAAGTGTAATCGTTGTTGATTGCTAAAAAGGCCCGCGATGCGGGCCTTTTTTTATCCTGCAGAATGCGCTGAAATCACGAGTCACGCTCAGGAGAGAACCATGTGGATTAACGGGTTAAAACAATCGATGCTGGCCGCCAGTGACCGCGGCCTGCAGTTTGGGGATGGCTGTTTTACTACCGCCGCGGTGCGTCAGGGTAAAATCGTGCTGCTGGAAAGTCACATTCAGCGCCTCAAAGAGGGCTGTGAGCGGTTATGGATTGATGGCGTCGACTGGCTTCAGCTTGAGACTGAAATGCGACAGGCCGCGCAGCAACAAACCCAGGCGGTGCTAAAAGTGATTATCAGCGCCGGCAGCGGCGGACGGGGCTACAGCCGGCGCGGCTGTGGTGAACCCACGCGAATTGTCTCGCTGGCGCCCTGGCCGCAACACTACTCCGATTTACAGCAGCGTGGCGTGTCACTCCGGCTCAGCCCGGTCCGTCTGGCACGTAATCCACAGTTTGCCGGTATCAAGCACCTTAATCGTCTGGAGCAGGTGATGATCAGAGCTCATCTTGACCAGACAGACGCCGACGAGGCGCTGGTGCTTGACACTGAAGGTTGGGTGGTGGAATGCTGTGCGGCCAATTTATTCTGGCGTCAGGGCTCGCAAATTTTCACGCCTGATCTGTCAGCGTCGGGTGTGGATGGCATTATGCGGCGAAGTCTGATGGCGCAACTTGCTGCCGCAGGCCAGGCTTGCCAGGTAATAAAAAGCGAACCGGCGCAGCTGCTGGCCGCCGATGAAGTGGTGATATGTAACGCGCTGATGCCGGTCCTGCCGGTCCGACAGATAGAAGCGGTAGAGTTTACTGAGCGTTCGCTGTTTAATCAGTTGCGCGCAAGCTGTGAAAAGATAATGGATGCATCATGATTCGAAGCAAAAAAATCGTCGTCAGCCTGCTGGCGATCGTGGGTCTCGCGGCTGTGCTGAGTTACTGGCAGGTTAAGCGGTTTGCGGCCACCCCGTTAACCCTGCAGCAGGAAACGATCTACACGCTGCCTGCCGGCACGGGCCGGGTCGCACTTGAAGCGCAGCTGGAAGAGCAGAAGATTATTCCGCACAGTATCTGGTTTGGCGCGCTGCTGCGTCTGGAACCTGAACTGGCGACCTTCAAGGCGGGTACCTATCGCCTTGAGCCGACCATGACGGTGCGTTCGCTGTTACAGCTGCTGGCCAGCGGTAAAGAGGCGCAGTTCCCGGTGCGGTTCGTGGAAGGCCAGCGGCTGAAAGAGTGGCTGAGTGAGCTGCGCAAAGCGCCTTATATCCGGCATACCCTGAAAGATGATCAGTTCGCCACCCTTGCCAGCGCACTAAAAGTGGAGCCTGAGCAGCTGGAGGGCAACTTCTTCCCGGATACCTGGCTCTACACGGCTAATACCACCGATATGGCGCTGCTGCAGCGCGCTCATGAGCGGATGAAAAAAACCATTGCTGAGGTGTGGCAGGGACGGGCGGATAATCTGCCCTATAAAACCCCACAGGATCTGGTGACCATGGCCTCAATCATTGAGAAAGAGACCGGCGTCAGCGAAGAGCGCGCGCGCGTAGCCTCGGTGTTTATCAATCGCCTGCGCACCGGTATGCGGTTACAGACCGATCCCACCGTCATCTATGGCATGGGCGACAGCTATAACGGGACGCTGACCCGCAAAGATCTTGAGACGGCCAGCGCTTACAATACCTATATCATTAACGGTCTGCCGCCGGGTCCGATCGCCATGCCGGGTAAAGCCTCTCTGCAGGCAGCGGCTCATCCCGAGAAAACCAACTATCTCTACTTTGTTGCGGACGGCAAGGGCGGCCATACCTTTACGACTAATCTTGCCAGCCATAACAAGGCGGTGCAGGTTTACCGGCAGACGCTAAAGGAAAAAAATGAACAGTAAGTTTATCGTCATTGAAGGCCTGGAAGGCGCCGGCAAAACCACCGCGCGTGACGCCATCGTCGCCACGCTGCGTGCCCGTGGCATTCACGATCTGGTCTTTACCCGTGAGCCTGGCGGAACGCCGCTGGCAGAACAGCTGCGGGTGCTGGTTAAGCAGGGTATTGAGGGCGAGCAGGTTACAGATAAAGCGGAACTGCTGATGCTCTATGCGGCGCGGGTTCAGCTGGTGGAAACGGTCATTAAACCGGCGCTGGCGCGCGGTGCCTGGGTGATCGGCGATCGTCATGATCTCTCCTCTCAGGCTTATCAGGGGGGTGGACGTGGACTTGATGCCGGTCTGATGCAGACGCTGCGCGATACCGTGTTAGGCGATTTCCGCCCCGATCTCACGCTCTATCTTGATGTGACACCCGATATCGGTCTGCAGCGCGCCCGTGCGCGCGGTGAGCTGGATCGCATTGAGCAGGAGTCATTGCGTTTCTTTGAACGCACCCGCGCGCGCTATCTGGCGCTGGCAGCGGAGGATCCCACCATCATCACCATCGATGCCACACAATCACTGGCCGATGTGACAGCGTCACTTCAGGCGGCGCTGGATGGCTGGCTGGCGGAGCAGGCGTGATGAACTGGTATCCGTGGCTGAATCAGCCTTATCGCCAGGTGATTGGCCAGCATCAGGAGAATCGCGCTCACCATGCGTTGTTGATCCAGGCGATGGCAGGTATGGGCGATGAGGCGCTGGTCTGGGGGATGAGCCGCTGGCTGATGTGCCAGCAGCGGGATGGCCTGAAAAGTTGCGGGCAGTGTCACGGTTGCCAGCTGATGCAGGCCAATACCCATCCTGACTGGTATCGGCTTGAAGCGGAGAAGGGCAAAAGTACCCTGGGCATCGATGCGGTGCGGCAGGTTACGGAAAAAATGTACCACTTTGGTCAGCAGGGCGGCGCGAAAGTGGTCTGGCTGCCGGATGCCGCGCAGCTTTCGGAAGCGGCGGCCAACGCCTTGCTGAAAACGCTGGAAGAGCCGCCAGCCAACAGCTGGTTCTTCCTCAGCAGCCGCGATCCCTCGCGCCTGCTGGCCACGCTGCGCAGCCGCTGCATGGCGCTGCATCTGACGCCGCCGGACGAAGGACAAAGCCTGCTCTGGCTGAAGAAGCACGCTTCGCACGACGAACAGATGCTGCTGGCGGCTCTGCGTCTGAGCGCAGGTGCACCCGGTGCGGCGCTGAGCCTGCTGGAAAACGGACCGTGGCAGGCCCGGCAGAAGCTCTGCGATGCGCTGTCCGCTGCGTTGCAACAGGACATCCTGCAACTGCTGCCTGCGCTGAACGCCGACGACGCGGCAGCGCGTATCGGCTGGCTGCTCTCTTTGCTGCTGGATGCAATGAAGTGGCAGCAACATGCGGGTCAGTGGCTGAGTAATATCGATCGTCAGGATGTGGTGCAGTTGCTGGCCGGATACTTTTCTGCCAGCGCGCTCAACAGCAGCCTCCAGGATTGGATGCGCTGTCGCGAGCAGCTACTGCATGTGGCATCGGTAAATCGCGAATTATTGCTGACCGATCAGCTTCTGAGCTGGGCGGACAAACAGAAGCCCGCGCAGGTGTGCTAAACCTATCTGAGAGTAATTATGTTTATTGTGGATTCCCATTGCCATCTTGATGGCCTGGACTATGAAAAGAACCATCGTGACCTGGATGATGTAATCGCCAAAGCGGCGGCGCGTGATGTGAAATTTATGCTGGCAATCGCCACTACGCTGCCGGGTTTTCATACCCTTAAAAGTCTGGTCGGCGAACGGAAAAATATAGCGCTCTCCTGCGGTGTGCATCCGCTGAATCAGGAAGAGGCCTATGATGTTGAGGAGTTTCGTCGGCTCTCTGCCGATCCTCAGGTGGTGGCCCTGGGTGAAACCGGGCTGGATTATCACTATCAGCCAGAAACGAAAGATCAGCAGCAGCGCTCGTTCCGGGAGCATATCCGTACCGGTATTGCGCTGAACAAACCGATCATTGTTCACACCCGTGATGCCCGCGAAGATACGCTGGCGATTCTGCGTGAAGAGCAGGTTGAACGTTGCGGCGGCGTGCTGCACTGCTTCACTGAGGATCAGCCCACCGCAGCAAAACTGCTGGATATGGGCTTCTACATCTCTTTTTCCGGCATCGTCACATTCCGCAATGCCGAGCAGTTACGTGAAGCTGCACGCTATGTGCCGCTGGATCGGATGCTGGTGGAAACGGATTCGCCTTATCTGGCCCCGGTGCCTTTCCGTGGTAAAGAGAATCAGCCCGCTTATACGCGCGATGTTGCCGAATATCTGGCTGTCCTGAAAGGGGTGGATTTAGAAACGCTGGCAGCAACCACCACCCAAAACTTCTCCACGCTGTTTCATATCCCGATGAGCCAGCTGGGCGCCTGATCAGCTATTATTTCAGACTCTGTAATTAATCTGTAACCTGCGTATATGACCCTGTTTTTTCAGACAGGGTCAGCTTTTTATCGCCGATTACTGGTGCGGATCAGTAAGAAATTTCGTAAAGTGCGCCCTTGTGATTGTCGAAACGTGATACCCGTCAAAGTAACAAATCGGGAATTATTTTACCCTTCGTAATAAATCAAAAGGCGGTCACCGCCAGCCCGGCAAAGAATCCTCCCTCTTTGCCACGCGCACTGCGCAAATATGCACTCTTACTCAGGAGCTTCACGCTATGTTCAAAAATGCTTTTGCCAACCTTCAAAAGGTCGGTAAATCGCTGATGCTGCCGGTATCGGTTCTGCCGATTGCCGGTATTTTGTTAGGGGTCGGTTCAGCCAATTTCAGCTGGTTACCTGCAGTGGTTTCGCATGTGATGGCAGAAGCGGGTGGATCGGTGTTCGCCAACATGCCGCTGATTTTCGCTATTGGTGTGGCGCTGGGCTTTACCAATAATGACGGCGTTTCGGCACTGGCAGCGGTTGTTGCCTATGGCATCATGGTGAAAACCATGGCGGTAGTTGCCCCGCTGGTGCTGCATCTGCCTGCGGCGGAGATCGAGGCTAAACACCTCGCCGACACCGGGGTACTGGGCGGTATTATCGCCGGCTCTATTGCCGCTTACATGTTTAATCGCTTCTACCGCATCAAGCTGCCAGAATATCTGGGCTTCTTTGCCGGTAAGCGTTTTGTGCCGATTATTTCCGGTCTGGCAGCTATCATTCTCGGCGTACTGCTCTCCTTTATCTGGCCACCGATAGGTTCCGCGATTCAGGAGTTCTCACAGTGGGCTGCCTATCAAAACCCGGTTGTCGCCTTTGGTATTTATGGCGTAATTGAACGCGCGTTGGTGCCATTTGGTCTGCATCACATCTGGAACGTTCCTTTCCAGATGCAGATCGGTGAATACACCAATGCGGCAGGTCAGGTGTTCCACGGTGATATCCCGCGCTATATGGCGGGTGACCCGACCGCAGGTAAACTCTCTGGCGGCTTCCTGTTCAAAATGTACGGTCTGCCAGCGGCAGCGATTGCTATCTGGCATTCAGCGAAGCCTGAAAATCGCGCCAAAGTGGGCGGTATCATGATCTCCGCCGCGCTGACCGCATTCCTGACCGGTATCACCGAACCGATTGAATTCTCATTCATGTTCGTGGCACCAATCCTGTATGTGATCCATGCGCTGCTGGCGGGTCTGGCATTCCCAATCTGTATCCTGCTTGGGATGCGTGATGGCACCAGCTTCTCTCACGGTCTGATCGACTTTATCGTCCTGAGCGGCAACAGCAGTAAAATCTGGCTGTTCCCGATTGTTGGTATCATCTATGGTCTGGTTTACTACACCATATTCCGTGTACTGATCGCGAAGCTGGATCTGAAAACACCTGGCCGTGAAGAGAGCAGCAGCAGCGAGCAATCTACCGCGACCGGTACAGAGATGGCGGGCAAACTGGTGGCGGCGTTTGGTGGTAAAGAGAACATCACCAACCTGGATGCCTGTATCACCCGTTTACGTGTCAGCGTCGCCGATGTGGCGAAAGTGGATCAGACTGAACTGAAAAACCTCGGCGCCCGTGGCGTGGTGGTAGCCGGTTCCGGTGTGCAGGCGATTTTCGGGACTAAATCCGATAACCTGAAAACCGATATGGATGATTACATCCGCAGCATGTAATGATTTACAGCGATGAAAAAGCCCCGCTTAGCGGGGCTTTTTTTTGGCCGGGATTCAGAGGTAAACGCGCAGATACTCTGTCAGGCAGAGCAGGGCCATCGCCTGGCCGTAGGGCATAGAGGTCAGAGGAACCGTGCGGTAGTAATCCAGATCCTTGCCCATTGCGGTTCCAAAGGAGACCTGTTTTAACTCGCCATCGTCATCAATATTGGCAATCACGCCGCGCAACGCTTTTTCTGCCACTTCGCGATATTCCGCGGGCAGATAACGCTTGCGAACCCCTTTCAGAATGCCATAAGCAAACCCGGCGGTGGCGGAGGCTTCCGGGTAGCTGTGCGGATCATCAAGCAGGGTGTGCCACAATCCGCTGCTGTGCTGACACTCCCTGAGCGCTTTAACCTGGGTCTCCAGCACCTGCTGAAGAAAACGGCGGGTAGCGTGATGCTCAGGCCAGTTCATCATCTCCAGGAAGTCGGGAATGACAATCGTCACCCAGCTGTTACCGCGCGCCCAGCGTGCATCAGCAAAGTTATGGCGGCCGTCAAAGTTCCAGCCGTGGAACCATAAGCCGGTTTTGCGATCCATCAGATACTGGGTGTGCAGCAGGAACTGATAACTCGCTTCTTCAATCCACTCATCGCGCTTCAGCAACTGGCCAATTTTAGCCAGCGCCATCACGCTCATCATCAGCGTATCGTCCCAGAGCTGCTGCGGGTTTTCGTTGTTATAGACAATGTGCTGCAGGCCGCCCTGTTCGGTACGCGGCATCTCATACATGACCCATTCTGCCCAGCGCTCCAGCACCGGCACCCAGGCCGGGTTCCCGGTCTCTTCGTAACGGTAGGCCAGCGTCAGAAAAGGACAAACGGTATTCACATTTTTGGTCGGCGTGCCTTCCGCCAGACGCTGCGTAAACCACTCATCAATGATCGCCAGCGTCTGCTGGTCACCGGTCTGCTGATAGTAGTGCAGCATGCCATACAGACCGATGCCGTGTGTCCATTCCCAACCCGCCCAGCCTTTGGTATCAATCACCCGGCCATCGTCAAGCCGTAATAAAAATTCGCCTGTCTCATCGGTGATGTTAACCAGATTCTGTGTCAGCTTTTGAATCAGCTGTACCAGTTCGCTGCGTGGCAACAGATGCTCGGGCTGGCACAATAATTTGCTGTGTTTAACGGGAAATACAGTCATGGTTTATTCCTGTCGTTTTAAGGTCGGGTTTAAAGAAGGGTTTAAAGTGGGATGTGCGGACAATTTTTCCGGCGCTGGCTTATTACGATTAAGGAAGCCAATGTTGTTGTTGCCCCAAAGATTTTCGTAAGGCATGCCAGCCAGCGTTTCTACAATTCCGCGTGCTTCCGGCGTGATGCTTTCCGGCACGATGCGGCCCGCGTCGCGCATCTTCAGCGTCTCCTGGCGCAGCACAGTGTGGGTCTGCAGATTAAGCTTAAAGCGCAGTGACACGATAAAGCCGCAGGCCAGTACGGCCACGGTACCGACGCTGAGAATCGCCAGGATAGTGTGGCTGACGCCGGGTACCTGGGTCGCCTGGCCAGAGACAAAGCCGGAGAGCTGCAGCACGATACCGACCAGCATGACTGCGCCAGCCTGCGACGCTTTACGCGTCAGGGTCATGATGCCGGCAAAAATCCCTTCACGGCGCTGTCCGGTGATCACCTCATCCACATCGGCGATATAGGTATAGGTGTTCCACGGCACATAGTTGATGCCGCCACGTCCCAGGCCTGCCAGGGCGGAGATCACCAACAGCAGTGACATGTTGTCGTTCATTCCGGCATACCACAATCCAGCGTAGGAGAGCGCCGCCAGGCCAAACAATATGGCCACCAGACGGTAGGCGGGCGCAGGTCCCATGCGGATGCAGAGCGGAATCATCGCCATCACGGCAATAAACTGCAGCACCGCCATGGTCCCCATCAGGCTGGAGGCGACCTGAGCGCTCTGCATCAGCACAAATACCACATACCAGGTAAAGACGGCGTTAAACACATCCTGGGCGATATAGCCGCCGAGGTACATGCCAAGGTGCTGGCGGAAGATGCGGATGCGTAAGGTTGAAGCCAGCTCGACATAGAGCCGTTTGAGATTCTGCATCAGCGTCAGCTGCTGCTTTTCCTGTTCTGCACGGCGTGACTCGGCGGAAAAGTCATCGGGGTGACGCTCCCAGGTAAAACACCACACCAGCGTCAGCACCAGCGCGCAGATTACCGAGAACACCAGGCTGGCGTAGAAGAAGGAGAGAGGATTATCTTTGCCCAGCATACCCAGCAAAATACCGGGTAAAAAGGCGGCCAGAATGGCCGACAGCTGTGCCAGGCCGATGCGGGCACCGGAGAAGCGGGTTTTCTGTTTGAAATCGTCGGTCATTTCCGGCACCAGCGTTTCATACGGCACCAGGATCATGGTGTAGACGATATCAAACAGCAGATACGTGCAGAGATACCACCAGAAACTCATGTCGCTGAGCCACATCAGGCTATAACTGAATACAGAGGGTATGCCGAGCAGGATAAAGAATTTGCGGCGGCCAAAGCGTTTGCCCAGCCAGGTCGAACCGAAGTTATCGGTCAGAAAGCCCATCAGCGGACTGACTATCGCATCCAGCACGCGGGCAGCGGCAAAGATCAGCGTGGCCTGAATCGGGGTTAACCCACAAAAGGTGGTGTAAAAATAGAGCAACCAGGCGGCGGTCAGCGCCGTGGTGCCTGCTCCAAGAAAATCTCCGGAACCGTAGGCCAGATAGTGGCCAAGACCAATTTTACGTGAGCGCATGTCTGATGCTCCTTGATGTTTATGGCGGTTTATCCCTGGTGACGCCGGTCATCTCACCCGGACTGGTTAGCAAAGTAGAACTGACGGGTCGGCTAAACCTTCGCAATTTGGCAAGTGCTGGCGCTGAAGTGGCAGTCATACAAAGAAAAGGGTGGCGAAATTCTAATTTATAAAACAGCGTTTCATTTTCTGGTGTGGCAGGGGCGTTGTTAGCATTCTGAACAGCGTGCGGGTCACGGAGAGAGGGGGCTGCTGCAAAGGCAGGCGAACAATGCAAGAAAAGTGGTCCTGAGGTTGAAAGAAAACAAATTTCTCCCGCATACTGATTGATTAAGACTCAGGCTAAAGGAATTGCACCATGGCAGAAGAAACCATTTTTAGTAAAATTATCCGCCGCGAAATCCCCGCTGATGTGGTTTATCAGGATGAGCTGGTCACTGCCTTCCGCGACATTTCGCCCAAAGCGCCGACCCATATTTTAATCGTGCCGAATGTGCTGATCCCAACGGTCAACGATGCGGAAGCGGCGCATGAGCATGCGCTGGGACGTATGTTTACTACCGCGGCGAAAATCGCCCGTCAGGAAGGTATCGATCAAAATGGTTATCGTCTGATTGTGAACTGCAATCAACATGGTGGTCAGGAAGTTTATCACATTCATATGCATCTGCTGGGCGGTGAACCGCTGGGACCGATGCTCTCTAACTGACCTGATAACGGAAGCGTGCTATGCGATCCTGGCTGACTGGCCTGCCGATCCTGCTCTGCCTGACGGCCTGCAGCAGTGATAAACCGATGATCAATACGTCACAGTCGCTGGTGATGGAGTCCTCTGTGTTGTCGGCAGGGATCATTACCGATGAACCGACGCTGGATGAGAACGATGGACTGAAGCGTGCCACCAGCGTGCTCTATAATCAGCGCGAAACACCGGTTGTTGTGCACTATCGTTACTACTGGTATGACGACAAAGGGCTGGAAATCACCCCGCAGGAACCGGCGCAGACCGTTACCGTTCCGGCGCAGGGCAGCATTATCGCCACTTCGCAACTGGGTAACCTGACGGCCAGCAAGGTTCGTCTTTATCTCTATCTTTAAGGATTTTCTACGTGATACGCAGTGTTAATCGTACCGGAGCGCTCCTGATGGCGCTCATTCTGACCGGCTGTGTGGTGAAACAGCAGCAGCCTGCACCGGTTGAACCGACTCAGCCTGTGGAGCCGGTGCAGCCCGTTCCACAACCTGAACCGGTGCCGCAACCGCAGCCAGTGCCGCAGCCACCGAAACTGGTCACTATCAACTGGGATGCCAGCGTTCAGCCGCTGGTGGCGCAGATGTTACAGGCCGCCAGCGCCGAGCCGGGCAGCGTGTTGCTGGTGGATCGGGTTAAAAACAGCACCAACGGTGCGCTGCAAAGCGAGAAAGCGACGGCAGCTATCCAGAATGCGCTGAATAACAACGGCAAATTCACCCTGGTTTCTGCTGACCAACTGGCACAAGCGAAGCAGACGCTGGGATTATCGCCGGATGACAGCCTGAACTCGCGCAGTAAAGCGATTGGCCTGGCGCGTAACGTTAACGCTCAGTATGTGCTCTACAGCAACGCGCGTGGCGATGTCAAAGCGCCGACGCTGCAAATGCAACTGATGCTGGTCCAGACCGGCGAGATCATCTGGTCCGGCAACGGCATTGCACAGAATTAATCCCGCTTTCCAGCGGATGATTCAGCAGGTCACCGGCGAACCAGAAAAGACATCCTTTATCCCGCTTGCCGGTCTGACCGGGCACAGCCAGAAGATTGTCAGCCCGCGCGGAACCTTTATCGCGCGGGCGGCACCGCAACCGGTTATTCCGTTTGTGGATCGGCAGCGCGAATTCCGTCTGTTACGCAAACTGCAAGCCAGCGGAGTGGCACCGCAGCCCGTGGCGGGCCATCGTCAGGGGATTATCCTGACCTGGTGCGCAGGCGAAGCGCTGGATGAACACCGTTTCAGCCAGCAGCGTCCACAGATCGTGGCACTGCTACAGCAGCTGCATCAGCAGCCGCTGACCGGCTATCGTCTGCAGTTGTTGCCGCTGTTATGGCGCTACTGGCAGCTCACTCCACAGCGGCATCACCGCTGGTTGCGGGCGCTGAGACGTCTGACGCAGCAGGGTGAACCTCACCCGCTGCGGCTGGCTCCGCTGCACATGGATCTGCATGCCGGAAATGTCATACAAGGTCCCGAAGGTCTGCGTCTGATCGACTGGGAGTATGCCGCCGATGGCGACGTGGCGCTGGAGCTGGCGGCTGTCTGTGCCAGCGATCCGCAGCACCAGGCCGAGTGGCTGGCTGAGTATGCCGCGGCGATGCAGCTGCCGCTTACCGCGCTGGTGCAGCAGGTCAGACGCTGGCAGCCCTGGCTGCAGTTGCTGATGGCCAGCTGGTATCAGCTCCGTGCCGGTCAGCGTGACGACGACACATTACAACAGCTGGCTCGACAGAGCTGGGAACAGATTTAATCGCGTTACGCAGGTGCGTTTCGCTACAGGATTCATGATATGAGATCAGATTTACCCGGCCCACTGATGCTTGACGTCGAGGGTTATGAACTGGATGGCGAAGAGCGCGACATCCTGCAGCATCCGCTGGTGGGCGGTTTAATTTTATTTGCCCGAAATTATCATGATCCCGCTCAGCTGGCAGAACTGGTGCGGCAGATCCGCGCCGCCTCTCACACCCGGCTGGTAGTGGCGGTGGATCAGGAGGGCGGTCGCGTGCAGCGTTTCCGTGACGGCTTCACCCAACTGCCTGCCATGCAATCTTTTGCTGCGTTGCACGACCTGGATACCGCCGGTGAACTGGCGCAACAGGCGGGATGGCAAATGGCAGCCGAGATGATCGCCATGGATATCGATATCAGCTTTGCGCCGGTACTCGATATTGGTCATATCAGCGCCGCGATTGGCGACCGTTCTTTCCATGCCGATCCGGCCATCGCCCTTGACGTCGCCCGCCGCTTTATTGCGGGGATGCACGAGGCCGGCATGAAGACCACCGGCAAACATTTTCCGGGTCACGGTGCGGTGAGTGCGGATTCGCATAAAGAGACCCCACGCGATCCGCGGGACGAAAAGACGCTGCGTGAGCATGACATGGCAATCTTCAGCAAGCTGATTACCGAACAGGCACTGGACGCCATCATGCCCGCACACGTCATCTACTCCGAAGTTGATCCGCTGCCCGCCAGTGGTTCGCCATACTGGCTTAAAACCGTGCTGCGTGAGCAACTGGGCTTTGACGGTATTATTTTCTCCGACGATCTGTCGATGGAGGGCGCTGCGGTGATGGGCAGCTATCCTGAGCGGGCGCAGCAGTCTCTTTCCGCGGGCTGTGACATGATTCTGGTCTGCAATCAGCGTCAGGGCGCCATCAGTGTACTGGATAACCTGATCCCGGTCGGGTCAGAGCGGGTTACACAGCTGTATCATCAGGGCAGGTTTACCCGCGATGAACTGCGGGGAACGCATCGCTGGAAAAATAATGCTCAGCAACTGAGTGCGCTTCAGGAACGCTGGCTGGCTCATAAGGCGTCGTGGTAAGCAGTGACTGCCCGGCGCTATCACTACCTTGAGGATTATCATGATCATCTATCTGCACGGTTTTGATTCCAACAGTCCGGGCAATCACGAAAAAGTGCTGCAACTGCAATTTATCGATCCTGACGTCAGGTTGATCAGTTACAGCACCCGCCATCCCAAACATGACATGCAGTTTCTGCTAAAAGAGACCGATAAGATGCTGACGCTTTCTGACGACGACCGGCCGCTGATTTGCGGCGTCGGACTGGGCGGCTTCTGGTCAGAGCGCATTGGATTTCTGTGCGGCATCCGGCAGGTGATTTTTAATCCCAACCTCTCGCCGCAGGCGAACATGGAAGGGAAGATCGACCGGCCGGAGGAGTATCAGGATATCGCAACGAAGTGCGTCAGCGATTTTCGCGAGCGTAATCGTGACCGCTGCCTGGCCATTCTCTCCCGTCACGATGAGGCGCTCGACAGCCAGCACATTGCTGACCAGCTGCATCCGTTTTATGAAATTGTCTGGGATGAGACGGAAGGGCACAAATTCAAAAATATATCCCCACATCTTAAGCGGATAAAAGCTTTTAAAACATTAGGTTAAGCAGCAAAGGCACCGCAAGGTGCCTGTTTTTATTACGTAATTATCTGAGTTTTATTTTCCCGCTTTGATGTATATCAATATTCTTATGTTCTCCTCTTCCCGCCATGCTATTCTCCCAGCAGATTGCGATTTTAACTTCGCCAACCCTATGTTTCTTAAGGTTTAATTTAACCTTTGGTTAACTTTTGGTTCACAATTTGAGGGGGTCTTTGTTGACTACGTCTGTTAAGAAAATTGTTATTGTCGGAGGGGGAGCGGGCGGCCTGGAAATGGCCACGCAGCTGGGCCATAAACTGGGCCGAAAAAAGAAGGCCGAGATTATCCTGGTTGATCGTAACCACAGTCATTTGTGGAAGCCGCTACTGCACGAAGTGGCGACCGGCTCAATGGACGAAGGCATTGATGCATTGAGCTATCTGGCTCATGCCCGCAATCACGGTTTTGAGTTCCAGCTGGGTTCGCTTACCGATATCGATCGCACCCGAAAAGTGATCCGCCTGGCCGAAGTGCTGAATGCGCAGGGCGAAGTGCTGGTGCCACAGCGTGAAGTGGCCTACGACCAGCTGGTGATGGCGCTGGGCAGCACCTCGAATGATTTCGGTACGCCGGGCGTCAAAGATCACTGCATCTTCCTGGATAATCCGCATCAGGCGCGTCGTTTCCATAACGAAATGCTCAACCTGTTCCTGAAATTCTCCGCCAGCGAAGGCCGTGTCGAGAAAGTTAACATCGCTATCGTGGGCGGCGGGGCAACAGGCGTTGAGCTGTCAGCTGAATTGCATAACGCGGTGAAACAGCTGCACAGCTACGGCTTCAAAGGCCTGGGACGCGAAGCGCTGAACGTGACGCTGGTGGAAGCGGGTGAACGTATCCTGCCTGCACTGCCACCACGCATCTCTGCTGCGGCACATCAGGAGCTGACCAAGCTGGGCGTTCGCGTGCTGACGCAGACCATGGTCACCAGCGCCGAGCGTAATGGCCTGAATACCAAAGGCGGTGAGTTTATCGAAGCCGATCTGATGGTCTGGGCGGCTGGAATCAAAGCGCCCGACTTCCTGAAAGAGATTGGCGGACTGGAAACCAACCGCATCAATCAGCTGGTGGTCAAAGAGACGCTGCAAACTACGCTGGACGATGACATCTACGCGATTGGCGACTGCGCCTCCTGCGCCTTGCCGGGCGGCGGTTTTGTACCACCGCGCGCCCAGTCAGCGCATCAGATGGCCTCACGCGCCATGGACAACATTCTGGCGCAGCGTGACGGTAAACCGCTAAAAGCCTATGTCTATAAAGATCATGGCTCGCTGGTATCGCTCTCCCGCTTCAGTACGGTCGGCAGCCTGATGGGCAACCTGATGCGCGGCTCAATGATGGTGGAAGGGCGCATCGCGCGCTTCGTCTATATCTCGCTTTACCGTATGCACCAGATTGCGCTACACGGCTACTTCAAAACCGGTCTGATGATGCTGGTCGGCAGTATTAACCGGGTTATTCGTCCCCGGCTGAAGCTGCACTAAGCAACAGCAATAACGCTGGCTAATTAATGTTAAGCCTCCTCCTTTATGAGGGGGCTTTTTTTATGTCCTGGAGAAGCCCCTGAAACAGACGCTGGCGCAGGAGAGTGCGATATCGACTAAAGCAAAATGCATTCATAATTTTGACTAAAGTAAAATTTTATGAGCATGGCAGGGTAGTATGTTGGTGATGCCTGAAATGCGTACCATTAATAACAAGAGAGTAACCGTAAGAATATTTGCTATAGCCAGAAAACTTTTCAGGTAACGAGTTCGGCTACTTCAGTTCCGTCGTTAGCCCGGCTACAAAGCTGGTCTCTGAAGCGCTGAACGAATGGCTAATTCCTTGTTATTCATTGGCTAAAAATATCCGTCTCTGCGCCTTTAGCTAATCCCGGCGATTCGCCGGACTCAGCAGCCCCTGAACTACGGATAATGACTGGTACTTTTTTAAATGGCCTGTCTCACTAACTTTTGTAAGTTTAGTGTAAGTTTTTCTGCAATTTTTCTTGTGGTTTTTGATTCCAGCGGCATAATGTGCGCAGGAAAGCAGCCATATACATTTTGTTACACCTTAACCACATGGATCGGTTATGCAGCCCCAAAAAAATGGAGTTTTAACAACGCTGGCACCTCTGCTTTGCGCTCTGCTGATTACCACCCTGCCAGTTTGCACTGTGCAGGCGGCACCGGGTGATGAGCAATTACAGCATCAGCAGGAGCAACAAAAAGCGCGTCAGCAACGGCTGATGCCAAAGGTGCCTGATGTGCGTCTCTCAGAAACGGTTCCGGCACCTTCCCACCTGAAGTTCCCGCAGGAAACACCCTGTTTTGTTATTCAGCAGGTCAGTCTGTCCGGGCAGGAGGCGCTGCCGCACTGGGTGCCTCTGCAGCGTCTGGCCAGTCAGGCCAATGGTCGTTGTCTCGGCGTAAAAGGCATCAGCCAGTTAATGAGCACGCTGCAAAACCGGCTGATCAATCATGGCTGGGTCACTACGCGCGTGCTGGCTCCGCAGCAGGATCTGCGCCAGGGCGTGCTGCAACTTCTGATAGTGCCTGGCAAAATCCGCAGTGTGGAACTGTCACCCTCATCATCCCGCTATGTCAGCCTGTGGCCGACATTACCCGCCCATGCAGGCAATCTGCTGGATTTACGGGATATTGAACAGGGGCTGGAAAACCTGCAGCGTCTGCCGACAGTAGAGGCGCATATGGCGCTCCGTCCTGGCCTCAATCCGGGTGAAAGTGACATCGTGATTGAACGCACGCAGCGCCGTTTCTGGCGACTCGGCGCATGGCTGGATGATTCCGGCACCGAAAGTACCGGGCGCTATCAGAGCGGGATGATGCTGGCGCTGGATAACCCGACCTCCCTCAGCGATCTCTTCTACCTGACCGCCAGTCGCGACCTGGGATTTGCTGGCAGAAAAAGCAGCAAAAGCCTGTCGGGACATTACTCGGTGCCTGTGGGCTACTGGCTGTTTGGCCTTACCGCCAGCGACTACGACTACCATCAGACAGTCGCCGGTTACAGCCGTGATTTTCTTTACGCCGGAAAGAGCCGCTCGCTGGATGTGCAGGCCAGCCGGGTGATCTACCGCAATGCCGCCGCCAAAACCACCGTCAGCGCCGATGTGCTGGTTAAAGAGTCGCGCAACTTCATCAACGACACCGAAATCAGCAGCCAGCAGCGCCGTACCAGCGCATGGCGACTCGGCCTGTCACACCGGCACTATATCGGTCCGGCGACGCTGGACGCCGGTGTCAGCTATCAGCGTGGTACACGCTGGTTCGGTGCGCTGCCCGCCTGGGAGGAGTCATATCAGGACTCTACCTATGCCACCGCGCTCTCTAAAATCCTGACCTGGCAGGCGGGACTCACCACGCCATTCGCGCTGGGGAATCAGCGTTTAAGTTACAACATCCAATATCGTCGCCAGATGAGCAACACCCCGCTGACACCGCAGGATGAGTTCGCGATTGGCAACCGCTGGACCGTGCGCGGTTTTGATGGTGAGCGCACCCTCAGCGCCAGCCGGGGCTGGACCGTTCAGAACACGCTGGCCTGGCAGACGCCGCTGCCCACTCAGGAGCTTTACCTGGGTGCCGACTATGGCGAGGTGGGCGGCAACAGCGCCTCCCAGGGTGGACCTCTGGGACGACATCTTGCGGGCGGCGTCATCGGATTGCGCGGCGCGATCACGCCCGCCAGCCTGAGCTACGACTTTTTTGCCGGGATTCCTCTGTCGAAACCGGACGGCTTCAAAACCGATCCTGTCACCTATGGTTTCAGCGTGAACTGGAACTACTAAACCTTTTATCGATATTGCTGACAATGGACTGTGCGCATTATGAATAAACTCTGCTATCGCCTTATTTTCAACCGGGTTCGCGGCATGCTAATGGTGGTGTCTGACATCACCCGTAGCGGCTATTCACGTGTTGCCCGAAGCCCGAAGCGCACCTCATATGCAGAGGCGAGGGTGCGGATCTCACCGCTCAGCTTTGCACTCTGGCTGGCAGCGGGCGTGGTCAGTCTGCCGGTGCAGGCCAACATTGTGGCAGACAGCAGCGCGCCGGGCAGCCAGCAGCCTACCGTCATGGCCACCGCAAATGGTCTGCCGCAAATCAACATTCAGACGCCCAATAGCCAGGGTGTTTCCCGCAACCAGTACAGCCAGCTCGACGTTGACGCGCGCGGCGCAATCCTGAACAACAGCCATCAGAACACGGCTACTCAACTGGGTGGCATGGTGGCAGCTAACCCCTGGCTGTCAAAGCAGGAAGCGACGGTCATTCTCAACGAAGTCAACAGCCGTAATCCCAGCCAGCTTAACGGGTTTATCGAAGTAGCCGGTAAGCGGGCTGCGGTAGTCATTGCTAACCCGTCAGGCATTACCTGTAACGGCTGCGGATTTATTAACGCCAGCCGCAATACGCTGACCACCGGACAGGCGCTGATTGAAAACGGCCAGCTCAAAGGCTTCGATGTTAATGGCGGCCGAATCAATATCGAAGGTCAGGGACTGAATGACAGTGATGCTGACTACACCCAGATCATTGCGCAGTCGGTAGCGGTTAACGCAAAAGTTCATGCCCGCGAACTCAATGTGGTCACAGGCAGGAACCAGGTTGCGACCGAAGGTAACGTCACTACGGTGAAAGCGGATAATGGGACGACACGGCCTGAGTTTGCGCTCGACGTCGCGGCAATTGGCGGCATGTATGCCCATAAAATCACCCTGACCGGCACTGAAAAGGGCGTTGGCGTGCGTAATGCCGGTGAACTGGGTGCCAGCGCCGGTGAGCTGCACCTGACCGTGGATGGCAGACTGGAGAACAGCGGCACGCTGCAAAGTCAGGCCTCGCTGCAGATAGCCAGCACTGGCGACCAGGAGAATCGCGGCAACATCGTGTCACAGCAGGATGTCACGCTGGCCTCCAGCGGCAAGCTGCGCAACAGCGGGCTGGTGAGCGCAGGCCGTAACGCGACGCTCTCCGCCAGCACCATTGAGAGCACCGCTGAAAGTACGCTGGCGGCAGGCGTTGGCGGCAATGAGACGCTGAGCCAGCCCGGTAATTTGCTGCTGACGAGCCAGGGTGAGCTTAAGGCGCGGGGTAAAAACCTGGCGCACGACCAGATTCAGGCGCGGGGCAGCCGGGTCGATCTCGCCGGGAGCCAGACCTCAGCAGATGCCATCGCGCTGACCTCTACGCAGGCGGATATCAGCACCCAGGGCGCCACGGTGGCGGGCCGTACACTCGGGATTCAGGCTGCGACGGCGCTTAACAATGATGATGGCAAACTGGCGGCGGGCAGCCTCGCTGTCGCGGCACAAAACGTCAGTAACAATCGCGGCCTGCTGCGGCAGCAAAACCGCGAAGCCCTGACGATCTCCACGGGGTCGTTGCTTAACAATCAGGGCACGCTGAGCAATGAAGGCGATACCCGGCTGCAGGCAGAGCATATTGAAAACCGCAGCGGGCTCATCGCAGGTAACGGTGACTCACTGCAGCTGGATACGCCATGGCTGGATAATCAGGGCGGCACCGTGCAACTGGCGGGCAATAATGGCGCGCTGAACCTTAATGCGACCCGGCTGGAGGGCAATCAGGGCAATCTGCTGTCAGCGGGTTCGTTAACGCTCAGCGGCGACAGGCTCGATCTCTCACAGGCACACACCCAGGCAGAGGCGCTGACGCTGAAGGCGGGCACGCTGGATCACCGTCAGGGTCTGCTGTCGCAGCGTGGCGCTGGCGAGATGGCGATCGCGGTTTCGGGTGACACAGACAACCGTGGTGGACGGATTGAGAGCGGCGGTAATCTGAATCTTGCCTCAGGTAGCCTGGATAACAGCGGTGGCACGCTGCTGGCTGCGGGCAGCGGCGATCTGCAACTGCAGGTTCAGGAGTCCCTGACGAACGCGCAGGGTGTGCTGCAGGCCAGTCACAATCTGCAACTCACCAGCGCAAGCCTGGATAATCAGCAGGGCCTGATTGCTTCAACTGGCGGTGACGCTACGCTGATGACCCGCGAGGCTATTGATAACACCCAGGGTCGCATCGAAGCGGGTCAGCAGGTCACTTTGCGCAGTCAGGCGCTGGATAATCAGCGTGGAACCCTGCTCGGCCGCGGCGTGACCATCGACACGCAGCAGGGTGAACTGAACAATACTGGCGGTAACCTGGTCGCCCGTACCGATCTCAGCATTTCCAGCGGGACAACGGACAATCACAGCGGTCTGATCCAGTCAGGCGGCGATCTGACACTTGATACCCACGGACAGGCGCTGATTAACCGTGACAGCGGTAAAGCAGGAATAATCAGCGGTGGCGCACTTGCCCTTAACAGTGGCGACCTGGATAACCAGTACGGCGTTATCGCCGCTGCCTCGGCGGCCAGCATCAGCAGCGGCCTGCTGACCAACATTGACGGCACACTGATGTCTGATGGGGCGCTGACGCTGAAGACCGGCGCGCTCGACAATCAGCGAGGCTTATTACAATCGGGTCAGGCGCTCTCACTGGATACTCACGGCGCGCAGCTGAACAACAGCGCCAGCGGCGATCGCGGCGGCATTGTGGCACGCGGCGATCTGCAACTCTCAACCGGAAAGTTAGCCGGTGATCACGGCGTCATTCAGGGACAAAACCTGGTAATCGATACGCAGGGCCAGGCCGCTGATTTCAGGTCTGCTCTGCTCAGCGCCAGCGGCGAACTATTGCTGAGCAGTGGCGCGCTGGATAACAGCGGCGGGCGACTGCAGTCCGGCGGTGATATGCAGCTTAATACGCACGGAGAGGCGCTGAATAATGCGGCATCAGGCGGCGTTATTGCGGGAGCTAATCTGCATATCAGCAGTGGTGCTCTTGATAACAGCACGGGCTCGCTGGTCTCGGCGGGCGCTATGCGGCTCACCAGCGGTGGACTGAACAACGTCGATGGGATTATTAATGCCGATCATGGATTAACGCTGGAAGGCAGCAGCGTGGATAACCAGCGCGGCCTGCTTCAGTCGGGTGAGGCGCTGTCCGTCAACACCCAGGGCGGCGAACTGAATAACCGCGACAGCGGCGAACGCGGTGGCATTGTTGCAGGCGGCGATCTGCTGCTCTCCAGCGGCCAGATTAATGGCCGTAGCGGGGTGATGCTGGGACAGAATATTCGCATCGATACTCATCAGCAGACCTTCGACCATCAGCAGGGTCAACTGGGCGCTAAAGGCACCCTGCAACTGGATAGCGGACTCCTCAACAACCGGGCAGGCAGGATTGAGTCGGGTGGCGATCTGCATCTGGACACCCACGGCAAGAGCCTGATCAACCGTGACAGCGGAGCCGCAGGCGGCCTGTTCAGTGCGGGCATGCTGAAGCTCTACAGCGGCGCATTGGATAATCTGCGCGGCTTCATCACCGGTCATAGCGGCGCGCAGGTTGTGACGGGCGAGATCAACAACCAGTCCGGCACGCTGACGGGCGGCAAAGGGCGGCTCGATCTTACCAGCGGGGAGCTGCAAAACCAGGGTGGCCTGTTACAGGCTGGCAGCGACATGACGCTGAACACCCAGGGGCACGCCCTGATCAATCGCGACAGTGGTGACCAGCGCGGTATCGTTGCCCTCAACAGTCTGGATCTGCGCAGCGGGGCAATTGATAACCAGGCGGGTTTCATTGCTGCAGGACAGCAGGCATCACTCAGCGCCAGTGAACTGAACAATAGCCAGGGGCAGGTCGCAGGCAATGGCGGGCTGACTTTCAACGGTCAGGCGCTGAACAACAGTGACGGTAAACTGCAGTCGGCGGGGGATATCACCCTCACCACGGCAGGTCAGACATTGACTAACCAGCGCGGACTTATTGCCGGTGCCGGTAACCTCAATATTGAAAGTGGTGCGCTGGATAACCAGCAGGGACAGATCCAGGGTGGCACCGATCTGACGCTCAATGCGGGACAAAATGCGCTGCTTAATCAGGCGGGCAAACTCCTTTCGGCAGGTACGCTATCGCTGACGGCGGGTCAGTTGGTCAGCAATGACGGCCTGGTGCAAAGCGTCGGCACCGGTACCCTGTCACTGAGCCAGCAGCTGGATAACCGTAGCGGGATGATTCAGGGCGGCCAGCAGATGACGATCACCACGCCATCGCTGATCAACCGTGATACACGACAGAGCGGTAAAGGCATTGAAGCGGGCAGTTTAACCATCGAAACCGGCACGCTGGACAACAGTCAGGGTGCTCTGCGCGCAAAACAGAGGCTGGCGCTTACCGTGCAACAGGCACTGGATAACGTCAGCGGGCTGATCTCGTCAGCGGATACGCTGACTATTCAGGACTCAGCCCAGGGGCAGGCGCTCGCCATCAACAATCAGCAGGGCACGCTGATTGCTGATAAAGAGGCGCAGATCAACGCAGCTTCCCTGAGTGGCGACGGACAGGTGTTGTCGCAGGGGAATCTTGGCATCACGCTGGCAGGTGATTTCCATAACCTCTCAGAGGTCAAAGCTAACGGCACGCTGCGCCTGACGGCGGGCGGAAACGTGACCAACGATGGCACCCTCGCTGCTCAGCAGGCGCTATTCCTTACCGCGCAAAATATCAGTAATCAGGCAAATGGCGAGATCAGCGGCGGGCAGACCGAAATTACTGCAGCCGACACCCTGAACAATCGCGGTCTGATTGACGGCGGACTGACACACCTGGTTGCGGGCGTCCTGAATAACAGCGGCACCGGCCGTATCTATGGCGATCACATTGCCATTGCGGCTACGCTGCTCAACAACCTCAGTGAAGCGGGCAAAGCAGCGGTGATTGCGGCGCGGCAGCGACTGGATATTGCGGCTGGCACGCTGAACAACCGCGACCATGCGCTGATCTACAGTGATGGCGATCTGCACATTGGCGGCCAGCTGGATGCGAATAATCAGGCCACCGGACAGGGGCAGCAGCTCAACAATGACGGGGCAACAATTGAGGCCGGGCAGGATGCCACGATCAGCATGGCGGAAATCAACAATACCAACCGCCACCTGACCACGCAGGTCGTTACGACCGAAGATAGCCAGCATCACGACGCGGTGCTAAAAGGCCACACCGATCGTTTTGACTGGGCCGACGTGGATACCAGCAAAAAAAACAAATATGGCGTGCACACGGCAAAAATGCCGGATGGCACCAGCGGCAGCGAGTTTTATGAGTATGACTACCGGCGGATAGTGAAAGAAACCCAGATTCTGGAGAGCGATCCGGGCAAGATTCTGTCGGGCGGTAACATGACCTTTAGCGCCGGTCGTCTTAACAACCACGACAGCCAGATTGTCGCGGGTGCTGTGCTCGGCGGTCAGATAGGCGAGCTGAATAATCAGGCGACAAAAGGAACGCGCGTTACCACGGACGACGGGAAATCGGTTCGCTGGTACGCGAAGAAGAAGAAAAAGAAACTGGGTGGAACCAAAACGTCGCAGGGCAAAGATAAGAAAAACTACCGCCCGGCGCCCGTGACGGAAACCATCGATCTGCAGACACTGAGCTGGCAGGCGAATGCCGCGCCGCAGGGAAATGGCTATCAGACCGGCAACCGCCAGCAGCAGGGCGTCACAGCGCAGGCTGACCGCATCGGCACACCTGCTCTCCAGCAGGCGGTTGCGGCGGTTGCGCTGAGTGCCACGGATAGCGGCAGTGCGTTACTGCCAGCCGGATTACGCTATGACAGTGCGCTGACGCTGGACAAGCTCGGCAGCCTCAAAGACCGGCCACTGCTGTTACCTGCGGGGCAACAATTCTCGCTGACACTGCCAGCAACGGTCGTCGATGGACAGACGATTACGCCGGTGATCCGCGCCGTCTCACCTGATATCCGGCTGCCGGATAACAGCCTGTACCAGCTGCAACCTGGCAGTGACAGCCATTACCTGGTCGAGACCGATCCGCGCTTTGTTAATCAGAAGCAGTGGCTCAGCAGCGACTATATGCAGAACGCGCTGACCACCGACAGCAGCCGGATCCTGAAGCGGCTGGGCGATGGTTATTACGAGCAGCGTCTGGTGCGCGATCAGATTATTCAGCTGACCGGCAACCGCTATATCAGCGGGTATGGCAGTGATGAAGATCAGTATCGCGGACTGATGAATAATGGGGTAGCCTTCGGCAAAGCCTACGACCTGGAACTCGGTGTGGCGCTGACCCCGGCGCAGATGGCGCTGCTCACCAGCGATATCGTCTGGCTGGTGAATCAGACCGTGACGCTGCCGGATGGCACACAGCAGACCGTGCTGGTACCGCAGGTTTATGCGAAGGTGAAAGAGGGTGACTTAACCGGCGACGGCGCGTTGATCGGGGGCGGTAGCGTGGCGCTGAATGCCCGCAACGACATCACTAATAGCGGGACCATTAAGGGCCGCGACGTGACGCAGCTGACGGCGCAGTCGCTGACCAACAGCGGCTACATCAGCGGCAACACGATCAATCTCACCGCCCGTCAGGATATCACTAACCTGGGCGGCGTCATCAGCGGTGATAAGCAGGTGTCGCTGCTGGCCGGACGGGATATTACCAGCCAGTCAACGCTGCGCGGCGACGGTACCGACCGCTGGATAGATCGTCCGGCCGGTATCTACGTGCAGGGCACCGACGGTGCGCTGACGCTGAGCGCGCTGAACAACATCACCCTGGCCGCCAGCGATATCGGCAACGCCGGAGAGAAGAGCACCACGAAGATTCAGGCGGGCAATGACCTGACGCTCGGCACCCTCAGCACGCAGCACACTGAAAATGACAGCTGGAACAGCAGCAACTACCGTCGCCTGTCACAGCAGAGCGATGCCGGGTCACGCATCACCGCCGGCGGCGCGCTGCAGCTGAGTGCCGGACAGGATATCCGCGCTACGGCAGCGGACGTCACGGCGGGCGGGGCACTGACCGCCAGCGCCGGACGCGACATCGTGCTCAGCGCGGGCAACAGCCGTACCGATCTCACCGAACACAGCAGGCAGTCGAGTAAAGGGCTGCTGTCGGGCAGCAGTCTGGAAACCCACGACGAACTGCACAGCAGCGAGGCGCTCAGTACCACGCTGAGCGGCGACAGCGTCCGGCTTCAGGCGGGCCGCGACATTGCCGTGACCGGCAGCAACGTCGCCGGTACGCAGGATGTTGCGCTGACCGCCGGCCGCGATCTCAGCATCACGACCGCCACAGAAACGCGTGATGAAGTGCATCAGCGCGAGGAGAAAAAATCTGGCCTGATGGGCACTGGCGGCATCGGTTTTACCGTGGGTCAGGCGATGCAGAAGAGCAGCACCGACGCCAGCGGCGCACTCAGCCGCGGCAGCACGGTGGGGAGCAGCGACGGCAGCGTCACCCTCAGTGCCGGTAACCAGCTTAACGTGCACGGCAGCGACGTAATCGCCGGTAAAGATCTCTCCCTGAGCGGCAGCGACGTGACCCTCAGTGCGGCCGAAAACAGCCACACCGCACTGACGAAAACCGAGCAGAAGCAGAGCGGGCTGACGCTGGCGCTGTCCGGCACCGTGGGTGCGGCGCTGAACACGGCAGTGCAGACCGCCCGCACCGCCGATGAGAGCGGCGATGACCGGCTGAAGGCGTTGCAGGGCACCAAAGCGGCGCTGACGGCGGCCCAGGCCGCGCAGGCTTACCAGATGGACGGCGCGCAGACCGACGCGGCGAACGCCACAAACACCGCCGCAGGCCTGAAGCCGGGCGACAAAGGTTATGAAGAAGGCTCCACCAACTCGATCGGCATCAGTCTTTCTTACGGCAGCCAGTCGTCGAAAAGCGAGACCCGCACCGAAAGCCGTGAAGCGCAGGGCAGTACGCTGGGCGCGGGCGGAAACCTGGCCATCACCGCCACCGGCGCACAGCCGGGCAGCGCGGGCAACATCCTCGTGCAGGGCAGCCAGCTTCAGGCGGGCGGCGACCTCGGGCTGACGGCGAAAAACGACATCAGCCTGGTTTCAGCGCAGAACAGCGAGCGCACCGACAGCACTAACAGCAGCAAGGGCGGCAGCCTGGGTATCGGCCTGACCGCCGGGTCGGGCGGCTACGGTATCAGCGTTTCAGCCAGCGTCAACGCGGGCAAAGGCCGCGAGAACGGCAACGGGCTGACCCATACCGAGACTACGCTCACGGCGGGCAACGGGCTGAGCCTGAACGCCGGGCGCGACACCACGCTGACCGGCGCACAGGTGCGCGGGGACAGCGTGAAGGTCGATACCGGCCGCAACCTGACGCTGACCTCAGAGCAGGACAGCGACCGCTACGATAGTAAGCAGCAGAACGCCAGCGCGGGCGGCAGCTTCACCTTCGGCTCGATGACCGGCTCCGCGAGCGTCAACCTCAGCCAGGATAAGATGCACAGCAACTGGCAGAGCGTGGCCGAGCAGACCGGCATCTTTGCCGGGAAGGGCGGCTTTGACGTGACGGCGGGTGAGCACACCCAACTGAACGGCGCGGTCATCAGTTCCACCGCCACCGCCACCGCCGATAAGAACCGTCTCGACACCGGCACGCTGGGCTTCAGCAACATAGAGAACCACGCGGACTATAAAACCGAGCATCAGAGCGTGGGCATGAGCACCGGCGGCAGCATCGGCAGCCAGTTCGAAGGCAACATGGCGAACGGCCTGCTGGCGGGGCTGAACGGCAGCGGCAGCGCCTCGTCGGTGACGAAGGCGGCGGTGAGCGACGGCACCCTCATTATCCGGGATAAGGCGAAGCAGACGCAGGACGTGGCGGACCTGAGCCGCGACGCGGCGGGTGCGAATCCGGGGCTGGATAAAATCTTCGATAAGGATAAAGAGCAGCGGCGGATGGAGACGGCGCAGCTGCTGGCGGAAATCGGCAGCCAGGCGGGCGACATTGCGCGGACGCAGGGCGAGATTGCGGCGACCAGAGCTGCCACGGAGAAGATGAAGAACATCTCGCCGGACCAGAAGAAGGATGCCGAAGCGCAGTGGCGCAAAGCGAATCCGGGTCAGGAGCCGACCGCGGCCGACATCACCGGACAGGTCTATCAGACGCTGTACAACCGGGAGATGCTGGCCGGCGGAATGGGAACCGGCGGCCCGGTGCAGCAGGGCATCAGCGCGGCGACGGCGGCGATACAGGGGCTGGCGGGCGGCAACATTGCCCAGGCGGTGAGCGGGGCGGCCGCACCTTATCTGGCGGAGCAGATACATACGCTGACGACCACGAAAGGCCCGGACGGCAAAGAGGTGGTGAACGTTCAGGCGAACCTGATTGCACACGCGGTAGTGGGCGCGGTGACGTCATACGCGTCGGGTAATCCTGCACTTGCGGGTGCTTCTGGCGCGGCGATGGGCGAGTACATCGCGCAGCAGATGTATCCGGGGGTTAAGCGCGAAGACCTCAGTGAGGAGCAGCGGCAGACCATCAGCGCGCTGGGGACGCTGGCGGCGGGCCTTGCGGGCGGCGTGGCCGGAGACAGCACGGGCGTTGCGGTGGCGGGCGCGCAGGCGGGTAAAAATGCATTGGAAAATAATAATCTTCTCTTGCCAAGGCCTGTGCTGGTACCCGTTCCGGGATTACCATTGAGTCCGGGTGACAAGGTAGTTCAGGATGCGAATAACAAAATTGCATCGGAGCTGGATAAGACTCTGAAAGGGTCAGGAACTGAGGCGGATACGCCGCCGATCACTGATGGTCGTGCAATCGTTGAAGCGCGTGATGAGGCTGCAAAATCCCGCGATCCGAATGTGGCGCATAATCAGCAGTATCAGGATGGCAGTAGTAACAAAACGGAAACTGTGCCGGTGAATGATGATCTGACCGGCGGAAAACTGGTTAATCCTTTTCATGATGAAAATAAAGGAACGTCACTGGTTACGCCGGATCGGTCTGGTGAGCAGGCACCAGGCAATACCGGGAATACTGATGGTATGCCGGATACAGGAGGCAATACAACGGTTACGCCGACTCCTGAGTATAATAAAGATGATTTAGCTTATTCGTCAGAAAAACAATTAGGCCGTGGTTCAACTGGTAGAACGGAACCTAATTCTTTGCAAGAAAAACTGGCTATTGAACAAGCACAGTCGAATCCAGAATCTGGACGTCAACTACCAATACCAATGACAGATAAACGATGGCCTAGAGAAGATGGTTGGGTCAAAATGGCTCAAAATATTAATGGTGTTGAAGTTCACTATGTTCGTAATACCAAAACTGGCCAAGTAGACGATTTTAAATTTAAGTAGGGTGTGATAAATGTTAGTTATATGCAATTCAATATCCGGAAAAAGCTTACCCGATGATGCAAGAATCATGGGGGAAACTGACGAAACATTATTTGAGCCGCTAAAAACTGGCATGGAGTATAAAGTCTACGGTATTATGTTTTATACGACTCGAATAGATTTTTTGCTATGTCCTGAAGGTGAGAATCCATTATGGGTACCTTCAAATATCTTTAATGTATTGGATGATAAGTTGCCGCCTGACTGGGGATTTATCATTACCGAGAAAACAATAGATTATTCTGACTTGTATGACGCATTTGGGATTATCTCAATTTTAGGTTATTTTGAGTTAATTAGGTCATACCAGCATTACATTGGTATTCTTGAAAGAGATGCAGGCGAATTACAAAAGTTTCATTCATATAGGCTAAGCTGCTAGGTTGTCCCGGCGCATGTTCACCGAGGTTTTTATTACGGATAGCATGCCAAAAGACCTAGTGTCTGATAAACGACCTGCCTGAGAATGACATCATTAGTGATAAGAAAGTTATGGATGCCTGTGGTAATGGCAGGGTTACCAGCCCCGGATGCTTACGGGCAGATCGTCAGCTTGCTGAATATCACCAGTGTTGATGTGTAGAATCAGTCACAGGTAAAGGATGGGCATGAGCACCGGCGGCAGCATTGGCAGTCAGCTTGAAAATAACGCTTTTTGGGAAAATACAGGCATTATTTTTCCGAATGCTTTCATTTATTCAGAGGGGTTTAAATAGAACTGTAACTTAGTCTTTTAATGGGTTGTGGATATACAGGTCAGTTAATAATCTGCGTTAATGGATTGTATAACGCAGTATGGTTTTCTGGATCTATGTGCAGTAATGGTTTTCAGGGGTTTTTGCTTTTTTATGGCAACTCGGTCTTGATACCTCTAATTCTTTTTGGTCTAATAGTGCCATTAAGAATTGATTGATAACTAACCGCCAGGATGAATCCTGTGGTCAAATTATTTACTTAACCTAAATTAAACGGCCGAAGTGCCATTTAATAAGGTTGGTGTTTAAGTTTTACATTGACTCAGGCCAGCCAGTTTTAAAAAAAACCGGGTATGAATAGATGCTCTCCGACCGATCTGAACATCAGGCGCGGAGCGCTACATGAAATTCCTGTCCGATACAGATGGATTGATAAAAACTCTATCCTGTCCGTCGGGTATTGGTGATTCAGGGAACGAAGTCCTGCGTTAAGCGCAGGGAAATAATGTTAAATTATGAAAAGGAATTAATTACATGACTTCTAAAATGACGATGCTGGCATTACTGTGTGGCGGTCTGCTCGTGGGCAGCAATGCACTGGCTGATAATCACACCGTCTCGGTTGGATATGCACAAAGCAAAGTTGAAGACTTTAAAAATATCCGTGGCGTCAACGTTCAGTATCGCTATGAATGGGAGTCTCCTCTCAGTGTGATTGGCTCATTCAGCTACATGAAAGGCGATGACAGTTATTCCGAACAGAATGATTATTTTGACGGTCTTGAGAAATATAATGAAAAAATTGAAGCGAAATATTATTCCCTGATGGCGGGTCCGGCATACCGTATTAATGACTATGTCAGTTTCTACGGCTTAATTGGGGTCGCGCGTACCAAAGTAGAAGACAAAGCCAATTACCAGTCACAGTACGCACAGTATTCGGGTTCTTACAGCGAAAGCAAAACATCCTTTGCCTACGGTGCGGGTGTCGTGGTTAATCCTATCAGCAACCTCTCTGTGAGTGTTGGCTATGAAGGTACTCGCGTAAAATATAACGAAGATGTTGCCATCAATGGTTTTAACATCGGCATCGGATACCGTTTCTGATTCAACGCTAAAAACCGCAACCCTGGTCATCTGGTCAGGGTTGTTTTTTTTCACTCTGGAAAGGACCGTTTTTTATAAAGGTCGAATCAGGCAGTTCTTAGATACATTTAAAATAGTACCTGATCCTGTCTGACCAAAGACGTCGATCTTCTGAATTAACCGGTTTGAATTTTGTTAAAACAAAGAAAAACAATTACAGCTTCAGGGGGCGAGAATGTTATGCATTAAATGTCAGGAAGCAGAAGAGAATAAAGAATCAGGCTTTTGTGATAATTGTGAAAAAAAAGAAGAGGGCAGGATTAATGGCTTATTATATCTGCCAGCTTTAGGCTTGATTATTGGTTTTTTTACGATGCTGTATAATGATTTTTGTATTGTTTCGTTGATTGCCAACACTTATCAGAAACAAGGTGTGGTTAATAGTTTTAGTGTTTTATTATTAGCGCTGTCCATTATTAATGCTCCCGTAACAGTGCTGGCTTGCTGGTTCTTCTTTAGGAAGAAAGTAAAAACCAGATACGTGATGATAACGTACTATTTATACGGTCTTATCTTTGCGAGTTTTTGCACGCTTTATCCTGCTTTGGTTTTTCACGTAAACATTACGCAGTCTGCTATCAATATGCTGGCTCGGGCCTTAATCAGTTGTCTGATATGGGTACCATATTTTATTTTTTCCAGCAGGATTAATAAAGTCTTTGTGCATTAATACGGTCAATATTTTTATGTCATAAAATAAACGATGGGTAACGCAACACCCGCCTCGTTATAGTACCAATAAAATAACCAGTTCCAGTCTGTGTCAGTTAAATTAAGGATAATAAAGAATGGCTGCAAAAATTTTAATCACCGGATTGATAGCACTATTATTGAGTGGCTGCACGGCAGGCTTCAGACCTTCACTGGATGATTATAAAGGGCAGGATGCGGCCCGAATCCGGGTGGGTTCAGAGGGCAATACGGCACTTCAGTTCTATGAAAAACAGAGTTCAGGTTGCTATAAAAAAATGCTGGAACGCCGTATCACTTCTGGTTTTGCCATTCTGGGCATCCCCGTTACAGGTAATAAACGGATAGGTATGCCAGCGTCGTCTGAAAACAAGGGTGCTTTCATCAATGAATTTACCCTGAAGCCAGGAAAAATGATTCGTGTCATTCACTACTGGACACAGGCTGGGTATCATCAGAACACTCAAAAATCGGCCACTGTTGAATTTATTCCTCAGGCTAACCATGACTACGATATTGTAGTCAGAGGGTCCGAATATTCAGGCGATAGCGTTTCCATCAAAGACCTTACCCCCAATGGCACCATTGTGGGCTGGGGCGAGGTAAAGGTATGCCCATCCGAGAGCATTTTTGATTAGTTTCCTTTTTCTTCATTCCTGAAGCCTGAGTGTTTCAGGAATGAATGTTCCCGATAACGGTACATAAAGATGATACTTTTGGGTGACGATGGAAAGGCCGTTGCCATAACGGGCAGTCAGGCTTTGCTTAAGGCATATAAAATTATATGCCGTTGATTTGATTGGTTTAATTTCCTTAGCGAAAAAGCATCATTAATAACGTTCTCCACCTCAGAACTCTCCTAAAAACTGGTCCTGATAGCAAAGTGACCAATTTCCTCCATTTATCTGATGTTGCATTTTCGGTCCATCTGTAAAACTTCATCTCAACAAACACGGCGCGTCGCGCACGCCGGTTATACCTCAGTTAACGAGGATGCTTTAGCAGCAGGATTGCGCGGTAACACTTTTCAGGAGGAACTTCCTGTGAATAAATCAATGTTAGCGGGTATCGGTATTGGTGTGGCAGCAGCTCTGGGTGTTGCAGCCGTAGCAGGCATGAACGTGTTTGATCGCGGTCCTCAATATGCTCAGGTACTGTCTGCAACGCCAATCAAAGAGAGCATTAAACAGCCTCGTCAGGAGTGCCGTAATGTCACTCTGACCCACCGTCGGGCCGTGCAGGATGAAAACCGTCTTGCCGGGTCTGTATTAGGTGCAGTGGCAGGTGGAGTGCTGGGTCACCAGTTTGGTGGCGGTCGCGGCAGAGATGTGGCGACAGTAGCAGGTGCGGTAGCGGGTGGTTATGCCGGTAATCAGGTCCAGGGCGGACTGCAGGATCGGGATACCTACACCACAACCGAACAGCGCTGCAAAACCGTTTACGACAAACAAGAGAAAAAACTGGGATATGACGTGACCTATAAAATAGGCGATCAGCAGGGTAAAATCCGTATGGAAAATGACCCCGGCACGCGTATTCCACTGGATCGCAATGGTCAGCTGGTTCTCAACGGCGATCAGGCGTAATTGGGCAAAGCTTTGCCGCTCACGCGGCCACACAGCACAACGTAATACAGCAGTAATGAAAAAGGCACATCTCAGGATGCGCCTTTTTTTTGCTGCAAACTAACCGGCGCTTAACCGGTTAGCTCATCAACGCACGGGCAGGGTGTTACGCCTGCCGTTGAGCCAGTTGCGAAACGAATCCCTGCACCCACTCAAGCCGCACCTTTCTTTCCGATAGCTCACGGGTAAACCGCAGTCGTGTCGGACCGTCCAGCTTCCACTGCTGAGGCTCTTTCTGCAGCAGGCCTATCAGCCATGCCGGATCCACGTTGTTCTTCGGCGCAAAATCGAAATAACCGCCTTTGTCGCTGGCTTCGATCTTACGCAGACCGACAGCGCGGGCTTTCAGACGGATAATCGCCACATCCAGCAGGTTACGCGCCGGATCGGGCAGCAGGCCAAAGCGGTCGATCATCTCAACCTTCAGCTCCTGCAGCTCCTCTTCAGCCTCCGCGCTGGCGATGCGTTTATAGAGTGAAAGACGGGTACTGACATCCGGGATAAAGGTCTCGGGCAGCAGGGCGGGCATCCGCAGCTCCACCTCGGTCTGGTTGCTGGTGAGATCTTCCAGTGACGGCTCGCGACCCGCTTTCAGCGCCTCGACCGCATTCTCCAGCAGCTCCATATAAAGCGTGAAGCCCAGCGTCTCCATCTGTCCGCTCTGCTCATCACCCAGCAGTTCGCCAGCACCGCGAATCTCCAGGTCATGCGTTGCCAGGGCAAAACCGGCTCCCAGATCTTCCAGTGAAGCGATCGCCTCCAGCCGCTTATGCGCATCGGCGGTCATTGACTTCGGATGCGGCGTTAACAGCCAGGCATAAGCCTGATGATGCGAACGCCCGACGCGACCACGCAGCTGATGCAACTGCGCCAGGCCAAAGTGATCGGCCCGCTCAATGATGATGGTATTGGCGGTCGGTATGTCGATACCGGTTTCGATAATGGTGGTACAAACCAGCACGTTAAAACGCTGATGGTGGAAATCGTTCATCACCCGTTCCAGATCACGCTCACGCATCTGACCATGGCCAATAGCGACACGCGCTTCCGGCACCAGTTCGCTGAGACGCTGCGCCGCTTTCTCGATATTTTCAACGTCATTGTAGAGGTAGTAGACCTGTCCGCCACGCAGAACCTCACGCAGGATTGCTTCGCGGATAACCAGATCGTCAAATTCACGGACAAAAGTTTTCACCGCTAAACGGCGGGCAGGCGGCGTGGCGATGATCGAGAGATCGCGCATGCCGCTCATGGCCATATTCAGGGTGCGAGGGATTGGCGTTGCGGTCAGCGTCAGAATGTCCACATCGGCGCGCATCGCCTTGATGCGCTCTTTGTGACGCACCCCGAAACGGTGCTCTTCATCGACAATCAGCAGACCAAGATCGTGCCATTTGAGATCGCTCATCAGCAGCTTATGGGTGCCGATTAAGATGTCGATCTTGCCATCGCTGGCCTGTTCCAGCACCTGCGTCTGCTCTTTGGCAGTGCGGAAACGGGAAAGCATCTCAATGCGAACCGGCCAGTTGGCGAAGCGATCGCGGAAGTTGTCGTAATGCTGCTGTGCCAGCAGGGTGGTCGGCACCAGTACGGCCACCTGTTTATGGTTCTCAATCGCCAGAAACGCCGCGCGCATGGCCACTTCGGTTTTACCAAAACCAACGTCGCCGCACACCAGACGGTCCATCGCCAGCGGCTCGCACATATCACTCAGCACCGCGTTGATCGCCTGCGCCTGGTCCGGGGTGGTTTCAAACGGGAAGCTTTCGCAGAACAGCTGATACTGCTCGCGATTATGCTTAAAGGCAAAGCCGGTTTTGGCGGCGCGCTGAGCATAGATATCCAGCAGTTCAGCCGCCACATCACGCACTTTCTCAGCCGCTTTCTGCCGTGCGCGTGACCAGGCATCGCTGCCCAGTTTGTGCAGTGGTGCATTATCGTCGGCACCGCCTGCGTAGCGGCTGATCAGGTGCAGCGACGAAACCGGCACATAAAGTTTGGCGTCGTTGGCGTAAGAGAGCATGAGGTATTCCGCCTCAATGCCACCGGCTTCCAGCGTGGTGAGGCCAATATAACGACCCACACCGTGTTCCAGATGCACCACCGGCTGGCCGGGATGCAGCTCCGCCAGGTTACGGATCAGAATGTCCGGATTGATAGTGCGACGGGTATCCTGACGGCGACGGCTGACGCGTTCGCCCAGCAAATCGCTTTCGCAAATCAGCGCCCGGTTGCCCTGGGTATCAATAAAACCGCGCTCGCTGGCGCCGATCATCAGTCGGAAACGCTCTTCGCCGGTTTCATCGAAGCGGTGCACCGGCTGAGGACGCAGTTTAATCCGGGCCAGCAGATCCTGCAGGCTCTCACGGCGGCCTTCACTTTCGACCGAGAAGACCACGGTGCCGCTGAAGGTTTCAATAAACTGACGCAGATGATCGAGCGGCGCTTTTGCCTGCGCCTGAACGGTCAGATCGGGCAGCGGGGTATAACCGAGGTTGGTATTCGCGGCTTTGGCGGGCAGCACCTCATTGGTCATCTGGATGCGCGGCCAGGCTTTCAGCTCCCCCATTAATGCATCCGGACGCAGCCACAGGGTGACCGGTTCCAGCAGTGGACGCATCGGATCAACGCGGCGATTTTCATAACGCGCCTCGGCATCCTGCCAGAAGCGGCTGGCGCTGCCTTCAAGATCGCCGCAGTTCACAATCAGGGTATTATCCGGCAGATAGCTGAACAGGCTGGGCAACGGCTGCTCAAAAAACAGCGGCTGCCAGTATTCGATGCCCGCTGGCAACGTGCCTTTGCTGACCTGCTGATAGACATGCTCCGACTCACGGCGCACATCAAACGTTTCACGCCAGCGGCTGCGGAACAGCTCAATGGCGGCTTTGTCGCTGGGAAATTCATGCGCAGGCAGCAGGTTAATTTCGGGGACCGCTTCCAGCGTGCGCTGACTGTCGACGTCGAACAGGCGCAGGCTGTCGATCTCATCATCGAAAAAGTCGATGCGGTAGGGCTGATCGCTGCCCATCGGGAACAGATCGAGCAGGGCGCCGCGCGTGGCGTATTCACCGTGCTCCATCACCTGATCGACATGGCGATAACCGGCCTGCTCAAGCTGGTCGCGCAGCCGGTCGCGAGACAGTTTTTGTCCCTGCTTCATCACCAGCGCATGGCCGTGCAGGAAACTGTGCGGGCAGACGCGCTGCATCAGGGTGTTGACCGGCATGATCAGCATACCGCGCTGCATCACCGGCAGCTGGTAGAGGGTCGACAGGCGGGCGGAGATAATATCCTGATGCGGCGAAAAGCTGTCGTAGGGCAGCGTTTCCCAGTCGGCAAGGTGCGCCACCGGCAGATCGGTAAACTGGCGGATTTCATCCAGCAGACGCAGAGCGGTTTGGGTATCGGGTGTAATCATTAACACCGGACCAGCATGTCGTTCGTTAATGCTGGCACACTCCACCGCGTGCGCCGCGCCTATGAGCTGGCCGAGCTGACGGTGATCGCCGGATTTAACGGGCAGGGTATAACGAGTCTGTTCGGGCATGGGATCTCGGGGTTGCTCCATTTTTCCAGGACGTAATCATTCCATATTATGTCAGGGGGATCACCTCTGCGGCACAATTTTCCTGCCGCGCCGCGCTGAACCAGGGGATCGGTCAGCCATTACCGGGCGTCAGCGGTAATCGTGCGGATAAAGAGAGGATAGACGGAGTCTGGCAAGGGATCAGAAAAAACCGCCGTCGCCATGCAGCGACGGGGTTAAACGGGCATTTTATTTTATGGATTGCTGTGTGTAATGCATGCGTGGGCGGTCGATATTCGCCCAGGATAACTCCTGCTCAGGATGATAGCTGAGGTTACCGTCGTCCCACTTTACGTAGTAGCCGGCTGGTGCGTTTCCCTGCTCAAAGACGTTGATGATTTCGCCTCTGATCTCCCCGGATTTATGTTTAACGATGCTGCCTTTGGGAAATTTCAACATGGTCGCTACCTCATACTGCCCGGCAATAAATCACCTGTGATCATGGTACTGATTGTAGTCTACCCCCCTGGACGCTGAATAATCAGCCAATAAGCGGCGGCTTTATCGGCTATTCCGCTGCTTTGGCGCCTAAAGTGACGCATCCGGATGCAACTTTGCTGCCGACTCAGAGGGTTAGAGGTTTCATAAAGCCAGCCGCTCCTTTATCATCCCACTACCTATTTTCAGGCAACGGCTTACTGGATTCCATGTATCAACCTGTCGCGCTATTTATCGGTCTGCGTTATATGCGCGGACGAGCATCGGATCGCTTCGGTCGCTTTGTCTCCTGGCTCTCAACGATTGGCATTACGCTCGGCGTGCTGGCGATGGTCACCGTGTTATCGGTGATGAACGGTTTTGAGCGTGAACTCGAAGGCAATATTCTTGGCCTGATGCCTCAGGCGCTGATCACCAGCGACAAAGGCAGTCTCAATCCACAACAGCAACCCGCCAGCTCCCTGAATCTGCAGGGTGTCAGCCGTATCGCGCCGCTGACCACCGCCAATGTGGTGCTGCAAAGCCCGCACAGCGTCTCCGTTGGCGTGATGCTGGGCATTGAGCCGGCTGAAAAAGATCCGCTTACCCCTTTCCTGGTCAATACCCGGCAGAGCGTGCTGCAGGCCGGGCAGTATAATGTCATCCTTGGCGAACAGCTGGCATCCCAGCTTGGCGTAAAACGTGGCGATCAGCTGCGTCTGATGGTGCCGTCGGTCAGCCAGTTCACCCCGATGGGACGCGTGCCAAGTCAGCGTCTGTTTACCGTAGCGGGCACCTATGCCGCTAACAGCGAAGTCGATGGTTATCAGATTCTGGTCAATCTTCAGGATGCGTCGCGCGTGATGCGCTATCCGGCCGGTAATATTACCGGCTGGCGACTGTGGCTGGATAAACCGCTGTCGGTCGACAGTCTGAGTCAGCAGACACTGCCTGCGGGCCTGGTCTGGAAAGACTGGCGTGAGCGTAAAGGCGATCTCTTCCAGGCAGTGCGTATGGAGAAGAACATGATGGGCCTGCTGCTGAGCCTGATCATCGCCGTGGCTGCCTTTAACATCATCACCTCGTTAGGCTTGCTGATCATGGAGAAGCAGGGCGAAGTGGCGATCCTGCAAACCCAGGGCCTGACGCGCCGGCAAATAGTGGCGGTGTTTATGGTGCAGGGTGCCAGCGCCGGGATTATCGGTACGCTGCTCGGCACGCTGCTCGGTGTCTTGCTGGCCAGCCAGCTCAACAACTTAATGCCGGTGATTGGCCTGTTCCTTGATGGTGCCGCATTGCCGGTTGATATTAATGTGTGGCAGGTGGTCACCATCGCCCTCAGCGCCATGATTGTGGCGCTGTTGTCTACGCTCTATCCTTCGTGGCGCGCTGCCGCCGTTCAACCTGCTGAGGCTTTACGTTATGAGTAACACTCCTTTGTTGCAGTGCCGCGACCTGTGCAAACGCTATCAGGAAGGCAGCGTGCAGACCGATGTGCTGCGCAATGTGGCTTTCAGCCTCCAGCCCGGTGAACTGACAGCGATTGTCGGCAGCTCCGGTTCCGGTAAAAGTACGCTGCTGCATCTGCTCGGCGGCCTGGATGCACCGACATCGGGCGACGTGGTGTTTGATGGCCAGTCACTGAATGCCATGTCCTCGTCGGCCAAAGCGGAGCTGCGTAACCGCGAGCTGGGCTTTATCTATCAGTTCCACCATCTGCTGCCGGACTTCAGCGCGCTGGAGAACGTGGCGATGCCGCTGCTGATTGGCAAAACGGCTAAAACGGAAGCACAGGATCGCGCCCGTGAGATGCTGGCCGCGGTCGGGCTGGACCATCGTGCCGCGCACCGGCCTTCTGAACTGTCAGGCGGCGAACGCCAGCGCGTGGCGATTGCCCGGGCGCTGGTTAACCGCCCACGGCTGGTGATGGCGGATGAGCCAACCGGTAACCTCGATGCACGCAACGCCGACGCCATTTTTGAATTACTGGGCGAACTGAACGTGCGTCAGGGCACCGCGTTTCTGGTGGTGACACACGATCTGATGCTGGCAAAACGGATGACGCGTCAGATGGAGATGCGTGATGGTCAGTTAAGCGATCAACTCACCATGGCAGGAGCGGTGTAATGGGTTCGTCGTTATCCCTGTTGCTGGGCCTGCGCTTTAGTCGTGGCCGCCGTCGTGGCGGCATGGTGTCGCTGATTTCGGTGATCTCCACCATCGGTATTGCGCTGGGCGTGGCGGTGCTGATTATCGGTCTGAGCGCCATGAATGGTTTTGAGCGTGAGCTGAACAACCGCATTCTGGCGGTGGTGCCGCATGGCGAGATCGAGGCGGTCAATCAGCCGTTCCAGCACTGGCAGTCGATGATTGCCCCGATTGAAAAGGTGCCCGGCATTGCGGCGGCAGCGCCTTATGTGAACTTCACCGGCCTGATTGAGAGCGGCGCCCGGCTGGAAGCGCTGCAGGTAAAGGGCGTTGATCCGGCACAGGAGCCGCGCCTCAGCGCCCTGCCACAGTTTGTGGCAGATAACGGCTGGTCCTCTTTTGCCGCCGGTAAGCAGCAGATCATTCTGGGCGGCGGCATTGCTAAATCGCTGAACGTGAAGCAGGGCGACTGGATCACCATCATGATCCCCAACAACGATGGTGATAACAAACTGCTTCAGCCTAAACGTATCCGGCTTCAGGTCAGCGGTATTCTGCAACTGAGCGGCATGCTCGATCACAGCCTGGCGCTGGTGCCACTCGCCGATGCACAGCACTATCTGGAGATGGGTGACAGCGTGTCCGGCATCGCCCTGAAGATGACCGACCCGTTCCAGGCGGTCAAACTGGTGCGGGATGCCGGTGAAGCGACCCGTTCCTACGTCTACATCAAGAGCTGGATTGGCACCTACGGCTATATGTACCGCGATATTCAGATGATCCGCGCCATCATGTATCTGGCGATGGTGCTGGTGATTGGCGTCGCCTGCTTTAACATTGTCTCAACGCTGGTGATGGCGGTGAAGGATAAGAGCAGTGACATTGCGGTGCTTCGTACCCTCGGTGCTAAAGACCGGCTGATCCGCGCCATCTTCATCTGGTACGGTTTGCTGGCAGGCCTGCTGGGCAGCGTCAGCGGCGTGATCGCGGGCGTGCTGGTGGCGCTGAATCTGACCTCACTGGTGCGCGGGCTGGAGTCGGTTACCGGTCATCATCTGCTGGCGGGTGATATCTACTTCATTGATTTCCTGCCGTCGGAACTGCACTGGATTGATGTGTTCTCAGTATTGATTACCGCGATTCTGCTGAGCCTGCTGGCGAGCTGGTATCCCGCCAGACGCGCCAGCCGCATTGACCCGGCTCGGGTATTAAGCGGTCAGTGAAAAAATGCGGCGCGAATCCTTTCGCGCCGCATCTGTTTAAGACCTTTGCTGTTGGGCGCGGCCCTCAGCAACCGTTACTATCGGGTGATGTTAACCCGGAATCTGTTTAGAGCGGCTCGCCGCAGCTGCTACGCCAGGAGATTTTATGCGTACACCACGTCGCCGCATACGACTTGCCCGCCTGAAGAAAACCCGGAGAAAAGTGCATCAGCGCTTTCGCCAGCGCATATTTGAGCGCGATCGTCAGGCCGAACTGGCCGCCCATCCTCAGCCGCATGTTGTTGTGCTGACCGGCGCAGGCATCTCAGCGGAGTCCGGCATCCGGACCTTCCGCGCCGCTGACGGCCTGTGGGAAGAGCACCACGTTGAAGATGTTGCGACGCCCGAAGGATTTCAGCGCGATCCCGCGCTGGTGCAGCGCTTCTACAATGCGCGCCGCCAGCAATTGCAGGAGGCAGAGATTCAGCCTAACGCGGCCCATCTGGCGCTGGCGGAGCTGGAACAGGTATTAGGCGATAACTTTTTGCTGGTCACGCAAAACATCGACAATCTGCATGAACGTGCCGGAAACAGCCGGGTGCTGCATATGCACGGTGAGCTGCTAAAAGTGCGCTGTGTCACCAGCGGTCAGGTCATTGAGTGGACCGGTGATATCACGCCGGACGATCGCTGCACCTGCTGCCAGTTCCCCTCGGCGCTGCGGCCGCACGTAGTGTGGTTTGGTGAGATGCCGCTGGGCATGGAGCAGATTTATCAGGCGCTTGAACAGGCCGATTACTTTATCGCTATCGGCACCTCAGGCCATGTCTATCCGGCCGCGGGTTTTGTCCATGAAGCCAAACTGCAGGGCGCGCATACTGTTGAGCTGAACCTGGAGCCAAGCCAGGTGGGCAACGAATTTGCCGAGCGGCATTACGGCCTGGCGAGCGAAGTGGTGCCGGAGTTTGTGCATAAGCTGCTGCGCGCGCTTTATAAGTAAGCAGGGGCGGCTATGGCCGCCTCGCCGTTTTTTGCCCGTCATGCTGATTCCAGCCGCCCGGTGTTTATCAACATTGCGAGGTTTGCCGCAACAATCTCGTAATCAGCCGTTTTTTTCGGGCTTATTGCTTTCCCAAAGGTTATCGACAGCGCTAACCTGTCTGCGAATGATTTTACGCAACGTTGTAACCGGCTGGTCTGTTAATAATACCGGATGGCACTTTTAAAGGATGGGATATGGAACAGTTACTTGAGCGCTTTTTAAGTTATGTGGCCGTTGAGACACAGGCTAAGCCGCAGGCGCGCCAGGTGCCCAGCAGTGAAGGGCAGTGGACGCTGGCGCGTCAGCTGCAGGAGGAGTTGCTGGCACTGGGTTTTGTCGATGTCTCCTTAAGCGATCACTGTTGCGTCATGGGCACACTGCCTGCCAATGTTGACTGGCCGACGCCAGTCATCGGTTTCATCTCTCACATGGATACCTCGCCAGACTTTACGGCGAAACATGTGAATCCGCAGATCATTGAAAATTATCGCGGCGGAGACATTGCGCTGGGTAATGGCAACGAAATTCTCTCGCCGGTGATGTTCCCGGTGCTGCACAAGCTGATTGGGCATACGCTGATTACCACCGATGGCAAAACCCTGCTGGGCGCGGATGATAAAGCAGGTATCGCCGAGATTATGACGGCGATGGCGCAACTGGCTGCGAGCGATACGCCGCACGGTGCGATCCGCGTTGCCTTTACGCCCGATGAAGAGATTGGTCGCGGCACTTCTCACTTTGATGTGGAAGGCTTTGCCGCTGACTGGGCCTACACCATTGATGGCAGTGATCTGGGTGAGTTCGAATATGAGAACTTCAACGCTGCTTCGGCCACCGTCAAAATCATCGGTAACAACGTGCACCCTGGCTCCGCCAAAGGGGTGATGGTCAATGCGCTGGATCTGGCAAACCAGTTTCATGCCGCGGTCCCGGCCAGCGAAAAACCGCAATATACTGACGGCTATCAGGGCTTCTATCATCTGCATCAGATCAAAGGCAGCGTTGAACACGCCGAGATGCTCTATATCATTCGTGACTTCGAAACGGAGAGTTTTGAACAGCGTAAACAGACGCTGCTGCAGATTGCCGCAGAGATCAACAAAACCCTGCACCCGGACTGTTCGGTCACCGTCGAGATCACCAACAGCTATCGCAACATGCGTGAAAAGGTTGAGCCGTTCCCGCACATCATCGAACTGGCTTTACAGGCGATGCGTGACTGCGGCATTGAGCCGGTAGTGAAACCGATTCGCGGCGGTACGGATGGATCGGCGCTGTCGTGGAAAGGGCTGCCTTGCCCGAATATCTTCACCGGTGGCTATAACTATCACGGCAAGCATGAGTTTGCTTCGCTGAATATCATGGCGAAATCGGTGGAAGTGATTGTGCGGCTGTCAGAGCTGGCGGCGCAGAAGAAGAATTAAACCCGCAGACACAAAAAAGGCTCTCTGCCACGGCGGCAAGAGAGCCTGTTTCAGTATCAGCTCAGATTATTCGTCGCCGAAGTACCAGTATCCGGCATTGACCAGATCAGCAATCTGCGCCAGTACCGACGGGTCATCCAGCGCATCCCCCAGATCGTCCAGTGTGATGCGATAGTGGCGCGCCAGGATCGCCATCACATCGGGATGTGAACACTCAACCCGCTCACCGTTGACATAGACCGCATCGCCAATCGTCAGGACACGCAGGCCACCTAACCGGCTCAGGGTATCGCCCTGTTGCAGCGCATCATAAATTTCATCAGGCTGGTAAGGCGGTTCCGGCGGCGCGACATCGAGTTCGTGACGTGACTGGGAAATGAATTCGCCAAACCACTGAGAGAACTGCTCCGGCTGATTGACCACATCCAGCATCAGCTGACGTACGCCTTCGATCTCCTGCGGCAGAATCTGCGACGGGCAATCGCGTGCAGGCACATCCGGATCGCTGAAGCGCAGGCTGCCCAGCTCATTGGCCAGCGCGTAATCCGCAAAGCCGCTGATTAACTCGCGTCCGCTGGGGGCACGGAAACCCACGGAGTAGTTCAGGGCGTTTTCCAGCGAGTAGCCTTCATGCGGGAACCCCGGAGGAATATAGAGAATATCACCCGGCTCCATCTCTTCATCGATGATGGCGTCGAATGGCTCAACCTGCAGCAGATCCGGGTGCGGGCAGTGCTGCTTCAGCGGCACCTTTTCACCGACGCGCCAGCGACGGCGACCGGCACCCTGAATAATAAAGACATCATACTGATCAAAATGGGGACCGACGCCGCCGCCAGGGACGGCAAACGACACCATCAGGTCATCAACACGCCAGTCAGGCAGGAAACGGAAAGGGCGCATCAGTGCGGCAGAGGCTTCATGCCAGTGATTGACCGCCTGTACCAGCAGCGACCAGTTGTTTTCACCCAGATGATCATAGCTCTCGAACGGGCCGTGGCTGACCTGCCATTTGCCATCCTGATGGCTGACCAGGCGGCTATCCACCTCGTTTTCCATCGCCAGACCGGCCAGTTCATCCGGTGAAAGAGGATCGACAAAGTTTTTAAAACCACGCTTCAGCACTACCGGGCGTTTCTGCCAGTAACGCTGAATAAAATCGGGCCAGTTAATATCGAGCTGATAGTCCATAAAAGGGTTCCGCTTAGGGCTGTAAATGCCAGCAAGTATAACAGCCCTGAGGGTTTTCTACTCGCGGCGATGTTCGACTTCCTGGCGCTGAAAGACCACTTCCATGCGTGTTCCGCCGAGTGCGCTGCTGGAGGCGATGACGTTGCCCTCATATTGCTCAAGAATATCGCGCACCACCGCCAGACCCAGTCCCTGACCGGGACGCAGGGTATCGGCACGCTGACCCCGGACAAACACTAAATCGCGCTTGCTCTCGGGAATGCCCGGACCATCATCGTCAATATAGAGATGGAGTGCATTTTCGCTCTGAAAAGCGCTGATTTCGATAAATTCCAGGCAATATTTGCAGGCGTTATCGAGCACGTTGCCCAGCACTTCCATAAAGTCATTCTGGTCGCCAACAAAGGTCAGCTCCGGTGAGATATCCAGCGAAATCGCCACGCCTTTACGCTGATAGACTTTATTCAGGGCCGAGCAGAGCTTGTCGAGCAGACCGGAAACGGAATGCAGATCGCGCTGCAGCGGATTGTGATCGGCCTGCATACTGGCGCGATGCAGATAATAACCGACCTGCTGCGAGATTCGACTAATCTGCTCCAGCATCACCGGCTCAGCCTGTTCCACCGTCAGTTCCTTGCCGTTGCGCAGCGAGCGCAGGGTGCTCTGCAACACGGCCAGCGGCGTTTTCAGGCTGTGGGTCAGGTCTGAAAGCGTGGTGCGATAGCGGGTATAGCGTTGCCGCTCATTGGTCAGCAACAGATTGAGGTTACGCACCAGACTGCGCAGTTCCTGCGGCGGATTATCCGCCAGATTTTCGCGCTGACTGGTCTCCAGTTCGCGCACCTGCTGTGTCAGCGCGCCAATCGGCCGCAGACTCCAGTGCGCCGCCAGCCACAGCAACGGAATGATCAGTATCAGGTTGGCTGCCAGCACATAGCTGAACCACGACCAGACCACATCAGAATGCTGCAACTCCTGCGGGATAGAGTCGACCACCACAATGGTGAGCGCGGGCAGATTCGTGGTGGCATCGTAACGGTTAACGGCGACCGAGTGGGTAAAGGTATCGTTGCTGTCATTGTCCCAGTCGTTGAGTCGTTGCTGAGCATTCAGGTTATTGCCCATTGCCACCATGCTGGTACGGTTACTGGTATCAATCTCGTAGAAGTCAGGCTTCAGCAGCCATTCACGGCGGATCTTCTTGCGGATCTCTGGCACGTCGCGTTGTTGCCACAACAGTTTGCCGTGCTCATCGTAAATAAATACCAGCGTCGGGAAGTTGAGCGTCATCCGTTCCGGCTGGGCGATGGTGAGTTTGTTGTCATGCCATTGCGCCAGCGTAAAGAACAGGTTGCTCTCGCCGCGCATCACGCGGTAGGTGTTTTTATCGAAACTGACCACATAGCCAATCACCGCCACCATGCCATAGGAGAGTGAGAGGAAGAGGACGATCGCTGCGGAGGCCAGCAGAAAGCGGGCGCGCAGCGAAATAGGGCGATAACGATTAAACCAGGACATGGTCAGAGATCAAAGCGGTAGCCCTGGCCACGCACGGTGGCGATCACGTCAGTAGGATGCAACGCCAGAATTTTTTTGCGCAGACGGCCCATAAGAACGTCGATGGTGTGGCTTTCACGCAGTTCAGCGTCAGGATAGAGCTGCAGCATCAGCGAGTCTTTGCTTACCACTTTGCCCGCGTTACGGATCAGCGTTTCGACAATGGTGTACTCAAAGGCCGTGAGCTTCACCGGCTGTTCATTGACCGTCAGTTCACGGCGCGAAAGATCAACCTGAAACGGGGCCATATCGATGATTTGCGAGGCATGTCCGCTGTTACGACGCATCAGCGCCTGCAGGCGTGCCGCGACTTCTTCAATATGAAACGGTTTGGTGACGTAGTCATCCGCACCGGCTTCCAGCGCCTCAACTTTGGCCTGCCAGCCTTCACGGGCGGTCAGCACCAGAATCGGCTGGCGCACGGCATCGCTGCGCCAGCGGCGAATCAGAGACATACCATCTTCATCCGGCAGGCCGAGATCCACCAGCGCGATATCTGGCAGATGTTCCCGAAGAAAATAGTCAGCTTCTTTGGCGTCTTCGGCGGCATCGACCTGATGGCCCATGTCACGTAACTGGACGGCGAGATGATGGCGCAGCAGGGCATTGTCTTCAACAACCAGAACACGCATAGAAATTCCTTACACTCTGTTTGAGTCAACCTGCAGAAAGTATACGCGAAATGTATTAAACAAGATGTTAACGCAGACCGGACTGGGCCGGTCTGCGGCGGGCATTATTTCAGATCGTCAACCATCTGGATAGCGCGGCCAATATAGTTTGCAGGCGTCATCTGCTTCAGACGGACTTTTTCCTCTTCCGGCAGCGCCAGGCTGTCGATAAAGGCCTGCATGCCGGCGGCATCGACGCGTTTACCGCGCGTCAACTCCTTCAGCTTTTCATAAGGCTTCTCAATGCCGTAACGGCGCATTACCGTCTGGATCGGTTCTGCCAGCACTTCCCAGTTGTGATCCAGTTCGTCCAGCAGACGATCGCGGTTCACTTCCAGTTTCGAGATGCCTTTCAGCGTCGCCTGATAGGCGATCAGCGCATAACCGACGCCCACGCCGAGGTTACGCAGCACGGTGGAGTCGGTCAGATCGCGCTGCCAGCGTGAGACCGGCAGCTTGCTGGCCAGATGCTGCATTACCGCGTTCGCCAGGCCCAGATTGCCTTCGGAGTTTTCGAAGTCGATTGGGTTCACTTTGTGCGGCATGGTCGACGAGCCAATCTCGCCCGCAATGGTCTTCTGTTTGAAATGGTTCAGCGCTACATAACCCCAGATATCGCGATCGAAATCGATCAGGATGGTGTTAAAGCGGGCGATGCAGTCGAACATTTCGGCAATATAGTCGTGCGGCTCAATCTGCGTGGTGTAAGGGTTCCAGGTGATCCCCAGCGAGGTGACGAAGTTCTCGCTCAGCGCATGCCAGTCCACTTCGGGATAGGCGGCAATGTGGGCGTTGTAATTCCCTACAGCGCCGTTGATTTTGCCCAGCACCTCAATCTGTTTCAGCTGACGTAACTGACGCTCCAGACGGTAAGCGACGTTCGCCATCTCTTTACCCATCGTCGACGGTGTAGCCGGCTGGCCGTGGGTGCGGGAGAGCAGCGGAATGTCACGATATTCGCTGGCAAGATCTTTCACAGCGGTAATCAGCTGCTGCCAGTAAGGCAGGATCACGTCACGGCGGGCTGTTTCCAGCATCAGGGCGTGCGACAGGTTGTTGATATCTTCAGAAGTACAGGCGAAGTGGATAAATTCAGAAACAGCATGCAGGGCAGGGACGTCGGCAACTTTCTCTTTCAGGAAATACTCAACTGCTTTGACGTCGTGGTTGGTGGTGCGCTCAATGGTTTTGATGCGCGCGGCATCTTCTTCGGAAAAACCGGCGACAATCGTATCAAGGAAAGCGTTTGCGTCGGCATCAAATGCAGGAACTTCCTTGATCTCTGCGGTCGCGGCCAGTTTTTGTAACCAGCGAACTTCAACCTCAACGCGGAATTTCAGCAAACCGAATTCGCTGAAAATCGCACGCAGCGGGCTGACTTTATCGCCGTAACGACCATCGACAGGTGAGACGGCGGTCAGAGAGGATAATTCCATCAGTGCAACTCCTGAATCATTTAGCAGTGTTTTGCCGCACCGACTTAGTAAGTCAGTGGCAGCCGGGATAAGAGGGTTTTCGCTTCACGCAGCAAACGCTGACGCGAGAACATCAGTTGCAGTCGGCCACCACCGACCTGCTGCCACAATACGGCAGCACGGATACCGGCTAACAGGGTGGCGCGCACTTTACTCTGTACCTGCGTATTCTGCAGTACCGCAGGCGAACCGGTGACCTGAATACGCGGGCCAAGCGGGCTGATCACATCCACATAGATGGCAGCCATCGCGCTGAGAATGGTGTCTGATTCCAGTTCATAATGCGCCAGCTGGCGATCCAGCTGAGTGATGCGCTGGGCCAGCGTCGCCATGGCAGTTTTACTGGCGCTGAGCTTGCGCTCCAGCACCATCATGCTCAGGGTGTAACGCGTCAGCTCTGCACCTGCACCCTGACGACTGCTGCTGTTCAGCACCGCCATCAGGGTTTCAAGTCCGAGGCGCAGGTTGGCTTCATTGTTGCCAAACACCGCCAGCGTTGAGCCAGGGTTAAGGTCCAGCACGCTGCGCAGCGATACGGTCAGCGCCTCCGGCTGGCAGTGACCCTGCTGAGCCAGCTGCTGCACCAGATGGGCCGACTGACAGATGCCCGCCAGCGCCAGCGTAATTTCCTGATAATTTTTCGCCACGGTTACTCCTGTTTACGCGTCATCAATGCGGGCTGAGCCCGCTTACTCCGCCACTAACGGCAGACGCTGTTCGATAATACCGCCACCGAGGCAGACCTCGCCAAGGTAAAACACCGCAGACTGGCCCGGCGTCACCGCTGCAACCGGCTCGTCGAAACGCACCTCAATCCGATCGTCGCCGTGTGGGATAATCTCACAGGGAATATCGGTCTGACGATAGCGGGTTTTCACGGTGCAGCGAAGCGGGGCGGTAATCGGCTGGCGATCAACCCAGTGCAGCTGCTGCGCAATCAGGCCGACGGACATCAGACGCGGATGATCGCCGCCCTGGGCGACAATCAGGCGGTTACGCGCCACATCTTTGTCGACCACATACCAGGGATCATCTTTGCTCTCTTTCAGGCCGCCAATACCCAGGCCTTTACGCTGTCCCAGAGTATGGTACATCAGCCCCTGATGTTCACCGACGATCTGGCCTTCGGTGGTTTCGATTTCGCCAGGCTGAGCCGGGAGATAGCGCGCCAGGAAGTCGCGGAATTTGCGCTCACCGATAAAGCAGATGCCGGTCGAATCTTTCTTCTTCGCGGTGATAAGGTCGAGCTGTTCGGCAATGCGGCGCACTTCCGGTTTTTCCAGCTCGCCAACCGGGAACAGACTTTGGGCGATCTGCTGGTGGCTCAGGGTATAGAGGAAGTAGCTCTGATCTTTGTTGCCATCCAGACCGCGCAACAGCTGGCTCTGGCCAGCCACGTCCTGACGACGCACGTAGTGACCGGTGGCGATAAAATCTGCGCCGAGATCCTCAGCCGCGAACTCCAGGAACGCTTTGAATTTGATCTCTTTGTTGCAGAGGATATCGGGGTTGGGCGTGCGGCCCGCTTTGTACTCTTCGAGGAAGTGCTCAAAGACGTTATCCCAGTATTCAGCGGCAAAATTAACTTTGTGCAGCTTCATACCCAGCTTGTCGCACACCGCTTGCGCATCCGCCAGATCGTCCGCGGCGGTACAATACTCCTCGCCATCGTCCTCCTCCCAGTTCTTCATGAACAGGCCTTCAACCTGGTAACCCTGCTGTTGCAGTAACCAGGCGGAAACGGAAGAATCGACGCCGCCGGACATACCGACGATCACTTTTTTCTGGCTGTTGTCAGACATGACACGCTCGCATTACGATAAAAAAACAGGCGGCGCATTCTATCATGCAGAAGGCAGGCGCGCACCCTCGTGAAACGGCCACCGGAACGGGCTGACCAGATGTAGCGGGTAGCGCGTGCCCTGTTGCCACAGGCGTACGCTTTCCGCGACCAGCGGCGAACGCAGGTTAGAGGCAGTGAGAATCTGCGCTGGCGGCAACCACCAGCAGCAATCGATGTCGCTGTCCTGCGGCTGGGTTGGCGCTTTTTCCGCCAGATCCACGCCAAACAGAAAACGCACAAAAGGCGTACTGTCGGGCGCGATCCACTGGTTAATCGCGATGAAATAGTGCATCGGTGTGGCGATGCCAGTCTCTTCATAGAGTTCGCGCTCTGCGGCTTCCAGCAGAGTTTCATCCGCTTCAAGATGCCCGGCGGGCTGGTTCCAGGTGGGGCGACCGTTGATCGTCTCTTCCACCACCAGTAATTCACCTTCTGCCTGAACCAGACAGGCGACAGTAACATGAGGTTTAAACATCACTTCTCCGCAATTGTTAACCTGAGGTTATAAAAAACCGGTTTTCAGAGCGCACTTTCGCTGAGTTCACGCCACGCGCCCGGAGCCAGATCGTCGAGCGAATAACTCCCCATCGCGTACCGGATCAATCGCAATGTGGGAAAGCCAATGTGGGCGGTCATCCGGCGAACCTGACGATTACGGCCTTCATACAGCGTGATTTTCAGCCACTGCGTCGGGATGTTTTTACGCTCGCGGATGGGTGGCTGACGTGGCCAGAGCCACTCAGGCTCAGCCACTTTTTCTACCCCAGCGGGCAGCGTCAACCCATCTTTCAGATTAACCCCATCCCGCAAAGGCTGCAGATCCGTCTCCTGTGGCTCGCCTTCCACCTGCACATAATAGATCTTACCTGTGCGTTTGCCGGGCTGAGTCAGCGCAGCCTGCAGCGCGCCGTCGTTGGTCAGCACCATCAATCCTTCGCTGTCGCGATCGAGGCGACCTGCGGCATAAACCTCTGCGACGCTGACAAAATCCTTCAGTGTTCGGCGGCCCGCTTCATCGGTGAATTGCGGTAACACGTCGAACGGTTTGTTAAACAGAATCACGCGGCGCGGAGCCGCAGGGCGGGCAGGGGAACGCCGCGCATCACGCGTCGGGCGGCTGAATCGTTTATCCTGGTGAATTCGTTGAGAAGTTTTTCGCATGGGCTTTGCAGTCAGAAACATTCGGCGCATTATAACGTGAAATTGCGGTGATTGGCGTGGCGGAAATATTCAAGTAGTATTGACGCGCATCTTACAAATCATTAACAAACGCCCAGGAGAGGTTAATGGAAAGCAAAGTAGTTGTTCCGGCGGAAGGTCAGAAAATCACCCTGAATCAGGGCAAGCTCACAGTGCCAAACAATCCGGTCATTCCTTACATTGAGGGTGACGGTATCGGTGTTGATGTTTCCCCGGTCATGCTGAAAGTCGTCGATGCGGCGGTGAAGAAAGCCTACAACGGCGAGCGTAAGATCTCCTGGATGGAGATTTACACCGGTGAGAAGTCAGTTGAACTCTACGGCCAGGATGTCTGGCTGCCACAGGAAACTCTCGACTTAATCAAAGAATATCGCGTGGCTATTAAAGGCCCACTGACCACCCCGGTCGGCGGCGGTATTCGTTCACTGAACGTGGCCCTGCGTCAGGAGCTTGACCTCTACGTCTGCCTGCGTCCGGTACGTTACTACAAAGGCACGCCAAGCCCGGTTAAACGTCCTGAAGAGACCGACATGGTGATCTTCCGTGAAAACTCCGAAGATATCTATGCGGGTATCGAGTGGAAAGCGGGCTCTGCCGAAGCGGACAAAGTGATCAAGTTCCTGCGCGAAGAGATGGGCGTGAAGAAAATTCGCTTCCCTGAGCAGTGCGGTATCGGCGTTAAGCCGTGTTCAGAAGCGGGCACCAAACGTCTGGTGCGCGCGGCAGTGGAATACACCATCACTAACGATCGTGATTCACTGACCCTGGTTCACAAAGGCAACATCATGAAGTTCACCGAAGGCTCTTTCAAAGACTGGGGATACCAGTTAGTGAAAGAAGAGTTCGGCGGCGAACTGATCGACGGCGGCCCGTGGATGAAGTTCAAAAACCCGAACACCGGCAAAGAGATCATCGTTAAAGATGTGATTGCTGATGCGTTCCTGCAACAGATCCTGCTGCGTCCGGCTGAGTATGACGTTATTGCCTGTATGAACCTGAACGGTGACTACATCTCTGACGCTCTGGCAGCGCAGGTTGGCGGTATTGGTATCGCACCAGGCGCCAACATCGGTGACGAGTGTGCGCTGTTCGAAGCGACCCACGGTACAGCACCTAAGTATGCAGGTCAGGATAAAGTGAACCCAGGTTCAATTATTCTGTCCGCAGAAATGATGCTGCGTCACATGGAGTGGTTCGAAGCGGCTGACCTGATTGTTAAAGGTGTTGAAGGCGCTATCGCTAACAAGACCGTGACTTACGATTTCGAACGCCTGATGGATGGCGCTAAACTGCTGAAATGTTCAGAGTTTGGTGACGCGATCATCGAAAATATGTAATCGGCTTTCCGTAACATATAGCCAACACGGATGTAAAAATCGTGTTGGCTTTTTATTTCACGCTTTCTTTCCCCAAAACTCTTCATAAAATCACCTTCACGCAGCAACCACAATCCAGGCTTTGCCGCGATCATCGTTATAGCGATTACTCATCTAAGCGCTTATTGCTTTCGCACCGTACTGTTTAAGACATTTTCTCCGTGAGAGCGCTGCCAAATCATTTCCCGCTGCCTGGCATTTTACTCTCTCTGCAAATTGAATTGTCTGATGCCACGGTAAAAGAGTGAGTGAACGCATATCTGTCATCCACCCTGTCACACCTGATTTGTTAAACGCTACCCTCTGTTAATCTCTTTCAGTACCAGTTAAGCGCCCGGCATTAAATGTGTCGGGCCACGTTATTTGATCCTTACAGCTGATTCATTTTTGTAACCTGTACCACAAAAAAATAGAGTTACGCATGATCCGGTTGCCGCAGACGTGTACGCTTCTGCCGATACAGAGGGAGAGCATTATGGATGATGAAGCGGTAAGTGATGCTATTGCGGCATGTCGCCTGCTATTTGGACAGGCGGTGATGGAAATCGTGGCTGAAAATAAGCCGGTGACTGGTGAAGCCATTTCTGAAAAAATTCATCAAATGTTTACCGGAATCAACCCGGAACCCGTGATGACGCTGGCTATCAGCCTGCTGACAACCCGCGCCGACTGACCGATCCCGGTCATCAAGCCAAAGACCTCAGGCCGCCATGGGCGTAATGCCAGTCAGTTAAGCGACAGGTGATAACGCAGTCTGGTGCCGCTCAGGGGCTGGAGGTCCTCGCGCCACTGCGCGGTTCCTTCACTTCATTCGCCTGCCTGACGGACCGCCGGGGATGGCACATCCTGTGCCGCCCCGCCTTTCGCCCGCGTCCTGCGGGCTCTCCTGGCAGACTCATTCTGTTCAGCGCTGCGGATTGCCTGCCCCTGAGCGACCCCGGCCTGCGCTGGCCCGCACTGCGGCTCGCTCGCCCGGAAAAAAAGCTGCCCCGTTTGACCGTGACAGCCTTTACAAATCTAATCTTAACTGACCAGTATTACGCCATGGGCGGCCTTTTCCTTTCTATACGCTGGCCCGGCAGGGCCGACGCCGTAAAATAATAATCCGGTTAATAATTCAGGCCTGTCTCTGGCCTGTCGTGCTGGCCTCATATTTTAACAATATCGCAACTATGGAACCAATCTGACACTGCGCTGACTAATTTGCTGACTATACCGTTACGTTACCGTTTTCAGAACGTTAACCGGGCGAGTCTTACTTTTATTCAGCCAGAACGGCGTAGCCTTTGCGCAGAGGATGTCAGACATGCGGGTTTTAATTATTTGTCGGGATAATATTGGCGACACCTTACTGACCACGCCGCTGATCAGTGCGCTGGCGCAGTCGGGGCAGCATCAGGTCGACGTGCTGACTAACAATTACGCTGCGCCAGTGTTGCAGCATAATCCCGATATCCGGCAGCTCTTCTATTACACTAAACTGCATCACCGTGAGGCAGGGCAGGGACGACTGGCCTGTCTCTTACAGCGACTGAAGCTGATGCTGATGCTGAAAAAACAGCGTTACGATGTGGTGATTCTGGCAAAAAGCCGCTGGGATCAGCATGGCCTGAAGTGGGTTAAAACAGTGCGTCCTGCCAGAGTGATCGCCCTGGGCCATCCCCATCCGCTGATTACCGATCTGTTGCCGCCACCCAGCCAGTCGCCGTGTCATATCAGTGAAACCCTGTTTAGCCTGGGGCGGCCTTTCAATCTCAGCGCCACAGCGCCAGGCAAACTGACGCTGCTGCCGGATGCGGCAATCGCAGCCAGCCTGCGTGACACCTGTGCGATTGATCCCGCTGTTCCGGTCTATGCATTGCAAATCAGCGCCCGCAAGCCGAGCCAGCAGTGGGAAGCCGCGCGGTTTGCCGGGCTGGCTGAAAAAATCGCGGCGCGTCATCCCTGCCAGATAATGCTGCTCTGGTCACCCGGCAGCCGTGATAATCCGCGTCATCCGGGAGATGATGAAAAAGCGCGGGAAATTATGGCGCTCTGCCCGCATCTGCCGATCAAAGCGGTGGCAACCACCAGCCTGCCGCAGTTGATTGCAGCAATGTCGTTGTGTCAGGGGCTGGTGAGCAGTGATGGCGGGGCAATGCACATTGGTGCGGCGCTGGGATTGCCGGTCGTCGCGCTGTTTGGCGACAGCGATCCGGCGTGCTGGCATCCGTGGCAGGTTAACTATCAGGTGCTGCAACCGGCGTCACGTGAGGTCAATGCGCTGAGCAGCAGCGAGGTCTATGACGCCTTCGCCCATACTATTACTCAGTAAGCCTCTTCAGGCCAGCGTCCCAGTCTGGCCGCTTCACACAGCATGGCGACCGTCAGTGGACGGTAAAGCTGTGCTTTGCCCGCAGTAAACCAGTTTGCCACTGCAAAACGCCGTCGGCGCGGCTCCGGAAAATAGCGGGCGTCATCATACTGTTCTGAACAGACGCCGAAAGTGATAAAAAAATCACTCATCAGAATGGCGAAATCCACCTCACTCAGCGGTAACTGCTGCAGATGAAATCCCGCCCGATCCACTTTACGGAACCAGCCCAGTGCGGTTGGCTGATTGTGGTGCTCAATCAGCGCAATGATGGATTGAGAAAGGTCGTTCATTACCCCACCAGTTTCGCCACGGCCTGCCCGACCTCATCGGCCTTGATCGTTGCCATCGGATGCTGTGAGGCGGTTTTATCCGGGCGGTGAATAATGATGTGCCGAGCGCTGTCCTGGCAGGGACCGGTATAGCGCGGATTGGCGGTGGAGAACAGGCTGACCGTTGGCGTCTGCGCGGCCACGGCGATGTGCAGTGGACCGGTGTCCCCGGTAACCAGCACATCCAGCGTGCGAATCAGGCTAATCAGGCCGCTGAGATTCGTTTTACCCGCCATCGGGGTCACACGCTGACGGTAGTGCAGGGGCAGGCTTTCAATAAATTCCTGCTCAAGAGGCTGCTCAGCGGCGGTGCCGGTAACGATAATTTCCGTGTCAGGCCAGCGTTCAAGCAAGGCTGTCGCCAGCTGGCTGAAGGAGGCCAGCGGCCAGCGGCGAATATCTTTTGATGCCCCTAACTGAAAACCGATACGGCGATGGTCAGTCTTTGCAGTCGGACTGTTGTTCAGTGCCGGAAGGTGCATCCGGGTTTGCTCTGTCTCTGCGCCAAGGACTTCAATCAGTTTCAGCTTACGCTTGATGGTATGGTCATCAAAATAGCCTGAATAGTGATCGAGATATTTATTTAGCAGAGGCGACTCGCGGCCGTAATGATCGCGCACAATTACCTTACTGCCGGTCAGTACCGAGCTCATAATATCGTAGGGGAAATGGGCGTGTAATATTACTGACAGGTCAGGTTTCTGACGGCGAAGTTTGAAAAAAAGCGGCAGGAAATTCGCCAGTTTGTTATCCCAGATATAGATCTGATCAAACCAGTTATAACGGCTGACGAGATCCTTATTTTTCTTGCTGGAAACCAGAATAAATTTGCTGGTGGGAAAGCGATTTTTCAGGCTCCAGATAGCCGGCGTATTCATCAGAAAGTCGCCCAGTGCCGTGGTGGAGTAAATCACCACTGTCTGTGGGGCCAGGTCGTGCAAGGCCTGTGGTTGTGTTCTGCTGGAAAATCGAGAATAGAGCGTTAAAAGTCGGTCTATCAGATAAATCTTTTTTTTCTTCACGTCTGAATTCTCTTAAACGTATCAATAATATTTAACAAAAGGTGTTGTGAGTTATTAGAGAATATTTCTGCGACTAAAGTTCATTATTAAGGTTTATTTTTTCGCGGCCGTAGAAGTTTCGTTTAAATTGTTTCCACAATTTTAATGTTGTTTATTCTGGGTATATATACAGAATTGTGTAAAAGAAGTAAGAGATTATTAAAAAGAGATGGGATGATTCTTATAAAAAGGAAAGTATGGGAAATATTCTGATTCCGGCCATAACTAGTAGCAGGTTAATTATTAGCGGAATTATTCTATGACTTCTATCTATTAAAAAACATGCGATAAAACAAACCCCGGCACGTGTGCCGGGGCAGGGTATTACGACTGTGGCTGACCCACCGGGCCTGAACCCAGCGTACCGCCCGGTGACGACTGACCGCTTGGTGCATGAGGGCGGCCATCATCTTTAATTGCGTCGCTCTTCTGCGAGCAGCCCGCCAGAGAGGTTAAGGTCGCTGCAACCAGCAGCAGGGCAGGAATTGTTTTCATAAGGTCACCTTGATGTTGTCAGAAAGAGACGAAACCAGACTAAGCATAGATACTTACCGCATTCTGGCCTGAAAAGGCTTATCTTTCAGATGTTTCTCAGCCGGCGGAGAGAGTCCAGGCAAAAAAAAACGGAAGCCAGTGGCTCCCGTTCTGTTGACGTTCAGCGCGATTACTTGCGGCCCAGCAGGAAGCCGATAAATACGCCAACGCCTGCAGCAACGGCCAGACCTGCAACAGGATTGGATTGAACCTGATCCTTGATACAGTCAGCAGCATCGCGGGCAGCATAGCTTGCCTGGTTGGTGTAACGGCGTGCTGCGCCTTTAGCCTGATGCTCAGATGAACCGGTTGCTGCACCCCATTGTTCCTGAACTGCGCCAGCGGCTTCTTTTACTTTATCTTCGATTTTTCCTGACATTTATTGCTCCTTGGTTTTGAGTGAGACCCTCAAAGCGTAGCAAAGATAGTGAATTCTGCTCCTCCAGCGGAGGAAAATGGGCTAAAAAATCATTTCTGGCTGTTAATGGCGCTGCGTTTGCGGGTAAGGGATTTACTGTCTAGCCTTTGGAAAGAGAGGCGCACTCAGGCGCTGCCACAGCCATAGCCAAAGCTACAGCCGGAGGATAAGCAATGAAACGTGATGCACTGAATGATGACGACTATGACGAAGTCTGCCGGGTCATTGGCGATGCGGTCATTGTGCTGTCGGAGCGCGGCCATGACACCCGCCGTGGCGAAATCTACGACCTGCTTAAACGTATACGTCAGCAGCGGGTCCACAGTGAACGGGATGAGCAGCGGATGCTGGATCATGCTATCCGGCTGATTAAGCCTGAGGTTTAGCATAGTGCGGAAACGCTGCGCTACTGCAGCAGCACGCCCTGAATCAGACTGGCCTCAACAATCGTAACTTCATTAATTTTCAGCGCCTGCATATAACCTTCAACCAGTAAGAGATTGCTGACATCAGTGGCCCGGTAGTCGCCCGGGAGTTCACTGTCGCCTTTCCAGACCTGCTGCTGCGACAGCTGACTTAATGTCGTCAGGCTGTAACGATGGGGTTTGCCCGGTAACTGACTGCGGATTGAAAAACCATGGACGCCGCCGATGCCAATGACCCGACGGCTCGCCAGATCCTGTTTAATCTGCGGACTGACCTCATTAGCGGCATAAAATTGCACAAAGCGCAGTACCGACTGCCGCCAGGAGCCAATCGGATTAGGGGATTTGGCCTCCGGGCTGTTCTTCAGCACCGTCAGAATAAAGTTTTTCAGCGTCACCGAGGCCAGTTTGCCCTGATAGATATCTGCAACCGCCTGACCCGCCTGCTGTCGCCAGGCAGTCATCTGCATCGATCCCCCACCAATATCCCAGACCAGCAGCTGCTCATCACGGATCGCCGGATCGTTAAGCGCGGCTTTAGCGGAGAGGAAACCGAGTTTCGCTTCCTGCTGCTGCGAGATGATGCTGATTTGCGCACCGGTCTGGCGCTGCAACTGATCGATGACCGCCTGACCGTTGCTGGCGTTGCGGAACACCGCCGTGGCAACGCCGCTGATCCGCTGTGGATGAAAGCGCCGTGCCTGCGTTAAAAGCTGCTGCAGGGCGGCGGCACCTTCATGAGTCATCGCCGGGCTGAGCTGATTATCTGTTGAATGCGCTAAGGCCTCGTTCCAGGCCACGGCGCGCTGATCCTGATACAGCATCTTTTCGATGCGCAGCTGGCAGACATTGACACGGGCTACCGCAATTTTGGTGGTGCCGGAACCGATATCCAGACCGGCGCGAATTTGCTGGCAGCGATCGGCATGGACAGCAGCGGTAAAAAACAGTGAGCAGAACAGCGTGACAGCAGACAGCGCAGCAGAACGCATAGCGACTCCGGGGGCAATGAAGATCAGAGTGAACGGGCGGCGACGCAGGCCGGATAGACGCTCACCAGGAAGTGACGCAGATGATCAAAACACCATTCGGCGTCATCCGCCTGCGGGCAATAGAACTGAATGGTGATCTTTTCATAATCGCGCTGACGCTGGCGCAGCGGCGACCAGCTCCAGTCGAGTACCGAGCGGGCATAATTGACCAGCGTCTCGGCGGGCATCTGATGCTGCTGCTCCTGCCCGGTCAGGTAGCGATAAAAGTTCGCTTCCAGCTGCAGCGCCTCCTCAAAGCCGTGTTGCGGCAGGTCGGGACGAAAAGCCACATCGATAAAGCCACAGACCGCATCTGCCTGCTGCTGCCAGTCGCAGGCCAGGGTCATAAACAGCCCCTCCTGCAGATTGATCTCCTCGACCAGGCGCCGCAGATTCACTGAATGGTTCAGCACCGCGATCTCCTCAAGGCGACCGGTTTCCAGCGTCAGATCAAAGCCACAGGGATTCACGGAGCCATCCGCATTGCGGGTGGCGGGGAAGGGGAAGTCGATATAACCGTTGTTATCCAGACGCTTTTCCATCGGGGAGACCTGCTGCTTGACGTTTCCTGACAATAAACCATCTGGCAGCAGGATTCATCCCTTATGGACAGGTCCAGGTGATTTGGGTGTCCTGGTAAGGGTTGATCAGGCGGAACTGCTTATCTGACAGGCGCTGCGCGTAATAGCCCTCAGGCGTGACGGCGGAGGGAACATATTTAAAGCGATCCAGCGACTGCAGCGGGCCACTCTTAACGCTGACCTTATCCCGGGTCACGGTGAAGCTATTAACCAGATCAAAAATCACGCCTTGGGTATGCCCCATCGACTGACCATAAATTGTCGAGACCTCACCCGGACATTCCACCCCTTTCGGGCCAGATGAACATCCAGTCACCATCGCGATGAGGATAAAAATGCTGAGACGCATCATGATTTTCTACCTGCTTCAATCCCTGGGAGTTTCGTGGCGCAGAGTCTATCCTGCTGCGTCACTGATTACTTAATCATAGCAGTTTACGCTGCGCTTCCTGTTTGTGATTTGTTTAATCGTTAAGCAACAGGAATGTAAAAGGGTGACTTTGCTTATCAATAAACGTTATTCTTGGCTCCTTTGCGCACCACTTAGGCAAATTCAGGGATAAATGATGAACGAAGAAGAAGCAAGTCTAATGATTATTCGCCATGCGATTGACCAGTTAGAAGCCGATAAGAAGCAACAGGTGATCGCTTGTTCAGCGGATATACGTGCAGCAATGCAGGCTTATGATAGCGAGAATGCCGGGCTGGCACTGATGTTAGTGGCCGCCGAGGTAGCAGCCGAATGATCATATCCGGTCAGTGTGGCAGCCTGTTACGCTGGCCGGATTACTTTATTTTTTCTCAACTTTCAGATTTCTTCGCACGCCGATTCTATCTTTCAATGGTCTTGCTGCGGGTTGCCCCGCGTCCCTTCTCCGTCCTGTGATGTGTTAAGCTAAAAAATCTCAATAAAATCAGCGGAGAAACAGCATGAAGGCAGCATTAATTGCCCTGGGCCTGCTGGCCTGTCACATCGCACCCGCCTGGAGCGAGACGGAATTTCAGCTTAACTGTCCCGGCCGGACAACCATGACCGTTTCGCGTGCCGAATATGGTTTAACCACGTTAATGTGGCCGCCGGGGCATTTCCAGATTGCCGCCGGTCAGCAGCGTACCCGTTTAGAGGCGGGTGATAAGGTGGCGATTACCCGCTTTCGCAATGGCGATCAGCTGATTGTGAACCAGCGCAGCCAGGCGACCTTTTTTGTCTACCGCGACAGCGATAAACTGCTGCCCTGCAGCCGCAGCGAAAAACGCGATGTTGATGCGTTGAGCCTGGAGCGCTACGACGATCGTCAGCACTCCGACACTTAACCCACGGAGCCACTATGCAACCCGAGATTACCGATAAGGTCACAACGCAGGATCTGGATGAAGTCAGGCTGGGTCTGACTGCGTTCAACAGCAAATATATTAATATTGATGAGATCAGATCGATCGGCGTGTTTATTCGTGATGACCAGGGCAGAAAGCTGGCCGGACTGACCGGATCAACCGCCGGAAACTGGCTGCGGATTGATATGCTGTGGGTGAGTGAGGCGCTACGCGGGCAGGGGGCGGGCAGTAAGCTGATGCAGGCGGCAGAGCAGGAGGCGCGGGATCGCGGCTGCCGCTTTGCCCAGGTGGATACCGCCAGTTTTCAGGCGCGACCGTTTTATGAAAAGCTCGGCTATACGCTGCGCTTCAGCCTGGATAACTATCCGCGGCATCATCAGCGCCACTATCTGACGAAAGCCCTGTAATCAGAATAATGGTTGCTGACGCAAATCCAGCGGATGCTGTTCTGCTTCATCAATCGCGGCCAGCCAGCTCTGCAGCGTAACTTTTTTCCAGGAGAGATGCCCGCGCGTGGTACTCATCAGCACCACGTCGGGACGCAGGGAGCGGTAAAACTCCAGCGTCTGGCTCAGCTCAGCCGGATTACTGTCCGGCACCAGCACCGTGATCCAGCGGTCGTGCGAACGCGTCACGGTATCGCCAACAAACAGATAGGTCAGCCCCAGCGGCGAGGTGTAGAGATAGCTGCAACTGCCCGGTGTGTGTCCTGGCGTTGGCAGCAGATGGAAATCCCCGAAGTGCGTCTCCTGCTGCGAAAAGGTGTCATCAGGCTCAGCAAAACGGCTGATGGGGCCCAGCGATCGGCTATGGCAGTAAAGTGCGCTGCTGAAGCGCTGCTGGATCAGCGCCGCACCGGGCGCGGATTCATGCCAGTGGGTGAGGTAGTGGCGGATCACGCCGCCGGTATCGGCCATGACTTCATGATCGAGCGGATTTTCTACGCGGCCAATCAACAGATTGCCGCGCGGGTGACGCAGCATAAAGCCATGCATCATCAGGTCATTAACGGCATCTTCCACCGGAAATTCCGGGGTTGAGATCCACAAATCGTCATACAACGGCTTCAATGTCGATCTCCTGAAACAAACGCTATTCCCGCAGGACGGGATGCCCGGTCGCCTGCAAACGGGCGTGGCCCTGGCTGACCGCTAATCGTGCGCTGGCACCCAAAGGCAGTGTTACGGTGTCAGCGGCATGACCAAAATCTAATCCACAAATCAGCGGCAGACCGGTGGTGTCACGCAGTCGCTGCCAGACGGTGCTGAAGTCAAACCCGTTGTCATATTCTGTCAGGGCTGTACTGGTGAAGCTGCCGGTAACGATCGCCCGCTGTCGCGCCAGAATGCCGCTCTGCTGCAGCTGAATCAGCATGCGTTCAATGCGGAACGGATGCTCATTCACATCCTCAATCACCAGAATGCCGTTCTCAAACTGCGGCATCCACGGCGTGCCAATCAGTGAGCAGATCATCGCCAGATTCCCGCCCCACAGCGTACCCTGCCATTCACCCTCGTCAGGCGTTTCGCTTTGCCATGTCACCTCTACTGTAGGTGAAGTCAGTGCCTGCCAGAAGTGGTGAAGGGTAAATTCAGATAAGGTCGCGGCGCCGAAGTTACCGGCCAGCATCGGTGCGCTGAAGGTAATCAAGCCGACCTGTGCCAGCAGTGCCAGCTGAATCGCGGTGAAGTCGCTGTGGCCGCACAGCGCCAGCGGCTGATTCAGCAGACGGCGTTGCAGGCCGATGTAGTCGATGGACTCCAGTAACCGGCTGGCACCATAACCGCCTCGCACCGCCAGCACCACATCGGGCAGCGTGCTGAGACTGGCAAGCTGGTTGATATCCGCCAGGCGCTCCGCGTCCGTACCGGCGAAGCGCTGAAAACGGCGGGTGATCACCTGCTCGTTCTCTACCTGATGGCCGGCCGCACGCAGTCGTGCAATGCCCTGCAGCGCCGCAGGCTGATTGTGACAGTAACCGGAGGGGGAGATAAGACGAACTGAACGTGAAATCATCATACTTTCCTGCTGTTAGCGCCTGACTGACGGCGATGATGGCGAAAAGCGCCGCTGAAGTCACGGTACGCGCCGCATTTTCATGCATTTAGGATAAACGGTAATTTTGCTCTCAGGCTGCCTGGGTATGATAGCATTCGCCACAACAGCTACGAGATGAAAAATTGCTGAAAATCCGACACCTTATACTCTCAGCGTTACTCCTGACCGGCTGTGCCAGCGAGCCACCGCACCATGCCGTTAAGCAGCGCAACACGCCATTAACTCAGGCACCGCCGTCCAGCGTCAATGGCACCTGGGCGATGTTTACCGAAGATGCCGCCAGTCATTATGGCGTTGATGAGAAGTTGATCAGCGCCATTATCAGTGTCGAGTCGGGTGGAAATCCGGGCGTGGTGAGCCGTTCAAATGCGGTGGGGCTGATGCAGATTAAAGCTTCGACCGCCGGGCGCGAAGTCTATCGCACGCTGGGCCGTCGTGGTCAGCCGTCGAATGCCGAGTTGCGCGATCCGGCCAAAAATATTGATATCGGCACCGCCTATATCCGCATTCTGCAGAACTCCGCGCTGTCGGGCATCCGCGATCCGCTGACCCTGCGCTATGCCACCATCGTCTCTTATGCCAACGGCGCAGGAGCGTTACTGCGGACTTTCTCCAGCAATCGCGATCGGGCCATTGCGATGATCAATGCGATGTCACCGGATGAGTTCTATCAGCATGTGCAGAACAAGCATCCGGCGGCGCAGGCCCCGCGCTATCTGTGGAAAGTCACCACGGCTTACCGCACTATCTGACCGGTTGTGATGAATCCTGCGGCGTGAGCAGTAGCCGCGCCGTGGGATAGTCGATGATCAGCACCTTGATGTAGCCGCCCAGCAGCGCACCGCGAATCGCCTGCGCTTTCTCTCTTCCGCCTGCCAGCCCGACCACCTGTGGACACTGTTTCACCTGCGCCAGCTCCATACCAATCACCGGATCTTCTTCTGCTTTCAGCACCGGCTGTCCGCAGGCGTCGAAATAGTGCAGACAGATATCGCCTACCGCACCGCGCGCCGCCAGCGTTTGCAGCATCCTGCCATCGTAGTAGTTGCCCGAATTACGTAACAGCGCCGACGGCTCCAGATCGCCAATGCCGACAATCGCCAGGTCGACCTGCTCAAATTTACTCAGCACCTCGGCGACCTCCGCGTTGGCAGAGAGCCGCTGGCGATCGCTGACCGAATGCTCAATCGACTGCGACGGCAGCAGCCAGGCGGGGCAGTTCAGCAGCGCCGCCAGATTTTGCGTCAGAATCGTGGCTTGCACATTGCCGTTAGCCCCGACGCCACCCAGCAGCTGGATCACCCCTTTGCAGGCGCTGTTGAGCGGATGCAGCGCATCCACCATCGCCCGGATCGTGCCGCTCCATGACGAAATACCAATCAGCTCATCGTTTCGCAGTCGGGTCTCCAGATAGTGAGCGGCCGCCGATCCAATCGCCTGCTTAATCTGCAGCGACGACGCCTGGTCCGGCACATCCACCACAATCGCCTGCGGCAGGTTATAGGTCTGCTCAATGGCCTTTTCCAGCTCAGGGTAGACGTTGGCTGGTGGCACCACGCTGATCTTGACCACACCTTCTTTCACGCTGCGATTAAGAATGCGTGAGACAAACGACTGCGATAAGGTCAGCGACTGTGCAATCTCTGACTGCTTCAACCCTTCGACATAGTAAAGGGTGGCAATCTTTACCATCAGTCGCTGTTCATCCTGTTTTGCCATCGGTTTTTCCCTCTCTGATTCTGCCCGGTATTGTTAACCAGGATGATCAAAATCACAACGCAGGCTAATTTGTGATCGTTTTCGCTTTTTGACGATCGCGCATTGGACGGCACGTCAGCGCGGGCGCATAGTCATTATGCATATAAAATCGCGTGTGAATATATATTCAAAGCGGAGAAAAATAATGACTCGTCCTCTGATCAAACTGACCCTGCTCGCATCGATGCTCGCCTTTTCAGCGACCGCGCTGGCGGCAGAGCAAGGCCTGCTGGCGATTATCACCCCATCCCATGACAACCCGTTCTTTAAAGCCGAGGCGGAAGGGGCCTTAGCGAAAGCCAAAGAGCTGGGTTACGCCACGCTGGTGGCGTCGCACGATGATGACGTAAACAAGCAAAACCAGCTGATTGAGACCGCGATTGCGCGCAAAGCCAAAGCGATCATTCTTGATAACGCTGGTGCCGACGCCACCGTCGGGCCGGTGCAGAAAGCCAAAGATGCCGGGATCCCGACCTTCCTGATTGACCGGGAGATCAACAAAACCGGCATCGCGGTGGCGCAGATCGTCTCTAACAACTATCAGGGGGCGCAGCTGGGCGCGGAGAAATTTGCGAAATTGCTGGGCGGCAAAGGGGACTATGTTGAACTGCTGGGCAAAGAGTCTGACACCAACGCGGGCGTGCGGTCGCAGGGCTATCACGATGTGCTGGATGACTACAGCGACATGAAAATGGTGGCTCAGCAGAGCGCCAACTGGAGCCAGACCGAAGCCTTCAGCCGCATGGAAACCCTGCTGCAGAAACATCCCAACATCGTGGGCGTCATCTCCGGTAACGACACCATGGCGCTGGGCGCCGAAGCCGCGCTGAAAGCCGCCGGGAAAACATCGGTGATCGTGGTGGGCTTTGATGGCAGCGACTACACCCGGGATTCGATCCTCAACAAAGGCAATATTAAAGCGACGGTGCTGCAGCCGGGCTGGGATCAGGCGCAGATGGCGGTCACGCAGGCGGATTACTACCTGAAGAACGGCAAAGCGCAGAAACAGGAGAAGCAGCTGATGGACTGCGTGCTGATTGACGACAGCAACGCCGCTAAGCTGAAAAACTTCAACCTGGCGAAATAACCATGAAACGGATGCTGGCGGTATTGACCGGTATGGCGCTGCTCAGCGCCTGCACCGTGGTGGATCTGGACGCGGACGGTAAGCCGATTCTGCCGAAGGATCCGCACGCGAAACCCAGCTATACCACCCAGACACCGCAGCAGATTGCGGAAGAGACCTGGCAGCCGCGCGTGATGACCACCGCGAACAGCCATGCGCTGAGCTGGGCCGACATGGAGGCGAAAAGTCAGACGGTCAAACCCGGCGGGCGCGAAAGCGTCTTCGTGCGAGCCGGAGGGACAGCCAGCGCCTTTGATGAGAGTAACCCGCGTGAACGCACGCTGACGCTGATGATTAACGGCAAGCCGGTGGCGGTCAGTGTCGGGCCGGTGCTGCGCAGTAACGCTATCCGGGATGCCGCCGGATTCCGTTTCGAAGAGTTTACCAATCAGGTGCAGTACGCCCAGCTGACGCGGGCGCTGAACCGTCACGCGGTGAAGCAACTGCCACCGCTGGATGCCAGCTGGGTCAACCAGCCGGTGCAGGCGCTGCTGGCTGTAACTATCGGGCACAGCAGCGTTGAAGATGTGGTGGCGGTTGAGCTGAAGCGGGGGACGCCCTGATGGACGATGAGATCATTCTGCGGGCCGAACAGATATCGATGCTGTTTCCCGGCACGCTGGCGCTGGATCGCGTCGACTATCGGGTCTGGCGCGGCAAAGTTAACGTCATCATCGGTGAGAATGGGGCGGGAAAATCGACCCTGATGAAAATTCTGGCCGGGGTACAGCAGCCCACGGCCGGTTCGCTGTTCCTGAATGGCGAGCCGCTGACGCTGAGCAGCACCCGCGACGCCGCCCGGCACGGCATCGGCATGGTGCACCAGGAGCTGAATCTGTTTGAGAACCTGACGGTGGCTGAAAACCTGTTTCTGGGCCGGGAGATCCAGCGCGGCCTGGCCCCGATCAACGAGGCGGAGCAGGCTCGCCGCACCGCCGCGCTGATGGCGCGCCTGGATCAGCCGATTTCACCCCATGAGCGGGTCGGTAATCTCAAGGTGGGTCAGCAGCAGCTGGTCGAGATTGCCAAAGCGCTGGCGGAAGATGCAGACATCCTGATCCTCGACGAGCCGACCTCGGCGCTGAGCAAAACCGAAGTGGAGATCCTGTTCCGGGTGATCCGCGACCTGACGCAGCAGGGCGTTACCGTGATTTACATCTCCCACCGGCTGGAAGAGCTGATGGCAATTGGCGACGTGATCACCATTCTGCGCGACGGGCGCTTTCAGGCCGAAGCGCCGGTCAGCAGCATCGATGTGCCGTGGATCGTGCGTGAGATGCTGGGCAGTGAACCGGTCACCACTTTCCTGCCGGAAGCGCGTGAGTTTGGCGCGCCGGTGCTGGAGGCGCAGCACATTACCTGCGTCAGCCCCAACGGCAATACCCTGGTGGATGACGTCAGTTTTCAGGTGCGGGCCGGGGAAATTGTCGGGATTTACGGGCTGATGGGCGCAGGCCGCACCGAGCTGTTTGAGTGTCTGCTTGGCAGTCAGCGCCACTATCTGGGCAAGCTGTGGCTCGACAGCAAACCGCTGCCGACCCATCTGCCCACCGCCGACCGTATCCGCATGGGCATGAGTCTGGTGCCGGAAGATCGCAAACGCGCCGGGATTTTCCCGGTCTCATCGGTCGCCAGTAATCTCACCATCGCCAGCCTGTGGCGGCGTCTGTCACATCGCTTTGCCATTGCCCATCAGGCGGAGCAGCAGGCGGTAAGCCAGACGGTGGGCAACCTGGCGATCAAAATCTCCTCGCCGGACGTGGCCATTAGCGCGCTGAGTGGTGGCAACCAGCAGAAAGTGGTGATTGGCCGCGCGCTGCTGACCAATCCGCGCCTGCTGCTGCTGGATGAGCCGAGTCGCGGCATTGATGTCGGTGCAAAAGCAGAGGTGTTTCGCATGATGGTGGCGCTGTCGCAGCAGGGCATTGCAGTTCTCTTCTCCACCTCGGACCTGAAAGAGATTATGGCGGTAGCCGATCGCATCCTGGTGATGTCGGGCGGCAAACTTACGGCTGATCTTCCCCGCGACCAGGCGGAAGAGGCAGCGCTGGTGAAAGCAAGTGCGCAGGGGTTCTGAGCATGAAAAGCAATGACAGCGTCGCGCTGACCACACTTCCGGCTAAGGCGTTCAGTTCACGTGAAAGCATTCTGCTGCTGCTTCTGAAGCTGCGCACTTTTATTGCGCTGATTCTGATCGTCGGCTTCTTCGCCATCACCGTGCCGGACTTTCTCGCCACCGGCAGCCTGGTGATCATGGTGAAACATATCGCCATCAACGCCTTTCTGGCGCTGGGCATCACCTTTGTCATTATCACCGCGGGAATTGACCTGTCGATTGGGGCGACGCTGGGACTGTGCGGCATGATCGCCGGCTGGCTGATTACCAAAGGCATTGTGCTGCCGATGTTTGGCATCGCTATTTTTCCCAGCGTCTGGGTGATTGTGCCGGTGGTGCTGCTGATCGGCGCGCTGATTGGCGCGGGCAACGGCTGGATCATTACCCGCTACAACGTGGCACCCTTTATCTGCACCCTCGGCACCATGTACATCCTGCGCGGCGCGGCGATGCTTACCTCCGGTGGCGAGACCTTTCCCGGTCTGCAGGGGAATCCGCTGCTGGGCAATACCGGTTTCGATCGGATTGGTGCCGGAACCTTTCTCGGGCTGCCTTACGCCATCTGGATGATGGTGGTGCTGGCGCTGGTGATCGCCTACATCGCCCGTCGCCTGCCGTTTGGCCGTCAGGTCTATGCCATCGGAGACAATGAACGTGCCGCTGAACTGTCGGGTGTGAAAACCCGGCAGGTAAAAATTCTGGTCTACACCCTGTCAGGATTCTGCGCGGCGATTGCTGGCATCGTGGTCTCATCGCAACTGGTCGCCAGCCATCCGGCTAACGGCACCGCGTTTGAGATGAATGCCATTGCCGCCGTGGTGCTGGGTGGCACGTCGCTGGCGGGCGGACGCGGCACCATCCTCGGCACGCTGATTGGTGCCTTCGTCATCGGCTTTCTGGCGGATGGCCTGATCATGATGGGTGTCAGTGAATTCTGGCAGATGGTGATCAAAGGCATCGTGATTATCATCGCGGTGATCATCGACCAGACCCAGAGCCGGATGCAGCAGAAGGCGGCCGTGGTGGCTCAGAAAGCGTTAATCGAGGAGGGGACACCGGCAAAACCCTGACGGGAAAGTGCGTTGAACCGGACAGCGGGTGCCGCTGAGTGATTCCTGGCAGTGGACGGCCTGCCCGGTTTAATGGGCAGAGTAGTGAACAAAGGGCGGTTCAGTTTATCAGCCCCCTTTTTTTCAGGCACAAAATTTTTTAACCGACGTGAATATATATTCATAACCGATTTAAAATTCAGAGGTAGTGTATGAATCCTTTCAATCTTCCGGTCGATGACCTTGAGCGCCGGGCGCGGGCAATCCGCCGCCGCATCATCCAGCTTAACGCGGGCAGCCCGGCAGGCGGTCATACCGGCGCTGACCTGTCACAGGTAGAGATCCTCACTGCGCTCTACTTCCGCATTCTGAACTGCGCACCGGATCGCACAGACGACGATCAGCGTGACATCTATATCCAGTCCAAAGGGCATGCGGTGGGGGGCTATTACTGCGTGCTGGCGGAAGCGGGCTACTTCCCGACCGACTGGCTGGCAACCTATCAGCATGCCGACTCGCATCTGCCCGGCCATCCGGTACGGCAGAAAACGCCGGGCGTTGAGCTGAACACCGGCGCGCTGGGTCACGGCCTGCCGGTGGCGGTGGGCATCGCTATCGCGGCGAAAAAAGATAACAGCCCGCGCCGCATCTTTGTGGTGACCGGCGATGGTGAACTGGCTGAAGGCAGCAACTGGGAGGCGGCGCTGGTGGCGGCGCATTACGGCCTCGACAACCTGATCATCATCAATGACAAAAACAAGCTGCAACTGGCGGGCGCGACCCGCGACATCATGAACACCGATCCGCTGCCGGAAAAATGGCGCGCCTTCGGGCTGGAGGTCACCGAATGCAACGGCAATGATATGGCGGCGGTGGTCGACACCATTGAAAACCTGCCGAAGAACGGCAAACCGCAGGTGATTGTGGCGCATACCGAGAAGGGATTTGGCGTCTCCTTTATCCAGAGCAAGGCGGAATGGCATCACCGGGTGCCGAAAGGCGAAGAGATCGCACTGGCACTGGAGGAACTGAAAGATGAGTAATGCACAACATTTAGCAAGCGTCATGGTCACGGCCTTTATCGACGCGGTGAATCGCGGTGTGGATCTGGTGCCGGTGGTAGCGGACTCCACGTCGACGGCCAAAATCGCCCCCTTTATCAAGGCATTTCCCGACCGGCTGATTAACGTCGGCATCGCTGAGCAGACGCTGGTGGGCACGGCGGCCGGTCTGGCGCTGGGCGGCAAGGTCGCGGTGACCTGTAACGCTGCGCCGTTTCTGGTGTCACGCGCCAATGAGCAGGTAAAAGTCGACGTCTGCTACAACAACACCAACGTCAAACTGTTCGGGCTGAATGCCGGGACCAGCTATGGCCCGTTAGCCAGCACGCATCACAGCATTGATGACATCGCGGTGATGCGCGGTTTCGGCAACATCGAGATCTATGCGCCGTCCTGCCCGCTGGAGTGCCGTCAGATCATCGATTACGCCCTTGAGCATGTCGGGCCGGTCTATATCCGTCTGGATGGCAAAGATCTGCCGCAGCTGCACGAAGAAAGCTATCAGTTCAGGCCGGGCGCGATCGACCTGCTGCGTGAAGGCAGCGACATCGCACTGGTGGCGATGGGCTCAACGGTTCACGAGGTGGTTCACGCTGCTGAGCAACTGGCTGAGCAGGGCATTTCAGCCGGTGTGATCGCGGTTCCATCGATTCGACCTTGTGATACCCAACAGCTGCGCAACCTGTTAAATCACTACCCAGCGGTGATTACCGTAGAGGAGCATAACGTTAATGGCGGTGTCGGCAGCCTGGTGGCCGAAGTGCTGGCGGAAGGCGGCTGCGGCATCCCGCTGTTGCGGCTCGGCATTGCAGATGGGGAATATGCAATTGCCGGCGATCGCGCCTCTACCCGTGCCCATCATGGCATTGATGCCAGTAGCGTGGTGAACAGTGCAGCGCGCATCTGCGCAGGAGCATAAACATGGTGGGACCCCTGATTCTGGCGATCGACGAAGGCACTACCAATGCTAAAGCGATTGCGGTTGATCGCGATGGCCGTGTGGTGGCACGCGGCAGCCAGAGCTTAACCCTGCAACATCCGCTACCGGGACTGGCTGAGCAGGACCCTGTGGCGATCTGGCAGGCGGTAAAAGAGGCCATTACCCATTGCCTGGCAGCCTGTGGTGGCGCGCCTGTCGCGGCTGTGGCGATCAGTAATCAGCGCGAGTCGGTGCTGATCTGGAAGCGGCGTGACGGCAAGCCGCTGACGCCGCTGGTGAGCTGGCAGGATCGACGATCCGAGTCACTCTGTCGCGACCTGCATCAGGCGGGCAAAGCACCTCGCATCACCGGTTTGACCGGCCTGGCCGTTGACCCGATGTTTCCGGCCGCCAAGCTGACCGGGATGCTGGCCGCCATTCCTGACGGCGCGGCGCGGGCGGCGGCGGGTGAGCTCTGTATCGGCACGGTCGACAGCTGGCTCAGCTGGCAGCTCAGCGCCGGCGAGGTATTTATTACCGATCATGCTAACGCCTCCCGTACTCAACTCTACAGCCTGCATCTTAATGACTGGGACGACGAGCTGCTGACGCTGTTTCAACTGCCGCGCGCCGCGCTGCCGCGCATCACCGCCTCAGCCAGTGAACAGGGCGTGGTCGCGGTGAGTGATATTCCCGGCTTAGCGCCAGGCACGCCGATTCTGGCGCGCATCGGCGACTCTCATGCCGCCTTACAGGCGCAGCGGCGCGGCGAGTCTGAAGTGGTGAAAGCCACCTACGGCACCGGGTCTTCCCTGATGATGTCCATGGCGACGCCGCTGCTGACGGAAAATGGCCTCAGCACCACCGTGGCCTGGCATGACGGCACGCTGCGTTATGCCTTTGAAGGCAACATCACCCACACCGGTTCCGGTGCCGCCTGGCTGGGCAGAATGCTCGGCGTGCAGGAGCCGCGCGAGCTCACCGCGATGGCGCAGCGCTGCGACGACAATCAGGGCATCTATTTTGTCCCGGCGCTCTCTGGCCTGGGCGCGCCCTGGTGGGATCTGCAGGCGCGCGGCATGGTGTGCGGATTGACGGATGCCGCCACACCCGCCGTGCTGGCGCGGGTGGCGCTGGAGTCGATCGTCTGGCAAATCGCCGACGTCTTTTTTGCCATGGAGCAGGCCAGCGGCCAGCAGCTTCCGGCGCTCTGTGTGGATGGCAGCGCCACCGAAAATAGCTGGCTGATGCAGTTACAGGCGGATGTGTTACAGCGGCCGTTGCAGCGGGTGCCTACCGCCGAGGTCTCCGCGCTGGGCGCGGCACTGCTGGCAGGCAAAGTGCTGGGATGGTGGCAGCAGGGCAGTGATATGCAGGCGCTGCAGGGCGGCAGCGTCATCATGCCGCGTGAAGAGCACGCGCAGCGTATGCAGGAAAACTATAAAGGCTGGATTGACGCCGTTGCACGCTGTCGTTATCAGCCACATTAATCCTTATCCGGAGCAGAGCCATGTCAACACTTCCTCAGCAGTTAACCTTCGGCGTCATTATTGGCAACCGGGGTTTTTTTCCCAGCTATCTGGTGGGCGAGGCGCGCCAGCAGGCGGTCGCGCTGTTTGAAAAGATGAACATTAATACGGTGATGCTGGATGAGACCCAGACCAATCTGGGCGGCGTCGAGACGCGTCAGGAGGCGAAAACCTGTGCCGCGCTGTTTCGTCAGCACCGCGAAGCGATTCACGGCATTGTGGTGTTGCTGCCTAACTTTGGTGATGAAAAAGCCATCGCGGAAGCGCTGCGTCTCGCCGGGCTGAACGTGCCGGTGCTGGTGCAGGCCGAAGAGGACAATCTGGATAAAATGGGACTGGCGACCCGCCGCGATAGCTTCTGCGGCAAAATTTCGCTCTGCAACAACCTGCGGCAATATGGCATCCCGTTTACGCTGACCCGCCAGCACGTCTGCGCCCTGAGCGGCGACGTGTTTATGCAGGATCTGCAGCGGTTCAGCCAGCTCTGTCGGGTGGTGAATGCCATGCGTCGGGTACGCGTCGGGGCGATTGGTGCCCGGCCTGCCGGATTCAACACCGTGCGCTACAGCGAAAAGCTGCTGGAGAAGATGGGCATCGCGGTGGAGACCCTGGATTTATCGGAGATCTTTACCCGCACCAACCGGCTGCGCGATGACGATATCCGCGTGGCAGAGAAGCGTGAAATCCTGGAGGCCAACGCCGATGCGCGGGGGATTCCGGGTGAAAAACTGGTGACCATGGCCAAACTATTTGTGGTGATCAGCGAGTGGATCAGCGACAACGATATCGATACCACCGCCATCCAGTGCTGGACGTCGTTGCAGGAGAACCTGGGCATTAACGTCTGCTCAATCATGAGCGTGATGTCGGGCCAGCTGATGCCCAGCGCCTGCGAAGTGGATGTGATGGGGGCGCTGTCGATGTATGCGCTCGCCAGTTGCTCGCTGAACCCCGCCTCGCTGGCAGACTGGAACAACAACTTTGGCGACGAGCGGGACAAATGTGTGCTGTTTCACTGCGGTAATTTCGCCAGCGCCAGCCTGGAGTCAGCGACCATGGGCACGGCGGATATCATCGGCACCACCGTGGGCAAAGAGAACACCTGTGGCGCAGTGCATGGCCGTATGAAGCAGGGCGATCTGACCTATTTCCGCCTCTCTACCGACGACTTCAGCGGCGAAATCAAGGCCTATGTGGGAGAGGGAATGTCGGTCACCGATCCGCTGGACACGGTAGGTTGCCGTGCGGTGATCCAGGTGCCGCAGCTGGAGACACTGCTGGCGTGGATCTGCCGTAACGGCTTTGAGCATCATGTGGCAATGAACCACTCTGCCACGGCTGGTGTGCTGCAGGAAGCGTTCAGTGAGTATCTCGGCGTGAGCTGCTACCGGCATCAGTAAGCGGTAAGGCGGAACGGCTGAATGCAGGGGATGAAGCAGCCGGTGCGGTCACGATTCCGCCCGCACCGGCTTGTATGCCCGCCACTTCTGAAAAAGAAAGGCGGGCACTGATTTAGCGCGCCATTCTGCGCACCTCGTCATCGTCATTCTGCACCGCAACCAGATCCACCGGTGGCAGATTGCCGCCGCTGAACTCCACCTGACGAATCGGGAAGGCGAAGCGGATATTTCGCTCTTCCAGTGCTGCCATCAGCTGCAGGTTAATCTCCTGCTGAATATCCATGTACTTGTTGTAATCCGCATCCAGCACAAAATAGACCACTTCGAAGGTCAGTTTTGAATCCTCAAAGGCCAGGAAGTGGGCACGGTCAAAACGGGTGGTCTCAACGCCCTGGATAATCTCTTTCACCAGCGGGCTGATCTCCCGGACCTGCTCTGACGGCGTGGCGTAGCTGATACCAAACTTAAAGACGATGCGGCGCTGCTGCATGCGCTTGTAGTTGTGGATCGTCTGCTGCAACAGAATGGTATTTGAGCAGACAATCTGCTCGCCACTCAGGCTGCGCAGTCGGGTGGTTTTCAGGCCGATATGCTCGATGGAACCGGCAATGTCACCGAAGACAATAAAATCGCCATGCTCAAACGGCTTATCAAAGCCTATCGCCAGTGAAGCAAACACATCGCTCAGTACCGTCTGTATCGCCAGCGCAATCGCGATACCACCAACCCCAAGGCTGGCGACCAGTGCGGTAATGTTGATGCCCATGTTCGACAGAATGGCCAGGAACATCATGATCCAGACCACTACCCGCAGCAGAATCCCGAGGATCACCGTAGTGACCGGGTTGCGCACGTGCAGCGGGTCACGCAGCAGACTTTTCAGCCATAGCCGGATGCCACAGTCGAGCCACAGAGCGAGCTGCACAATCAGCGCCAGGAACCAGCCGTGCGCGATGGTTACACTCCACGACGCGGGCAGATCGACAAACTTCAGGGCAATCAGTAGCGAAAAGATCAGCAGCAGGGTCTGGCTGGTACTGCGCAATATCTCCACCAGAATCGCAGTGGCGCGAACATGACGATGTTCGCTGTAAAGGGCAATCCGGTTGGAGATAAAGCGAATCAGAGTACGTAATATCCAGTAAATCACCAGCGTGGACACCACCACGATGGCGCTGTTTAGCCAGAGTTCCTGATTAAAAAAGAGGGAGTGAAAACGACGTGAAGAGAGCCAGTTTTCCATTGGGGAGGGTCTCCTTGCTGGGTTCCGGTTTAAAAGAAAACAAGCAAGAAGCATAGCCTGGATGCGGCCCACCTGTGTGGCGCATCCGTAAAGCGGTTACTGGAATCGGGTCGATTTATCGCGAGCCAGGCGCTCAAGGGCAAAAATAATCTGCTGAAGCTGCCGCTCCTGCGCCGGGTTCAGCGTGGCAAAACGAAAGCTCAGTCGCGGTGTGATGCGGGTTTCATTTTTGCCGGTCACCACGCTGCGCTCGCCAATGCTCAGCAGCTTTACCGGCACGTCAAAATGGCCATACTCGCCCAGCTCGACCCGGAACGGGTTGAAGCTGTCACCGTCCTGCAACCCGTCCGGCAGCGCTTCATCCACCAGCACGCCGATACCGCCCAGCGACAGATCCTGCAGACGCAGGCGCGTTTTCCTGCCATCGGGCCACACGGTATGACACCAGAACTGCGGCTCCAGCGGAGCGCAGACCCGGAAAAACTCACGTCGCTGGATCTGCCACAGCAGGCCTGGCAGCGGCGCGCTGAAAGCGGGTAACCCTTCAAACTCCACGATTTCCAGCGCGGCGAGGCTGAACTCCACCTTAGCGCCGTAGGTTTCCGCAGTGATACTGAGATCGTCGCTGGTCAGGGCATAATCGTTATCCAGATTATTACTGCCGAGGTCAAACAGCAGGTGATCTTCATCGGCAGCCAGCATCCGGCTGATAAACTGCCCACGCGGAAAGCGCACCAGTAATGGCGTCTGCAATCGCAGCAGATCTTTCATAACGCCAAGAACCGCCAGCGTGCCACGTTTTAGATATTGTTCCTGGTCGGCTTCTTTCACGTCCTGCTCCACAAGGGGGTTACTTTATTGATGCGGTTTTTTTGCCTCGTCTCGGTTATCGGCGCCGCTAAAAAAAGCTTTAGCATGCCATTCATCAATAATAACTGTGAGCAGGCAGGCATTTTTTGAAAAGCGGGTTATACTTATCGCGGTAAACCGCTTGATTAATCAGGCGTTCACGATTTAATCATAAAAAGGAAGGAGTAACAGATGGGTATTATTTCCTGGATCGTCTTTGGCTTAATCGCAGGTATTCTGGCGAAGTGGATTATGCCGGGTAAAGACGGTGGCGGTTTCATTCTGACTATCGTTCTGGGTATTATCGGTGCAGTAGTGGGTGGCTGGATCAGTACGCTGTTTGGCTTCGGCCGCGTCGATGGGTTTAACTTCGGCAGTTTTGTGGTCGCTGTTATCGGTGCCATCGTGGTGCTGTTTATCTACCGCAAAGTACGCAGTTGACCGTAAAGGTTTAAACGAAAAAGGGGACGAAGCGATTCGTCCCCTTTTTTTATCTCTTATTTTGCAATCAGAAGTCGTAACCGACTGTCGCCATTACACTGCGCTCTGCGCCCCAGTAGCAGTAGCCCGTGCCGTAACAGCCTGCTACATAGGTACGATCTGTGAGGTTATTGGCATTGACCTGCACCCATGCACCTTTCAGGCTGTTGTTCCAGACGCCGAGATCGGCCCGCACTGACGCATCAAACAGCGTAACAGACGGCACGCGCGTGGTGTTTTCATTGTCCGCCCACTGTTTGCCGATGTAACGCACGCCCGCACCCGCACTCAGACCGTAATCAAACTGATAGTGACCCCAGAGTGCAGCCATGCTGTTGGGTGTGACATATGGCGTATGTCCGTCGTTGCCATCCACCGACTCTTTAAAGCGCAGATGATTCAGCGTATAGCTCGCCACGGTGCTCAGACGCGGGGTTAACTGATTACGCGCTTCCAGCTCAATGCCCTGTGAATGCACTTTGCCCGAAGGGGTAAAGAACGGCGTCGGTGCTTCCCGGTTCGCCACATCTTTCTGCGTCAGGTCATAGACCGCAACGCTATAGAGATCGCGGGTGCCGACCGGCTGATATTTCACCCCGGCTTCATACTGCTCCGCGGTGGTGGGCTTCAGCAGGTTATTGTTGGAATCGGTGAGCGCGGTCGGGGTAATTGCCTGGCTCCAGCTCACATAAGGCGAGATGCCGTTGTCGAAGGCATAGAGCAGCGCAGCGCGGCCGCTGATGTGATCATCCTGACGACGCTCATTGCCGCTGTTATTGGCGACGATGCGGTCATAACGACCGGAGAGATCCAGATGCCAGCGATCCAGCTTCATCTCATCCTGCAGATAGAGGCCGGTCTGATAGTAGCGACGGGTTTTATCTGCCCAGGTGTAATCCGGCATGTCGCCTACCTGCTCGCCGGTCAGGGCATTGAGCTGACTGGCTGAACCGCCCGCCGCGTTGATCTCATTTTTGTAACGATGATACTCGGCACCCAGGGTGACGCGGTGCTCCAGTTCACCGGTGTCGAACTCCGCCTGTAAGCGGTTATCGGTGGACCAGGCAGAGAGCGACGAGCGCTCACCGGAGTAAGAACGGTTCAGCAGGTCGGGATTATTTTCATCCCAGCCAACCTGATAGACCTGATCGAGATCGACATTCGAGTGGCTGTAGCTGCCGGTCGAGTAAAATGACCAGACGTCGTTGAAGCGATGGGCGAAATCGAAGCTGTAGATCTGCTCGCGACGCTTGAACTGATCGAGATCGCTGTTGCCCTCATAAAAGCCGTTGCTCAGCTTGTAGCCGTTGTGTTCGGTGAGGCTGCCGTCACCCGGTACCGAACCGTGATAACCGCCCGACGGATCCTTCTGCAGATAGGCTTTCAGGATTAGATGTGTATCTTCGTCCGGCTGCCACATCAGCTGCGGCATCAGTGCATATTTCTCTTCGCGGGTGTGATCGTACTGGGTATCGCTGTTGCGGGTCACGCCGGTCAGGCGAAACGCCCACTGATCGTTGATGGCATTGGTATAGTCAAACATCGTGCCGGTGGTGGCGTTGCTGCCCGCCTGCAACTGGATGTGACCCTCTTCGCTGAACTGAGGACGCTTGGTGACCATGTTCACCAGTCCGCCCGGCACCGTCTGACCATAGAGCGCAGAAGAGGGGCCTTTGATCACGTCGATGCGCTCAAGGAAGGCGTTATCGACCTGCAATACATTGTAACTGCCACCGTCGCTCATCAGTCGCATGCCGTCGAGGAAGGTATTATCGGTATCGCCGCCATGGAAGCCGCGTAGCGAAATAGTGTCGTAACGCGTCGCGGCACCCCCAAAGTTGGTGAAGACGCCGGAACTATAGCCCAGCGCCTGATTCAGGGTCAGTGCGCCCTGATCCTGCATCTGCTGGCGGGTAACCACGGAAATCGATTGCGGCGTGGTGATCAGCGGACGATCGCTTTTGGTTGCGCCCTGGCTGGTCGTCGCCAGATAGCCCTGGGTCGGCGAGGTCGAATCTTCCTGCGGTTGCGCAGTCACCACCATATCGGCAGCAAAACTCAGAGCAGGCGCGGTCAGCGCCAGGGTGCAGAGGCGAACATAACCTTTCAGCGACAATGACAGTTTCATCAAAATTCCTTTCTTGGCAAAGGTTCAGGCAGGTGAATAAAAGCTTTGATAGGCAATCTCATTATCATAATGAGAATTATTACCTTTTGTAAATTGGCTGCAATTTTGCCTGTTGATGAAAGAAGGTCAAGTAAAATTCGCGGAAATGAAGTGGGGATACCCCCGGCAAGGCCAGAGGTATCCAGAGTGGATTAAGGTTGTGAGGCAGACGCCTGCGGAATATCGTGGGCGCTGTTACAGGTTTTATCTTTCGGGCAGTACTTATCCAGCAGTTTCAGCGTGACGCCGTTGGTCCAGCCGAAGCCATCCTGCAGCGGATATTCACCGCCACCGCCGCCGCCGAGATTTTTGCCATCAACGACATATTTCTCCACCAGCTTATGCTCACGGTCATAGGTGTTCTGAACGTTTTGCAGGAAGCGTAATCCCACCTCTTTCGCCAGTTTTGGCTGGTTGTAGTGCTCCAGACCTTCCACAGCGACCCACTGCAGCGGTGCCCAGCCATTGGGTGCATCCCACTGCTGACCGTTGTTTACGGTGGTGGTCACCAGACCGCCAGGTTTCAGCAGCTGTTTTTCCACTGCGCTGGCGGTGCTTTCAGCCTGCTTATCGCTGGCGACCTGCAGATAGAGCGGGAACAGCGCGGCAGCAGTCAGCTGAGGATGGACCTGCTTTTTCTGCCAGTCATAATCGGCGTACCAGTTCTGTTTGCTGTCCCACAGATAGCGGTTGATCGCCGCCTGGCGCTTCTCCGCGCGATCGGCAAACTGCTTCGCCAGATCGCTCTGCTTGTTCATCTGATAGCCTTTCGACAGGGTCTGCTCCAGATGGAACAGCAGGCTGTTGAGGTCAACCGGGGCCAGCTGCGTGGTACGAATTGTCGACAGGTTATGCGCATCGGTAAACCAGCGCGAACTGAAATCCCAGCCCGACGCCGCACCGGAACGCAGCTCCCGGTAGAGTTCGGCTTTATTCCTCTGCGGCGCTTTCTGGGCGGTGGCAATGTCATCCATCCAGGATTCTGTACGTGGCACGTCGCGCGCATCCCAGTAGCGGTTGAGCAGGCTGCCGTCCGCCAGCTTAATCACACGCTTGCTGGCTGCGCCCGCCGCGACTTTATCGCTGTCTGCCATCCAGTAGTCATACTCTTTCTGCAGCTGCGGCAGATAACGGGTATAGGCTTTGCCGTTATCGTGCGTCGCCAGCAGATCGACCATCAGGCTGAAGAACGGCGGCTGTGACCGGCTCAGATAGTAGCTGCGGTTGCCGTTGGGAATGTGGCCATAACGGTCGAGCAGCGAGGCGAAGTTGTCCACCATATCCTGCACTTTATCCCAGTGCCCGCTCTCGGCCAGCCCCAGCATGGTGAAGTAGCTGTCCCAGTAATAGACTTCACGGAAGCGCCCGCCTGGCACCACATAGGGTTTGGGCAACGGCAGCAGCGAGTCATACTGACCGGCGCTGCTGGTGGTGCGCGTCAGCACCGGCCACAGGCCATCAATGTGGTCACGCAGGTTTTGTCCGGCTGGCGGCACATATTTGTCACCGGCCGCGGGCAGGGTAAAGTTGGCATCCACAAAGCGCTTAAGATCGAAATTGCGCTGTTTCTTCTGCATCTGCCAGTCGGCAAGAATTGAGGCGGGATCGAATTTCGGCACCGCATCCGCAAAGGTCTTTTGATCGGGATAGAACTTCGCCTGTTGCACGGCATTAAACAGCGGTCCTAAACGAACGTCAGGCGGCTGCGGCTGATTATTCAGCATGCGACTGTTGTCGTCGGCCTGGGCAGTGAAGGCGGGTACGCTCAGCAGCAACGTGAGCAGAAAGGGCGCATAACGCTGACGCCGTGGAGCGGCGTTTACCTCAATTTTTGTCATCGGTTTTTCTCCTTGTCCGAAACGCGGCCGCGCGTAACGCATTGACCACAGGACCAACTTTAGACCTTATCTGGCCACTTCACCCTGAAGCGAGCCGGAAATGTGAAGCCACGGGAATTATTTTTATGGAAAAAACCGCTTTATTACGCTGGTTTTTTCTTGCTCTCACCTCGCTTTTCCCTGACGCTGAAAGAAAAAAAGGAGAGCAGGATGGAGATCATCTGGTATCACCCGTCGCAGTCTGCAGCGGCCTGGATTAACGGTTTACAACAGCGTCTGCCCCAGGTGCGGGTGCGTGCCTGGCAGCCAGGCGATAATGGTCCGGCTGATTACGCGCTGGTCCGTTCGCCCCCCACAGAAATGCTGCAGGGACGCGCCACCCTGCGCGGCGTCTTTGCGCTGGGGGCAGGCGTGGACGAGATTCTGAAACAGCTGCAGCAGAACCCTGAGATGCTGCCCGACAGCGTGCCACTGTACCGGCTGGAAGATACCGGCATGGCGCGGCAGATGCAGGAGTATGCGGTTCATAGCGTACTGAGCTGGTTCCGTCGTTTTGACGACTACCGTCTCCAGCAGCAGCAACAGTGCTGGCAGCCACTGCCCGCTTACACGCGTGAAAACTTTACTATCGGCATCCTGGGGGCGGGCGTGCTGGGGCAGAGTGTGGCGGAAAGCCTTAAACCCTGGGGATTCCCGTTACGCGTCTGGAGCCGCTCGCCCAAAGCGATCGACGGCGTGACCAGCTTTGCCGGTCGCGATGCATTGCCTGCCTTTCTGCAGAAGACGCGGGTGGTGATCAACCTGCTGCCGAGCACGCAAGAAACCATTAATCTTATCGACCACCACTTTTTACAGCAGCTGCCGCACGGCGCTTTCTTCCTCAACATCGCGCGTGGCGCGCAGGTGGTGGAAGAAGATCTGCTGGCCGCGCTCAATAGCGGGCAGCTGAAAGCGGCGGCGCTGGATGTCTTTCAGGTTGAACCGCTGCCGGAAGCGCATCCGCTCTGGTCACATCCGCGCGTCACGATCACGCCCCATAATGCGGCGGTAACCTTGATCGACGAAGCTATCGACTACATCGCCCGCGCCATCACCCAGGACCAGGCAGGCGAGCCGCCGCAGGGCAGGGTGGATCGTCAGCGCGGCTATTAATGAACCGGCCCCGTCAGGGGCAATCAGCAGGAGAAGAGGATGTATCCGGTAGATCTGCATATGCACACCATCGCCAGCACCCATGCTTACAGCACGCTGCACGACTACGTGACTCAGGCGAAGCAAACCGGCATGAAACTGTTTGCCATTACCGATCACGGCCCCGACATGGCCGACGCGCCGCACTACTGGCACTTCATTAATATGCGCGTCTGGCCGCGCGTGATCGATGGCGTGGGTATTCTGCGCGGTATCGAAGCCAATATTAAAAATCAGCAGGGCGAGATCGACTGTTCCGGCCCGATGCTCGATGCGCTGGATTTGATCGTCGCCGGTTTTCACGAGCCGGTTTATGCGCCGCGCGACCGGAAACATCACACGGATGCGATGATCGCTGCGATGGCGGGCGGGCTGGTCCATATCATCAGTCATCCAGGCAACCCGAAATTCCCGGTCGATATCACGGCTATCGCCGAGGCAGCCGCGCACTACGATGTGGCGCTGGAGCTGAACAACTCCTCCTTTACCCATTCGCGTCCGGGCAGTGAACCGAACTGCCGGGCTATCGCCGCCGCGGTGCGCGATGCCGGTGGACGGCTGGCATTTGGCTCCGATTCCCACACGGCGTTTACGCTCGGAAATTTTGAACATTGCCTGCGCATCGCCCGCGAGGTAGATTTTCCTGAGGATCGGGTGTTAAATGTCATGCCGCGTCGCCTGCTCGACTTTCTGGAGCTGCGCAGCGGCAAACATATTGCTGAACTGGCTGACTTTTAGCGCCATGCCAGGTAAGCAACACGCTCACCATGATGAAAATCCCCGCTTTTATCTGCGGGGATATAATGACTGAGGCGAGTATTTTACCGTAACGTGTTCTCTTATCAGCCCGGAAAGGGCGTGTGGCAAGACCTGAAGCTTAAAGCTGAGAGAGCACTTAATAACTGAAAAATGGTCTCAATCGTTCGGGTTAGCAATGTCAACGGGGCGGTTCGTCCGGGCGGGTAATGGCGTAAACTTTAAGTTCTACTCTGCTCTTTATTGATCGCGTTAGATCAAAGCGTAGAATTACCACGCCTGGTAACGCGCTTTACTAATTTAATAGTTAACCATGCTAATAGCAAAGCTGAAATTATTATTGCTATGAATAATGCATTCGCTGTTGAAGGGAAAATTTGAAATGGATTTACGATTTCACCGAGCTTCATGTAAGCATCTTCCGAAAGGGTTCTGAAGATGATTTCCGGGATCACTATAAGATAAAATAGAGTAAATACGGTGTATAAAGCCAGCCACTTGATCCTTTTCATAAGCCATTCTCTTTGCATACCTTTCGCTTCAGTATACAATCGTTGCATAAGGAATTCTACACAAAGGGATGAGTATGAGCATGTCTTATCTTAAGATTAAACTTCAGGCAGAGCGAACCATTGCGCTTAACTTTGAGAAGGCACTTGCTGAGTTACATCAAACAATGCTTGATACAGGAAGGGGGATTGTGTCTGGCGCTCAACGTGCAAGCGGCTATGGTTCATGCTTTTTTGATGACTACAAGGATGTTTGTAATCAACTTAAGCAGGAAGATTTGCGATACCTGAAGCAACTCAGAATGCTGTTTACCCGGCAGGACGTGGTTTTAGAGATGGTAGAAATATACTTCAGAAAAAAACTGAGCCGTATTGGTGATACAGGCATCCAGAACATACAGAGACTGTTAGCTGAAAAAGCGTCTGATTATGCTTCTGGTAAATTCTCTAAACTTGCTATAGCACAGTTAATCGCTCTCGTTATTACACAATCCCGGGATTTCAAACAGTCACATATTAATGTAATTAATGCTACAAGTTCGTATGCCGTAACCGCTTTTAAATTTTATGGTAAGTTTGAGATTGCCACAAAAGCAGCAAGAAAATTACGCTTCGATGATGCGGAGTATTACTTCGACTTATATAATGCTAATTTAGAAATGTTCTATTATTTGATTGAGCCGGAAATGTCTAAAATAATCTATTTGAAAAATTCAGGTTCCACTAGCGAAGAGCAGATTTTAAATCTACTAAACAAGATTTTAATAAAATGAAGGCGATCTTTCGCTGGCTATATGCCTGGGTAAGTCATTCCTTCTTTGGACTTATACCACCAGCGGCCGGTCTGGTCGGGGCCATTTTTTTTGTAAGCGTTTTTCCTACATATGGTCTGCTGTTCGCTTTTCTATGGATCCTTTTAATTATTTATTTTTGTGGAAAATATTTTCGCTATTACTAGTGGAGGTAAGCCCCCGTATGAAAAGTGCTTTTTATTTTATTCTATTTTTTTATGAAAATTTACGAATTTGATTAGCCTGTTATTGCATATCTTCATTCCGCCTGGCTAATAGTTCATCAGAATCAGAAGTTGCTGGATGATGTATTCTGAAGTTTTCTATGCAAAATTAACCAGTTGCTTTAAGATTTTTTCTGAAGTATGAACTCACTTTCTGGCTGAGATAGCCAGGTGTAAGGGTCGATTACTCAGAGTCCCGGTCATCGCCGTTGTTAAGACCGCCGATGCCGGTGGACGGCTGGCATTTGGCTCCGATTCCCATACGGCGTTTACGCTGGGTCACTTCGATCACTGCCTGCGCATCGCCCGCGAGGTGGATTTTCCTGAGGATCGGGTGTTAAATGTCACGCCGCGTCGCCTGCTCGACTTTCTGGAGCATCGCAGCGGCAAACATATTGCTGAACTGGCTGACTTTTAATTTACTTGCCTCAAGGAAATCTGACTCATGAATGAGTTTTCCATTCTGTGCCGCGTGATCGGCTCACTGTTTAATCGTCAGCCGCAGGACCCGCTGCTGGTGCCGCTGTTTACGCTGCTGCGTGAAGGCAAACTGCAGTCGCAGTGGCCGCTGGAGCAGGATGAGCTGCTGACCCGTCTGCAACAGAACAGCGATCCCCAGGCGCTGGCCGCCGATTACAACGCGCTGTTTGTTGGCAGCGATTGCAACGTGCCGCCGTACGCCTCACAGTGGCCGGAAGGCAAAACGGAGCCAGAAGTGCGTGCGTTTTTAACCTCACGCGGAATGCCGCTGAGCGATGCGCCTGCTGATCATTTTGGTGTGCTGATGCTGGCTGCGTCATGGCTGGAAGATCAGTCAGCGGAAGATGAGAACGCGGCGCAGATGGCGCTGTTTGAAGAGTATCTGCTGCCGTGGTGCGGTGCTTTCCTGGGTAAAGTAGAAGCACACGCGACCACCGCTTTTTATCGTACTCTTGCCATGCTGAGCCGCGAAGCGATCCAGGCGATGTACAACGAACTGCTGGATAGCAGCGAAGAGACGCCTGACGCCTGATTCACCACGTCGCCGGGTGCGTACCCGGCGCACAGTGCTGAATCATCTTTCTCAATGGGTTCTGGGGGGGATTCTCTGGATACGGCGTGCTTTTTTTCGGGCACCTGAACCCTCTTAATCGGCTTACAGGATTAACTGCCCGGGTCGGCAGCCATACAGTTTTGCGAGACGTTCACGCGTCTTTTTCTGCGGCTTACTTTCAATACGCTCCAGTTGAGAGATCGCACTTTGCGTGGTCCCCAACTGCTGAGCCACATCATGCTGGCTGAGCCCCCGCCAGATGCGCCAGGCCGCCTGAAGACTCACTTCCTGCTCAATCATGATCCCTGCAACGTCGTGCGGGATCGTCTCATCGTCGTGCTCGTCAGCCTCCACAGGAATAGTCTCCCATTCGCCATCGCTGGCCGAGAGCAGCCTTTCATATTCCGCCACCGGCAAGACCACAAACTGGGGTTTGCCTGCTTCATCATAGATGTACTGTTTTGACATAGTTTATCCGGGTAATTGTGTGTCGCAGCAGAGGTCGTGAGTGCGTAAGGCTATGCCGGTATCCAAAAAGCTTTAGTAAGTGACGGATGTTCTTCTTGCTACCTCTGTAATTTCCAGAATCACCGGTTCGCCCCCGGTTAACGTAAAAAGGACCCGGTAGTTGCCAACCCGCAGCCGGTAGTGATTATCGCTGCCCTGCAATTTTTTAATGTCCAGTGTGACGACCGGGAAACAGACTAACTCACCCACCTTCTGGTAAATGATTTTCTGGTAACGTTTGTCGATCTTCATAAGGTGCTTCAATGCCCGCCTGGACCAGTCTACCCTGACCATTCTGCACCCCGTTTCAATGAACTTCGTCCCTGAGTCATGTGTAAATAATAAGATGGAAATCTAATGTCATCAACATTATTTTTCTAATTATCTAATGTTTCGCTTCACCACGTCGCCGGGTGCGTTCCCGGCGCACAGCCTGGCGTCGAACAGAGCTGTGGGGTGCCGGGCAGCCAGGCGGCCGCTCGCAGCCTCACTCCAAACCCCCACGGCGTTAATTCGTAACAGGGCAGGTTATCCTTAACCTGCGGCGCAATGCCGGAGCCTGTGCGCTGATCGGTGGGATGCTGCTGCAACAGCCACGCGGTGCGCGCCAGCGACAGCCGGACCTGGCTGCCGTGGCCCTCAGTAATGCGTCGCCGTAATCCCTCCAGCACCGCCGCCGCCAGCAGATAGCCGCTGGCATGATCCAGCGCCTGCACCGGCAGCGGGACCGGTTTATCGCTCTGCTGCCACTGCATGCCTCTTTCAGCAATGCCGCATCCCATCTGCACCAGACTGTCAAAACCCCGGCGATTGCGCCACGGACCCTGCCAGCCCCAGGCATTCAGGCCGGCATCAACCAGACCGGGTGAGAGTGACTGAAGGATCTCCGCGTCAAACCCGAGCCGTTCCAGCGCATCCGCCCGATAGCCATGCACCAGCACGTCCGCTTCACGCAGCAGGTGGATAAACTGCTCGCGATCGGCGGGCTGAGTCAGATCCAGCACCGCTCGTCGCTTGCCGCAGCTCATCTCTTCATCCAGCGTCGGCTCCTGCCAGCCGGGCGGATCGATGCGCAGCACGCTGGCTCCCAGGCTGGCAAGAAAACGGGTAGCGACCGGCCCGGCAATAATCCGCGTCAGATCCAGTACTTTAATGCCCATTAAAGGACGGGCTTCGGCCAGCGGCCACTCCGGCGCCGCTGCCTGTTGTGTGGTCTGCCAGCTAAACAGCGGTTCGCGCTGCACGGCCTGGCCCTGCGGATGCTGCTGCCAGGCGGCGGCACTGCGCATCTCTGCGGCACAGCCACCCGCATCAATAACGGCCTGCTCCAGTTCGCTGGCCTGCCACTGTTGCACCTGCTGCGCCAGTGCTGCGCGATCGGCGTGCGCGCCCAGCACCCGCTCCATCGCCAGCCGGTGATGCACGGCGTTGGTGTGCAGACGGATCCAGCCATCCCGGCTGCGATAGTCACCGGCAAACGCATCCCACATCGCGGGTGCCGCGCGATTCAGCGGATGAAAGCTCTGCTGAAACCAGCGTGACGCCAGCCGGACGTTAACGGTGACGGGCGGAGAGGCGAATTCAGGGCGGGATGTGGCGATAAGCGCAGCAGCAGCCTGCGTTGCCAGACCGATGCTGGTGGCCGCCAGTTCACTGACGGCAAAGGCAGAAGAGAAGGTGGCGCGATCAACGAAGGCGGGGAGAGGCCAGGCGGCGTCGCGACTTCGCAATCCCTGCTGCATCTGCTGCCAGAGAGAGGCGGCAAGCGGTGAGTCCATGTTGTGCTTCCTGAGAGAGGTGATTTCTCAAGCATAGCACGCGGGATTAACGCCGCCGCAGGCGCGGGAAGCGGGCATGCATCCGCAGGCTACGCAGGTTGATTACGGCAATAGCGGTACCAAGGATCACCAGCGACGCACCGATAATCTTGAAGCTGTTGAGGCTGTCGCCCAGCACCACAATCCCCATCAGCACGGATAATACCGGCGTCAGCAGTGAGTAGGGCATGATCAGGTTGACGTTATATTTCTTCAGCAGCATATACCACAGTGTATAGGCGACAATCGACGAGGCGATAGCGCTGTAAAGAATGGCAAACCAGCCGTGCCAGCCCGCATTTTGCAGGGCGTAGAGCTGATGTGATTCCATCAACAGACTGGATGCGCCGACGACAGGAATGGCCAGAAACGCAATCCAGCCGGTCATGGTCAGCGGTTTAATCGGCGGTGACTTTTTCACAATCAGATTGCTGACAGCCCAGCCGGTGGCGCTGCACAACAACAGACAAAGCACCCACCACGACGGAATCGTCGGGCTGCCGGAGAGCACGACGACGCCGCTCAGCGAGATCATAATGCCCATCAGCTGCACCAGCTTCAGCTTCTCTTTCAGCACCACCATCGCCAGCAGCATGGCAATGGGTGTACCCAACTGAACCACAATTGCGCCGGTGCCGGCATCGGTATAGCGCAGGCCGACAAACAGCAGCGAAAAGTGCATAAAACCGAACGTGAAAGCCAGCAGCAACAGCCAGGGTAGCTGCTGACGGTTAATCCGGCAAAACGGTACCAGTACGATGGCGACAACCACAAAGCGCATAAACGTCAGGAAAAGTGGCGGAAGCTCCAGCAGGCCCCATTTCACCGCAACGTTGTTGAAGGCCCAGATTGAAACCACCATCAGAATCAGAAAAAAATGCCGCACAGCCACGATAATATCCTTTCGATGTTTTTTGCTTAGCCCGCTAATGATGGCACGAACTGCGGCATTGCAGCCAATCGCAGGGAGAAATTTTCTGCGATTGCGGCGCAGCCTGATGAGACTTTCGGGCGCGTTGCTGGCAGACTGATTTGAAACGACTTCTTAAAGGAACTGATTCGGTATGACCTACACGTCCGCCTTACCCCTTGCGTTAATTCAGCTTGAAGTCCCACCTGCAAACGTTGTCTCAGAGATTGGTGAACAGCCGCGCTGGTTCATCGACGCGTTAAACCTGCAACCCGATGAATACCTGATTGTACGGCCCCATCTGGGCGAGGCGCTACCCGCTTTCGACCAGATTTCCGGGGCGATCCTCAGCGGTTCCTGGGCGATGGTCACCGATCACGCTGAATGGAGCGAACGCAGCGCCGTATGGATTCGCGCAGCGATGGATCACGGCTTGCCGCTGCTGGGGGTCTGCTACGGCCACCAGCTGATGGCCTATGCGCTGGGCGGCGAGGTGGCTGACAACCCCAACGGCTGGGAACGCGGGCTGTTACCAATCAACTGTATGCCGGAGGCGCAGCGCGATCCGCTACTAAAGAAATTGCCACAGGACTTCAGCGTCTGGCTGTCACATCGCCAGTCGGTGATCAGCGCGCCACAACAGGCGCAGGTGCTGGCCGCCTCTGCGCGCGATGGCTGTCAGATTGTCCGTTATTCGCCGCAGGCGCTATCGGTGCAGTTTCATCCTGAATTTTCACGGCACATCATGAACGTTTGTATGCCCAAAGGCTGTACAGAAGATGGAGCAAACGAGATGGAGGGGAAAGACTGGGCGCGTGAGTTGCTGGTGGCGTTCTGGCAACAAACGCGCCCTGCAATGGCGCAAGCTCAGGGTGCGTAGTGACGCGTGCAGCGATAGACCCAGGCGGGTGGCACGTTTTTCATCACCCGCTGGCGCTCCCAGGTGAAGTAGCGCGACAGGTCTGGCTGAGTCAGCGAGGTATACTGGAACTGTACAAAGACGCCGTTGGGCCCGAGGGCGTTATACACCGCACGCAGAATCGCCTCACGCAATTCAGTGGGTAATGAGAGCAGCGGCAGGCCGGAGAAGATCACGTCATATTCTCCGCTCAGGTATTCCGCTGAACAGGTGCGCACCGTCATGCGCGTATCATCCAGCGCATTAAGCTTATCGGCCAGCGTGCTGCTGATCTCAAAGGCATCCAGCGTGGCATCGGGTGACATCTGCGCCAGTATCTGCCGCGTCAGTACACCGTCGCCCGCGCCGAGTTCGGCAATACGTAACTTTTCAGGCCATTCCACCGACGCAATCATGGTGCGGCACAGCGACTCTGACGAGGGCGTAATGCTGCCCATCTTGCGCGGGTTGCGGATAAACTGATGCACGAAATTGGCTTTAGCGCGCATCAGGGTAAAAGCTGAAGCCAGCATGCTCATCTCCAGAATGAATTCATCCTCACGTTGACCCCTTTGTGCCGCACAAGTTTCTCTCTGACCAGCCTTTTGGGTAAAAGTCGGAATTATCTAAAGACGAAGCGTAAACACCCATTCCTTCGGGGCGGTCACAGTTTCCGGTTAACAGAACTGACAGGCTCTTGATGATGCTTCATGTTAATAATAAGTTTCATCATTGTTACATCAGTCACCTGTCAGGAGAATGATCATGCGTTATGCCGCCCCCGGAGAACAGGGTTCTCTGATTACCCTACAAAAGAATTATGGCAACTTCATTAATGGTGAATTCGTCGCGCCGGTGAACGGCAACTATTTCACCAATACCTCCCCGGTGAACGGCTCTGCGGCCGGTGAGTTTCCGCGCTCAGACGTTGCCGATGTTGATAACGCTGTGGCTGCTGCGGCAGCGGCGGCGGAAGCCTGGGGCAAGACCTCGCCGCAACAACGCTCGCTGCTGTTACTGAAAATCGCCGATCGGCTGGAACAGCATCTGGAGACGATGGCGGTCTATGAAACCTGGGATAACGGTAAACCGGTACGCGAAACCCTGGCGGCCGATATGCCGCTGGCCGTCGATCACTTCCGTTACTTTGCCGGTTGTGTCCGGGCGCAGGAGGGCAGTGCCGCCGAGATTGATGAGTTTACCGCCGCCTATCATTTCCATGAGCCGCTGGGCGTGGTAGCGCAGATCATTCCATGGAACTTTCCGCTATTAATGGCGGCGTGGAAACTGGCTCCGGCGCTGGGCGCGGGTAACTGTGTGGTGCTGAAACCGGCTGAGCAGACCCCGCTGTCGATCACCGTTTTTGTCGATCTGATTAAAGATCTGCTGCCGCCGGGTGTGCTGAACGTGGTGCATGGGTTCGGCAAAGAGGCGGGTGAAGCGCTCGCCTCCCATTCCGGCATCGCCAAGGTAGCCTTCACCGGCTCTACCGCAACCGGCGGTCATATTCTGGAGCTGGCAGCAAAAAGCCTGATCCCCTCGACCGTCGAGCTGGGCGGTAAATCACCTAACATCTTCTTTGAAGACATCATGCAGGCGGAGGAGAGCTTTATAGAGAAAGCCGCCGAAGGCGTGGTGCTGGGCTTCCTGAATCAGGGCGAAGTCTGTACCTGTCCGTCGCGGGCGCTGGTACAGGAGTCGATCTACGAACCTTTTATGGCAGCCGTGATGAAGCGGGTAAAAACCATCAAACGTGGCGATCCGCTGGATACCGAAACCATGGTGGGCGCGCAGGCGTCGCAGCAGCAGTTTGATAAAATTCTCTCTTATCTTGAGGTTGCCCGACAGGAGGGCGCGGAAGTGCTGGTGGGCGGTGGCGTAGAGAAGCTGGATGACTCACTTAACAGCGGCTACTACATTCAGCCGACACTGCTGAAAGGCAACAACAGCATGCGCGTTTTCCAGGAGGAGATCTTTGGCCCGGTCATTGGCATCACCACCTTTAAAGATGAGGCAGAAGCAATCAGTATCGCCAACGACTCCATCTATGGGTTAGGTGCTGGCGTCTGGACCCGCGATATCAACCGTGCTTACCGTGTGGGCAGGGCGATTAAAGCCGGGCGCGTCTGGACCAACTGTTATCACCTCTATCCGGCGCACGCCGCCTTTGGCGGTTATAAGAAGTCGGGTATCGGGCGTGAGACTCACAAAATGATGCTGGATCACTATCAGCAGACTAAAAACCTGCTGGTCAGCTACAGTATCGAGCCGCTGGGCTTCTTCTAGTTCTGGCCCGCAACCTGCCAGGTTAACTCTGCGCTCTTCTCCCAGAACCACGCTACGGCGTGGTTTTTTTTGCTCCACGTAGCCGGGCGCGCTGAGAAGCATCAGAAGCATGGCGATGGCTGCAATGCCGATAAAGAACAATTAATCAGTCCTTTCTTAAAGCGACGCCGGGCCGTTTTGCGCTTCGCTTACCTCGCTTCACGACCACCTCATCCTCAGCCCTTTATGAACCGTCCCATAATGAAACAACTTGCTGATTTGTAAGCATTATCTCACTGTTTTTACGCTAAAAACTGCCACGTATTACGGTCACCTCGGCGTTAACCTTCATTACGGCCTGGTGAAACAGCGCCATTTTTTACATGAGTTTTTTTAATGCTGACTACAGGAGTGTCTGGTTTCTGTGTAAGAATACTTCATAGTTGCTCATCTTGTTAAGAATAATCCTAAGCGAGTGATTAAAAGTAACACATATTTGCACTAAGTAAATTACTTAAACTTTACTTAAGTAAAATCTTATGAAAGTGGCCCGTTGAAATTTTGTCAATCTTCTGTAAACTCGCAGCTTATGTTTACAAAGGAATTGTGATTTCATACCTACGGGCAGGATATACCTGGCTCGTGCGGTAGCTATGAGCTTATACACATCTTGTAACTTATTGAATGTGATCGTGAAAACAGGAAAGTCAGCCTGTGCGCTGCGCTTTTTCCTATTGTCAGCGAATAGCGTCACAAGTGTAAATCTGAGTCAATATGTCAGTTTTTCGGCCAGGGATGGCATAAGTAAAGCTTGGGTTTTGCCTGCCTCATCCAATCTGACGGAAAAAAATAGATCATGTTTCTGATCATTTATCGCCAGCTCAGATTTCTCCCTGCGCCCGTCCCGGTCGCCAGAGTTGTTTTTTAATAGTTAACGTTAGTTGATCTGTTAACGTGCCACGCCATGGCACTTTAACGCTATTTGCTTAAGGTTTTTCTTTTAGGCTGGCACTAAGTGGCGCTCTCTCAGCACCACATCCCCGATTTTCATTACTGACAACCGGCCTCTGGCCACTCTCCAGGATATGAATGGAACACAACATGAAAAAAATGGTGAAGCTCCGTATTGCGTTAGGCCTGATGTTTGTTTTTTCTGTCGCGGGTTGTAAAACGCCGCCAAAAATGACGGATGACACGCTGGTCACCAGCACCGTGGATGGCGTGGTGATCAGTCACCGTTATGCGGTTAAATCGCCTGCGCAGTTCAGCCCGGTCAATGAAACCTACCGTGCGCTCTATCCCGCTTCAGTGATGAGCCATCCGAGTTTTGGCGGCAAGGTGGTGGAGGCGCTGAAAACCGGCGAAAGCTACACCGTGATTGGTCAGGTAGAGAACAACTGGCTGGCGCTGGGTGAACCCGCTCAGGCGTCAGCAGAACCTGAACCGGGTAAAGCCAGCAGTGCCGTTAAAGAGTCAACGCCCTCCGCAGCACCGCAGGCAACTGTTCAGCTGACCGGCTATGTGCCGTTTCGCGCCGTGGTGAAAAGCGAGCTTTACGATCAGACGATTAAGGCTGACCAGCCGAAGCGCCGGGTGCGCAGCAGCAAGAAGAAAACCTGTGTTGCGGTAAACGGTGACAGCACCGCCTGCCAGAACAGCACTAACGGAACCTGGATTATTAACTAATCGCACTAAGCAGGGAGGGCGGGATGATGACAACAACGCAATGGCGTGGGGCGCTGATAGTGCTGCTGACGTGGCTGATGACCGCGTGCAGCAGTACTCCACAGCCCGTTGCCTGGTACAACCTGGACGTTCAGGCGCAAAACCAGGTTAACGGCGGTGCGCCGCTGAAAATCCGGGTGGTATTACTGACCTCCGATGCGGAATTTATGTCGGCTGACTTCTACTCCCTGCAAAACCAGTCCGCTAGCGCGCTGGGTAATGCGCAACTCAATACGCAACAGTTCTTCCTGACTTCCACTCAGCCCCATAAAACGCTGCGGATTAAGAGTCTGCCCGAGGCGCGCTTCATCGGCATCATGGCGGAATATCAGGCGCTGGATGGCAAGGTCTGGCGACTGTCGCTGCCGGTTCCCGAAGGCGAATCACCCTCATTCTGGGCGTTCTGGAAGCGTGACGATGGTGAGCTGAATGCGCGCATCGTGGCGGGGATTAACGGCCTTCGCGTGGAAAAACAGTGATGTCTATGAACAGAGCCGAAAAGGTGGTCTGGACCGAGGGGATGTTTCTGCGTCCTCACCATTTCCAGCAGTCAGAAAATTATCTTCTCAGCACCCTGCGTGAGTGGGGCCAGTCGCAGCGCGCCTATACCTGGGGTTTTTACGATCTGGAATTCGATGAAGCGCTGCTGCGTCAGGGGAAACTGGCGCTGAGCGCCGCCAGCGGTTGTCTGCCTGACGGCACGTTTTTTGCCTTCAGCCAGCCACAGCACGGTCCGGCCCCGCTTGATCTGCCTGCCTCCGTTGACCGCAGCAAAGTGGTGCTGGCCATTCCGGCACGCCGCAATGGCCGCGAAGCGGTGGCCTTTCAGGAGTCGCAGGATTCTCTGGCGCGCTACCTCGCCTGGGAAGCGGAAGTGGAAGATGACAATGCCCAGGCCGTGGGCAGCGCCACGGTGCAGTTCGGCAAACTGCGTCTGCGGCTGATGCTGGAACAGGATCTGACCGCCGAGTGGACCGCCATGGGCGTGGCTCAGGTGATTGAAAAACGCAGCGACAACCACATCCGGCTCGACAGCGACTACATCCCGCCGATGCTGACGCTTAACAGCAGCCGTCCGCTGCAAAACATGTTCAACGATCTGCACGGGCTGATCCAGCAACGCAGCCAGCAGCTGAGTCAGCGCGCGCCGGGCACCGGTCGTTTTAACAGCGCGGATATGGTCGATTTTATGCTGCTGGCGCTGCTCAATCGTCAGCTTGGCCTGCACACTCATCTGCAACATCTGCCGCTGCTGCATCCTGAAACGCTCTACAGCCACTGGCTGCAACTGGCGGCGGAGCTCAGTACCTGGACGCCAGCCCGCGCGCCCGATGGCCTGCCGCTCTATGATCATGACGATCTGCACAGCTGTTTTAGCCGCCTGTCACTACTGCTGCGTCAGGGGCTGTCCCAGGTGATGGAAGAGAGCGCGATTCAGCTGCCGCTGATTCAGCGTTCGCACGGTCTTAACGTCGCGACCGTGCCGGAGAGCAGTATGGTGCATGAGTTTGGCTTTGTGCTGGCGGTGAAAGCCAGCGTGCCAGCCGACACCCTCAAAACCCACTTCCCGGCGCAGATGAAAGTCGCCCCGGTCAGCAAAATTCGCGATCTGGTGCAGTTGCAATTGCCCGGTCTGGCACTTCGGGCGATGCCCGGCGCGCCGCCGCAGATCCCGTGGCATGCCGGATACAGCTATTTCGAACTGGATAAGAACAGCGAGCTATGGAAAGAGATGGAGCGCTCGGGCGCTTTTGCGCTGCATCTTGCCGGTGAGTTTCCAGGTCTGAACATGGAGTTCTGGGCCATTCGTAGTCAGTCAGAATCATAAACTGAGCACGCAGCATGATGCAGGAACAACAAAAATCACACAGCGATCTTGCGCCGGAGGCCAGCCATCAGAATGTGCTGGTCGCGGCGGCCAACCCCCTGATTAACGCCATTCCTCAGATCCGTCACTCGGTATCACATGAAGACCCGGCGCAACTGCGTCAGCAGCTGATCGATCAGATTCGGCGCTTCGAGCTGAGCTGCCAGCAGTCAGGCCTGGGCTATGAAGTGATCATCGGTGCGCGATACTGTCTCTGTACCGCGCTGGATGAGGCGGCGGCGCTGACGCCGTGGGGCAGCCGCGGCGTCTGGACCAGCAATGGTCTGCTGGTCACCTTTCACAATGAAACCTGGGGCGGCGAAAAGTTTTTTCAGCTGCTGGCTAAGCTGTCGCAGAACCCCAGACGCCACATTCTGATGCTGGAGTTGATCTACTTCTGCCTGCTGCTGGGGTTCGAAGGACGCTACCGGGTGCTGGACAACGGTCGCTCGCAGCTGGAGACCATCAAACAGCGCCTGCTGCAGATGATCAAAAGCGTGCGTGGCAATTATGCAGCGGCGCTGTCTCCGCATCCCACCGATCAGCCGGTCCTGCGCAAATTGTGGCGGCCAATGATCCCGCTGTGGGCCTGTGCGGCGGTGGCGGGGCTGGCGGCCTGTCTGTTCTACATCGTGCTCAACTGGCGTCTCGGCGATTACACCTCGCCGGTACTGGCCCGTATCTATCAGACGGCGCTGCCGGAAGTGAAGATCGGCAACCCTGCGCCACCACCGCCCGCCACGCTGAACCTGCGCGCTTTCCTGAAACCGGAAATTGATGCCGGGCTGGTAGCGGTGCGTGACGAAGCGGACCGCAGCGTGGTGACGCTTAAAGGGGACGGACTGTTTGCCTCGGCGGCCACCGAGGTGCGCGGACGTTACACCGACGTAATCCAGCGCATCGCTGCTGCCATGAACAATGTCAGCGGCCAGATTCAGGTGATTGGCTACAGCGATAACGTGCCGATCCGCAGTGCCCGCTTCGCCTCCAACTTTGAGCTTTCGCTGGCACGTGCCCGGTCAGTACAGACCCTGTTGCAACAGCAGCTGGCGCAGCCGTCACGGGTGAAAGCGGAAGGGCGCGGTGAAAGCAATCCGCTGGTGCCTAATAACAGCGCAGAAAATCGCGCACGTAACCGTCGTGTTGAAATTACCCTGCTGGTGGCGCCGGATGCGACGCATGCCGAACTCAACGGCCTGGCGAGAGGGAACTGATCCATGCTGAATATTCTGTTTGCGGTGCTGACCAGCCGCCTCGCGTGGGGCTTTGTCGGCATTACCGCGCTCTCTTTTATCATCTGGGTAATTGGCCCGGTGTTCTCAATCGTCGATTCGCGCCCGCTTGAGCCGGAGCAGAACCGCATTATCAGTATCGCGCTGCTCTATCTGGTATGGGGCTTAGGCCAGGCGATTCCGCGGCTCTATAACATCTGGCTCAATCGCAAGCTGATGTCGAGCCTTGAAACCGGCAAAAGCGATGCGCCGGAAGCCGATCGTCAGCGCCTGACCAGTGAAGAGCAGGTGCTGGCAGGGCGTTTCTCCGAAGCCACTGACATGCTGAAAAAGGCGCACTTCCAGCGCCACAGCAGCAAGGGCACGCCGTTCTGGGCACAGCGCTTTGGCCGTCAGTATCTCTATCAGCTGCCGTGGTACATGATCATTGGCGCGCCCGGAGCCGGTAAAACTACCGCGCTGGTCAACTCGGGCCTGCAGTTTCCGCTGGCAGATAAATTCGGCAAGTCGGCGCTACGCGGCATTGGCGGCACCCGCAACTGCGACTGGTGGTTCACCAATGACGCGGTGCTGCTCGATACCGCCGGGCGCTACAGCACCCAGGAGAGTCAGCAGGAGCGTGATGCCAGCGAATGGCATCATTTTCTCGACCTGCTGCGTAAATATCGCGGACGTCAGCCGATCAATGGCGTCATCGTCACGCTGAGCGTTTCCGACCTGCTGTCGCAGTCGCCCGAGGCGCTGCGTAATCAGGCGCTGGCACTGCGTCAGCGGTTAATGGAGTTGCACGATCGCCTTGGCATCCGTTTCCCGGTCTATGTGCTGGTCACCAAAGCGGATCTGCTCAAAGGCTTCCGCAGCTACTTTGCCTCGCTGGATAAAGCGCAGCGTGAACAAATCTGGGGATTCACCTTTCCCTGGGCGAAAGCGTCCGCCGCCGATTTCGAACTTAACAACCAGTTTCAGCAGGAGTATTCCCTGCTGCAACAGCGTCTGGATGCCGGACTGGCCGATCGGCTGCTGACGGAAAGCGACGCGCAGGCGCGGGCAGAGAGCTATCTCTTCCCGCAGGAGTTTGCGGCGCTGCGGCCGTTGCTGGCAGACGCGCTCGACACGCTGTTTGCCCGCTCCGATTTTGAAACCCAGTTCGCGCCGCGCGGTATCTACTTTGCCAGCGGCACCCAGGAGGGACTGCCGTTTGATCGGGTGATGGGCGAGCTGAACCGCGCACTGAATCTGCCGGGGCAGCAGGCTGGCGAGTCAGGAAGCTGGGATAAGGTCGATAAAGAGTCGCCTATCCCGCAGAACAAAGGGCAGAGCTTCTTCCTGAAAGGGGTACTGGAAAATGTGATTTTCCAGGAGTCCGGTCTGGCGGGCAGCAACCGCTGGTGGGAGCTGCGCAACCGCGCCGGACTCTGGTCGGGCTATCTGGCGCTGCTGCTGATATTGCTGGTGGCCGGGGCGCTGTGGCTCACCAGCTACAGTAAAAACAAAGCCTATCTGCAGGAGATGGCCGCTAAAGCGCCGCAGGTTGAACAACTGGGCGATCAGCTTCAGCAGCAGGTCAATGGCGACCTCTTTGCGCTGGTGCCTTATCTCAACACTCTGTTGCACCTGCCGGAGAGCGCCGACTTCTCACTGGAAGCACCGCCGCTGACGCGCCGCATGGGGCTTTATCGCGGCACCGAGGTCAGCGATGCCACCCGTGCGCTCTACGACAAGGCACTGAAACAGCTGCTGTTGCCGCAGGTGGCGCAGAACATCACCCGCTGGCTGCGTAATGACAACGGCAGTGATGCTGACTACAGCTACGAAGCGCTGAAAGCGTATCAGATGCTCTACCAGCCAAAGCACTACGATGGCAAATTCCTGCAGGCGTGGCTGATGCTCAACCTGTCACGCGAACTGCCGCAGAACGTTACCCAGCAGCAGGTGAAACAGCTGGCGTGGCACCTGCAACAGTTGCTGGAGACGCAGATTCACTCGTCGCCGTATGCGAAGGATGAAGCGCTGGTAAAGCGCGAGCAGGCGCTGATTAATCAGATGCCGCTGTCACAGCGCGTCTATGGACGGCTGAAGCGCCTGCTGCAACGCGATGACAGCCTGCAGCCGGTGACGCTGGCGGCGCTGGGTGGTCCCCAGAGCGAGCTGGTGTTTTCCCGCAAAAGCGGTAAATCGGTCAATGACGGTGTGGCGGGTCTCTATACGCCGGATGGCTACTGGCAGCACGTGGATAAGCAGATTGCCCCGGTGACCCAGGCGTTGTATCAGGACGATCTCTGGGTGCTGGGCGGCGCGGCGCCGCAGCAGAAAAGTGAGCAGACGGATCTTGCGGTGCGCCAGCTCTACGTGCAGGACTATATCCGGCAGTGGGAGCAGTTCCTCAGCGACATTCAGCTCAACAGCAGCGCCGATCTCTCGCAACGCATCAACACCGCCCGTTTGCTGTCGGGCAACCATTCGCCGCTGCGCCAGCTGGTGATCAACCTCGGTGGTCTGCTGACGCTGAATCGGGCGCAGCCGGATGAGAAAACCGCGCAGGCAGCAAAGCCGTCGGATAACAGCGCCACCCGCACCCTTGAAGCGCTATTTACCTCGCCCGAGGCCAGTGCCGCGCGCGGACAGGCCGCTACTCAGGCATCCCCGGAGCAGGCCGTCGCGCTGCACTTTGCGCCGGTTCTGGAGCTGGCCCAGCCGCTGCAGCAGGGCAGTAAGGTGCTGGCGGTGGATGACTTCCTGCATCAGATTGACGATCTCTATCGATACCTCACCGCCGTGCAGGATGCGGCGAACAGCGGGATGCCGCCACCGGCCAGCGATGCCATCAGTCGTCTGCAGGCCAGTGCCGGCCGTCTGCCGGGTTCATTGCAGAACATGGTTTCCAGCATGGCGGTGGGTGCCAGCAGCGACGCACAGCGCCGCGATATGGATAACGTCCGCAAGCGCATCACCATGGAAGTGGGCAGTTTCTGCCGCCAGGCGATCGCCGGTCGCTATCCGCTGGTTCGCTCTGCGCGCAGTGAGGTCACACCAGACGATCTGGCGCGGATGTTTGCACCCGGCAGCGGCATGATGGACAGCTTCTTCCGCGACAACCTGGCCAGCAAAGTCGACACCACCAACGCGGCGTGGCGCTTTACGCCGGGCATTGACGGTAAAACCCTGCCGGGAGGCGAAGCCCTGCTGCGGCCCTTCCAGCAGGCGCAGTCAATCCGCGATGCCTTCTTTGCCAATGGTGCGACCACGCCCGGCTTCCGCGTCACGCTGCGTACGGTAAAAATGGATAACGACATCCTTAATCTGACGCTGGATGTGGATGGGCAGATTTTACGCTACAGCCACGGACCGCAGGCGGTACAGATGGTCAGCTGGCCCGGCCCCGGCGGCACCAGCCAGGTGCGGATGCAGCTGGGTCTGACCAACGGCACCACCTCCACGCTGGTCACCAGCGGTCCCTGGGCGCTCAATCGCTTCTTTGACCGCGCCCGGCTGACAGCGGCAGGCGGCCTGACCCGCGAAGCGAGTTTCAGCGTGGACGGTCATCAGGTCACGCTGTCGTTCACCCCTGGCAGCATTCGTAACCCGTTCCAGCTTCCCGGCTTTAGCTGCCCCTGAAACAGGACCCGACAATGACTCATTACGCTGCACCCTGCTGGTACGGCAAAGTGCCCAGCGCGGGTGACTTTGTGAAGCGCCGCTTCCCGGACGTGCTCTATCGCCAATGGTCCAGCTGGTTTCAGGTGGGCCTGCATCACTGGCAGAGCAGTCAGGAGAGTGATAACGCCCCGTCGCGCCCGTTCCTTAACGCGCCGGTCTGGAATTTTGTGGTGCCGCCGATGCTGGGCAGCCAGCTGATTCAGATGGGCTGCCTGATTGCCGCGCGTGACAGCGTGGGCCGTAACTACCCACTCTGCGCATTGCGCCACTTCACGCCCGCCGAGTGGTCGCCAGCCCTGCTGGCGCGCTCCGGCGAGTGGTATCAGCAGGTCGGCAATACGCTGTTGCGGGTGGTGCAGGGCGGCGGGTCACCGGAGCAGCTGGATCAGGCGCTGATCAGCATTCCTCAGCCGCAGCCGCCGCAGGAGTCGGACGAGACGTCAGACATTCTCAACGTCATCGGGCATGGCGATACCCCTTCGACGCTGAACTGGACACTGCCGGGCGAGAACTTCGACCCGCAGTTCTACACCAGTTTCTGGTGGACCAATCAAAGCGACGGTTTCCCGCTTTATACCCAGGTTCACAGCGGTAATTTTACCGCCCAGCTCTTTTCATTGCTGTTTGATCCGGCCGGTGGGGCAAAGCCGGGACGAAACGGACTTTATCCCCCGATGTTTGAATCCTGAGGCGACACGCATGACGATGAATACAGAGGCTCTTCTGGCTCCGGTCAGCGAGGACAATCCCGGCGGCGATAACCTGGAGTACCACGCTGATTTTCAGGCGATGGAGCAGGCCAGCGCCGGTAAAGCGGAGCAGCAGTTTGGCAATACTATCATTCCGGCAGAACCGGCCGACTGGAACAGAGTCGAGAAGCTGGCGATAGCGCTGCTGGCGCGCAGCAAAGATTTGCGGGTAATGCTGGCGCTGACCCACGCCTGGACCGAACTGAAAGGGCTGCCGGGCTATGCCCAGGGCCTGAAGCTGATTGAACAGGCGTTGTTGCTCTACTGGGAGCCGCTGTGGCCCCGGCTGGAGGAGTTCGGCGAGCAGGATCCCTTCTACCGCATTAATGCGCTGGCGTTGCTGGGTGACAAAACTGATCTGAGCGGCGCGGTGCGTCAGTGCTGGCTGCTGCGCTATCCCTCTGACGGCATCACGCTGCGCGATGCGGCCGCCCTGTGCGACGGCAGTAAAACCGAAGTCGCGGACTATCCTGGCGGCCTGCCGCGTCTGATCGACGAACTGGCGCGCGGCGACCAGCCCGGTATTGAGGCGGTGCTGCAGATTCATGAGCGGCTGCAGACCATCTGCGAAACCGTGACCGAACGACTGGGCGAAGCCGCGGTGCCGGAACTCACACAGCTGCGCAGACAGATTGCGCTGATCGCTGAACGTTGCCAGGCCACAGATATCAATGCGCTGATCCCCACAGCCGCCGTGGAACAGCCCGCAGAAACCGCGGCATCGCCTGCACCGGCCAACCCGCGCGCTGCCGCTGACTGGCGCACGGTGCAGATCAGTTCCCGCGCCGACGCGCAGCTGATGCTGGAGAAAGTGAAGCTCTACTTCACCCAGCATGAGCCGAGTCATCCGGCCCCACTGATGATCGACCGTGTACAGCGCTTAATCGAGCGCGACTTTCTGGAGATCATCCGCGAACTGGCACCCGACGGCGTACATCAGCTGGAAACCATTTTCGGACGTCGCGATTAAGCAGGCGTGACGCACACACACTCAGCGGGACCTGCGCGCCTGCTGTGACACTTTATCCGCGCATCATGTATGGAGAAAACCATGGCAACAAGCAAATCCAGTGGGCAGAAGTTCATTGCCCGCAATCGCGCGCCTCGCGTTCAGATTGAATATGACGTGGAAATTTATGGCGCGGAACGCAAAATCCAGCTCCCGTTTGTAATGGGCGTGCTGGCGGATCTGGTGGGTAAACCGCTGGAGCCACAGCCAGGCATTGATGACCGTAAATTCATGGAAATCGACATCGACAACTTCGATGAGCGCATGAAAGCACTGAAGCCGCGCGCCGCGTTCCAGGTAGACAATACCCTGAATGGCGAAGGCAAGCTGAACATCGATCTGACCTTTGACAGCATGGATGACTTTTCGCCGGACGCGGTGGCCCGCAACGTGGAGCCGCTGAGCAAGCTGCTGGAAGCGCGTACCCAGCTGGCGAACCTGCTGACCTATATGGATGGCAAAAACGGCGCGGAAGAGCTGATTGGTAAGGTGCTGCAGGATCCTACGCTGCTGCAGGCCCTGACCCATCTGCCAAAGCAGGATGAGGCCACTGAAGGTAAGGAGCCGCAGGCATGACGCAGACTTCACAACAACCGCAGTCGCAGGGCGCAGCCAGTTTCAGTCAGGATGAGTTCAGCGCGCTGCTGAATAAAGAGTTCCGGCCAAAAAGCGATCAGGCGCGTGCCGCGGTCGAAAGCGCGGTGAAAACCCTGGCACAGCAGGCGCTGGAGAACACCGTTACCGTCTCCAGCGATGCCTATCGCACCATTCAGGCGCTGATCGCGGAGATCGACGAAAAGCTGTCGCAGCAGGTGAACCAGATTATTCACCATCCGGAGTTTCAGTCGCTGGAAAGCGCCTGGCGCGGCCTGAGCTATCTGGTGAACAACACTGAAACTGACGAGATGCTCAAAATCCGCTTTATGAGCATCTCCAAGCAGGAGCTGGGTCGCACTCTGAAGCGTTACAAGGGTGCCGGCTGGGATCAGAGTCCGCTGTTCAAGAAAATTTATGAGCAGGAGTATGGTCAGTTCGGCGGCGAGCCGTTTGGCTGCCTGGTGGGCGACTACTACTTCGACCACAGCCCGCAGGATGTTGAGCTGCTGGGTGAGATGGCGCGTATCGGCTCAGCCGCGCACTGTCCGTTTATCACCGGCACCGCGCCCGAAGTGATGCAGATGGAGTCCTGGCAGGAGCTGGCGAATCCACGCGATCTCACCAAAATCTTCCAGAACACCGAGTATGCTGCCTGGCGCAGCCTGCGTGAGTCGGAAGATGCACGCTATCTGGGCCTTGTGATGCCGCGCTTCCTGGCGCGTCTGCCTTACGGCATCCGTACCAACCCGGTCGACAGCTTTGACTTTGAAGAGCAGACCGATGGTTCCGATCATGGCAACTATACGTGGAGCAATGCGGCTTACGCGATGGCCGCCAACATCAACCGCTCCTTCAAAGAGTATGGCTGGTGCACCGCAATACGCGGCGTGGAGTCGGGTGGGGCAGTGGAAAATCTGCCGTGCCACACCTTCCCGAGCGATGACGGCGGCGTGGATATGAAGTGCCCGACCGAAATCGCCATCAGCGATCGTCGTGAAGCCGAACTGGCGAAAAATGGCTTTATGCCGCTGGTACATCGCAAAAACTCTGACTTCGCTGCCTTTATTGGTGCGCAGTCACTACAGAAGCCGATGGAGTACCACGACGCCGATGCCACCGCCAATGCCCGTCTGGCCGCGCGTCTTCCTTACCTGTTCGCCTGCTGCCGTTTCGCGCACTACCTGAAGTGCATCGTGCGCGACAAGATCGGCTCTTTCCGGGAGCGTGATGAAATGGAACGCTGGCTGAACGACTGGGTGATGAACTATGTCGATGGCGATCCGGCTAACTCCTCGCAGGAGACCAAGTCTCGCAAGCCGCTGGCGGCTGCCGAGGTGAATGTGGAAGAGCAGGAGGATAATCCTGGCTACTACTCCGCGAAATTCTTCCTGCGTCCGCACTACCAGCTGGAAGGGCTGACGGTTTCTCTACGTCTGGTCTCTAAGCTGCCGTCGCTGAAAAATGATAATGCGTAAGGGCTGAAAGGGAGGCGTGATGCCGGGGATGACCGGGCATCACGTTTCCCTTGAGTCACAGAGTTAACCGGGACAAAGGGTTTTACGCTCCCGGTTTACGGGAAAGATTGCTGCATAAAAAAGGATGTGGGACATGGATTCACCGAAAAATATCGCCGATGGCATGCTGGGCCTGTTCAATACCAAAAAGAAATCAGGCGTTGAGACGTTTATGGTGAGTGCAATAAGTGGATTTACCTCTATTCCGGGTGATCTCTATGCGCTGACCAAAGACTTTTTAGATAGCGATCATCGCTGGGATAACGAGACGGATCGTATTCGATTGCTCACCTTACTGAAAAAAGGGGCGACCAGTGACGATCTCAGGAAACTAATTAAGCTGGTGGTTGAGCAATATATTAAACGCCTTAATGAACAGCAGTTAGAAAAAATGCTGGTCAAAATGGGCGGAAGCGCTGCAGGCTCTTTTACGTTTAAATACCTTTTTGTGGATGCGATCGTCTCACGATTTTTTAGTCGGGTCATACCTAAGTTTCTTTTTAGCGCGGGGATGACTGGGATCATCACAATTGGCGCATCAGTTTCAAGATCGATCTATACCTCCAGAGATTTGATGAAAAAGAACAAGGAGGTGTACGCATTGCTGCGCGGAGCGGGCGATCTTGATTTACTCTATTTCCTGCTGGAGGACAACATTGATCCCTGGCTGGATGCAATTGCATTGCAACAGAATAACTCCCCGCTCGCCAATGAGGTCTTTACTAACTTTGTGGAAGGAATGCATGATGTTTAAAAAGGCCGCTCTCTTTTTAATGAGTTATCTGCTGACCTTTTTTTCTGCCCTGATATTAATTACCTGCTCGGGTTATTATATTCTGTTTTTTGACTGGGACATATCAGTAATGGGTAAGGTTATTAACGCAGTCCTGATTATTATTTCAATAACTGCGTCAATATCGCTTTATGCCGTGGCGCAAAAGTTGAAGCAAATTAATTAACCAGTTTTCTGCGTGATATCTTAATTAAAATAAAAATAAAGGCCACGCAGACGGCGGTGAAGAGAATTTTACCAGCAATAATCCCGGAGGAAGAAAGAGTAAAGTTTTCATAGCGAGCAACCAGATATATCGAACCAATAATATCAGCGATGGCATAGAGAGAGAGCAGCGACAACACGACTATCAGGAAAAGTGAGATGATCTTTTTCATATTCATTCCTTCTGTGAACTTTATAAGCGCCTGCTTACTATAAACGATCTGCCAGGATGCTGTCTATGAAATGACCGCCTGGGCATGAGGTCTATGGCAGGGCATCAGATTATCTGCTGTTGTTCTCGCCATGAAAATGCATACCGATTTTTGTCCGGTTAAATAACCGGCAATACGACGTCTGGAATATGGTTTATAACGATATTTCAGAAGCAAGGCAAAGGTAAAATATGGACTGTTTTATTCAGCCCCATGCTTTTCTTTTTGCCATATCCTTGCTTTTTTGAAAGCAATAATCTTAACCAATAAAGAGTGAAAGATAATGGCTATTGATATGTTTATGAAGGTTGACGGAGTCACCGGCGAGTCTAAAGACTCAAACCACACTGGCTGGACTGATATCACCTCTTTCTCATGGGGTGCTTCTCAGCCAGGCAACATGTCTGTTGGCGGCGGCGGCGGTGCGGGTAAGGTTAACTTCAACGACCTGCACGTTAATGCACTGATCGACAAATCGACCACGGCGTTGCTGAAGAACTGCGCAAGCGGTAAACATCTCGCTAAAGTCGAACTCTCTATCTGTAAAGCGGGTGGCTCTCAGGTTGAGTATGCACGCATTACCCTGGAAGATGTTCTGGTTACCGCTGTAAATTACAATGGTTCCGACAACGGCGATACCCTGGGAATGACCTACTCCTTCCAGGCTTCTAAAGTGAAGCAGCAGTACTGGGAGCAGAGCTCTTCCGGCGGCAAAGGCGCAGAGAGCAGCGCCGGCTGGGACATCAAAGGCAACAAAGAAGCGTAATTCTGGTCAGCAGCCTCCCCTCAGGGGGAGGCTATAAAGGAGTTTTGCGATGGTACATTTAAGACCTCAATTTTCGGCCGCCTGGAACCGCTTCTCAGAAGTTAATGTTCCCGTTGAGAAGGTTGGGGAAATATTGGGTGGTAAAGTAGAAGCGAATATCTCCTCCGGAATTTTCGAGAATGCCTGTCCCATCAGAATGAGCTATGTCCTTAATTACACTGGTGTTCCCATACCCGCCAACAGTCGTTATGCAACCGTGACGGGAAAAGACAAAAAGCGTTATATGTTTCGCGTCAACGATATGATGGACTTTTTAGTCGGCGCCTTCGGTCAGCCAGACCTGAACGTGACGTCACCAAAACCCGGTTCATTTAACGGTAAACAGGGAATTATTGTTTTTCAGGGCAGTGGCTGGAGCAATGCCCGCGGACACGTGACACTCTGGAATGGCAACATCTGTTCTGATACCTGTCACTTCCTGGGTGGCGCAGAAAATGGTAGTTTTGTTCCTGATGTTGCCTCCTTGTGGATACTGAAATGAAAAAATTCCTGATGTTATTTGCTCTGACTTTATCTCCTGCGGCGCTGGCGATAACGCCACCGGCGCCAGACTCCTTTAAGCAACCGGAGATTTTCAGCAACTGGCTTCTGAACCGTTGTGCAGGAAAAGCTGCGACTGACAAGGCTTTCACCGATGATGCCTTTAAAAGCGCATCAGCCTGGTTAGAGGTAAGCCATCTCCCTGTTGAAGCTTTCAGCGAAGGCGATAAGTTAATCAATACCTATCTGAAGATGAACCTGACTGGCTCGGTCACAGGAAACTTCAACATGATGAAATGCACGTTGCTTTCGCAAAGCCAGGATGCTGAGGCGCTTTACAATAAGTATAAGAAATAGCGTTTATTTTTAAGGGAATTAAAAGTTGATGCAGCGCTAAACATCAGCAGCGAATTTTCAAAAGAGAATATGTTTAGTTAAATGAAGCCGATAATTAAACCTGAAGTTGATCAGTATAATGTAAATTACTCTTATACGGAACTTGCCACATGATGAAGAAAGTAAGTCATTTGATTATGATAGTGCTTTTAGTTTCACCTTCATTTGTTTTGGCGAAGTCAGTTTCACACTTTGAAGGAAAAATATTCAAAGCGGATATTGAATATGGTTGTGATGAAGGTAACGTCACCTGTGATGATGTTTCGCTTAAGTCAACCAGAGTAAAAGACAATTCATCGATATTTCTTAAAGGTGAAACCATAAATTCAAATTGTCCTGACGTCTGCGACTTCCGGGGTTATCGCTTTACTAACGGCCAGTATGATTATTCGTTTTATCCAAGCCAGAAGGGCAGCGGCCTCTGGGAATATATTGTAACCTTTAAAAGTAAAGTTATTGCTCGGGATCTTGGGGTGATTAAATAACATCGTTTATAAAAAACCCGGCATATTGAGTCTGCACTTGTTCTCAGGCATAGGTGTGTTATTACAGGTGAGATTTTCAATGAGAAATTATTTTTCTTTGTTGCTGTGTGTCACAGCTTTTTATGTTTCCCCCGTCTATGCAATCAGTGATTGTTCAAACGGCAATAATGACCAGGAAGTTTATACCTGCACCCAGAAAAACAGGAACGAAACTGAGCTTGATTTAAACAAAGAATATAAGCTGGCTAAGACCAGAGTTGAAACGCTTTTTAAAGGTGACAACAAAGAGTTAAGCCAGTATATGGATGCGTTGACTGAAGCTCAACGAGCCTGGCTGAAGTATAGAGAGAATGATTGTAAACTGGCTTCTTATGCTGCAGATAAGGGAAGTGATTTAAGTAACGCTAATATTAATATGTGTACTTCTGAACTTAACGAGCAAAGAATTAAAAAACTTAAGTTAATTCCTTATCATTGATGGTGCAGACTGCTGAGAAAAATATGAAGAGACTGCATAAATTGGCTTTAATCACTGTGTCTCTTTGCATCAGCGCTTCAGCGCTCGCTGAAGATACCTGTGCAAAACAGCCTTCAGACGGTGCGCTATTTCAGTGTACTGTTCAGCAGAAGAAGCTGGCGGAAGATGACCTCAACAAAGAATACCAGACGGCTAAAAAACGCATTGTACAGATGTACGGCACGCAGAAAAAACTGGCTGATGACTATGTCGGCACGCTGGTGGATACCCAGCGTAACTGGCTGAAGTATCGTGATGGTCAGTGCAAGCTGGAAGCCTTTGCCGCTGAAGATGGCAGCAATGCGAATGCGGTTGCCACCAACCTCTGTGTTATCCGCATCGACAAAGAACGCACTGCTATTCTGAAGCAACTGCCTTACTGATTATGTCGTCGTGCTCAGGGTTTACAGGCTGGGCACGATATTCTCTATGAATATCACTCTCTGCATTACGCTGTAATCCCGTTTTTTCAATGCCGGTAAATAATTCTGTATAAATGACATTTCAGCAGAGTGGCTTCTGGTGGCTGTAATGCAATCATCTTTGCAACTATTTTAATGTTTACCCTGTATGTTAATTAAAGATAAGCCGTTAACGCAGCTTCATTTTCTTAAATAAATATAATTTTTATCTGTTTAAATAATTGAATTAATCCAGTAGCAGAGTATTTAAAGAGACAACTCCCAAAATTAAATCCCCCTGCTTTCTATACCGCGCGCCTTTCCCCGAGAGGTGCGCGGTATAGATGCCGAACCGCTAACCGCAGGAATCCGTTATGCGCTTTACGATAATAACGACTAAACCCGGCCAACAGCCGCCGCAAACTCATTGTGATTTCTTTCCGCCTGGCGGCACCATTGGTCGTGGTGTGGATAATAATCTGGTGCTGCCGGATGACGATCGCACACTCTCCCGCCTGCAGGCGATTGTGCATATCACGGCAAATGGCGAATGTCGCCTGACCAACCGTGGCAATGTGACGCGCGTGTTACTCAACGATATTCCGCTGGAACGCGGACGTCAGGTTGAGCTGCAGGATGGAGATATACTGGGCATCGATGATTACCAATTGCTGGTCAGCGATCTCAACAGTGCGCAGCAGCCGCAGAGTGAAAGGGCTGTTCCGCGTCCTGAGCCGGTGCAGTCCGTAGCACCCGCTCGCGAACCGGCAGCGGAAAAAGCCAGCACCACCGCCGCCATTCCCAGCGAAATCTGGGACAGCCTGGCGAAAGAGTTTTCGATTTCGGACGATCTCTCTAAACGCAAAGCTGCGCCAGAGATGCCTGAGGCCCATCCGCTGACTGCGCCCGCTCGTCCTGACCGAAATCCGGAAGATCCGCTGGCTCAGCTGATTAACGATGCGCCGCTGGATTATGGTCAGCAGCCAAAAAACAGCAGCCTGTTTGATGAAGGCGATGCGCTGTTCGGGCAGCAGAGTATTTTTGACGACCGGACGCCAAGCACGCTGTCTGCTCAGCAAAACACGGCGCCACCGCAGGCTGAAACGCCTGCCGCTGAACTTGATCCGCTGAGCCTGTTTGACGGCGAGAGCAGTACGGATGCGCGCAACCATGATGATCCGCTGGGTCTGATGATGGGCAACGCGGTGCCGCTGGCCCAGCCGGAGCTGACGACGCCGAAACCGGCCACGTTGCATGTGCCACCTCAACCGGTGGCAAAAAATGAGCCGATGGCCGCACGTCCATCGCAGCAGGATCCCGCCAGCCTGACCGACACCGATCACTCACCGTTGTTCAGCTTCGACGAATCACAGCATGAGACTCACAGCCAGCCTCACTCTGAGGCACAGCAGCAGACACCGCTGATTGACGAGGAACTGCCCGGCCAGTCTGACGCGGTAAATCCACAGATCGATTACGGCGGAATTACGCTGCCCACGCCGCAGGCGGTACAGCGTACGCCATCCCCGACGCCGAAAGGGCGGTTGCGCATCGATCCCGTAGCTTCCGGTCGCCATCATGCCGCCGCTGCGCACCCGACGACACCCAGCGAAAGCAGCGGTGATGCCCTCAAGGGAGAACTACTGGATGCGTTGCTGGAGGGAATGGGTCTGCGCGACCTGCAGCCGACGCCGCAATTTGACCGTGAGCAGATGCTGCAATTCGGGCAGATGCTGAGCATGTTTTCGCAGGGTACGGTGGCGCTACTCTCTTCGCGTTCGATCCTCAAGCGCGGGGTGAAGGCTGACATGACGGTGATCCTCGACGACGCCAACAACCCGTTCAAGCTGCTGCCTTCAGGCAAAACCGTCTTAATGCAGATGTTTGGCAGCCGGATGCCGGGCTTTATGCCGCCGCGTCAGGCAGTGCGTGATGCGCTGATCGATCTGCAGGCGCACCAGCTGGGCATGATCGCCGGTATCCGCGCCATCATCGCCTCAATGCTGCAATCCTTTAACCCGGAGCAGCTGGAGGAGGAGGCGCGTCAGGCGGGATCGGTGTCACGTATCGGCCTGCCGGGCAGCCGTAAAGCGGCGCTGTGGGAACATTTTGTTGAGCGCTACGGCGAGACGGCGGGCGAGATCGAAGACGATTTCCACACCCTGTTCGGCGAAGCGTTCCTGCACGCCTATGACCTGGAAGTTAATCAGTACAAAGACTCACAAACCCACACGGATGACGCATGAATATCACTATTGCCTCGTCGTCGAATCAGGGCGATCGCGCCAGTAATCAGGATCAGATCGGTGATGTCATCGGTAAGCGCTCGGCCTGCTTTGTGGTCTGCGACGGTGTGGCCGGATTTCCCGGCGGGGACATCGCGGCATCGATTGCCCGTAGCAGTCTCCTGCAGTCGTTTGATGGCGATGCGCATCTCAATGCGCAGTCGATTCGTAACTACGTCAATCAGGCGAATCACGCCATCCGCCAGCAGCAGAAAGCCAGCAGCGAACACAGCCGGATGGGCACTACGCTGGTCAGCCTGTTTATTGACCGCGACTACCATCTGGCCTGCTGGGCCCATGCAGGCGACAGCCGCCTCTATCTGTTCCGTCGCGGCTATCTCTATCTGGTCACCACCGACCACAGCCTGGTGCAGCAGATGAAAGATGCCGGACATCGCACCGAAGGCATCAACAGCAATCTGCTCTATTTTGCGCTGGGGATGGGCGATGAGCAGCGCGACGCCAGCTACAGCGAGGTGGTCGGGATTGAAGATGGCGACGCCTTTTTACTCTGCACCGATGGTTTCTGGCACGGCGTGACGCTGGAACAGATGCAGCAGTCGCTGCACATGGTGAATACGCCGGAAGAGTGGCTGACGCTGATGCAGCAAATCATCAGGAACGATCAGCCCGATCAGGGGCAGCAGGATAATTTCAGCGCGCTGGCCGTCTGGATTGGATCACCTCAGGACACCACCTTGCTGCACTCGCTCTCTGAAGCGGCGCAGTTCTTCCCTCTGCGAGATTGAGAACGCCAACATGAAATATGGATTACTGGGTCTGGCTGCGCTGCTGCTCAGCACGCAGGCTTATGCTGAAAACTATCGCATCGTACAGTCCCCGGCACAGAAACTGGATGTCTGGATTGATGACGTAAAAAACAATCAGCTGTCGAGCTGGTGTAACAGCACCATTAACCTGCGCATCGTCACCCTGGGCGAAAAAAACGCCGCGGTGCTGAAAGATTTTCTGCCCCGCGTTGCCGGACTGATGGCGTCGCAGTGTAAACCGCTGCAACAGTTGCACTGGCAACTGACCGATGCGCAGGGGAGTGAAATTGCTACTGGCAGCGCCGCCCGTGCGCAGCAGTGGAAAACCGTGGTGACGCCGCCCGCGACTCAGCCGGTCCAGCCGACGGCTACGGCGGTCCCCGCAGAAGCACTACGCAACGCCGCTCAGGCCGACACGTCGCCGTGGCTGCAATTCAGTCTGCTGGACGGCTGCCATTTCCGCACCTGGTGGCAGCACCCGGCACAGGGCAGCGCGCTGTTTGTTCCGGCAAATCAGGGGCTGATCTGTGGTTCTGATGGCTGGCTAAGTGGACACAGCCGACTGACGCAACAGGGTAACGGCGCACCTGCGGCAGTCGGCGTGACCTTCCTGCAGGGTTTTCCGGTGATGGGGTTGAGCAATCAGTCGCCCACTGCCGAACTGCACATCACCACGGTCAACAGTGAACGCATGGTGCTGAGCAATGAAAAATCCCCGGACAGCTGGCTGATTCTGCCATTCAGCAACCGCTTTAACGGCTGGCAGGCAACGCGTCAGGTGGTAGTGCAGATGCCCGTCAGCGAAGCGGCCGATCAGAGTGCGCTGCAGGCGCGTCTGCAGGAAGTCCGTAAAGTCTGGTCGCCGTGGATCAGCGGCGATGCCGCGCTGAGCGTGCAGCTGGTGGAAAAACTGCATCCTGAACTGAAAGATCCCGCCGCTGCGGTCTACCGCACCCTTAACTGACGCAAAAGGAGTTTGCATGGAATCCTTACAACACCGTCTGGCCAGCGCCACCCTCGGCGAGACGCTCGCTGACGTGACCCGCCAGATTCAGGCAAATCCGGCGAATGCTGACCTGCGGGCCGCCTTTGTGCAGTTGCTCTGTCTTTCCGGCAACTGGGCGCGCGCGCAGACGCAGCTGCAATCCTGGCTGGCGTTAAGCCCGCAGGCGCAACCGACAGTTAATCTGCTGCAACAGGCGATCGCCGGTGAATTACAGCGTGACGCGGTGCTGCGTGGCGAGGCCGGGCCGGTGCTGCCGGGCAGCGCCTGGCACTGGTGCGACACGCTGCTGGCCGCCTTGCAGGCCGAAACGGCGGGTGATGTCGCGCGCGGCAGCACGCTGCGGGCTGAAGCGATTGAGCTCGCGGCGGCCAATCCCGGCACCGCGACGCAGCAGGATCAGCCCACCGCATTCAGCTGGCTGATGGATGGCGACAGCCGTTTCGGGCCGGTGTGTGAAGTCATCAGTCAGGGCCGTTATTACTGGATCCCGTTTGCCGCCATTCGTGAGATGCAGTTTCAGGCACCCGCCAGCGTCACCGATCTGGTGTGGCGTCACACGCGTGTGCAGCTGGTTGATGGCAGCGAGCAGGTGTGCCAGATCCCGGCGCGCTATCCGTTGCTGGCGGCATCTGACGAACGTTTTCTGCGCGCCAGCGTCACCGAATGGCAGCCACTGGGCGACGATCCGGACCAGTTCATCGGTCAGGGGCAAAAAATGTGGCTCAGCGACAGCGCGGAATTTTCGCTGCTGAGCCTGCAGCAGGTCGCGTTTGACAGCGTTGAGTCCGCCGATGAGCCATGATTCAGGCGCGCAAAACGACGGCTATGCCCAGCTGCATGGCGGCTTTCGCGCGCGAAAAAAACGCGATGCGTTAACCGCCCGCGACAAGCTGCAATCTTCGTTACTGGATCGCCTGACCGACAACGCGCCGGATAAACAGCAGGAAGCGGACAACAGCATGCTGATCACTCACAGCACGCTGCGCCGCCACGTACTGCGCGATCTGCAGTGGCTGTTCAACACCATCAACAACGAAGCCCAGCAGGATCTCAGCGGCTTTGATCAGGTGCAGCGCTCTGTCTGGAACTTCGGTGTGGCACCGCTGGCCGGGCAGAACGTCTCCGATATCGAATGGCAGGATATGCAGCGCAAAATGACCAACGCCATTCTGCACTTCGAGCCGCGCATCCTGCCGCAGGGTTTACAGGTGCGCTGTGTCAGCGATCTCGGCTCGCTCAGCCTGCACAACGTGCTGTCGATTGAGATCAAAGGGCGGCTCTGGTGCGTGCCTTATCCGCTGGCGTTTCTGTTCCGCACTCAGGTTGATCTGGAGAGCGGCCATTTCGAACTACAGGATGCAGGGTAATCATGGACAGCAATCTGCTCGATTATTACAACCGTGAACTGGCCTACCTGCGTGAGATGGGGGCCGAGTTCGCTGCGCGCTATCCTAAAGTGGCAGGACGTCTTGGCATGCGCGGCATTGACGTGGCGGACCCTTATGTAGAACGGCTGATGGAGGGATTCGCCTTCCTGACGTCGCGGGTGCAGCTGAAGATGGATGCGGAGTTTCCGCGTTTCTCGCAGCGTCTGCTGGAGATGATTGCGCCATCCTATCTCTCGCCAACGCCGTCAATGGCGATCGCTCAGCTGACGCCGGACAGCCGCAAAGGCGACATCACCCAGGGCTTTCGCGTGCCGCGCGGCACCATGATGGAGAGCCAGAACCTGAAAAAAACCGGCGTGACCTGCAGCTACACCACCGCGCACGATGTGGTACTGCATCCGCTGCGCATCAGTGAAGCCAGTCTCGGCGGCGTGCCCGGCGATCTGCCCTCTGGCGAGCTGAAACTCGGCGGTCTGGGCGCGGTCAGTGCGCTGCGTATCCGCATCACGTGTGAAGGGATCTCCTCGCTCAGTCAGCTCAGCGTGGACGATCTGATGCTGTTTCTCAGCGGCCCGGATATCCAGGCACTGAAACTGCTGGAGCTGCTGATGCAGCACCGGGTGGGCATCGTGCTGCAGTCGGTTGAGAAGCGTCCGCAGCGTCAGGTGCTGACGGACGACGCGTTACAGCAGCAGGGCTTTGCGCCGGAGCAGGCGCTGCTGCCGGACGATCTGCGCAACTTTGACGGCTATCGTCTGTTGCAGGAATATTTCGCCTTTCCGGCGCGCTTCCAGTTTATCAGCCTGAGCCAGCTGGCCCCGTTTCTGCGCCGCTGCGACAACGCCATGGCGTTCGACATCATCATTCTGCTCGATAAAGCGGACAGCGCGCTGGAAAGCGTGGTCGATCACAGCCATCTGGCGCTGCACTGCACGCCTGTCATCAATCTTTTTCCGAAAACCGCCGAGCGCCTGAAGGTCAGCGACAGCCAGCATGAATATCATCTGGTGGTAGATAACATCCGGCCGCTGGATTATGAGGTGCACTCGGTACAGCGGCTGTTCGCTACGGTAGAGGGCAAGCGGGAAGAGCAGGTTTTCCGTCCGTTCTGGAGCACCTTCAGCGGTGACCAGGGCGATTACGGTGCCTATTTTTCACTGCGCCGCGAACAGCGCACGCTGTCCGAGCAGGCGCAGCGCTACGGCACGCGCACGGGCTATATCGGTTCAGAAGTCTTTCTGTCGCTGGTGGATGAGCATCACGCGCCGTGGCACGACGAGGTGCGCTATCTCTCCGCTGACGTGATGTGTACCAGCCGCGATCTGCCGCTGATGCTGCAGCAGGATCAGGGCAACTTCGTGATGCCGGACTCCATTCCGGTATCGGAGCTGAAGCTGTGCAAAGGGCCGACGCCTCCGCGTCCGGCGCTGGCCGAGGGACTTTCCGCGTGGCGGCTGATCAGCCATCTGCAGATGAACTACCTCAGCCTGATGGACAGCAGCGACGGAGAAGGCGCGGCGGCGCTGCGCCAGCTGCTGAGCCTCTACGCCAACCTGGCGGAAGCGCCGGTCGCACGTCAGATTGACGGCATCCGCCACTGCACGCTCAGCGCGGTCAACCGCCGCGTGCCGGAGCCGGGCCCGGTGGTATTTGCGCGCGGCGTCAGCATCACGCTGGAAGTGGATGAGCAGGCGTTTTCGGGGGCCAGCCCGTGGCTGTTCGGCAGCGTGCTGGAGCGGGTCTGTGGCCGCCTTGTGGCGCTGAACAGCTTCACGGAGTTCACCCTGAACAGCCAGCAGCGTGGAGAAGTGGGCTACTGGCCGCCGCGCATGGGCCGGAAAGCGCTGATATGAGTGGCGAAAAGGTGATTTCGCTGCCCCGGCTCACCCGTCTGCCGGATGATTTCTGGCAGCGGGTGATGGCCGCGCCGTGGCGCTACGATCTGTTCCAGCTGCTGCGGCGGCTGGATGCGCAGGGCGGTCAGCGCTATCCGCTGGGCCGTGCGCCGCTGCCGAAGTTCGAATCGGTGCGTATCGGTCAGACACCGTCACTGGCGTTTGCGCCCGCCACCGTCGCCAGCGCCACGCCGCGTGACGAGCCGGGACGTCATGAGCTCTCCATCTACAGCTTCGGGCTGTTTGGCCCCAACGGCCCGCTGCCGACCCATCTGACCGAATATGTGCATGAACGTATCGTGCATCATCAGGATCACAGCCTGTCGGCGTTTGCTGACCTGTTTCACCATCGCGCCACGCTGCTTTTTTATCGTGCCTGGGCCGATGCGCAGCCGACCGTGTCGCTGGATCGCCCCGACGACAGTCGCTTCCTGAACTATCTCGCCTGCCTGGCGGGCATCGGTTTACCGGCCCAGCAGCAGGCCAGCTCGCTCAGCCTCCATGCCCGACTGATGCTGGTGGGCCACCTCAGCCGCCACGGCCACGACGCCGAAGGGCTGGTGCGCATTCTGCGCCACTACTTTGGTGTGCCGGTCAGGCTGACGCAGAACCTGCCGCACTGGCTGACGCTGGACAGCCGCGATCAGGCCCGACTGGGCGCGGGACGCCATATGCCCCGGCTGGGCGCTTCTGCATTTCTCGGCGTGGCGGTGCGCGATGTGCAGCACCGTTTTCGCCTGCACCTGGGACCGCTCAGCGCCGCGCAATATGCCCGTTTTCTGCCGGATGCCCCCGGCGCGTGTGAAGTACGCGACTGGGTGCGTCACTACCTCGGCATTGAAATGCAGTGGGATCTCAGCCTGATCCTGGCCGCTGACGAGGTACAGGGTGTGACGCTGGGTGGAACTGCCCGACTCGGCTATACCAGCTGGCTGGGGCTCGCGCCGCAGCCGCAAGATCGTGAAGATTTTATGTTTGAGGTTGAGGCTGCTTCGCGCTAGCCCAGCCGCTTTCCCTGTTACACAGCCTGCGTCTTTCATTGAAGAGAGCCCCCTATGTCAGAAATCAGCCGTGCCGTGCTATTCGGCAAACTGGATACGCTGTTATTTACCTCGCTGGAAAGCGCCACCGCCTTTTGCAAACTGCGCGGCAATCCCTATGTCGAGCTGGTGCACTGGCTGCATCAGCTGATGCAGCAGCAGGATGGTGACTTACAGCAGGTCATCACACATTTTTCACTGGATGAAAAGGCCCTGACTCAGGATATCGTTGCCGCGCTGGATCGCCTGCCGCGCGGTGCCAGTGCGGTCTCCGACCTCTCCGAGCATATCGACAGCGCCGTTGAACGGGCGTGGGTTTACGCCTCGCTGAAATATGGCGCGACCCGCATTCGCGGCGGCCATCTGCTTATCGGCATGCTGAAAACCTTCAACCTGGCCAGCGTGCTGAAAGGCATCTCCGGTCAGTTCAGCCGCGTCAACGCCGATGCGCTGCTGGCGGAGTTCGACACGCTGCTCGGCAACAGCAAGGAAGCACAGCAGGTGCTGAGCGCACCGGCGGATGCTGGCGGCGCACCGCCCGCCGCCAGTGGCAGTACGCTGGCACAATATGCGCAGGACCTGACGGCGCGTGCCCGTGAAGGCCGCATTGATCCGGTAACCGGACGTGACGACGAAATCCGCCAGATGGTCGATATCCTGATGCGTCGCCGCCAGAACAACCCGCTGCTGACCGGCGAAGCGGGCGTCGGCAAAACCGCGGTGGTCGAAGGCCTTGCGCTGCGTATCGCGGCGGGCGATGTGCCTGCGCCGCTGCGCGATGTGCAGCTCTGGCTGCTGGACATCGGCATGCTGCAGGCGGGTGCCGGCATGAAAGGGGAGTTTGAAGCGCGACTGCAGGCGCTGATCAATGAGGTGCAGTCCAGCCCGACGCCGATTGTGCTGTTTGTTGATGAGATCCACACCCTGGTCGGGGCAGGCGGTCAGCAGGGCACCGGTGATGCCGCCAACCTGCTGAAACCGGCGCTGGCACGTGGACAGCTGCGCACCATCGGCGCGACCACCTGGGCGGAATACAAAAAGTACATCGAGAAAGATCCGGCGCTGACCCGTCGCTTCCAGACCGTGCAGGTGCAGGAGCCGGATGAAGCCAAAGCGATTCTGATGCTGCGCAGCACCGTCAGCGCACTGGAGAAACATCATCGGGTGCTGTTGCTGGATGATGCGGTCAGTGCGGCGGTGAAACTGTCGCATCGCTACATTCCGGCGCGCCAGCTGCCTGACAAAGCGGTGGCGCTGCTGGATACCGCCTGCGCCCGCGTGGCGGTCAGCCAGGGTGCGCAGCCCGCGGCGCTGGAAGATTGTCTTCACCGTCTGGCGGCGCTGGAGATTGAAGCAGAGATCATCGAACGTGAAATCCGGGTGGGCCTGGGCGACGCCACCCGCCAGCAGGCGATTGCAGCGCAGCGCACTGCGCTGGAAGCCGAGCGGGATGCGCTGCAACAGCGCTGGCTGCAGGAGCGCGAACTGGTCGAGACGCTGATTGCGTTGCGCGCCCGCTGTGTGACAGAAGAGGATGCGGCGCTGCGTGAACAGCGTGATGCGACGCAGCAGCAGCTTACTGCGCTGCAGGGCGACACGCCGCTGCTGTTTGCCGCCGTCGATGCAGGCGTGGTGGCTGCCGTGGTCTCTGACTGGACCGGTATTCCGCTGGGCAGAATGGTGAAGAATGAGATCGACGCGGTGCTGAATCTGGCCGACACCCTGAACCAGCGGGTCATCGGCCAGCGTCACGGCCTGGATCTGATCGCCAGACGGGTACGCACCTCGCGCGCGCGCCTTGATAATCCCAACAAGCCGGTCGGTGTGTTTATGCTGTGCGGGCCTTCCGGTGTCGGTAAAACCGAGACCGCGCTGGCGCTGGCCGAGTCGCTGTACGGCGGCGAGCAGAACATCATCACCATCAACATGAGTGAGTTTCAGGAGGCGCACACCGTCTCGACGCTGAAAGGCGCACCGCCGGGCTACGTCGGCTACGGCGAGGGCGGCGTGCTGACCGAAGCCGTTCGCCGTCGTCCCTACAGCGTGGTGCTGCTGGATGAGATTGAGAAAGCCCATCCGGATGTGCATGAGCTCTTCTTCCAGGTGTTTGATAAAGGCTGGATGGAGGATGGCGAAGGCCGGCACATCGATTTCCGCAACACCATCATCATTCTGACCTCCAATGTCGGCACGCAGTTAATCAGCGCGATGTGTGCCGATCCTGAACTGATGCCCGATCCCGATGCCCTGAGCACCGCGCTGCGTAAACCGCTGCTGGAGGTGTTCCCGCCTGCGCTGTTGGGCCGTCTGCTGGTGGTGCCTTACTACCCGCTCAGCGACGCGATGCTGGCGGAGATTGTGCGGCTGCAGCTGGCGCGCATTGTGCGTCGTCTGGACGATAACCACGGCATTGAAGCGCAGATCGACGAGTCGGTGGTGAGCCAGATCGTGCAGCGCTGCACCGAGGTAGAGTCGGGCGGTCGCATGGTGGATGCCATCCTCACCAACACGCTGTTGCCACAGATGAGCCAGATCCTGCTGAGCGCCCACGCCCGTGATGAACGCTATCGTCGCGTCGATGTGCGTTGTGAGCAGGGTGAATTTGTCTGCCAGTTCGCGGTTTAAAGCCTGGCTATCAGAGAGTAATCGAATATGTCGGAACATGATCAACCCCTGAATGTCCCCAACGCCCTGCCGCTGGGTTACCGCTTCAATGAGTTTGAAATCAAAGAGGTCATCGGCGGTGGCGGCTTTGGCATCGTCTATCGCGCCTGGGATCACCAGCTGGAACGTGATATCGCCATCAAAGAGTTTATGCCCGCCTCACTGGCGGTCCGTAGCGATGATCTGAATCTGGTGCTGCGCAGCGAGCGGTTCAGCAAAACCTTCCACGCCGGACTGAACAGCTTTATTCAGGAGGCGCGGCTGCTGGCGCGCTTTAACCATCCGAACCTGCTGCACGTGCTGCGTTTCTGGGTGCAGAACGACACCGCCTATATGGGCACGGTGTTCTACAGCGGCACCACACTCTCGAACTTCAGCGAACGAAATCCGCAGTCGGTAAATGAGGCCTGGATCCGTCGCATGCTGCCACCGCTGCTGGGCGCGATCAAAACCATCCATGAAGCGGGTTATCTGCATCGCGATATCTCGCTGGATAACGTCCAGATTCAGAGCAGTGGCGAGCCGATCCTGCTGGACTTCGGGTCGGCGCGTAAAACCATCGGCAATCTGTCGGATGAGAGCGAGACGATGCTGCGTCCCGGCTATGCACCGATTGAGCAGTACAGCGACAACGATGAGAGCGAGCAGGGCGCGTGGACCGATATTTACGCGCTGGGCGCGGTGCTGCATACCCTGATCACCGGTGCGCCGCCGCCGGTCAGCGTGGTGCGCAGCATCGAAGATAACTACCAGCCGCTGGTGCAGCGCCGTATGGCAGGCTACTCGACTGCGCTGCTGAGCGCCGTCGATCGTGCGCTGGCGCTGAAACCGGAAGATCGTCCGCAGAGCATTGATGATTTTGCTGCGCTGATGGCGCTGCCGGAACGTGAACCGGAACCGCTGCTCAGCGCAAAAATGAGCGGACCGGGCACCATGCTGGTGCCGATTGAAGAAGAAGAGGAGGTCATCAAACCCGCCTCTAAACTGAAAACGCTGCTGGGACACCGCTTTGCACTGCCGGGCCTGGTTGCCGCTGGCGTGCTGGTCGGCCTGGGCGCCGGTCTGCTGATGTCACGCGGCAACGAGCAGTCACCGCCGGATGAGATGGCGCAGAACAGCGCACCTTCCGCCGCTGTCGCGCCGGTTAACCAGCCGGTTGCCGCGCCTCCGACTCAGACTGAGGCCCCGCCGGATACCGTTGCCAGCACTCCGGCTCAGACGTCTGAGCCCGCGCAGACCGCCGCGCGTGAACCTGATCCACAACCGGCACCACCGCCCGCTCCGGTCGCCCAGGTCTATATCCGTCTGCAGCAGGGTGAACGCGTTCAGGTGAACGGTCAGCCGCAGGCGCTGGTGCCGGCGGTGAATGGCTTCGCCACGCTGCAGCTGGCGCCGGGCAACTACACCTTCGCCATCAGCGGCCAGAGTGGCACCCGCGAACAAACGCTGAACATCAGTGAAGAAGGTGTCTGGTTGCTCGATCCACACAGTTAATAGTCAGGGATTACTTATGTTCTCACGCATTACCGCACAGCTGCCGGCGGACGGCCTGCTGTTCCATACGCTTAAGGGCACCGAGACGCTGTCCCGTCCGTTTGTGCTCACCGCTGAACTGCTGGCCACCGACGCGCGCATCGACCGCCACGCCCTGCTGGGGAAGCCGGTAACGTTTACGCTGCCGACCGATGGGCTGATGAACGCGCTGAGCCCGCGCTATCTTAACGGCAAAATCACCCGGGTGGCGGTGCGCAGCCAGGAGCTGAGCGGCACCCGCTACGCGGTCTATGAGCTGACGGTCGAGCCGGACCTGTGGCCGATGAAGCGCGACCGCAACCTGCGCATCTTCCAGAGCCAGACGGTGCCGCAGATTGTGCAGACGCTGCTGAAGGAGTACGGGGTCAACGTGGAGACGCGCCTGGCGGGCAGCTACCGGGTGTGGGAGTACTGCGTGCAGTATCAGGAGAGCAGCCTGGCCTTTATCAGCCGCCTGATGGAGCTGGAGGGAATTTACTACTTCTTCCGCCACGAGGCGGACAAACATACGCTGGTGCTGTGCGACGCGCCGGACCAGCATCAGGCGTTTCCGGGCTATGAGACCATTGCCTATCACGTCACCCCGTCGGGCGGCGTGGTCACTGAAGAGGGCATCAGCCAGTGGTCGCTGGCGGAGAGCGTGACGCCGGGCATCTACAGCACCGACGACTACGACTTCCGCAAGCCGAACGCCTGGATGCTGCAGGCCCGCCAGAACCCGGCGTCGCCGGTGCCGGGCTCGGTGGACGTTTACGACTGGCCGGGCCATTTTGTCGACCACAGCCACGGCGAGTCCTACGCGCGCATCCGTCAGGAGGTGTGGCAGGCCGAGCACCACAGCGTCAGCGGGTCGGGCACGGCCACCGGCATCGCGCCGGGCTTTACCTTCTCGATTATCAACGCGCCGCACTTCAGCGACAACGGCGAGTATCTGGTGACCTCGGCGACCTATGACTTCGCCGAGAACGCCTACGCCAGCGGTGACACCGGCGACAGCCGTCACAACATCCACTTCACGGTGCTGCCGTCGTCAGTGACCTACCGCACGCCGCCCGAAACAGCGTGGCCGAAAACGCACGGCCCGCAGACGGCGAAGGTGGTGGGACCCAAAGGCGAGTCGATCTGGACTGACCGCTACGGGCGGGTGAAGGTGAAGTTTCACTGGGACCGGCTGGCGAAGGGCGACGACACCAGCTCCTGCTGGGTGCGCGTCTCCAGCGCCTGGGCGGGTCAGGGCTTTGGCGGGGTGCAGATCCCGCGAGTGAACGACGAAGTGGTGGTGGACTTCATCAACGGCGATCCGGATCGTCCGCTGATCATCGGCCGGGTTTACAACGAGGCGAGCATGCCGCCGTGGGCGCTGCCGGCGGCAGCGACGCAGATGGGGTTTCTGAGCCGGTCGAAGGATGGCACGGCGGACACCGCGAACGCGTTAAGGTTTGAGGATAAGTCGGGTGAGGAACATCTGTGGATTCAGGCGCAGAAGAACATGGATACCCATGTTAAAAATGACGCCAGCCATTCAGTCGCCAACAATCACAGCCACTACGCGGGCGGCAATGAGCTCTACCGTGTCGAAACCAACCGTGTCCACGGTGTAAAAGGGGGCGAAGAGCGGCTGACCGGTAAAGGCAAACTCGATGCGGTGGTCGATACCTATGTAGTGGGTTCGGGCACCAAACTTCGCCTTGAATGCGGAGAGAGTGCTATCGAACTTAATGCGAACGGTCAGATTAATATTGTGGGCAAGGGGTTCAATATTTTCGTGCAGGGCGATGGTCACATCACCACCTCTGGCGGCAAACTGAACCTGAACACGGATGGCGCGAAGCCGGGCACAAGCGCACCGGGCTCCAGTCATAAACAGAATATCAGCCAGGCCGTAGAGAATCTGTTCCCGCCAAAACAGAAAGGACAGGCGGCTCCGGCTGCGCCAAAAGCTGCGGCGGCACCGGCGAAAGGGGCGGCTGCGCCGTTAGCCAATACTGCTTCTGGCGATAAGAAGAGCAAATATGACTACTCGGTAGATGAGATGGTCAAAAAACAAAAAGGGCTTAAAGCCACGCCGGTGAAATGGGATAAAACTAAAAAAGGCTTCGTAAACGCCACCGAGGACGATATCAAAAAATATGTCGATCCTGCCAACCACATGGAAGGCAAAGACAAATATCAGTTTGTGGATCTTTCCTCCTCATCTGGGATCAGTAAAGATGATATGAGCACTTTCCTTAAGGATAAGGGCACGCTGTCCGGTCAGGAACAGACTTATCTGGATGCGGCTAAAAAATATAATGTTAATGAAGCGTATCTGGCTGCCCATTCCGCGCTGGAGACTGGAAATGGCACCAGTGAGTTAGCCAAAGGCGTCATGGTTAATGGAACCAAAGTTTATAATATGTACGGCATAGGCGCGCTGGATGGCAATGCGGTGCAAACCGGCGCTAACTACGCTTATAAACAGGGCTGGACAACACCCGCGAAGGCCATCGATGGTGGTGCTAAGTGGATATCTGATAAGTTTGTTGGCTCTGGTCAGAATACTTTGTATAAAATGCGCTGGAATCCGGCCTCGCCGGGAACACATCAGTATGCGACAGATGTTAACTGGGCTACGGCTCAGACAACCAGCATGAAGAAAATGTTCGACAGTTTTCCGAATGCGAATCTTTCTTATGACATACCTGAGTTTAAATAAGGGACTGATAAAAATGATTTTTCCTATGAGAAAGGCAGTATTTTTGTTTGCGCTGCTGTTCCCTGCCGTTCAGGTAAATCTGGCTACTGCGGCGGCAAGCATTACGGCCCCTGCTGCCTTAACAGCCGCTGACTTTAGTGTGAAAATCAATAATCATCCTTTTACCTTAGGTGATAAATGGAGCGATGAGACTCAGAAGCAGGCGGGCACGCAGATAAGTGAAAACTTTGTTGGCGATGTGCCTGCCGGTGACACCAGTTTTAAGTACTACCAGCACAAATATGATGGTTTTGAAATCTACACTGCCAATCTGTTCTGGCAAAAAGAGCAGCGTGATATCGACAGCTACCTTATTGCACAGATCAGCATCAACACTCCTGCGATCAAAACAGTGAGAGGCGTAGGACCAGGCGATAGCCAGGATGTGCTGGTCAGTAAATATGGTCAGGGCACAGTGGATGACAGTGATAATCAGCATTGGTTATATTATGATGCTGATAACAAACGCATGTCATTTCAGTTAGAGCATAAAAAAATAAGTCATATTATGATGACGATTAATACGGATGAATAATAACAACCCTGCGTGATGCGTCGCGCAGGGTTAAATTAACTTATTAATCTTATTTTTTCGATTAAATAATTTTAAATCCGCTAATGGGTTTTAATTTCCTGCTCTTGAAGTATGTGAATCAATAAAATAAATACCACATTCACTCAAGACCCGGTTAACTGTATACAACAGCATGCCATCTGGCGAGTTGAATGATTATTTAAAAAGAGAATAATCAATATGGTAAAACAGCGCTATTTAATCCACTCCTCAGGTAAAGCTATGAAGTTATTTGTTAAATTGATGCTCTTGATGATATTTATAGTTTGCCCGATAGGCATTGCAACAGCTTCAGGAGCACAAATGTCTTTTTCTCAGTACAATAGCTTAGATAATGTTTCAAAGATCTTTAGTGACCAGGATGTTGTCTCCACTTTAAAAGCTGTTTTAGGTAATGAGTATAATGATTTCAGACAGAACTTTGATGTTTTTGGAGAACCCCATAAAACAGATGGCGGCGGTATATTCGTTGAGGGCTGGTTAAAAGATCTCTATCTTGTGCAAGCATCCGCATTCGTGATACAGGCAGATGGCAAAGTGTATGCTGCCTGGATGATGCCTGAAAACAACAAAATACATTATGTCACTAACGCGCCAGAAGATAATAAAGTTCAGGAGGATATTGCACGCTGGGCTAAGCGTTTTGATAATGAATAGTCTGCCATCCAGGATGGATAATTTAATCGATGATCGCGTGATAATTATATCTTAGCCAAATTTTATTACAGGTTGAAATGATTAAAATTTTATGCATTTTACTGGTTGCATATCCGCTGATGACTTCTGCAAATGATTTTTGTCAACGGATGGCTAGTAACGCTAACGCAAAAGGCGTGCGTTTCGACAATACAGATAATGTCTACAGGGTTGGCGGGTCAGGACGGCTGCAATTTTATTCTGCACCTGATGGCCGTTGTGTAGAGAAAGACGTTTTTGTGGTGCCTGGCAATGAATTATATGCTTACGTCGAATATGGAAAATATTACAGCGTAATGTATGTGGCTAATGACGGAAATCAGGCTAATGGCTGGGTAGAAAAAGAAAGATTGATTGAATCACATACGGGTATCGCACCCGATTATGATGCAAATAAATAGTTACTCCCTCTGCTGTTAATAACATTCCATTTTTACTTTCCCCATATGGATATCTATTATGCATTACCAATTCAATGAGGGCGCCTTTGCGCTTTTTCCTGCTGCCTGGCAGGACACCACCATGAATATTCTCCGCGATGAAGCCAGTGGGCTGGCATGGGTTGTGAGCCGTGGCGTTATTTCTGAGGGCAGTGATGCGGAAAAAGAGTTCCAGCGTCAGTGGGACACATTGCGGAGTCAGATGGGCCATATCCAGCAGACTGAATTTGTACGTTTGATGGCAGGTGTAGATAACACATTACACGCGGTAGAAGTTGAAACCGTATTTGACCGTAACGGGCAGGCAGTGTGGCAGAAACAGCTGGCTACACAGGTGCCTGATTCGAACATCTTAATGATTTTTACGCTATCAGCCATGCGTCCATTCAATGAAGAGGATGGACAGCGCTGGAGTGCATTTAAACAAAGCCTGAGTCTGAACAATCCACGGAAAGCATAACCTATGGATAACCCTGCTGCCCGCGTGGGCGACGAGATCATTCACTCCAGCATTTTCGCTGATATCACGAGCATTGTTGCGGAAGGTGCGGCCTATGCCGTCATTGGTGCCGCAGTGGGTGCTGCTATCGTCTCGGCAGCGCCCCTGCTAGGCACAGGGGCGGCAGCGGCGAGTGTGGCAGCCGTGGGTAACAGTTGCCTGCTCAGCGGTATTCTGGGTGGTGTACTGGCCAATGCCGTTGGTCTGTCACAAGAGATCAGCAAAGCGGCCGATGGGCTGGGAAACATGATATTCCCGCCGTCACCTGCCGGAGTAATCGCCAGTGGATCAGTGAATGTCTACGTTAATGGTCTTTTAGCCGCACGCGCGGCCGGGATGCTCACGCCCGGCGAGACACCGCCACCGGAACCACAATCGCCGCAGAGCTTCGCCGACTATGGCGGCATGTTGCTCTCTGCGGTCGGCCAGTTTGGCAGTGCAATTTGGCAGCCCACGGTAGCCTCCGCCGATGCGGGCACCTCTCCGCTGGAGCAGGACAAAGTGGCCTGTGAAAAACACAGTGCACCGCAATATCTGGCTCAGGGGTCGAAAAGCGTCTTTATCAATGGCCAGCCTGCGGTGCGCGCAAAGGATAAAACCACCTGTGACGCCACCGTGAGCGACGATGTTTCCCCCAATGTCATCATTGGTGGTGAAACCGTCACGGTCAGAGAGATCAAAAGTGGCAAGGTGCCAGGTCTGGCCGTGATGATGATCGGCCTTTCCCTCATCCGTGGTCGCCCCAGTCAGATCATCAAAAACATGCCCTGCGCGCTGGCCGGTGCCGTGGGCGGTATGGCGGCGGACATGGCTATCAATGCGGCCTTCTCGTCCCTGTTTCCGGTTCATGCGGCGACCGGCGTCAAAGTCCTTAATGATGATGCCGAGCGCGATTTTTCCCTTCCAGGACGTTTCCCGCTCAGTTTTCAGCGCAGCTATAACAGTCTGACTCAGCGCGCTGGCTTGTTTGGTCAGGGTTGGGCCACGGTGTTTGACAGCTACCTGACGCTGGAAGGGAATCGGGCGACCTGGTTTGATGACAACGGGCGCGAACTGAGTTTTGACGTTCCCGGTGAAAAAGAGGTGCTCTACAGCATCAGCGAAGGGCTGATGGTGCGCCGCAACGAGTCTGGCGATATCGCCATTGCCGATGACGACGGTGCGGTATGGCGTCTTTACAGGCGCACCGCCGCTGATCCTCAGGTGCTGCGGCTGGCTTCACTGAGCGACGAGTACGGTAATGCGCTGGAGATGGGCTGGGATGAACAGGCCCGCCTGGTGCGTATCCATGACGCGCCGCTGGCGATTGACGTCACGCTGCACTACGACGACAAACAGCACGCGCGGCGTCCGACATCAGCCAGCCATTTTGATGGCGATCAGCACTGGCCTCTCACGCGCTGGACCTACAATGATCGGGGCCAGGTTACCAGCGTTACTGATGCCGCAGGCGTTGTCTCACGACGCTTCCGTTACAACGACGATGGATTGATGGTCTGGCACCAACTGCCGGGCGGGCTGGAGAGTGAATATCGCTGGCAGAAGCTGGATCACTGGCGCGTTGTAGAAAACCGCACCAACAGCGGTGATGGCTGCCACATGCATTACGATCTTGAGGCGGGCATCACCCGCGTGTCGACCTATGACGGTCAGCAGCGCGAACACCACTGGAATGCCGCGGGCCTCATCACCTGTTTTATCGACGAGCGCGGCGAGAAGTGGCGCTACGAGTGGGATGAAAACGAACTCCTGACGCGTCGCATCGATCCGCTGGGCAACGCGGTGAGCTTCACCTATGACGATCTGGGCAACCGTGTTGAAGAGAAGGATGCTGACGGTGGTGTGCAGGCGGTGCAATGGCTGTCACACCGTTCGTTGCCCACGGTTGTTGCCGGAGCAGACGGTTCCACAACGAAATACTATTACGATCCCCATCACGGCCTTAAACGCGTTGTTGATGCGCTCGGGCAAAGCACGCTCTATCAGCGGGATGAGTTCGGACTGGTTGTCGAAGAGACTGACGCAGCAGGTAATAGCTACCGCCGTGAGTTTAATGATGCCGGCCAGGTTATCCGTGAAACCGACTGTTCAGGGCTGACCACGCGCTACCGTTATCATCCCCTGGGCTGGCTCAGCTGTGTCATCGCGCCGGATGGTGAAGAAACCCGTTATCACTATGATGCAGCAGGCCGTCCTCTTCAGCTGGAACGCGCAGAAGAATGGGAAGAGCGGTTGCACTGGAGTGAAAACGGACTGCCGCTGGCCTATGAATCGGCTGATGGCAAGCGCAGTGAATTCCGTTACGACAATGTCGGGCGATTGATCGCCAACCGTAATGCGCAGGGTGAGACGGTTCAGCGAAGCTGGGACAGCCGTGGCCGGTTGACGGCGCTGCAAAACGAGAACGGCGAGCAGTATCAGTTCGAGTGGGGCGCAGATTCTCTGTTGCTGGCGCAGGTCGGGCTGGATGGCGTTGCCACGCGATATGACTATGATGCGGCGGGCCGCACGGTATCACGCACCTTTGCCGCCGGACATCCTCAGTCCATTACTCATCGCTATCACTGGAGCCGTGCGGGGCAACTGTTGGCGCGAACCACGCCGGAAGGCCAGACGCGCTATCACTACAGCGGTGGGGGGCACCTGGGCAAAGTGTCGCAGCATCTGCCGCTTTCTGACACCGAGTGGAGCCAGCAGGCCGAGCAGGAGATTACCTTTAAGTATGATGCGCTGGGCCGCATCGTTGCTGAGCAGGGGGAGCAGGGCGAACTGGCGTGGGAGTATGACGCGCTGGGCAACTGCACTGCCTTAACCCTGCCGGATGGCCGCAACCTGAAGCAACTTTATTACGGTAGCGGCCATTTACTGAGCATCGCATTAGACAACCTGCCGGTCACGGAATTTACCCGTGACACGCTGCATCGGGAGCTGAGCCGGACGCAGGGCGGCCTGACCATGCGCAGTGAGTATGATCGCTTAGGCAGACTGCGCCGCCGTGACGTGTTTAAGGGTGACTCACAGCGACCTGCACCGCGCGTCTGGTCCCGCCGGCGCGACTTCGATTACGGCAACAACCTGATCCGTGAAGAGCGCGACGATAATCCGTTCAGCCAGACATTATGGAACTACGATAACGCCGGCCGGCTGTTGTCACAGGACGGTGCGCAGCCGGGTAATGAAAAGTGGCGCTGGGATGGCGCAGGCAACCCGCTGGATCGCCATAGTGCCGCTCATGTCATGCATAACCGCGTCACCGGACTGAACGGTATCCGCTGGCAATATGACATTCATGGCCGTACCACTGAGAAAGATGACGGGCATACCCGCTGGCGATATCGCTATGATGGGGAGCATCGCCTGACGGATGTGATCAGCGAGCCGCGGGACCGCAATAAGCCGCGTACTAAGGTGAGTTTCCGCTACGATCCGCTTGGGCGCCGCATCAGTAAAACCAGCCAGCAACTGTTGCAGGGAAGACCGTCGGGGAACGCCGTCACGACGCGCTTTGTGTGGGAAGGCTACCGCCTGCTGCAGGAAATCCACGACGGGATCCCGCTGACCTACGTTTACAGCGACAGCCAGAGCTATGAGCCGCTGGCGCGTATTGATGGTGTGGAAAGCCCGGAGATTTACTGGTTCCATAATGCGGCCAACGGAATGCCGGAGCTGCTGACTGACGGTGAAGGGCAAAAAGCCTGGGAAGGGATCAACAATCCTTGGGGCAAACTGCTGCGTGAATCCAGCCAGCGGATGCCGGTCGTTCAGCAGAACCTGCGTATGCAGGGCCAGTACCTGGACCGGGAAACCGGACTGCACTACAATCTGTTTCGTTATTATGACCCGGACAGCGGACGGTTTACCCAGCAGGACCCGATAGGGCTGGCGGGCGGGATCAACCTTTACCAGTATGCCCCGAATGCGCTGGGTTGGGTGGATCCGTGGGGGCTGAGTTGTAAGAATGCGTGGAATGCATTCCAGAAAAACACTAAAGGTGTGTTCTCAAGTAGAGGGTGGGCGGCAAAAGCTTATAAGGCAGTTCGCGGTAGGGATAAAGTTACTAATCCTTTCCCTAATCCTAAAACTTACCTTGAACCTGCTTATGTCGCTAAGCATTTATCGATGTTTAAAGATGGTGTTTCTAAAATAACATGGGGTGTAAACCGTGCAGAAATAGGACCTCCTGATGGTCATTTCGTCATGCCTAGTTTTGTTGCAGATGAGATGATAGCAAAATCTGGCGGTAATATTGCTAAATTAGAGAATCTGTTAGGTTTAGAAAAAGGCGAATTAGGGAACTCTCCTGTTCGAGTTGATATACCAAGCCCACAAGGAGTAAGGATGCCAACCGGAAATGAGCCAGGAGCAAATGATTATTGGTTGCCGGGAGGTAAAACTTCAGGCGGTGTTCCAGAAGCTGTAATTGATCAAACACCTGTTAGTGATGCTACAATTACTGACATAATTAAAAAATAAATTTTAGCGAGAATGATATGAATAAGAAAATTTTTAGTGGTTATGGTATTGATATTGTAAAAAGAGATGGTTTTTTTTATATACAATATAACGATGGAAGTTTAGTAGGTAAAGAGATTGAGTCTAAAATAACTGAAGATGAAGCTCTAAAAGCGCAAAAAAGCCCTAAAGATGCCTCTGAGATAATTCTTTTGACACAAAAAAGAGATGGGATTAATACACCCAAGTTTTAAAATATGTTGCTGAGGTTTGATGGAGTTTATAATTATTTTCCGCGAACCTCAAAATTTTACTTTATTATAGCTATATGTCATAAACCACGCTTTTTGGGACCCACTTTTAATGAGGAAAGTGAAATGTAAATTCTATGTGTTTTTTTTAAGATCACACCATTTGGTTGTCATCAGGCTTTGCAAGTTGATTTGGATCCAAAAGTTCCAATGCGTTCAAAGGCAAGACTATATGAGGTTACAGAAGATATATATTTGTAGCCAGAAGGCGTGCTAAAGCTATTCCTAAACATGGATAAGTAAGAGGACGGCAGTTCTATATACCGGAAGAGGCTCGGCTTAAACTGAAACCTGGAAAAGTAATTGATATATGGAAAAAATGATTTTAGAAGAGAGTGGTGCTTTGCTTGTGGATGGAAGTAAAATAGAGCTTTCTTCTTACGAAAAATTCATTAATTCTTCATTTTTTAAATCATCTGATGATCTTATAAGTGTGGGGGGATATTATTTTTCTGCAAAAAATGTCATATGGCACAATGAACCATTCCATGTGCAATTTAGGCCTGCTATTTTTTATATTAATAAGAGCGTATTTCTAATCAGTAAAACTGGTGATTTTTATAAAAACATTAGCAATTGGGAAAAAAGAGCAAATATAAAAGTTTTAATGGATGAAGAGAAAAGACTGTATGAGTGGGTGATGGAAAAGTATCCAAATAATTATAAGGGTGAATTAAAAGACCCTCCTTATGGTCATGTTTGGAGTTTTGAATGGGGGGAGATAACGGTACAGTCGGAAGAGAGATCATTTAATTGTGGAATATATATTGAGTGGGATTGATTTTAAATTATCAATTTCTATTGAGACGTTATTTTATAATGTTGGTACAATAATAAATTAACAAGGTTTCAACTTTTATAAGTTAGTCGTTGATAATGAATGCTGATATGCGATAGTGGTTTGGTGTTTGTTTTCGTACTGCTGGCAGGAATGATAAATAGACCCACTGGCGATATTTACACGATGATGAGGGTTTTCTGATGAATGTTATTTCAGATGGTAATTAATCTTTAATAATCTTTTTCTGATGGAATTTATGGCTGCTGTTGGATGTCATTATTGAAGTACTGATAAATAGAACAGCTGGCACTTTTCATTCAATCAGAAAATGATAAGCTTGTTCGTCGATTGCATAATTACTGATATATAATCCTGGTGCAATAATGAGGAATTTTTCTCTTCGAATTTAAGATCTAAACAACTCTACTTTATCATTATGAGCCTATAAGGAGATAAAATGAACCTGCCAGGAATGAATCCCGAAAATAACTTACCGGGTTATGACATCGCGAGGATGACCGGTTATGGGGCACCTGATTTTGATTTCAAAGCGCTGGGTGCAGCAATGGATTGTACTCGGGAGTTTTATCAGGCTGGCATCATCTATGCAGATGGCGCACAGCGTTATCTTGTTCGGCCTGGTCAGCGTCATCCTAATGGTCAAAGTGGTATCGTTACACATCTGATTGTGACCAAAATGCCTAAGCAAGCCACAGCGTCTAATACGGGCAAGTCACTTAGTGAAGCAGTAAGCGTAACCTCAATGGGAACGGAGATTGCCTCGACCGTGCTTTCCTGTGGTGCAATGATTATCACAGCTGGTGTAGCGGTTATCGGCGCTTCAGCAACGCCTATAACCGCTGGCAGTAGCGGCGTGCTTGTTGCTATTGGTTATGCTGGCGCTGCCGCAACAGGCGTGCAATGTGTCAATGGTATTTACCGGGTTTATGATCTCGTCGAAAATGGTGGTGAAAACGTAGCGTGGCTGGACTCTCAGGATTGGTACGTTGCCACTTCAACGTCTCTTGACCTTATTTCACTAGCCAGTGTGGGCGGTGCGTTAAAAGAAGCCCTGGCAACATGGCGAGCGATGAAATCAGTCTCTTCTTTAAAAGCAACGGAGTGGCTCCGGAACTATCCAAGGCAGGACCGGGCTCGCCTTACTGAATTAATCATTAAGGCACAAAACCCTGGTATAAGTAATAAAGAGCTTAAAGCCGCCATCCGTGCAGGACTTTATCCAAAGCGTTTCCCTGTAGAGTCGGTGCAAAAAGAACTTGTTAAGCAACTCGCGCAGGTCGTTACGAGCGCAGCTGCTGTGGCAGGCAGTGCTGTCAGTGGTATCATTGCTGCTCCAGGTAATGTGCCACGCTCCGGGCGCTATATTGTGGGGACAATTCAATCACTGGCGGTATTTTAATGCAATTTCTATCATGGCTTGTCGGGCGAAATATCACTGAACTACTGCAACATGGTCGCGAAATAGATCAGCTAATCGCACGGCAGGATAATTCGATACTTGCCCGTTCCACTACAGAGCTTGAACGTTATTTTAAACAGCCTGCTGAGTCGCTTCCCAGGCAAAACGGCTTCCCGGTTGCGATAGTGCTGATGCTGTTGCTGGTTTCATTTGCATTTAATTTGCTGACGTTTCTGCACGCTTTACCTCCGCTCAGTCCACAGATACATGCGTTGAGTTTTTTTGTTCCCTCAATCGTCGTTATTGGCGCGATACTCACGGCCAGTTACCTGCTTGCGCGAGGCCATACAGCCGGTGTGGCGGGGCTGGCTTACGTCTGTGCGATGTTGTTTATATCGACCGTTTTACTCTTGAGCTACAGCGTAGTTACGGGTAGCCACTCGGGTCTGTGGCTGCTTCTGGCACTCGCGGCTTTGGTGGGGGCTCGCTGGATACTTAACGGGCAGGCTTTCATCCTTTTTGCCATTTACTGCCGGACACAACGCCTCGCCAGCGTCGCCCGGCAGCGTCGCATGAAATAACCCATACTGATCTGTAGTACTGTTATCGCGGAATACCCATTCCGCGACTCTCTTCTATTTTTCTCTCAACACGATCTTTTTCCTATGACCCACTCCTTCTTTTAATCCATACCCTGTCCAATACCCCTGAAAAACCCACCCATCATCACTATTACCTCTGGCTATAACCTGCCGTTATACCCTCCTGCTAAACAAGCATTCGTCACCTTTCAGAACGCATGAAATAGTGGTTTCAGAACCTGATCTTTTGGCTGAAACGAGAGACAACATGCTAATCCCACAACCCTATTTACTCTTTCTTGGCGATGTTACCGATCCCCTTGCGGCAAAAACGGCGCGCGGTATTCATATCTGGCGGCCGGAGCAGTGCGTTGGCGAAATTAAACTGCCGGGCTGCACGGTCAGTCTGGGTCTGGATGAACTGGATATTCCCGGCGCCAAAGCGCGCGGAGCGAAAACGCTGGTGCTTGGCACTGCCAATGCCGGGGGCTATCTGCCAGCGCACTGGCTTGAAACGATCAAAGGTGCCATTAAAGCAGGCATGAATGTGGCCAGTGGTCTGCACCATCGGCTGGTAGACGAACCGGAACTGGTGACGCTTGCGCAGGCTTCGGGCGTTGAGCTTTTTGACCTGCGTCATATGCGTCCAGCGCTCAATGTGGGCAGCGGTAAGAAGCGTTCAGGTAAGCGGATACTGACCGTGGGTACAGACTGCTCAGTGGGCAAGATGTACACCTCACTGGCGCTGGAAGCGGCGATGCGTGCGCGCGGCCTGAAAGCTGATTTTCGTGCCACGGGGCAGACCGGGATTCTGGTCGCAGGGGAGGGCATCGCTGTCGATGCGGTCATCGCTGATTTTATTGCCGGTGCAGCAGAAGCGCTTTCACCGGCGAATGACGAGGACCACTGGGACATCGTTGAAGGCCAGGGCTCACTGTTCCACCCCTCTTATGCGGGCGTCAGTATGGGGCTGATGCACGGTGCGCAACCACACTGGCTGGTCATGTGCCATGAAATGGGACGTCCTCATATGCGTCATTTACCACACCAGCCCATGGTCAGCCTGCAGGCGTGCGTTGAAGCCAATCTGCGTGCCGCACAGGTGACCAGTGAGTCGGTTCAGCTGGCTGGCTTTGCTATCAATACCTCCAATTACAGCGAAGAAGAGGCGCTCGCTTATTGCGCCGAAATCAGCGCTGAGTTTGGCTTACCGGCCACAGATCCGGTGCGTTTTGGTATTGATGAGATCGCCGCATTGCTTCAGGAGCGTGGCTGAAATGAGAAAGTTGCAGATTGATGTGGTGAAGCTGCCGCTGGCGCGACCCTTTGCTATCGCACGCGGTACCCGCACCGCCGTGACGGTCATCCGTGTCACCCTGGAGCAGGAGGGATTCATCGGGCAGGGCGAATGCACCCCGACGGCCCGCTACGATGAGACGCCGGATAGCGTTCAGGCCATGCTCGAAGCGGTACGCACTGACATTGAGTCGGGCCTCAGCCATCATGATCTGCAACACCGCTTACCCGCCGGTTCAGCGCGCAACGTGCTGGACTGTGCACTATGGCGACTTGATGGCGCACGGGCTAATCAAACGCTTTGGCAAAAGAGCACCTGCTCTCAGCCAGAGTCGGTCATTACGGCAGAAACCCTTAGCCTTGATACGCAGGAATGTATGGCTCTGGCGGCGGCGGATGCTGTGTCACGTGGTGCCCTCCTGCTCAAAATTAAGCTCGACCGTAATGCGATTCTGGAAAAAGTGGCGGCGATTCGCGCGGCGGCACCGCATGCCACGCTCATTATCGATGCCAATGAAGCCTGGTCGGGTCTGGAACTGGAAAGCCTGCTGGTGGCGCTTAAGGCCTTCAACATCGCGATGGTGGAGCAACCCCTTCCCGCCGGACAGGACCATGACCTGTTACGTTTCAAACATCCCATACCGGTCTGTGCCGATGAGAGCTGCCATACGCGGGCGGATATTGCCGGACTACGCGATCGCTACGAGATGATCAATATCAAGCTGGATAAATGCGGTGGCCTGACTGAAGCGCTGGCGATGGTGGATGAAGCCCGGACGCTCAATATGCGCATTATGGTCGGTTGCATGCTGGGCTCGTCACTGGCCATGGAGGCCGCATTGCCCGTCGCGGTTAACGCTGAGTTCGTCGATCTGGATGGCCCCATCTGGCTAGCCGCCGACAGTTCTCCTTTCCTGAGCTACTCCCAAGGCCGTATCTGGCTATAACTCTGTGAGGCGACGATGACGGACACACAACGTACTTCCCCTGCAACCCGTTCTGCCTCTGCCTCTCCCGTGCTGGCGATTCAGGATCTCAGCGTCTCGTTTCATGGACGCAGCGGTGAGAATCAGGCACTCAAAGGCATCAGTTTTGCCATTCATCCAGGTGAAATCGTCGCCGTCGTGGGTGAAAGCGGCTCAGGTAAATCTGTCACGTCGCTGGCTGTGATGGGCTTGCTGGCAAACAACGGCCGTGTCGATGGCGGCAGCATGCAGTTCCGCGACCGCAGCGGAAAAATGCATGCGTTAGAAAAGCTGGATGACGCTCAGCGCCGCACGTTGCGTGGCCGTGAAATGGCGATGATCTTTCAGGAGCCCATGACCTCGCTGAATCCGGTGCTGCGCATTGATGATCAACTTACCGAGGCATTACGCGATCATCAACAGTGCGACAGAAAGCAGGCCCATGCGCGGGTGCGTGAATTGCTGCGACAGGTGCGTATCGCCGATGTGGATCGCGTCATGAAAAGCTATCCTCACTCGCTGTCAGGCGGCATGCGGCAGCGTGTGATGATTGCGCAGGCCCTTGCCTGTGACCCACAACTCCTGATTGCCGACGAGCCTACCACAGCGCTGGATGTCACCGTACAGGCGCGCATTCTCCATATTCTGCGTGAGCTGCAACGCGAGAAACAAATGGCGGTGCTGTTTATCACTCATGATATGGGCGTGGTAGCGGAAATCGCCGATCGCGTGGTGGTCATGCTGCGTGGCGAAGTGGTAGAGCAGGGAACCGTGTCTGAGATTTTTGCCGCCCCGCAGCATGCGTATACCAAAGCGTTACTGGCGGCAGTACCAAAACTCGGTGATATGCGGGAACACACATGGCCGCAACGCTTTCCTCTGCCCGGTGCCCGCGAGACTGTGCAAGGCGAACAGCATACCGCTCGCTATGACGTTGCGCCGCTGCTGGATGTGCGCGGATTAAAAGTCTATTACCCGATTCGCAGCGGCATCTTATCGAGCCTGACGCATCATGTGCATGCGGTTGAGCAGATTGATTTCAGCCTGTGGCCAGGTGAGACCCTGGCCATCGTGGGTGAAAGCGGCTGCGGCAAATCGACAACCGGACGGGCGCTGATGCGCCTTATCAACAGTGAAGCTGAAAGTATTCACTTTGAAGGAAAGGAAATCTCTGACCTGAAAGAGGCAGAATTCCAGCCGCTCCGCCGTGAAATTCAGATGGTGTTTCAGGATCCCTATGCGTCACTGAATCCCCGCCTGACAGTGGGTTTCACCATTGCCGAGCCGTTGCTGTTACATGGCATGGTCTCCTCGCTTGAACAGGCTTCCCCACAGATAGACGCGCTGCTGAAGAGCGTCGGTCTCCTGCCAGAGCACGCGCGTCGTTATCCGCACGAATTTTCTGGCGGTCAGCGTCAGCGTATTGCCATTGCCCGCGCGATGGCGCTGAAACCGAAAGTGATTATTGCTGATGAAGCGGTATCGGCCCTTGATGTCTCGATTCAGGCGCAGGTGGTTAATCTGATGATGGACCTGCAGCAGCAAACGGGCGTGGCATGGATTTTCATCTCTCACGATATGGCGGTCGTCGAGCGTATTGCTAATCGCGTCGCGGTGATGTACCTCGGCCAGATTGTGGAGCTTGGACCGCGCCAGTCTGTATTTAATCAGCCGCAACACCCCTATACCCAACGACTGCTGGCCTCCGTGCCGGTAGCGGATCCCGAAAACCGTCAGCCCCGTATTTTCGATGACAGCGAAATCCCCTCGCCGTTGCGTAAGGTGGGTGAAACGGTCACTAAAACCCGATATCGGCAGGTTGCCCCCCAGCACTGGGTAGCTGACGGCAATGCATTGCAATAATCCTTAACGACCAGGAGAATTTATGAAAACGCTGTTTCGCCGTACTTCGCTCGCCCTCGCATTGACGACGACGCTGGTCATGACTGCGCAGGCACAGGATCTGCGCATTTCAATGTATGCCGATATCACGGGGCTGGATCCGCACGACACCTCGGATAATGTCAGCTACTCGGTTCAGAGCGGCATCTTTGAGCGCCTGTTCCAGTTTGATTCCCGGATGAAGCTGCAACCCTGGCTGGCGACCGGTTATACCTCTAATGACAGTGCCACCGAATTTACGCTGACGCTGCGCAAAGGCGTTACCTTCCAGGACGGTACCCCTTTTGATGCAGACGCCGTCAAAGCGAACCTTGATCGTCTGGCAGATCAGAAAAAAGGGCTGAAGCGTAACAGCCTCTACAAAATGATTGATAAGGTCACGGTGCTGGCACCCGACCAGGTAAAAATCGATCTGAATCAGTCGTTCGGAGCCTTTATCAACACCCTGGCGCATCCTTCCGCGGTGATGTGGAGCCCGTCAATTCTTAAGCAATATCCGGACGAAGCGCAGTTGCGACTGCATCCGGTGGGAACCGGTCCGTTTACCTTTGTCGACTGGAAACCGGGCAAAGCCGTTACGCTGGCCAGATATGCAGGTTACTGGCAGCAGGGATGGCCTAAAGTCGACCATGTCATCTTCTCTCCAAGTCCCGAAGATGCGACACGGGTGGCAGCGTTGAAGTCGGGTCAGGTGGACGCCATCTGGCCATTGCCTTCAGACCTCATCGCGGCCGTTCAGCAGGACAGCCACCTCTCCATTCAGCGCGATCCGAGCATTTACCTTTATTACATGGCGATCAACACGCAGCACAAGCCGCTGGCCGATGTTCGGGTGCGTCAGGCGATCAACTATGCGATTGACCGTAATCTGTGGCTGAAAGTGGCCTTTGCCGGTCTGGGCAAACCTGCCACATCCGCGATCCCGGAAGGCGTACAGTTCTATCAGAAACAGAACGATCCTGATTACGGCTATGCGCCGGATAAGGCCAAAGCCTTGCTGAAAGCGGCGGGTTATCCGGAGGGACTGGATCTTAAGCTCTGGGTGACCAACGCCACGGCGAGCGTCCGTGCCGCTCAGGTGCTGAAAGCGCAACTGGCCACGGCGGGCATTCGTGCCACGGTAACACCGATGGATTCTGGCACGCGCAACGCTAAGTTGTGGGGCGTTCAGGACCCGAAAAAGGCGGAGTTTGACCTCTATTATGGCGGCTGGTCGACCTCTACAGGGGATGCCGACTGGGCGCTGCGTCCGCTGTTTGCCACCGAGTCCTGGGTTCCGACCTCGTATAACGTCTCCTATTTCAGTAACCCTGATGCAGACAAAGCGATTGCTGCCGGGCTGGCGACGGCCGATCCGGCAAAGCGTGGCATCGCCTATGCACAAGCGCAAAAGGTGTTGTGGAAAGAAGCACCAGTGGCGTTCCTTGGCACGCCAGACAATCTGGTCGGCAAACGCAACACGCTGAGCGGCGTTTCGATGCTGCCTGATGGCAATTTACTGTTCACTCAGGCGTCCTTTAAATAAGACGGTCTCTTCTTCCTCGTCCCCTGTCCGGAACGGATGAGGGACGCGAGGAGGCCAGTCGTACCTCATTTCAGGGAATGGCATGTTTGCATACATCATTCGCCGATTGCTGGAGATGATCCCGGTTTTGCTGGTGGTCTCGTTGCTGGTTTTCGGTTTTATCAAGCTCATGCCGGGCGACCCGGCGCGTATTTATGCCGGACCGGATGCGCCGGTTGAGGCGATCGAAGCGGCGCGTCAGCATCTCGGGCTTAACGATCCGCTGCCGCAGCAGTATTTTCACTGGATCGGCAACCTGTTGCAGGGCGACCTGGGCACCACTTATCGTACCCAGCAACCGGTGCTGGAGGTGATCAAAGAGGGCTTTATGCCGACGCTGTGGCTCGCCTTAGCGGGTTTTACCTGGTCCGTCATTCTCGGTTTGTTATTCGGCGTGATGGCTGCACTGAAACGTGGAAGATGGCAGGACTGGACGCTGATGAGCGTGGCGGTCGGCGGCATTTCGATGCCAGCCTTCTGGCTGGGGCTGTTGCTCATCCAGTTCGTCGCGATGCCTTTTGGGCTGTTTTCGGTCAGCGGCTTTAACAGGGCCAGCGATATAGTCCTGCCCGCCATCACGCTGGGTTCGTCGGTTGCGGCGGTAATGGCGCGTTTTACCCGCTCGGCCTTTCTTGAGGTGGCGCAGGAAGATTACGTGCGTACCGCCAAAGCCAAAGGGCTGCGTAACCGCCTGGTGACGTGGAAACATGTGATGCGTAATGCGCTCATCCCGGTGATTACCATGCTGGGCTTGCAGTTCGGTTTTCTGCTGGGCGGATCCATCGTGGTGGAGAGTGTTTTCAACTGGCCAGGGTTAGGCTGGTTATTGATTGAGTCGATCAAAGCGCAGGATCAGCCGGTGATTCAGGCGCTGGTGATGCTGTTCGTGTTTGAATTTATTGTGATTAATCTGCTGGTCGATCTGCTTTACGCGGTGGTCAATCCGGCCATTCGTCTGCGACAGGAGCCAAAATGATTATTCAATCGCTGACTGAAAATCCGCCTCAGATTATTCGTTCGCCGTGGCGCGATTTCCTGCATGCCCTTGTGCGGAACCCTCTGGCGCTGGTCTCAGGCGGGTTTGTGCTGCTGTTGATTGTGGTGGCGATTTTTGCGCCCTGGCTGGCGCCCTGGGATCCCATGGCTCCGGACTGGATGGCATTATCGTCGCCGCCAACGGCGGCACACTGGATGGGGACCGACGAACTGGGGCGCGACCTGCTCAGCCGCATTATCTATGGCGCGCGGATCTCGCTCTATATCGGCGTGCTGTCGGTGACGATCGGCATGCTGGTCGGGGTCATGCTGGGCTTACTGGCGGGCTATTACGGCGGTTGGGTTGATATGCTGATCATGCGGGGTGCCGACGTATTATTCGCGTTCCCGGGCATGTTGCTGGCCATTGCGGTGGTGGCGCTGCTGGGGACGGGTCTGAACAATGTCATTATCGCAGTCGCGGTATTCAGCGTGCCGGTATTTGCCCGCATCGTGCGGGCTTCGACGCTCTCTCTGAAACAGGCTGCCTATGTTGAAGCCGTGCGCTGTGCCGGTGCACCAGACAGAGTCATTATCCTGCGGCATATTCTGCCCGGCACGCTTTCCAGCGTGATTGTCTATTTCACTATGCGCATTGGCACCAGTATTCTGACAGCCGCGGGCCTGAGTTTTATTGGACTGGGTCCGGAGCCTGACGTGCCTGAATGGGGCAATATTCTGGCGATGAGCCGAAGCATGATGATGGCCGGATCGTGGCACATGAGCGTATTTCCGGGGCTGGCGATCTTTATTACCGTGCTGGCATTCAATCTGCTTGGGGATGCGCTGCGCGACACGCTCGATCCAAAACTCAAGGGCTGACTATGGATTTCCAACAATTGCAGCGTGAACTGCTGCTGAACCGCTGGCGTGATCTGCGTCAGCTCGGGCAGCCGCGAAGCGCCTGCGGACCCACTAATCGAATCAGCGATGTTGCGTGCGTGCGTGTCGGACATTGCACGCTGAATGAAGGCGAAAAGCAGACTGGCGTAACCGCTATCGTACCGTCGGGCGGCAATCTGTTTCTCACGCCGCTGCCGTGTGGGGTGGAGGTCCTGAACGGCTTTGCGAAACCCATCGGACTGGTTCAGATAGAGGAGCTTGGCGTGCTTCAGACGCCGATTTTGCTCAGTAACACGCTGGCGGTCGGCACGCTGTTTACCACGCTGGTGCGGGATGCCATCCGTCGTAACCCGGAACTGGGACGAACACTGCCCACGGTCAATCCGCTGGTGCTGGAGTGCAACGATGGCTGGCTGAATGATATCCAGGCGCTGGCCATCACTGAAGCGATGGCGCAGGAGGCATTGCAGACGGCCTCAGCGGACTTCGCGCGCGGCAGCGTCGGCGCGGGGCGCGGTATGAGCTGTTTCAGCCTGAAAGGGGGAATCGGAACCGCCTCGCGGGTGATTCCCTCGCTCAACGCCACGCTTGGCGTGCTGGTGCTGGCCAATTTCGGCGCACTGGAAGCATTAACGCTTGATGGCGTTCGGGCTGGCGAGATGATCGCGCCGCTGCTGGCCGGGGAGACGCCGCAGCTGGATGCCGGTTCTGTCATCATCATCATGGCGACGGATGCACCGCTGGACGCACGTCAGTTAAAGCGCATCGCGAAGCGAGCCGGTGCCGGCCTGGGACGGCTGGGCAGTTACTGGGGCCACGGCTCGGGCGATATTGCGGTGGCGTTTTCAACGCAACCTCTGCCGCGACCGCCACAGGACGACACGCTGGAGCTGCTGCTTGCTGCAGCGGCAGATGCAACTGAACAGGCTGTACTGGATGCTTTGCTGAGCGCTGAGGCTGTTACCGGCTTTCGCGGTCATCATCGCCCCTCACTGATGCAGATTCTGGATAGATTAACGACATGAAAATTTTTATCTCGGCCGACATTGAAGGCATCGCGGGTGTCATGCGCCCGGAGCAATGTACACCCGGCCACCCGGAACATCAGCTGGCCCGTGGTCTGATGGAGCAGGAAGTGAATGCTGCGATTGAGGGGGCTTTTGCAGGTGGGGCAACGGAAGTGGTGGTGGCAGACAGCCATGCGCAGATGACCAATTTGCGTGCGGAAAATATCGATCCCCGCGCCCGGCTGGTGCAGGGAAAACCCCGTGTCCTGTCGATGGTGGAAGGGATAGAGCAGCAGACGTTCGACGGGCTGTTTCTGGTGGGATTTCACAGCGCAGCAGGTGAACCCGGCGTACTGGCGCATACCATCAACGGCCGGGCATTCTGGCGTATCCATATCAATGGTCTGGTGATGGGAGAAACCGATATTTATGCGGCCGCCGCTGCTGAGCACGGCACGCCATTGCTGCTGGTCACTGGCGACGATCAGTTACAGAGCTGGATTGCGGAACACTACTCAGCGGTTGAATACGTCTGTGTAAAACGCGCCATTTCTCATACCTGCGCGGAATCAATCAGCCCACAAGCGGCACAGCGTGCGATCGCTGCCGCAGCAAGCGCCGCACTGCAACATCCCCCTCAGGTGAGCACGAGCCGCCTGACGGCACCTTACGCTATGCGCCTTCAGGCCACTAAACCGGTGCTGGCCGATCTGTTCAGCCTGATCCCCGGCGTCACGCGCCTGGATGCCGTTACCGTGGCGTATCAGGCGGAGAATATGGAGACGTTAATCAGCTTACTCAGTGCATTCTCTTATCTGGCGAGCACACAGTCATAGCGAAATTATCCCGGGCTGCATGCAACGTCAGCCCGTTAAGCCCACCGTTCCGGTTCTCCTGAAACCGCGCTGCCAGGCACACGCCTGTAGTGCGGGCTGTGCATGCGTATCTTCCCTCTGACGAGTCAGAATCGCTGCTGGCTTAAATCCGCGCAACCCACGCTGCTGACCAGGGCTCCTTTTATTGCACTACGGCAGCACGAACCCCGCTCCCTGCAGGGGCTTCAGTCAGGACTGCCGGGTGCGGATGGGGGCGAGACAGGCAGCTGAGCCTGCACCGGTTTTGCGGTACAGTTTTTGCAACAGAATAATGATTGCTCTCTCACCCTCCGCCCGGACCTGATCGGGCAGCCTGTCGGAGAGGCCTTCGTTTTCGGTATTCATCCAGGGTAAATAGTCATGCGGCTCCGCCATATAGAGGTCTTTCAGGCCATCGTACAGACCGGCAGCATCAGCGCTGCGGCGCGCTTACTCAATGTTTCACAGCCGAATATCAGCCGTGTTCTGAATCATGCTGAACAGCAATTGGGATTTGCGCTGTTTGAGCGACGTATACAGGGAATGAGTGTGACGGCAGAAGGACGACGTCTGCTGCCTGAAATAGACGATCTCTGCCAGCGCCTGCAATCTATCACCCAGCTTACCGAACAGCTGCGGCGGGGCGAAAGGCAATTAGTTCGCGTCGGCGCGGCTCACGCTTTTGGTCAGATGGTGCTGGCGCCCGCATTGGTCACCTGGCGGCAACAGATGGCCTCGGTCAGTGTCGAACTGGTCACCGAGCACTTTAGTACCTTATGCCAGATGATTCTGGATAATCAGCTCGATTTCGCGCTGGTTTTTGGTCAGCAGGTCGATGCGGATCTTCTGGCTGAACCTCTGTTTCAGTCTTCGATGGTCGCATTGTTACCGCTCAATCATCCCCGTAATGAACCCGTTACGCTTGCGTGGTTATGCAACAATAATTTACTGATGATGCAGGCTCAGGATCCGCTTGGACGCGTACTTCACCGAGCGCTGCGCGATAAAAAACTGAATCCCGCCGTGTCGTTGTCGATTAAAACCTATTCGGTCATTGCGGATATGGTGCTGGCAGGCGGCGGCACGGGCGTCGTGGATCTCTTCACCGCCTGTCGCTATGCCGAACAGCTAAAGCTGCTACCCATAGCACAGCCCCTGCCGTTTGAAGTGATGCTGATCAGCCGCCGTGACCAGCCACAGTCGCAGTCCACTCTGCAGCTTAAGCAGGTCATCCGTAACAGACTGTGGGAGATCGCCCGGCAGTGCGAAGCGCAGTTTATTCGGGGCTGAATAAGCGCCGCGCTTCACCGCTACCCATCCGGCTATTTTGTGAGATGCATCACAAAATTTTTAGAATTTCTTCCTGATTTGAAACCAGGCTCGCTCGCGCATCACTCAACCCTGACGCTGCGGGGTGAGTTGCTCATTTCGCAAGTTATCAACTGACCGGTTAGTGATAACCGGCACAACCTGGCGGAGTGAGAATTATGGATGGAATTAGACGCACACCTTCCCCTGCACATCACGAAACGATTGAAATGCCCACGCGCGGTGGGCCATCAACAACTGAAGTCACTGCTACAACCCCTGCTGCGAGGGCTCGTTCTGCTGAGATTAGCCGTATTACAGCTACTCTGCATAACGCGTGTAAAGGCGGAGAGAACGTGCGTGATTACCTGGCAGGAATCGCTGTCACCCTGCACGATGAATTGCACCAGACGGACGATCAGGTAAAAGATGTCATCAAAATGGCTCACAGCTGCGACACGATGATCATGGCCAAGGCAAAGGGGGCGATTGGAATGACCTATGCCCTTTCCGGTGTACCTGGCGATCTGGTCGGCAAGGGGATAGCTAGCGCAATGAAGCTGGAGCCGGGCACGCCCATGCACAACTTTGTCGCTGGCGTAGCGGGGGGGATGACTGCAGTGGCTTTTAAAGCGGTGCTCACTCGGGTTATCGGTAGCAGCATCCAGGATTCGAGATGGATGCAGGCAGATATGGATGCACTGGAGCCTCTTATGAAAGATGAGGCAGAAAAACGCGAGACATTTGGGCATAAATTAAAAATGACGGCGCTGGGCGGGACGGGCTTTAACGTCCGCAACCCGGTGACGGGTGGAATTTCCAGTGCAACCCAGCTATTACCCGAAAATAAGCCGCGGCCAGAACCGATGGGGATTATACAGGGTGCGCTCAAGCCGGGTTATGCCATCAACCAGATAGCAGGTTTTGGCCTGACTTCCGCTGCCGGTGCATTGAGTGGAGTTGTGGAAAACTACTACGACAACCTGCACGGCGCGGAGTTTTTATTTGGCCGTAACGACTGGAAGGATCGTTATATGTCGCTGTCCAGCGGGCACACGAATAGTGGCGAGGGGAGCCACTTCGATGCGGTGTGGGAACACGCCAAAGCACCAAAACGTTGGGTTGAAGGCGTTACAACGCTGAGTGCATTAAGTGCGGTAGCCTCTGAGACGATGGAAGCGCTCGGTTTGGGCATCGGAGCGGGGGCGGCACGTGTGACCAAAGGTGGTGCAGAGAAGCTTTTCACCTCCGGCAAGACAAGTGCGGCAGAGACCGCTTTGGATCTGGCGAACAAATCCGGCTTCCGCGTTTCCCGCGAAAGCATTGGCAATGCGGCGGCCCTGGTGCCAAACGCCTATTCTTACCTGCAACAGGGGGTGTTCGGTCTTCTTTATCAGGAGGCTGAGCGAGCAGTGGCAAACAAGCTGCACCCGAAGCCCGCCGACGCGACAGAAGAGGAAGCCCCGGTGAGTTCAGGGGCGAGAACACCTGAAGGCGCGCCAGCACCCAGCGTGGGTACCGAGGCGAGAACCCCGGCCGGCACGCCAGCACCGAGTGTAGGTACTGAGGCGAGAACCCCGGAAGGCACGCCAGCACCGAGTGTCGGTACCGAGGCGAGAACGCCTGCCGGTACGCCAGCACCCAGCACCGGTACCCGGGCGAAAGGGCCGTCAGAAGAAGGCGAATCGGACAGCGACAGCGTACATTCGCATAACTCCGGGCCATTACGTAATACCCCGCCTGAGCGTTCATCAGAAATGCGCGCTGCGGGTGATACCTCTGCATGGTGGCACTCGTTCCCTGACCTGGCGAATATCAAAAGCCCACAGCCTGAGAAGTTAACCCAGGCTGACTATGAGGCCATCATCGCCGTCCTTGAAGCTGAAGCAGAGAAGATGAGCGAGCGCATTGCCGAGATGATACCGCTGCCGGACTCCTTACCGACATCATCAGCATCATCAGTGACATCCGGGTCATCTGCGTCATCAGAAGCTGCAGGGCCTGCAGGATCGCCAGAACCTGAAGAAACGAAAAAAGCCTCCTGATACCACACCTTAAAAGCCGCAGCGATGCGGCTTTTTTTTTACGCCGAATTTGCGCTGTCTCACGCGCTGCCCGGAACTCCCGCCTCGCGCTTTCCACTCAATCGTACCCCGGCCATAGCGGGAGAAAGGCGCCAGTCTGGCTGGCGCTAACGATGATGCTTTGTTGAGAGGAGAGAAGAATGAATATCTCGTCAGGTTCGGCTTTCGGGCCGATACAGCCGCAACTGCCTGATTTTAGCGCGCTCGATGAAAAAAATTTAGCCTCGTTTACTCCGCCAGATTCTGGCGCCAGTGGCCAGGTGATTAACTTTGGCAATGATGCCATGAGCGGCACGGATTTCAGTAGTCTCACCGCCACGCCCGACAGTGTGAGCAACCGGGATCCGATGCAGATGCAGGAGCTGATGCAGCAACTGGGGCCGCAAATAGAGGCATTGCTGCAACTGCTATTAATGCTGCAACAGCTCTTCGCTGGTCAGCAGCAAAATAACAGCGCAGGAGGCGGGCGTGGCGGCGGTACCGATATGCCGGGCACCTCAGCAGAAGAGGGGGCTTCGCTCACCGCACCGTATAATGCCGCGATGCAGCAGACTGTTAACCCGACTGAATCCGCTTCTGCACAGCGACCGCTAACGGCCAGTACAATGCCACAGCCAGGTACGGCTTCTGATGCTGCACTAAATACGCCTGCCCGGCAGACGCCAGCATCCGGCGGCGTCCCGCTGATAAAAGGCGAGTCGGGGTTACATTTACCTGCCCCGTTACTGGATCATGAGCAGGCGATAATGCGTGCCGCCAAAGAGACTAGCCAGGCGCCTGAAGTGCTGGCAGCGCAAATCTGGCAGGAGTCGCGCGGAAAAACAGAGGCGACCACCGTGAACGGCGGTAATGGCCTTTCCGACAGCGGCCTGATGCAGGTTAATTCCAACACCTTCGCCGATCTGCAAAGCAGATACCCGCATCTGCTGGGGCCAGATGCCAGCCCGTCCAGCCCTGAAGACAGCATCATGGCTGGCGCGCTCTATCTGAAAGAGCAGCGGGAGGCTTTTGGGGGCGATCCCGGTGCCGGGTTGCGAGCTTATAACTCAGGCCCAGGGAATGTGAATGTCAACGATCTGACGGATATCTCGAAAACCGGAACCGGCGATCCGACCTATGTTGGAAAAGTGCTCAACTTTGCCGACATTATCTCCAGCGGCAAAGGCACGTTACCTGCATAACGCGCAAAAAAAGTCCCTGTACCGGGTACAGGGACAAACATGAGCAGCCTCAAAATCAGGCAAACGGCGGCGGTTCGTTCTTGCCTTTCCCCCCGCTATTTTCCACCGCAATCTGTACGGTATCGGTCGCTGCCGTGATGCCCCAGCCAATCGGCCCACGCGCCGCGCTCATTCCACCCTCGGCCAGTCCTTTCAGGCCACCGGTAAAGACTTCGCCCACATTGCGGGCTTCGCCAATATTGTTAAAGAAAGGCGCGGCAACAGATTTGAGAATCGGGATGTTCGACAATATTTTGCCGAACTCACCCATGCCCCACTGGAAGTTGTCTTTATTGGTACCATCCATACGAACGTGCGAATCATTCGTCTCCGGCAACTGTTTATTCTCCGGTAGCATCTTCAGACCCTGTTCGGCGATATCCTTCAGTACACCCGCCTCGGTACCGTGGCGCGCGTCACCATCTTTGGTGATGCCCTCTATTTTGTCGTTAGCTGAGATCTCCTTCCGCTCGCTGCCATCACGCGCATTCAGGCCTTTTATGCTGTTTAACACGCAGGCCATGTTATACGCCGCATCAGCACGACTCTTCGGATCTTTATTGGCATCCGTCCAGTCGCCGAAGCGCTCTTTTAGCTCTGCCTGCTTGATATCTTTCTGGTTGCCAAGGTTTTTCAGCACCGGGTTTTCATCAATGATCTGTTCGGCGCTGCGGTTATCACCCGGTGGACGACCCTTCAGATTCTCCTCCGTCGGCCTGACGCGGATGTCCTTCTCACTGGTTCGCATGCCATCGCCCGGTGCCTGTGGAATATCTTCACCGGATGTTTCGCTGGCAAATAACGCCGTGGGCACCGTCCCTTCTTCAGCGGCTGCCGGATCGACAAGCGCCCCCAATCCAGCCTGCGTTAAAAGCTGATCAAGCTCTCGGATCGGATCGGACAGGCCCGCCAGCGGCGTTCCGCTCCCACCGGAGTAGCTGATGGGGAGATCGCTGCCCGGGACCGGGAACGCGGAGCCGGGCAGGGGAGTGGATAATGGCAGGTTACCCGGCAGTGGCCTGCCGGGTGAAAAAGCGGGGGTTATTCCCCCCCCGCCAGGTATTGGCATAACCATACAAGCCCCCTGAGTTAGCTTTGCGGATTTTTCTGGGAAGATTGCCCCTCACCGCCGCCCAAAAGCCCCTGCAACAATGAAGAAAGCCCTAACAGGGACAGCAGGTTTTGCATCATTCCGCCCTGTTGCCCCCCATTGTCAGTTGCTCCCTGAGCCGGTGCCTGTGGTGCATTACCGCCAGATTCTCCGCTGTCTGCCCCTTTACCTTTATCTATCCCCATCATCTGCTGGAGCAGTTGCTGAAGCATCTGCATCAGCTGCTCAAGCGGATTGCCGCTGTGATTCGTGCCCTGTGAAGGTGCAGGCGTGCCCGGTTGCTCCGGCTGCTGCGCCTTATTACCGCCGCCCAACAGCTGTTGCAGGCCTGTCAGCATCATAATCTGCTGCAGTAAGCCGCCGCCCGACGGGGCGTCAGGCGAGTTTGCACCGTTTGCCTGGTCGTTTTTCTGACTTCCGCCTGAACCGGTCAGCGAAGCCAGTGTGCTCAGGCCGTCAAAGGCATTACTGGCAAAATTGAGCGGGCCTGTTTTCGCATTATTGAGAAAAGGTAACGACGATTTTCCGGGCTGATCAGGTAAGTCAGGTTTACCTGACGGACTCCCCCCCGTCTTGCCTGGCATATTTGCCGGAGGCATATCGATTTTGTTCGCGTTTGTAGCCCCACCACCAAATCCTGGAATCTTCATGAATTTATTCCTCAGAGTTAATAAGTCAGCGATTGATTGGGCAGCAACAGCGGTAACATTTTGCAATCCTGATTACTGCCGATTGCACAATTTTACCGTTCAGGCTGATGCTACCTCGCACTGTGAGTGGTAGTTGTCCCGTGATGGTTCCACTAAAAATGTTCCTTTGTGATGCGGGTTCAGATTTATAAAAATCCAGCGGCACCGCCATTAAGAAATTATCATTCTGTTTTTGAAGGTTTTTCTGTGAGTCCTGTAGGGTAATCCTTACCGGTTGAGCGTCTATCCCTACAAGATAATAATCCTGGACTGATAGCGGGGATGACCTGATTGGGTGAGAGTGAGGCCGCGGTAAATTTGTAATTCTTTGCATCAGGCTCTGCTTCCAGAACATCCACAAGTGCTGAACGAGCAGCGCGCCTCATGTAAGGCGCGCTTATGCGAAGCTAATGGAGAATGTATGGTTCGTCTTTACAGGACACAGTCAGGCCACGGGACTGTCGATGAGGAGAGTGAGGATAACGTCTTACGCCAGGTTGATTCCCGCCCGGATGCGGCGGCGGGTTACCCGGAGCCCGTAACCGATATCCATACTCATCTGTATAAGATTTTAAATACGATTGCACCGTTAAACATAGATGTCTTAATCGAGGGAGAAACGGGTACAGGGAAAGATGCACTGGCCCAGCGGCTGTATCAACTTTCCGGCTGTCGTGGCCCGATGGTGCCGGTCAACTGTGCGGCCATCCCGGAGACACTTGCCGAAAGCGAGCTGTTTGGGGTCATGGCCGGGGCGTTCACCGGCGCAACCAGTTCCCGTGCCGGGTATATTGAGAGTGCTAATCACGGCGTGCTGTTTCTGGATGAAATAGACAGTATGCCGCTCACGATGCAGGCTAAGCTGCTGCGTGTACTGGAAAATCGCGCGGTAGAGCGACTGGGCAGCACCAAAAGTATCGGGCTGGATCTGCGGGTGGTTGTCGCCTCGCAAATTCCACTGGCGCAGCTGGTGGCTCAGGGCCGTTTTCGTCGGGATCTCTTCTTTCGCCTCGACACAATTAAAATTTCCACGCCAACCGTGCGATCACGACCGGAGCTGATTTTGCCCATGTTTCGCCAGTTTACGCAGGAGGCGGCGCTGCGTCTGAATCAGCCTCTGCCGGCAGGATCGCTCGCGCTTGATGAGACCCTGCTGCTGCATAGCTGGCCGGGAAATATCCGCGAGCTGAAAGCGGCGGCAGAACGCTTTGTGCTGGGCTTACCGCCGCTGTGCTGCGAGATAAAGCAGGAAGGGCGCGTGTTATTAAAAGACAGAATGCGGCGCATTGAGCGCAGCCTGATTCACGACTGCCTGAACCGGCACGACAATCGTATCGATGATGTCATTCTTGAGTTAGGAATTCCCAGGCGCACCCTTTATCACCGCCTGAAGCTGTTAAAACTTACCGCCTGATATATCGCCCACCTCTCTTGCCGTGGGCCAGCAGGCTTAATCTGCATAAATATTTTCTTTGCGATGGAACCGGATAGCTTCATTGATTACTTAATGAATGCAACACCCAACTACAACCTATCATCAACGCGAGGAATGACTATGTCAGGTGCTAGCTTACTTTCCAACGGGATCACCAACGCAGCTTCTGCTTACACTCAGGTTGCCGGTGCTTACAACGGTGCGAAATATATGGTCCGTTCGCAACAGGCGATGGACAAGATGCAGGAAAACCAGGCCGATAAAATGGATCGCGATGTAGAGTTCCAGCGCATTAACGGCATCGCCGAAAGTAATGCGCAGGCCGCGTCAGCCGCAGCCCAGGTCAAAATTCAGTACTAATCGACTCCGGCAGGGAGGTGTTTTTTTGTCTCCCTGCTCTCTAATCCCACAGGAGTTTTACTGATGAAAGTCTCTCAATCTTCCTTGCTCACTTCAGAACCGGTTCCGTCAGTCGAAATGTACCAGGAAGCACCGTCGGCGGAAGATATTCAATGGTTTAATGCAAAGCTTAATGGCCCTGCGCCTGACAGCAGCCAGATGGACTCTTCAGAGCCTGGCGTGGTCGGCAATATTCTGCAATCGCTGAGCGGCAACCAGCGTGCGCAAAAAGAAGCCTTTAACGATCTCAGAGTCGCTTCGCGGTCATCCAGTGCGGAAGATTTCTCCCGCGCCAATGCGCAGCTCTCTGATTACTATATCGAGAGTCTGATGAACGCCAAAGTGATCGCCAAAACCGTTCAGTCAGTCGATAAACTCAGCAACCTGCAGTGAATCTTATGAATGGCGCTGTCATTAAATGCTTCTGTGCTCTGTGCCTGGTGCTACTGCTTACCGGCTGCGGTGATCAGACCCAGTTGCACAGCGGACTGTCAGAAAACGATGCCAACGATGTGGTGGCGGAACTGAGCCGCTTTAAGATTGAGGCGGATAAACAGGTTTCTAAAGAGGGGGTCAGCGTTAGCGTCGCGCGCAGTGACATTGAGCGGGCGGTGAATATCCTCAATGCCGCCGGACTGCCTCATCAGGCGCGAACCAGCCTTGGCGCGGTTTTTCAGAAAAGTGGTGTTATCTCCAGTCCGCTGGAGGAGCGCGCCCGCTATATTTATGCGCTGTCACAGGAGGTAGAAGCGACACTGTCACAAATTGATGGCGTCGTGGTGGCGCGTGTGCATGTCGTATTGCCCGAGCGTATCGCCCCCGGCGAGCCGGTTCAGCCCGCTTCCGCCTCGGTATTTATCAAATATCATGAAAACCTCGATCCGGACAGTATCGAACCGCGCATTCGCCGGCTGGTGGCAACCAGCATTCCGGGGCTGGGCGGGCGCGATGACCGCGATCTGGCGATTGTCTTTGTCCCGGCGAAAGCCTGGCAGGATAAAATTGAAATGGTGCAGCTGGGGCCGTTTCAGCTTAGCCCGGAACGTTACGGGATGGTCAAGATAGTTACAACATGCTTTGGGGTGCTGCTGCTGTTACTCGTGGCAAATGCGTTCATTCGTCAGGCTCTGAGTCGTAAGCGCCTGGCTGCACAGGCGAAGTGATTGATTATGCTCAACGCTGCGCCTGATGAGGAAATTACCCTGCGCTGGTTACGCTGGTGGCACGCTGACTTTTGGTTACAGGCTGATGAAAGCTGGTGCACCCAGCCACTGGCCCGTTTATCTGCGCCTTTGCAGAGGCACTATCTCCGCCAGCATGCCTCGTGCTGGCACCACACACTGGGTGTATCAGGCGAACTGGTCGCGCCGGAGCCGATGGTGCTGGCCATCAGCGACTTAAGCTGCGAACAGCGCGCGCAACTGTTGATTTTAGTCGCGGAAATTTGCGCCGGAGCCATGCCGCTACCCGCAGAGCTAAAGATCTGGTTGCGGCGTCTGGCGAAAGGAATGCGCATTGAGTGCTGGCTGCCCGCCGGGCTTTTCACTACTGGCGGCAGCGCCGACAGCCTCTGTCTGCTGCAGGCGTTATTTCCGGCTATCTGGCCGCGCCTGCGGCTACTCTTCCCTGTAAGCGACGCGCCGGTAAACCCGGCACTTTCACTGCCTGGCCATCGTCTGCGTCCTTTATGGGAAACGGCGCTCTGGCAGGTGCAACAACATTCGGGAGAGACGCGCGATGTGGAAACTTAAAAGCCTGCATCTGCAGGGCGGCAGCGCCCCACCGGGTAATGTGCTGCGCCGCGAGGAAATTGCGCTCAGGCTTGAAGCGGCTTCCATTATCGAGCTGGCCCATAAACAGGCGCAAACGATCCGCGAGCAGGCACGCGCCGAGGCACAAGCCGAAAGGGCGGCCAGCCAGCGCGAATGGGAAGCCCGGTTCTGGCAGCAGGCGCAGACGCTCTTTGCGGACTGGCAGGAACAGCGTGCAGCCGAAGAGACGCAGCTGGTGTTGCTCGCTGGAAAGGTTCTGAACGAGGCACTGCAACACCTGCTCGATGAGGTGGATGATGAGCGCCGTTTTCACGCGTTGCTCAGACAGTTGTTGCGTCACTATCCGCGTCAGCAGCAGGCGACGCTGTATTGCGCCAGTGGGCAGGAGCAGGAGATTAACGGCTGGCTGGTCGCGCAGCCGCAGCTTCGCTGGACGCTGTGCGCCGACCCGGCGCTTGAGCCAGATCGCTTGCGGCTTATTACCGACGCAGGCGAGCTGATGGTTAACTGGCGGACGCTGTACCAGCAGCTCGCGCCAGCGCTGGCAGAAGAGAATGCATAAAAAAAGCAAAAACAGTGGAACTGCTTCGCTTGTCGCGCCACTTAACAGGGGTGTCCAACAAGAGGAGTCAATATCATGAGTTCCAGCGATCTGTTACAGCGTCAGTTATCTTCCAACTCAAACCGCAAACATCATGAAGCCTATCAGTTTGCCCGCGATGTTTCGGGCGAATCGTTCAGCATTGCGGATATGTATGCTTTCCAGAATCGCCTGCAGGATATGTCCAACGCCAGCTGGGCAAGTTCGCAATACACCCAGTTCAGGTTTGGTATCCGTAAAGCGATCATCGACGCTGTTAACTAAGCCCCTGTCATCAAGGAGTCAGGCGTGTTTACGTTTTCTTTTCCGGGCCGCCTGCTGGCGGCCATTACCCTGCTGCTACTGAGTATGGGCATCACAAACGCTCGTGTGCCGGATGAGTGGAAGAATGGTGCGTATGCCTATTCGGCAGATAATACCCCGCTTAATATTATTCTTGACGATTTTGCCAGCAGCTTTGGTGTTGAGGTCAATCTTGGCACGCTGGGCGACAGCAATGTCACAGGTAAACTGCGCGCAGACAGCCCGGAAGCGTTCCTTAATCGCCTGGCGCTTGAGTATCGCTTTCAGTGGTTTGTTTATAACAACACGCTCTACGTCAGCCCGCAGGCAGCGCAAACTTCCCAGCGTATTGAGATTTCCCCGGAAGCCGCGCCGGATCTGAAAGAGGCGCTGCGCGGTGTCGGCCTGCTGGAACCCCGCTTCGGCTGGGGCGAACTGCCGGATGAAGGCGTGGTATTGGTGACCGGTCCGCCGGAGTATGTGCGCCAGATAACGGAATTTGCCCGTAAATCGGAAAGCAAACCTGAAGCCGGGGCCAATAAAGATATGATGGCATTCCCGCTGCGTTATGCGGCCGTGGCGGATCGCACCATTCGCTATCGCGATCAGGAGCTGCTGGTGCCGGGGGTGGCCACCATTCTGAATGAACTGCTGGGTCAGTCCAGCAACGCCTCTTCCGGAAGAATGTCATCAGGCCAGGGAGAGGATGAACAGGTATCACGTGAACAGTCGCAAAGTGTTTTAAACGAGCTGATTAATCGCAATATGCCGGCCTCCGGACGTAAAAAGGCGCCTGTCAGCAGTCTGGCGGGTAAAGTATCAGCGGATGTGCGTAACAACCTGCTGCTGGTGCGTGACGATCCGAAAACCCGGGACGCTTATCAGGCATTAATTAACGCCATTGATGTTCCGCAAAAGCTGATCGAAATTGATGCAGTGATTGTCGATATCGACCGCAGCGCGCTGAAACGCTTCTCCAGCAACCTGGCCGGTCAGTTTGGCAGTGTCGCCAGCGGCGCCAATATGCTCTCCGGTGCCAGTACACTGTTTGTGACCGATTTCCAGCGTTTTTTTGCCAGTATCGAAGCGATGGAGGGGGAAGGGACGGCATCCATTATCGCTAACCCCACTATCCTCACGCTGGAGAATCAGCCCGCGGTGATTGATTTCAGCGATACTGCCTTTATACGCGCCATTGGCGAGAGGGTGGCGGATATTCAGTCTGTCACCGCAGGCACCAGCCTGCGGGTGACGCCACGCGCAATCACCACTTCACAAAAATCGGCTATCCAGCTCATTGTTGATGTGGAAGATGGCAAGCTCAATAAAGATGATGAGGGCGATGCGCAGGGAACCCATAACGCAGCGGTCAGCACCCAGGCGCTGGTGGAGGCGCGACGCTCGCTGGTTCTGGGCGGGTTCCATTCCAAAGAGACGGGCGACCGTGAGCGACGCATCCCGATCCTCGGCAGTATTCCGCTGATCGGCAAGCTCTTTACCTCAACGCGCTATGAGACCTCCCAGCGTGAGCGGCTGTTTATTATTACGCCGCATTTAATTGGTGACCAGGTCGATCCGACCCGGTATATCGCTGCCGAGTCGCGCGAACAGCTTAATAGCGCGATGGATGAGGTAACTAATCGTCATAAGTACACCGACGTCAAAGGGATGGTGGAAGGCGCGATGCGCGACCTGGCGCTGAACCGCGTGCCAGCGGGGATGACCAGCGGTGGCACGGGCCAGACGCTTTCCTCCCTGTGCCGCATTTCGGGCGCTTTCGGGAGCGATTTCCGTCGCCATCAGTGGTACGGCAATAGCAGCGTACAGATAACCGTTGGGGTGATCACCAACAACACCCAGCAGACTCAGCGTTTTGATGAGAGTCTGTGCCGCAGCGACCGCACGCTGGCGGTAGCGGTCTGGCCGCGTGGAGAACTGCGTCCGGGTGAATCGGCGGAGGTATTCGTCGCATTTGATAGCAATGCTCCGTCACGTCCTTCTCGCGCTTCGCTGCTCTCTTCAGCAGGCGGTGCACCGGCCAAAAACCTCTACTGAGCTGATAAGGAAAAAGCATGTTAGTGAGAATAATTGTGCTTACCGCCGCCGCGCTGGTGCTGAGTGCCTGCGCGCGGCCGCAGGGCGGATGTAATGACGTGGGCTGTCGCCCCTCTTCAGACCTGCATAACCTGACCATCTGGTGGCAACCACAACTGCGTAATGGCCCGAACGACTACACGCGGATAACGGTAGATAACTAATCACGTTTCGGCAGTCCCAGGCCCCGGCTGATCGATGGGGCCATATTTTAACGAGAATCGACCATAGCTATTCACCTTCCGTTTCCGGGAAGCCTGTGTGCGGCGCACTCTTTGCCCGCATGCCAGTGCTGGTAATGCTATTCCATTACGTCAGTTTTCCTGCAGCAGACCGCAGGCGGCTCTGTTATCAGCAACCGCTTGCCGGTTTCACCCCGGCGTTTAATACTGGCTTTTATTCAGCAGGCACGTGAGATGCAGATGTTAATGCCTGATAAGATAGTGCGGAGTTACCCTCCGCACTATTCTTCCCGAATCTCAATCACCTCATCCAGATAGTGATCCTCCAGCTCCCGCAGCAGACGATAGACGTGCGCGACGGCATTTAACGTTTCGCGTGGAACATAAGCCCCTTCGCGCGTGGTGCGCCACAGAGTGCGGGTCAGCCAGATAAAGCGGATAACCGGTCTCTTTTTACGCTGCGCTTCTTCAATTAATGCCCGCGCCTCTTCATCGCAAGCCTTGAACAGCAGACGCGGCAGCGGCGTTTCATCCGGGCGATAATAGAGACCGACGGCAAAATGGGTGGGATTAACCAGCAACACATCCGCGTCTTCCACGTTAATCTCACGGGCAGGCAGCGGCTCTTCATTCAGGATCTCCTGAGCCAGCTGACGGCGGTGGCCTTTCATATGCGGATCGCCTTCGCTCTGCTTAAATTCGTTTTTGATATCTTCATGACTCATACGCTGCTGTTTGAGGAAGAAATAGCGCTGAATACCAAAATCGAACAGGCTGATTATTAGCATCACCATCAGCACCCGACGTGACACCTTCATAAACAGCGCCATCACCCCCTGCCAGAAACCGTTGAGATCGCCAAGCGCCAGCTGAGCAAGGCCACCGAGGTCCGGCATGATCGCCTGCCATACCACCAGGCCTATCACCACCGCTTTAAAGATGCTGGTCAAAAGCTGGGTAAACTGGCGGGCGGAAAACATATTCTTCAGATGATTAAACGGGTTAAGCGCATCCGGTTTCGGTGCCAGCGCTTCGGTGGAGAAGAGTGGGCCGAACTGCACCCAGCCGCCCACCACCCGCAGCAGCATGGCAATGGCGCACGCGATGCCCACCAGTACCAGCATTACGGTGACGCTATCACTTATTACTTCCTCCATCGCGTGATCGAATGGGTCGCGCAGACGCGTTAACGGCAGCAGCATCATCGCCTGCAACCGCTGCATCCCGGTATCCACCATAGCAAACAGGGTCTCAAGGATACCGATTGAGATAAGCAGCTTAGGGATATCCTGGCTCTGGCTGACCTGGCCTTTTTTGCGCGACTCTCTGAGTTTTTGCGGTGTAGCGTCTTCGGTTTTTTCGCTCATGGCGCGCTCCCGGCTGAAGGGGCAAATATCTGCGACAGGACAGGGATAAGATCGCGCAGTTCATACAACCGCGCATTACCCAGATGGTCCAGCAGTGGCAGATAGAGGATAAAAAACAACATGCCGAGCAGGCATTTCAACGGAATTGTCAGGGCAGTCGCCTGTAGCTGTGGGCTATAGAGACTCATCACACCGATGGCAAAATCGAGCAGCAGCATCAGCGCCACCGGCGGCCCGGCATAAAGCACCATATCGCTGAAGATTTTCCCCAAAAGCGTAAGCCAGACGTGAAAACCTGCCTCTGCGGGGAAAGGTATCCACTGGGTGGCGGACCAAAGATGATAGCTGTCCCAGATCACCTGGGTGATGGTCGATAATCCCAGCCCTGTGACCAGCAGCAATATCAGCACCTGCTGCATTAACTTACCCAGAGGCGTCACATCCGGCCCCAGCTGGGGGTTAATTTGTCCACCCATTAAGGCACCCCGCTGGTTATCGAATAACGCACCAACAGACTCATATAGCCAGAAAGGCAACGCCAGCAACAATCCGAGCAGGGTGCCTATCATCAACTCTTTGAGTACCAGCCCTGCCAGCGCCATCATTGTCGGCTCAAGCACATCAATTTGTTCTTTGATGCCTGGGGCGATAAACAGCGCCAGCGCCACAGCAATGGCGGTTCGCAGCAGCCCTTTTATGACGCTAAAAGAGAATATCGGTGTCAGTAACAGGCAGGGAAAGATGCGCGCCATGCCAAGTCCCAGCGCGAGGATGGCATGAAACGTATCGGTGAGTGGGTAACCTGTCAGCATCAGGAACTGACCGTTGACATCATCGCAAACGCCGCCTGCGCCAGCTCCATCAGTTCAACACCGACCCAGCGCCCGGTAAGCGCCAGCGTCAGGCCGACCGCGATAAGTTTGATGCAGAACGGCAGGGTCTGATCCTGCAACTGCATCGCGGCCTGTACCAGTGAAATAATTACCCCGGAGATCACTGCCACCAGCAGCGGCGGCGCGGAGAGGATAACCACCAGCAATAACCCCTGGCGAAACAGCGTCAGAATATCCATGATGACCTCATAAATAGCTGTAGAACAGGCCGTCGAGCAGCCGCGTCCAGCCGCTGATGAGCACAAACAGCAGGATCTTCAGTGGCAGCGAAACGGTCATCGGCGACACCATCTGCATCCCGAGCGCCAGCAGGATATTCGAGACGATCAGGTCAACGACAATAAAAGGAATAAAGATCAGAAAGCCGATTTTGAAACCGTTCTGCAGCTCCGATAGCACGAAGGCCGGGATAATGAGCAGCATATTTTCGGGGGTGACCGAATCTGCCATTTTCTTTGGCCACATACGCTGGGCATTTTCCTGCAGATGGATGACGATGTCCGGATCGGTATTTTTATGCATAAACGTTTTCAGCGGTTCGATACCATTAGCGGCGGTATATTCGAGCCGCTCCATACTGCTGAAATCGACAGGGATCGCTTTCAGCCTGTCGGTCATATCGCTAAATACCGGCGCCATAATAAATAGCGTTGCCGCCAGCGCAATGCCGTTGAGCGCCATCGTTGGCGGCACCTGCTGCACGCCCATCGCGTTGCGCGTCAATTGCAGCACCATCGTAATTTTCAAAAAGCTGGTACAGATAATGAGCATCATCGGCAGCAGTGCCAGTGCGCCGAGAAACAGCGCCAGCATAATCGGGTTGAGTGGCCCCATCTCCATCGGAATCACCTGTTCACATCCCCGACGCTCGCCACGCCCGGCAGCATGTGAGTAATCTGCAACCCCAGACGTCCTTCGACATCGACCAGTTCGCCTTTCGCCAGCGGAAACTCGCCGTGACATAGCAGTGCTTCACCGGGCACGACGTTTTCGACCGTGACCGTCGAGCCAACATCCAGACGATTTAACTCACCCAGGGTAAGTCTGAGATGGCCGCAGCGCACGGTCAGGGCCAGCGGCAGCGCATCAAAAGGTGATGCCACAGGCGCCGTTGTTTCAGTCAGGCCTTCATTCGCTTGAGGTGTATCGGCAGGCAGATTATCTTCGGGGGTCACATTCATGTAACTATTCTCCAGACGGGTAATAAGAAAACGGGCAGGATGCCCCTCCCCGAACAGCAATTCGCCCTTAAGGTGCAATTGCGCAAGGCGAAGCTCGCCGCGACCGGTCGGGAAAAAATACGAGGTAGCAGGGAAAATCACATCACCGGGGCGAAGTGTGCGTAACTGCGAGGGAGCAAACGACACCGCACCCAGTTCTATCGGCAGCGATAACGGCAGGGCGCTGCAAAGCGGTGCAGGGAGCGGAGCCCAGCCAGGCTGGTTTAACAACGCCGCCAATGTGGCGGGGGCAAGATATAACTGACTTTGCGCCTGCGCCTCACCGATCGTGACGCTAATCGCAAGCCACATCCCCTCAACCGGTGCGCAGAGCGCGTCCTGCGGCGTCAGGTCGCCAAATAGCGCGCGCAATGCCGGGCTGAGATGCTGGTTAAAGAGCGGCCAGTACCAGTCAGCGCACGCCCCGGGTTCTGGCAGCAGCGGGCAAGTGGAAAACAGACTCAGCAGCGCTTCGCTCTCCGCCAGAGATAACCCTCCCGCCTTGCATGAGAAGCTCTGCGTCGGTGGCCGCTCGCCGGGGGGGGCGAGCCGCAGCTGAAGCTCACCCGCTTCGCCCGCAAGGGTAAAAGGATAGCCAAGGCCGTGGCCGATACGCTGGCGCAGGCTGGCTTCTTCGCGCGGCAGAGTGCGCAGGGATAAGGGTTTCATTCCCGGCCTCCGCGCTGCTCAAAACGCAGGCGCACAGCGCAGGCCATCCGGCGGCGCAGGGACTCACGGCAGCGTTCCTGATGGGCGGCCATCATCGTCATGGCAGGTGGCGCAAAACGCAGGCTGATATCCCAGCCCGCGGCAAAAGGACTCAGGCGGGCATCCACTTCGCCTAAAAGGGGCAGCAGTAGCGTCATCGATATCGGGCCAGCAGGCTCCTTTTCTGCCATGGCGCACAGGGGGGGCTCCAGTTGTTGCCAGGCCCTGGCCGGAGAAGCGGGAGCCACATGCTCATGGGATAACTGTGACCCAAAAGAGGGGGAGCCTTCCCAGGGTATGATAAGCGGTTGCGGCAGTTCGCTGGGGATGAGCAACAGCGCGTCGAACAGCGAACCCTCTTCGCGAAACGGCTCGGTGCGGGATTTACGCTCGGATGTCGCGACGTCTGAAGGTCCGGTCTGCGGCGAACGGCGCTGCACCTCCGGCCGTGCAGGCGGCGCTGGATTATTTTGCGGGGGGTGGGGTAAGGCTGTCATCGTAATGCCTCGCTGTGCGCCATCAGATATTCCAGTTTTTCCACATCGCGCAGACGCGCCTGTGTTTGCTGCTGTGTGTGCTGCACCTGTTGTTGTTGCATGACCTGCTGTGCGCGGCACTGTTGCAACTGATTACGCTGCCCACTCACCGCGTCGCTGGCCTGGCGCTCCCGGGCCAATCCTCCGACCAGACGCTCCTGTTTTTGCAGTCCCGACTGGTGGTGTCCGGCAAAGCTATCGCGCAGTTGCTGATAATGCTGTTGTGCGGCTTCAAGCTGGTGTTCCGCCTCGGCTGACTGACGTTGCGTTTCGCACAGCGCCTGCTCCGCTTGCCGTTGCAACCGTTCGCAGCGGCGTAAGCGCTGGCGGCGAATTGGCAGCAGCAGAGAGAAGGCCTGCTGCAATTCAGCGCTGCCCTCATCAGTCGTGATGTCGTGATCAGGTAGCGGATGACGGCGCATGCTGGCTTACCTCCGCTAAGTAATGCAGTGTGTCGTCATATCCGCAGGGCGCGTGCATCGCCTGTTGCAGATAGCCATTTATCGCCTCCTGAGCCGATACTGCCGCATCGGTCATGGCATCATGTCCCGGCTGGTATTCTCCCAGGCGGATTAACATTTCTACCTGCTGCCAGGCGGACATCATGCGGCGCAGCTGCGTGGCGTCGCGGCTATGCTCGCGAGTCGCAACGTTGCTCATGGTTCGGCTCAGGCTTGCCAGTACATCAATTGCCGGGTAGTGACCGCGCTCCGCCAGACGACGGGTCAGCACAATGTGGCCATCAATCAGGGATCTCACTTCGTCCGCGACCGGATCGTTCATTGAATCGGCTTCAATCAGCACGGAATAGAGGGCGGTGATGGCCCCCCGTGAGGTCTGTCCTGCGCGCTCCAGCAGGGTGGGCAATAAGGTATAAACCGAAGGCGGCAGCCCGCCGCGACCCGGTGGCTCGCCCAGCGCGAGGCCGATTTCACGCTGGGCACGGGCAAAGCGGGTCAGGGAGTCGAGGATTAACAGCACGTTCTTACCCTTATCGCGCCAGGCTTCGGCGATGGCAGTGGCAGTAAAAGCGGCCCTGGCGCGTTCCATACTGCTGCGATCGGAGGTGGCGCAGACGAGCACCGTACGGCTGCGCAGCGCCTCATCCAGTTCGTGGTCAAGAAACTCGCGCAATTCGCGCCCACGCTCGCCAATCAAACCAAAGACAATGACATCGCAGGGCGTATTACGGGCAATCTCCGCCAGCAGGGTGGTTTTCCCGCAGCCCGCGCCGGCGAAGATCCCCACCCGCTGTCCCACGCCCAGGGTCAGCGGGCCATCAATGGCGCGAATGCCGGTCGGCAGCGGCGTATCGATGCGCGGACGATCGGTGGGTGCCGGGGCATCGCCCAGTACGCCTACCGCATCATCCACCGTACCGGGCAGGGCGAACGCGCCAGGCTGGCCTGCATCCAGTGGACGGCCAAAGCCGTCAAGTACGCTGCCGAGCAGGGCGTCGGACACCACAATACTGTGTGGCAGGCGCAGCGGAACCACGCGCGCGCCCCGGGCTATGCCGTCGAGCTGGCCAAGGGCGGAGAGCAGCGTGTGCTGCGGGTTAAAGCCGACCACCTCTGCCAGCACGCTTTGCCCGTCATCCCGGGCGATCTGGCAGAGATCGCCAATCCGCGCCTGAGGCAGGCTACTTTCAAGCAATATCCCGCTGATCCCGGTAATGCGACCAAAGCTTTCGACCGGCGAAAAGCAGGTCAGCCGCCGCCGCTGCTGCTGATACCACTGCTCCAGTGTCATCGTCATTACCAGCTCACCTTAATGTTATCGCGCCCGTTAAACTCGATCTGGGTACTGGTAATCGCCACCAGCCGCAGGTTGTCTACTTCATCGCCGATAAACAGACGCTGCCCATCATCAGTGACAATATTGGCGCGGCTACCGGTGGTGATTTGCACAATGCGAAACGGCAGTCTGACCTTCAGCAGCCTGACCTGGTTATCCAGCGGGATATCGCTGGTGTACGTTGCGTTAAAGCGCTCCAGCATTCGTTTATAGATTTGCATCTGTGGCTTACTGAGGCGGCCTGTAAGACGCAGTCGCTGATTATGCATGTCAACTTTCACGAGGCTCGCCAGATCGCGTTCGCGCAACATTTTCTGTAACGGAGCCTGCAATTCTGCGGGAGTACTCAGTGGCCGGGAGGAGGTGACCTGAGTCTGGGCTACGGTGGGCTGCAAAACCCAGCTCATTACTGTCAGAGTGAGCAGCAACATCAGGCTCCAGACCAGCGTGCGGATGCTGCGGGTGAATATCCCTTTACGTGCAGCGACCGGGGGTATGGCCTCATTCGGTGCTTCAGCAGTTTCTTCTGGCATAGAAGGGGTGGCAGGCGGCATACAGGCGGCCCACGGCGTGTCGATACGCGCGACGCAGAGCCAGACGTCAGCGACCTGAAAAGGTTCTTCACTATTAATGGCATAGGCTTCCCCGCCGTGCGGTTGTGCCAGCCACCGGGTCTCTTCCCGGCGCAGCTCGCACTGGCGGGCAGCAACGCGAGCATCGCTAAGCATCAGATCGGCCTCATCGGCGTGGCCAATCAGCCATTTATCACCGAAGAGGGGTAACGCGGCGCCTAAATGCAGGCCAGACAGCACGCGCAGTTCGAACATGGTTAACTCTCCCACGTGGTAAGTGAGTAAGCGGCCGGATCGAGCTCTATACGCCCCAGCACATTTACTGCGAGATTGGGTTGCAGCTCTGCAAACGAGAGCACCGGCACATAGTGGAACTCTTCCTGAATAAGCCCGCGCATCGGGCTGCGCAAATCCTGGGCGACCAGCAGCACCGCGCTTTCCGGGGTGTCAACGGGGAATGCGTTGGCGATGAGCGGGAGAATGGCGCTGATCTGCTCATGGGTTAGCGCAAAGAACAGATCGTTTTGAGTCTGACGAAGCGAGTCACGCAACTGTTCTTCCAGTTCCGGTGTCAGCAGCCAGACATGCAGGCCGTCCGGACGGGCATACTGGTAACAGAGATGATTTTTTAACGAGATGCGCACCTGGTCGGTCAGCAGCCAGATGTCGCGCTCATGCTGCCCATGCTCGATCAGCGCTTCGGCAATTGCCCGAACCGATCGCAGCGGAATGCGTTCTGAAACCAGTTTTTGCAGGACGCTGGAGAAACGTGAGAGGGGCATCACGCGCTGTAACTCCTGCGACAGCTCCGGCTGCTCTGATTCCAGCCAGCTCACCAGCGCGCGGGTTTCCTGCAGACCAATAAAATGCGGGCTGCTGGCGTGAATAGCGTTCTCCATGCGCTTTACCAGGATTTCGCGCGCCGTCCAGCGCTCGACCTCTTCGTTTTGCAGCAGCGGATGATCCGCCGCCAGCCAGATAAGATCGCCTTCCTGACGCTGCTCGTCGCCCTCTGCCACGCTTTCCCTGTCGGTTGACGCGATCTCGTCCAGCCAGCGGCGTTTCACCGCCCGATGCGACACGTTAAATGTCCCTTTTACTTTCGGGATTTCATAAACCGAGAAGCGAAACTCATCTTCCGTCTGCTGGTCGAGAAACTCGATATCGAACGCTGGCAGGGTAAAGCCGAAGTGGTAAACGATACGGTTACGCAGGCGGCGAATATCCTGCACCAGCTCCAGCATCTCCGGATGGCCGCGCCATGAGGACGAGAAATTGATCAGATAAGGTCGTGTTGGGTTGAACTGACGTAAATCCTCCTTGCCGTTCAGCTCAGGGGGAATGACCTCATTTTCCATTTGCGGCTGCGCAAGGCTCAGGGTCTTTCTGACACGCCAGATTTGAAAACCGCCGCTAATCATCGTCAGCGCGGCCAGAAGCAAAAAAATTGCCGTTGGCATACCTGGCAGCAGGGCAAAGCCCACCATCCCCATTGAGGAGAGCAGCCAGGCTTTCGGCTGGCTGGTTAACTGCTCGGCAATCTCGCGGCCGATATTATTGTCAGCCGTCTGCTCATTGTCGGACGAGACGCGGGTAATCAGCATCCCGGCGGTCAGCGAGATCAGCAGCGCAGGGATCTGTGCAATCAGTCCGTCACCGATGGTCAGAATCGAGTAGATATGCATCGCTTCGCCAGCAGGCATGCCCAGCTGCAGCACGCCAATACTGATGCCGCCAATCAGGTTAATCACGACAATCACCAGCCCGGCGATAGCGTCACCTTTAACAAACTTCATCGCGCCATCCATCGCCCCGAATAACTGACTCTCTTTTGCCAGTTCATTACGCCGGTTTCTGGCCTGTACCCCATCAATCAGTCCGGCGCGCAGATCGCTGTCGATGGACATCTGCTTACCTGGCATTGCATCAAGGGTAAAACGCGCAGCCACTTCGGCTACCCTTTCGGAACCTTTGGTAATGACCAGGAAGTTCACCACAGTCAGGATCAGGAACATCACCATCCCTACCGCAAGGTTGCCGCCCACCACAAAGTTACCGAAAGCCGCCACCACATGGCCTGCATCCTGCTGAATTAAGATCTGGCGGGTGGTGGAGATAGAGAGTGCCAGGCGGAACATGGTGGTGAGCAGCAGCACGGCGGGAAAGGTTGAGAACGCCAGCGGCTTAGGCAGATACATGGCCAGCACGACCAGCAGAGATGACAGGCAGATATTCACCGCTATCAGCGCATCAATTAATGGCAGCGGTAAGGGAATAATAAGCATAAACACCAGCGCCATGGCAAAAGCCGCACCGACCACTTCGGAGCGTTGCATGGCGCTGATCGCGATTCGATTCAATATCTGAAACAGGGTATTCATCTTTGTTGCCTCACGACGCAGCGTTCCGGTTGCGGCGTTGCTGTTGCTGCTCAGTTTTAGTGACGTCCGTAATCATGCCGCGCAGCAGTTTTAACGCGTTGTCACGATTTTCCTGAGCGGGCCACAGCGAGGCTGGCACGCCGTGCAGGAGCGGAAAAAGCGAACTAAAAAAGAGCGGCAGATGTTGCCTGTTCTGGCCGACAATCTCGTCTGCCAGCCCGGTAAAATCACTCTGATAAGCGCCGTTATGGCTGATTTGCAACATCCGGCGTGCCAGAGTCAGGCTGTTCATGGCAACACTGGGCAGTTTGCTGCGCATACGCTGCAAAAAGGCAGTGCTGTCGCTCAGCGTCTGGCTTATCCCGGCAGCATCGCGCAGTCCGCGGTGGATACGTCCGAGGGTAATAACGCTGATTGAGGGGGCAAGTGCGGCGATATCATCCGCCAGCGCGCGCTGCAGAGTACGCAGCGTCGGGATCAGATTACGCGAGCCGATCAGCTCCAGCAGCATATCCAGCATCCTGGTTGCGGACTGCTGGTGGACGATGCCGTCGTAATAGAGGTTGCGCAACGACTGTTTACGCTGCGGATCGCGGGTATACCCGGCGATGGCTGACGCCGTGTTGTTGCCTGCACGAATGGTCTGGCCGTGGGTCTGCTGTAGCTTATCCAGCTGGGCCCCGGCCAGCCCGGCCAGTTCCCCGTCGCCTTTATCCTGTGCCTGTTCGCCGATCACACGCAGTAGCAGGGCGCTGCGCGCCGGATCGCCGCCGGTCTTTTCCAGAAGTGTGTCGCTATCCGGCGGCGGATTCTGGCGCAGGGCGGCACGTAGCCACGCCATCTGCTCCAGCGTTTGTTGTTCATCGCCGCCGTCGAGTAGGGAAAATAGTGCATTCAGCTCTCCGACTTTGCTGAGCGCATGCTTGCCACGCTGCTGGTTCCGTGACGCATTACGGCGGTCCTGCGCCTTTTGCCTGCGTTCCATCTTTTCACTGAACGCGGCGCCCATTTCTTCCATCGCGTCATTCAGTGACGTTTCCCGCGCGCGGACATTATCCGGCACGTCGTTTTTACCTGCTGTCTGTGGCGTGTTTTTATGCAGAGCTTTTAGCGAGTGCGCCAGCGCCGGTATCGCATGTTGTATTTTGAGCATCGCCAGCCATCCTCAATGGTTATTACTCTCTTTCTGTGTCAAATAACGCTTACCGGTTCCAAAAAAAGCGGTAAAAAAAAGTGGAAATAATTTCATCCGGAAATCAGTGCAATTTTTTGCATTATTCATCGATTAGGAAGGGTAAAAACTGTCTCAGATAATTCTGTATGGAGAATTAATTGTTTTCATAAACAGCAGCTTATTTGTTGAGCAGCAGATGGCATATCTCTTGCTATGTAACGAAATCAATTGCTACTAATGAGAGAGATAAGAAAATGATTAATTCAACGCTCGTATCCGCTGTCGCAGAGTCACCCTTAGCAATTAACGTAAACTGGGATGAGATCTTCGTTATGCATAATAAGAAGCTGTTAAATTTCATTCGAAAACGTATTGCCAGCCATGAAGATGCTGATGACATCCTGCAAATGACCTGTTTGGAAGTGTTGTGTAATCGCCATAAGTTTCGCGGCGCATCCCGTCCGGAAACGTGGGTATTTGGCATCGCAGTTAATTTGATTCGCAACTACTACAAATCAAAACAGATCCACTATCTGTTTGATAATCTTAATGATGAAGTTATCGCCGATCTGCTGCTGGATAATGATCCCAGCGATCTGACGGAAAACAGGCAATTACTGAGTCATACGCTGGCATCCCTCGAAATTTTACCGAAAGACGTCAGGGTGATGCTGTCTATCCTTGTGGAGGAGGAGGGCAGCTATCAGGATATCGCTCAGCAGTTAGAAATCCCGGTAGGCACCGTGCGCTCTCGGCTCTCACGCGCGCGGGAAACATTAAAGGGGAGAATTTACGCCTGAATATGGGCCTGCGAAAAATGGCAATTTAACTGCTAAGCTTATCAGCTCGTTAATATTTAGCGGGTTATGACTATCATGCCGTCGGAACGTTATTCTCTGCGGCTTGATAAATCCGTGGAGGGAATAATGCTTTTACAGGGTGTATCTGACCAGAATGACAATCACAAAACTACTATCACCGGTTTATCAAATATTGCCTTAAACAAAATTCATGATGCGATATATTTGATAGACAGCCAGCTGCATATCAAATATGTCAATGAAAAGGCCTGCCAGTTGACGGGATATTCCCGCGAGGCATTTTCGCAGCTCAGCTTTGACATCATTGATAAAGAACTGCGCGACAATGATGTTTTTGCCCTGTGGTGGAAACTCAGTACCCGCCCTGAAGGGATACAATTCACTTCACATCATACCGGCCGGCATGACGTTTTTCCCGTAGAAGTGAGTTGTAGCGGATATCACCAGGATGGTGAGCTGCATATCTTATGCATTGTGCGCGATATGCATGAAATTCGCCGGCAAAAAGAGCAGCAGCAACTTCGGGAAAAACAGCTGCATCAGGTAGTGGAAAATTCTCCCGACCTCATTTTACGGTTTGATTTGCAGACCCGCTGCCTCTATGCCAACCTGGCGGTCCGCAGCTGGTTTAATCTTAGCGAAAACGATATCAGTCGGGTGCCGCTGACTGAAAGCGTGCAGCGCGGGGGGATTGGACTGAGCCTGTTTAAGCTGGTCTCACGCACGATGGTTGATGAGAAAGTGGCCGAAGATGAGCTGGTGGTAAAGCATCAGGGTGATAAACGTACCCTGCATGTGCGCTGCGTGCCGGAATATGATTTACAGGGCGAGCTGGTTAGCGTGCTGGCGGTTGGGCGCGATATCACCGCAATCCGCAAGACCGAAGAGGAGTTGCGGCAGTTAACTCATAATCTCGAGCGGGCGCGGGAAGCGGAAAAAAAACAGCTGGCGCGTGATATTCATGACGAGCTGGGCCAGCATTTAACCGCTCTGCGTACAGGGTTGTCGCTGCTGGCGATGCGTAAAGATCAGCCTGTCGATGCGCAGCAGGCAAAAATTCAGCAGCTGATGGTGCATCTGGACAGCACGATTCAGGTGGTACGGGATGTCTCGACCCGCCTGCGGCCTAACGTTCTCAATCTTGGTTTAATTCCGGCGCTGGAATGGTTGCGCGATCAGTTTATAAAAAACAATGGAATCCGCTGCATTTTACTGGCACCTGATGAACATACCGTGGTGCTGGATGAAGCGACGCTGACGGCGGCGTTTCGCGTGGTACAGGAGTCTCTCACCAATGTCGTCCGCCATGCCAGAGCCAGCAATGTTTATATCTTCGTCAAACTCACGCCGGATGAGCTGCTCATCGAAGTTGTCGATAACGGTAAAGGTTTTCATCTGAATCGAGTGAAGAAAGGGACGTGTGGGCTGCACGGCATCAGGGAGCGAGGACGCATGCTAAATGGAGAAGCGACCATCGATAGTACACCTGGTAAAGGGACCCGGGTTAAACTGAAATTCCCCCTCTCTGTAAGCGCTAAATCAGTCGCATCCTGTCCGAAAACCGGGAGTATTAACCGATGAGTAAATGCATACGTCTGATGATTGCCGACGATCATGCCATTATGCGCGAGGGCCTGAAGCAAATTTTTGCTCTTGATGACAATATCGACGTGGTATGCGAAGCATCGGATAGCGGCCAGGTGCTGGAGCGCCTGCGTCAGCACGAAGTCGATCTGCTGCTGCTCGATATTTCGATGCCTGGCATGAGCGGAGAAGATCTGATTACCCGCCTGATGCCTCTCTATCCCCGGCTGCGCATTCTGGTATTGAGTATGTACAACGAACCGCAAATTACCCGGCGGGTGTTAAATAATGGTGCGCTGGGCTATATCACCAAAGACAAGTCGCCGGATGTTTTACTCAAAGCGATTAGTACCGTGGCGCAGGGATCACGCTATATCGATCACGATCTGGCACAGGAGATTATCTTCTCCGACTACCAGAGCAATAATCGTGCGCCTCATGAGAGCCTGACGATGCGCGAACGGCAAATCATGATCATGCTGGCCCACGGGGAGTCGATTAATGCGATAGCCGATGCGCTCTCCATCAGTAATAAAACCGTCAGCACCTATAAATCACGCATGATGAAGCGAATGAAATTTACCAATAATGCCCATATCGTGAAATATTCCCTGCAGCATAACCTGGTGCAATAACGTCTTAAGGCTCCGCCTGATAAGCCTCGGGCGGGGTCGATCTGAAAGTATTTTGCAGCACGGCTAATGGGAAGGACGTGTCCGCCTGAATTTTACCCCGACCGCATAATAAAAAATCCACGCCATGGCGTGGATTTTAGGGAGTCTGTCAGACTTCATGGTTTTGATGAAACCCCATGAGACAACAATTTTTAATCAGACGTTGAACAGGAAGTTCATCACATCGCCATCTTTCACGATGTACTCTTTACCTTCTGAACGCATCTTGCCGGCTTCTTTAGCACCTTGCTCGCCTTTATAAGCGATGAAATCTTCAAACGCGATGGTCTGGGCGCGGATAAAGCCTTTCTCGAAGTCGGTATGGATTTTACCAGCAGCCTGCGGAGCCGTCGCGCCAACCGGGATAGTCCATGCACGCACTTCTTTTACGCCAGCGGTGAAGTAGGTCTGCAGGTTCAGCAGGGAGTAACCAGCGCGGATAACGCGGTTCAGGCCTGGCTCTTCCAGTCCCAGCTCTGCCATGAACTCGTCACGGTCTTCATCTTCCAGCTCGGCGATATCCGACTCAACGGCGGCGCACACTGGCACCACGACTGAACCTTCCGCTTCGGCGATAGCGCGCACCTGATCCAGGTACGGGTTGTTCTCGAAACCATCCTCATTGACGTTAGCAATGTACATAGTGGGTTTCAGAGTCAGGAAGCTCAGATAGCGGATTGCCGCTTTGTCGTCCTCATCCAGATTCAGTGAACGCAGCATGCCCGCTTCAGAAAGATGCGGCAGACACTTCTCCAGCGCAGCCAGCTCAGCCTTAGCATCTTTGTCGCCGCCTTTGGCTTTCTTCTGCACACGCTGAATCGCACGTTCACAGGTCTCAAGATCGGAAAGCGCCAGCTCAGTGTTGATCACGTCAATATCTTCAGCCGGGTTAACTTTGCCCGCGACGTGGATGATGTTGTCGTTTTCAAAGCAGCGCACCACGTGACCAATCGCTTCGGTTTCGCGGATGTTGGTCAGGAACTGGTTACCCAGGCCTTCACCTTTTGACGCGCCTTTTACCAGACCGGCGATATCGACGAATTCCATGGTAGTCGGCACCACGCGCTGCGGCTTAACAATCTCAGAAAGCTGGTCGAGACGCAGGTCAGGCATCGGCACCACGCCCGTGTTTGGCTCAATGGTGCAGAAGGGGAAGTTAGCCGCTTCGATACCCGCTTTAGTCAGCGCGTTAAACAGAGTGGATTTACCGACGTTCGGCAGGCCCACGATACCGCATTTGAATCCCATGGTTTGATACCCTTTATAACTGGATGGACAGTGCGCCAGAAGGCGGACTGTCGGAGACGAATTGAAAAATTTCGCGCATTATACACGGAATCACGACGATTCGGGCGTTTAAGCAGGCTTGAAGGCGTGCAGCCGGTTCATCGCCTTGATACGATCCTCTTTCAGCCACAGTTCGGTGCAGCGCGCCGCCTCATCAATGGCATCATCAATCAGCTTCTGCTCACTGGCGGGCGGCTTGCCCAGCACAAATCCGGTCACCTTGTTGCGATCGCCGGGATGCCCGATACCGATGCGCAGCCGATGGAAATTGTTGTTGTTGCCCAGTTTGCTGATGATATCTTTCAGCCCGTTATGGCCGCCATGCCCGCCGCCCTGCTTGAACTTCGCCACGCCGGGTGGCAGATCGAGTTCATCATGCGCCACCAGGATCTCTTCTGGCGCGATGCGATAAAAGGTCGCCATCGCCGCCACGGCTTTCCCGCTCAGGTTCATAAAGGTGGTCGGCACCAGCAGGCGCACATCCTCTCCGGCTATCGCAAGGCGCGCGGTATAGCCATAGAATTTGCCTTCCTCTTTCAGTGACTGATTGTGGCGCTCAGCCAGTAAATCCAGATACCAGGCACCCGCATTGTGGCGCGTGGCGGCATATTCAGCGCCTGGATTGGCTAGGCCCACAATCAGTTTAATGCTGCTCACAATGATTATCCTGCTGTTATCGCGAAAGGGCGTTAGTTTACTTCGCCACGGGCGAGATGACAAAGTACAAGCATCGAAATGGTTCATGACGGTGATTAATCATTTTCTATCGAAATCAACAGGCTGCAATCAGGGCCAGTTAATTATTTATGGCTGATGTGTGATCCAGTCCGCAACGTTATCTTCACCCATTGCCTAAGCTTATGGCACTTAACATTGTGTGCGGTTATTGACTCATATGGATGGAGGTGCAGCATGAAACATCAACACTGCCGCGTAGCGGGTAACAGCTTGATGGTACTGGGATTAGTCACAATGGTGCTGGGCGTGGGTTTCTCAATTATGAACCAGCTTCCCGCGCTTGATCTGCCAGATGCGCTGGCGCAGGGCGCAATCCTCGGCATCTTTGTTGGTGCAATGATGTGGCTGGTCGGGGCGGGTTTGAGTGGTCGTGAAAAGGTTGAAGATCGTTATTACTGGCATCGTCACTATGACAAACGTTGTCGCCGGTCGCACAATTCTCACCATTAACTGATGCCAGCAGTGACCGGATGCTGCGCGATGCGGTTCCGGCCGCTGGCCTTGGCGTGATAGAGCGCTTTATCCGCCAGTGCGAGTAAATCGTCAAAACCCTGCTGCTGATGTGTGACCGTTGCAAACCCAATGCTGACCGAATAGGCAATTGAATTGGGTTGTGACGCACAGACCTCCCGCCGAATCGTCTCGCACCAGGCCTCTGCCTCTGTTGCCGCCGCCGGAATTATTGCGGCAAACTCCTCTCCACCCAGTCGCGCAAAACGCCCCTCAGCCGGTATCAATCCTCTGACAATGTCGCAAAAGTGAATCAATATCTGGTCGCCCTGTTGATGGCCATACCGATCGTTAATGCTCTTAAAATGATCCAGATCGAACAGTATCGCGCTATATGGCCGGTTCTGACGGCGGCATCGCACCACAATCTTCTCTGCTTCATTAAATAAAGCCCGACGATTCCAGACGCTGGTCAGAGGATCGTGCATCGAGGCATGCTCTAAGACTGACTGCATCCGTTCATTCACCATGGCCAGGATAGTAAATGTCAGACCGATGACAAACAGAATCGATTCCAGGATGACGTAAATCGAGAAGTTTGATCCGCCAATGGCGCCAGGCAGCGTGCTGGGAATCGCGCTGTCCAGAAACAGGCGAGCCAGGTGAAACAGCAGATGGATCCACAGCAGCAACTGCGCAGGCCAGAAGGTCACCTTTAGCGTGGCACGCGCCAGCCAGACCAGCTGGATCAGTGCCGCGGTATAGACGATGCAGGCGATGCAGAGCACCAGCACCCGTTTGGGTAAGCTGTAATAGAATGCCGGGAAACAGCAGAGGAGTGCCCAGAGCAGGGCGCCCAACAGCCAGTGAGTGCCGATGGGCTTACCGCAGAAGCGCCGGAACGCATTTAACAATCCGCCGTAAGCCAGCATCACTAAAACGTTACCCACTGCAACGGGCAGGAAATGCAGGCCACTGCTGCGCAGGCTACTTAAGAATACGGCAATCAGGGTGAAAACCAGCGACAGGCAGGTGAAGCCGAGAACGCGATCATACTGCGATCCGATCCAGGCAAAAAACATGATGATGCTCAGAAAACCCAGCACATAAAGCTCGCAGACAAATAACGTATAGATATCGAGGCTCATGGCGGTCAGGGTTCTTATGAAAAGTGCGCTGCAAATTACCACTTAACGGCACAGGGCAGAAGCGGGGAACGCGGCGTTTTATCAAAAGAGTGGGTGGCGTTGAAAATAGGCGATTTTGGGGAAATTTATCGCGAAAATATCAGAAAAAGAAGCGCGTTAATCGGGCGCCCGGCAGGCATAAAAAAACCGGGCACAGGGCCCGGTTCCGCGAAGATTAATGCTCGAACATTGCCGAGATTGACTCTTCGTTACTGATGCGGCGAATGGCTTCGGCCAGCATGCCAGATAAGGTCAGCGTGCGCACATTCGGCAGTGACTTAATCTCCTGAGAGAGTGGGATGGTATCGCAGACGATTACCTGGTCGAGCACAGATTTACGCAGGTTTTCAACCGCATTGCCGGAGAAGATCGGGTGGGTCGCGTAAGCAAATACGCGTTTAGCACCACGCTCTTTCAGCGCTTCAGCCGCTTTGCACAGCGTGCCGCCGGTGTCGATCATGTCGTCGACCAGCACGCAGTCGCGGCCAGCAACGTCACCAATGATGTGCATCACCTGAGAAACGTTCGCGCGAGGGCGGCGTTTATCAATGATGGCCATATCGGTGTCGTTCAGCAGTTTAGCGATAGCACGGGCACGTACTACGCCACCAATATCGGGAGAAACAACAATCGGGTTTTCCAGACCGATCTGCATCATATCTTCCAGCAGGATCGGACTGCCAAATACGTTATCAACCGGGACGTCGAAGAAGCCCTGGATCTGCTCGGCGTGCAGGTCAACCGTCAGAACACGGTCAACACCGACGCTGGAAAGGAAGTCTGCCACTACTTTAGCGGTGATAGGCACACGCGCGGAACGCACGCGGCGATCCTGACGGGCATAACCAAAGTAGGGGATGACTGCGGTAATACGACCAGCAGAAGCACGACGCAGCGCGTCGACCATCACAACCAGTTCCATCAGATTATCGTTGGTGGGGGCACAGGTGGACTGGATGATGAAAATATCACCACCGCGTACATTTTCGTTGATCTGTACGCTCACTTCACCATCACTGAAACGTCCTACAGCGGCGTCTCCCAGGCTGGTGTAAAGGCGGTTGGCAATACGTTGTGCTAGTTCCGGGGTGGCGTTACCAGCAAATAGCTTCATATCAGGCACGAGAAGAACCTCAGGCTTTGCGTCCAGAGAATGAACGGCATGACTGTAACCGGCGCGTACGGTCATGTGCGTTCACACGGGTGTGTTGATGCGAAACGTGCAGTGTCCGGAACGTGGTGACACTGTCACGCATTCGCTAATCGCCTCGCAGGGTACGCTGTAGCGGCGAAACATTTACGCCCCGGGCTACAAATGCGCGTACCCCATTCGGGGCAAGCTCCAGCACCTGGCGGGCAGCAGACTCGGTGTCGAATTCAGCAAACACACAAGCGCCCGTGCCAGTCAGGCGTGACGGCGCGTATTCTAGCAGCCAGGAAACAAGCTCATCAACCTCACGAAAACGTTTTCTTACCACTGCTTCACAATCATTGGTGAAGGGTGATGCTAAAAGCGTCGATAAACTGCGCGATGGAGTATCTCGCGTCAGTTCGGGGTCGTTGAATACTACTGGGGTGCTGATATTCACGCCGGGATGGGCGACAAGATACCACTTTTCTTCCGGCTCTGCGGGATGAAGTTGTTCACCCACCCCCTGGGCGAAGGCCGCGAAGCCCTGGACAAACACCGGCACATCCGCGCCCAGCTTCACACCCATCGACGCCAGCTCATCCGGCGTGAAGCCGGTTTGCCACAGATGATTCAGCGCCACCAGTACGGTTGCCGCATCAGAGGAGCCGCCACCGAGACCGCCACCCATGGGCAGGTTTTTCTCAACGGCAATCTGCGCGCCCGCGTGAGCGGACAGGCGATTGTTATCCTGCGCCGCCTGTTTCAGCATGTTTGCGGCGCGGACAATCAGGTTATCCGCATCCGCAACGCCTGCCACGGGCGTTAACAGAGTAATCGAGCCGCTTTGATCGACAGTAATCTGCAGCTGGTCACCGTAATCAAGAAACTGAAACAGCGTCTGCAGGTTGTGATAGCCGTCGGGACGACGGCCGGTGATGTAGAGAAAAAGATTCAGTTTTGCCGGGGCAGGCCAGTGGGTGATCATTGAACGGTCCAGCCGTCCATACGCAGTTTAATCCGCTGGTCACCCTCTTTCAGCTCCAGGCTCGAAGGCAGCGGCGGGGTGACTTTGCTGTCGTAGCCCGCAATAGAGACCTGCCAGTTCTGACCGTCGCGGCTGTAGTTCAGGCTGCTCAGCTGATAGCTCTCATTGAGCTGATAGTCGGTGGCATCGCCTGGCAGACCCATCATCCACTGGCGCAGATTCGCCAGCGGAATGTTCATGCCGGTCAGCTGCGAAATCATTTTCTGCGCATCGTTGCTGACGTAACGCTTGCCTTTGTTATCGACGATCTGTACCACCGAGCCCTGCGCATCCAGCTGCAGTTCGGTGCTGCCCAGCGGGTTGGTCAGCAGCAGGCGATAGCGATCGGGCGCGGTCTGCTGCCAGTTAAAGCGGGCATAGACTTTCTGCTTGTCAGAAAGATAGGCAAAGGCGCCGCGGGTCTGATAGTGCGTGACCTTTGAGACCGCCTGCTGATGCTGTTGCCACTGTGGCGCGGTAACGCTGGGGCCCGGGCCTTGCGGTTTGTTGACGCTACAGGCTGCCAGCAGCACGCTGGCAAGGGGCAAAAGGCGCAACAGATTGCGTGGTGAATTAAGCATCAAGTGGTCATCTCCTCGGACACATTTATTATTCGTAACGGATAACGCTAACCGTCCCGGTTTTAACCGTCAATGCTGTTATGCAGCAAATTGAGCACGATCGGGTTAATCTTATTACAGTCATAGCCTTTGTATGGCTTTTCTTGATCTGCCGCATCTTGTAGAATGCGCCTCACAAAACCCTGACATTATTGGGACATCCCAACCAAAACCGCTATGACGCTGCTCGCTCTCGGAATCAATCACAAGACAGCCCCCATTGCTCTGCGCGAACGCGTCTCGTTCGGGCCGGAGACGCTTGAGCAGGCGTTAAACAGCCTGTTATCACAGCCAATGGTGCAGAGCGGCGTGGTGTTGTCCACCTGTAACCGGACTGAACTCTACCTGAGTGTAGAGCAGCAGGTCGATTTACAGGCGCGTCTGGTGAGCTGGTTATGCAATTATCATCAGCTGGATGAAGAGGATGTGCGAAACAGCCTCTACTGGCATCAGGATAACGAGGCGGTCAGCCATCTGATGCGCGTCGCCAGCGGACTCGACTCACTGGTGCTGGGCGAACCGCAGATCCTCGGTCAGGTGAAAAAAGCCTTTGCCGACTCCTCACGCGGTCAGGCGCTGAGCAGTGAACTGGAACGCATGTTCCAGAAAACCTTCTCGGTTGCCAAACGCGTACGTACGGAAACCGATATCGGCGCCAACGCGGTGTCGGTGGCGTTTGCCGCCTGTACGCTGGCCCGTCAGATCTTCGAATCGCTCTCCTCCGTCAATGTCTTGCTGGTTGGCGCAGGTGAGACCATTGAGCTGGTGGCGCGTCATCTGCGTGAACATCAGGTCAAAAATCTGATCATCGCCAACCGTACCCGCGAACGCGCCGAAACGCTGGCGTCGGAAGTGGGTGCAGAGGTGATCACCCTGGCGGAGATCGACGCTCGTCTGGCAGAAGCCGACATTATTATCTCGTCAACCTCCAGTCCGCTACCGATTATCGGTAAGGGGATGATGGAGCGCGCGCTGAAAGCGCGACGTAACAAGCCAATGCTGCTGGTCGATATTGCGGTTCCGCGCGACGTAGAGCCGGAAGTGGGCGACCTGCCTAACGCCTATCTCTACAGCGTGGATGACCTGCAGGCGATCATCGAGCAGAACCTGGCGCAGCGCAAAGCGGCCGCGGTTCAGGCCGAAAGCATCGTAGTTCAGGAAAGCAGCGAATTCATGGCGTGGCTGCGCTCACAGGGCGCGGTGAATACGATCCGTGAATATCGTTCTCAGGCGGAAGAGATCCGCGCTGAGCTGGAAGGCCGTGCGCTGCAGGCGCTGCAGCAGGGTGCCGATCCGCAGAAAGTCATGCAGGAACTGGCGCACAAGCTGACCAACCGTTTAATACACGCTCCAACCAAATCACTTCAGCAGGCCGCCCGCGACGGCGATAATGAACGCCTGCAGATTTTACGCGACAGCCTGGGTCTCGATTAGGCACACCGCTGTCGCCACCTGTTACGGGAATCCCACATTTAAATGAAAACCTCTATAGTTGCCAAACTGGAAGCCCTGCAGGAGCGCCACGAAGAAGTGGAAGCGATGCTGGGCGATGCAGGCGTGATCGCCGATCAGGAGCGTTTCCGTGCGCTGTCACGCGAATATGCTCAGCTGACCGATGTGACCCGTTGCTTCCGCGACTGGCAGCAGGTGCAGGAAGATATCGAAACCGCGCAGCAGATGCTCGACGATCCTGAAATGCGTGACATGGCGCAGGAAGAGTTGCAGGAAGCGCGTGAGAAGAGTGACGTGCTGGAGCAGCAGTTGCAGGTTCTGTTGTTGCCGAAAGATCCCGACGATGAGCGCGCCTGTTTTATCGAAGTGCGCGCCGGAACCGGCGGCGATGAAGCGGCGATTTTCGCCGGCGATCTCTTCCGCATGTACAGCCGCTATGCCGAAGCGCGTCGCTGGCGCGTGGAGATCATCAGCGCCAACGAAGGCGAGCATGGCGGTTACAAAGAAGTGATCGCCCGCGTGACCGGCGAAGGTGCCTATGGACGCCTGAAGTTTGAGTCAGGCGGCCATCGCGTGCAGCGCGTCCCGGAGACCGAATCCCAGGGCCGCATTCATACCTCAGCCTGTACCGTTGCCGTGATGCCGGAAATCCCGGAAGCGGAACTGCCGGAAATCAATGCGGGCGATCTGAAGATCGATACTTTCCGCTCATCCGGCGCAGGCGGTCAGCACGTTAACACCACCGACTCCGCTATTCGTATTACCCACCTGCCAACCGGTATCGTGGTGGAGTGTCAGGACGAACGTTCACAGCATAAAAACAAAGCCAAAGCGCTGGCGGTGCTGGGCTCGCGTATTCACGCTGCAGAGATGGCCCGCCGTCACGCCGCCGAAGCCAGTACCCGACGCAACCTGCTGGGCAGCGGCGATCGTTCTGACCGTAACCGCACCTACAACTTCCCGCAGGGCCGCGTGACCGATCACCGTATCAACCTGACCATCTACCGTCTGGATGAAGTGATGGAAGGGAAACTCGACAGCCTGATTGAGCCGATTGTTCAGGAGTACCAGGCCGATCAGCTGGCGGCGCTGGCTGGTCAGGATTAATGGATATTCGTCACTGGCTGAAACAGGCGGTCGCCACGCTGTGCGGTGGTGACAGTCCGAAGCGTGACGCAGAGATCCTGTTAGGTTTTGTGACCAGCAAATCACGCAGCTGGTTAATCGCCTTTGATGAAACGGTGCTCAGCGACGAACAGCTTACGCAGCTGGATAGCCTGCTGGCGCGTCGCGCCCGCGGTGAGCCGGTGGCGCATCTGGTGGGCGAGCGCGAGTTCTGGTCGCTGCCATTGCGCGTCAATGACGCCACGCTGATCCCGCGCCCGGATACCGAAATGCTGGTTGAACAGGCGCTGGCACATCTGCCCGCGACACCGGCAACCATTCTGGACATGGGCACTGGCACCGGAGCGATTGCGCTGGCGCTGGCCAGCGAGCGTCCCGATTGTCAGGTCACCGGCGTGGATCGCATTGAAGCCGCCGTTGAACTGGCGAGCAGTAATGCACAGCAGCTCAGCCTCACCAACACCACCTTTCTGCTCAGTCACTGGTTCCAGGCGCTGACGCCACAGCGCTTTACCCTCATTGTCAGCAACCCACCCTATATAGATGCCAGCGATGTTCATCTGGAGCAGGGCGATGTGCGTTTTGAACCGCGCAGCGCGCTGGTGGCGGAAGAGGCGGGACTGGCGGATCTGCGCACGCTGATCGAGCAGGCGCCCACGTGGCTGCTGCCGGGTGGCTGGCTGCTGCTGGAACATGGCTGGCAGCAGGGCGAGGCGGTGGCCACGCTGATGCGGCAAAAAGGCTATCACGCCGTGGAAACCGTCGATGATTACGGCGGCAATCCGCGTGTGACCTTAGGCCAGTTCCCTTCATAAAAGCGCTTTGAAAAGGATTCATGATGTTCGCCTTTTATCCCTTAATTAAAAATCTGCACATCTTAACGGTGGTGCTTACCGTGACGCTGTTCCTGCTGCGGTTTTACTGGCTGCGCCGTGGATCGGCAATGATGACGAAACGCTGGGTGCGCATCCTGCCGCACGCTAACGACACCCTGTTACTGGTGACCGGCGTCTCGCTGGTGATGATTACCCACTTCTATCCCTTTACACCGCAAGGAAGCTGGCTGACGGAGAAGCTTTTAGCGGTTATCATCTACATCGCCTTAGGATTTGTGGCATTGAGTCGCCGTCCACGCACTGATCGCACCCGCTGGATCGCTTTTCTGGTAGCGTTAATCGCCCTGGTGGCCATCATTAAGCTGGCGCTGACCAAAATGCCGTTATGGGGATAGCATGACCTCGACCGAACAATTAGATTTCAGCCAGACACCGCTGTGTGAAGCGGTGATTGGTGCCACGCTTGCCATCCGCGCCGATTTCCCGGCGTTGTCGGTGGAAGCACAACTTGCGGCGTTAGTCGCTGAAGCACGTGACTATGTCAGCCATACTGAAGATGCTGACATGCAGCTCGAAAAGCTGCTGGAACTGTTCTATCGCCAGTGGGGATTTTGCGGTGCCAGTGGCGTCTACAATCTTTCTGATGCCCTCTGGATCGACAATGTGCTGAAGACCCGTCGGGGCACGGCGGTGTCACTGGGCGTTATCCTGCTGCACATCGCCGCCGAGCTGGAACTGCCGCTGATGCCGGTGATCTTCCCGACGCAGCTGATTCTGCGCGCCGACTGGATTGATGGCGATAAGTGGATGATCAACCCGTTTAATGGCGAAACGCTTGACCGGCACACGCTGGAAGTGTGGCTCAAAGGCAATATCAGCCCGACAGCGCGTCTGTATGACGACGATCTCGACGAAGCCAAAACCGTCACCGTGATGCGCAAGATGCTCGACACGCTGAAAGCGGCGTTGATGGAAGAGAAGAAGATGGAGCTGGCGCTGAATGTCAGTCAGGTGCTGTTGCGTATCGATCCTGACGATCCCTACGAAATCCGCGATCGCGGTTTGATCTACGCGCAGCTGGAGTGCGAACATATCGCCCTGAATGATTTAACGTACTTCGTTGAGCAGTGTCCTGAAGACCCGGTCAGCGAAATGATCAAAGTTCAGATTCACGCAATCGAACAAAAACAGGTCACGCTGCACTAAGCGGACCCACTGAAAAGGAAAGGGCATGACACAGAAAGTCGTGAGTATTGGCGATATCAAAGTTGCAAACGATCTGCCATTTGTGCTGTTTGGCGGGATGAACGTTCTGGAGTCGCGCGACCTGGCGATGCGCATCTGCGAACACTACGTTACCGTCACCAGTAAGCTTGGTATTCCTTACGTATTCAAAGCGTCATTTGATAAAGCGAACCGCTCCTCAATTCACTCCTATCGTGGCCCAGGCCTGGAAGAGGGGATGAAGATTTTCCAGGAGCTGAAGCAGGCTTTCGGCGTCAAAATTATCACGGATGTGCATGAAGCGTCCCAGGCGCAGCCGGTCTCTGAAGTGGTTGATGTGATCCAGCTGCCCGCGTTCCTGGCGCGTCAGACTGACCTGGTGGAAGCGATGGCGAAAACCGGCGCGGTGATCAACGTCAAGAAGCCCCAGTTCGTCAGCCCGGGTCAGATGGGCAACATCGTTGATAAGTTCGCTGAAGGTGGCAACGAGCAGGTCATCCTGTGCGATCGCGGCAGCAATTTCGGCTACGACAATCTGGTTGTCGACATGCTCGGCTTTAACGTGATGAAGAAAGTCACCAAAAACAGCCCGGTGATTTTCGATGTGACCCATGCGCTGCAGACGCGCGATCCATTTGGCGCAGCATCAGGCGGTCGTCGTGCTCAGGTGGCTGAGCTGGCGCGTGCCGGTATGGCGGTCGGCATTGCCGGTCTGTTTATCGAAGCGCACCCGGATCCTGAACATGCCCTGTGTGACGGCCCATCCGCGTTGCCGCTGGATAAGCTGGAGCCATTCCTGGTGCAGATGAAAGCGATTGACGATCTGGTGAAAAGCTTCCCGGAACTCGATACCAGCAAATAAGTTTGCTGCAAAAAAAAGAGCGATGATTCGCTCTTTTTTTTCGCCTGAAGACGGGTGACGTTACAGCATGATGGTCATCAGATAACCGATAAACAACGCCAGATGCGCGGCTCCATTTAGTACATTTGTGCGTCCGGTCGAGAAGGAGAGCTGACAGAGAATCAGCGACGCCATCATAATCACCATCTGCGGCGGCTCCAGACCAAATATCAGCTCCTGTCCGGTCAGGGTGGCGATAATGGTTACCGCCGGTACCGTGAGTGAGATGGTCGCCAGCACTGAACCAAAGAAGAGGTTCATGGCGCGCTGCACCTGATTCATCAGCACGGCCCTGATTGCCCCCAGGCCTTCCGGTGAGAGGATCAGCAGGGCCACCAGGAAACCGGTAAACTGTGCCGGTGCATTCAGATCCGTCAGCAGGCTTTCCAGCGTATTAGCATTCATCTTGGTCACGGCAATGACCGCAATCAGATGCACGATCAGCCAGCTGGTATGCCAGAAGCTGCTGTGGGCAGACGGTTTGCCATGATGCGGGTCGCCATCATCGCTCTCATCTTCATGCTCATAGACAAACAGGCTCTGGTGGGTTTTGGTCTGAATCAGCAGGAACACGCCATACATCGCCGCTGAAATCGCCGCGATCAGCAGTGCCTGAGTGACAGAGAAATTTCCGCCCGGCAGTGCGTTGGGAAACACCAGCACCAGAATCGCCAGGGGAAAGATAGCGATCAGATATTGCTTCACGCCCGCCAGATTCACGTATTGCGTCGCAAACTTATTACCGCCCAGCAGCAGCGCAAAGCCAACCAGTCCACCGGTTACAATCATCACGATCGAATAGAGCGTATCGCGCATCAGCCCGGGTGCGGCATCGCCGGTCGCCATCAGCGCCGAGATCAGGCTCACTTCCAGAATCACCACGGAGAGACTCAGGATCAGAGAGCCATAGGGCTCGCCCAGCCGGTGCGCCAGCACGTCGGCATGTCGTACAACGCTAAAGGCGCTGCTCAGAATGGCAACCAGCGCCACTAAGTTGATACCGACTACAATCGGAAATGATGTGGTTGCACCAAAAAAATAGAGTATACCCAGCGTGATAAGGGGAAGTATCAGCGAGAATTCCTTGTGACGTGTTTTTTCATGTGAAGGCATTCACCATCCTCTCTGGTTAATGATTATCCGGACACAGCGAGTGCTGCTGTTAGAAATATAATCAGTTTTAGGGCAGGGCGCAGTTTATCTTTTCACCGGTCCGAACGGGAAAAATTTACTGCTTTTTACTTAAATGCAATAAATGGTCGAAGCGGTATTAACCTGAAGTTATCTAAAATATTGCAATATTAATCAGGCCACAACAATTTCTCTTTACCCACCTATCTGACCGTCAAATGCCGGAAAATCTGCTTATCATTGTAACTTGTGTGGCCTGTTTCTGGTTTTTAATTTGAAGTGCAGATAAGTGGCTGTTTGTATTTTTGTCCTGTTGCGCCAGGCTTAACAGGAATCTATAAACTGAGGAGCCGTTATGCCTTACTCTAAACGAACCGACTTACCTGACAACGTAAAACACGTGCTTCCCGCGCATGCGCAGGATATCTATCAGCAGGCATTTAACAGCGCGTGGGAAGAATATAAAGAGGCTAAGGATCGACGGGGCGATGATTCGCGGGAAGAGGTGGGGCACAAAGTCGCCTGGGCAGCCGTGAAAAAAGAGTATGAGAAAGGTGATGATGATAAGTGGCATCCTAAACGTTAATGCCGTCGCTAGCCTGTTCACGCCAAAGGGCCAGGATTATCTGGCCCTTTTTTTCATCTTCGCTATAAGGTTTATCTGGTTTTTTTTAACCTGCGACCGGAATCACGCTTGTAACCCCGCGCGGAAATAGATTAATGTCAATTTGATGAACGAAACGCAGCGCCGTTTTGGAGATCATGTTACAGGAGCCATTCTGCAGGACGCCGTTGATGTTGAGGAGGTCGCATTGCTTACCCGGGAATTTCTATTAAAAGCGGATTGTAAAACGTCGTTCGGGGATATCGAAGAGGCGTTGCTCTGGAGTTGCGAGCAGCGCGCGGCCTCGCTGGCAGCCACCCTGGCCTGTCGTCCCGATCACAGCCCGGTATGGATCTTTGGTTACGGCTCGCTGATGTGGAACCCGATTTTTGAGGCGGATGAAGTGGCGTCCGGTTCGCTGGAGGGCTGGCATCGTGCTTTCTGCCTGCGGCTGATTGCCGGACGTGGCACCGCCACGCATCCCGGCCGCATGCTGGCGCTGAAGCAGGGCGGCAGAACCACGGGTCTGGCGTTTCGTCTGCCGGAAGAGCGGCTGCATGAAGAGCTGGCGCTGCTGTGGAAGCGTGAGATGATCACCGGCTGCTATCTTCCAACCTGGTGTGAATTACAGCTGGAGGATGGTCGCAGCGTCACTGCGCTGACCTTTATTATGGATCCGCGTCATCCGCTGTATGAATCGGACTCCTGCCCGGAGGCGATTGCGCCATTAATTGCTGCGGCCAGTGGCCCGCTGGGCTCGAATGCGCAATATCTGTTTGCTCTGGAAGAGGAGCTGACCCGGCGCGGCATGGAGGAGGAAAGTCTGAGCCGACTGGCCCATCAGGTGCGGACATTGCAGCAAGCCTGCCTGAAGCAGGCCTGAACCGGGGCTTAACCAGAGTAAAAGGGCGCGACACTGTCGCGCCCTTTTACGATCCGGCTGCGGATTACCGGGCTTAGTTACCCGGATTAATCAGCCAGGTGCCGGGCTTATCGATGGTCAGGGATTGAGTGTGCGTCTCACTGCCATTCTTAACGTCAATTTTGTACTGTCCCGCCGCCAGATTCAGCGCGGCAAATCCGCTGCTGCCCGGTTTTACCTCAACCGGCTGTCCGTTAAGCACCACGCTTTCACCGCTCTCCAGCTTAAGATAGACGGTCGCCAGCGCGGCCGGAACGGCAGCGGCTGACGGAATCGATGCGGGCGCCTGCGTCATGGCTGAGCTATTGTTAACCACTTCCGGTGTGGCACTGTGGCGATTCGCCAGCCAGATGGCGACAACCACGGCCAGAATGGCCACGGCAGCCAGGCCCAGCAATCCAGGCGACAGTTTACGCACCGTGCGCGGCGTCACCGGCTCGGCGGACGCGGCGGCATGATTCATCGCCATTACCACCGGCGCAGCAGCCTCAACCGGCTCCTCGACCGGCAGAGCAGGCGGCTCGCCCGGCACCGGGAAGCTGTTTACCACCGCTTCCACATCACTGACCGGCAGATCAATCAACGCGGCAAAGGCATCAATCGTTTGTGGGCGATCGCCTGGCTTCATTGCCAGCGCGCAGTCAATGGCATGCAGCAGCGGCAGTGAGTAGCCTTCGGGCTGGCGTTCCACCAGCGGCTGATAATTATCTTCAATGCAGCGCACCACGCTGACCGGCGGCGGATTACCGGTAATCAGGTTATGCAGCACCGCGCCCAGGGCGTAGATATCGGTCCACGGCCCCTGTTCAACTTCACCCTCTTCGCTGTACTGCTCAATCGGCGCAAAGCCAGGTTTAAGCATGATTTCCGTTTCGTCAGAGAGGTTGCCAATCTCTTTACGCGCCGAGCCAAAATCGAGCAGAACCGGCAGCTGGTTCTCCTGAATCTGAATATTGTCGAGCGAGATATCGCGATGCAGATAGCCGGCCTGATGGATGGTGCTGATGGCACCCAGCAGTGGTGGCAGCAGGCGGCGGATCCAGGCTTCAGTGATCGACGCCGGGCTGGTTACCTGCCACTCTTTCAGCGTCATACCGCTGTAGTAGAGCGTGCCCATATAGGCTGTGCCGTTCTGCTCCCAGAAGCGCAGCACGTGCAGCAGTCCCGGATGATTAAAGCGAGCCAGCAGACGCGCTTCCTGAATAAAGCTGGTGAGCCCGGCATTAAACAGCTTCTGGAAACGCTCACCGCGCAGCTCCAGCGTTAAATCGGCGGCACGGACTGCCAGCGACACCGGCATGTACTCTTTGATTGCAATAGTGCGTTCAAGCTGGTGATCCCACGCGCGATAGACGATGCCGAAGCCGCCGCCTCCGATCACTTCCTTGATCTCAAACTCATTGAAACGGTATCCGTCAGGCAGGGCATTCGGAACGGTTTTCGGATAATCATTTGCCGACATAGTGAACTCTCTGTACACGGCCTGCTCGCCAGGCTGCGCGGTAATTAATTGATGTTACGCCAGGCACCAATGGCAGGATCAACCAGATCCGCGTGCAGGGTGTCGATGAGTAACACATTCACTTTTTGCTGTGGCATGAAATAGGGCGCCCAGTGGCTGCGCAACGTATCAACTCGCGATTTCACAGCGTCAGCATCCTGCTGCGCAGCATTCTTATCCATCTTTATCAACAGGGCACCATTGAAGCGCCAGACATGTTGTTTGGCATCAAAGGGCAGCACCAGCCAGCTATCATTCGCATCCGGGCGTGTCACAATCATGCGCTGATTGTTCGCGGCGATAACCTCCAGCTTGCTGTCCGGGATCGTCAGATTGGCGATGGGATAGCCCTGATAAAAGGTGACTGCCACCGGCGTTGGGTGGTCAGGGGTCGCCAGCATCAGCTCACTTTTGCCTTCTGCCCAGCCATCCGGTGAGCACTGCTGCTTGCTGACATCCGGGATAAACAGGGTCTGGGCATTTTCATCCCAGGCGGTGCGAAAATGGCAGCCGCTGGGGAGATCAAAATGTTGCAGCGGCGTGCTGTTGGCGGGCCGAGACAGGTCAAGCGGTGCAGCATTACTCTCACTGGCGCTGGCGGTGGCATCTGCCATCACGATAGGACGCCAGTTCTGCAACTTACTGGCGCTGCCGCTGGCCAGTACGCCACCCTCTTTACTGGTCATCTGCCAGGGCAGCTCGTCCAGTAATCCGCACTGATTAGCGAGCAGGGTGCCGACGCGCGGTAAAAAGGTGGTCAGCACCGCCGAATCCTTACTTTTGCCGGAGACGATGCGCAGTGGCAGCGTCTCTTTGCACCAGTCGTCAGGCGCTTTACTCACCACATTATCGATATAGACCTCCAGCGCCAGGCTGGGGGAGTAGACAACCCGATAATTTTCAGCCTGGGCATGAAAGGCAATCAGCAGGGTGATGATGCCGGGCAACCACAGTTTCATAAGGATCCTTGGAATCAAAAACGAGGCGGCAGAAAGCGCGCCGAATCAGCCAGTGAATAGAGCAGCGTTGCCTCCTCCGGCTCACCAATCCAGACCGCCAGTGCGCTGAGATTATCTTTCTTAACGTTGCGGCTTACCGCCTGTTCCATCAGAGCCAGCCACTCCTCGCAGGCATTCACCATGCGCAGCGCCTGTTCCATTTCATGACTGGCCAGATTCAGCCAGAAGCCATCGGTGCAGACCAGAAACGCGTCGCCATCCTCCAGCGCAATCTCCTGCGAAAAGCTTACTAAGCGAGGCGGTTCAGCGCCGAGCGCATTATAGAGTAAATTACTGTTAATGCCGGTATTTTCATAGCCCGCTTCTTTCAGCTGCTGGGCCAGACTGTGATCGCGAGTGACCTCATGAAGCACGCCGCGGCGGAAGTGGTAAACCCGGCTGTCACCGGCATGCGCCCACCATGCGCGCTGTTTTTCGCGGTCGATAAACAGGGCCGCCAGCGTGGTGCTCATGCGTGAATATTTCGGATTTTTACCCTGTGCCTCATGCAGCGCTAAGCGGCACTGTTCAATTGCCTGATGGGTTATCTCAGGCGTCAGGTCGGCGTGCGCCTGTAACTGGCTCAGCAGGGTGTCACGCACCAGCTGCGCCGCCATCTCGCCGCCGGGCAGACCGGCCACGCCATCGCAGACCACAAAACAGGCTTTACGCTCATCCAGCTCTGCGCCGGTGCGATCCTGATTCTCATCGCGTAGCCCTTGCTGGCAGCGGCTGGCAAAAACGATTTTCATGGTTCATCTACCCGCGTCTGAGAGTCCTTATACTGATTCACCTCCATGTCATAGGCATGGAGAAAGGCCTCGCCAAACAGCGTATGGAAATCATCTTCGATCTCTCCGGCCGTACGCTGATAATTACGGGTGAAGTAGTCCCACAGCGCCGCCTTCTTCATGGCGGAAAAGGGCATTTTTGACACCACGCCGTCGGCACGCGCCTGCTCCTCCAGCCGCTGCGGATTAAAGGATTGCAGCATCGCCGCAATAATGGCGCGGATACCGGCAATCATCCCCAGCTGGTGGGCCTGCAAATCGACCAGGGCATCGCGTACCGCCTGCTCCGGCGGCATAAACCCGGGCATCTGGCTCTGGTACATCTGCATCAGCACGGTTTTGCCGGAGGGCAGGATCTTGAACGGATTGTTGGCCTCATTCAGGATCATCGTCATGTCCGCTTTGACACCACGCTTGAGAATGGATCGCGAAGAGAGCAGCGCGACGGTGCCCTGGGAAAAGAGGCTCAGCATCCGGCCAGTAATGCGCATCTGCTCTTCATCCACCGGCGTGGCGTGACCGTTGCTCAGCCCCATCCCCTCCAGCAGTGCGGCGATCAGCCGATCCTGATCCACCGGCTGCGCCGTCAGCGCCCGACGCGGTTCGCTGGCCTGGGGATCGATAGCCAGTCGCGCATCGTTGTGGCGCTCGTGGCGTGAGGGCGTGACCTCACTGACCAGCAGCCGGTCCTCAACCTCATGATGTTCGTGAATGCCCAGCGGATTCGCGGGCTGAGCGCTGTCGCCAGCAAACAGCGCCAGCGGATCGCTCTGCGTGTCGTGGCAGGCGGGGTCTCGTACTTCCAGCGCATAGTCACCGATGCGCAGCGCATCGCCATGCTTCAGCACGACCTGCATGCCGCGACCCAGGGTAATGCCGTTATGCTCCACCGGGGTCACGCTGCCCTGGTTCGTCAGACGGCACTCCCCGTCATGCGACAGGTGAACCAGCGCCTGCAGACGCGAAATGGCCCGAGTCTCATCTGGCAGCACCAGATCGTTGTCCTGACTGCGGCCAATGGTGCCGCCAGGCGGTTGAAACGCGACGCTTCTGACCGGAACATCCGTAGTGCATTGCACAATGGTAAATTGCATGAGTTATCCCAGATTGAACGGCAAACGCTTCCGGCCTCACTCGAACATGGGAGGATAGAGGCCATTACGTCCCGGCTGTGAACCTGCCGCCGGGTTAAACAGTAACGAAAACAGTTGCGCGGTGAGGTTGCCGCTGTGCTTGTGGGTCGCGTGGGCAAAACCATCACTGCGATTACTCCACCAGTAGCTCATATGCTGCTGAGGGTCGAAACGTTCAGCCACTTCACGCCAGCTCAGCGTGCAGGGCAGATCCTGAAAACCGATCACATCCATGATTTCAGAGGGCTTCCTGGCCGGCACCAGCAGCGGTGGCAAAGCCTGTATCTGCTGCTCTAACTGCTCGCCGTTCAGCGGTGTCTGAACCGCCCGTAACAGTGTCGCGCCCAGATCCTGAAACCAGTCGCCGGAAATGGTCAGCTGAGCAGGATGCCACTGAGCCAGCGTGAAGCTGTGCAGGGCCAGCAGCGGCCAGGCGCGTCCGACGCGGTCACAGGAGGGCAGCAGACAGCCCATCTGTATCTGCGGCCGGGTCGCGGTAACCGGCAGCACAAAGTTCCACACCGGCGCATGGAGAAAGTCCGCGCTGTAGGAATACGCCTGCTGATGCCAGTGCATTAATCCCTGCTGGAACCAGTGATTCCACGGGCTAATCTGTTGCTCGCTCAGTCGATGGTGCAGAAAGTCACCGGTCGACGGCAGCTTGCCATACCAGCCGGGGGCCGTGTAAGCAGCCATGTTCACCTCACCATTACTCGCTATGCGAGTTTGATTGCGGGGCCGGGTGCCGCGGCGCTACCGCCAGCATGCCGCCCGCCTGGTCCGCAATTTTCAGATTCTCTGCAAGCTTGCGCATCATCAGTGCATTATCACGTGCATAAGGCGACGACTGAATCTGCTGATCCAGCAGCTGGCTCAGGTGCCAGTCAAGCTGCTGCAGGTCACGGGCGCTTACCGTATCGGGCAGTGAGCGCTGTAAATTTTGCAGCAGCCAGGCCCGTAAAAATTCGCCATCATAATTACGCGGTTGATAGAGCATCTGATAGGCGCGCAGCGCATTGCGGCTGTAGGCGTTATCATCACCCGGGTCGTTGCGCAGGATATTCGTGATCTGCTGCGCCACACGCGGCAGCAACAAAGACTTAAGCGCATTTTGATAAAGCACCCAGGCGGCATCGCTAATCTGATTACCCCGGTATAAGCCCGCCCGCATAGTAAGCGGCGGATTATCGAGGGAAAAGCGCGCCGAGAGCGGCAACTTCACCAGGTTATTCAGAAAGGGTAGCAGATCAAAAATATTATCAGCAGGCTGATGAATCACCTGCTGACTTTGCTCACGGATAAGTGGTACCCGTGCGGCAACCTGCTGCAGATACTGTTGATTCTGGTAGTAACTGATGCCCCACAGGCTGGAGGCGATCAGCAGAGCGCCTGCCAGCACGCCGTAGCCAATCCAGTGGAACAGCTGATTACGGTACTCCCAGCGGCGATTACTGCCGGCCAGGCCGCTCTCTTTGAATATCAGATCGCTGAGCAGGTCACGAATAAAGAAGCTCTGGCCTTTGTTGCCGGGAATCGGACTGTTGCGATTAACGCTGTCCCAGGCCGCGATCGAGTGATCGCCCGCCTGACGCAACTGCAGTTTGCGGCTCAGTTCACCCATTACGCGATCAAACGGCAGGCCTTCCTGCGTTCCGCTGGTGAAGAAGAGGCCGCGCGGGCTCCAGGCGACCGCATCCTGATGGTCAGAAAAAACGATATCCAGATATTCGTTCAACAGTGGACGCAGCGAGGCGAACTCCTGCGGGAAGAGGAAGCACTCAGCGCGCTCGTTCAGGTCGCGCTCATGGGTCATCTGCTCCGCCAGTTGCTGCTGGAGCTGCTGTTCCAGCCGCTGAAACTGCTGGCCAAAATGGCGATGCCAGTCATCTTTGTGCGGCTTGCCCAGCTCCCAGTTGAACGTGAAGCCCCAGATAGCATCACGCCGCGCTTTATCAATCGAGCCGAAGTAACTCATAAAGCCTTTCAGCAGATCGGTTTTGGTGACCATCACATAAACCGGGAAGTGAATACCGGTCTGCTGATGCAGTTCTGCCATGCGCTCTCGCAGCGCGCTGGCCTGGGCGAAACGCGCCTCGGCTGAATCACTCAGCAGATCGGCGACGCTGATGGTCATGATCACACCGTTAATCGGCTGGCGGGTGCGATAGCGTTTCAGCAGGTTGATAAAGCTGTGCCATTCCGCGGCATCTCGCACGCGCTGGCTCTCCTGCAACGCATAACGACCGGCGGTATCAATCAGCACCGCGCTGTCAGTAAACCACCAGTCACAGTTGCGGGTGCCCCCGACGCCGCGGACCGCATTTTTGCCCAGCGTATCGGTCAGCGGGAAATCGAGGCCGGCATTAAACAGCGCGGTGGTTTTACCGGCGCCGGGCGCACCCATGACCAGGTACCAGGGCAGCTGATAGAGATAATTAGCGTTAAAGCGTGAGAGCAGGTTCCCGCTGTGACGACGGCCAAACTGAGTGCGTTTCAGCTGCATCGCAGCTTCGCTGAAGCGCTGGTTGAGCCGCTCTTCGGTCATCTGACGTTCCGCCGGGTCGTCGTTGCCCGACAGCTGAAGCTGGGTCAGTAAGCGGCTGTTGAACCAGGCACGATAGAGCGACGGGATCAGCTGGAACAGGATCCAGAGAAAATAGAGGGCGCTCACGGTGAGCTGGCGAGGCAGCACGGGTTCCAGTGGGCGCGATTCGCCCCATGACCAGAACGGTCCCAGCATCCAGACCAGACAGCTCAGCGCCGTGACGCCAATAAAGCTCCACAGCAGGCGATGCGTTAGCAGCAGGCGAAGGGAGGCGCGCATTATTGTGCTCCTTGATGATTACTGAGCGTTTCAGGCGCGGCAAACAGGGTGATTTCAACGCGGCGGTTGCGGGTCCGGTTTTCGCTGCTGTCGTTGGGCAGCAAGGGGTCGCTGTCGCCGCGGCCTTCGGAGCGAACCGTATGGCCGTCAGCCAGTTGCAGTTGTAACAATTGGGTGATGGCGCGGGCGCGGGCAAATGAGAACTCATAGCTGGAGGCAAAGCGGCTGTTATCCACCGGATGATCATCGGTAAACACCGACACCAGAATGGTCCCTTTGACATCTTTCATCGCGGTTGAGACGCGGGCCAGCAGGGCGCGCCCGACCGGATTGATCACCGTGCCCTGTTCGGCGAACAGTTTGTCCGCGGGGATGATCACTTTGCTGCCAAAGGCACCATCGCTGACCTCAAGCTGCCCGGCTGCAATCACATCATTCAGGCGCTGACGCAGATCGAGCAGCGCCTGCGGGGAAGAGGGACGACGGCCCGCGGTAATCTGCGGCAGCGGCGTCTGATAGATGGTACGCAGCAGCGGTTCGGCGGCATTACCGAGACGCCAGTTCAGGCCGCTGTAGATCAGGCAGCCGATCAGCGCGACCAGCATGGCACAGGCCCAGAGCGGCACCATCGGGCGGGCGAGGGTGCTCACCAGCGGATGCACTTCAACCAGTGGCGGTTGCGCTGTCTGGCGCTGGGCACGCGTTTCGTCAATCAGGGTTTTCAGGCGTTTACGGATACCATCGCACTGGGCGCGACCATTTTCACTGCCGCGATAGCGGCCTTCATAGCCCAGCAGCAGGCAGTATTGCACCACTTCCAGCAGCCAGAGGTGTTGTTGCGGGCTTTGTGAAATGCGCGACAGCAGTTGAAAGAATTTCTCGCCGCCCCAGCTTTCATTATGGAAGGTCACCAGCATGCCATTGCCAGACCAGACGCCGCGCGTGCCCCAGGGGGTTTGCGCTGCCGCTTCATCGAGCGCGCTGCAGATGCAGTAACGCGCGCCGATAATCATCTCAAACGGCAGCCCTGCCTGTTTACAGCGTTGTTCAAACTGGCGGATTTCATCGATCAGAGACTGGCGCAGACCCGCAGGGTCATCGTGGGTGGCTGCCTGACGAATTTGCACCACCGCGTTCAGCAGTGGCGCCGCAGCCTGAAGTAAGAGATTCTCATTGCCTGAGGGGGTCGCCTCACGCGCAGGGGATTCCACAGTCATTAATTCGTGATCTTCCAGCCAATGGCAAATCCCTGTACCCGCAGCCCGGGACGGTTCTGCGGGCAATATGCGCCGGATTTCATATTCAGTCTAAGATCCAGGTCGCGGTATCGTTAGTCCGGCAGGCTTTGCTGGCGCCGCCGACGGCCACACAGACCTGTTTCGTTTTGCGGGGACGGGGACGATCGCTCTGCACGGTGGCATCATAACGGCTGCTCTCTACACCCGCTTTTAATGGCACATAACCGATCAACGGGCCGTCAGCCTGGTCAGCAATCGCCAGCCAGCTGTGTTCCACATTACCTAATACTTCGAACGGTTTACCCGTTTCGAGATAGCGAACCACTTTGCCGCCGTAATCAGGCGAGGTCATGACGGATGCGCCATAAAGCGCCCGCCAGGTCTGATTGACCGGCTCAAATTCAGTCGGTGCCGCGACAGCGTGTCGATGGACCAGTTTGACGCCGTTAATTTCGCTGGTAACCAGCGTATCGTCAGTGACGGGCGGCGGCGGGGCCTTACAGCCTGCCAGGGTAAGAACCGCCAGCAGCGTTAACGCAAGACTCTTTTTCACCATGTTCCTCGTGATCTCATCAAAGTATCTGCATATTGCCAGGCCCGATGCCAGGAGGCGATCTTTATCGCGCCGCATCGTGCCGAAATTCTGTTTTTAAAAAAAGGGTCAGATTACATCGGGATAGTAACGCATTCAGTTTACCTAAGACTTTTGAGAATTCAAACCATTGCACCCGCTGCCGATGCGTGATAGCAGGCGCTTTTCAGGCAGGCTGCGATGTAAGAAAAGCACCAGGCAATGTGATAGTTAAATCGAACTGAATTATCGCAGAGACAAACTGGTTGAGAACAGTGCCGCGCATTCTGACATGCAATGAATCCGATTGGAAACTATTAAGATTTACTAATAACTTGTTGCCGAAAAAATTTATCAGTTTGCGTTAAGAAACTTATCAAAATCAGATTTTACGCCCTTGCTCAGACCCTCTTTTTTCAGGAAAGCGGCACGCCTTTTGCTTCTGAAAGGTTTTAACCGCACTGAGGTGAGCAATGAGGGACGCCCTGACCTGGCTGCAGGCATCACGCGCGAGCGATATCGCCAGCCTGCAACGTCTTCTGGAAACCGGCGAGCTGATGGCTGCCGTCAGTGAACTGGTCCATCGGTTGCAGCGGGAACGTGGCGCAAACAATCTCTGGATCTGCTCTGACGGAGCGCTGTTCAGCGCCGAACGTCATGCCCGCCAGCAGGAGGTCAGCGCCGGCCTGGAGCATTTTTATCAGGCGCTGCCGGCCGCCATAGCGCAGCCCGGCTACAGCCGCTTCTGCAACCTGATTGCCGCTGCCCTGCAGGCGCTGGCCGGACTGCCTGCGCTGCGCCAGCAAATCAGCCAGCGTGAGCTTGATCAGGCCGCGGCGATGGCCGCCTTTAACCAGGTTATCCGTACTTTACTCAATCTGGTGTTTGAGGCGGCCGACACCGCCAGCTATCCCGGCATCTCCCGTGCACTGATCGCCCTGTTCAGTTTTATGCAGGGCAAAGAACTGGCCGGGCAGGAGCGGGCCATCGGCTCAGCCGGCTTTGCGGCGCGTCAGTTCACCCCCGACCAGCGCAGCCAGATGGTCGCCCTGATTGCGGCACAGGAGCAGAGCTTTATCACCTTCCGGGAGTTTGCTGACAGCGCCGCGTGTGAATCCTGGCAGCCGCTGGCTCAGGCCAGCCGCGACATCGAACGCCTTCGTCGCATCGCCTGCACCGGCGGCCGTTGTGATGAGACCGGCGCGCTGCACTGGTTTTCCCTGCTCTCTGAGCGGCTGGATCAGATGAAAATGCTGGAGGATGCCCTGACGGCGACATTGATGCAGCGCTGCCGGGCTGCCATTGATCAGGCACAACAGCAGGCGGCAGGAACAGTGGTGCAGGGCGACAGCAATTTTTCGCTTTACGTCTCCGGGGCGGACTGGCTGCCTGGCGCGGCGGCGCTCGACAGCGACGGTCTGGCCCCGCAGCTGGGGCGCTCGGTGCTATCGCTGATTGGCGAACAGTCGCAGCGTTTGCAGCAGCAGGCGGATGAACTGGCGGCGATGCGCGCCTCACTGGACGAGCGGCGGGTGATCGATCAGGCCAAACACTGGCTGATGCAGCAGCAGGGTTTCACAGAAGAGGCCGCCTGGCAGGCATTACGCAAAAGTGCGATGAATCAGAATAAGCGGGTACTGGAGATCGCGCAGGCGGTACTGGCGGTAGCGAAGACCCTGAGCAACTAACCCGGATGAGGTAGCTGCACAACCTTTGTGCGTGATCTGCGTCAGAAACGTGCAAAAACGGTTAATTTTTCAACAGTGCGTCACCGCAGATCGGCATTAAGGCTGTTTCGGCGATCTGGCACATCCTTTGCTTAATCCCTATAGAGAGTACGCATTGCTCCCGCCAATGGCGGTGGGGTCAGTGCTTTGGATAAAGGCGTCCATCCGCAGGCTTCGGCTTGTCGGAGGACGCCTTTTTTTATTTCTGTTCAGGGGCAACAAGATGAGCAAAACGCCATTTTCACTGACACGACGTCAGGCGCTGATCTCCGGCGCCGCGCTGGGTGCGGCCTGGATCGTTCCGGGATTACGAAATGCGGTCTGGGCAGCGGGATCAGATGCGCCAGAAAAAGCGCAGGTGCGGGTCGGCTTTATCCCGCTCACTGACTGCGCGCCGGTGGTGATGGCCTCTGTGAAAGGCTTCGACAAAAAGTATGGTCTCACATTGCAGGTCAGCAAAGAGGCGAGCTGGGCGGCGGTGCGCGACAAACTGACCTCCGGTGAGCTGGATGCGGCGCATGTGCTCTACGGCATGATCTACGCCCTGCAACTGGGCGTAGCGGGTCCGCAGCACGACATGGCGAACCTGATGACGCTCAACCATAACGGCCAGGCGATCACCCTGTCGAACCAGCTGAAAGCCAGTGGGGTCACCGATGCGGCCAGCCTGAAAAAGGCCATTGATGGCAGCGCCAAAGGCAGCTTTACCTTCGCCCATACCTTTCCGACCAGCACCCATGCCATGTGGCTCTATTACTGGCTCGCCAATGCGGGCATCCACCCGTTTGATGACGTGCGCACCGTGGTCGTGCCGCCGCCGCAGATGGTGATGAACATGAAAATTGGCAACATGAGCGGCTTCTGCGTTGGTGAGCCGTGGAACCAGCGCGCCATCAGCGACAACATCGGTTTTACCGCCGCCACCAGCCAGCAGATCTGGCCGGAGCATCCGGAAAAAGTGCTCGGCACCCGCGCAGAGTGGGTGAAAGAGAACCCCAACACGGCCCGTGCACTCACCGCCGCTGTGCTGGAGGCCGCGCGCTGGATTGATGCCTCGGACGACAACCGCCGCGAAACCGCGCAGGTGTTAGCCGGCCGCGCCTGGATCAATACCAAAGTGGAGACGTTACAGGGTCGGATGCTCGGTCAGTATCAGAACGGCCTGGGGCAGTCGTGGCAGGACGCTCACCCGATGCGCTTCTTTGACAACGGCAACGTCAGTTTTCCCTGGCTCTCAGACGGCATGTGGTTCCTGACCCAGATGAAACGCTGGGGCCTGCTTGCCAGCGATCCCGACTACCTCGCGGTGGCGCGCCAGATCAACCGCATCGACATCTACAAACAGGCCGCCAGCGCAGTCGGACAGGTTGCACTGCCCGCCAGTGAAATGCGCAGCAGTACCTTCATCGACGGCAAGGTCTGGGATGGCAGCGATCCTGCCGCCTATGCCGCCAGTTTCGCTATCAAACGTTAAGAGAGGTTGCTATGAAAACTGACGCGCGCGCCCTGGCGCAGCCGGTGCAGAGTCACAACAGTGCCAACGTTATTCCGTTACAGGTCACCCCGAAAGCCGCAGCCCGTCCGGCGCGTCTGCGTCCGCTGTTGCAGCGCGCCATTCCCGCCACCGGTGGCCTGTTATTAATGCTGCTGGTGTGGCAGATCGCGGCGCTGTCGCAACCGGGTTTCCCTTCGCCTTACGCCACCTGGCAGGCCGCTCAGGTCCTGTTCGCTGATCCGTTCTACAGCAACGGCCCCAACGATCAGGGCATCGGCTGGAACGTGCTGGCGTCGCTGCAACGCGTCGGCATTGGATTCGGCCTGGCCGCGCTGGTCGGCATTCCGGCGGGCTTTTTAATCGGTCGCTTTAGCTTTATGGCGCAGATGTTCAATCCCGTCATCGCCCTGCTGCGGCCGGTGAGTCCGCTGGCCTGGCTGCCGATTGGCCTGCTGCTGTTTCAGCGCGCCGAGCCTGCCGCCAGCTGGACCATTTTTATCTGTTCGATCTGGCCAATGATCATCAACACCGCCGAAGGAGTTCAGCGTATTCCGCAGGATTACCTCAACGTGGCGCGGGTGTTACAGCTCTCTGAGTGGACGGTAATGCGCCGGATCCTGCTGCCCGCCGTGCTGCCCGCCGTGCTGACCGGGGTCCGTCTCTCTATCGGTATCGCCTGGCTGGTGATCGTCGCCGCCGAAATGCTGACCGGCGGACTGGGCATCGGCTTCTGGATCTGGAATGAGTGGAACAACCTCAACGTGGAAAATATTCTGGTCGCCATTCTGGTCATCGGCGTAATCGGGCTGCTGCTGGAACAGGGGCTGATGCTGCTGGTCCGTCGTTTTAGCTGGGATAAATAAGGAGAGCACGATGCAACAGATCATTCGCGTCCAGCAGGTCAGCCAGCGTTTTGCCACCGCCAGCGGCGAGTTTCTGGCGCTGGACAATGTCAGTTTTGATATTCACGAAGGGGAAACCCTGAGCCTGATCGGCCACTCCGGCTGCGGCAAATCGACGCTGCTGAACCTGATTGCCGGTTTAACCCGGCCCAGCAGCGGCGTGCTGCTGTGTGATAACCGCGAAATCACTGGCCCCGGTCCGGAGCGCGCGGTGGTGTTTCAGAACCATTCGCTGCTGCCGTGGCTGACGGCATTTCAGAATGTCGAGCTGGCGGTGCAACAGGTGTTTAAAGGGCGCTTCAGCAAAGCGGAGATGCGTGACTGGATCGAGCACAACCTTAACCGGGTGCAGATGAGCCATGCCATGCACAAGCGGCCCGGCGAAATATCCGGCGGTATGAAGCAACGCGTCGGTATTGCGCGGGCGCTGGCGATGAAGCCACGCGTGCTGCTGCTGGATGAGCCGTTTGGCGCGCTGGACGCCTTAACCCGCGCTCATCTGCAGGACAGCGTGATGCGCATTCAGCAGGAGCTGAACACCACCATCGTGCTGATTACCCATGACGTGGATGAAGCCGTGCTGCTGTCAGACCGGGTGCTGATGATGACTAACGGCCCGGCGGCGCAGGTTGGCGAGATCCTCACTGTCGATCTGCCACGTCCGCGTTCACGGGTGGCGCTGGCGGATGAGCCGCGCTACCACCAGTTGCGACAGAAAGTGCTGCATTTCCTCTATGAAAAACAGACCACTGCGGCGTAAGGAACAGACCATGAAGCAACGGTTGCTGGTGATAGGTAATGGCATGGCGGGAATGCAGATGGTGGAGAGCCTGCTGCAACGTGCACCGCAGCGCTTCGCCATCACGGTCATTGGCCGCGAGCCGCACGGCAATTACAACCGTGTGCTGCTGTCGCCGGTGCTGGCGGGTGAAACGCCGTTCAGTGAAACACTGATCCACGATCGCGACTGGTATGAGCGGCACGGCGTCACGCTGCTGAACGACGAAACCGTGCTGCAGGTCGATCTGGCGGCACGTACAGTGCAGACCGATTATCGCCAGCTGGGCTGGGATCGGCTGGTGTTTGCCACCGGTTCACAGCCCCGTTTGCCCGCCATTCCCGGCATCAACGCGGATTGCGTACTGGGTTTTCGCAGTATCGCCGACGTCCGGCAACTCCTGGCGTGCCAGGGACCGGTGGTGGTGTTGGGCGGTGGTTTTCTCGGCATTGAAGCGGCGGCGGCACTCTGTGCCCGTGGGCGTGAGGTTACGCTGGTTCATCACAAACCCTGGCTGCTGGATCGCCAGCTGGATGCAAAGGCGGGCGAGCTGTTGCTGACGGCACTCCAGCAGCGCGGTATCCGCTGCGTGCTGAACAGCGGACTCACGGCGATTGACGAGGCGGGTGTGACGCTGACCAGCGGTCGTCACTGCGCCGCCACGCAGGTGGTGATTGCCATCGGCGTTCAGCCGGAGATAACGCTGGCGCAGGCGGCGGGTCTGCCGTGTCAGCGCGGCATTCTGGTCGATGGGCAGTTACGCACAGCGGTCCCGTCGGTGTACGCCGTAGGCGAGTGCTGCGAAATTGCCGGCGAAACCTTTGGCCTGGTCGCACCCTGCCTGACGCAGGCGCAGATTCTGGCCGCACAGCTGGCGGGGTCGCCACTGGCGGATTTTGTCAGCCAGCCGCAGGCGACGCGGCTCAAAGTCAGTGGCATTTCGCTGTTCAGCGCCGGGGATGTCAGTGAGGCACCCTCCATCAGCAGTTTTGATCCGATCTCCGGCGACTACCGCCGTCTGTTTCTTCGTCAGGGCCGCCTCTGTGGCGTATTGCTCTCTGGCGACACCCGGCAGGGTCCCGCGCTGCTGGCGCGTCTGCTGCACACCGAAGCTGTCACGCTCGAAGCCCTGTTCGATTCCCGTCAACCTGAACCGCAGCCGCAGGCTGCAGAGAGTCCTGAGATGAGTAAACCGGTATTAGCCGTGGTGGGTCACGGCATGGTCAGTCACCACTTTCTTGAACAGCTGGTTGCCCGCGAACTGCATCAGCACTACCACATCGTGGTTTACGGCGAGGAGCGTCAGCAGGCTTACGATCGGGTGCATCTGTCGGACTATTTCAACGGCAAAACGGCCGACGATCTGTCGCTGGTCAGCGCGGACTTTTTTACCCTGCACGGCATCGAACTGCGCAGCGGCTGCGCAGTCGTAGCGATCGATCGTCAGCAGCGCAGTCTGCGTGACAGCGCGGGCAATGAGCTGGCGTGGGATAAGCTGGTGCTGGCCACCGGCTCGCGTGCTTTTGTACCGCCGGTACCGGGCCACGACGACGAACGCTGCTTTGTCTACCGCACGCTGGATGACCTTGATGCCATTGCTGCCTGCGCCCGCAATAGCCAGCGCGGCATCGTGATTGGCGGCGGCCTGCTGGGTCTGGAGGCGGCGAATGCGCTGCAGCAGCTCGGGCTGGAAACGCATGTGGTGGAGTTTGCGCCACGCCTGATGGCAGTGCAGCTCGATGAGGGCGGGGCGCTGATGCTGCGCCAGAAGATCGATGCGCTGGGCGTCACGGTTCACACCTCAAAACAGACCGAACTGATTGAGCGTCAGACCGACGGTAGCGTGGTGCTGCGCTTTGCTGACGGCAGCAGTTTACCCGGCGATCTGGTGCTGTTCTCCGCCGGTATCCGGCCGCGCGATGAGCTGGCACGTGAAGCGGGCCTGACGCTGGGACCGCGCGGCGGCATTGAGATTAACGATCGCTGCCAGACCAGCGATGAAGAGGTGTTTGCCATTGGTGAATGCGCATTGTGGAACGGTCAGATCTTCGGTCTGGTCGCGCCAGGCTATCAGATGGCACGCGTGCTGGCCGGGCATCTGGCGGCTGAATCCACCGCCTTCAGCGGCGCGGACATGAGTACCAGACTGAAACTGCTGGGGGTGGAGGTGGCGTCGTTTGGTGACGCGCATGGCCGGACGCCGGGCAGTCAGCACTATCACTGGACCGACGGGCCAAAAGGCATCTACAAGAAAATCGTGGTTTCTGCCGACAGCACCCGGCTGCTGGGCGGCGTGCTGGTCGGTGACAGCAGCGACTACGCCACGCTGCTGCAGATGATGCTCAATGAGTTACCGCTGCCTGCCGCGCCAGAAAGCCTTATCCTGCCTGCGCTGTCGGAGGCGCCGAAAGCGCCAGGCGTCGCGGCGTTGCCTGACAGCGCCCAGGTCTGCTCCTGTCACAACGTCAGCAAGGGCGAAATCTGCGCGGCGGTGAAAGGCGGATGCGGTGAGATGAGCAGCATCAAAAGCTGCACCAAAGCGGCTACGGGCTGCGGCGGCTGCGCGGCGCTGGTGAAGCAGGTGATGGAGTTTCAGCTGGAAAACCTCGGTGTCGAGGTAAAAAAAGATATCTGTGAACATTTCAGCTATTCGCGCCAGGAACTTTATCACCTGGTGCGGGCCGGTGAGTTCAGAACCTTTGATGCGCTGCTGACGTCACATGGTCGGGGGCAGGGTTGTGAAGTGTGCAAACCGCTGGTGGCGTCACTGCTCGCCTCATGCTGGAACGACTATCTGCTAAAACCGGCGCATCTGTCGTTGCAGGACACCAACGACCGCTATTTCGCCAATATCCAGAAAGATGGCACCTATTCGGTGGTGCCGCGCGTCCCGGCGGGCGAAATCACGCCGCAGGGGTTGATCGCGATTGGCGAGGTGGCGGCGCGTTACGATCTTTACACCAAAATCACCGGCGGTCAGCGTATCGACCTGTTTGGCGCGCGGCTCGATCAACTGCCTGATATCTGGCAGACGCTACTGGCGGCGGGTTTTGAAACCGGTCACGCCTACGGCAAGTCGCTGCGCACTGTGAAGTCCTGTGTGGGGTCGACCTGGTGCCGCTACGGCGTGCAGGATTCAACCGCTTTCGCCATTGCGCTGGAGAACCGCTACAAGGGGCTGCGCGCCCCACACAAGATCAAGATGGCGGTATCGGGCTGTACCCGCGAATGTGCGGAAGCGCAGAGCAAAGATATCGGGGTGATCGCCACGGAAAAGGGCTGGAATCTCTATGTGTGTGGCAATGGCGGCATGAAGCCGCGCCACGCCGACCTGTTCGCCAGCGATCTCGATGATGCCACGCTGCTGCGTTATGTCGACCGCCTGCTGATGTTCTATATCCGCACCGCAGACAGGCTGCAGCGCACCAGCGTCTGGATGGACAATCTGGAAGGCGGCCTGGACTATCTGCGTCAGGTGGTGATTGAGGATAGCCTCGGTCTGGGCGAGACGCTGGAGCAGGAGATGCAGCGGGTGATGGACGCGTATCAGTGCGAGTGGCAGACCACGCTGGCGGATCCTTCACGACTTGCGCTGTTTACCCCTACGGTCAACAGCGATCGCCCGGATGAGACGCTGCACTACAGCCGGGTGCGCGGTCAGCGTCAGCCGGAGGCCGTTACCGATCGTCCGCTGTTACCGCCGCCAGCCGAGCCGTGGAGCGCGGTGTGTACACTGGAGGCGATTCCTCAGCAGGCGGGGATCGGGGCGCGACTGGGTAGCGAACGTGTTGCGCTGTTCCGCTTTGGCGATGCGCTTTTTGCGCTGGAAGACCGCGAACCCGGCAGCGACGCCAGCGTGCTCTCACGTGGGATCCTTGGCGATGTGGGCGGCGAGCCGGTGGTGATCTCCCCGCTCTATAAGCAGCGGATACGGTTGCGTGACGGACAGAGCCTGGATGACCCGCAGCATCAGCTGCGCTGCTGGCCGGTGAAGTTGGAAGCGGGTCAGATCTGGCTGGCAAATCGTCCGCTGGATCAGCTGGCGCAGGCATCATGAACAGTACCTGTCCCTATTGCGGCGTCGGCTGTGGCGTCTGCGTCACCCCGCAGGGGGCGCATCAGGCAACCGTGATCGGCGATCCGCACCATCCCGCGAATGCAGGTCGGTTGTGCGTAAAAGGCGCAGCGCTGGGCCAGACCCTGACGCCGCAAGGGCGTTTGCTGAACGCCGAGGTTAACGGGCAGCGCGTCAGCCTGGACGCTGCGCTGGATGCGGCGGCGGCGGGATTGCGGGCGGTTATCGATCAGTATGGCCCGCAGGCGGTGGCGTTTTACGGCTCCGGCCAGCTGTTGACCGAGGATTACTACGTCGCCAATAAGCTGATGAAGGGCTACATCGGTGCAGCCAACATCGATACGAATTCGCGGCTCTGCATGGCGTCGGCGGTGGTCGGTTATAAGCGGGCGCTGGGGGCCGATGCGGTGCCCTGCTGCTATGAGGATCTGGAGCAGGCCGACCTGGTGCTGCTGGTGGGGTCTAATGCTGCCTGGGCGCATCCGGTGGTGTGGCAGCGGCTGATGCAGGCGAAGCTGCAACGTCCGGCGATGTGTATTGTCGTTATCGATCCGCGGCGTACGGCGAGTTGCGATCAGGCCGATCTCCACCTGCCGTTGCGGCCCGGCAGCGATACGGCGTTGTTTTCCGGTCTGCTGCACTGGCTGGCGCAGCAGGATGGCATTGATGCCAGCATGTTGCCGCACCTGAATGGTGTGGACGAGACGCTGACCGCCGCAGCGCAGTGGGGTGTGGCGCGAGTGGCAGAGGCATGTGACTTAACCGTGCAGCAGGTCGCGCACTTTTTCCAGCTTTTCAGCCAGCACGATCGGGTGCTGACGCTATGGTGCATGGGGATTAATCAGTCCGCCACCGGCAGCGACAATAACCAGGCGATTCTTAATCTGCATCTGCTGACGGGCAAAATAGGCCGCGCGGGCTGTGGTCCTTTTTCGCTGACCGGACAGCCAAATGCCATGGGCGGACGGGAGGTGGGTGGCCTGGCGAATCAGCTGGCGGCGCATATGAATTTTACTGAAGCGGATTGCGAACGGGTGCAGCGTTTCTGGCGCAGTCCGGCCATTGCCCGGGAACCGGGACTGACTGCACTGGATCTTTTCCGGGCACTGGCGGATGGCACGGTGAAAGCAGTGTGGATTATGGGCACCAATCCAGCGGTGTCGATGCCTGAGGGCAACCGCGTCGCGCAGGCGCTGGCGGCCTGTCCGCTGGTGATTGTATCAGATGTGATGGCGCAGACCGATACCAGCGCCTTTGCCAATATTCTGCTGCCCGCCCAGGGGTGGGGCGAGAAGAACGGCACGGTGACCAATTCCGAGCGGCGTATTTCACGTCAGCGCGCTTTTGCCGCCGCACCCGGTGACGCCCGGCCTGACTGGTGGTTGCTGTCGCAGGTGGCCAGGCGTTTAGGGTTTGATGAAGGCTTTAACTGGCAGCATCCGGCAGAGATTTTCCGTGAGCATGCGGCGTTGTCAGGTTTCGAGAACCGGGGCGCCAGGGCGTTTGATATCAGCGGCCTGGCGCAATTGAGTAATGCTGACTGGGATGCGCTGCGTCCGGTGCAGTGGCCGGTTAACGCGGCCTGTCCGCAGGGCTGCGCCCGGCTGTTTGGCAATCGTCGGTTTTTTCATCCGGATGGTAAGGCCCGGTTGCGGGTGCCGGCCACGCCGGTTGTCGCCCCGCGCGAACCGGCGTATCCGTTGTTGATGAATACCGGACGGGTGCGCGATCAGTGGCACACCATGACGCGTACCGGGCTGGTGCCGCGTCTGATGCAGCATTGCGATGAACCGTTTGTCGCGCTGCATCCGGCGGATGCGGCAACGTATGGCGTGACGGCGGGCGGACTGGCGCGGGTGCAGTCTGTTCAGGGCTGGATTAGCGTGCGGGTGCGTGTCGATGCCGGGATGCGGCGCGGCGAGCTGTTTGTGCCGATGCACTGGAACCGGCAGTTCAGTCAGCAGAGTCACGTCGATTTACTGGTGGCCGCCCGCGCCTGTCCGTTTTCGGGGCAGCCCGCGCTGAAGCAGACGTCGGTGCGGATTCTGCCGTTGAGGGTGAGCTGGCAGGGCTGGCTATGGCAGCGCGAGATAGCGCAGCCCACAGGGTTGCGTTACTGGGCGCGTACCCCCTATCCGGCGGTGCAGCGTTATGCGGTGGCGGGCGAGGGCTCGCCGCAGGTCTGGCTGGACGGGCAGGTTGTTCTTTCAGGCTGTCACAGGCAGGTTGCGACCGGCAGCGGCAATGATTACCGGTTGCTGGCATGGCGTGACGGCGAGTTGCAGCTGGCGTTTTATGCCGGCTCCGTGTTGCCGTCGATTGATAGTGCGTGGGTCGCCGAGGCCTTTAGTCATGCGCCGCAGGATGCGGCAGGGCGGCACAGTGTACTGGCAGGACAGCCCGCGCAGGGCGCGGCCACGGGACGGATTATTTGCAGTTGTATGGCGGTGGGTGAGCAGACGATTTTACAGGCGGTGGCGCAGGGGTGTCGTACAACTCAGGCGTTGGGCGAAAAGCTAAAGTGCGGCACGCAGTGCGGCTCCTGTATTCCGGAGCTGAAGCAGTTGTTGCTGTCCGAAGTGATGTCGGAGGAATGATGACACGAGCAATTGATTCTCTGGATAAGTTACTGGCCCCGGTGGATGCCGTGTCGCAACAGGGCGCGGTGTGGCTGGTGGGTGCGGGCCCTGGCGATGTGGAACTGCTGACCGTTAAGGCGTTGCGGTTGCTGCAGCGTGCTGAGGTGGTGGTATATGACCGGCTGGTGAGTGACGCGGTGATGGCGGAGGTGCCGGAGCAGGCGTTGTGTATTGATGTGGGTAAGCAGCCGGGGCAGCATGGTCTGAAGCAGGCGCAGATTAATCAGTTGCTGGTGGAACTGGCGCGCAGTGGACGCAATGTAATCCGGCTGAAGGGGGGCGATCCGTTTGTTTTTGGTCGCGGAGGCGAGGAGATGGTGAGCGTGCAGCAGGCCGGGATTCGCTGTGAGGTCGTGCCAGGGATTACGGCGGCTGTGGGCTGTGCGGCAGCCAGCGGAATTCCGTTGACGCATCGGGATTGCGCGCAGTCTTTGCGGTTGATTACCGGGCATGGGCGGAACGGCGAGCCGCAGCTGGAGGCGGCTGCGCTGACGGCGGTGAATCAGACGCTGGTGTTTTATATGGGGTTGAGCTGGAGTGCGTCGATCAGTGCGCAGTTGCAGGCGCAGGGACGTGATGCGGAGACGCCGGTGGCGATTATTGAGAATGGGACCCGGCCCGATCAGCGGGTGTTGATTACCACGCTGGGGGGATTAGCGGAGACGGTGGCGCGGGATAAGCCGGTGTCTCCGTCGTTGCTGATGGTGGGTGAAGTGGTGCGGTTTTATCGGGCGGATTTGCAGGTGGGGATGCAGGTGCAGGCGGTGGGGTGACGGGGCTGCAGGTGCGGGCTTTTGCTGGCAGGCAGGAACGGTGTGGCAAGACGGTGCGGCGTGCATGTAAGACCTGCCTGATCGCAAAGGGATCCCGCATCCCTGCGGACTGGGCTCGCCATCCGTGGCTCGCACACTTTGCTCTTCAGGCAGGCCTTACCTGCACTGTTGGCATTGGTGCGGGGTTTTGCGGGAGCGGGTCGGTATTAGGTGCAGGTTTGTTTGGGTGAGAAGGCAGGAATGGTTTGAAGAGCCGGTGCGTTGTGCAGGAAAGGCCTGCCTGATCGCAAAGGGATCCCGCATCCCTGCGGACTGGGCTCGCCATCCGTGGCTCGCACACTTTGCTCTTCAGGCAGGTCTTACCTGCACTGTTGGCGGCAGTGCATTCTGTTACGGAAAAGGGAAACTGGTCCTGACAATGATGATTAAGCGTCTGACGGGGTTAAAGCTCCTCCCACGCAGGCAGGTTGTGAACTTTTTTTCGGTATCCGTGAAACAGTGCCATTGTCGTACCGAAGAACAGACCTGCGATCAGATTGGGTATCAGCGAATAGTTGTCGTCAGACACGCCCGGAAGAGAAGGCAATAAGAGCAGCAGTGGCATCATCAGCGTGTACATGCTGGCAAACACCACAAGATTGAGCCAGAAAGGAGTGAAACCCGGGGGTGGAAGATGGATATTCATTTTCCATAACAAACGATGTAATGGCGGAGCAGAGTTACTCGGCCACATTTTCTTCGCTGCCATTAGGGCTAAAGCCCGCGCTTTCCTGCGCTCGAAAATCTCGTTTTTCATCGTTTTATCATCCGTTACATCCCTGCTTAGCATTCGCTCTGGAGCGTAACTTAATCCTGTGGCTGTCTGATGACAGCGAGTGGCTGAATCGATGTTGTTTCAACAAGCATTACATCGCCCGCTTCAGCGGCAGCGGGGCCACCAGCACTTTCACGCCTAGCGCTTCAAACGCTTTGACCTGCGCAGTGCTGATGCCGCTGTCGGTGATCAGGTAGTGAATATTGCTCCAGTCACAGGGCAGCGCGAACATCGAAACCTTGTCGATTTTGCTGGAGTCAGCGACCACGTAAACCGTGCTGGCAGATTTGATCATCGCCAGCTTTACCTTGATGTCAGTTTCACTGGGGAAGCTCAGGCCCAGACGCGGCGAGATGCAGGCGGTCGCCAGGAAGAGTTTACCGGCCAGCACGTTTTCGAAGAAGCTGGCCGCCTTTTCGCCGGAGGTAGAGAGCGTCGGAAATTTAAAGGTACCGCCGGTCAGCAGGATGTTGATCCCCGGCTCGCCGCCCAGTTTCAGGGCGATATTCACCGCGGTTGTCACGACCGACAGGCGGCGGATGTGGCTGATGGCATCGGTGATCGCGGTGGTCGTGGTGCCGGAATCGAAAATCACCGTGTCGCCATTTTCGATATGCTGCGCCGCCAGCCGGCCAATCGCCTCTTTCTCTTCCAGATGTGTCTGCCGCTCCAGCAGCATCGCCCCGGTATTCTGTTTGCCCGTCATCAGCGTCGCGCCACCATGGTAGCGCTGCACAAAGCCCTGTTTTTGCAGCATGCGAAGGTCGCTGCGTAAGGTGGCTTCGGTCAGTCCAAAGGTCTCCGTCAAAGCTTTAACCGTGACCGTGCCATCCTCACGGATCATCTCCAGAATTTTCTCGCGGCGTTGCTGCATGTCAGCGAACTGCTCACTTTTGCTTTTCAATCGAAATGCTCCCTTTTCCAATAACCTGAGAAGTCGGGCGAACAAGGTCTTTGTGGCTGAGTTTAACGCGCCATTTTTATGAATGCGAGATAGCCTGCTCTGCCTTTGGTTTTCGAACGAAAATATAAAATGTGCAGGCTATTGAATCTCTCACGCTTTCCGGATTGCAGCCAGCTGCCTTTATTTCGGGACTGGAAGCCAGATCACGTCTTTTCAATCAGATAAGCCGCTTTGCAGGGCAGATGGTCGAAATTTGATCTGCTCCACACAACATTTCTTTTCGATAGCTTATATTTTTGTTCGAAAATGAGTGAATCAACGGCATCGGCAAAAATCTGAGGGGAAGAGTGGGATGAGTGGTGAATATGACGTAAACCTGCGCTACGGCGTGGATACCGCAATGAATCTGGCCGGCAAAGTGGCCGTCGTGACCGGCGGGCTGGGCGGTATTGCGATGGCGACCAATGGCATGTTGCTGGAGAAGGGCGCGAGTCTGGCACTACTCTATCCGCCGTTTGAAGCAGAGAAGGTGGCCAGCCTGAGGGCAGATTTCCCCGGCGAGCGGGTGCAGTTTGTCTGCTGTGACGTTACCGATCCCGCGTCGGTTGAACAGGCTTTTGACGATGTGGTTTCCCACTATGGCCGGATCGATATCCTGGTGAATTGCGCAGGCTACGTGATGCTGCAGCCGGTGATCGAGACCGATTTTGCCGAGTGGCAGAAGCAGATTGCGGTGAATCTCACCGGGCCTTTTCTCTGCTCACAGGCCGCCGCACGGCTGATGATCCGTGCCGGTGCGGGCGGCAAAATTATTAATATCGCCTCCCAGGCGGCATCCATCGCTATCGACAACCATGTCGCCTACACCTCAGCCAAAGCGGGCCTGCTGGGCATGACCAAAGTGATGGCCAAAGAGTTTGCCCCGCATCGCATTAACGTTAACACCCTGTCGCCCACCGTAGTGCTGACGCCGATGGGCGAAAAGGCCTGGCGCGGCGAGAAGGGTGAGCAGATGAAGAAGCTGATTCCGCTCGGACGCTTTGCTTATACCGATGAGATCGCCGCTGCGGTGCTGTTTTTCGCCAGCAACGGCAGCGACATGATCACCGGCGCCGATTTGATGATCGATGGGGGCTTTACCATCTGGTAAGGCCAATCCAGCACCCGGGAATTCATACCCTGCCATAACGATAAGAGAGAACATCATGAAAAACCGTACCTTGCTGTGCACTGCCGTGGCTGCCTGTCTGGTTTCGCAGGCGGCGTTTGCCGCCGAAAAGGGCACCATTATGATTCTGGTTAACTCACTCGATAATCCCTACTACGCCTCCGAAGCCAAAGGCGCCAATCTCAAAGCGCAGGAACTGGGTTACAAAACAACGGTGCTGTCGCACGGCGAAGATGTGAAGAAACAGAGCGAACTAATCGACGCCGCTATCGGTAAAAAAGTGCAGGGTATCGTGCTGGATAACGCCGACTCCACCGCCAGCGTGGCGGCGATTAAAAAAGCCAAAGATGCCGGGATCCCGGTGGTGCTGATCAACCGCGAAATCCCGGTGGATGACGTGGCGCTGGCGCAGATCACCCACAACAACTTCCAGGCGGGTTCAGACGTTGCCAACGTCTTTGTTGAAAAGATGGGCGAAAAGGGCAAATACGCCGAACTCGCATGTAACCTGGCGGATAACAACTGCGTGACACGCTCGAAATCGTTCCATCAGGTGCTGGATCAGTATCCTGATATGCAGAGCGTGGCGCGTCAGGATGCCAAAGGCACGCTGATTGACGGCAAGCGCATTATGGACAGCATCCTGCAGGCGCATCCGGATGTGAAAGGGGTGATCTGCGGTAACGGCCCGGTGGCGCTGGGCGCCATAGCCGCGCTGAAGGCGGCCGGTCGCAATGATGTCATCGTGGTGGGGATTGATGGCAGCAACGACGAACGCGATGCAGTGAAAGCGGGCACGCTGAAAGCCACGGTCATGTTGCAGGCGCAGGCGATTGCCGCTGAAGGGGTGACCGATCTCGATAACTTCATTCAGAAGGGCGTGAAGCCGGAAAAACAGCGGGTGATGTTCCGCGGTATTCTGATTACCCCGGAAAACGCTAAAGGTGTACAGGACTTTAACTACAAGTCGTAATTAAACGCTGTCGCGCCTGCGAAAGCGGGCGCCAGGGAGAAGATGATGTCCCGAAGAGTCTGGCTGACGCTGGTGGTCTTGCTGTTAAGCGGCTGCAAAATTGTGTCGCAGCAGGAGCTGGCTGCCCTGAAAAATCCCCCCAATCCGAAAATGGCAAACATCGACCAGCTCTGGCAGCAGAAACTGGTGCCGCAGGTTCAGGCAGAGGCTAAGCCGCTGGCGACGCTGATGAAGTCGCTGCAGTCTGCTAAAGACTTCGACAGTGCCTGTCAGAGCTACGGCTATCGCAGTCAGGCTGAGAATCCCTGTGTCTTCAGCGTCTCGGTTAGCGGCGAGGTGACCGCCGTAAATACCACGTCACGCAGTGGAAAGATGACCGTGAAAGATGAATCAGGTGACAGTGTCACAATTCAGGTAGGGCCAATCATTCGTGGCACCGCTTTGCGGGATGTCTACAAAGGCGTGAGCTATCAGGACTTCAATGACCAGGTGCTGTTTGGTGATTACGGCAAGGCGATTAACCAGCACGCCTCCACTCTGATGCAGCAGTTTGCGCCGAAGGTGGGCGATAAAGTGAGGGTTTCCGGCGTGTTCAGCAGCTGGGACATTCCGCAGCAGCTGCCGGATATCACTCCGGCTGCGATCAACCGGCAATAAGGAGCGGCAGATGCAAAATCCTCAACCGCAACAGTCCGGCGACGTGATTATCGAAACGCGCAACGTGTCGCGTCTTTATCCCGGCGTGACCGCGCTCGATCAGGTCAGTTATCGGGTCTACCGCAATAAAGTTAACGTGCTGATCGGTGAGAACGGTGCCGGTAAGTCCACCATGATGAAGATGCTGGCGGGTGTAGAGACGCCGTCCTCGGGCGAGATTCTGCTGGATGGCAAGGTGGTGTCGCTGAACTCCACGCATCAGGCGGAGAAGCAGGGGATCAGCATCATTTTTCAGGAGCTGAATCTGTTTCCCAACATGAACGTGATGGACAACATCTTTATCGCCAATGAGTATTTCCAGCGCGGGGTGATCAATGAAAAGTATCAGTACGCACTGGCAAAGTCGCTGCTGGAACGGCTGCAGCTGGATGTCGATCCTTACGCGCCGCTGGGTGAGCTGGGTATTGGTCATCAGCAGCTGGTGGAGATCGCCCGGGCGCTGTCGAAGGATACCCGGGTGCTGATCATGGATGAACCGACCAGCGCCCTGAGCCAGTCTGAAGTGAAAGTGCTGTTTAACGTCATCGATCAGCTTAAGCGGCGTGGGGTCACCATTATCTACATTTCTCACCGGCTGGAAGAGCTGATGGAGATTGGCGATCACATCACCATTTTCCGCGATGGCCGTTTTATTAGTGAGCGCGAGGTACGGGACGCCAGCGTGCCGTGGATTATCGCCCAGATGGTGGGTGACAAGAAAAAGCAGTTCGACTATCAGCCTGCGCCACAGGGGGAAACGGTGCTGGAGGTAGAGGGCCTGACTGCGCTGCATCAGAACGGCGGTTACAAGCTTAATGACGTCAGTTTTACGCTGCGCAAAGGCGAGGTGATCGGCATTTATGGTCTGCTGGGTGCCGGACGCACCGAGCTGTTTAAGGGGCTGATTGGCCTGATGCCCTGTCAGTCGGGCCATGTTCGGCTGGCGGGCAGGGATCTGGCGAAACGCAGCTTCCAGCAGCGGCTGAAAAGTGGCATAGCGCTGGTGCCCGAAGATCGCAAAGGCGAAGGGGTGATTGAACTGATGTCGGTCACCGCCAACATGACCCTCTCTGACTTCAGCCTGCGCGGTTTTCGTCGTGCGCTGGGGCTGTTGAATCCTGCCAGGGAGCAGCAGCGGGTCAGTGAGATGATCGGCCATCTGGCGATTAAAGTCAGCGATCCCGACCTGCCGGTTACGGCGCTGAGCGGCGGTAATCAGCAGAAGGTGGTGCTGGGTAAAGCGCTGATGACCGGGCCACAGGTGGTGCTGCTGGATGAGCCAACGCGCGGTATCGACGTGGGTGCCAAAACCGACGTCTATCACCTGATTGGCAGTCTGGCACAGCAGGGGCTGGCAGTGATGTTCTCCTCCTCTGAACTGGATGAGGTGATGGCGCTGGCGGACCGCATTTTAGTGATGGCCGATGGCCGGATTACTGCCGATCTGCCGCGCGCAGCGGCGACGCGAGAACATCTGATTGCGGCATCAACCCCGCAGGATTAAGAGCCTGACCCATCAGGCTATTTTATTTGTCCGTCTGAACCTGGGCAGTGGTCACACAGGCTGCTTTAGCAACCTGAACGCCCGTCAGGGCGGCCCTGAAGGGGCGAGCACAGCGAGTAATCCTCACGTACTGCGTGTACGTGCCGGTTGTTCCGCGCTGTCCGTGTCCAGACTGCCTGAAACCATTACGCCTGGCGGGCCAGGCTCTAAGCTGGCCGGAGAATTTCATGAACCAAAAATATCTGCTCTATATGTACCTGCTCAAGGCCCGCACCTTTATTGCGTTGCTGATTGTGGTCGGCTTTTTCAGCGTGATGGTGCCGAACTTTCTCACCCCCTCTAACTTGCTGATCATGACGCAGCACGTGGCGATTACCGGCCTGCTGGCCATTGGTATGACGCTGGTGATCCTGACCGGCGGTATCGATCTCTCGGTGGGTGCGGTCGCCGGGATCTGCGGCATGGTGGCGGGCGCACTGCTCACCAATGGCATCCCGTTGTGGGGCGGCAATACGCTGTTTCTCAACGTGCCTGAAGTGATTCTGGTGGTGGCCATCTTTGGCGTGCTGGTGGGGCTGATTAACGGCACGGTGATCACCCGACTGGGCGTCGCACCCTTTATCTGCACCCTGGGCATGATGTATGTGGCGCGCGGTGCGGCGTTGCTGTTCAACGACGGCGGCACCTACGCTAACCTGGTGGGAGTGCCCGCGCTGGGCAACACCGGCTTTTCGCTGCTCGGCTCCGGCACCGTACTGGGCGTTTATCTGCCAATCTGGCTGATGCTCGGCTTTTTACTGCTCGGCCTCTACCTGACGCGCAAAACCCCGCTGGGTCGTTACATCTACGCCATTGGCGGCAATGAGTCCGCCGCGCGACTGGCGGGCGTGCCGATTATCAAGGTGAAAGTCTTTGTCTACGCCTTTTCCGGCCTCTGCGCGGGGCTTGTCGGGCTGGTGGTGGCCTCTCAGTTGCAGACTGCGCACCCGATGACCGGCAACATGTTTGAGATGGATGCCATTGGTGCCACCGTGCTGGGCGGCACTGCGCTGGCGGGCGGACGTGGCCGGGTTTCCGGCTCGATTATTGGCGCTTTCGTTATCGTCTTTCTGGCGGATGGCATGGTGATGATGGGCGTCAGCGATTTCTGGCAGATGGTGATCAAAGGTCTGGTGATTGTGACTGCGGTAGTCATCGACCAGTTCCAGCAACGTCTGCAAAGCAAAGTGGTGCTGCTGCGTCGCCATGAAAAAAAGCAGCAGGCAGCCCCCCTTACTGATGTTCGTCACAGTTAACAGGAGCGATTATGAGCCGCGAACAACGTGGAAAAACAGTGGTGATAACCGGTGCCTGTCGTGGCATCGGGGCCGGGATCGCGGCGCGTTTCGCCCGCGACGGGGCCAGGCTGGTGATGGTGTCGAATGCTGACCGGGTGTTCGCTACAGCCGACCAGCTTCAGCAGCAGTATGGCAGTGAGATTCTGGCGCTGCAGGTCGATATCACGGATGAAGCTGCGGTGCAGCAGCTCTATCAGCAGGCCTTTGAACGCTTTGGTCAGATCGACGTATCGATACAGAATGCGGGCGTGATCACCATCGACCGCTTCGACACCATGCCGAAAAGCGACTTTGAGCGGATTCTGGCGGTTAACACCACCGGCGTCTGGCTTTGCTGCCGTGAAGCGGCGAAATATATGGTGCAGCAGCGCAGCGGCAGCCTGATCAACACCTCATCGGGGCAGGGACGACAGGGCTTTATCTACACGCCGCACTACGCCGCCAGCAAAATGGGGGTGATAGGCATTACCCAGAGTCTGGCGCTGGAGCTGGCGCCGTGGAACATTACGGTCAACGCTTTTTGCCCTGGCATCATTGAGAGTGAGATGTGGGATTACAACGATCGCGTCTGGGGCGAGATCCTCAGCAGCGAGGAGAAAACCTACGGTAAAGGGGAGCTGATGGCGGAGTGGGTGCAAAACATTCCGCTGAAGCGTGCCGGTCAGCCGGAAGATGTCGCCGGACTGGTGGCGTTTCTGGCATCAGAGGATGCGCGCTACATCACCGGGCAGACCATCAATGTAGATGGCGGGTTGATCTTCTCCTGATGCGGTGAGAGATCGCAGGCCTGCTGTAAACGCAGGCCTTTTTCTGACCCGGACTTTTCTGTTATATGCACAATTCGCCGCTGCTGTCCTGCATCGCCGTCACAATATGTTAAGGTAATAGCTGATGATTTTTGTTTAATTGCAGCTACGAACTAATCAATGTGCCGGGTGACATGATACGGAAAACAGGGGTTCTCTCTTTGATTGCGCTGTCGCTGACTGCCACGCAGAGCGCCCGCGCCTTTCAGACTGAAACAGCGGTGTCAGAAACGCCATTCGACAATCCTGCGCGCTACAGTCAGTCGCTGCCGACGCTCGGCGGTGCCAGCGATCAGGATGAAGAGTGGAGCAAAAAGCTGGCGGCCGTGGCCAAAAGTATCGGTGAAGCGAGTAACAACAGTGACAGCAATGTCACGTTTGGTCAGCAGGCGGGCGTCTGGGCGTTCAATCATCTGCGCGATGAAGTGGCCGATCGGGTTGAGAGCGAAGGGCAGTCACTGCTTTCCCCTTACGGCACCGCGCAGCTGGATCTGAAAGTCGACATGAACGGAAACTTTACCGGCACCGGCGGCGATCTCTTCAGCGCACTGGCCGACGAAAACAGCCGGCTCACCTTCAGCCAGCTTGGGCTGCACGATACCGGCGATGGCCTGGTTGGCAACGCGGGACTGGGACAACGCTGGGATGCCGGTGACTGGCTGCTGGGTTACAACGGCTTTGTTGACCGCGTGTTCAGCAGCGGCCTGCAACGCGCCTCTGTGGGCACGGAAGCGTGGAGCGATTCAATGCGCTTCTCGGCCAACTACTATCAGCCGCTTTCCGGCTGGAAAAATCTGGGCGATTCGCAGCAGCAGCGCATGGCGCGCGGCTACGATATTACCAGCCAGAGCTATCTGCCCTTTTATCGTCAGCTGGGCGTTTCGGTGAGCTATCAGCAATATCTGGGTGAGAATGTCGATCTGTTTAACAGCGGCAACCGCTATCACAATCCCTCCGCCATGTCGTTTGGCCTCTCTTACACTCCCGTGCCGCTGGTGACGCTGTCCGCTACCCATAAAACCAGCAGCGCCGGTGAGAGTCAGGATCAGCTGGGGCTGAAACTCAACTATCGCTTTGGCGTGGCGCTGCGACGTCAGCTCGATGCCGGAAACGTCGCGGAGGCGCACTCCCTGCGCGGCAGCCGTTACGATACCGTCACCCGCAGTGATACGCCGGTGCTCACCTTCCGTCAGCGCAAAACGCTGTCCGTGTTTCTGGCAACCCCGCCCTGGCAGTTAAGCAGTGGCGAGAGTCTGCCACTGAAGCTGCAGGTGCGCGCCAGCAATGCTATCAAGGCGGTAAGCTGGCAGGGCGATACGCAGGCGCTGAGCCTGACACCTCCGGCCAATAACGCCGATCCGCAGGGCTGGAGTGTGATCTTACCGCAGTGGGATCCGTCGCCAGACGCCAGCAACGAATATCGCCTGTCGGTAACACTGGAGGATAGCAAGCAGCAGCGTGTGACCTCTAACTGGATCACCCTGAAAATTCAGCCACCGATGACCGTGGACGAGGCCCCGCAGAACGATCGTTATGATTTGATGGCACCCGGCGGCACCACACTTTAGTTGGGATGCTTTACTGCACAGAAAGGATTGGGGGGAGTGAATAGCGGTGGTGGTGTGCAGACGCTGTTGTTAACGTCTGCAGGCCCGACAGCGGTTACTGGCAGAGATAAGTTGTCGGGTTGACGAAGGCGCGGGTGCGGCAGAGTGACATCACGATTGATCCTGAAATGAGAGCGGGAACCACTGGGTGAAAGCAGGAACGACGCTGCGCTGCGGGCAGGGTATTGATATTAAGAAGACGCGGGCAGCGCCGCCGTTTAGCGCAGCGGCCCGGTTATCAGTTAACCATGCTCATCACAATACGTACCGCTCTGGCGTAGACCTCTCGCTGACCGTTTACCGATCGTGCCTGCTGATGCTGCAGGAATGCAATTATGTCCTGTAAGCCTGCCGTCTTGCCTGACTTCAGCAGGCTCGACACGGCCTGCCCTACAACGGCATGGACGTCAGCCATATCTGCCGGTTTATCGGTACTCAATAGAAACTCCAGCGCAACCGTTCTGCTGAATAGCACCTGAAGAGGCAACACTCAGGCGATTCAGCTTTATCAGCCTGGTCACAGGTTTTTTATAAGCCGGCATCATGGCAGGGCCTTAAGCAGCTTTTCACGCAGCGTTGCCACCTGGGTTGTCAGCTCACCAAGTTCACTACAGGCGGTATCCATCACCGAGATCATATCAGCCGGGACGCCAGCCGCCGAGACTTTAAGCTGGTGGCCCTGTTCTGTCAGGGAGATCAGTACCCGGCGCTCATCATTTCCCGTGTCACGCTGGCGGCAGATAATGCCCCCGCTTTCAAGCCGCTTCAGAAGCTGGCTGAGCGTGCCGGAATCAAGCCGGACACGTGCACCAATATCAGAGACGGTCAGGCGATCTTTCTCCCACAGCACCAGCAGCACCAGATATTGCGGATAGGTCACTCCCAGCGGTTTTAACCGCGACTGATAGAGCTTTGTCATGGCAAGTGAGGCGGAATAGAGCGCAAAGCAGAGAAACTGGTCGATGGTTTCAGGCGCTGCACTGGCGGGAGGCGTATCGGAGATCCCCGCGGGTTCGTCATTCATATCTTTACTCATTCTGAGTCCGGGGTGGGACAGCCAGACCCCAGGCTGTTGGTCAGCCGTGAAGTCTCGCGAATAGTATCTCGGGGAGATGTTGATTTCGGCAGCATCTCTTTCTGGTGTAAGACACCAGACTTTTAAGCGCTATCGCAGCGGGAGAAAAAGCCTTTAGCTGCGCCGCCGATTGAAAGTCGGCACAGTATTGAGTCAAATTAAATTGAAGTCAACATAACCGGTCGCAACCCTTGCGCACAACGTGCGCCGGGTGCAACGCAGCTAAGATCGGCAGGACAATTTCAGCATTTAACCCAGGCTGAAGCCGCCCGCCGATACGGCTTATACGGTGAAGGTCTCTACCATACCGCGCAGGTCGCGCGCCTGGGCCAGCAGTGACTGCGATGCAGAAGAGGACTCTTCCACCAGCGCGGCGTTATTCTGCGTGACGCCATCCATCTGACTCACCGCAATACTGACCTGGGAGATGCCCTGCATCTGTTCACCGGAGGAGAGGGAGAGGTTGTCCATAGCATCGGCCAGTTCACCGACGCGGCTGACAATCTTCAGGATGCGCTCACCCGTTCCGGCCGCTACGGTTACGCCATCCTCGACCTGCGTCACGGCCTGCTCAATCAGCTGCTTGATGTCGCGTGCTGCGGTGGCGCTGCGCTGGGCCAGCGAGCGGACTTCACCCGCGACCACGGCAAATCCGCGGCCCTCTTCACCAGCGCGCGCAGCTTCTACGGCGGCGTTGAGCGCCAGAATATTGGTCTGGAAAGCGATGCCTTCAATCACCGACGTAATATCGCGTACCCGAACGGCACTCAGCGAAATGTCATGCATGGTTTCTGACAGGCGCTGGACATCTGCTTCGCCCGCCTGGGCCAGGGTGGCGGCCTCGCGCGCTGAACCGGCAGTCTGCTGCGCGCCCGCGGCGTTGCTTTTTACCGTGGCGGTGAGCTGCTCCATGCTGGCGGCCGTTTCCTGCAACGCAGCAGCCTGCTGCTCGGTACGGGATGAAAGCTCGGTATTGCCCTGCGAAATCTCATCGGCCGCCAGCGCCACCGAGGCGGATGCCCCTTTGATCTGCGTAACCAGTTCGCGCAGGTTGGTCTGCATGCCGCTGAGCGACGCAAGCAGGCTGGTGCTGTCGCCACGGCGCAGCGTGACCGGCGAGGTGAGATCACCGGCGGCAATCGCAGCAGCCAGCGTCTGAGCCTGCACCGGTTCGCCGCCCAGCTGGCGCATCAGTATCCGCACAATAAACGCGCAGGTGACGACGGCAGCCAGCACGGAGAGCACCGCCAGGATGATCAGTATCCAGGTGGTGCGGGCGATAGCGATGCCGTTATCCACTACCGCATCCCGGCTGCTGCGCATCTCAAGCTCGGTCAGATCGTTTATCGCCTTCAGCAGGCTCTGCTGAGCCGGACGCGCCACCTTTAACAGATAGTCGGTGACCTCCTGCTGACGATTTTCCATCCCCAGTTTCCCGGCGGTCATCAGCGTGGAGAGAGCGGCCTCTTCAGTGGACTCGATTCTGCTCATCGCCTCCCGTCCGGCCTGTCCGGGGTCGGTCTGCATCATGCCTGAGAGTACTTCGCGGTTGCTGATATAAAGCGCGCGCTGTTTTTGCAGACGTTCCCATTCTGGCTTCATGGCAACGGGATCGGTCAGCAGAGCAAGGTTACGCACCGCGATTGCCATATCCCGCACGCCACCGCGCATATCCAGCACCGTCTGGTACTTTTTCAAACGGACATTAACCACCTCGTCCATACCATCGCGAGCGCTATCCAGCGCGTGAATCGCGGTGCCGGTACAGATAATAAACAGCAGAATAAGCAAGCCAAAACCTGCGCTAAGGCGCGTTGAAATTTTCATCTCTCGTTCCGAAAGAGTTCATTGGGTAAACCGGTATCGGCAGGAGAGAGAACTTCTGGAGAGTTACGTTTAACTAAATTGTTCGCTATTTAATTTAACGAAATTAAAAATTGCACGTATACCCACCCCGTTATGCCACAAAATCGTAACGGGAGTGATAACGAAATCCCGGCCAATATCCTGATAAATCGCTTTTTATCGCCTGACGAGTGTGCGCCTTTTCGCGCGGTGCAGCCGCGCGATACGCCAGCGTCATAACCCGTCAAAAACACCGGAATGCACAAATTTAACCGGGCGGGCCTGTTAATCTGGCTGCTGCTGCCGATAGAACACTATTCGACATTGATGACGTAACCGACACGCATCGGGCTCCGCAAAACGTCTGCCTCACTGCCGTAAGGCGGGTGAGAACGTGCGAATGCGATGAGTAAAAATAGCGGAGGGGTGATAATTGTCGGCAGCTTAGCAGACATTGAATGAGAAGTACGCCCCGGTTTTTTACTGAAAATTAAAACAAAACTCTGACACTTTCCATCACCGGGAACTAACGCATGCGCCTGAAACTTTTCTGGCTCGCAATGCTGAATATTGCGACCATCATTTTACTCTCCACGCTGTGGGAATTCGGGCTCGAGGCGTGGATCTCCAGCCTGCTGGGCCTGAGCTATGATCCCGATTTTGAAACCAGCGAGCGGCTGCGGTTTATCCTGACCTCCACCTCGTTTGCCGGACTGGCAATGATTATTCCGGCGCTGCTTATTGCGGGTCTGATCCGCAACACGCTGCGTGCGGAAAAAAATGCCCTCAGGCTGGCCGGAACTGATGCGCTGACGGGGGTCATGAACCGCCGATCGTTCACTGCACACATTGCTGCGCTTGATGCCGACGGGACGCCCTACACCCTGACGCTGCTCGACATCAATGACTTTAAGAATATCAATGATCTGAACGGTCATCGTCAGGGCGACGCCACGCTTGTCGCGCTGGCCAATCTGTTGACCACCTCGGCGGGTACCGGGAGTCAGGTGTTTCGCATCGGCGGGGATGAATTTGCCATTGTTGCCCAGGCTTCACAGGCAGATCAGGCGCTGGCCGCCGCCGAAAGCTTCTGCCAGCATGCGGCATCCATCCGGACCGGTCCGCACACCTTCCTGAGCCTTTCAGCAGGCATCGCCAGCTCAGCCTGCACGGGTCAGGCCGATGTCGTGCGGGCGGCGGATCTGGCGCTGTACGAGGCGAAGCAGGATAAGTGCGCCTGTCTGGCACGATTCTCTCCGGACATGGAGCTGCGCTTTCGCCAGCGGGAAAGGCTGGAGCAGGAGGTTGTTGCCGCTGTAAGCGGTCACGCCATCGTTCCCTTTCTGCAGCCGCTGGTTTCACTGCGCACCGGTAACATTACCGGCTTTGAGATACTGGCGCGCTGGATCACTGCGTCCGGTCAGACGGTTTCGCCTGCAGAGTTTCTGCCAGTGGTGGAGCGGCTAGGGTTGATGGACAGCATGACCGTGGCGCTGCTGCAGGATGCTGTCAGTGCAACCCGGGCATGGCCAGCCGGGCTCTGCCTGTCGCTGAACATTACCCCGGAGCAGTTGCTGAGACCGTCGCTGACCAGCTGTTTGTCCAGCATTATGCAGCATGCCGGGCCGGTAATGCTGGAACTTGAAATCACCGAACAGAATGTCATGGCCATTTCTGACGATGCCCGCCAGGCGATCCATCTGCTGAAAGAGGCCGGTATCGGAGTGGTGCTGGATGATTTTGGCACCGGCTACTCCAACCTGTCGGTTTTGCTGGGGCTGGGTATTACCAAAATCAAAATTGACCAGACGTTTATTGCCGGAATCGTGACCGGATCTGAGCAGCGAAAAGTGGTGGAAACGCTGCTGGCACTCTGTCAGGGGCTTAATGTGATCATTACTGCAGAGGGCATTGAGGATGTCGCCACGCTGAGGTGGCTGAGAAAGCGCGGCTGTGATTACGGGCAGGGATATCTCTTCAGCCGTCCGGTTCCTGCCGGGCAGGCCACCACGTTGCTGGCGTCCGCTAACGTGGAGGAATTGATGCAGGAAGAGGCGATGGCCGTTAGCTTAGTCAGGTCGCTGGGCTGAAAGCGCGCAACACTCTCTGTGGCCGGGATTAAAACAATAAACGGGCCCGGCGGTCAGAGCCGGGCCCGCTGTCACATCAGAACTGGTAAATCAGACCCAGGGCTGTGATGTCGTCGGTCGGCAGGCGAAGCGGATTGTTATCTTTCAACAGGTTGATGCGGTATTCACCATAGACCGACATGTTCTTGTTGAAGTAGTAAGTGGCACCCACGGCGGTGTATTTAATGATGTCGGCATCGCCGATATTCTCAATTTCCTTGCCTTTGGATGAGACGTAACCCACGGACGGACGGAAGCCGTTCAGGAACTGATACTGCGCCACGGCTTCAAAGTTCTGCGCTTTGTTAGCGAAACCGCCAGTAATTGGCGTGGCGTTCAGAGTTTCACCGTACATGGCAGCCAGATAGACCTGGTTCGCATCATATTTCACCGAGGTCGCCCAGTGCTGGGCTTTTTCGCCTTCTCCGCGTGCGGCAGCGTTCTGCGCCGTGGTGCGATCCAGGCTGGCAAACGCGCCGGCAAAACTCAGGCCGAAATCGAAGTCATAGGAAGCGGAGAGGGCGAAGCCGTCGCCGTTGGAACGACGCACGCCGTCAATGTTACTGCTGCGATCGTTTTTGCCCTGATACTGCGCGGCAAGGTTTAAGCCGTCGACCAGACCAAAGAAATTGCTGTTACGCCAGGTCAGCACACCGGTTGAGCGGCCAGAGAGAAAGGCGTCGGTATAACCGGAGTCGCCGCCGAAGAACGGCAGCATATCGGTATAACTCAGCACGTCATAGACCAGGCCGTAGTTACGTCCGTAATCCAGCGAACCCGCCTCGCCAAACTTCAGGCCAGCATAGCCCAGACGGGTACGGTTGGTGGCCTGGGCATCACTGCCCTCGGAGTTATGCAGACTGTACTGATACTGCCAGAAACCGTAGCCGGTAAGCTGGTCAGTAATCTTTGTCTCGCCTTTAAAGCCAAAGCGGGCATAAGAGGAGGTATCACCATCGTTGTTGTTATCGTCAGAAAAGAGGTGTGACACGTTAATCTTGCCGACCAGATCCAGCTTATTGCCATCCTTGTTATAAACTTCTGCGGCCTGCGCGGAGGAGAGACCGATCAGTAACGGCATGACAGCCGCCAGTAAAGTGCGCTTCATCATTTAATTATTACCCTGTATTCATTAATTATTATTCCCCTGATATGGGGTGAAAAGAAAATGACACAAAAAGGTAAAACTACAAAGTGCAATAAAAGTAACAAAATGTGATGTCTATATTCAGCTGATGGATAACAGCGAGGAACAGAAGATTAAATTGTAAAGTAATAAGATTTTCTTCTAATAAGTAATTATGAGTTATCTGATTTTATATCTTTATTTATCAATTGGTTATGTTTGTATGTAGTGGTCTTAAATGGGCATTTTTTGTACATTTTTAAATCAATATAACCCCTGATTTAATTATGGGTGATTATCCGCTAAGAATAGCCTTATAAGGCTTTTATCCTAACCATTAGTCTGCGTATTAATATTTGTTCATCTTTATAGAATATTCTTTCTGGCCCGATAATCACCTCCGGAATAATAGTCAGAGTTGCTGATTAAATATTGATCATCCTGTTTATAAAATAGCCTGGAAAAGATACGCAGATTAATGTGTCTGCAGGGGGAAATGAAAAACTTTTGTTAAATAAAGCCAGGGTGTTCTGACATTTCCGGGCGAGTTCCCCGCGTAATCGCTGCACCATCGCGAGGCAAACTGCGCTAAAACAGGGCAGTGGAGGGGCTTTTCTGGAGAGATAATTTATCAGCGATCACAAAAGCGATATTTCATCCCGTGAATGCATAATTCTGCTGTTTAAAACCCGGTTCTGGCGCTGCAATCAGACAACTATTCACTATATATGCAAATTAAGTGAATATTGTCAGCATCTAACTCATTGATATTACGTCGTGAAGACCATTTTATGCATTAATTCTCTGGCTGGCACGTTAACTGCACTCTACAGTAGGGCTGCACTACAACATCTTTTAACAATTTTAAAACATAAGCTTTACCCGGCCGGTAAAGTAAAGCAGGAGAGTGGGTTATGGCACTGCACGTTTCACGTCACGATTTCGATCAATGGATGATGCCGGTTTATGCGCCTGCGACTTTTATACCGGTTCGCGCGGAAGGCTCCACCGTCTGGGATCAAAACGGCAAAGATTATATCGACTTCGCCGGTGGCATTGCCGTCAATGCGTTAGGGCATGCGCATCCGGCATTACAACAGGCGCTGCAGGAACAGGCCGCACGTTTATGGCACACCGGTAATGGCTATACCAACGAACCGATCCTGCGACTGGCGAAGCAGCTGATCGATGCCACCTTCGCTGACCGGGTGTTCTTCTGTAACTCCGGGGCGGAGGCGAACGAAGCGGCGCTGAAACTGGCGCGCAAGGTGGCGCATGATCGTGTCGGTCCGCATAAAAGTGGCATCGTGGCGTTTAAGAATGCATTTCATGGCCGCACCCTGTTTACGGTAACAGCCGGTGGTCAGCCCGCTTACTCAAAAGATTTTGCGCCGCTGCCGCCAGAGATCCAGCATGCCCCGTTTAACGATCTGGCTGCGGCGGCTGAACTGATTAATGACCATACCTGCGCAGTCATTGTTGAACCCATTCAGGGTGAAGGCGGCGTGCTGCCTGCCGATCCGGCGTTCCTGCGTGGATTGCGTGAGCTCTGTGATAAGCATCAGGCTCTGCTGATTTTTGATGAAGTGCAGAGCGGCGTTGGCCGTACCGGTTCGCTTTATGCCTACATGCATTATGGCGTCACGCCGGATGTGCTCACCAGCGCCAAAGCGCTGGGCGGCGGCTTCCCGATTGGTGCGATGCTGACGCGCGAAGATCTGGCGCTGGTGATGGGCGTTGGCACCCACGGCACCACCTATGGCGGCAATCCGCTGGCGGGCGCAGTGGCAGGTAAAGTCATGGAGCTGATCAATCAGCCTGAACTGATGGCGGGTGTAACAGAACGTCACCAGTGGATTGTGGCGGCACTGGATGAGATCAACCAGCGTCTGCACCTGTTCAAAGAAGTGCGCGGTCTTGGCCTGCTGATTGGCGCGGTGCTCAGCGACGATTTTGCCGGTAAAGCCAAAGCGATCAACCTTGCCGCCGCGGAAATGGGCGTCATGGTGCTGATTGCGGGTGCCAATGTGGTGCGTTTTGCCCCGGCGCTGAATATCAGTGAGCAGGAAGTGAAGCTGGGCATGGCCCGCTTTGCCGAAGTGTGTGAAAGCCTGGTGCGAGGGTCAACATCATGATGGTAATCCGTCCGGTTGAACGCGATGACTTAAGCCAGCTGATGGCGCTGGCGGGCAAAACCGGTGGCGGGCTGACCTCGTTGCCGGTTGATAGCGCGACGCTTCAGGCGCGTATCGATCGATCGCTGCAGACCTGGGAGGATTCTCTGCCACGTGCCGAACAGGGCTATGTCTTTGTGCTGGCCGACAGCGAAGATAACCGCGCCGTCGGTATCTGCGCCATTGAGGTGGCGGTGGGTCTGCAGGATCCCTGGTACAACTTTCGCGTCGGTACCCAGGTGCACGCTTCAAAAGAGTTGAATGTTTATGCCGCGCTGCCCACTCTGTCGCTGAGTAATGACCATACCGGCAGCAGTGAGCTCTGCACGCTGTTTCTCGATCCCGATTACCGTGATGGCAAAAACGGCTATCTGCTGTCGAAGTCACGCTTCCTGTTTATGGCCAGTTTCCGTGAACGTTTCACCAACCGGGTGGTGGCCGAGATGCGTGGCGTCAGCGATGAGCAGGGCCATTCGCCATTCTGGGAGAGCGTCGGCAGCCGCTTCTTCTCTATGGAATTCAGCAAAGCGGATTTCCTTAGTGGCACCGGACAGAAATCGTTTATCGCTGAACTGATGCCGAAACATCCGCTCTACATCGACTACCTGACACCGGAAGCGCAGGCGGTGATTGGACAGGTCCATCCGCAAACCGCGCCTGCGCGGGCTGTACTGGAAGCAGAGGGCTTCCGCTACCTCAATTATGTCGACATTTTTGATGGCGGCCCGACGCTGGAGTGCGATATCGATCATATCCGTGCAGTGCGTAAAAGCCGTCTGCGCAGCGCAGAACGGGGCGAAAACCCGGCTGATGCACCGCTCTGTCTGGTTGCCAATAGCGATTATCGCCAGTTCCGTGTGGCGCTGATTCCGGCAAAGGCTGACAGCGACAGCGTGCAACTCACGGATGAACAGATGCGGGCGCTCCATTGCCAGCCGGGCGACAGCCTGCGCGTGGTGACGCTCTGCAAAGAGGAGAAAACAGCATGACACATCTGATAAATGGACAATGGCTGGACGGTGAAGCTGAGATTCTGACGAAAGCGGATCCGGTCAGCGGGGAGACGTTATGGCAGGGCCACGCGGCCTCAGCCGCTCAGGTCACCGCAGCCTGTGAGGCGGCGCGCGACGCATTTCCAGCCTGGGCCAGACGCCCGCTGGCGGAACGGCAGGCGATCGTCGAGAAATTTGCCGCCGGGCTTGAGGCGCATAAAACGGCGCTGGCGGAAACCATTGCCCGTGAAACCGGCAAGCCGCGCTGGGAAGCGCTGACCGAAGTGGGCGCGATGATCAACAAAATCGGCTTTTCGGTGAAGGCATACCATAGCCGCACCGGTGAGCAGCATGAAGGCGAAAGCTCCCTGCGCCACCGCCCGCATGGGGTGCTGGCGGTGTTTGGTCCCTATAACTTCCCGGGACATCTGCCAAACGGCCATATCGTTCCGGCGCTGCTGGCGGGCAACTGTGTGGTATTTAAACCCAGCGAACTGACGCCGCTGACCGCCGAAAAAACCGTTGAGCTCTGGCTGGCTGCGGGCCTGCCTGCCGGCGTGCTGGCACTGTTACAGGGCGGACGTGAGACTGGTCAGGCGCTGGCCAACTGTCAGCAGATTGATGGCCTGCTGTTTACCGGCAGCGCCCATACTGGCTATCAGCTGCATCGCCAGTTTGCCGGTCAGCCTGAAAAGATGCTGGCGCTGGAGATGGGCGGTAACAATGCCCTGATTGTTGAAGATCCGGCGGACACTGATGCGGCTGTCAACATCACGTTGCAGTCAGCCTTTATTACCGCCGGTCAGCGCTGCACCTGCGCGCGGCGTCTGCTGGTCAGACGCGGCGATGCAGGGGATGCGTTTCTGCAGAGGCTGGTTGAGGTGGCGGGGCGACTGCAACCCGCCGCCTGGAATGCTGAACCGCAGCCGTTTATGGGCAGCGTGATCTCCACCGGCGCAGCAGAGAAGATTATGGGTGAGTGGCAACGGCGGGTTGAGGCGGGCGGCGAGGTGCTGCTGGAAATGCGCTGGCCGGATCGCCACAGTGCCATCCTGACGCCAGGTATTATCGATTTAACCGGCGTGCAGGGCATTCCGGATGAAGAGGTCTTTGGTCCGCTGTTAGGCGTAGTCCGCTATGAGACATTTGAAGAGGCGATAGCGCTGGCGAACCAGACCCGTTATGGCCTGTCGTGTGGATTGATCTCGCCTTCACGCCAGCAGTTTGATCAGCTGCTGCTTGAAGCGCGTGCCGGTATCGTCAACTGGAACAAACCGCTGACCGGCGCAGCCAGTACCGCACCGTTTGGCGGCATTGGTGCCTCGGGCAACCATCGCGCCAGCGCCTGGTATGCGGCAGACTACTGCGCCTGGCCGATGGCCTCGCTGGAGACGCCTGACCTGACGCTGCCCGCCACGCTGTCGCCGGGCCTCGATTTCTCCACCCAGGAGACGACGTCATGAAGGCAACCGAGGCCAACTTTGATGGGCTGGTGGGGTTAACACACCACTACGCCGGGCTGTCGTTTGGCAACGAAGCCTCGACCCGCAATCAGCTGCAGCCGTCGAATCCCCGTCTGGCGGCAAAGCAGGGGTTGCTCAAGATGAAAGCGCTGGCCGATATGGGCTACGTTCAGGGGGTGATCCCGCCGCATGAGCGGCCCAATATTGCGGCGCTGCGCCAGCTCGGCTTTGGTGGCAGCGATGAGCAGGTGCTGGCTGCGGCCGGCAAAACTGCACCGGGATTACTCTCCGCCGTCAGTTCAGCCTCGGCGATGTGGGTCGCCAATGCTGCCACGGTCTCGCCGTCAGCGGACAGCCTTGATGGCCGGGTTCACCTGACGGTGGCGAACCTTAACAACAAATTCCACCGTGCGATAGAAGCGCCGGAAACGGCCTGGCTGCTGCGTTCCATCTTCCGCGACGATCGCCATTTTGCGGTGCATGATGCCTTGCCGCAGGTGGCGATGTTTGGCGATGAAGGAGCGGCGAACCATAACCGACTGGGCGGCGCCTGGGGTGAGCGCGGCGTGCAGCTGTTTGTCTATGGCCGCGACAGCAGCCATGAGGGCAAAGCCCCGCAGCGCTATCCGGCACGTCAGACCCGGGAAGCCAGCGAGGCGGTCGCCCGTCTGCATCAGCTCTCACCGGAAAGCGTGCTGTATGCGCAGCAGAATCCTGCGGTGATCGATCAGGGCGTGTTCCATAACGATGTGATTGCGGTAAGTAATCAGCAGATGCTCTTCTGCCACCAGCACGCCTTTGTTAATCAGCCTGAACTGCTGGCGCAGCTTCGGTCGCGCGTTCCCGGTTTTGTGGCGCTGGAAGTGCCGGAAAATCGGGTGTCAGTGAAAGATGCGGTGGAGACCTATCTGTTTAACAGTCAGTTGCTGAGCCGTCCCGACGGCACCATGATGCTGGTGCTGCCGGAGGAGTCACGTCAGCATCCGGGTGTCTGGCGCTACCTGTGTGAACAGGTTGAGGCTGACACGCCACTCAAAGCCCTGAAGGTATTTGATCTGCGCGAAAGCATGTATAACGGGGGTGGTCCAGCCTGCCTGCGTTTGCGGGTGGTGCTGACACCACAGGAGCAGCAGGCAGTGAATCCGGCGGTGCTGATGAATGATCGGCTCTTCAGCACGCTGAATAACTGGGTTGACCGTCATTACCGCGATCGCCTGACCCAGGCCGATCTGGTCGACCCACAATTGCTGCGTGAGGGACGCGACGCGCTGGATGAACTGACGAAGCTGCTAGACTTAGGAAATGTATATGCATTTCAGCAGTGAAGGAGGGGGCAGCACAGGCTGCCGCCTGCTCAGGGCGAAAAGGAGGAACGATGCAGGACTTTTTACAGCAAACGCTCTCCGGCGAGGTGCCGCGTAAGCGTAGTGGTGAAACGGCGCATCTTCGCTGGCAATGGTTGTATCACGGCATACTGTTGATGGAGCCGACGGTGCCGGTTAAACAGGCGCTGGTGCTCTCTGCCGGGATCCACGGCAATGAAACGGCCCCGGTAGAAATGGTGAACCAGCTGGTTAATCCGCTGCTGCGGGGCGAAAAGCCGTTACAGCAGCGCATGCTGGTGATTCTGGGTAATCCCTCAGCGCTACGCACCGGTAAGCGCTATGTGCGTTATGACATTAACCGGCTGTTTGGCGGACGCTGGCAGCAGATTGATGATGGTGATGAGGCACGCCGCGTGCTGCGGCTGGAGCAGGCGCTGGAGACCTTCTGGCAGCTGGGCGAGTGCGATGAGACGCGCTGGCATCTCGACATGCACACGGCTATTCGTGGCTCTTATCATCCTCAGTTCGGCGTAATGCCGCATAATGAACGCCCCTGGCCGCCCACGTTTCTTGACTGGCTGGCCGCTGCCGGGCTGGAAGCGCTGGTGTTCCATCGCTCGCCGGGCGGCACCTTTACCCACTTCAGCTGCGAGCACTTCGGTGCGGCCAGCTGTACCCTGGAGCTGGGCAAAGCGCTGCCGTTTGGCGAAAACGATCTCAGTCAGTTCAGTGCGGCACAGCAGGCGCTGGCGTCTTTACTCTATGGCGAAGCGCTGCCTGCGGCGGCGGTTAGACCGCGTCACTATCGGGTCGCGCAGCAGATCACCCGACTGAGTGAGCACTTTACGCTGCATATGTCGCCGGAAACGCTGAACTTTACCGCGTTTCCACAGGGGACGTTGCTGGCGGAAGATGGTAGCACCCGCTATTACGTGCAGCAGGCGCGGGAGTATGTGCTGTTCCCTAACCCCAACGTGGCCGCCGGGCTGCGTGCCGGACTGATGCTGATTGAAGAGAGCGAACAGACCCAGGCGCTGCCGGTCTGATAGCGGTTGTTAACAGCGCAGACCCTCGGCGCTAAAAAACCGACAGGAAAAGTGGAAGATCGGCTTCCGCTTTCCTGTCGTAACCCTTACACTCCTCCATGATTTCTGCCAAATTCGCTTTAAATTCATAAACATTTTCAATTCCTCACGCCTTTCTTCTTATTCTCTTCATGATTGCCCGATTTTTATCTTTTATGCTTTCACGGCTTTACTCAGGCTCTGAGTAGTTGACGTTCAGCGTCGTATGCTTGTTTCCGAAGACGCGACAGAGTGCTGTCGTCATTATCATGAATTATAAGGACACTATTATGCGCAAACTGACTTCCCTTTTACTGGCTTCTTCGCTGGCGTTTGGTGCAGCCAGCGCCGTCCATGCAGCCGCTGACAACCTGACTCCACCGCCAGCAGGCAGCGAAAAAGCGATGCACAAGCCGCCAATGCGCCACGGCATGGAGATGATGTTTAAAGGTCTGAACCCGACCGACGCGCAGAAAACTCAGATGCGCGACATCATGAAAGAGAGCCACAAAGATATGAAACGCCCGTCACTGGACGAGCGTCGTGCGGCCCACAGCATTATTGCCTCTGACAGCTTCGATCAGAGCAAAGCAGAAGCACAGGCAGAGAAGATGTCCGCCAATGCCAAAGAGCATGCGCTGAAGATGCTGGAAACCCAGAACAAGCTCTATAACGTGCTGACGCCGGAGCAGAAAAAACAGTACAACGCTAACTTTGAAAAGCGTCTGACTGAGAAAGGCCCGCACGAGGGCAAAATGGCACCGCCAGCAGAACCGGCTGAATAACACTCGTTAAGCGAACGGTCTGAGACCGCCGGCGCTGTCCACTGAAGGTGAGTGGGCAGCGTCGGCGGTTTTTTTATAGCGGCAGAATAGGGTAGGCACCTGACAGAATCGGGCGGCAGAGGATTTTGTAGCCGTCGTGATCAAAACCGCCTTTGGGCCGCTGCAGTTTTCTGGCCTCATCCATGCTGCTGACCGAACCGAGATAGAACCAGTGGTCGATAACGTGGATCTGCGTCATCTCTTTGCCTTCCTCCACCAGCCCCACGGCACCCTGCCATGGCCAGCAGAACACCCGCACGTTTTCCAGCGCCTCCAGCAGTCGATCCTGATGATCGCTGACCGGCTCTTTTCCACAGCAGGCCCCGGCGCAACGGCGCAGTGCCGAGCGGAAGCAGCCTCGCCCCGCACTCAGCGCTTCCAGACCCAGCAGGCCATGACAGAGCTGATACTCATCCGCGAGCTGCTTGAGCCGTTCCAGCGCGGCGAAGCGACTGCGATAGAGCCCAAACAGGTTGGGGGACTGGCTGAAATCGAGGTCTTTTGCATAGACCACATTCGGTTTGCCGTCGGTAATCTGCAATGAACAGAGCTGCCGGTTTTTGCGCAGTCGCTTATTGAACAGCGGCTGCTGGGTTTTGATCATCTGCGCTTCCAGCAGCAGCGCGCCGAGGTCACCCGCGGTAGGGATCCAGCTTACACGCCGCGACTGACGCAGCATTTTCGCCTCATCCGGGGTGCGGAAATGGGACATCACCCGCGAACGCAGATTCACACTTTTACCGATATAGAGCGGCAGCGACTCACTTTCGCCATGAAAGGTATAGACGCCAGGATGATTTGGCAGGCCTTCCAGCCATTCACGCAGGTGTTCGGGATATTGATAAATTGCATTCGCGTCGGGTTCGGGGCGAAGTATGGCAGAACGTCTGACCAAGATGGACTCCATTTACTGGTTGTCCATACAGCATAACAGGCAGGTGAAATGATCGCCAGCCGTCTGGTTACAGAGACCGTGTTGCCCGCCAGCAGATTAGCGAGCCGAGCGTGATCATCGCCACGCCCTGCCAGAAGGCCAGCGGCGGCGTCAGGCCCAGCCACAGCGATCCCAGCAGGGCCGACAGCACCGGCGTAAAATAGGAGGCGGTGGCCAGCAGCGTCAGATTGCCCTGCTGAATTCCGTGATTCCAGGCGGAATAGGCGATGGCGGTGGACAGCCCGACAAACAGCACCTCCAGCAGCGGCACCAGCGTAAAGGTCATCGGCACAGTGTGATCGCTGAAGGCATATTTCAGCCACAGCGCCAGGGCGGTCATGATAAAAAACAGCGTGACGCCATTGGAACCACGGGCAAAGCGGCGGGTGAGATTGTTGTAGAGCGCCCAGGTCAGGGCGGCGATAAAGGCCAGTGCATAGGCGACCGGGTTGCGCAGCATATTCTGCCACAACAGCGCCGGCGATCCGCTGCCGCTGCCTTTCATTACCCAGACGATCCCCAGCAGCGACAGCAGCAGTCCTGGCCACAGCCAGACACGGAAACGCTGCTGATTAAATGGGATCGCCAGCACGATGGTCAGGCAGGGCCAGAGATAGTTAATCATCCCCAGCTCCAGCGACTGGCTGCGATCGCTGGCCAGCCCGATGGCCAGCGCCAGACAGATTTCATAGCCGACAAAGAGTACGCCCCCCAGCCACAGGTAGATGGCGGGCATTGCGCCAGGTCTGGGCAGGCCCCGGGTCAGGCAGAGCAGACACGCCGTGGTGGTGTAGATCAGCGCCGCACCACCGGTGGCGCCAAAGGCTTCACTGACGCTGCGCAGCAGGCCAACGGTCGTACTCCAGAGCAGAATGGCGACAAGCCCGACGAGGGTCGCGCGCGAAACGGTGGCAGGCATGCAGCGATCAACAAAGTCAGTGAGAGAAGCCTCCCTTGCCGCGGCAAGGGAGGGGCAGGATTACTTCCAGAAATCGTCGAATACCGTGATCGGCGGACGACGTTTGTGCTCGGTTTTCTGATACCAGCCTTCGATGATACGGGCGCTGTCAGGATTGATGCTTTTGCCTTCCAGGTAGTCATCAATCATCTCATAGGTGACGCCCAGCGCCACTTCATCCTGCAGGCCTGGACGATCATCTTCCAGATCGGCAGTCGGTTTCTTCAGATAGAGATGCTCCGGGCAGCCAAGGTGTTTCAACAACTGCTTGCCCTGACGCTTGTTCAGGCGGAACAGGGGATTGATGTCAGTGCCGCCATCGCCATACTTGGTGAAGAAACCGGTCACGGCTTCAGCCGCGTGATCGGTGCCGACCACCACGCCTTTGGTCATGCCGGCGATGCTGTATTGCGCTTTCATCCGCTCACGGGCTTTTTCATTGCCGCGGACAAAATCGGAAAGCGTAATACCCGCCTCTTTCAGCGCGCGCTCACTGGCCAGCACCGACTCTTTGATGTTTACCACCAGCGAACGGTCGGGTTTGATAAAGGCCAGCGCGTCCTGACAATCCTGCTCATCCGCCTGCACACCATAGGGCAGACGCACGGCAATAAAGGTGTAGTTGTTATCACCGCTCTCCTGACGCAGTTCGGTGATCGCCCGCTGCGCCAGCGCGCCCGCCAGGGTTGAATCCTGACCGCCGCTGATCCCCAGCACCAGCGTTTTCAGGCCGCTGTGACGTTTCAGGTAGGCTTTAAGAAAATCGATGCTGACACGCACTTCCTGGTCAGCGTCGATAGTGGGCTTCACACCCAGGGCTTCAATAATTTCCTGCTGCAGTGACATGAACTTCTCCTCAGGTCAGTGGCCTGTCGGCTCGATGCGAACGTTTTATTAAAGCTAACGTGCCTTTGCGAAAACAACAAGCCAAAGCGGTAACTCATTACCATGAAACGTTGCGAAATCAGTGAGTTTTTACCTGCGGCAGCGGTTTTTTCGCCAGCACGCTAAACATCAGAATCGCCGTCATAAAGCAGCCAAAAATGGTGGCGCACATGCTCAGCACCGAGGTACCACCGATGCCGGTAATCGGCACGGTAATCGCACCCAGCGTAAACATCGTGACGCCAATCACCGAGGAGGCGCTACCAGCGCGATGGCCCTGACTCTGCATCGCCAGGGACGAGGCGGTGGTAGCGATAACGCCGTTGCTGGCAATGGTAAAGAACAGTGCCACCAGCAGCAGCGCTAAGGGAGCATGCAGCAGCGCGGCCAGCAGCAGCAGGCTGGAGGCGACAAAGGCCAGCGTCAGTCCGCCTTTCAGCACCCGATATTCGCCCCACAATGGACAGAGGCGGGCGCTGGTCTGTGAAGCAATCACCAGGCCAAACCCGTTGGCCGCAAAGCAGAAGCTAAAGGCCTGAGGCGAAAGACCATAGAGTTGCTGCAGCACGAACGGCGAGGCACCGATGTAGGCGAACATGCCGGACATCATAAACCCCTGGGTCAGGCAGAAGCCCATGAAGGGGCGATGGGTAATCACCTGACCCAATGCCGCGTAGGCGGAGAATATTGATCCTTTACTTCGGCGTGCCTCAGGCAGGGTTTCATGCAGCTTCCAGCGCGCCAGCAGGATCAGCAGAATGGCAATGCCGCCCAGCACCATGAAGATGCCGCGCCAGTTTAAAATCGTCATTAGCACGCCGCCTAATACCGGTGCGCCGATCGGTGCCAGACCGTTGACCAGCATCAGCAGAGCGAAGAATCGCGTCAGCTCGTGGCCACTGTACATATCGCGTGCAATCGCCCGTGACAGCACCGCACCGCCCGCACCCGCTAATCCTTCGAACAGCCGCGCCAGCAGCAGCTGGTTAATATCCTGCGCCAGCGCACAGCCCATCGAGGCGATAAACAGCAACACCAGTGACAGGGTCAGCGGGCGCAGGCGGCCGAACTTATCGCTCATCGGGCCAAAGAGCAGCTGGCCAAAGCCGAGACCTAACAGTCCGGCGGTCAGACTCAGCTGCGCGGTAGCGGTTTCGGTGTGCAGGTCCTGGGCCATTTGTGGTAGTGCAGGCAGATAGAGGTCGATGCAGAGCGGGCCCAGTGCGGCCAGCAGGCCCAGCGTAATGGCATAAACCAGGCGATTGGAGTGTACAGGGGTCATTTATCCTCGGGATTGTCAGCGATGGGGTAAACAGAAAGCGGGTAAGGCTGCGAAAAACAGCGTCCGGTAACGCGACATTCACGCCGATCTGCGTCTGCGCGGATGACGGTGCGGTCTCTGAAAACGGGGCGCTATCGGGTGCCTGTTTTGCCGGGCAGTATACGTCTGCGTTGACAGCAAAACAGCCTTCTTTACGAAATCCTGACATTTGACAGGCCACTAATTGTTCGTCATAAACTTGATAAATCAGCATTTATGTTCCAGGCTTGTTTCCACATGGACAATAAATGAGGAACAACAAGATGAATAAAGTGATGGGATGTATCGCTGCGGCGCTGACGCTGGCTGCACTGTCTGGTTGTACGACTTACGATCGTGCGGAAAGCTACGTGACTAAGCCAGTGGTAAAGGATGTTAAAAAGGGTATGACCCGTGATCAGGTTCGTCAGATCGCCGGTACGCCTTCTACTGAAATCACCATGGTTCACGCGCGCGGCACCTGCCAGACTTATGTGCTGGGTCAGCGCGACGGTAAAGCTCAGACTTACTTCGTGAGCTATAACGACACCGGCCGTGTCATGAACTACGGCTTCCAGAGCTGTGCGGAATATGACACCGATCCGCAGGTTCAGCAGTAACTCATAGCACCCCTGAATAGCAAACGGCCCGTCATTATGACGGGCCGTTTTTCGTTGTGGCGCTGACTACAATCCTGCCGGGCGCGGCACCTCAACATAATCGCCATCTATCTGCCGCTGGTAGAAGTGGCCAGCCTGCACATAGAAGCGTTTGCCGTTAAAGTCGAGTACCCGCATTTCACTGCTGACCCGCGACTCTGCAGGCGGCTCTGTCACTACATACTCATCGCCGTGACGCTGATAATAATTGCCATTGAGCAGATAATAGGTCAGTCCGCCTATCAGCACCGCGGTTGCGGCTTCAGGCAAAAAGCGCACCGGCCCGGGTCCGCCCCAGTGTGGCCCGTGGCCGCCATGGCGATCCCATCCACCCGGCGGGCCCCAGTCGCCAGGATGAGCGAAAGCCAGAGCGGGTGTCAAAAGCGTCAGCGTCAGAAGCGAGGCGATTATCTTTTTCATCAGGTGTTCTCCTCATAAGACTGGATGCAGAATTCGCTTTTTACCCGGCAAAGACAAGCACTAAAGCGGCGATTTTTCGCCTGTTTACCATGCTTAACGCTTTCTTAACGGCGTTGCCATTAATGGGGGAGATTATGGAGAAGAAGGGCGGGAATAACCTGGCGCGGGCGCGCCAGGTTCAAAGCAGATTAGCGGTGCGCCAGTTCGGCGTTGTCGTCGCTTTCCAGGACGCGCTTATCGGTCAGACCTAACCAGCGACTGGTCAGAGAACCGGCGGTCATGGAACCGTTGACGTTCAGGGCAGTACGACCCATATCGATCAGCGGCTCAATGGAGATCAGCAGCGCCACCAGGGTGACCGGCAGGCCCATCGCAGGCAGGACAATCAGCGCCGCGAAGGTTGCACCACCGCCGACACCGGCAACGCCTGCTGAGCTCAGCGTCACGATCCCGACCAGCGTCGCAATCCACAGTGGGTCAAACGGGTTGATCCCGACGGTTGGCGCAACCATCACTGCCAGCATAGTTGGATAGAGACCGGCACAGCCGTTCTGGCCGATAGTGGCACCAAAAGAGGCCGCAAAGCTGGCAATCGACTCAGGCACGCCAAGACGACGGGTCTGGGTTTCCACGCTCAGCGGAATGCTGGCTGCGCTGGAGCGGCTGGTAAAGGCGAAGGTAATAACCGGCCACACTTTACGGAAGAAGCGCATCGGGTTGATACCATTTACCGACAGCAGCAGGGCGTGGACACCAAACATGATGGCCAGACCGAGGTAAGAGGCGACCACAAAGCTGCCCAGCTTGATGATGTCCTGCAGGTTAGAACCGGCAACCACTTTGGTCATCAGCGCCAGCACACCATAAGGCGTCAGCTTCATCACTAAACGCACCAGCTTCATGACCCAGGACTGCAGCGTATCGATCGCGACCAGCACGCGCTGACCTTTAACTTCATCATCTTTCAGCAACTGCAGTGCAGCCACGCCCAGGAAGGCGGCGAAGATGACGACGCTGATAATCGAGGTCGGACTGGCTCCGGTCAGATCGGCAAACGGGTTTTTCGGGATAAAGGAGAGCACGAGTTGCGGCACGGTCAGGTCAGCCACTTTGCCGACATAGTTGCTCTGGATCGCACTGAGACGCGCAGTCTCCTGCACGCCCTGAACCAGACCTTCAGCGCTCAGGCCAAACAGGCCGGTCACGAAGACGCCGACCAGCGCCGAGATCGCGGTGGTAAACAGCAGTACGCCAATCGTCAGTACGCTGATTTTTCCCAGCGACGAGGCGTTATGCAGACGGGCAACCGCACTCAGAATGGAAACGAACACCAGCGGCATTACGACCATCTGCAGCAACTGGACATAGCCATTACCGACGATGTTAAACCAGCTGATAGACTCTTTGACCACTGCGCTGTTTTCGCCGTAGATCAACTGCAAAACCAGGCCGAACAGTACGCCGATTACCAGACCGGTCAGCACTTTTTTCGACAGGCTCCAGTTCTGACGGCTGAAGCGAGAGAGCAATACCAGCAGCACCACAAAGGCTACGATATTAAGCGTAAGAGGAAGGTCCATACTGAAACTCCAGAGTAATGCGGCCTTTCGCTCTGGAAAGGCCGCATAATGTTAATCACGAATTAAGACAGCAGGAATGGTAACAGCAGGCGAAGAGGGTGCCTTATATCCAAATGGCATGGTTTATAACTTAAAGGCGTTTTGTGCTGATTTATTGTGCAGTATGACTGGAAATCAACCGTCCGACGCCATTTTGTAGCGTATCGAACAGCTGTGACGGCCAGCCGTTTGCACCAAAAGATGGCATGCCCACCGGAAACCAGAGCGCATATCCCACCAGTCCCAGGCACAATGCCCGCTCAAGCTGGTTGCCTTTCTGGCTGCGCAGAATCGGCAGCCGGAAGCGCCAGCGGCAGGGCCACAGCAGCGGAACCCCGGCAGGCGTCAGCATATCGGCCACAATATGGCTAAGGTAGCCCAGCGTCAGACCCTGCAGGACATCAGGCGGTATCGGCGACGACTGGGGCAGGTTTATCTGAAAAAGCCATAAACCGGCGGCTATCGCCAGCAAACTGTGGGTAAAGCCGCGATGGCCGAACGCGCGCGCAATAGGATGAGAGAGCCAGCGCAGCCGCTGTCCCAGCAGAGATTTAGGGTGATCGATATCGGGCAACAGACATGTCAGCAGCGCTGAGGGAACAAGATGCCACCAGTCGGCCTGCGCCAGCACCGGTGTCAGCTCAGCACGCTTCGCAAAGATAGCGCTGGCAATGGCAAAAATGATGTGGCCTTCGCCCGTCATGATAGAACCTGGTTGCAAAGAAAACTGTCGATGCATCCAGTATAGGGATTTATCCAGTAAATGAGAACATGTGACGCTGTAACGAAGCATGAATATTATTAACAAGGCGGACAGCGATGAAACACTGTCCGCCAGTAAGATTAACGCGCCAGCCAGCCGCCATCCACCGCCAGGGTGTAGCCATTCACGTAGTCAGACGCGGAAGAGGCCAGGAAGACTACCGGGCCCATCATGTCATCCGGCACGCCCCAGCGGCCTGCCGGAATACGGCCCAGAATCTCTTCACTACGCGATTCATCATTACGAAGCTGTTCCGTATTGTTGGTGGCCATGTAACCGGGAGCGATGGCATTGACGTTAATGCCATGTTTCGCCCACTCGTTCGCCATCAGACGGGTCAGTCCCATCACGGCACTTTTCGACGCCGTATAAGAGGGCACCCGGATACCGCCCTGGAAGGAGAGCATGGAGGCGATATTGATGATCTTGCCGCCATTACCCTGCGCGATAAACTGACGGGCAACCTGCTGCGACAGGAAAAACAGGCTCTTGCTGTTAAGATTCATCACGTCATCCCAGTCCTGCTCACTGAAATTCAGTGCGTCCTCACGGCGGATAATGCCGGCATTGTTGACCAGAATGTCAATTTTACCGGCAGCGGCCAGCGCCTGTTCAACCACTGAGGCCACCACGCTGGTCTGCATCAGATCGGCCTGTACCGGCCAGAACCGGCGACCCAGCGCCTCCACTTTACTTTGGGTATCATCCGGGCCATCACGATTAACGCCGACGATATCACAACCCGCCTGGGCCAGACCCAGCGCCATACCTTGCCCTAAACCGGTATTACAGCCGGTCACCAGCGCGACTTTACCTTCCAGGTTAAACGTACTCAGTACCATGGTATTTCTCCTCTGCTCAGCGCAGTTCACTGATTTTGACGTGGTCCATGTCATCAAAGACCTGATTCTCACCCACCATGCCCCAGATAAAGGTGTAACGCTGGGTGCCGACACCGGCGTGAATTGACCAGCTGGGTGAGATCACCGCCTGCTCGTTGTGTACCAGCAGATGGCGGGTTTGCTGCGGTTGCCCCATCATGTGGAAGACGGCGCACTCTTCGCTCATATCGAAGTAGAAATAGACTTCCATGCGGCGTTCGTGGGTGTGGCAGGGCATGGTGTTCCACAGGCTGCCTTCATCCAGTTTGGTTAAGCCCATGGTGAGCTGGCAGGTGGGCAACACATCCGGCACGATAAATTTGTTAATGGTGCGGCGATTGGAGGTCGCGGCATCACCCAGCGTCGCGGTGGCCGCTTCCTGCAGCGTGATCTTCTTGTCCGGGAAGGTGCTGTGTGCTGGCGCACTGTTGTAATAGAATTTGGCCGGCTGTGACGGGTTCAGGCTGCGGAACAGCAGGTTGCGCGCACCTTTGCCGATGTAAAGTGCCTCTTCGTGACCGATTTCCCACGCTTTACCGTCAACTTCTACCAGACCCGGGCCGCCAATATTGATCATGCCCAGCTCGCGGCGTTCAAGAAAATAAGCGACGCCCAGCTGTTTTCCCATCTCATCACCGATAGTGACCGGATTATTCACCGGCATGACGCCGCCAATAATGATGCGGTCGATATGGCTGTAGGTCAGGGTGTAATCATCGGCAGTAAATATCTTCTCAATCAGGAACTCGCGGCGCAGTGCTTCAGTGTCGAGTTGCTTAGCGTGATCGCTGTGAATGCTTTGACGAACGTCCATCTCAGGCCTCTCTGCAGGTCAGGTTATTCATGCCCCAAACGGGGACGCTTTTGGCATCTTAGGCAGAGCGGGATGGGAATTCAATAAAAATGAAACGTTGTTTTATTTTTTGCGGGTCAGATCAAGTGGCAGGTGCAACAGGCAATAAAAAGCCCGCCATAAGCGGGCTGTTATTATCCCTGCAGATGCTGCAGGCTAAGCTGGGTCAGATTGTCCAGCCGGACATCCGCCAGCGTCCAGCGGGGATCGTCACGGTGTTCAGCGGCGGGCACCACAATCGATCGCATACGCGCTGCTTTGGTGGCTATCATGCCGTTAAACGAATCTTCCAGCGTGACGCAGTTGAGCGGATCGATCGCAAGGCTGGCGGCGGCGTTGAGATAGACCTGCGGATGGGGCTTGCTGTAGGGCAGCGCTTCTGCTGAAGCCAGTACGTCGAAATAAGGGCGCAGATTGAAGATCTCCAGCACCTGTTCCAGCATCTTTAGCGGTGATGCGGAGGCAAGGCCGATTTTCAGCCCCTGTTCCCGGCACAGTTGCAGCGCCGTTTCCACGCCCGGCAGCAGTGGCCGCGTCTGATCCACCAGCGTCATGGCGCGCGTAATAATCCGCTCAGTGACCTCCTGCTGAGAGGGGCCATGCCAGGGCAGCGTTTCGTACCACATCCGTACAGTCTGATCGATGCGCAGACCCAAGGTATCGGGCATTTCACTGCGACGTGACAGGTCAACATCCAGCGTTGAAAAGATATCCAGCTCAGCCTGATCCCACAGAGGCTCAGAATCGATCAGTAAGCCATCCATATCAAACAGGGCGGCAAGGACAGGGCGGTGATAAGGCATCAGGGGTCTCCTTTTAAAGTCAGCTTTACCTTAACATCATTCTTTGCTGGCGCACGCTCTGCCCGACAGGCCACGCTTTATTTGGGAAATTTCACCGTTGGCAGGTAAACTGACGGCAAATTGGATTCCGGGTTCAGGAGATATTATGACCTATCAACAGGCTGGCCGTATCGCCATCCTCAAGCGAGTGGCAGGCTGGGTGCTCTTTTTAGTGGCGCTGCTGTCGACCATTATTTCTGTATTGAGCTTTATGTTTAAGCATAGCGAAAAGCAGCCAGGCATTGATGCCGTCATGCTCGATTTCGTCCACGTCATCGTCGACATGCTGCGCTTTAACACGCCATTCCTGAATGTCTTCTGGCATAACTCGCCGGTACCGGAATTTAACGGTCAGATGAACCTGGGTTTCTGGCTAATCTACATTCTGATTTTTGTCGGGCTGGCGCTGGAGTCGTCAGGCGCGCGGATGGGACGTCAGGCGCGTCACGTCAAAGAAGGCATTGAGGATCAGATGATTCTGGAGCAGGCAAAAGGCAGTGAAGGGCGTAGCCGTCAGCAACTGGAAGAGAAGGTGCGCGTACCTCGCCACACCATCTTCCTGCAGATCTTCCCGCTCTATGTCCTGCCGGTGGTGATTGCGATAGCCGGTTATTTTGCGCTGTCGCTGCTGGGCTTTATCTGACCGCGAGCTTTGTCAGGCCGGTCTGGCCTGACTGGCGCCCAGCGCATCCTCATCCAGCAACTGGCCAATGGCGAACTGTGCATCGCCTGGCCAGTGCCCGCCAAAGACGTTAGCCCGGTTGAGCAGATAGTAGAGCTGGTAGACCGGCAGACGCTGCGAAAAACCATCCGGTAACGGCCACACCGCCTGATAACCGTCGTAAATCTGGCGAGGCAGGTCAGGGTACCAGCTCAGCATGGCTAAATCGCACTCACGGTCGCCCCAGTAACAGGCAGGATCGAACAGCCAGGGGCCACTCTCACTGCTGGCGCAGTTAGCCGGCCAGAGGTCGCCATGCAACAGCGACGGCTGCGGATGATGTGACGCGAGCACCCGCTGCACGCAGGCAACGATCAGCTCTGTATCCCCGTACTGAATTCCCTTTTCCGCTGCCAGTTGCAGCTGCCAGCCAATGCGCTGTTCAGCAAAAAAAACCGACCAGCGGCGCAGCCAGCTATTGGGTTGGGGCGTCGTGGTGATGTTATTGTCGAAATCGAGGCCGAACTGCGTCTGCTCGCTCCACTGATGCAGATGCGCCAGTTGCTGACCGAGCTGATATGCACTCTGCTCATCAAGCGGCTGTGGCCTGATATATTCCAGCAGCAGAAAGCTCTCCTCGCGATGATGACCCACACCATAGACTTTAGGCACCCGAACCGTGCCGGTGCGCGCCAGCAAATCCAACTGGTCTGCTTCCCAGGTAAAGAGCGACAGCATATCGCGGCTGTTACTTTTGACGAAGACGTCGTGATCACCGTAGCGGATCTGCCAGGTGGGATGGATATCACCCCCCGCGAGGGCGTGACGTTGAGTGATTTCGGCGTTGCCTAACTGCTCGCTTAACAGACGACTAATGGCTGACCACATTGGGCTATCCTCGTTATTCGCTGCGTAAGTTCGATTGTATTGCGTAAATATTCACCAAAAACCGCGCAATTGCACCCTTTATTCTGGCGCTGAGGTGGCAGGGCGATGATCGGCAGCATCGCGCAGATACTCTTCGAAGGTCGTGACGGTCACCTCGGGTTCCTGACCCAGCGCGCTTTCACCGGCCGCAGTGACCTGCTGACGCAGCTCCTCAGCCTCCAGCGTGCTGACGATGCCATAGCTGTTCGTACCGAGTTCATGTGGATGGCCGTCGTCATCTGTCATCGTGGTCGTGAAACCTGCGGCGGTCATTGCGCTGGTCAGTTCCAGGATGTCACTTAAGCCCGACTCCTGATAGTGAAAGGTCACGATATAGCGGGTTAAGGTGTTGCTCATGAGGCACCTCCGGGGAAGGGAAACTGAACTGAGCGTAGACCATGGTGAAAAATCAGGCGAATTATGAAGGAGATGCTGCGTGTGTGACGTGATGCATAGCGTAAATTCGTGTCAGGAGCCAGCAGCATAACGTAAAAATCTTCTGCCGTTGCGTCTGGCTTTTCATTTGGGCAGCACTATAATGCGCCACGTTAATAAGATGAGTCCCAATTAACAGGGGTTGTCAGGGCGATTCCAGGCATTTTGTGTAAGTTAATAATTTTTTACAAAACTTACCGTAAATTGCATTGAATGCCCGGCAAAACGCTTCAGACTCTCCGTTTTTTAAACAGTCGCACGGATCACATTTAATGAAAGCCTATAACAAGCTGTCTGCTGTTCTTTTGCTCTCCGCCGGAGCTTTTTGTCACCAGGCAATGGCCGATAACGCCGTATTTACGTCAATGGATGACCCTTCAACAGCTAAAAAGCCGTTTGAAGGTTCTGCTGCTGCGGGATATCTGGCGCAAACCGGTAACACCACCAGTTCATCAATGACGGCTCAGACCAATATGACCTGGTATCAGTCATCTATGGCTTACAGCTTGTGGGGTAACGCAGCCAACACCTCGTCAAACGATGAGCGCTCTTCTGAAACATACAACATCGGTGGTCGTTCACGTTACAACCTCAACTCGTATGACTACCTGTTTGGACAGGCGAGCTGGTTAAGCGATCGTTTCAATGGTTACGATTCACGCGACGTGCTGACAGCCGGTTACGGTCGTCAGATTCTGAATGGACCGGTGCACTCGCTGCGTGCGGAATTGGGTCCGGGTGTACGTTATGACGATTATCACGCGGGTGGTCATCAGACCAAAGCGCTGGGCTATGGCGCAGTCAGCTATCAGTGGCAGCTGACCGACACCACTAAATTTATTCAGGGCGTGTCAGTGCTGAGCAGCTTCGGAGAAGACACCACGGTGAACTCCGAAACTGGTCTGCAGGTGGCGATCAACAGCCACTTCGCGCTGAAGCTGGCTTACAACGTCAGCTGGAACAACAATCCGGCGGAATCGGCACCTGATCGCACCGATACCAAAACCTCAATCATGCTCTCTTACGCTATGTAAGCGCATTTTTGCAGCAGCATTCACAGCGGCCTGACAGTGTGTCAGGCCGCTTTTTTTTGATTTCTCCAGGGCTTAGCGAAAAAGGCATGGGTTTTTCTCGCCGGGGAAAACTGCTATCATCGGCCCCGCACTGAAATCCTGGCGACATTCCGACAATGTGGGTCTGATATCACGCCAGGTCACTAATTTTACATTACGTTGCATGTAGGCTTTCGTGTGGCTTACCACTGCAAATAAGGATATGAAATGCCTGTAATTACGCTTCCTGATGGCAGCCAGCGCGTGTTTGACCGCCCTGTCAGTGTGATGGATATTGCGCTGGACATCGGTCCTGGTCTGGCGAAAGCCTGTATCGCTGGCCGTGTTAACGGTGAACTGGTTGATGCTGTTGATCCCATCACTGAAGATGCCGCCGTAGCGATCATTACCGCTAAAGATGAAGCGGGTCTGGAAATCATCCGTCACTCCTGTGCGCACCTGTTAGGGCATGCGATTAAACAGCTGTGGCCGGATACCAAAATGGCGATTGGCCCGGTCATTGATAACGGCTTCTATTATGATGTCGACATCGATCGTACCCTGACCCAGGAAGATATCGACCTGCTGGAAAAACGCATGCATCAGTTGGCTGAAACCAACTACGGTGTGGTGAAGAAGAAGGTCAGCTGGCAGGAAGCTCGCGACGTCTTTGCGGCGCGCGGCGAAATTTACAAGACCACCATTCTTGATGAAAACATCAGCCATGACGATAAGCCTGGCCTGTATCATCACGAAGAATATGTCGACATGTGCCGCGGTCCGCACGTGCCGAACATGCGGTTCTGCCATCATTTTAAACTGCAGAAGATCTCCGGTGCCTACTGGCGCGGCGACAGCAACAACAAAATGCTGCAGCGTATTTATGGCACCGCATGGGCAGACAAAAAGCAGCTGGCAGCCTATCTGCAGCGTCTGGAAGAGGCGGCGAAGCGTGACCATCGTAAGATTGGTAAGCAGCTGGATCTCTACCACATGCAGGAAGAAGCACCAGGCATGGTCTTCTGGCATAATGACGGCTGGACCATCTTCCGCGAGCTGGAAGTGTTTGTCCGCAGCAAGTTAAAAGAGTACCAGTACCAGGAAGTTAAAGGTCCATTCATGATGGATCGCGTCCTGTGGGAAAAAACCGGGCACTGGGAAAACTATAAAGAAGCAATGTTCACCACCTCATCTGAGAACCGTGAATATTGCATCAAACCGATGAACTGTCCTGGGCATGTTCAGATCTTTAATCAGGGTCTGAAATCCTACCGTGACCTGCCGCTGCGTATGGCAGAGTTCGGCAGCTGTCACCGTAATGAACCCTCAGGCGCACTGCACGGCCTGATGCGTGTTCGTGGCTTTACCCAGGATGATGCACACGTCTTCTGTACTGAAGAGCAGGTGCGTGACGAAGTGAACAGCTGTATCCGCATGGTTTATGACATGTACAGCACCTTCGGTTTTGAAAAGATTGTGGTGAAGTTATCCACCCGTCCTGAGAAGCGCATCGGTACGGATGAGATGTGGGATCGTGCCGAGGAAGATCTGGCTGCGGCGCTGAACGAAAACAATATTGAGTTTGAGTTCCAGCCAGGCGAAGGCGCGTTCTACGGTCCTAAAATTGAGTTTACTTTGTACGATTGTCTTGATCGCGCCTGGCAGTGCGGAACAGTTCAGCTAGACTTCTCCCTGCCAAAACGCCTTGAAGCAACCTACGTGGGTGAAAACAATGATCGTCAGACGCCAGTGATGATTCACCGTGCGATTCTGGGGTCAATGGAGCGTTTCATCGGTATTCTGACCGAAGAATTCGCCGGTTTCTTCCCAACCTGGCTGGCACCGCTGCAAGTCGTGGTAATGAATATTACCGACGGACAAGCAGAATATGTTGAGTCTTTGACGCGTAAGCTGCAGAATGCTGGCATTCGTGTGAAGGCAGACTTGAGAAATGAGAAGATAGGCTTTAAAATCCGCGAGCACACATTACGTCGCGTCCCTTATATGTTGGTCTGCGGTGATAAAGAGGTGGAATCTGGCAAAGTTGCCGTTCGCACCCGCCGTGGTAAAGACCTTGGGTCGATGGATGTCGATGTGTTTGTTGAGAAACTTCAACAAGAGATTCGCAGCCGAAATCTTCAACAATTGGAGGAATAAAGTATTAAAGGCGGAAAACGAGTACTACCGACGCGTCCGAACAAAATCAACAGTGAAATCCGCGCAACTGAAGTGCGCTTAACAGGCATGGATGGCGAGCCGATTGGCATTGTCACATTACGCGAAGCTTTGGAAAAAGCCGAGGAAGCGGGCGGCGACTTAGTCGAAATCAGCCCGAATGCCGAACCGCCGGTCTGCCGCATCATGGATTACGGCAAGTTCCTCTATGAAAAAAGCAAATCTTCTAAGGAACAGAAGAAGAAGCAAAAAGTTATTCAGGTTAAGGAAATCAAATTCCGTCCTGGAACCGATGATGGCGACTATCAGGTCAAACTACGCAACCTGATTCGCTTTCTGGAAGAAGGCGATAAAGCCAAAATCACGCTGCGTTTCCGCGGTCGTGAGATGGCGCACCAGCAGATCGGTATGGAAGTGCTTAACCGCGTCCGTAAAGACCTGTGTGAAGATCTGGATTTGGCCATTGTCGAATCCTTCCCTTCGAAGATCGAAGGCCGCCAGATGATCATGGTGCTCGCTCCTAAGAAGAAACAGTAGGCTTTCAAGTAACACTAACCGCGCAGCGTTCGCGCTGTGCGGTTAACTGTTCGCCTGTCTGGGTCATGTTATTAACAATGCGAAGTGGATATTTTTAAAATGCCAAAGATTAAAACTGTACGTGGTGCGGCTAAGCGTTTCCGCAAGACCGCTTCTGGCGGCTTCAAGCGTAAACACGCAAACCTGCGTCATATTCTGACCAAAAAATCTACTAAGCGTAAACGTCACCTGCGCCCTAAAGGCATGGTGTCAAAAGGCGATCTGGGTCTGGTAATTGCCTGCCTGCCGTACGCATAAGTAATTTTTTCATTAAATCAGAATATTAAACAGGAGAGCTAAATGGCTCGTGTAAAACGTGGTGTAGTTGCTCGCGCACGTCACAAAAAAATCTTAAAACAAGCTAAAGGCTATTACGGTGCACGTTCACGTGTTTACCGCGTTGCCTTCCAGGCTGTTATCAAAGCTGGTCAGTATGCTTACCGTGACCGTCGTCAACGTAAGCGTCAGTTCCGTCAGCTGTGGATCGCGCGTATCAACGCAGCGGCTCGTCAGAACGGCATGTCTTACAGCCGTTTCATCAATGGTCTGAAAAAAGCAGCCATTGAGATTGACCGTAAGATCCTGGCCGACATCGCGGTATTCGATAAAGTGGCATTCTCTGCACTGGTCGAAAAAGCGAAATCAGCCCTGGCGTAAGTCAGATGGAAAAGGGAGCTTGCTCCCTTTTTTATTGCCTGTAACTTACGCAAAAGATTGACATTTCCGGCGCTGAGCATTTCAATAGACCCCCTGTATCGCATGACAAGGTAACCGCAAGCATGAACGCTGCTATTTTCCGTTTCTTTTTTTACTTTAGCGCCTGACATCCAGGGGCTTTTGCGCATAAGAAAAGAAACGAAAAATCGCGCTAAAAGCCTCCCTCGTGGAGGCTTTTTTGTTTCTGGCGCTAGCATATTGGACCGGCAGGTCCCAACGAGAACTGACCAGCCTGACTGGAAAAAGAGGAAACTATGTCCCAACTCGCAGAACTGGTGGCCAGCGCCACGGCGGCCATCGACGGGGCGACGGATATCGCCGCCCTTGACGCGGTGCGCGTCGAATACCTGGGTAAGAAAGGACATCTGACACTGCAGATGACTACGTTACGCGAGCTGCCAGCCGAAGAGCGCCCGGCAGCGGGTGCGGTAATCAATGAAGCGAAGCAGCAGGTGACTGAGCGTCTGAATGCGCGCAAAGATGCCCTGGAAGCTGCGGTGCTGAATGCCCGTCTGGCTGAAGAGACCATTGATGTCTCTCTGCCAGGTCGTCGCATTGAGAATGGCGGCCTGCATCCGGTAACCCGCACCATGGATCGCATTGAGACCTTCTTTGGTGAGTTAGGCTTTGGCGTCGTAACCGGTCCAGAAATTGAAGATGATTATCATAACTTCGATGCGCTGAATATTCCTGCCCATCACCCGGCCCGTGCTGATCACGACACCTTCTGGTTTGACGCCACGCGCCTGCTGCGTACCCAGACGTCCGGCGTGCAGATCCGTACCATGAAGGCTCAGCAGCCGCCGATTCGCATTATTGCGCCAGGCCGCGTCTACCGTAACGATTACGATCAGACCCATACCCCGATGTTCCATCAGATGGAAGGGCTGATTGTGGATAAAAATATCAGCTTTACCAACCTGAAAGGCACGCTGCACGATTTCCTGAACAACTTCTTCGAAGAAGATCTGCAGATTCGTTTCCGTCCTTCCTATTTCCCGTTTACTGAGCCATCAGCAGAAGTAGACGTCATGGGTAAAAACGGCAAGTGGCTGGAAGTGCTGGGTTGCGGCATGGTTCACCCTAACGTGCTGCGTAATGTCGGCATCGATCCGGAAGTCTACTCCGGTTTCGCCTTTGGTATGGGCATGGAGCGTCTGACCATGTTGCGCTACGGCGTGACCGATCTGCGTGCCTTCTTTGAAAATGATTTACGTTTCCTCAAACAATTTAAGTAAGGGCAGGATATCCAATGAAATTCAGTGAACTCTGGTTACGCGAATGGGTAAATCCAGCCCTGGACAGCGCTGCGCTGTCTGAACAAATCACTATGGCCGGTCTGGAAGTTGACGGCGTTGATCCGGTTGCCGGTGCGTTCCACGGCGTCGTGGTCGGGGAAGTGGTGGAGTGCGGCCAGCACCCGAATGCAGACAAGCTGCGTGTGACCAAAATCAATGTGGGCGGCGATCGCCTGCTGGACATCGTCTGTGGCGCGCCGAACTGCCGTCAGGGACTGAAAGTCGCGGTCGCCACCGTCGGCGCCGTGCTGCCAGGTGATTTCAAAATCAAAGCGGCTAAACTGCGTGGCGAGCCGTCTGAAGGCATGCTCTGCTCTTTCTCCGAGCTGGGGATTTCCGACGACCACAACGGCATCATCGAGCTGCCAGCCGATGCGCCGATTGGCACCGACATCCGCGCCTACCTGCAGCTTGATGACAACACCATCGAAATCAGCGTCACGCCTAACCGCGCTGACTGTCTGGGTCTTATCGGTATCGCCCGTGATGTCGCCGTCCTCAATGGTTTGCCACTGGACGTGCCGGAGATGCAGCCGGTCGCTGCGACGCTGAACGACACTTTCCCGATTCAGGTTGACGCGACAGAAGCCTGTCCACGCTATCTGGGCCGTGTAGTAAAAGGGATTAACGTAAAGGCGTCAACGCCATTGTGGATGAAAGAGAAGCTGCGTCGTTGTGGTATTCGTTCTATCGATCCGGTGGTGGATATCACTAACTACGTTCTGCTGGAGCTGGGTCAGCCGATGCACGCCTTCGATCTCGACCGCATCGACGGCGGTATCGTGGTGCGTATGGCGAAAGAAGGCGAAAAGCTGACGCTGCTGGATGGCACTGAAGCCAGCCTGCAGAGTGATACCTTAGTGATCGCCGATCATCAGAAAGCGCTGGCGATGGCCGGTATCTTTGGTGGCGAACATTCGGGCGTGAACGGCGAAACGCAGAATATCCTGTTCGAGTGCGCTTACTTTGATCCGCTCTCTATTACCGGCCGCGCCCGTCGTCATGGTCTGCATACCGACGCGTCACATCGCTACGAGCGTGGTGTTGATCCGGCGCTGCAACATACCGCACTGGAGCGTGCTACCCAGCTGCTGCTGTCAATCTGCGGCGGTGAAGCGGGCCCGATCATCGATCAGACCCATCAGGCAGCCCTGCCTGTGCCAGCGACGATCCCGCTGCGTCGTGAAAAGCTGGACCGTCTGATTGGCCACGTGATCGCGGATGAGCAGGTGACTGACATTCTGACGCGTCTCGGCTGTGAAGTGACCGTGGGAGAAGGGCAGTGGCAGGCCGTCGCCCCGAGCTGGCGCTTCGATATGGCGATTGAAGAAGATCTGGTTGAAGAAGTGGCCCGTATTTATGGCTACAACAACATTCCGGATGTGCCGGTACAGGCGGGTCTGGTGATGACTCAGCATCGCGAAGCGAATCTGTCGCTGAAGCGCGCGAAAAACCTGCTGGTGGATAAGGGCTATCAGGAAGCGATTACCTACAGCTTCGTCGATCCGAAAATTCAGCAGCTGCTGCACCCGGGTGAAGAGGCGCTGTTGCTGCCGAGCCCAATCTCCAGCGATATGTCAACCATGCGTCTCTCACTCTGGACCGGCCTGCTCAGCGCGGTAGTCTACAACCAGAACCGTCAGCAGAGCCGCGTGCGTCTGTTTGAGAGCGGCTTACGCTTTGTGCCGGATACCCAGGCAGATTTAGGCATCCGTCAGGATCTTATGCTGGCTGGCGTCATCAGCGGTAACCGCGTTGAAGAGCACTGGGATCTGGCGCGTCAGACAGTTGACTTCTATGATTTGAAAGGCGATTTAGAATCGCTGCTCGATTTAACCGGCAAACTGGATGACATCAGCTTCCGTGCTGAAGCGAATCCGGCGTTGCATCCAGGACAGAGCGCGGCGATTTATTTGCATGATGAACATATCGGATTTATCGGCGTGGTTCATCCTGAGCTGGAACGTAAGCTTGATCTCAATGGCCGCACCTTAGTCTTTGAACTGCTTTGGAATAAGGTCGCAGACCGCGTCCTGCCTGACGCGCGCGAGATTTCTCGCTTCCCGGCGAACCGTCGTGATATTGCCGTTGTGGTGGCTGAAAACGTCCCCGCAGCAGATATCATCGCGGAGTGTAAGAAAGTTGGCGTAAATCAGGTAGTTGGCGTAAACTTGTTTGACGTGTACCGCGGTAAGGGCGTTTCTGAGGGCTACAAGAGCCTCGCAATCAGCCTGATTTTGCAGGATACCAGCCGGACACTCGAAGAAGAGGAGATTGCCGCGACCGTTGGCAAATGCGTTGCGGCATTAAAAGAGCGATTCCAGGCAACCTTGAGGGATTGAACCTATGGCGCTTACAAAAGCTGAGATGTCAGAGTACCTGTTTGAGAAACTCGGGCTGAGCAAACGCGATGCCAAAGAGTTAGTTGAGCTGTTTTTCGAAGAGGTACGTCGCGCTTTGGAGAATGGAGAACAGGTAAAACTGTCTGGGTTTGGTAATTTTGACCTGCGTGACAAAAACCAGCGTCCTGGCAGAAACCCGAAAACGGGTGAAGATATTCCGATTACTGCGCGTCGCGTAGTAACGTTCCGCCCAGGACAGAAGCTGAAAAGCCGCGTAGAGAACGCTACACCCAAAGAGACTGACTGAATTTCAGCGTTTCAAAAAGGCCGCGCAAGCGGCCTTTTTTCATGGTTTCAGTACGCAGCAATCCCGCCTCCCACGCCCGTTAATCTCCCTGACAGCAAAATGCAAACCGCCTCATCTGCCTTTCTTTTTTCTGCAATCCCTCTACAATCAAATCTCTGTTTTCTCAGCTAATCCCGCTTATGTCTCTGCTCGACCAGCTCGCGCGCCAGGCCGACCAGCGCGGCCAGAAATGGCTTATTGTGTTAGCACTTATGCTCTCTGCTCTGCTCTGTCTCAGCCTGTGTGCCGGTGACAGCTGGATCGCGCCCTCAGACTGGTTCACGGAAAGCGGCAGGCTCTTTGTCTGGCAGTTGCGGCTGCCTCGCAGTCTGGCGGTGGTGCTGGTCGGGGCATCGCTGGCGGTATGCGGTGTCGTGATGCAGGCGCTGTTTACAAATCCGCTGGCGGAGCCCGGCCTGCTCGGCGTCTCAAATGGTGCCGGTATTGGCCTGGTGCTCGGCGTGCTGCTGGGCAGCGGCTCGCTGTGGAGCCTTGGGCTGGCGGCGATGGCCGGTGCACTGATAATTACGCTCATCCTGCTGCATTTTGCCCATCGTCAGCTCTCAGTCACCCGGCTGTTGCTTACCGGCGTAGCGCTGGGGATTATCTGTAGTGCCATCATGACCTGGGCGGTCTACTTCAGTACCAGCCTCGATCTGCGTCAGTTGATGTACTGGATGATGGGGGGATTCAGCGGGATTGACTGGCGCTATGGCTGGATGATGCTGGCGCTGCTGCCGGTGATGCTGGCCCTGGGGGCGACCGGGCAGATTCTTAATCTGCTGGCGCTGGGCGAGACATCCGCCCGCCAGCTCGGACTGTCTCTCTTCTACTGGCGTAACCTGCTGGTGCTGGCCATGGGCTGGCTGGTCGGCATCAGCGTTGCGATGGCCGGTGCTATTGGCTTTGTCGGACTGGTGATCCCGCATCTGCTGCGTATGAGCGGCATCAGCGATCACCGTTATCTGCTGCCGGCATCGGCGCTGGCTGGCGCCGGTGTATTACTGGCAGCCGATATTGTGGCACGCCTGGCGCTGACGTCGGCGGAATTACCGATAGGCGTCGTGACGGCGACACTGGGCGCGCCGCTGTTTATTATTTTACTGGTGAAATCTTCACGCTAGCTTCGGCTGGCGACTCTGCATCCACAACAGCATCCACAACAGGAAACAGCATGAACATATATCAAACTGAACTGGTTACGCTCGATGGGGAAAAAACCACGCTATCACAATGGCAGGGCAAGGTACTGCTGGTGGTCAATGTTGCCTCGAAATGTGGTCTGACGCCGCAATATGAAGAGCTGGAGAACCTGCAGAAAGCCTGGCAGGATCAGGGCTTCAGCGTACTCGGTTTTCCCTGCAACCAGTTTCTGGAGCAGGAGCCGGGCAGCAGTGAGGAGATTAAAACCTTCTGCAGCACCACGTATGGTGTCACGTTCCCGATGTTTGCCAAAACCGAGGTGAATGGCGCAGGCCGCCATCCGCTCTATGCCCAGCTGATTGCGGCCCGACCTGACGCGGTGCGCCCGGAAGGCAGCGGCTTTTACGAGCGCATGGAGAGCAAAGGACGCGCGCCGAAAGAGCAGGGCGACATCCTGTGGAACTTCGAAAAATTCCTTATTGGCCGTGACGGCAGCGTGATCCAGCGTTTTGCACCTGACATGACGCCGGAAGATCCGATCATTCTGGAAACCATTAAGCAGGCGCTGGCAAAATAGATGCTGTTGCGCCTGCAACAGGCAGCCGTCCCCGGACGGCTGCTGCCACTGACCGGTGAGCTTGCCGCCGGTCAGCTGCTGCATGTGGCAGGCCCGAACGGTGCAGGCAAAAGCACCTTACTCAGTGTGATTGCGGGACTGCAACCCGCCTCCGGCACGGTGCTGCTGGACGAACAGCCGCTGAGTGACTGGAATGGCGCAGCGATGGCCCGGGTTCGCGGCTGGCTGCCTCAGCAGCAGGCACCGCTAAGCCAGATGCCGGTCTGGCACTATTTGCGTCTGCATCTGAAACAGGCGGCGGGGCAGACAGACGATCGCCTCAGCACGCTGCTGAAACGGCTTCAGCTGCAGGATAAGTTATCGCGTTCACTGACCCGGCTCTCCGGTGGTGAATGGCAGCGCGTCAGGCTGGCGGCGGTCTGTGTGCAGGTTGATCCCAACATCAATCCACACGGGCGGCTGCTGATCCTTGATGAGCCCATGACCGCGCTGGATATCGCCCAGCAAAAAGCGGTGGACGATCTGATTGCCGACCTGTGCGCGGCGGGCATCAGCGTTATCGCCAGCAGTCACGACCTCAACCACAGCCTGCAACAGGCGGATCGGGTCTGGCTGATGGATCAGGGAGCGTTGATAGCCCAGGGTGAACCGGCAGAGGTTCTGACGCCGCAGCGCCTGACACCGCTCTACCAGATTGCTTTCCGGCAGCTTGAACTCGAAGGACGCACGCTGCTGACCGTATTGCCCTGACACTTGCTACCCGGCGGGCTTTACCGCTACATTAAGCCGGTTGCAACTTCTGATAAGGACATTTGGCGATGCGCCTGGGTTTGCTGATTTTAGTTCTGCTGCTGACGGGATGCAGTCATCACGCTCCGCCGATTAATGGCCGTCTTTCCGATTCGATCACCGTGATTGCGGAACTGAACGATCAGCTCGGTAACTGGCGTGGTACGCCTTATCGCTATGGCGGCATGAGTCGTAACGGGGTTGACTGCTCCGGCTTTGTCTATCTGACTTTCCGCGATAAATTTGCGCTGCAACTGCCGCGCACCACCTCAGCTCAAAGCGATATCGGCACCCGAATCAGCAAAGACGAGCTGCTGCCAGGCGATCTGGTCTTCTTCAAAACCGGTCGCGGGGAGAATGGCCTGCATGTGGGCATTTATGACACCGATAATGCCTTTATTCATGCCTCAACCAGCCAGGGCGTCATCCGCTCCTCGCTCGACAATGTCTACTGGCGAAAAGTGTTCTGGCAGGCCCGTCGTATTTAAACGCAGGTCCGGGGAATCAGACTTAAGTCCAATTTTAAATAGAGTTAAAACAGAGAGTAAAAGGTTTATTTTAAATGACAGTTATTGAGCGTGGGTTTTAATAAACATAATAAACGCTTATTTAATTCCACTAATAACCGCTGTTTTATCGCTACTATTTGGCTTAAGGGTGATCGCCTGCTGCCAAACGGCAATGGAAGAGTAAAGAAGTTCGTCTCTTCAATGATTTGGCACTATTGCCTGCGCCTGACCATTACTATACGATATCCCCATCGCCGCATATTCTGGCATTAAAATGAAAATTCATCTTTCGGCCGACTATCAGTCGGAAATCTGGTTTTATCCTGTCTGTGATGTTAATGGGCGACTGACTGCTGTCGAGCTGGTCACGCAGTTTGTGCATGAAAGTGCCCCCATCACCCTGCCGCAGGATCTGTTGCTGCCGCAGCTCGATGAGTCGCAGCAGCTGCGCCTGCTGCAAAGTCAGATTGGATTGCTGGAGCAGAATCGCGGCTTTTTTGAAGCGCATTCCGTGTCAGCATTTATACGTATTGATGAAGGCATGGCCCGGACGCTGCTGGCCAGCGAATTAGTGATGCGCAAAATAAATCAGTTGCCATTCATTCTGTTGAATATCACTGAAACGTTTCCGCAACTAAAACTGGGAAAAAATAATCCCCTGCTGGCAAGCCTGCATGCTGAGTTTAATTTAGCGATTTCTCATTTCGGCGCGGGTAAGACCCCCTCTAATGCGGTCTACGATAATTTATTCAGCTGCATCTGCCTGGACAAAGAGTTTATTCATTCGCTGGCAAAGCGCGCTTCATTCGTGCCATTTATTCAGAGCATTATCGATAATTTCCGCGCCCATTGTGACCGGCTCATTATTTGTGGCATTGATGACGACGTGCTGCTGGATAAAGTCAGCCAGCTGAGCGGTGCCGAGTTTCAGGGTGCGCTCTTCCCGGTGGTAAAATCTGACGCGCTGCATTCACTGATCTGCGCCGACGATCGTGTGCCATCCGCGCAGCATCCCGGCTGATACTTCCTGTTAATCCCCGCTATCAGCGTTACACTAGAGGACTAACCTTAAGTAACGCTGAGCATCGCATGGGAGAAACAATGTCCTCAGGCAAGGCCTCTTTTGACAACACCTGGTTCCGTGAACTTACCGGGTGTTACACCGCGCTGAACCCCACGCCACTGGCAGGCGGACGCCTGCTGTATCATAACGCACCGCTTGCAGCCTCAATGGGGCTGGATAGCGCGCTCTTTGCCGATAAGGGTCATGCCGTCTGGCACGGTGCCGCACTGCTGCCCGGCATGCAGCCGCTGGCGCAGGTCTATAGCGGCCATCAGTTTGGCGTCTGGGCGGGCCAGCTTGGCGACGGGCGCGGCATTCTGTTGGGTGAGCAGCGTCTGGAGGATGGCAGCAAGCTGGACTGGCATCTCAAGGGCGCAGGCCTGACGCCTTATTCCCGCATGGGCGATGGACGTGCCGTGATCCGTTCCAGCGTGCGTGAGTTTCTCGCCTCGGAAGCGCTGCATCATCTGGGCATTCCCACCACGCGTGCGCTGACCCTGTCGATAGGTGATGAGCCGGTCTACCGCGAAACAACAGAGCGTGGCGCGATGCTGATGCGCATTTCACCGAGTCATCTGCGTTTCGGTCATTTCGAGCATTTCTTTTACAGCCAGCAGCAGGAGAAAGTGCAGCAACTGGCCGACTACGCCATTCGCCATCACTGGCCGCATCTGGACGCTGAAGCAGACCGCTATCAACAGTGGTTTACCGACATTGTGTTAGGCACTGCGCGTCTGATTGCGCTGTGGCAGAGCGTGGGCTTTGCTCATGGAGTGATGAACACGGACAACATGTCGATTCTGGGTCTGACCATCGACTATGGCCCCTTTGGTTTTCTGGATGATTATCAGCCCGACTTCATCTGTAATCACAGCGACTATCAGGGGCGCTACAGCTTTGAAAATCAGCCAATGATCGGTATGTGGAATCTTAACCGGCTGGCACATGCGCTGTCGGGTCTGCTGACCACCGAGCAGTTGCGGACGGCACTGAGCGCCTACGAACCTGAACTGATGCGGGTCTGGGGCGAACGGATGCGGGCGAAACTCGGTCTGCTGACGCAGCAGAGCAGCGATAATGAGATTCTGACCGATTTGCTGGCACTGATGACGCAGGAGCATAGCGATTACACCCTGACGTTCCGCCTGCTTAGTGAGACGCAACAGGCTGACAGCCGTTCACAGCTGCGGGATGAGTTTATCGATCGTGAGGCGTTTGATAGCTGGTATCAGCGCTACCGCAGCCGTCTGATGGATGAGCAGGTCAGCGATGCAGAACGTCAGGCCGTGATGAAGGCGGCCAATCCGGCGGTGATTCTGCGCAACTATCTGGCGCAGCAGGCGATTGAAGAGGCGGAGCGGGGAGAGCAGGGGGCGCTGGCACGTCTGCATCAGGCGTTACAGCAACCCTTTAGCGATCAGACAGCCGCTGAATATCGTCAGCGGCCGCCAGACTGGGGCAAAACCCTGGAAGTGAGCTGCTCCAGCTGATGCAGACTCAGAGGCGGTGAGAAACCGCCTCGGCCAGCAGGGCGAGCACCTTTTCGCTCTCCTGCCAGCCGAGGCAGGGATCGGTAATCGACTTGCCATAGACCAGCGGTTCGCCGCTGACGACTTTCTGATTGCCCTCTTCCAGGAAGCTTTCAATCATCACACCAGCAACGGCCTGCGATCCCGCTTTAATCTGTTCTGCCACCTCTGCCGCGACATCCATCTGACGACGATGCTGCTTCAGGCAGTTACCGTGACTAAAGTCGATCACCAGTTGCTGTGGCAGATTAAATGCCGACAGACTTTCGGCTGCGGCGGCGACATCACTGGCATGATAGTTAGGCTGTTTGCCGCCACGCAGGATCACATGACCATGCGGGTTGCCGCTGGTCTGATAGATAGTCATCTGGCCCAGCTTATCGGGCGAAAGGAACATGTGGCTGGCGCGCGCGGCGCGAATCGCATCCACGGCAATCTGTACGTTACCATCGGTGCCGTTTTTAAAGCCGACCGGGCAGGAGAGGGCCGATGCCATTTCGCGGTGGATCTGGCTTTCGGTGGTGCGTGCGCCAATCGCGCCCCAGCTAATCAGATCGGCAATAAACTGGCCGATCACCATATCCAGGAATTCCGTGGCGGTAGGCAGGCCCAGCGCGTTGATATCAATCAGCAGCTGGCGGGCGATGCCTATGCCGCGGTTCACATCGTAGCTCCCATCCAGATCCGGATCGGAGATTAAGCCTTTCCAGCCCACTACGGTGCGCGGCTTTTCAAAGTAGGCACGCATCACAATCTCCAGCCGATCTTCATAGTGGCTGCGTAACGCGTTCAGACGCTCAGCATATTCCAGTGCCGCTTTCGGGTCGTGCAGCGAGCAGGGGCCAATCACCACCAGCAGGCGGGGATCTTCACCCGTCAGAATACGGGCAATACGTTTACGGGCAGCGGTGACATTGTCGGCAATTGCCGGAGAGACAGGATGCTCAGCCGCCAGGCTGGCGGGGGTAATCAGACTACCAATGCGTGCGGTACGCAGTTCGTCGGTTTTGTTCATGGGTTTCTCGAAAACGGTTCTTCGCAGCGGTGAAATACCGGGAAGTGATGGTGGTCACAATAAACCATTAGTCTGCGAATTCAACCCGGAATTTAATAATGAAATCAAAAGCGACGGCAGCGCCGCTTTACAGTTCAGCGCCAGTTACCCATCAGTACATGCGGCGAGTCAGGCCCATAATGTCGAGAATTTTGGTCGCAATCTCCTCCACGGAGTAGTTGGTGCTGTTGAGATAGCGGATCTGATGAGTGCGAAACAGCGCTTCCACTTCGCCCACCTCCAGCCGGCACTGACGCATCGAGGCGTAACGGGTATTTTCCGCCCGCTCCTGACGTATCGCAGCCAGCCGTTCCGGGTCGATGGTCAGCCCGAACAGTTTATTCTGATGCGCGCGCAGCGCGGGCGGGAGTTTAAGGTTATCCATATCGTCGGCAATGAATGGATAGTTGGCGGCGCGAATACCAAACTGCATTGCCAGATAGAGGCTGGTGGGTGTTTTGCCACAGCGCGAGACGCCTAACAGAATCACCTGCGCATCTTCCAGCCCGCGCAGCGAGATGCCGTCATCATGCGCCAGGGTGTAATCGATGGCCGCGATACGTGCGTCATATTTACCCAGGTTACTGGCATCCAGTCCATGGGTACGGTGTGCCACCGGCGCGGGCGATAGCCCCAGCTCCTGCTGAAGCGGGGCGACCAGCGCCTGGACGATATCCTGACAAAAGCCGTCACTCTGTACGATGATGTCGCGCACTTCCGGCGTCACGATGGAGAAAAAGACCAGCGGCCTGACACCGCTCTGCTGATAGAGCGCGTTAATCTGGGCTTTAACCGCCAGCGCCCGCTGAACATTTTCCACAAACGGCAGCGTCAGGCTGGTGATATTGACCGGAAACTGCGACAGCACCGCATGACCCAGCACCTCAGCCGTAATGGCCGTACCATCGGAGATATAAAAAACGCTTCTGTCAGTTGTCATAACGAAATCAGCCTCAGACAAGAGTGAGCATTCAGCATGGGCCATGCGATTAAATAAATCATCTCTGATTTTAATTTCTGGAATGTCTGTCCGGATTATTTGTCTGTCGTTTCATCACGATACTAAAAATGAAAGGGTGGCTCGTTGAGCCAGCATTCTTTTTAATCTGTCGTTAAGCCGCAAGTAGCCACGCAGTTGTTGCGCAACAAAACAGAATGCTTAAGTGGCTGAAAATCTGCCATTTCCTGTGGCATCAATCATTTAGAGAAAAAAGGCGACTTTGCGCAACAGCAAAATAATGCGCTCACAATTCCGAAACTGTGGCTGAAATTCTGCTTTAACGATTCAACAGATCGTTATTGAGAGGGTGATATGCCAGGCTGAAGACAGATTACTCCCTGTGTCCATTCATTGATAATTGATAAAGGATAAGCTCAATGTCCAGTAAAGGCGAACAGCCACTCGTGCTCTGGTATAACCAGCTTGGCATGCATGATGTTGACCGGGTGGGGGGCAAAAATGCCTCTCTGGGTGAAATGATTACTAATCTGTCGTCGCTGGGCGTTTCCGTGCCCAACGGTTTCGCGACCACATCCTACGCCTTTAACCTGTTCCTCGATCAAAGCGGGCTGAATCAGCGTATTTATGCGCTGCTGGATGAGACCGATATTGATGACGTTGATGCGCTGGCAAAAGCGGGTAAGCAGATTCGTCAGTGGGTCGTGGAGACACCGTTCCTGCCCGAGCTGGAGTCCGCCATTCTGGACGCCTATAAGCAGCTTTCTGCTGATGATGATGCCGCGTCGTTTGCCGTGCGCTCCTCTGCAACCGCAGAAGATATGCCTGACGCCTCTTTTGCCGGCCAGCAGGAAACCTTCCTGAATGTACAGGGCATCGACGCCGTCATGGTGGCGGTAAAGCATGTCTTCGCCTCGCTGTTTAATGACCGCGCTATCTCCTACCGTGTGCATCAGGGCTATGACCATCGTGGCGTTGCGCTCTCAGCGGGAATACAGCGCATGGTGCGTTCAGACCTGGCCGCCTCGGGTGTGATGTTCACCATTGATACCGAGTCCGGCTTTGATCAGGTGGTCTTTATCACCGCCGCACTGGGGCTGGGGGAAATGGTGGTGCAGGGTGCCGTTAACCCGGATGAGTTCTATGTGCACAAGCCAACCCTGGCAGCCGATCGTCCGTCGATTGTGCGCCGCAATATGGGCTCGAAAAAGGTTCGCATGGTCTATGCCGATTCCCAGGCGCATGGCGAGCAGGTGCGGATCGAAGATGTGCCTGAGGCCGAACGCGACCGTTTCTGCCTGAGCGATGAGGAAGTGCAGGCGCTGGCGAAGCAGGCGGTGCTGATTGAACAGCATTATCAGCGCCCGATGGATATTGAGTGGGCCAAAGATGGGCACACCGGCAAACTGTTTATTGTTCAGGCGCGCCCTGAAACCGTACGCTCAAATGGTCAGGTAATGGAGCGTTACACGCTGCAGGGGCAGGGCAGCGTCGTCGTGGAAGGTCGTGCTATCGGTCATCGTATTGGCGCAGGCGTGGTGAAGGTCATCCACGATATCAGCGAAATGAATCGCATTGAAAAAGGCGATGTGCTGGTGACCGACATGACCGACCCGGACTGGGAACCGATCATGAAAAAAGCATCAGCGATTGTGACTAACCGTGGCGGACGGACCTGTCATGCTGCGATCATCGCGCGTGAGCTGGGCATTCCGGCAGTGGTGGGTTGTGGTGACGCCACCGACCGGCTGAAAGAGGGGCATAACGTCACGGTCTCATGTGCCGAAGGTGATACCGGCTACGTCTATGATCAACTGCTCGACTTCGACGTCACCAGTTCGCAGGTCGATTCACTGCCTGAACTGCCGCTGAAGATCATGATGAACGTGGGCAACCCCGATCGCGCCTTTGATTTCGCCTGTCTGCCTAACGAAGGCGTGGGTCTGGCGCGGCTGGAATTTATCATTAACCGTATGATCGGCGTCCACCCTAAAGCGCTGCTGGAGTTTGACCAACAGACGCCGGAGCTGCAGCAGCAGATCCGTAAAATGATGAAAGGATTTGATGATCCGGTGGAGTTTTACATCGCTCGACTGACTGAAGGAATTGCCACGCTTGGCGCCGCTTTTGCGCCGAAACGCGTAATTGTCCGACTTTCTGACTTTAAAACCAATGAATATGCCAACCTGGTGGGTGGAGAACGCTACGAGCCGGAAGAGGAAAACCCGATGCTGGGATTCCGGGGTGCGGGTCGCTATGTCGCTGACAGCTTCCGGGACTGCTTTGCACTGGAGTGCGAAGCGGTGAAACGTGTTCGCAACGAGATGGGCCTGACAAACGTCGAGATTATGGTTCCGTTTGTGCGCACCGTTGAGCAGGCGAAGGCTGTGGTGGAAGAGCTGGGGCGTCAGGGACTGAAGCGCGGCGAGAACGGGCTGAAGATCATTATGATGTGCGAGATCCCGTCCAATGCCCTGCTGGCGGATCAATTCCTGGAGCACTTCGATGGCTTCTCTATTGGCTCAAACGACATGACTCAGCTGACGCTGGGGCTGGACCGCGACTCTGGCGTCGTCTCCGCGCTGTTTGACGAGCGTAACGAGGCCGTGAAGATGCTGCTTTCAATGGCCATAAGGGCCGCGAAGCAGAAGGGGAAATATGTCGGAATCTGCGGGCAGGGACCGTCAGACCATCAGGATTTCGCCGCATGGCTGATGGAAGAGGGCATCGACAGTCTGTCACTGAACCCGGACACGGTGGTGGAGACCTGGGTGAGTCTGGCGCAGTTAAATAAAACAGCCTGATACGGGTTGTTAGCACTCTTCAGGGCCCGCTATGCGGGCCTTTTCTGTTTATATCTGGTCAGATTCAGGCAAAAAAAAAGCCCATCACAGGGGATGGGCAAAGACTACACACAGCAATTCTTTACTCTACTCAGGGGAATGAGATTGTCTGAAAATCATCAGGTTGATTTCGAACATAGGAAACATGTTATTCATACGGCTGGCTGTCGTCTTTAAGAATCCTCTTATTAGTTTAAAGCCAATAATCTTTTGTGACCTTTACTTCGCCATTTGGCTTAAGAAACAGTGCAGAAAGTAATCTTTTTTGGCCCGAAAAGGTCACTTTCAGGCCAAAGGTGGCTTTTTTCTTAAAAATCGCTAATGGAAAACAGAATTTATCTGATCTGAGAGAAGGGGTGCGGTTAATCATCATTAACCGCACTAATCAATGCTTATAGGGGTAGCGGCGCTGCGGGTTATTCATCCCATCATGCAGCAGGCGGGATATCATCGTGATCGGCCAGGGCATCAGCCACGGCCAGTTGGTCACTATCCGGGGCAGGCGCTTCATGAACCCAGACGGAAACCAGACGATAAGAGACCGCCAGAACCACTGGCCCGATAAACAGACCAATCATCCCGAACGCAAACAGTCCACCAATAACACCAGAAAGAATCAGGATCATCGGCAGATCGGCACCCATACGGATCAGCATCGGGCGCAGCACGTTATCCATCGTGCCGACCACACAGCTCCAGACCAGCAGCACCGTTCCCCATGTCGTATCTCCGCTCCAGTAGAGGTAGATAATGGCGGGAACCAGCACCAGTAGCGGGCCGAGCTGTACCAGACAGCAGAGGATCATCAGTACCGTCAACAGCGTGGCGTAAGGAATGCCGGAGATCGCCAGACCGATACCGCCCAGCACGCCCTGCACCAGCGCCGTCACCACTACGCCAAGCGCCACGGCACGAATGGACTGCGCCGCCAGCAGTACGGCGGCATCACCGCGCCGTCCCGCCATGCGGAAAGCAAAGTGACGAATGCCCTGGGCAGCCTGTTCGCCACGCCAGTAAAGCAGCACGCTGAACAGTAACATCACGCCCAGATGGATCATAAAGCGTCCGAAATGACCGGCCTGCGCGACAAAAAAGCCGGTGGTACGGCCGATATAGGGCTGTATTTTCGCCATGACGCCGGCACCGCCGCTCGCCACTAGCGTGTCATAACTGACATAAAGCTTCTTGCCGACCATCGGTACATCGTTGAGCCATAACAGTCGCGGCATCATATGCCCCTGGGTAACCCAGGCAATCACCGGCGCGCTGTTATCAATCAGGCTGCTGACCAGCAGGGCGATAGGGATAATAAACAGCAGCAGCAGCAGCAGTGTCATCACGATCACCGCCAGGGAACGGCGTCCCCATAACAGTCGCTGGAATTTCAGCATCAATGGCCAGGTGGCAATCACCACCATGCTGGCCCAGGCAAAGCCCAGAATAAACGGCTGCACGACCCATAAACAGGCGACAATCAGCAGCAGAATGAACATCAGGGTGAAGAGTATTTGCGGTAAATCCATATCCCGGTACTGGCTTTTCATCATTGACTCATAACCTCGTCTTAATCCTTCATTTTCAGGCATTCGGATGCCGGTTTTTATCATGATCTATTTGCTGAGGTTTAAACAGAGTTGCGGAGAAAGGTTTTTGCCTTTTCTGAAAAAAGGGCAGGCGCAGGAAAAATATGATAAAACGAGAAATCGCTAATCTATAAACGCAAACGTTTACAACACCTTCGGTCAGACAATCATGATCCCACAGATTTCGCAGGCACCGGGCCTCGTTCAACTGGTGCTGACGTTCCTTGAGTCGTTGAAAGAGCAGGGTTTTACCGGTGACATGGCAACCAGCTATGCCGATCGTCTCTCACTCTCCACCGATAACAGCATCTATCAATTGCTGCCCGACGCGGCGCTCTTTCCGCGCTCGACTGCGGATGTTGCGCTGCTCGCCCGCGTGGCCGGAGAAGCGCGCTTTGCCAGTCTGGTATTTACCCCGCGCGGCGGCGGTACCGGCACCAACGGTCAGTCGCTGAATCAGGGGATTGTGGTGGATATGTCGCGCTACATGAACCGTATCCTGGAGATCAATACGGATGAGGGCTGGGTGCGGGTTGAAGCGGGGGTGATCAAAGATCAGCTTAACGCCTGGCTGAAGCCATTCGGCTTTTTCTTCTCGCCGGAGTTATCCACCAGTAACCGTGCCACGCTGGGCGGCATGATTAATACCGATGCGTCCGGCCAGGGCTCACTGGTCTATGGCAAAACCTCGGACCATGTGCTGGGCCTGCGCGCCGTGCTGCTGGGCGGCGATATCCTTGATACGCGTCCAATGGCCACCGCGCTGGCTGAAACCCTGGCGCAGACGGCTACGCCCGAAGGCCGGCTCTATCAGCAGGTGCTGACGCGCTGCCGCGAGCATCGTGCGCTGATTCTGGAAAAGTTTCCAAAGCTGAATCGGTTCCTGACCGGATATGACCTGCGCCATGTCTTCAGCGACGATATGCAAACCTTTGACCTGACGCGCCTGCTGTGCGGCGCAGAGGGCACGCTGGCCTTTGTCACGGAAGCGCGGCTTGATATCACGCCGCTGCCTAAAGTGCGCCGACTGGTGAATATCAAATATGACTCCTTTGACTCCGCCCTGCGCAATGCGCCTTTTATGGTGGAAGCGCAGGCGCTCTCGGTAGAGACCGTTGACTCTAAGGTGCTGAACCTGGCGCGCGAAGATATTGTCTGGCACTCGGTGCGCGAATTGATCGCCGATGTACCCGACAAAGAGATGCTGGGTCTGAATATTGTTGAGTTTGCCGGTGACAACGCCGCGCTGATCGATCAGCAGATTGAACAGCTTTGTGGCCGCCTTGACGCACTGATGGCGCAGCAGCAGGGCGGCGTGATTGGCTATCAGTTCTGTAACGACCTGGATGGCATTGAACGCATTTATAACATGCGTAAAAAAGCGGTGGGTCTGTTGGGAAATGCCAAAGGCCGGGCTAAACCGATTCCCTTTGTGGAAGATACCGCGGTCCCGCCGGAAAAACTGGCGGACTACATCGTCGAGTTTCGCGCGCTGCTCGACAGCCACGGGCTGAGCTACGGCATGTTTGGTCACGTCGATGCAGGTGTACTGCATGTGCGTCCGGCGCTGGATATGTGCGATCCGCAGCAGGAGATGATGATGAAACAGATCTCCGACGAAGTCGTAGCGCTGACAGCGCGCTACGGCGGCCTGCTGTGGGGTGAACATGGCAAAGGGTTTCGAGCCCAGTACAGTCCGGCATTCTTCGGTGAGACGCTGTTTAACGAATTGCGCCGCATCAAAGCGGCCTTTGATCCGCTCAATCGCCTGAACCCGGGCAAGATCTGTACGCCATACAACAGTAATGATGAAATGATGCAGGTCGATGCGGTGAAGCGCGGAACCTATGATCGTCAGATCCCGTTAACGGTCCGGGATGAATGGCGAGGCGCGATGGAGTGTAACGGCAACGGGTTATGTTTTAACTTTGATGCCCGCAGCCCGATGTGTCCCTCCATGAAGATCACCCGCAACCGCATTCACTCGCCCAAAGGGCGGGCAACACTGACGCGGGAGTGGCTGCGGCTGCTGGCCGGGCAGGGCGTCGATCCGCTCACCCTGGAAAAGCAGCTGCCTGAAAATCGGCTGTCGCTTCGCACCCTGATTGCCCGTACCCGCAATAGCTGGCACGCCAGCAAAGGGGAGTATGACTTCTCGCACGAGGTGAAAGAGGCGATGTCGGGCTGTCTGGCCTGCAAAGCCTGCTCCACCCAGTGTCCGATTAAAATTGACGTGCCCGCTTTCCGCTCGCGCTTCTTACAGCTCTACCACACCCGGTATCTGCGTCCGGTCAGCGATCACCTGGTGGCAGCAGTAGAGGGCTATGCGCCGCTGATGGCGAAAGCACCGAAAGTATTTAACTTCTTCCTGCGCCAGCCGTGGCTGAAAGAGATAAGTAAAACCCATATTGGTATGGTCGATCTGCCGCTGCTTTCGGCCCCTAATCTGAAACAGCAGCTCAGTGGTCATCCCGCCATGAACATGACGCTGGAGCAGCTGGAAGGGCTGTCAGCCGCTGAACGCGCAAACTGTGTGCTGGTGGTGCAGGATCCTTTTACCAGCTTCTATGAGGCGCAGCTGGTTAACGATTTTGTCAGGCTGATTGAGAAACTGGGCTACCGGCCCGTGCTCCTGCCATTCTCGCCAAATGGCAAAGCGCAACATGTGAAAGGTTTCCTGCACCGTTTCGCCCGCACGGCATCCCGCACCGCCGATTTCCTGAATCGGGTGGCAAAACTGGGGTTGCCCATGGTCGGCGTCGATCCGGCCACGGTGCTCTGCTATCGCGATGAATATCGTCAGACGCTGGGCGAATCACGCGGCGACTTTAACGTCCTGCTGGTACATGAGTGGTTAGAGCGTGCACTGGCAGAGCGTGACGTGCAGGCCACGGGCGGAGAATCCTGGTATCTGTTTGCACACTGCACCGAGGTGACCGCGCTGCCCTCCACACCGAATCAGTGGCAGGCGATCTTCTCCCGTTTTGGCGCGAAGCTGGAGAACATCAATGTTGGCTGCTGCGGTATGGCAGGCACCTACGGTCACGAAAGTAAGAACCTTGAAAACTCGCTGGGGATCTACGCGCTCTCCTGGCATCCCCAGCTTCAGCGACTGCCACGCCAGCGCTGCCTGGCCACCGGCTATTCGTGCCGCAGTCAGGTCAAGCGTGTAGAGGGCAACGGAATGCGTCATCCGCTTCAGGCACTGTTAGAGCTAATGTAAAAAAATTGTGCGCGACGTCACGCCCTGGCTGGATTAGAATATCCAGCCTGCGTGACGCATGAAGTCACTTTGCAGCGCAGTGGCCTGGTTCCACTCCCCGACCATTGCCAGTTGATGGCAGAGGCGGGTCAGGGACAATCGCGCCAGTTGATAAGCCTGAAGGCGAAACAGGCGATCGCGATCGCTGTTTCCCATCTCCTGCACCAGTCGGTGATGCAGTTTACCCATGGCATGCAGGTAACTCTGGTCGTCACCGTTCAACTGGCAGATTTCTGCCATATCCTGACAGGCATCGTTAAACTGACGTAGCTGATGAATCGTGCAGTCGGCCCGGTCGAGTTTTGCCTGCGCCATATAAAAGTCGACGGTGATATCACGCACCGCAAACTGATATTCGTCGATTTTGTGCTGCAGCCAGGCTGAGACAGAAAGCGTCATAACGCCACCCTGAATGTGAATGATAATAATTATCATATTCAATTGGGCGGTGATTGCAATTGGCGGGCAGAAAAATTTATCGATTTATCCTGCCTGTCGGTATAATCGGAAATAACAATCTGTTTACATCGCAGAAAGGCGTAACCTATCAATAAGCATTTTTATCAAAAATGGTTATTTAAAAAAGAGTGATTTATTAATAGGTTAACACTGGCTTATTTATGCTGACGCGCTCACCACAAGGTGAGCTGAAGAGGCTATGCTTAATAATTAAGCAAATAAAATCGCACAAGATGATTATCCCTGCAAAACAAGAGGTTGAAGTGATTGGTCAGATCACTACCATAGGGGGATAGCCTGAAAAGGTCCGGACTCAAGAGGTATCAACATGGCATCCGTTAATACAGACTCTTTCTCACCTGACGATTTTGTCTGGAAAGGGCTGACGCTGACTGAAACCGCAGCGCAACAAATTCTCAATCTGGCGGCTCAGGACCCCGATGTCAAGGGTCTGCGGCTCGGCGTAAAACAATCCGGCTGCGCCGGGTTTGGTTACGTCATGGATCTGGTGAAAGAGCCAGTCGAGGATGATTTGCAGTTCTCATTCCATGGCGCAACGCTGTTTGTGCCGCTACAGGCGATGCCATTCGTTGATGGCACCGAACTGGACTACGTTCGTGAAGGCCTGAATCAGATTTTTAAATTCAATAACCCTAAAGCTCAGCACGCCTGCGGGTGCGGTGAGAGCTTTGGCGTCGAGTAAGTGAAATATGTCACGACACAGCGAAACATCTGACGATGTACAAATCTGGGAAGGCAAGCTCAACTACAAAGAGGGCTTCTTTACCCAACTGCAAACCGAAGAATTTGCCAACGGCATCAATGAAGATGTGGTGCGGGCGATCTCGGCCAAGCGTAACGAGCCAGAGTGGATGCTGGAGTTTCGTCTTAAAGCGTTTCGTGCCTGGCTTGAAATGGAAGAGCCACACTGGCTGAAAGCGCACTACGAAAAACTCGACTACCAGGATTACAGCTACTACTCCGCGCCTTCCTGCGGCAACTGTGATGACAGCTGCGCATCAGAACCCGGTGCACTGCAGGCTTCAGGCAGTGCGCCAGCCAGCGATTATCTGACACAGGAAGTGGAAAACGCCTTTAATCAGCTGGGTGTCCCGGTGCGTGAAGGCCGTGAAGTGGCGGTTGACGCCATTTTTGACTCCGTTTCGGTGGCGACCACCTATCGCGGCAAGCTGGCGGAGCAGGGGATTATCTTCTGTTCCTTTGGCGAAGCGATCCAGGAGCACCCGGAGCTGGTGAAGCAGTATCTCGGCACGGTTGTTCCGGCGAACGATAACTTCTTTGCAGCGCTGAACTCGGCAGTCGCCTCTGACGGCACCTTCGTTTATATCCCGAAAGGGGTGCGTTGCCCGATGGAGTTGTCGACCTATTTCCGCATCAACGCAGCGAAAACCGGTCAGTTCGAACGCACCATCCTGATTGCCGATGAAGACAGCTACGTCAGCTACATCGAAGGCTGTTCAGCGCCAGTGCGTGACACCTATCAGCTGCACGCGGCCGTGGTGGAAGTCATCATCCACAAAAATGCCGAAGTGAAATATTCGACGGTTCAGAACTGGTTCCCAGGCGGCGAAGGTGAGGGGGGTATCCTGAACTTCGTGACCAAGCGCGCGCTGTGTGAAGGTGACCACAGCAAGATGTCCTGGACACAGTCTGAAACCGGCTCTGCTATCACCTGGAAATACCCAAGCTGCATTCTGCGCGGGGACTATTCAGTGGGTGAATTCTACTCAGTGGCACTGACCAGCGGTCGTCAGCAGGCCGATACCGGCACCAAGATGATCCACATTGGTAAAAACACCAAATCGACCATCATCTCCAAAGGGATTTCGGCCGGTAAAAGTCAGAACACCTATCGCGGGCTGGTGAAAATCATGCCAACCGCGACCAATGCCCGTAACTTTACGCAGTGTGACTCGATGCTGATCGGTCCTGATTGCGGCGCACATACTTTCCCGTATGTGGAGACCCGCAACAATACCGCTCAGCTTGAGCATGAAGCCACGACATCACGTATCGGCGAAGATCAGATGTTCTACTGTCTGCAACGCGGTATCAGTGAAGAAGACGCCATCTCGATGATCGTGAACGGCTTCTGTAAAGACGTATTCTCGGAGTTGCCACTGGAATTTGCTGTGGAAGCCCAGAAATTGTTAGCCATCAGCCTTGAGCACAGTGTGGGCTGATGCCGTCACACGCGTTGCCGGAAGCAATGTGAAGGAATAAGTATGTTAAGCATTAAAGATTTGCAGGTCAGTGTTGAAGATAAAGCCATTCTGCGTGGCCTGAATCTAGAAATTAAACCCGGCGAAGTGCATGCCATCATGGGCCCGAACGGCTCAGGTAAAAGCACCCTGTCAGCGACGCTGGCAGGCCGTGAAGATTATGAAGTAACCGGCGGTTCGGTCAGCTTCAAAGGTAAAGATCTGCTGGAACTGGCCCCTGAAGAGCGCGCCGGTGAAGGCATCTTTATGGCATTCCAGTATCCGGTAGAAATTCCGGGCGTCAGCAACCAGTTCTTTTTACAGACCTCGGTCAATGCGGTACGCAAATATCGTCAGCAGGAAGAGCTGGATCGCTTCGATTTCCAGGACTTCATTGAAGAGAAAATTGAGCTGCTGAAGATGCCGGCAGATCTGCTGACCCGCTCAGTCAACGTTGGCTTCTCCGGCGGTGAGAAGAAGCGTAACGACATCCTGCAGATGGCGGCACTGGAGCCAGAACTCTGCATCCTGGATGAGACCGACTCAGGCCTGGATATCGATGCGCTGAAAATCGTGGCGAATGGCGTAAACAGCCTGCGCGACGAGAAGCGTGCCTTTATCATCGTGACCCACTACCAGCGTATTCTGGATTACATCAAGCCAGACTTCGTTCATGTTCTGTATCAGGGCAAAATCGTGAAATCTGGCGACTTCTCGCTGGTGAAACAGCTGGAGGAGCAAGGTTATGGCTGGCTTACCGACGAAGAGTGATTCTGTGCTGCAACAGTGGCATCACCTGTTTGAGTCGCGTGGCGACGTGCGTTCTCTGCAGGCACAGCAGCACTGGCAGCAACTGATGCGCGTTGGCCTGCCAACCCGCAAGCACGAAAACTGGAAGTACACGCCGCTGGACACCTTACTGTCACAGCAGTTTGTACTGCCTGACGCGCCGCAGACCCTGAGCGCTGAACAGGTTGATGCACTGGCGCTGCCGCTGGATGCGATCCGTCTGGTCTATGTTGACGGTCAGTTCCAGCCAGCCTTCAGCAGTCGCGACTGCGAACTGTTTGAGGTTCAGCACAGCGTGGCCGCCGAGCGCCGTCCGCTGCCTGCTGCGGTTCAGCCTGAAGTCTTCCTGCATCTGACAGAAAGTCTGGCAGAAGAGGTGACGACCCTGCGTCTGGCACGCGGTAAATCCGCTGCGCGTCCGGTCTATCTGCTGCACATCACCAGCGGTCAGCAGACGGGTATGAACACGGTTCACTATCGTCATCACCTGCAGCTGGAAGAGAGTGCCGAAGCGGAAGTGATTGAGCACTACGTTTCACTGGATGAGCGCGCCCATTTCACCGGCACGCGCTTTACCTTTGCGGTAGGCGACAATGCAAAACTGACGCACACGAAGCTGGCCTTTGAAAGCAGCGCTAGCTATCACTTTGCGCATAACGATCTGGTCATTGGCAATGATGGCCAGGTCAGCAGCACCAGCTTCCTGCTGGGTGCCGGGCTGTCGCGTCACAACACCAGTACCCAGCTGAACGGCGAAAACACCACGCTGGCTATCAACAGCCTGGTGCTGCCGGTGAAACAGGAAGTGGCGGATACCCGTACTTACCTGGAGCACAACAAGGGCTACTGCGTCAGCCGCCAGATGCATAAAACCATCGTGCGTGACAAAGGCCGTGCGGTGTTTAACGGCCACATTAAAGTGGCACAGCATGCGCTGAAGACCGACGGGCAGATGACCAACAACAACCTGTTGCTGGGCAAGCTCTCAGAAGTCGATACCAAACCGCAGCTGGAAATTTATGCGGATGACGTCAAGTGCAGCCACGGTGCCACCATCGGTCGTATTGATGATGAGCAGATGTTCTACCTGCGTTCGCGCGGTATTGAGCAGGATGCTGCACAGACCATGATTATTCATGCGTTTGCCGCAGAACTGACCGAAACACTGGAAAATGAGGTGATGCGTCAGGCCGTGCTGCAGCGTATCGCGCAACGTTTTCCCGGAGGCGACATATGATGAACTTCGATCTCGAACGCGTCAGGGCTGATTTTCCTATCCTGAAGCGTGAGGTCAACGGTCATCCGCTGGCCTATCTTGACAGTGCGGCCAGCGCACAGCGTCCACTCTCGGTGATTAACGCCGAGAGTCATTTCTATCAGCACGGCTATGCGGCCGTGCATCGTGGTATCCATACGCTGAGCCAGCAGGCGACCAGCGACATGGAGAACGTGCGCGATCAGGCTGCCCGTTTTATCAATGCGCAGTCACAGGAAGAGATTGTCTTCGTCAAAGGCACCACCGAAGGCATCAATCTGGTGGCGAACACCTGGGGCAGCAGTAACCTCCAGGCTGGCGATAACCTGATCATCACTGAGATGGAGCATCACGCCAATATCGTTCCATGGCAGATGCTGGCCCAGCGCACCGGCGCAGAAGTGCGTGTCCTGCCATTAAATGACAACGGTGAGCTGGCGCTGGAGCAACTGGCGGGGCTGATCGACAGCCGTACGCGGTTGCTGGCGGTGACGCATGTTTCAAATGTGCTCGGCACGGTTAACCCGGTTAAAGCGATCGTTGCTCAGGCAAAAGCGGCTGGCGTCATCACGCTGGTGGATGGTGCCCAGGCGGTGATGCATGACAAGGTTGATGTGCAGGATATCGGCTGCGACTTCTACGCCTTCTCCAGCCATAAACTCTATGGACCGAACGGCGTGGGTATTCTCTACGGCCGCAAAGCGCAGCTGGATGAGATGCCACCATGGGAAGGGGGCGGTTCAATGATTGAGCGCGTCATGCTGCCTACCGGCACCACCTGGAACAGTGCGCCGTGGCGCTTTGAAGCGGGTACGCCGAATACCGGCGGTATTATCGGCTTTGGTGCGGCGATGGCCTATGTGCAGGCGCTGGGACTGGATACGATTCATCAGCGCGAGACGGCACTGATGAACTATGCGCTCGATAAACTGGGCACCGTTCCGGATATCCAGATCTACGGTCCGCAGTCACGAGCTGGCGTTATCGCCTTCAATCTCGGTAAACATCACGCCTACGATGTCGGCAGCTTCCTGGATCAATATGGCATTGCCATCCGCACCGGACATCACTGCGCGATGCCGCTGATGCAGCATTACAATGTACCGGCGATGTGCCGTGCCTCCTTCACGTTCTATAACAGTGAAGAGGAAGTGGATCGTCTGGCTGCCGGTTTGACGCGCATTCATCGTCTGCTGGGCGGCTGAACAGTTTTAACGGAGTCACTGATGGCGAATTTGCCTGAAAAAGAGAAACTGGTTCGCAACTTCAACCGTTGCGCTAACTGGGAAGAGAAGTACCTCTACATTATTGAGCTGGGTTCAAAGCTTCCGGAATCTTCTGAAACCTTGCACCAGCCGGAGAACGTGATTTCGGGTTGTCAGAGTCAGGTGTGGATCAGAATGACCCCGCAGGCGGATGGTTCCATTGCGTTTGAAGGCGACAGCGATGCCGCTATCGTTAAAGGTTTGATTGCTATCGTATTTAGCCTCTATCAGAACCTGCCGCCCGCCGATATCCTGGCGCTGGATGTGCGCCACTGGTTTGGCGAACTGGCACTGATGCAGCACCTGACGCCCACCCGGTCGCAGGGGCTGGAGGCGATGATTCGGTCTATTCGCCATACCGCTCAGAACCTCAGCTAAGTTACACTCCACAGACGCCATCCGGCGTCTGTTTTTTTATCTGACGAGAAAATTGCATGAAACCTGCTTTACGTTTAGCCGGTGCATTGCTGCTGACCTGCTTTGGGCTCTCTGCACCCGCGTTCGCCACCGAATATCCGCTGCCACCACCTGACAGTCGCCTGATTGGCGAAAACGTCCTGACTCAGGTTCCTGACAATAAACAACCTCTGGAAGCGATTGCGGCGCGCTATCAGGTCGGCCTGCTGAGCATGCTGGAGGCCAATCCCGGTACCGATCCCTGGCTGCCCAAAGCGGGCACCCAGCTGACGGTGCCGCTACAGATGATCCTGCCTGATACGCCGCGCGAAGGGATTGTGGTGAATCTGGCCGAGCTTCGTCTCTATTACTATCCCAAAGGGGAGGATAAGGTCATTGTCTATCCCATCGGCATTGGCCAGCTGGGTGCGGCCACGCCAGTGATGGTGACGCAGATCAGCCAGAAGATCCCTAATCCCACCTGGACGCCCACGGCGAACATCCGCAAACGCTACGCCAAAGAGGGCATTACGCTGCCTGGCGTGGTCCCCGCCGGACCGGATAACCCGATGGGGCAGTTTGCCATGCGTCTGGCGCGCGGCACCGGCCAGTATCTGATCCATGGCACTAATGCGAAATTCGGCATCGGCATGCGCGTCAGTTCAGGCTGTATACGTCTGCGTTCAGAAGATATCGAAGCGCTGTTTAACTCAGCCCCGAAAGGGACGCGGGTACAGATCATCAATCAGCCGGTGAAATACGCTGTAGAGCCGGATGGGAAACGCTACGTGGAAGTGCATCAGCCGCTGTCACGCAACGACAAAGACGATCCGCAGACCATGCCGATTGCACTCACTGCCGGAGTGAAGCAGTTTATGAAAAGTGAGAAGAGTGATAGTGCGCTGATTAAAGCCAGCTTAGCGCGACGCTCAGGCATGCCTGTGCTGGTCAGCAGTGGGGAGCCGGTGCAGAGTGATACCGTGCCGCCTGCGGGGCTGGAGAGCGCATCTGTGGGGGCTGATAGCCCGGTGACACAGGCTGAGGGTAACGCGGTTCAGCCCTGACCGGATAAGTGCCTGTGAAGGGCACTGAATTCGGAGCAAAAAAAATGGCGCCATAAAGGCGCCATTTTTAAACCAGAACTCTTACTTACGGTAAGAGTGAGCCTGGTTGTCCAGACGCTGGTTAGCGCGTGCTGCGTCATCTTTAGCAGCCTGAACGTCTGAACGCACTGCGTTCACGTCGTTGCTCAGCTGGTCAACTTTAGCGTTCAGAGTCTGAACGTCTGAAGACAGCTGGTCGATTTTAGCGTTGCTTGAGCAACCAGCCAGCATAGTTGAAGCCAGAACTACCGCGCCCAGTACCAGTTTAGTACGATTCATTATTTATACCCTCTAGATTGAGTTAATCTCCATGTAGCGTTACAAGTATTACACAAAGCTTTTTAAGTTGAGAATAAATTTTTGATGAGAAGATGCTTAAATTTGATCGTTCGCTCAAAGAAGCAGCGAATCACAGAATATGATAAAAAAATTTAGCGAAAACAGAGAGATTTAATCGGATTAACCTTAATATTAAGAGTATTTGAATAGTTATTTTCGATTGGAATTTTCTGACATTTGGTTTAAGTAGAAATAAAAAAAAGCGCCCGATAAAGGCGCTTCAAAATAATGGTCAGAGAGAGTTTTACAGAACGTGTACAGAAGCGGTGTTGGTAGTTCCGCTTGGTACTAATGCGCCTGACACCAGTACCACGACATCGCCTTTCTGGCCATAGCCACTTTCCAGCGCCGCTTCTTTACCCAGACGATAGAAATCGTCGGTTGAAGCGATCTCAGTCACCAGACGTGTCTCAATCCCTTTGCTCAGGATCAGCTGACGGGCAGTCATCGGATTGGTGGTCAGTGCCAGGATGGTCGCGTTCGGGAAATATTTACGTACGGCTTTAGCAGATTTACCCCCTTCGGTAGCAACCACAATCAGTGGCGCTTCCAGCTTCTCAGCGGTCTCTACAGCACCACGGCAGACGGCTTCTGTGATACGCATTTTGCGGTTATCACTCTGGCTGTCGATGCGGGACTTCATCACGCGATCGGTACGCTCACAGATGGTCGCCATGATGGTGACCGACTCCAGCGGATAACGGCCTTTGGCGCTCTCACCTGACAGCATGACAGCATCGGTACCGTCGAGAATGGCGTTTGCCACGTCACCGGCTTCTGCGCGGGTAGGGCGCGGGTTCTTGATCATGGAATCGAGCATCTGGGTAGCCGTGATGACCACTTTGCGTGCTTTATTACATTTTTTGATCATCATCTTCTGCGCGAAGATCACTTCTTCAACCGGGATCTCAACGCCCAGGTCGCCACGCGCAACCATGATGCCGTCTGAGGCTTCGAGGATTTCGTCGAAGTTGTTCAGGCCTTCCTGGTTTTCGATTTTGGAGATGATCTGGATATGCTCGCCGCCGTTCTGTTTCAGGTGCTCGCGAATTTCCAGCACGTCTGAACGTTTACGGATGAAAGAGGCGGCGACGAAGTCTACGCCCTGCTCACAGCCAAAAATCAGGTCGCGCTTATCTTTTTCGGCCAGTGCTGGCAGCTGGATAGAGACGCCTGGCAGGTTAACGCCTTTGTTTTCGCCCAGATCGCCATTGTTCAGGACTTTACACACCACGGTATTTTCAGTGACTTCGGTCACTTCCATACCAATCAGGCCATCATCGACCAGCACCGTGTTGCCGATTTTCAGGTCAGCAGTGAAACCCGGGTAGGTCACCGCAACGCGCTCGCTGTTGCCAATCACGCTCTGGTCTGTAGTAAAGGTAAAGGTCTGACCCGCTTTCAGAGCCGCATCGTTGCCGCCTTCCAGTTTCATGGTGCGGATTTCAGGGCCTTTGGTATCCAGCAGGATAGCGGCCTGACGGCCGGTTTTCTGCATAACGGCACGCATGTTGGTGATGCGTTGACCATGCTCAGCGTAGTCGCCGTGAGAGAAGTTAAGACGCATAACATTCATGCCAGCTTCAAGCAGCTGAGTCAGCATCTCTTCGGATTCGGTTTTCGGGCCGATTGTACAAACGATTTTAGTCTTTTTCATGACGGATTTTCTGTAAGTTGTGATGGATGAATAAGGGCGGAATCCGATGGCAGCGCATCGAAGTGAAATTTCTGATTGAGACTGAAATGGGCAGTACTGAGTAAGAATAGGTGACGAAGGCCAGGCGTGCAGGGAAGTTGTGCGGTTACGGTTGGTAACCACCACGCTGTTGTTGCGCAAATCATTTGAGTTATCGCAGTAAGCACGTGATCGCTGAAACCTTTCAAGTAAGCAACGCGGGACAGTATAGACGCTAAGTATGCGAAAACCAATCAAAAAGCAGAAGGGGGAAGCGATGCAGATCAATAAAAGTGGAGTTGCGCAAGCTGAAGGAATTCTGAAAGTGGTGCGCTCTAATGGACTCGAACCATCGACCCCCACCATGTCAAGGTGGTGCTCTAACCAACTGAGCTAAGAGCGCATACTGAATATTGGTGCGTCCGAGTGGACTCGAACCACCGACCCCCACCATGTCAAGGTGGTGCTCTAACCAACTGAGCTACGGACGCACTTGGTGCGCTCTAATGGACTCGAACCATCGACCCCCACCATGTCAAGGTGGTGCTCTAACCAACTGAGCTAAGAGCGCAACATGCTGTCAGGGCGACAGCGGGGAAGAATATTAACGGCAGCGTGTGAGGCTGGCAAGGGGAAAATAGTTTTTTCGCCATGACTGCACAGCAACTGTGCTAACCGTCGTTTTTTTCGTCATTGCGGGCCATGAATGACCCGCCTCGAACGTTATCGCGCTGCACGCGTCAGGATAATTTCCGCCGGTGATTGCTGTAACCGTCTGATGCGCCATATCATCATCACCGCAGCCGAGGTCAGGCCGATAATAAAGCCGCACCAGAAGCCCGCAGGTCCCATGCGCGGCACCACCCAGTCGGTCAGCGCCAGCAGATAACCGGCTGGCAGCCCCAGCAGCCAGTAAGCGATAAAGGTAATAAAGAAAATCGACCGCGTATCTTTATAGCCGCGCAGGATCCCGCTGCCAATCACCTGTATCGAGTCTGAGAACTGATAAATTGCCGCCAGCAACATCAGCTGTGCCGCCAGCGTCACCACTTCAGGGTTGTCGTTATAGAGCAGGGCAATCTGATGACGGAACGTCACGGTAAAAATGGCGGTTAGCGCCGCCATGCTGATGCCTACACCCTGTGCGGTCCAGGCCGCGACCCGTGCCTGCTCGGTGGAGCCCTGGCCCAGACGATAACCGACGCGGATGGTGGTCGCGACACCCAGCGACAGCGGCAATACGAACATCAGTGAACTGAAATTGAGCGCAATCTGGTGACCGGCCACGTTAACGATGCCCAGTGGCGAAACCAGCAGGGCGACAACGGCGAACAGCGTGACCTCAAAGAAGAGTGCCAGCGCCACCGGCAATCCCAGCGTCATCAGGCGGCTCAGAATCGGACGGGAAGGGGGTGACCAGCGGCTCTCCATACGGATATCGCGCATGCTACCCATCCGGCGCACCCAGAAGCGCATGCAGATAAACATCACCCAGTAGACCGAGGCGGTCGCCACGCCGCAGCCGACACCGCCCAGGGCTGGCATGCCGAAGTGGCCATAGATAAAGACATAGTTAAGCGGGATGTTGAACATCAGGCCTAAAAAGCCCAGCACCATGCCGGGTTTGGTTTTCGACAGCCCCTCGCATTGATTGCGGAGCACCTGGAAGAAGAGGTAGCCAGGCGCGCCGAACAGCAGGGCATGCAGATAGCCTTCTGCCTTCAGCGCCAGCACTGGATCAATGTCATGCATCGCCCGGATAAGATAACCGGCATGCCACAACAGCACCATAATCAGCAGGGAGACGAAAAAGGCGAGCCAGTATCCCTGGCGGATCTGTTCACCGATGCGTTCGCGGCGGCCAGAACCATTGAGTTGCGCAACGGTGGGCGTCAATGCAAGCAGAAGACCATGACCAAACAGGATGGCCGGTAGCCAGACAGAGGTGCCGACAGCAACGGCGGCCATATCCGTGGCGCTGACTGCGCCGGCCATAATGGTATCCACAAATCCCATTGCGGTTTGAGCCACCTGAGCAAGGATGACCGGAATCGCAAGGGCCAGCAATTGACGCGCTTCTGTTAAATACTTCTGCACGTTAACACCTGACTTATTGAATGAATTAAAAGGGGCAGGAAGCCCGGGGAATTTCGCAAGCTAGTGTAACTGGCGTAACAGAATTCGCCAATCTTTGTCACACAATGCGGTTTGCTCCGCTATAAAGCGGCGGTGCGGGCTGAAATCTAACAGCCGACCTGAGCTGTGATAAACTAGCGTAAACTTCGCAGAGGCAAAGACTATGTTTACCGGTATTGTGCAGGGCACCGCAGAAATCGTGTCCATTGAAGAGAAAGAACTGTTTCGCACCCACACTGTCCGCCTGCCGGAAGAGCTCTTACCGGGTCTGGCGCTGGGCGCATCCGTAGCCCATAACGGTTGCTGTTTAACCGTAACGGCAATTGAAGGCGACCGCGTCAGTTTTGATTTAATTAAAGAGACATTGCGGGTGACTAACCTTGGCGATTTATGTCAGGGCGATGTGGTCAATATTGAGCGTGCAGCGAAATTCAGCGATGAAATAGGCGGACATCTGATGTCTGGTCATATTATGACCACCGCTGAAATCTGCAAGATCATCCAGTCAGAACATAACCGCGAGGTCTGGTTTAAAATCCAGGATGCGGCGCAGATGAAATATATTCTGCATAAAGGGTTTGTCGGCATCGACGGTATCAGCCTGACGGTAGGCGATGTGACTAAGACTAAGTTCTGCGTCTATCTGATCCCGGAAACACTGGAGCGTACCACGCTGGGGGCGAAGACCTTTGGCGACCGGGTGAATATTGAAATCGATCCGCACACGCAGGCAATCGTGGAGACTGTTGAGCGGGTGTTAGCACAGCGCGATGCCGCGGCGGCGATGAGCATGCTGACCGGCCAGTCAACGACAGAGAGTTAATAAAAGGCGCGTAAGCACCGCAGACAGCCCAATCGGTTTTACTCTGTCAGCATTATAAAAGCGCAGGGCGCCGGGTCAGAAGAGGAAAGCGTCCCACGCCATGGACAAAAACGTCAGGAGCGTTTTTGAACAACGCAAAGCGTTGGCCCGGCAACGTGCGCACCTCAGGATGAGGTGCGTAATCGCGTGGGCCGGGCGTGTCAGGAATGACAGGTTTTGCGACTTTCCGATCTGACCCTGTTCCTTACGCAATGCTCTCTCTTAAAGCAAAGCAGGCCCTTCTTTTCAAGTGTTCAGCCGGGGCAGCGCCTTCTTAATTGCCCGCTTTTTAACCCCTACCGCGCCACCCGTAATCCCCCCTCAACGCCGCGACTGAACACGATCTGCCACAGCTGAATATCACGCGCCCGGAAGGCACCGGCACAGGCATTCAGATAATAGGAGAACATCCGTTTAAAGCGTTCGCCATATTTATCGGCCAGCTCTGGCCAGGCCTGCAAAAAGCGTTCATGCCAGGCCATCAGTGTTTTGTCGTAGTCTGCGCCGAAATTGTGCCAGTCTTCCAGAATAAAATGGGGCTCGCTGGCATCGGCCACATGGCGCACCGAAGGCAGGCAGCCGTTGGGGAAGATATATTTATCGATCCAGGGATCGACACTCATATCAGTTTTGATTGCGCCGATGGTGTGAAGCAGGAAAATACCGTCAGGCTTTAAATTACGATCGACCACGTCAAAATAGGTCGCGTAATTTTTCGGTCCGACATGTTCAAACATACCCACCGACACAATACGATCAAACTGCTCATTCAGATCGCGATAATCCTGCAACAGAATCGTGACGTCTAATCCGCTGCAGCGCTGCTGCGCCAGTTTCTGTTGTTCGGCGGAAATCGTCACGCCATGCACTTTAACGCCATAATAACGTGCGGCAAATTCCGCGAGTCCGCCCCAGCCACAGCCGATATCCAGCAGTGACATTCCGGGTTCCAGCGCTAATTTACGGCAGATCATATCCAGCTTGGCTTCCTGCGCCGTCGCCAGTGTCGTCGCCTTTTTCCAGTAGCCACAGGAGTATTGCATATAGGGATCGAGCATCAGTGAAAAGAGGTCGTTGCCCAGGTCGTAATGCTCTTTACCGACAATCCACGCCCGTTTTTTTGACTGCAGATTGGTTAAGCGTGCGGCGGCAATGCGCAGCGTATCTTTGAAGTGATGAGGCAGCTGCTGATCGAGTTTATGTTTAAGTACCTGGTGGAAGAAAATATCCAGCCGGTCACACTCCCACCATCCATCCATATAGCTCTCACCGAGCCCAAGAGAGCCCTCCTGCAGAACACGTTTAAAAAAACCAGGATGATTAATATGAATATCCCAGGGACGTGAACCATTAATTTCGATATCCGCTTTTTCCAGCAGTTCATGAACGATGCGATACCAATGGTTTTCTTCGAGGCTCACTTCTTCTGCATAAGATGAACTCATAGATTTTCCACCACCTGTCCAATCTGAACCTGAACAAAGAGTAGCCAATTTATTCAGGCAATGAGAAACGATGCGGATGGCTCCGCAAACCGGTTATCTGTGTGATACAGAGGACTGGAACAGCCTGCAGCAGGTCGGGTAAGGTGAGAATAACGCGCGCGAATACCGTCCCGGCAGCAGGGTGCCAATCAGATTATTACGTTATTATATTGTTGATTTATTACAGATTTGTTGACCCGGATGAGTATATGCTCACGCGGGTCAATATTCAATAACTTATTGTTAGGGCGCTAACTAAAAAGTCAGTGTGTCACTGATTATCCTGGCAGGCAGTTTGCGCAGAGGCAACAACAGTTTGTGCGCTTGCGGCACGCTGCATGGCGTAACCCAACAGCGCCAGCACAATTGTCACCGTCATCATCAGTGTGGTGGTAAATAGCGGCTGCGTTAAACCGGCCGACACTGCCAGGCTGGCAGCGAAACAGAGTCCTAACTGCAGTGTATTCTGCAACGCGGCGGCTTTACCGGTAGCGGTTGGGAAGGGCATCAGCGCACTGGACACCACAATCGGATAGATCGCGCCGTTAGCCAGCGCCATACCGCAGAACGGTACCATCAGACTCACCAGCGTGCTGCTGCCAGCAAGCGCAACAGCAAACAGCGCCAGAATGCTCAGGCTGTAGACGGCCAGCAGCCAGGGCAGCAACTGTGCGCCGTTAAAGCGGTTGAGCAGGGTGCGACAGCCGAAGCCACCAATTAAAAAGGCGAGCGTCTGGGGCACATAACTCAGACCGATATCGGCGGGCGACAGACCCAGATCCGCCAGAATAAAGGGCGATCCGGTCAGCCAGGCAAAGAAGCTGGCTGAGCAGGCGGAGTAGATCAGCACGTTGCCGCTGTAGACCCGTGATTTAAGCAGCGTGAAAAAGCCGGGCTGCGCACCTTTTTCTCCCGCGGCCTTGCGCACGGTGGGCAGACGCAGCGTGGTCAGAATCAACGCCACCGCAATCAGGGTCAGCACCAGGAAAATCGAACGCCAGTGGAAGTGGCCGATCAGCCAGGCACCCAGTAGCGGAGCCAGCGCCGGAGAGAGCGCAACCAGCGGCATAATGGTGGCAAAGACTTTGTTAGCGCGCGCTGCAGGGTAGCGATCCACCACCAGCGCCTGCCAGCTTACGGCAGCGGCACAGACGCCAATCGCCTGGACAAAACGCAGCGCCAGCATCAGATAGATATCATTCACCCACAGCATGCCTGCGCAGCCAGCGCCAAACATGGCCAGTCCGGACAGCAGCACCGGTTTACGACCGATGCGATCGGAAAGCGGTCCCCAGAAGAGCTGACCCACGGCGAAGCCGCCCAGGAAGAGACTCATACTGGCGCTGATCAGACCGGGTGAAGTGTTAAAGGTTTGCTGCATCGCACCAAAGGCGGGCAGGTACATATCAGTGGCTAAAAAGCCCAGCATGCTCAGCAGGGCAAGGTAGGGCATAAACCCTTTATTCGACAGCATCTGATTCTCATTTTTGCAGGATAAACGCGGCAGAGTGTAAAAGGTGCGTTTGCTGCTGTGAAACGGTAATATTTGCCGATTGCTGTTAAAATTTTTGAAGGCAGATTATGTGGTCAGAATATGCATTAGAAGTGGTTGACGCTGTCGCCCGTGGGGGGAGCTTCAGCGCCGCCGCGCAGGAGTTACATCGGGTGCCCTCTGCCATCAGCTATACGGTGCGTCAGCTGGAAAACTGGCTGGCGGTACCGCTGTTTGAACGGCAGCATCGCGAAGTGGTTCTGACCCCGGCGGGTGAGCATTTTGTCCGGGAAGGGCGCAGCGTCATCAAAAAAATGCTTGCCACCCGGCGACAGTGTCAGCAGCTGGCTAACGGCTGGCGCGGCCAGCTAAGCATAGCCGTTGACCGTATCGCTAAACCTCAGCGCACCCGGCAGCTGGTCAAAGATTTCTATCGCCACTTTCCTGATATGGAGCTGATCATCAGCTATGAAGTCTTTAACGGCGTCTGGGATGCGCTGGCCGATGGTCGGGTGGAAGTGGCGATTGGTGCCACGCAGGCGATACCGGTGGGCGGACGTTTTGCTTTTCGGGATATGGGCACACTTAACTGGCGCTGCGTGGTTGCGCCCGACCATCCTCTGACGCAGGCGAGCCAGATAGATGATGACACGCTGCGGAGCTGGCCATCCCTGGTGCTGGAAGATACTTCACGGGCACTGCCGCGTCGTATGACATGGACGCTGGATAACCAGCGCCGGCTGGTGGTGCCGGAGTGGCAAACCGGGCTGGATTGCGTGCAGGCGGGATTGTGTGTGGCGATGGTGCCGGGTCATCTGGCCAGGCCACTGCTCGACAGCGGCGAGCTGGTTGAACTGACGCTGCCGGTGGCGTTTCCGGACAGCCCATGCTGCGTCAGCTGGGCAGAGGATCGCGCATCACCGGCGACAGGCTGGTTGCTCAGCTATCTGGGTGATGCGCAAACGCTTAATCAGGAGTGGTTAAGCGAGCATTAACGGCGATAGTCGCGGAACGGGCCATCGGCCACGGAACGGCGCTCAATCAGCGTGGGATGGACCTCAATCGTTTGTGACACTTCGCGCTTACTGGTAATGCGGTCCAGCAGCATTTCCAGCGCTTTCTCACCCAGCTGGGCTTTAGGCTGATGCACCGTGGTCAGGGCCGGTGCAAAATAGCGGGCGTTGCGCACATTGTCATAGCCGATCACCGAAATATCCTGGGGGACGCGCAAACCCATCTCGTCGGCGGCGCAAATCGCGCCCATCGCCATGATGTCACCGCCACAGAACACCGCCGTCGGACGCTGCTTCTGCGACAGGATCTGCTGCATCGCCTGATAGCCTGACTCCGGCTCAAAGTCACCCTGCACAATCCACTCGGCGCGTGGCTGAATACCCGCTTCTTCCATCGCCTTCAGGAAACCGGCATGACGTCCGCCACCGGTGTTACGCTCCATCTGACCGGGGATAGCACCAATATCCCGGTGTCCGCGTTCAATCAGATAGCGTCCCGCCAGATAGCCGCCCTGGAAAGCATTATCCAGTACCGTGTCGGTGAAGTCGGCGCGCGACTCGCCCCAGTCCATCACCACCATCGGGATATTGCGGTTCTCTTCCAGCATCTGCAGCAGATCGTCCGGATATTCAGAGCACATCACCAGCAGCCCATCGACGCGTTTCTGCGCCATCATGCTGAGATAGGCGCGCTGTTTTTGCAGATCGTTATGCGCATTACCCAGAATCAGTGTATAGCCTTTGTCAAAGCAGTGATTTTCAACCGCTTCGATAATTTCAGCGAAATAGGGCGCTTCGCTGGAGGTGGCAAGCAGGCCCAGCGTCTTGGTGTGGTTCACTTTCAGGCTGCGCGCCACGGCGCTCGGCGAGTAGTGCAGTTCTTTAATCGCCTGCCAGACCGCGTTGCGCGTCTCTTCAGCCACAAAGCGGGTTTTATTGATGACGTGCGAAACGGTGGTCGTTGAGACGCCAGCGCGTTTCGCCACATCTTTAATTGTTGCCATGAAAATCGGACTCCAGTGCTTATCTAACTCTATGATAAGCGTAGTGTTAAACGTTTGCGTCTGCTCAGGGTTTTTTCCGCAAAAATGCAGCTTTCCTGGCCAGGAAACAGGCCGCTGGCGGCGTAAAAGCGCCTGAAAACGTGCGCAAACGGAATCAGGGTTGCGCGCGTTGCGCAACAAAGGCGGGATTCTAACAAGGCTGAACGGATAAAACGAGATTTTTACCGGGCCCTGTGGGAAAATGCGATACCCCTACTGATTGTGTGACTAAGGAGCAAGCAATGAGTACCGATCTTAAACTGGCTTTAATGACCACCGCGGGCTGTCTGCTGATGATTGTGGCCTTTAGTTTTACCGCTATTCTGCACTAATAAAAAAGCCGGGATTATCCCGGCTCTCTTCTGGTTGTTCTGCTGCTCAGCGTATGGTTTTCGGCGTCATCACCCGACGGGCACCAATATAGTGGCGCTGCCAGTAATCTTCTCCTAACGCGCTGATCTGAATATCTTTGCCGGTGCGTGGCGACTGGATAAACTTGCCATCACCCAGGTAAACGCCGACATGGTCCGCAGTACCGCGTCCATTGATACGGAAGAAGACCAGATCGCCTTTCTCCAGCGACTCACGCTTGATCGGGGCGGCGTCACGCAGGTGGTACATCTCGTTAGCGGTACGTGGGATCTTAAACTTCACCAGATCTTTATAGGCGTACCAGACCAGGCCGCTGCAATCGAAACCGGTATGGGGAGAGGTGCCGCCCCACTGATAGGGTTTACCCAACTGACCCATCAGCTTGGTCATCGCGGTTTCGCGGGCCTTCTGATAGCGCTGACGGTGAGATTTGCTCATCTTAATCGTGCCGGTCTCGCTGGTGGTGACCTCAGCGGTTTTCAGCAGGCGCTGATGACCATAGCGTTTCTTCTCTTTGTTCTTACTGAGACGGGCGGTTTTTAGCGAGGTCTTTTTAGCAGGCGTCTGTTTTGCGGTGAGTTCGACTTTTTTCAGTTTTTTTGTTTTTAGTTTTTGAACCGGGCTGAGGCGAGTCTTTTTCGTCACCGTTTTGAACGGGCGACGCTTGCGACGCTCATCGTCGCGCGCACTCTTTTTCTCTGCTTTATGCGTACTGACGTTCACCGGTGCGTGAGGCGACGCAGCGGCGATGTTGAAAAACAGTTGCGCAAAGGCCAGCATGAAAAACGTAATGATTAAACGCATAGTCCGTTGATTAGTTAAGTTGTCAGGGCCACTACGCACCGCGACAAAGTTGAGATTAATCTGATCCAGGATCAGCGCCCAGGCCATTCTAGTCCAGTTCTTTTAAAAACTGTAATGCCTTTTAATATTAATCTTTGCAACCCACGCAATTGTGCTGAAAATGAACATTTTCAGCGTCTTATATCAACGAAATTATTACGAATTATTAATCTGTTACCTGCTGTTAATAATCAGGAATTCAGGTGTCCCGGAGCAGGACTTAACAATGATGGCGATTTAATCGGGCAGCGATCAAAATCTCGTTTTCAGTCACGCTGCGAAGTCGCTACAATAAACAAACACGATGTGACGAATTAAGGAAGGCAATTATGAGTACTGTAGAAAAAATTCAGCGCCAGATCGCAGAAAACCCGATCCTGCTGTACATGAAAGGTTCCCCGAAACTGCCAAGCTGCGGTTTCTCTGCACAGGCGGTGCAGGCGCTGTCAGCCTGCGGTGAGCGTTTTGCTTACGTGGATATTCTGCAGAACCCGGACATTCGTGCCGAGATGCCGAAATTCGCTAACTGGCCAACTTTCCCGCAGCTGTGGGTTGATGGCGAGCTGGTCGGTGGATGCGACATCATCGTTGAGATGTTACAACGTGGTGAACTGCAGACGCTGATCAAAGAGACTGCAGAAAAATTTAAAGAAGCAGAATAAAAAAAGGCCGACATCACGTCGGCCTTTTTCATTGCGGCATCCCTTATGCGGATGTCGTGGCTTCTGCATCGCCTTCCGCGAAGGGCAGTGGCCAGCCGCCTAACCGTTTCCAGCGGTTCACCAGCTCGCAGAACAGCGTTGCCGTCTGCTGAGTATCATAGAGCGCAGAATGCGCCTGCGTACTGTCAAACTCCATGCCCGCCGCAATACAGGCCTTCGCCAGCACCGTCTGCCCTAAAACCAGCCCGCTCAGGGCCGCGGTGTCAAAGGTGGCAAACGGGTGAAACGGGTTGCGCTTCAGGCTGGCTCGTTCCGCCGCCGCTGACATAAAGTTCAGGTCGAAGGTGGCATTGTGCGCCACCATGATGGCGCGATTGCAGCCGCTGTCTTTAATGCCCTTGCGCACCATTTTGAAAATGGCGTGCAGCGCCTCATATTCACTGACTGCGCCGCGCAACGGATTACTGGGATCGATGCCGGTAAAGGCCAGGGCTTCGGGATGCAGCAGCGACCCGACAAAAGGTTCGACGTTGAAATGCAGCGTCTGGTCAATCTGAATCCATCCCTCTTCATCCATTTTCAGCGTGATAGCGGCAATCTCCAGTAACGCATCGGTTTGCGCATTGAAACCCGCGGTTTCAACGTCGATCACCACCGGATAGAAGCCACGGAAACGTTGATTGAGTGCATTAGGGGAATTCGATTCAGACATCAGGATCTCGTTGCAGAAAAAGGGCAGCGCGTATTATGGCAAAAAACGGGGCCGGGTGCAGCAGATGAAGCGCAGAGAAGGGGATTCAGCCCACCCGATCGGGCAGGCTGACAGGCAGGTTTAGTTGCCGAGGCCGTTACCGGCATCTTTGTTTTCGATCAGCTCGATTTTGTAACCATCGGGATCTTCAACAAAGGCAATAATGGTGGAGCCGCCTTTAACCGGGCCAGCTTCACGCGTCACGTTGCCGCCATCTTTGCGGATACGTTCGCAGGCCGCTGCTGCGTCATCAACGCCCAGCGCAATATGACCATAGGCATCACCGAGGTCATACTTATCGACGCCCCAGTTGTAGGTCAGTTCGATCACCGCACCTTCGCTCTCGTCGGTGTAGCCCACAAATGCCAGGGTATATTTGTATTCGGTGTTTTCGCTCTGACGCAACACGCGCATGCCCAGCACACGGGTGTAGAAATCGATTGAACGTTGCAGATCGCCAACGCGCAGCATGGTATGAAGTAAACGCATAACATCCTCTTTTAAATAAAACGCCATCGCCCGATGACCCAGGCGCTAAGTATAGCGATGAAAATCGCCATTGAATAATGGCTGCCGTCATCATCCCGGACGGCAGCCCGAACCGGTTACAGCGTCGGGTAGTCGATATAACCTTCCGCGCCGCCGCCGTAGAAGCTTTCCGGACGCTGTGGATTGAGTGGGGCGTCCTGCTGCAGACGCTCAACCAGATCCGGGTTAGCAATGTAATCGCGACCAAACGCAACCGCATCGATCAGACCGCGACCAATCAGGTCATCCGCTTTCTCAACGGTATAGGCACCGGCACCAATGATGGCACCCGGGAAGAGATCACGCACTTTCTGACGGAAAGCGTCGGTATAAGGCTGACCGCCGGCCCAGTCTGGCTCAGAGAGGTGCAGATAGGCGATGTTGCGTTTTGCCAGCTCGCCGATATACCACAGCGCCGCTTCCTCTTCATCCGGGCCGTTGTCCAGATTCTGGAAGCTGCCGATAGGTGAGACGCGAATACCAATGCGATCGGCTGACCAGTTAGCGATCACCGCATCAACCACTTCCAGCGCAAAGCGACCGCGTTTTTCGATGCTGCCGCCATATTCATCAGTACGCTGGTTTGAGCCTGGTGCCAGGAACTGGTGCATCAGGTAACCGTGCGCCGAGTGCAGCTCAAGCAGGTCAAAGTCCGCTTCACGCGCGTTGGCCGCAGCCTGGCCAAAATCTGCCACGATCTGCTTAATCTCTGGCACTGTCAGCTCACGCGGCGTTGAGGTATCTTCGCGATAGACGCTGCCATCTTCAGCACGCAGTGAGGTACGGGTGCCAGCGGCAATCGCCGATGGCGCAACCGGTGCTTTGCCTTCCGGCTGCACGCTGTTATGTGAGATACGACCGGTGTGCCATAACTGTACTGCGGTGTGACCGCCAGCCTGATGCACGCCTTCGTTAATCGCTTTCCACGCTGCAATCTGTGGCTGAGTATGTAAGCCTGGCGCACCGGCATAGCCTTTCGCCTGGAAAGAGATCTGGGTCGCTTCGGTGATGATCAAACCGGCGCTGGCGCGCTGGCGATAATATTCAGCCATCATCGGGGTAGGGATGTCGCCTGGCTCAATGCTGCGCAGACGGGTCAGCGGTGCCATAAATACGCGGTTTGGGACGGTAATTGCACCGACTTTTAGCGGACGAAACAGCTGGGTACTCGCCATAATAGCTCCTGATTAGTAGACCAGTCGTCTACAAACATGTTTTTTAAAAATCAGCGGCGTTCAAGCCACTGTTCGATGGTACTCAATGCCAGACGCAGTGGCTGCGCCTCGCGGGAAATTTTGCTCTGCAGGCTGGCACCCAGCCACAGCAGCGACAGCAATTCCGCCATCTGCGCGGGGGGCTGCGGCAGGCTCAGCGACTCCTGCTGCTCTGCGGCAATCAGGGTCCGGGCGTAGAGTGCCGTGATCTTTCCGGCACCCTGCTGCAGTGCATCACGCATCGGCTCTGAGAGATCGCACACCTCCGCGGAGACTTTGACGCCCAGACAGCCTACGATGTGGCCCTGCTGAACAAACAGATCAACGGCAGCACGAAAGTGGTTAAGCAGACGCTCACGCGGCGTGCCTTCGGTCTGGTTAAGCTGCAACGCCACATCCTGCAGGAAACGCGCAAAATAGCGTTCCAGTAACGCCACGCCAAACGCCTCTTTAGAACGGAAGTAGTAGTAGAAGGAGCCTTTCGGCACCGCCGCCTGCGTCAGCAGTTCGCTGAGGCCCATTCCGGTAAAGCCGCGTTGCAGACAGAGTTGCTCACCTGTCTGGAGCAGGTGTTCGCGGGTTTCGTTGCGTTGTAGCGTCTTATTCATGGCAGTGAGATTAGTAGACCAGTCGGTCTAATGCAACGCAACCCTCTCTATTTGGCACAGAGTGTTCACTCCTGAGTCAAAGAACAGGATAATTCTGACCGGGTATGGCTTACTTCCTGCGCAACCAGGCTACGCTTTTTACTGGACTGTTTATTCTGTGAATCCGGAGGCGTGGTGGCCGAGCAGCTTGAGTTTTTCCCGGTTCCCAGCCCCTGTCGCGGCATCTGCCAGACTGATGCGCGCGGCTACTGCCTGGGATGTTTACGCAGCCGCGATGAGCGGTTCAACTGGCTGCGCTTCAGCGATGCGCAAAAGCGTGAGGTCATTCGTCTTTGTCAGCAGCGGCGTCAGCGTCTGCAACGGCAACAGAAAGGTGAGGAGCCACACGCGCCACAACAGCCGGAGTTATTCTGACGACTTTGCGCTTTCCGTTATACTCTCTGACACGCTAATTTCAGCCAACGCGCAACAGGGAGAACGTCATGTTAGAACCGCAAGCCATCGCTTCACAGGGGCCCGATTTTTCACCGCTGGTCATGGGGTACTGGCGTCTGATGGAGTGGGGGATGTCGCCACAGGAACGGGTCGCCTTTATTGAGCACCATGTGAGGCTCGGCATCACCACCGTTGACCATGCGGACATCTACGGTGACTACCAGTGTGAGGCGGCGTTTGGCGAGGCACTGAAACTGGCACCCGGCTTGCGCGACCAGCTACAGATTGTCACCAAGTGCGGCATCGCCACCCGCGCCCAGCCTGAGCATCAGATAGGCCACTACATTACCGACAAACGTCATATCCTGCAGAGTGCTGAAAACTCACTGCGCCATATCCACACCGATCGTCTCGACCTGCTGCTGATCCATCGTCCCGATCCACTGATGGAGGCTGACGAGGTGGCCGAAGCCTTTATGGCGCTGCATCACAGCGGCAAGGTTCTGCATTTTGGCGTCTCTAACTTCACACCATCACAGTTTTCCCTGCTGCAATCCCGTCTGCCGTTCTCGCTGGTGACAAATCAGCTGGAGATCTCACCCGTGCAGCAAAGTGTGCTGCTGGATGGCTCGCTGGATCAGTGTCAGCAGCTGCGTATTCGTCCGATGGCCTGGTCCTGTCTGGGTGGCGGTCGCCTGTTTAACGATCCCCATTTCCAGCCGCTGCGTGACGAACTGGAAGCCGTGCGGCAGGAAACCGGTGCCACCAGCCTTGAGCAGGTGGTCTATGCCTGGATACTGATGCTGCCATCACGCCCGCTGCCAATCATCGGCTCAGGTAAAACGGCGCGGGTCAGCGAAGCCGCCGGAGCACTGAACTTATCCCTGTCGCGTCAGCAGTGGTTCCGTATTCGCAAGGCGGCGCTGGGATTTGATGTGCCCTGAAGCGTAAAACTGCGTCAATCTCCGGCAAAATAGTGCAACAGCGACCAGACTTATCTCAAACCCTGGTATGCAAATGGAGTCACCATGAAAATGAAAGTAGTTGCCCTATTCGCACTGATCGCCTGCGGCTCAGCACAGGCTGCCAGCGAGCAGGTTACGATCCATCAGGTTACCGCTGAAGGGATTGGGAAATCGCTGGGCACCGTTAAGATTGACGAGACACAGTATGGTCTGCAGTTCACGCCGGATCTGCAGGGCCTTCAGCCGGGCATTCATGGTTTCCATGTTCATGCTAAAGGCAGCTGTGAACCGGGCGAGTCTGAAGGCAAAGTGGTCGCCGCCGGTGCGGCGGGTGGTCACCTTGATCCAGCCAACAGCGGCAAACATCTGGGGCCTTATGCAGAGGGGCACCTGGGCGACCTGCCCGCGGTCTATGTCGATGACAAAGGCAGCGCCACTTATCCGGTGCTGGCGCCGCGTCTGAAATCGTTAAAAGAGATCAAAGGCAAAGCTCTGATGGTGCACGTCGGCGGTGACAATCATGCCGACCATCCTAAACCGCTGGGCGGTGGCGGGGCACGCTACGCCTGCGGTGTAATCTGAGTTTCCGGGCGGCAGGCGATGGCCGCCCGCTTTTCTCCTGCCTGTTTATGAATTGTTGTACCATCCCTGACATTTCCCCCCTATGATATTGATTCAGGTAAGAAAGCGTGATGGGGAAAGGAGCAGGAAAATGAAATTCAAGGGCGCATTACTGCTGTGTCTGCTGCTGGTGGGATGCGATAAACCCAATGATACGCAACTGGTCACCGAAACCGGACGCGAACTGCAGCGCACCATCGATACCAACCCGATGCGCATCACCTGTGAAAAGATCGCGAAGGGTCGTGAATGGCTGAGCCGCAACATGGTGCGTAAGCTGGAAGCGCAGGGTTGCGATCAGGTCTTTCGCAGCGCCACCGAAACCAATTTCACGGATAGCACTATTTATCGCCGTACCATGACTATGGTGTGCGGTGGCATTCATGGTCAGAGTTTTACCGGTACCGAACTGACACGCCGGTTTATCTTCTCACCCGATGAGAAAGTGCTGGTGATTGAACCGATGACCGAAATGGATAAAACCCGCTTCGAAGGCCATAAAACGCTGCAACAGCTGCAGGATGATTTTAACCGGCAACAGCAGCAATATTGCCAGTGATCACTCCGGCACCGCCTGCTTCAGCTGTGCCAGTGAACAGCGTAACCGCCAGATAATCCCCGCCAGCTCGCTGGCCTCGTTGCTTTCCAGTGCCAGTAACGCGGTGATGGTCTCCTCCAGTTGCGTCAGCATTCGATCCAGCGAGCTGTGGCGCACGCCGCGGCTGCTGATAATCTGCTGTAAGTCTTGCAGGCAGTGATCGCGAAACCCCATCAGTGCGGCTGAACCGGCGCGCCATTCACGCAGCTGCCAGACGATATGCGAGCAGTTGAGCAGCACCACGCCCCAGCGCAGTAGCCAGACGCGTGCCTGCTCGTCCCGGCTGTGACTGAGCTGGCTGATACGGTGGTAAATCTGCGATTCGAAGCGGCTCTCGCTGAGCCGGGGCCGCTGCCGCAGCTGATCGAGAAACGCCAGCCGCAGCGCCCGGATATGCCGTCGGCTGCGCCGCGCATCGGAGCTGGGTCGCAGAATCTGGAACGCCAGCCAGGCGAGCAGCACCCCGCAGACTTTGGCGATGTTATCGTTAAAGAAGTCCTGATAATCAAATGTGGGCGGATTAGTCACCGCGATAAACGAACCCATAAAGACGATGAACTGTCCCCACATCCCGGCGCGCTGCTTCTGCTGCAGCTTAAAGAGTTGCAGCGTCACCAGCAGCGGGAACAGAAACAGTAAAAACTGCCACAGCTGACTGATCTGCACCATCAGCCCAAACTTCATCACAAAACTAAACGCAAACAGCCACAGCAGGGTCTTCAGGAGCAGCGTGACGCTGCCGCCAGGTGAGGGTGATGAAGCGTAGAGCACACAGGCAATGGCGGTTAAGGTGAGCGCGGCGGCACCGGAAGACCATTGCGTATTGATCCAGAAGGCGCAGCCCAGCACGATAACGCAGAAGGTACGCAGGGCGCTCCAGCCCGCCTCGGCGCTGTCACTGTCGCGCGCCAGCGCCGGAACCGGCGGTGGCTGAAAACGGGTGTCGGCATCGGCGCGATCCAGCTGGCGGATCCAGCGCAGCACGTTGAGGTACATCCAGCAGAAGTAGCGCAGCCGCTGACAAAAAGCGCGCTGCCGGTAGTCGCCATCCGCTGCCGGTGTCACGCTGCGCAGGATTTGAGCCAGACGATATTTATCACACGCAGGTTTCGCCAGCTCCGCCAGCAGTTGTTGCAGCGCGTCAAACAGCGCCTCTGGCGCGTCGGGCCAATTCAACAGCATGCGTCGCAGGCTGGAGAGCACGCTGGTGAGTCGCAGCTGCTGGTGCAGCACATAGTTCAGCACGTTGTTCTGTCGGCGAAAGCGGTAGTGGCTCCAGAACGCCTGAATCCGCAGCAGATTCATAGTCAGAATCTGGCTGATGACATTTTCATGCGCGGTCCGGATGGTCTCGCTGGCTGAGGGCTGCAGCAGTAACACCGCATGTTCCAGCAACCGGGCATGCATCTGTTTCAGTGAGGTAATCAGCGTCTCACCATCGGAGGTACTCGGCAGTACCATCATCATTAATCCGGCGCAGAGAATGCCGGAGATCACCTCGCAGACCCGTGCCTGAGCGATGGTCCATAGCGAGGTGATATCGGTGATGTTAACGCTGCTAAAGGCGATGATGGCGGCGGTGTAGCCCGCCAGCGAAAAGGCGTAGGCAACATTATTCTGGTAGTGGTTCGCTATGCCGGTACAGAGCGCCAGCCAGCCGGCAATGGCAAAGGTAAACAGCCACGGCTCATTAAGCGTATGTCCGGCGATCAGCAGCGCAGCGCTGGCCCCCATCAGACTGCCAACGATGCGCCCCAGACTTTTACTGATCGCGCCGCCGACGGTGGGAAAGCTAATCACGGCAGCAGAGGTCATTGCCCAGTACGGCTCATCCAGATCCAGTGCGTAGGCGATGCTCAGCGCCAGGCACATCGCAATAGCGTTGCGCAACGCATAGCGCCACTGGCCGGCGTTCGCCTTAATCCAGGGCAGTTGATCCCAAGCCAGCCACTGAAAATTCATGGCTGGATGGTGATGGTGCAGCTGGTTCCCGCAACCAGCTCTGCATCGGCAGGAAGCGGGTCGAGACGAATACGCACCGGCACCCGCTGCGCCAGCCGCACCCAGGGCACGTTGGGTTTGATATCGGGCACCAGGCCGCTGTCGGTCTCAATGCTCTGGTCATAGATGGCGCGGCCAATGCTATCCACCTGACCCTGCAGCCGCATACCATTGCTGTAGAGCACCACCTGGGCCGCTGCGCCTGGGTGAATATGGCGCAGTTTGGTCTCTTCGAAGTAGCCCATTACGTAGTAAGAGTGGCTGTCGACCAGAGCAAACAGAGGCGAACCCGCGGTGGCATAGTTGCCGGGACGCAGCGTCAGATTGGTGATCCAGCCATCCGCCGGTGCGGTCAGCGTCGTCTGCTGCAGATTCCAGCGCGCTCGTTCCCACTCCGCCTGTGCCGCTTTGGTGCTGGCGGCCGCCGCGCCGGCGCTTAATCGCGCGGCATCAAGGTCCTCTGCGGAGATGATGTTGCGCGGCAGGCTGCTGCGACGGTTAAATTCATGCTGCGCTTTCGCGAGATCCGCCTGCGCTTTGCTGAGCTGGGCGGCGGCATTGTCGAGCGCGATCTGCCACGGCACCGGGTCCAGCGTTAACAGCTGCTGGCCCTGATGCACAAACTGATTGTCTTTGACCTTCAGTTGCGTAATTCGTCCCGACACCTGAGGCGTGATATCTACCAGCTCTGCCCGTACTTTCCCGTCACGGGTCCAGGGCGACTGCATGTAGTAGTTCCAGAGCCAGCCAGCGGCCAGCAGCGCCAGGGCAAACACGATCAGCGTGGAGAAGTATTTTACCGCGTTAAATTTCATATCGATTATCCGTGACCGATGAGCCAGAGTGCGGCGGTAACGCACAGCACAAACAGGGAGAGATCAAACAGGGTGGGATGCCAGACATCGCCGGAGTAGATCCAGCCACGCACCAGAGGGTGGATCAGCAGCCAGAAAAAGAAGCCGAGGATCACCGCTTTGAATATCGGCGGGAAAAACAGTGAGGCGCCCACCACCAGATCGGTCAGCGGATTCGCACCTGAAAAAGCAGGAGTGAGCACGTGATAACATCCTTCGTTAACCCAAACAGCAGAGTGAAAGCGCTGCCACGTTATGGTGGCCTGGTCCGGGATTTGTAATTTGTCCTGTAAACTCGCAGAATAGTGTAAAATCTGGCTTGATAGCTAGCAAGCTAATTATAAGGAGATGAAATGGATACGCCCCTCGGAACGGATTTATCTCGCCTGGTGCGCATCTGGCGCGCGTTGATTGATCAGCGGCTGAAGCCGCTTGAGCTGACTCAGACTCACTGGGTGACGTTGCACAATATTCATCAACTGCCGCCCGAACAGTCCCAGATTCAGTTAGCCAAGGCGATTGGTATTGAACAGCCTTCGCTGGTGCGCACGCTGGATCAGCTGGAAGAGAAAGGATTAATCACCCGTTCGACCTGCGCCAACGATCGTCGTGCCAAGCGCATTAAGCTGACGCAGCAGGCCGAGCCGATTATCGAACAGGTTGAGAGTGTGATTGATGAGACGCGGGATGACATTTTGTCCGGCATCAGTCGGGAAGAGATCAGTCAGATGGTGACGCTGATCGCCCGGCTTGAAAAAAACATTCTCGAACTTCAGCATAAAGAGAAATAAAAAAACCGACGCCCAGGCGTCGGTTTTTTGTTTAGCTTCATTAGCGAGGTGAAACCGTCACCTGGCTGCCGTTGGATGCCATCACAACGCGCTGGCCAACAGAGTAACGCGTGGCGGCCTGTTTCTGAACCACCATGATGGTGTTGCCATCATCCTTACGGATTTCCAGCTCAACGCCATCGGTTTTATTGACTGCGCCCTGTACGCCCTGGCCTGCTACGCCACCCAGAACCGCACCACCGGCTGTCGCCAGGCTACGTCCGCTGCCGCCACCAATGGTGTTACCCAGGAAGCCACCCAGCACCGCACCACCGATAGCACCGATGACATTGCTCTCATCGCCGCCCTGGATTTTCACCGGACGTACTGAGACTAAGGTACCGTACGAAACGCTCTGCACCTGCTTAGCTTCACTGGCACTGTAGGTATCACCCGACAGCGTACTGGTATTGCTACAACCTGCCAGCATCACACCGGCCAGAGCGACCACAATTACACGCTTGATCATTTGAAACTCCTTTAGTCGAGAAGGTGCCACGTTTACCGCTGTATCCTGCTCACAGTATAAGACACAAACCTGGCAAATTAATCCCTGTCCGAATAAAACACGGCTGGACGAAGCATAGACTATGCAGGATCAACAATAATTCAATCGTGGATTAAAAATAGTCCCATTACGTTATCAGTCAGCACGATTGGATAAAAAGAATTTAATCATAGAATTAGCGATCATTATTTGTCAGGCTAACCGCAGATGAATCGCACCTCCCGCCGGAAGTAAGGAATGGCTATGAAATCAGGACGCTATATTGGGGTAATGTCAGGCACCAGCCTGGATGGAGTGGATGTGGTGCTGGCTGCCATTGATGAAAATATGGTGGCGCAGCAGGCCAGTTACTGCCATCCGATGCCACCAGAACTGCGTCAGGCGATTCTGGCGATATGTCAGGGACAGTCCCTGACGCTGTCGCAGCTCGGCCAGCTCGATACCCGCCTCGGCCAGCTGTTTGCTGAAGCGGTAGTGACATTAATGAAGCGCGAATCGCTTGAAGCCAGCGATATCACGGCGATTGGCTGTCATGGTCAGACCGTCTGGCATGAGCCGCAGAGTGACGCACCCAATACGCTGCAGATTGGCGATCATAATCAGATCGTGGCGGCCACCGGCGTCACCGTGGTAGGGGATTTCCGCCGCCGTGACATGGCGCTGGGCGGGCAGGGCGCGCCGCTGGTGCCTGCCTTTCATCAGGCGCTGCTGATGGATGCTTCTGAACGCCGCATGGTGCTGAATATTGGCGGCATTGCCAATCTCTCGCTGCTGATCCCGGGTCAACCGGTGCGCGGCTTCGATACCGGCCCCGGCAATATGCTACTGGACGCCTGGATCTGGCGTAATCAGGCTCAGCCGTATGACAAAGATGCGCAGTGGGCGCGCAGCGGGTCGGTGATTCCGGCACTGCTGGAGGCGCTGCTACGTGAGCCCTGGTTTGCGTTGCCGCCGCCGAAAAGCACCGGGCGCGAACATTTCAACCTCAGCTGGCTGGAGCAGCATCTGCGCTATTTCCCGGGTCTGGCTGCGCAGGATGTGCAGGCTACGCTGGTCGAGCTGACCGCCATCACCATCACGCAGCAGGTGTTACTCAATGATGGCTGCGACCGTCTGCTGGTGTGTGGCGGCGGCAGCCGCAATCCGCTGCTGATGGCACGACTGGCAGCGCATCTTCCGGGAACGGAAGTAACGACTACCGATGCGGCGGGTGTCAGTGGTGACGATATGGAAGCGCTGGCGTTTGCCTGGCTGGCTTTCCGCACGCTCTCCGGCCTGCCAGGTAATCTGCCTGCGGTGACGGGCGCACGGGAAAAAAGCGTGATTGGCGCAATCTTTCCGGCGAATTCACTCTATCGACGCTAAGCGCGGAGTCGGGGGCAATCTGCCCCCGCAGGATGACAGGCGGCCGTCAGGCGGCGCCGGAGAGATGCGTCAGGTTGCGAACGCCAGTAATCACCGAGGCAACCATGGTTTCACGTCGGGTAATCACCTCAACCTGATAAAACCGGCTGCGGTAGGCGATGGAATAGATAACGGGATGGTACTTATTACCTTCTCCGTAGCGGGAGTAGTGCGCTTCAAGCGCACGGGTCGCTGCGAGAATATGGGAGGGTTCTTTATCACCGCGGATGATTTGCTTCATTCAGTTCCTCAAATGCTGTCCCTGGAGTCACGTCGCACGCATGGCGCGTAGCGCTGGCCTAAACACTGAACATCTGACTGCTAAACATTTAATCACTGACTGGGTAATGACTGACTCTGCCGCGGGAAGATGACAGAAAGATGATCCCCCGGGGCTGTTAATTATTTAGCAGCCGCCGGGTGATCCAGCAAGGCAGGAAATTGCAAATTCATCCAAATCGCAGAGGCGGTCAGATCAGCTCCGGCCAGGCTACGGCCGCAACGCCATTGAGTACAGGTTTTGAGAACAGAAAGCCCTGAAACTGGGTCACGCCTGCCGCTTCAAGCCACATCCACTCTTCCGGCTGTTCAATACCCTCGGCGATAACACCGATCTCCAGCGAGGAGCAGCATTTCAGAATGGCATGAATGATCGCCTGCTTCGGCCCACTTTTATGCACATCAGCGATGATGGTACGGTCGATTTTAATCTTGTCGGGCTGAATGCGCGTCAGCAGCGACAGGCCGGCAAAACCGGCACCGAAATCATCCAGCGCCAGGCTGATGCCGGCCGCCTTCAGCTGCCTGATGGCGGCTTCAAAGGCCTCAGGCTGCGAGATAATTTCATTCTCGGTGAATTCAACCATGATCTGCTCTGGCACCAGTCCCTGCGCAGCAATCTCATCCAGCAAAAACGGGACGGCGTCGGGCACTTCCACCAGCGTCATCGGCAGCAGATTGATCGACAGAGTCATTCCCTCAATCCCCAGCTGCTTCGCCTGGGCGAAGGCGATCTTTTTCGACCTCAGATCGAGCTGATAGAGCTGCTCACGTGACAGTCGGGCAAAATAGTCGAGCGGCGATTCTCCCTGCGGGCCGCGCAGCAGCGCTTCCAGCGAGACGATTTCGCAGGCGAAGGGGTCAACGATCGGCTGAAAAGCAAAGCTGACCTCATCCGCAGCCACCAGCGATGCGTTGCCTTCACGCTGTTCTGACTCGTCACGGATAAACGTCCAGCCGCTGGCGGCCGGGATCTCAAAATAGTTCTCTTTTTCCCGCGCTTCGACAAAGGTGCGCAGGAACTGCAGTGCGCGATCGGCATAGGTCAGCTGATACTTTGTGGTGCACTTTGCCAGCACCGCCTCCAGTACCGTCTCTTTATCATGCAGCCGCAGATCGAACAGCTCCATACCGACGTGGCCAAAACGGCGTGCCGGGGCGTAATCGCGCAGCAGTTCGACCAGATTATGGTGGCGTGGATCCTGGCAAATCCGGCTGTAAACTGCATTGACCGCCGCCTCCGGACCTTCCAGCAGCTGGAAAAAATGCGTGCCATTGAATAATAAAATTCCGGTGACGCTTGAGGATTTATTGATTTTATTCGCTTTCCGCGCCAAACCATTCAGGATCTCAAGCGGCACATGTTCAGTAATGTGGCTGCGATAGATGATTGTCGACAACATAAAGGTTTCCGGAATTTTTTATTTTTTGTTATGGCACCTTACCAGAAGCTTCTTCCGGGGAAAACGAGGGCCAGTACGTCTTTCTCACTCTGACTCTGTTTTAATCAACCGGCAGCGTGGTATTGCCCGTTCCCAGAGAGCGCTGCATAAAAACGGTATCCAGCCAGCGACCCTGTTTGAAACCCACCGAGCGCAGGATACCTGTCATCTCAAAGCCTGCGGCGAGATGTACGGCAATCGAGCCCTGATTCTCGCTGTCGCCGACGTTGGCGATCAACTGGCGGAACCCTGCCTGCTCAGCCCAGCGGATTGCATGGTTTAACAGGCGCGAACCGGCTCCGCGCTTCTGAAATCCGGGATCGATATAAATTGAGTCTTCCAGCGTATGCCGGTAGGCATGGCGCGGACGATAAGGCGTCAGATAACAGAACCCACGCACTTCTCCGTCGCTGACGGCGATAAACCACGGCAGGCCCGCCTGCTGAATCTTCCGCATCCGCTCGCCAATCTCTGCCGCGTCGGGCGGCACTGTCTCAAATGAGCCGGTGCCGTTAAGGACATGCCAGGCGTAGATCTGCTGAATCGCCATGATGTGGCGTTCATCTGCCTCAAAAATTTCCATTATGCCGTTTTGCCCCGAAAGTCTGCACCTGGTGGAAAAACAACGGTATAGCGGGCGATGTGAGGGCGCAATATAAATATTACGCGCTCATGAAATTTTATGAGTGCGTCGTTCGCCAGGATTATTCCTGGCAGGAAGCAGATAAAAAATCACGTCGGTTTAGTGCCACTACTGAATGGTAATTAAGCCTATTCTGAAAACAGCGTCAGCCGGATGATCCGTGCCGGCGTTAAGGCTATTATCTTCGCGATTCTGATGGGGTTGATTTATTAACTGGAGGCGCAGCGTGATGCGATTTGTTGATTTTCTGAATAGTAAGCAGGGGCTGCGTGCAGCAAGAAATCACTGCTTTGAATTAAATGGTGTGGTACTGGGCCATTTTACTGCGTTATTCCTGCATGATAACCAGATTATTTTTACCAAAGATGGTAAGCAGTGTGCTGTGCCTTATTATCTGGGTCCCGAAGAAGATTTGCTTCAGCAGAAAATAAATCCACGCATTAAAAATATTCGCGCGATCTGAATGGACGCCGCGATGAGTTTATCGCTTCAGCCATAACACCTGCGTAATATTTCCTCATTCCCCGGGCGATAATATTGGCACTGTCTGGTAAATAGCATCGACGCTATTTCTAACTTCCCTGTTTTCTGCCAATCCATTCGTTTACGCCTGCTTATTTACCCGACTCGCTGCTGTTCTGCGCGGGTGCAATAAACAGCAGCAGCAGGGCGCTGAACGCAAACAGCGTTAATGCCGTACTGGCTCCCAAAGAGGCGTAGAGCTGACCAAACAGCAGCGATCCCGCTACCTGGCCCACCGCCAGCAATAAAGAACAGGATGCCGACGCCGGTCGCCGGATCTTCAGCAGTGGCGCGTGCGCCCCACACCAGCAGCACGCCCGATAGCGTGACGTAACCTGCGCCACAGCAGGCAACCGCGATCGCTAAGCCGGTGGATTCGCCCCGACTCCAGGCCAGCACCAGCAGTGGCACTGCCATCCCGCACAGTGAGAGCCGGTATACACCCTTCAGCCCGATACGGGCAGCGACCGGGCCGGTTGCCGCACCCACGATGCCTGCTCCTCCGGCAATCAGCCAGAGTAAGCGGGCGGTCTCCTCATCCACACCGACATGCTGTCGCAGCAGCGCTGACCCAAAGCTCCACCAGGCAGCACTGACCAGACCCGAAATCAACGCAATACTCATCAGACGATGCATGGAGCGGCGATACAGCCGCTGGTGCCAGTGACGCACTCTGGTGGGGCGACTGGCGGCGTGACCTGATAACACGCGCATCACCGGCAGTACACAGGCCAGCGACAGCAAAGCGAACAGCAGACAGGCGGCACGCCAGCCGCCGGGCAGAACGCTCAGGATGACTACCGTCAGGATAATGCCCGCGCTGGTGCCGGCATTGATCAGGGTATTGATGCGCGGCTGACCCACAGCAGGGATTCGATCGCTGACCGCCGCCGCCAGGGCAGGTGAAGCCAGACCGGCACTCAATCCGGCAATAAAGAGTCCGGCCGCCAGCAGCAACGTTGATGAGGCACAGGCAAGCAGCAGCAGACCCGCCGTCGCACTGAGTGAGGCCAGCAGCGCCGTCAGCCGGGTGCCATAGCGATCCGCCAGCGCGGCTGCGGTAAGTATGGTGAGGCAATATGCCACAAAGCTGCAGGCTGACAGCATACCCGCCTGCTGCGGGTTGAAGGGGATCTCCGCTGAGATAGCGGGCAGCATCAATCCCCATGAGAAGCGCGCCATGCCATAGGTCACGGCGATCAGGCTGAAGCCGGTCAGCGCCAGCGCGATGGGCGATCTCATCCTGTCGCCCTGTTCTGAAGTAACTGACTGACGACCTGCGCCGCCTGTTGAGCAGCGGCGGAACCGGTAATCAGCGCCGTGGTAATGGCACCCTCAAAGAGTATCCAGATAGCATCACTCAGCGACTTATCTTCAGCACCGCGCAGATGCGTCACACAAAGGGTGATATAAGCCCGCATCGTGGCCCGGAAGGCCAGCGCCTGAGCGGCCAGTTCACTGTCCCGCTCGGCATACTCTCCCCAGGCTTTCAGAAAAAAGCAGCCACGGGCACCGTTCGCCTCCGTCCACTCGCCCAGCACCCTGAACAGATGCGCTATTGCATCAGGCTGTTGCGGTGGCAGCAGATCGGCCATAAAGCGCTGCTCGCGCGCGTCGAGTACCGCTGCGGTCAGCGCTTCGCGTGAGGCGAAGTGATGATAGAGCGTGCGGGTAGAGACGCCCGCTTCGCGACAGATATTGTCGGTGCTGGTGGCGTGGAAACCGTGGGTGTAGAAGAGCCGCTCGGCGGCCTGGATGATATCGTTTCTCTTTTTCATGCTTTAAAAGCAAACCGATCGTTTTATTTTTTCAAGCCGGTCGCTGTTAATTACGCCCGCTGGTATTGATAAATCCCTGATGCCAGGGGAGCTGGCGTTCCGCTTAAAGGCACGCTGTGCACCACTTTCACTCTTATTCAGGTTCAGTTTATCAATACTCATAAATACCCCTGCGGGGATGATATTTTTCAGCTTCTGCTCTAATCATATCTGAGTAGCGCGTCACCCCTGGCGCGCAGGTTGATTTTATAAGGTATTGTTTTTAAGGTATTGTTTTGATTTTTGCTTTTTTAATGATGCATTAGCAGTATAAATGTAAGCGGGGCGACAGTGAGGGTGAGGGCGTTACAGCGCGTGGAATGCCTGAAGCGACATAAGCAATGAAAAAGGGCATATTCTCAAAGTCAGCCAGACTCACGCAATAAAGTGGTTTTAGGGATAATTCTCAGTTAGTTTAATAAAGCTTCAGATTACAAAAAAAACCTCTTACGAATTTTGGTTCGTTTTTTAAGATACATACAGCAACTATCAGGATGACTACCATGCTCAAAGCCAGCTACTATTATCTGTGCCCGCGTCCCATGGGTGGATGGATTTTACACAAAGAAGGTTGCGTTAATCTGTCAAAGAACGATAAACGCGTTTTTATTGGTTCGCTTTATACCCGCCAGCAGGCGCTGGCCGTGGCGAAAGTCCATCACGCTAATGCCATACTCTGTAATGCCTGCCTGAGCACTTTTATTTGCCCGACCAGCAGCACGGCAATTAAACCGGCACGCGCGGCAACGCCAACCCGCCATACGCCAAAACATTAATTTGTATGCAGGGAGTTATTGTTCTGCTGTGGCAGAAGGATAATAAAGGGAATTAATGCTGCGGGCCGGTTAGAATAAAAAAAGGCAGCGTAAAGGCGCTGCCCTGTTCTTTATTTAAGCCTGTTTAGGCTGGCCATTTGAAGCGGTAATTCCGCCATCAACCGGCAGATTAACGCCGGTAATATAACTGGCTTCATCGCTGGCAATAAAGAGAACGGCACGGGCGATATCATCCGCTTCACCGGCCCGGCGCAGTGGAATACGGTCGTAAAAGCGCTCCAGCAGCGCCTGATCCTGTTTGGCATCTTCGGTCAGATCGGTAAAGGTAAAGCCGGGACAGATTGCATTGACTCGTACGCCATCTGCGCCGTAGTCCATCGCCAGCGCACGGGTGAAGTTGGTAATCGCCCCTTTAGCCGCGTTGTAGATGCTCATGCCCCAGTCGCCGCCTAAACCGGAAACGGAAGAGATGTTAACCACGTTGCCTTTGCTCTTTAACAGGGCAGGCATGAAATAGTGTACGCCGTGGAAGACCCCATCAAGGTCAGTTTTCATCAGGGTTTTCCATGCGTCGAGGTCGACTTCATGGATGCGGCCCTGCACGATGACGCCGGCATTATTTACCAGCACGTCAACACGGCCATACTTCTTCAGCACGGTTTCTGACAGCTGTTTAACCTGTGCGGCTTCTGAGACGTCGCAGGCAGCCACCAGGTGATCGCCTGGCGTCATGTCGGCCAGCGTCTCTTCCAGTTTCTGCGCGGTACGGCCCACCAGCACCACTGATGCACCCTCTTCAGCGAAGCGTTTTGCGCTGGCTTCGCCAATGCCGGATCCGGCACCTGTCACAACCACAACTTTCTGCGTAAATCTGGACATTATGCCTCCTTTTCAGCATCAATTCTCACTGTTAACAACCGGTTAAGCCTGGCAGCGATCGCCAGAAACACAAGCGCAGCGCGAAATGCGCTGCGCCAGATGACTGCTTTTTAACCGGGTGAGCGGCTATGGACGTCTGAACAGGGCGAAGCTGCGTCCTTCCAGTTCGAAATCCTTCTCTTTGGTGATCACCAGACCGCGCTTCGCGGTGTCGCTGGTGGTCAGTTCCAGCACCCAGCCGCCTTCACCAAACTGCGGGATCTGGAACGGTACATTGCCTTCAAACGGATTGAACAGCATCAGGACGTCGTGCCAGATGCCTTCCTCGGTCTGGAGGTCCGGTCGGCCGATATAAACCCCCAGCGTTGATCCCTCATCCCACTGCTCAGCCTGCTGGAAGCCGCCACCGGCGTTAAACCATTTGATATCCATGCCATCACGCCAGTTTTCACGGCGCAGTAACGGCTGCTGAGCACGTAACGTCAGGATCTGGCGGGTGAACTCGCGCAGCGCCTCGGCAGATTCCGGCAGGTTATCCCAGTGTACCCAGGAGATTTCGCTGTCCTGGCAGTAGCCATTGTTGTTGCCCATCTGGCTGCGGCCAAACTCGTCGCCCGCCAGCAGCATTGGCGTACCGTGTGAGAAGATCAGCGTGGCGAGGAAGTTGCGCTTCTGACGCTCGCGCACCGCGTTGATGCCTTCATCATCGGTCGGGCCTTCAACTCCGTAGTTGTAGGAGCGGTTGTCGTTGTGGCCGTCGTTGTTGTCTTCGCCATTCTCCGCGTTATGTTTGTCGTTGTACGACACCAGATCGTTGAGGGTGAAGCCATCGTGTGCGGTGATAAAGTTGACGCTGGCCCATGGACGACGACCGTGCTGATCGTAGAGATCGCCGGAACCCAGCAGGCGGGCAGCAAAGTCTGTGGAGACGTTGTTGCCTTTCCAGTAGTCACGCACCGTATCGCGATACTGATCGTTCCATTCTGCCCAGCCTGGCGGGAAGCTGCCCACCTGATAGCCGCCCGGACCGATATCCCAGGGTTCACCAATCAGCTTTTTCTGCGACAGGACCGGGTCCTGCATGATGGCATCGAAGAAGCCGCCGCGCGGGTCAAAACCATCAGGCTCGCGACCGAGAATGGTACCCAGATCGAAACGGAAGCCGTCGATATGCATTGATTCTGACCAGTAACGCAGCGAATCGAGCACCATCTGCAGCACACGCGGATGCGAGGTGTTGACGGTGTTACCGGTACCGGTGTCGTTGATGTAATAGCGATGCTGGTCTGGCAACGTACGGTAATAGGAGAAGTTATCGATGCCTTTAAACGACAGCGTTGGCCCCAGCTCATTCCCCTCGGCGGTGTGGTTGTAAACCACGTCGAGGATCACCTCAATACCGGCATCATGGAAGGCTCGCACCATGTCACGGAAGCCCTGAATGCCGCGCGGCCCAAAGTAGCGGGTGGCGGGGGCAAAGAAGTTCAGCGTGTTATATCCCCAGAAGTTTTTCAACCCTTTATCCAGCAGGTGCTGGTCATCCGGGAACCAGTGTACCGGCAGCAGTTCGACCGAGGTAATGCCCAGGCTTTTGATGTAGTCGACGGTCGATTTGTGGCTCATGCCGTCAAAGGTGCCGCGCATTTCAGGTGGCAGGGCGGTGTTGAGCTGCGTGAAGCCCTTAACGTGGGTTTCATAGATGACGGTTTTCGGCCACGGCACATTCGGGCGGTTTTTATCCTGCCAGTCGAATTCGTTGGGATCGATCACCCGGCACTTTGGCGTAAACGGCGCGCTGTCGCGGCTGTCGAAGGTCAGATCTTTATCGTCATGATAGAGATCGTAAGCGAAGTGCGCCTCGTTCCACGCGATGTCTCCCGCCAGTTCACGGGCGTAGGGATCGAGCAGCAGCTTGTTCGGGTTAAAGCGATGACCATTTTCCGGGTCATAAGGGCCATAAACGCGATAGCCATAGAGCGCGCCGGGCTGCAGGCCCGGAATATAGCCGTGCCATACTTCATGGGTATATTCCGGCAGCTCCAGACGGGCAATTTCCGTTTTACCGCTGGGATCGTACAGACAGAGTTCAACCCGCTCGGCGTGGGCGCTGAACAGGGCGAAGTTCACGCCCTGACCATCAAAGTTGGCCCCCAGTAAATGGCTGTATCCCGCCGTAATTTCAAAACGCTGACTGTTTGACATTTATGCCTCGTTATTCAATGAACAGATTGACGCGTAATAAAAAAAGTTCTTTCCGGAATTCACTGTGCCACCAGCACGGCACACCACTGCGATGCCAGCCCGGTAAGCGGCAACTGGTCGCCCGCAGCCACCGTTTTACCGGTCAGCACATCCTGGTAGCGGCGCTGGCTCAGTGCGGTGGGCAGCGCAATGACCGTGTCAGCCCAGCGCGCAGCGGGCGGCTGGTCGAGATTCTCCGGAAGCTGGTTAAAGACCCGGCGTGACACAACCACTATCACCGCCTGATCCTGTTTGGTGCGGGCAAAGGCCAGCACATTATTCTGCTGCTCGCCCTCTGCCGACAGTGCCAGATAGTCACCGTGGCGGAACAGGGCAGGCTGTTGCTGACGCAGCGTCAGCAGCGTCACAATCGCCTGCTGATTGACCTGACCACGCAGCCAGTGCGCCTCGCTGCCGTCGTGCTGTGGCGCGTTAAGCATCGCCGCCAGCGCGTCGAAATCGGGTTCGCGGCGGTTATCCGGATCGACCAGGCTGAAGTCCAGTGCCTCGCTGCCCTGATAAATATCGGGTACGCCAGGCGCGGTAAGCTTCACCACAGTCTGTGTCAGACTGTTGACCAGACCGGCACGCATAAAGGGTTGCAGCGACTGGCAGAAGTCATTGAGGAAGGTGCTGTTGGCGGGCGCAAGCAGGTGACGGGCATAGCCCAGCACTGCCTCCTCATAGGCGTCGTTATTGTCGGCCCAGTCGGTACGCAGCTTGGCTTCACGCAGCGCTTTTTCCACATAGACCACAAAGCGGGCTTCCAGCGCCGCCAGACCTTCCGCATCCTGCGGCAGCAGGGTGGTTGGCCAGACGCCCGCCAGCGCTTCATACAGCATCCATTCCACGGCCGGTTCGGGTGCCGGACCATCTTTCAGACGTACGACCTGATCGTGGTTCATCTCCCGCCAGCGGTTGACGCAATCCGCCCAGCGTTGCGGCGCTTCGGTAAGGGTATAGAGTCGCGCACGCGCATCTTCACCGCGCTTGGTGTCGTGCGTAGAGGTGCCCGACAGCGCATCGGGCTGATGTTCGCGCCGCGCCTGCATTTCAGCGTGAAACTGATCCAGCGAGAAGTGGCGCGCCAGCGGTTCAGCGCCGACTTCATTCAGCGCCAGCGCCATGTGCTGACGGAAGAAGAGGGTATCTTCCACCGATTTCGCCATCAGCGGTCCGGTCAGCTGCTGGAAGCGGGTGCGGAATTGCGTGGCATCGTCGCGAGCCGAGTCGGCAACTTCTGCGCGCAGAATATGGGTCAGGAAATCAAGCGCCTGACTGTCGGGCGCATGGGCACTGGCTTTGACCTCGCTGACCACCTGTTGCAACAGCGCGGTGTCGGCTGGCGTCAGGCCCTGCGGCGTACCGTAGGTGCGATAGACCGGGAACGCCACCAGCAGTTCACGCAGCGCATTCTTCAGTTCCGCTTCCGGCTGTGGCGTGCCTTCTGCGTCGGCAATCTTCAGTGCCAGCTGCAGTAACCGGTTAAATTCACCGGCAAAATTGCGGTTTGCCATCAACAGTTTGGCGGCGCGCAGCTCCGCTTTCATATCAACGGTTTTACCGATGACGGCCTGATACGCTTTGCGCAGTCCGCTCAGCTGATCGCTGTCGACCAGCAGATTGGCGAGTGCGGCCATAAATTCATATCCGGTGGTGCCGGAAACGGGCCATGCATCAGGCAGCTGTTCATTGTCACCCAGGATTTTCTCCACGGTGAGATAGCAGTCGGGACCGGCAGCCTGGCGTAACTGTTCCAGATAGCCGTGCGGATCGGCCAGGCCATCCACGTGGTCGACGCGTAATCCCTGCACCGCACCGCTGTGAACCAGTTCCAGGATCAGCTGATGCGCGGCATCAAAGACCGTTTTGTCTTCCACGCGCACGCCTGCCAGACCGGTCACTTCAAAGAAGCGGCGGTAGGAGAGATCGTTGGGCGCATCGCGCCACGACATCAGCCGCCACGGCTGCTGGTCATGCAGTTCAGCAATCTCTGCCGCGTCGCGCAAGGCGAGCACCGCTTCTTCCCGATCCTGCCAGGTATCAGGTGCCAGCGGATAGAAATTGTCGAAGTAGGCCAGCGCCGGTTTGCCGGTCTGCGGATCGCGCTTCACGCTGATCTCGCCGTTGGCCAGCACCGCCTCAAAGGTGTCACCGAGGAACGGCAGCGTCAGGCGGCGTGACCAGTCGATATCGAAGTAATGCGCATAGCGGCTCTGTTCGCCATGCTCAATGACGTCGCGCCACCACGGGTTCTCCAGCGAGGCGGCCATATGGTTAGGCACGATGTCGAGGATCAGCCCCAGCCCGGCGGCTTTCAGCGCGGCAGCCATACGATCAAATCCTTCACGGCCGCCAATCGACGGCTCGATCTGGTTAACGTCGGTCACGTCGTAGCCGTGGGTCGATTCAGCGGTAGCGCTGAAGATCGGTGACGCGTAAAGATGGCTGATACCCAGCTGTTTCAGGTAGGGCACCAGCGCCGCCGCACGGTCAAACGTCATGCCGTTGCGGAACTGGATGCGGTACGTTGCGGTTGGAATATTCATTCTGCTTCTCTCTTAGCCAGACGTACCACGATAGCGTTGGGAATCAGTTCGCTGGCGGCCTGCGGCCAGGCAAACAGCGTTTCGCCTGGCAGATCGGGGATCGGCTGTGTGCTGTTGCCGACGTTCAGCGCCAGTGACAGCGTGCCCTGCGGGAAGTCCCAGCGCACCGCGAGGAAACCTTCCGCCGTTTTCACCACCTGACCGGCATCGCCACCGGCGGTCTGCAACAGCGGCACGATATGTTGCTGACGCAGGGCCAGCAGCTGACGCGTCAGCGCCAGCCACTGCTGACCTTCCGGCGTTTCTGTTCGCTGCCAGTTAAGCTTCGACTGTTCAAAGGTGGTGACATCGTTAGGATCCGGCACAGTTTCGCCGTGACCGGCATGGCCTTCAAACTCTCTGGCGCGACCTTCACGCACCGCTTTAGCCAGATCGCCGTGGAAATCGGTGAAGAACAGGAACGGCCGGGTTTCGCCATACTCTTCACCCATAAACAGCAGCGGAATATGAGGCGAGACCAGTAACATCGCCAGCAGCACCTGGGTGCGCTCTGCGCCGGCCAGGCTGATGAGCCTTTCGCCCTGCGCACGGTTACCCGTCTGGTCATGGTTCTGGATGAAGTCTACAAAGGCGACCGGCGGCTGGCTGCTGCTTTTCACGCCGCGTGGCTCACCCGACTGCGGCGAGACTTCACCCTGATAGACAAAGCCTTCTGCCAGCGCCCGCGCTACCCGCTGTTCCGGCTGGTCGGCGAAATCCTGGTAATAGGCGTGGCTTTCACCGGTTGCCAGCACATGCACGGCGTTGTGGAAGTCATCGTTCCATTCGCCGGTAAACAGCGGAGCATCCCCGTTTTCGTCACGCGGATGCAGGAAGGTGACGTTACGGCAATCTTCGGTGGTCAGATGAATAGGGCGATCGGTAATCGAGGCGCGGATGCGCTCAGCAATGTCAATCAGCACATGCTTGTCGCTGGGATCGTCAATCTGATCGATGGCGTCAAAGCGCAGGCCATCCAGATTAAACTCTTGCAGCCAGTAGAGCGGCGCTTCCACGATATAGCGGCGCACCGCATCAACGTCATAGGCGATACCGGCGCCCCACGGCGTCTGGCGCGCTTTGTGGAAGAAGTCTGGTGAGAGCAGCGGCAGATAGTTGCCCTCCGGGCCGAAGTGGTTCAGCACGATATCCAGCACTACCGACAGACCGTGGCCGTGTGCTGCGTCAATAAAGGCTTTAAAATCATCGGGTGTACCGTAGGCGGCATGCGGTGCATAGAGCAGCACGCCATCGTAGCCCCAGCCGCGATTCCCGCCGAATTGCGACACCGGCAGCACTTCAATCATGGTAATGCCGGTTTCAGCCAGCGTTGGCAGCTTCTCAATCGCCGCCCGGAAGGTGCCCTCAGGCGTAAAGGTGCCGATGTGCAGTTCATACACCACCGACTCCTGCCATGGACGACCCTTCCAGCTCGTGTTTTGCCACTGATAAGCGTCAGGATCGATCACCAGCGACGGGCCATTGACCTCTGCTTTCTGAGCGCGGGCGGCGGGATCGGGCACCGCTGTACCATCGGCCAGCACATAATCATATTCGGCATTGGCTGCCACACCAGCGACCTGAGTTTCAAACCAGCCGTCAGCCTGCGGCGTCATCTCAATGTCTTTACCGGAGAGCCGCAGCGTCACGCGTTGCTGACCGGTTGCCCAGAGGCGGAAACGCACCTCGTCGCTGGCAACCCGTTCAGCGCCCCAACTTTTAAAAAAAGATTTGGATTCCATTCAGTTGCCTCATTTAGCCTGGAAATGCGCGATGGTGGCCACCGCACGAAAAGGATGTCGATGACGCAAGCGTCAAAAAATCTTAAAGCTATCAGCGAGACCAGGAGGCCAGGTGGGCTGGCGCGTCTCTTCAGTCAGAAAGCCGGACTGGTATTCAGCGTGGTGTGGCGGAAAACGGGCCGTGAGACCGCTTCCACGCGGCATACAGAGAGTAATCATAGACTAAGATGTTGCAATCGCAGGGCGGCGGGAGGTGGAGAGGCATTAATTTGCGTTAATTGCTGTGAATCTGCATCCGGCGGGGCGAAACCAGGATCCAGGCGCAGAAAAGCCTGCCGGATGGCGCCGATTCGCTATAAGCTTATGCGCGATGGCGCAGGTCGCTCCGGATGACCTGCGGCGCTGAACACTTCAGAAGGATGTTACGTGAGGAAAAGAGTTCTGTTAGCCGCGTTGTTGCTGCTGGTCTCCGCCTGTTCTAACCGGGTCGGACACAGGCTGGACAGCAGTAATCTGCAGCAAATTCATGCCGGTCAGACGACCAAAGCCCAGCTGATCGCGCTGTTTGGTCAGCCTGACAGTGAAACGCCTTACCCGGACGGGCAGCGGTTGCTGAAGTGGACCTACAGCGAGGCGCGCACCCTGAATACCACCGAAGGGCAGACGCTGACCGTGCAGATGAAAAATGACAAAGTGCTGAACTATGCGCTGAGTAAAAGTTAATGCGCTGAGCAAACGTGCATCACGGCGGCGGCAGATCGCCACCGCGCATTCTGGTTACTGCCCGCTGCTCTGCTGTGCATCCCGGCTGTCGGGCCGCGGCTGAGCCAGACGGGCAAAATCGGATCCTGCCGGATGCTGATAAATCTGCAGCTCAAAGTGGCGAGCCATCGCGTAGATATACTCAAAGATCGCTGCCTGAGTATTTTCATAATCGGCCCAGAAAATAGAGGAGGTAAAGCAGTAGATCTCCACCGGCAATCCATCCGGCGACGGTTTCAGCGGTCGCACCACGATATACATCTCTTTCTGAATGTCGTCACGCTGCGCCAGCCAGGCGGTCAGGTATTTACGGAACACCATCAGATTGGTGATGCCGTTCTCCATAAACCAGCGGTCGCCCACGGCATTGATATCACGCCCATCCAGCAGCTCAGTGATCGATTCGCCAGCGAGACGGATCTGGCTCATCGCCTGCAGCATCTCCTGATTCACAAAGGTGATCGACTTCTGATCAAGATAAAAGCTGCGCATGATGCGGCGTGCGCCCGAAGAGAACATCGCCTGCCAGTTGGTGTAGGTCTCGGTCAGGAAGTTCTTGGTCGGGATGCGCGAAATGGTGTTGTCCCAGTTGCGGATGGTGATGGTATGCAGGGCAATATCGATCACTTCACCACTGATATTTCTGTCCGGCATCTCAATCCAGTCGCCCAGTTGCAGCACATCGTTAGAGGAGAGCTGAATATTCGCCACCAGCGACAGCAGCGTATGCTGGAAAATCAGCATCAGCACCGCGGCGACCGCACCCAGCGAGGAGATGATAATCGCCGGTGACTTGTTGGACATAATCGCCAGAATCATGATCGCGGCGATAATATGCACCAGAATTTTTCCGATCTGGATATAGCCTTTGATCGAGTGATTCTTGCGTTTTGATTTGCGCGAATAGGAGTTGTTAACAATCTCCAGCACTTCGTTGAAGAAGATCGACAGATAGACAAAAAACAGGATGCCGCAGATGGTCTGAATCGCCACTTTCAGATTTTCAGGCAGGCCCGGCATAAACTGCAGGAAATTGTAGACCACAATCACCGGCACAAAATTTGACAGCTTCTGAGAGAGGCGGACATCTTTATCCAGCGGCACGCCCTTTTTGTGGCTGCTGAAAAAGACCTTCCTGATCACTTTGACGATGAAAAATTTGCAGATCAGGTGAGTGACCATCCCGGCCATAATCAGCAGCAACAGGCTGAAGCTGATCGAAAGTACCCTGTTTCCCTCAATAAAACTCATCAGACTCTGAATGTAATGCATGATAACCACGTGCAAAAAAGATAAGGGGCGAATTCAACCACAGCACGGGGACGGTTGTTAAGCGCCGAATGCGTTCAGGCTGAGCCGCACCGCTTTTTTTGCGTAACGGCGCGCTGACAGCACCCTCCATCCTGCGGATTGTTACCTTCTCTGGTGCAACACTCAGATAAACGCCGCGCTGGCCGATAACAGCTTTATCTCCTCTGATATGAGCCTGCGGACATGCTTAAAAATCTTAAAATCACTCACGGTATCGCTGCTGTTCTGGTGGTCTTTGTGACGTTACTGACCCTGACCGGATTTCTGTTCTATAACGGCGTCTCAAAAGCCGACAAAAACTTCGTGGCGGCAGAGCAGCTTACGCTGCAGCAGCAGCACCTGAGTGACGCGGTAAAAACCCTGATTAAAACCCGCGTCACCATCAACCGCGTGGCAATCCGTTTCCTGAAAAATCAGCAGGATCCAAAATCACTGGCGGCCATGGCTGCGCTGCTGGAGCAGGCTGAAACGTCAGCCGCTGCCGCCGATGCGGACTTCAAAGCCTGGCAGGCGCTGCCGCGCAAAGAGGGCCAGGGTGAAGCCCAGGCGACGCAGGTGCAGACCGCCTACCAGCAGATGCGTGACACCATGCTGGCCTCGATTACCTTTCTGAAGCAGGGCAACTACGCGGGCTACGGCAACCTTGAAGCGCAGGCGGCGCAGGACCAGCTCGACAGTGCTTATGAGGCCTGGCGGGCGGTGAATATCCAGTTGATGAAAGCGTCCTCGGAGCATAACCAGCGTAGCCTGACAGATGCGCTCTGGGCGCTGCTGACTATCGGCCTGATTACCGGCGTGATTGGGGTCGCGGTCTGGATTGGGCTGCAGAAATTGCTGATTGGCCCACTGGGCAGGCTGACCGGCCATATGCGCGCCATTTCGGGCGGTGATCTGACCTCCGATATTCAGCATGAAGGCCGCAATGAGATGGGCCTGCTGATTCAGGAACTGCAACAGATGCGCGATGCGCTGGTGGTGACCATTACCTCGGTCGATGACGCCACCCGCTCTATCTTTACCGGTGCAGCGGAAATCTCTGCGGGCAGCACCGATCTCTCTTCCCGTACCGAACAGCAGGCTGCCGCGCTGGAACAGACCGCAGCCAGTATGGAGCAGCTCACCTCAACGGTGAAACTCAATGCAGACAATGCGCAGCAGGCGACCACGGTAGCGAAAGAGGCTTCAGCCACGGCCATGCAGGGCGGTGAGACTGTCGCCCGGGTCATCGCCAACATGGATCAGATCAGCGAAAGCTCGAATCAGATTGCCGGTATCATCGCCATTATCGACAGTATCGCCTTCCAGACCAATATTCTGGCGCTGAACGCCGCCGTTGAAGCCGCGCGTGCCGGTGAGCAGGGTCGTGGATTTGCGGTGGTTGCCGGAGAAGTGCGCTCGCTGGCCGGACGCAGCGCCAGCGCCGCGCAGGAGATCCGGGGACTGATCGACCGCTCAGCCGAGCGAATTAAAACCGGTGCCGGTCATGCCTCTCAGGCGGGCGTCGCGATGGAGAGCATCGTGACGTCGGTGAGTCGTGTCACCCAACTGATCGAAGAGATCGCGGCATCTTCCACCGAACAGACCCGTGGCATTGAGCAGGTCTGCAAAGCGGTCTCGGAAATGGATGGTGTGACGCAGCAGAACGCCGCGCTGGTGGAGGAGTCCGCGACTGCCGCCGCCTCACTGGAAGAGCAGGCGAGCTACCTGCGTAAAACGGTATCGGTATTCAAAACCGGCACTTTGCAGGTGGCGTTCTCTGCTGCGCCGGTGGCGAAAGCCCTTGCCGTGCCAAAACTTCAGCCTGCCCGCCTGGCGGACAATGATAACTGGCAGACCTTCTGATAAAAAAAACCGCCCCGAAGGGCGGTTTTTTATTTTGTGACGCGGCATGCAGCATCATGCCGCTGACATCAGGCCGGGACGGACTGTGCCTTCTGGCTGCGCGACCAGACGCGGTGCGCTTTCATCGCCTGAGTGAACTCAGACATCAGCGCGCTCTCCGCCGAGTCGCCCTGCACAATACCTTCTTCCTGATCCGCATCTTCCAGACCGAACTGCGCTTTAAAGCGGCGCGCTTCCCCCACCAGACCAATCACCTTGAGGTGCTTGTAGGCTTCCAGCAGGAAGTAACGGGCATCGCCGCTCAGCAGCAGGGCATCAATATTGCCATCCGGCACCATCACCGCATCAAAGGTCAGAGAGGGCAGACCGGCGAACGTCGCATCGACCGGCAGCACTGAACCGTCATCGGCGCGCACCTGACCCATATGCGGAGCCAGCAGTTTGGCGTGAACACCCACCGCTTTCAGCGCCTGCAAAATCGCCAGCACATCAGCCGCCTTCACACCATCGCTGAGCAGCAGTGCGACCTGCCGACCTTTGATCTCGCCATCCGGAATGGCGTAGAGGCTCAGGCTGTCATCTTTAGTCAGGCCATTCACCGGCGCAGGCGGCTGAATGTTGAGCTGCTCATCCGTCAGAGCGAGTCCCAGGTTATCCGCTACGCCCTGCGCCAGTTTAGTATCGATGCGTGCCAGATGATCTACCACACGCTCACGGATATAAGCACGCGGCACTTTACTCAGTTCAAACGAGTAGGCACCAATGATGTGCTGCTGCTCGACTTCAGTCTGGCTCAGCCAGAACAGGCGCGGCTGCGCATAGTACTCACCAAATGAGGGGCTGCGCTCGCGCACTTTATGGCCCTCAATCCGCTCCTGATAGCTCTCGAAGCCGCCGCCTTCTGCAGCAGGTGGAGTTTCACGCGGCCAGTTATCGTTGATCGAGTTCGGCTCGTAGTTCGCCGGATTGGTGTCGATATCCTGACGATGCATGCCCTGACGCTGGAAGTTATGGTACGGGCAGGTCGGACGGTTGATCGGGATCTCATGGAAGTTCGGTCCGCCCAGACGACTGATTTGCGTATCGGTATAGGAGAACAGACGACCCTGTAACAGCGGATCGTTGGAGAAATCGAGGCCCGGCACGATATGGCCTGGGTGGAACGCGACCTGCTCGGTTTCAGCAAAGAAGTTGTCCGGGTTACGGTTAAGTACCATCTTGCCGACAATCTCAACCGGCACCAGCGCTTCCGGGATCAGCTTGGTGGCATCCAGAATATCGAAGTCAAATTTGAACTCATCCTCTTCCGGGATCAGCTGCAGGCCCAGTTCATATTCCGGGAAATCACCCGCTTCAATGGCTTCCCACAGATCGCGGCGATGGAAATCGGGATCGCGACCGGTCAGTTTCTGTGACTCGTCCCACAGCAGCGACGCTTTACCGGCCACCGGCTTCCAGTGGAAACGGACAAAGGTCGCTTTACCTTCTGCGTTAATCAGGCGGAAGGTGTGAATACCAAAGCCTTCCATGGTGCGATAGCTGCGCGGAATACCCCGGTCAGACATCGCCCAGATAACGTTGTGCATGGTTTCCGGCTGCAGAGAGACGTAATCCCAGAAGGTGTCATGGGCGCTCTGGCCCTGCGGGATTTCGTTATGCGGTTCCGGCTTAACGGCATGCACAAAGTCAGGGAATTTATGCGCATCCTGAATAAAGAACACCGGCGTGTTGTTGCCCACCAGGTCAAAGACACCCTCTTCGGTGTAGAACTTAGCGGCGAAACCGCGAATGTCACGCACGGTATCAGCCGATCCGGCACCGCCCTGAACCGTGGAGAAACGCACGAAAACCGGCGTAGTCTGCTCGGGATCGCTGAGGAACTGCGCTTTGGTCAGATCTTTCAGGGAGCGGTAAGGCTGAAAATAGCCGTGTGCGGCAGAGCCACGGGCGTGAACGATACGTTCCGGGATACGCTCATGGTCAAAGTGCGTGATTTTCTCACGCATAATAAAGTCTTCCAGCAGCGTCGGACCGCGCGAACCGGCACGCAGTGAGTTTTGATCGTTGGCGATGCGTGTGCCCTGGTTAGTGGTGAGGGCGCGGTCGGTGCCGTTTTTGCGGCTGGCTTCAAGCTGGTCAAGTTTGGCGTTGTGCGTCTGAGGCGCTTTCAGGCTGCCGGGGGCGGTGGGTTGCTTACCTGGCGGGGTCGGTTCGGCTGGGGGCTGATGCGAACCATCCTTCGGTGCCAGTGAACCCAGGCCCGGCTCTGAGGATTCCGGACCGGTGGTGGGGGCGCGCTCGCTCAGGGGTTTCTTCTCTGTTTCTTTCGACATTAATTCATGCTCCAGCTGTTATTTTACTTTCGACGACACTAAATATAGAACAACCTGAACAATACTGAGGTTAAATCGGGCATTTAACTGTGACGACTGTGCCTTTTTTGTCCGCCAGAAAAGCGCACTTATCTCTCAATCCGGATTATCGCTTCGCTTATTCATGCCTTGTGCCGTCTGGCTTAACGGCGTGTCAGCCCGCGCCTGCTATACGGAAAGTGTGCTTTCAGAGGATGCAGAATCTGCCGCCGCAGGAGGCGCTCATTGCCTGATGCAGGGCATTAACCGATTAATAAAATTAATGCTGGCGTTTGCTGCTTTTGGTTGAAGTTAGAAATGTTATATCATAACATTTCATTTTGTAACGTTGACCGGGGTATCAGACTTTGATGAATCATGCAGGTAAATGGATTGGGCTACTGGGCGCACTGTTAGTCAGCCAGCCGTCGCTGGCACACGGCACGCATGCACATGGAAAACCGCTGTCAGCCCTGGAGCAGAAAGCGGCAGAAGGGGTTTTTGCTGACAGCGATGTGAAAGATCGTCCGCTCGCTGACTGGGATGGTCTGTGGCAGTCGGTTTATCCGCTGCTGCAAAGCGGGGAGCTGGACCCGGTCTGGCAGAAGAAAGCGCAGCAGGATCACAGCAAAACGGCAGAGGAGTATAAAGCGTATTACCGCAAGGGCTACGCCACCGACGTCGATACCATCGGTATTGAAAATGGCGTGATGGAGTTCCACATCGGCGACCAGGTCAGCGCCTGCCACTACCGGTATGCGGGCCACAAAATCCTGACCTATGCCTCAGGTAAAAAAGGGGTGCGCTACCTGTTTGAATGCCAGGACGCGGGCAGCAAAGCGCCGAAATATGTGCAGTTCAGCGACCACACCATCGGGCCGCGTAAATCTGCCCATTTCCATATCTTTATGGGCAACGATTCTCAGCAAGCCCTGCTGGCAGAAATGGATAACTGGCCGACCTATTATCCTTACCAGATGATGAACTCACAGGTCGTGGAGGAGATGCTGCACCACTGAGTGCCGGGCCGGTGTCAGATGCTCCGCGGATCAGAGCTGTTTCGCAAGGATAGCGACTGGATTCATTTCCCCCGTTTGAGGAAATATAGATCCTTGAGTTAAGTTAACTCATGAGTTAACTTAACTCCAACGGAGGATCTATGTTTGAGATAACGATACACAAGGACGCGCTCACTGAAATTAAGGCAATGCCAGAGATGCTTCGGGCTAAGCTGGCCCGGCAAATAGATAAACTGGCTGCCCGTGGAACTGATTTGAGAGAGCCGGATACCAAACCGTTAGGGTCGGGTTTTTTTGAGCTCAGGGCGAAGGCCAATGAGATTGGGCGAGCGGTGTATGTTTACCAGAAAGGCAGACGTATTTTTATCCTGAAAGCTTTTGTGAAAGAGACAAAGAAAACGCCAGCAGCAGTCATGACGGCAGCGGCGCACCGTTTAGAGGAGATGTTAAACGATGAGTAAGAAATCAGTTGCGTGGACGACGGCCCGCAAAGAAATTTTATCTGATCCGGCTGTTCGCGAACATTACGAGGCAGAAGTTCGGGCAGAGCACTTGCGCGAGCAGTTAGCCAAATGGCGGGAAAGCGCCGGAATGACCAGCGCTCAGGTCGCGGAGGCGCTCGGTGTCAGCCCGTCGGCAGTGTCACGCACCGAGCGTCGCGCAGATAAAGCCACAGTTGAAACACTCGCCCGCTATGCCCGTGCCTGTGGCGTTGAAAATCCCCAGATCTCTCTTTGATTGAGAGATGACGGCAGGTGCCAGAACAATGCTGGCCCTGCTATTTATCTTGCCTGCTATCAAGCAAACTTTCTTTCCGGTGCACACGTATCCCCTCCACGGGTTTTATCCCACCCAGGCCGGGCGGCGCGAGGCGGGTATACCCTTAACCACACGCTGATACGAATCCTCAACCAGCTGCTGAATCAAGCCAGGCGAGAGGTCGTCACCGGGATAGGCCGTGATCCAGTGACGTTTATTCATATGATAACCGGCGGTGATCGAGGGATAGATCACCCGGTGCAGCTCCGCCTGCTGCGGTTCGCATTTCAGGGTGATAATCGGCACACCCCGTAGTTCGGTCAGCAGTAAAAACACTTTTCCACACACTTTATAGACCTGATGTTCCGGCCCGAATGGATAGCTGCATTCAGCGGCGGGCAGCCGCTCAGCCGCTTCAATGGCGATGCGCTGGATCTCATGGCCCTGCATAGTGAGTCTCCCTGTAATTATTCAGCCTGAGTCTGCGGCCCGCGACTGGCTGGTCGCCAGGGGCCTGTTACACTTCTGATAAGCATAAATCAGGAGCAGACATGAAATTAGGCTTTGCATGTAAGTATCTCAACAGCGATGGCAAACAGTTTTTCCCGTTTCGCGCCACCACCCGTAAACGGTTTCTGAGTTTATCGCACGATGAACGCAATCAGCTGATCTATGAGATTACCGTCACCAACCTCAACAATCTCTACCTGACGCTTGAGCATCTGGCCACCTTACCTGAGCCACTCAGGATGATGCGTATTGGCAGCGATCTGTTACCGCTCTATACGGTTCCCGAGGCCACGCCACTGTTCACCGAATTTCTGCCCGAACTCTATCCGCTCTTTGCCCGCTGTGGCGAGCTGGCGCGGGCGCATCACATCCGTCTCTCATTCCATCCAGGACAATATACCGTGCTCGCCTCCGATAATCCCGATGTGGTGGTGCGCGCGCTGGAGGATGTGGAGTATCACACGCTCTGCGCCTGTCTGATGGGATATGGCAAGACCTTCCAGGATTTTAAAATCAACATTCATATGAACGGCAAGGCGGGATTCGACGGCTTCAAACGGTCGTTTAATCAGCTCAGCCCGGAAGCGCGGCGGATGCTGACGGTGGAGAATGATGAGATCTCCTGCTCGCTGGATGACGTGCTGCAGGCAGCACCGCTCTGTCCGGTGGTGCTGGATATTCACCATCACTGGGTAAAAGAGAGTGAGTTTATTCAGCCGGATGACGCGCGTGTTGCCAGAGTGATCGATTCGTGGCGCGGCGTGCGGCCGGTGCTGCACTATTCGATTTCGCAGGAGGGGATGATTCCGCAGGAGGGCTGGCCCGATCAGCAGCAGCTGGGCGTGAGCAAAAGCAAACTGCGGGCGCACTCTGATTACTTCTTTAATCCGACGCTGAATGCGTGGGCACTGTCGTTTCAGGATTTCGATATCATGTGCGAAGTGAAAATGAAGAATCTGGCGCGGGAACAACTCTACCAGTGGGGGATAACACAGAAGCTAATAGCTAATCCCCTGGCCGAAGAGACCAGGGAATCGGCGAACGTTAAATAATGGCCACACCGCCCGTCACGGCGATGGTCGCTCCTGAAATGTAGCTGGCTTCGTCACTGGCCAGCATCACATAGGTTGGCGCCAGTTCAGCAGGCTGACCGGCACGCTGCAGCGGCACTTCGCTGCCAAAGTTCTTCACCTGTTCAACCGGCATGGTCGACGGGATCAGTGGCGTCCAGATGGGGCCAGGCGCGACCGCATTGGCACGGATACCTTTTTCAGCCAGTAAGGCTGCCAGGCCGCCAGAGAAATTAACGATGGCGGCTTTGGTGGCGGAGTAGGCGAGCAGCTTCGGTTTCGGCTGGTCAGCATTGATCGAGGCCGTATTAATGATCGATCCACCAGCAGACATATGCCGTGTTGCCGCTTTAGTGATGTAAAACATCGCGTAAAGGTTGGTCTTCATGGTCCGGTCAAACTCTTCGTCGCTGATCTCATCCAGCGATTCGCGCGTCATCTGATACGCCGCGTTGTTCACCAGAATATTAATCTCACCAAAGGCTTCGACGGCTTTATCGACCAGGGCGTTGCAGTGTGACGCCTCAGTAATATCGCCAGGCACCAGAACCGCTTTCTGTCCCGCTTCTTCAACCAGCCGGGCGGTATCCTGCGCATCCTCATGTTCATCAAGATAGGAGATCAGGACATCGGCCCCTTCCCGGGCAAAGGCAATGGCGACAGCCCGGCCAATGCCGGAATCGCCACCGGTAATAATGGCTTTTTTCCCCGTGAGGCGGCCGGAGCCCTGATAACTCTGCTCGCCGTGATCGGGCTGAGGCTGCATCGCCGCGGTTTTACCCGGTGGCGTTTGTTGCTGTTCGGCAAAAGGGGGTTGCGGGCGTTGAGTCGATGACATGAATATTCCTCCATAAAAATCCGTTAGCGTAAAACAACCGGTCCGGGTCACACCGCGCGGTGTGGCCCGGACCGGCACGCCTGTGTCAGTTAAGGCTTCGGTGACGTAATGCCGTCAATCTGCTCTGACTGCGCACCAGAACCGGGACGCGCATTGCCGAGCAGCGGCTCATCACCCAGAATCTCTGGCTGCTGTTTCGCGCTGAACTGACCATGGCCATCGTAAGCCGGGCCACTGCTCCAGCGACCTTCCGGCAGCGGTTTATCCAGCGAGGTATTCAGACAGTAGTAAGAGTGCTCCTGCGCCTCATGCTCCTGCGGGAAGCTGTTCGGGATCGGCAGCGACGCGTTCAGTCCGCCCATCTCTTCGATCACCGCCAGCCACTGCTGCTGATGCATAGTGTCACGAGCGATCAGGAAGGAGAGGAAGTCCTTCATGCCCTTGTCTTCCGTCATGTTATAGAGGCGGGTAGCCAGTACGCGGCCCGTGGCTTCTGCGGTGACGTTAGCCAGCATATCGGCCGCCACGTTGCCGGACGCATAGATATGACTCATATCAAAAGGCATGCCGTTGGCGTTAACCGGCATCGCTGCCAGACCGGAAGAGAGGATATGGCGCGGGTTCATTCCACCCAGAATTGCATTAACTACCGGATCTTTCGCTGACGCTTCCTGGTAAGAGAGCGGGGCGCCTTCAAGGTTAAGCGCCACGGCGTAGCCCAGCATTTCGATATGGCTCAGCTCTTCGGTAGCGGTCGAGATCAGCAGATCACCGCGCGCGCCCATCGCCTGGAAAAAGTATTGCATCGCTACACGAATCTCACCTTCGACGCCGCCGATGGCCTGCTGGAGCAGCATGGCAAATTCTGGATCGGGTTTCTCTACACGAACCGGGAATTGAAGTTTTGATGAATGATGAAACATGATTATTTTCCTCATCTGTGTTTGCAGTAGATGCAGAAAAAGCCTGGACACAGATATCGGATAAATAAAGCGAAACGACAGCAATTAACCGGAATTTCAGGTTGAATAAATGGCGAAAACGGTGTTTTCCGGAGCTATATCTGGTCCGGTGGGGCAGGCAATCTTAGCGGTGTGAAGGGGACAAGTGATTCAGAGCAGGAGGAATAAAAAAAGCCCCATAACAGGGGCTGATTCCGGACGGGAAAAGCATCCATGCTAATTCGCGTTCCCTCATAACAGACACAGATTTTTAGCTGTCGCTGGTCGCCGAAGCGCGCTGCAGAACATGTTCAAGCGCCTGACGGTAAATATCCTGCTTAACCACGTCACGCTCACTCTCCAGGCGGTGAATCAGGCCCAGCACAATGTCTTTATCGGAGACATGGGTTTTCGCATGGGCGAGTTCGGCATGGACTGCGGCGATAACCTGTTTTTCAGTGGTCAGCGCTGTGCCAGAGTTCATGAAGTAATCAGAAATCTGAGACTCTGTATTCATCGTTGTTTGCATGTCAGGCCTCATAAGAAATGGGGGGAAGAACGCGTCGATTCAGATCCGGTCACCGGCTGACGCAAAAAAAAATGCATCTGAAGGTGGAAATCCACAACACCTTCAGATGCGGTGCAAAGCACCTTTCGTTACAAGTGATTTAACATCACGAGACAAAGTTATACAAGAATCGCAAAGTTGTACAATGAAATTTGACAAAATTTAACTGGTCGGTGGTGTATGTAAAAAGCATGTTTAAAATGAAAAAAGAGGTTTTCGATGGTTAATTGAATAAATACAGTGAGTTGGTGAGGTTTTCAGAGGGGTGGCGATTTTCAGGCCAGCAGGCTGGGGATTGTGCTGACGACACATCAACGCGTTAAAATCGCTTTTTTCCGCAGATTTCAGCCAAAGTTGTACAGGTTTCAACGCTGGAAAAGTGGCGGGTGCGATTGTGCTGCTGCAATCCTGGCCGTCTGACAGGCCATGCCGCATAATTCACTTCCCACGCCTGATGCAGAAGGCTAAGGTTGACCCCTTATTTATCACAAGGAAATGATCATGGTTCACGACTATTTCGCAATTCCGCCTGCGGGCATGACTCAGGAACAACATAAACGTTCGATCGCCGTGGCTGCTGCTCTGTCAGTGGCAAAGGAGTCCGTCAGCGCCTCCACCTCTGCAACCGGCTCAAAAACCGCCTGGGATCTGCAGGCCGTGGCGAATGAAGTTGCTAATCTGGCCGACGCGATTCAGGATGCGCTGGAGAGTGACAGCGAGGTGTAAACACTAACCGGTATCGTCTGAGGCTGCTGCGGAGGCGGTGCAGGACAGGGCGGTGGCAGCGTTCAGGAGCCGGTAAAGTCCGGCAAAATCGGACGCTGCCGGAAAATCCGCTTATTCCATTGCGGGTGGCTCATATTTAATATACTGACGCAGGGCATCATGGATAGCCTGGTTATTGCCCTCTTCCAGACCGCGTTCGGCATACTCTTTCGCCAGCGCCGCCAGTACATCGTCAAACTTCCCTTTGTAATTGAGATTATTCAGCGCAATTTGCTGACCGAGTATCGTTTTTAATACCGTAGTCTCAACCCTTAACTGCGCAACTGCCTCTTCCAGATGTTTGATTCGATCGTCGTCTGCCATAACCCCTCCATGCTTAAAAAAGCAGAATAACCAGCCCGCCCGTAATATTCAAACCTCTCCGAATGCCAGAGAAGCGTTGTCAGATTTTCCTTAAGTAAAAATAATCAGCCGGTGAATTTATAAGATTCTTTACTGTAAGAAGAAATCGACGCTATTCCGGCGGTGCGGCGAAAGTAACCCGTTTCCGCTTACTCTGACGGCAATGCGAAAAAACGTTTAAAAAAAAGTGCATTACCATCAACCCTTTCGCTTAAAGATGTTCCATGTCACTTGATTAAAAGGGGGATTAGCTATTACTGTGTTTATATACAGTAATCTGAAAAAGGAGCGAAATTATGGAATTCATTAAACCTGCGGACATTCGTGCCGTTATGCCTTTACCGCTATATATCGAACGTGTGCCGTGCGGGTTTCCATCCCCGGCGCAGGATTATGTCGAACAACGTATTGATCTCAATGCGCTGATGGTCCAGCACCCCAGCGCCACCTATTTTGTCCGGGTCAGCGGCGAGTCAATGATTGAGGCGGGCATCAATGATGGTGACATGCTGGTGGTCGACAGTTCACTCACCGCCTCACATGGCGATATTGTGGTCGCCGCGGTCGAAGGTGAATTCACCGTTAAACGTCTCCAGCTTCATCCCTGTCTGCAACTGATGCCGATGAATACCAAATTTAAACCGATCGCTATCCAGACCGAAGATGCGCTGGAGGTGTTTGGCGTTGTGACCTTTGTTATTAAAGCGACCCACTGACCATGTTCGCGCTGGTCGACGTAAACAGCTTTTACGCGTCGTGTGAGACCGTTTTCCGGCCTGATCTTAAAGGTAAACCGGTAGTAGTGCTGTCGAACAACGACGGCTGCGTGATTGCGCGCAGCGCCGAGGCAAAGAAAGTCGGCATCAAAATGGGCGCGCCCTATTTTAAGATGCGTGAAGAACTAACGCGTCACGCGGTGCAGGTCTTCAGCTCAAATTATGCGCTCTACGCCGACATGAGCCATCGGGTGATGACCATACTGGAAGAGATGGCGCCGTCGGTGGAGATCTACTCGATCGACGAGGCGTTTATGGATCTCACCGGCGTGCAGAACTGTATGGCGCTGGAGACCTTTGGTCGCCAGGTCAGAGAACGAATAGGTAAAGAGACCCATCTGACCGTGGGCGTCGGCATTGCACAGACCAAAACGCTGGCCAAGCTGGCGAATTTTGCGGCCAAAAAGTGGAGCAAAACCGGCGGCATTGTCGACCTGTCGGACCCTGAACGACAAAAAAAGCTGCTGGCGCTGATTGATGTGGCGGAAGTCTGGGGCGTGGGTCATCGGATCGGCAAACGGCTCAACGCCATGGGCGTCATGACGGCGAAAGATCTGGCCGATCAAAGCACCGAGGCCATCCGCAAACAGTTCAGCGTCGTGCTGGAGCGCACTGTCAGAGAGCTGCGTGGCGAATCCTGTCTGGAGCTGGAGTCAGTGACGCCGGTAAAACAGCAAATCATGTGTTCGCGTTCGTTTGGCAGCCGTATCTCCGACTACGATCAGATGCGCGAGGCTGTCTGCGCGTATGCCGAGCGCGCGGCGGAGAAGCTGCGCCGTGAGAATCAATATTGCCGTCAGGTAGGGGTATTTGTGCGCACCAGTCCGCATGCGACTGACGAACCCTTTTATGGCAATCAGTCGATGGAGCAACTGCTGATTCCGACGCAGGACACACGCGACATCATCAGAGTTGCAATGGCGTGCCTGGATAACATCTGGATTGAGGGACATCGCTATATGAAGGCCGGCATCGTGCTGGGGGATTTTTTCAGCCAGGGCGTGGCTCAGTTTGATCTGTTTGACGAACATCAGCCACGCCGCAATAGCGAAGAGCTGATGAAGCTGATCGACACAGTCAACAAGCTCGGCAGCGGGAAGCTGTGGTTTGCCGGGCAGGGGATCAACAAAGCCTGGTCGATGAAACGCGAGATGCTGTCGCCTGCCTATACCACCCGGATAACCGATCTGCCTGTGGTTGCGCTTAAGTGAAGGCTGACCCGATGTTCCTCTGCTGCTGAAACCGCGGCCTCTGCTAAAAGCTTTTTTTATCACGCGATTAAAGTGGCAGGAAGTTATGCTTTGCCTGACCCGATGAGTAGTTTTTCATCGGGTATTTTAAGCAAATTACCAGGTAAATATAATGGATTTCAGGCAGTTTGAAGCCAGAGTGATGCTCTGGCCCGCAATACATTTCACAGCAATCATAAAATCCCGCCATCATGACGAATATGAGATTTATGCGATCGACGATAACAGCAATATAAAAACCCGACTCTTTCTATGTTTTGCTGACAATGAAAACCACGCCAGCCTGCTTATTAAGCAATTTACGTTATGGCTGATAAAAATAAACGCGCTGAAGCGCAGCCAGCAGCGGGAAAAAGGCCGCACAGAGACAACATCTTTATCTGAATGAACCGCGTCCGGCTTGCACCGCAGACCAGACAGCGGCTGGTCAGACAGCGGCGAATCATACTAACGCGTCCGGGAAATAACGGGCCGTCTGCGCGTGACGGGTGGCGGACGGCCTGGCTTGTTACCCGCGCCTGGGATAGAATCGCCATTGATTTTGACAGCAACACACCTCCCCAGGCCGGTAACAATGACCACGACAGCCACAACGTATAAAAACAAAGAGCGGGGACGCCCCAGAGAGTTCGGGATCGAACAGGCTCTGGATCACGCCATGATCGTTTTCCGGCAGAAAGGGTATCACGCGGCCTCAATGAACGATCTGGGTGAGGCGATGCATCTCTCCGCAGGCAGCATCTATAAGGCGTTTAAAGATAAGCGCTCGCTCTTCCTGCTGGTATTCGAACGCTATCTGTTGCTGAGAAATAGTGAGTTGCGCCGTCGTCTGGCACCCTGTGCCAGCGGGCGGGGGAAAATAACCGAGCTATTGCAGTTTTACCTGGATTCGGCACGTGCCACAGAGGGTCGTTGCGGCTGTCTGGTCGTCGCCAGCGCGATTGCGCTGCAGACGATGGATCAGCCACTCGCGCAGCGCATTGATGAGGTCGTTCAGCGTAATCAGCGCTTCCTGGTCTCGCTGCTGGAGCTGGGGCAACAGGATGGATCTATCGATAACACGCTGGACAGCGAGGCAGCAGCCGGTTTAATTCTCTGTATTGCTTTTGGATTGCGCGTGGCAGGTAAGGTCAGCGATGTGACTAACGAAGAAAAGACGCTGGCGCTGGCATTGAAAGTACTGGGGTAACCAGGCAAGACCGCTCGATCAGTAAACAGATTTCCCGGACCAGGGCTTCCAGACAGAGAAATTCTGCACTTTCCTTTCCCCTCATCTGATTATGTGCCAGGCTTTCACGCTTTATCCTGTAGCGAAGAAAATTAAGGCGCGTTTCGTGAAAACCTCAATCTTACTGACACTTGTGGCAGCCATTGGCTGTTCTGTTTTTGCTGCCCGTGGTGGGTTTGAAACCACTACAGCGAAACATCCAAAAACGCTGCAGGTGACTGAAAACGGGGAGCCGTTGACGCGCTGACCGTGACGGCAGGTGGGGAGAAGCCGACGAAGGCCGGTTAACGACCAGATGGCCGGCCGATGAGTGCAGAGCAATAGCACTCATCAATCTGCGTGGAAGCCGTTTCAGGCCGACACAGGAGCCGGGTGCAGAGCGTTGCAATTCACGTTCTGGTCACATTCTGGCCGACATGCACTATTCCACTGCCACGCTGTCCCTGCTTCTCTGGCTGAGAGGCCAGGCGCGCGCCCGGCACCCTAAAAATAAACAGCAATGACCCGCACATAACTAACGATAATCTTTAAGATTAACCGGCGCCTGTCCGGTCTCGACCAGCCAGTTTAATTCGGCACGGTCGCGCGTTGAGGATTCGATAAAACCTTTGAGCCAGTTGCGCGCATCGGCAATCTGCGTGACCCGCTCATCGTTGCGCTCCTGTTCGGCCATTTCGCTCAGCTGGCGAATCAGTGCTACCAGCGTAATCTCCTGTTCGTCAAAAGCCAGATTAATTGCAGCTTCACCAAGAATCATATGACCCGTTGTTTTGTCGTGATAAACCATCTGCACCCTCCTGATTAAGTAGCGATATAAAGAGTCTAGTTAAAGGCGCTCTGGACTAAAAGGTGGGAAACAGCAGGGCGCTATGATTAAAATTTACCGAAAATAAAGTGAACCTTTAATCGAGGCGGTAAACCACTCATATCAAAGCATAAAAACAGGCTGAGGTTTTTTGTGAGAAATAAGATGAGCTATTATGCTGGTTAAAAAAGCTGGGAGTTGCCGGAAATTCAGATAAGGGCGGAACAGCGCATTTGGTTATCAGATTATTATCTGCACCACTATCCGCACGGTTGCCTGCCATATTATGGCCACGCCGCAGCGGATATTTCTGATTTATAAACCACCGGGGAATAAAACCAGGACTGTGCACCACTTCGTGCCAGGCGCAGGCAAAAATAAAGCCGCCCATGGGCGGCTTTATTCATTGGGTAACAGCGATCGGATTATTTCTTCGGTACTTCAGAGACCGCTTTAACGTCCGCTTTATTAATCTGCTGCTTCACGCCATTTGCATCGGTATAAGCCAGCAGGCCGGCATCCGATTCAGAAGGCTTGCCATCACTAATAATGGTGCGTCCATCGTTAGTCTGAATCGCATAACTGGTACGGGTGCAGCCGGTTAATACGGTCATACCAATCAATGCGGCGAGAGGTAAAATCAGCGCTTTTTTCATCTTATTCACCTTATATTAGTTGTCGAGTTCACTCATATTACTGATCTCATTACGATTGATCTGCTCAGTTTTTCCTGTCTGAGCATCGCGGTAAGAAACCAGACCAGTATCTGAATCAATCTGCGGTTTGCCATCGGTGACAATCGTGCGGCCATCGGTGGTCTTAATCGACTGGTTTGAGGCACAACCTGCCAGCGTACCTAAAGTGAGAGCCAGCAACGCAATGGCTGACAGGGATTTCATTTTCATTTTTTCTGCTCCATGAAGTATATCCGAACGTTTACAGCATAGTCGGCTTTATCAGGTTTGCTGGCCCTGTCGCGTCTCGCTGCCTGTTTTTTAAACAAAACCGGAGTGTGTGGTGCTGATTAGGGGGGATGACGGCGTGAAATAGCATTTATTGCAAATGTACCCAGCCGTTCTGTGCCATTTCAGCAGAGGATGCGCTGTATCAAAATAAGATCGATGCTGATGCGGGAAATAAGCACGGCAGCCAGAGCGGATATTTCCGTAAAAGCCAGAATAGCTGTGCGGAAATAGTGAGCATGTGGGTGAATGTCTGGCGGGATTCACGGGTCCGATACCCTGAAGGCTATCGGACCCGTGGAGAAGCGGATCAGAGGATGGAGTCTTCGCCCGCTTTGGCGGCCGCTTTTTCTGCTTTCATGGCGCTGACCGGGTCTGATGCGCTCAGCCAGCGGTCAAATTTCTGGTAGGTGTCGATAAAGGTTTTAAAGTAGCTGCTGGCGATGGTGGCATTCTCTTTGTGGTTCATAAACGCCACTGCCAGCTTAAATGCATCTTCGTTATCAAATTTCATGTTTGTCTTCCTCGCTTAAGATCTATAGAGCGTAGCCTGAGAACGCGGCCTGTGCATTCAGACAACCGTCTGAAAAGGCGCAATAATTCAGCCTGACTGACAGCATCTGCCAGATTGGCGTGGATTCCCACTTACTTCGCGCGCAATCCTTCTTATAATGCCAGCTTCACTCGTGAAGGAGACCCGCTTATGTTGAAAGGATTAACCGTTGCCGCGGTGCTACTGCTGTCAGGCTGTAGCCTGATGCATAAACAGCCGCCGTCGCCGCAGACCCTGCACTATCGCTGCGGAACCATGCCCCTGACCGTGACGCTGGACGAGGCGCAGCAGCAGGTCAGTTTCATCATGGATGGGCAGCCTCTGACGCTGAAGCAGACGGTATCCGCGTCCGGCGCACGCTACAGCGATAACACCTATGTGTTCTGGTCCAAAGGAAACGGCGCATTTATCGAACGTAACGATAAAATTGTCGTGAATGATTGTGAGCTGCAACCTGCCAGCTGACTTGTTATCTGAATAGGCGAGCATTATGAGCGACAGCGAAACGCTACACACCATTGCCCATCTGCGGCGTGAATATACCCGCGGTGGATTGCGTCGTAAGGATCTGCCGGACGATCCGATCGCGCTGTTTGAACAGTGGCTAAGCCAGGCCTGCGAGGCAAAACTGCCCGATCCTACCGCCATGACCGTGGCAACCGTGGATGAGCAGGGCCAGCCATGGCAGCGTATCGTGCTGCTGAAGCACTACGATGCGCAGGGCATGGTGTTTTACACCAACCTCGGCAGCCGTAAGGCGCTGCAGCTGGCGCACAATCCGCGCATCTCTCTGCACTTCCCGTGGCACTATCTGGAGCGTCAGGTAATGGTGCTGGGTGAAGTGGAAAAACTGTCGCCCCTCGAGGTGCTGAAATATTTCCACAGTCGTCCGCGCGACAGTCAGATTGGTGCCTGGGTGTCGAAGCAATCGAGCCGTATTTCGGCACGCGGTATTCTGGAAGGAAAGTTCCTGGAGCTTAAACAGAAGTTCCAGCAGGGCGAAGTGCCGCTGCCCAGCTTCTGGGGTGGCTACCGGGTGAAATTTCACACGATGGAGTTCTGGCAGGGTGGCGAACATCGTCTGCACGATCGTTTCATCTATCAGCGCGATCACGACGGCTGGAAAATCGACCGTCTGGCACCCTGAATCTGCACGATTCGCCCCTATCAGCGCTGGCACAGAAAGCGTCAGCGCTTTATGCTATAGCCCTGATTTTTTTCGATTCCGCAACTCAGCGGAAAGCTGTGTACCAGCATAGGTGCAGTCTGATCAATTTGGAGTCAGTAATGACCAGCAGTAACCTGATACAACAATTGCAGGAGAGGGGCCTAATCGCCCAGGTGACGGATGAAGACGCGTTAACAGAGAAACTGGCGCAGGGGCCAATTTCGCTCTATTGCGGCTTTGACCCCACTGCTGACAGCTTGCATTTGGGCCATCTGGTACCGCTGCTCTGCCTGAAGCGTTTTCAGGATGCCGGCCACAAGCCGGTGGCGCTGGTCGGTGGTGCAACCGGCCTGATTGGTGACCCGAGCTTCAAAGCCGCAGAGCGTAAACTTAATACCAGTGAAACCGTCAACGAATGGGTTGAAAAGATCCGCCAGCAGGTGGCGCCATTCCTCGACTTCGATTGCGGCAGCAACAGCGCCATCGCCGCCAACAACTACGACTGGTTTGGCGGCATGAACGTGCTGACCTTCCTGCGTGATATCGGCAAGCACTTCTCCGTTAACCAGATGATCAACAAAGAAGCGGTGAAGCAGCGTCTGAACCGTGACGATCAGGGCATCTCCTTTACCGAGTTCTCCTATAATCTGCTGCAGGGCTATGACTTCGCCTGTCTGAACGAGCTGCACGGTGTGTCCCTGCAGATTGGTGGTTCTGATCAGTGGGGCAACATCACCTCCGGTATCGATCTGACCCGTCGTCTGCATCAGAACCAGGTCTTTGGCCTGACCGTTCCGCTGATCACCAAGTCTGACGGCACCAAATTCGGTAAAACCGAAGGCGGCGCAGTCTGGCTGGATGCGAAGAAAACCAGCCCGTACAAGTTCTATCAGTTCTGGATCAACACCGCGGATGCTGACGTCTATCGCTTCCTGAAGTTCTTCACCTTCCTGAGCATGGAAGAGATCAACGCGCTGGAAGAAGAGGACAAAAACAGCGGCACCGCGCCACGTGCGCAGTACGTGCTGGCTGAGCAGGTGACGCGTCTGGTGCATGGCGAAGCCGGTCTGTCGGCGGCGAAACGCATTACTGCCAGCCTCTTCTCCGGATCCGTGAGCGAAATGACCGAAGCCGATTTTGAACAGCTGGCGCAGGATGGTATGCCAACTATCGTGCTGGGCGCTGACGATGATCTGCAGCAGGCGCTGGTGAAAGCAGAGCTGGTGCCGTCCCGTGGCCAGGCGCGCACCATGATCGACTCCAATGCCGTTTCACTGAACGGTGAAAAGCAGTCCGATGCGGAGTACCGCTTCAGCGACAGTGACAAACTGTTTAACCGCTATACGCTGCTGCGTCGCGGCAAGAAACATTACTGCCTGATTAACTGGCAGTAAGATTTCAGGGCCGGTTTCCGGCCCTTTTTTTATGGCAAGGCAGGACAGGGCAAACAAGTGAAAAATATTTTAGCGATTCAGTCGCACGTTGTTTTTGGTCACGCCGGTAACGCGGCGGCTGAGTTTCCGATGCGCCGTATGGGCGCAAACGTCTGGCCGCTGAATACCGTGCAGTTTTCCAACCATACGCAATATGGCCACTGGACCGGCACGGTGATGCCTGCAACGCATTTAACCGACATTGTTAAAGGCATTGCTGACATCGACCGCCTGAAGACCTGTGACGCGGTGCTGAGCGGTTATCTGGGCTCGGCAGAGCAGGGCGAGCAGATTCTGCAGATTGTCCGTCAGGTCAAAGCGGCCAACCCGAATGCCTGGTACTTCTGCGATCCGGTCATGGGCCATCCGGAGAAAGGCTGCATCGTGGCGCCGGGTGTGGCGGAGTTTCACTGTAAAATGGCGATGCCTGCCAGCGACATTATCGCTCCGAACCTGCTTGAACTGGAGATGCTGAGCGAGCGCACCGTCACAGACGTCGACGCGGCGGTAGACGCTGCGCGGGCACTGATTGCCCAGGGACCACGCGTGGTGCTGGTGAAGCATCTGGCGCGTGCGGGTCGTCGCAGCGATCGCTTTGAAATGCTGCTGGTTACGGCTGAAGATGCCTGGCACATCAGCCGTCCGCTGGTCGATTTCGGTGTCCGTCAGCCGGTCGGCGTGGGCGATCTCACCAGCGGTCTGCTGCTGGTGAATCTGCTACACGGCAAATCATTGCAGGATGCGCTGGAGCATGTCACCGCAGCGGTATACGAGGTGATGCTGAAAACCCATCAGATGGGCGAATATGAACTGCAGCTGGTGGCGGCACAGGATGCCATCGCCACGCCGACGCAGCACTTCGCGGCAGAAAAACTGTAACGCATCAGGGCCGGTTAACCGGCCCTGTTGACTCAGGCTAAGCCTTCCGCTTTAAGCGCCGCCTGCACCGCAGGACGTTCCGCGACACGATCAAACCACGCGCCCAGCGCCGTAAAGCCGGATAAATCCAGTCCCAGCGCTTTTGCCCAGCGCGTCACCACAAACAGATAGGCATCCGCCACGCTGAAATGCAGCCCCATCAGCCACTGTTTGTCGCGCAGTGACTCATCGACATAGCGGAATTTTGCTTCCAGCTGGTTGCGGGTCTCCGCTTTCACCTCATCGGAGTAACCGGGACGAAACAGTGGCCCAAAGCTTTTATGCAACTCACTGCCGATGTAGCTGAGCCACTCCACGGTGTGATAACGCGTCAGGCTGCCAACCGGTGCCAGCAGATGGCGATCGGGCTTCAGATCCGCCAGGTACTGAACAATGGCGACGCCTTCCGTCAGCACAGAACCGTCGCTGAGCTGCAGCGCGGGCACCTGGCCTTTAGGATTGATTTGGCGGAAGTCATCGCCCCGTTCAGTGATTTTTGTGGCCAGATCAACACTCACCTGAGTGAAGTCGAGTCCGCATTCACGCATAACAATATGGGGTGAGAGAGAGCAGGCACCCGCTTTGCAAAACAGTTTCATGACCAGGTACTCCTTGTTGCAATGGGATCCTTGCATAGTAAAGAGTCAAAGCGGGATTACCAGTGACAAAGATCAGGGATCTGCGAAGGGCGTTGCGGCAAGCCATAAAAAAAGCCGGGCAGAGCCCGGCTTAGCTGAAGTGCAGCGTGAATTACGCCTGCACGTTATTTTTTTTCGCGTCAGGATCCTGCGCCATGCGGTTCAGCATCGGCGCCGTAATCAGCATCAGCAGGGCGATCACCGCCGTCACGATACCAATCTGCTGGAATACGCGGCTGTAGGTCGCCAGCGAAATCAATGGATCGGTAACGTTTTCAGGCACGGCCATCAGGTTTGCCACTTTACCGGCAATCACCGCCGCGCCAGCGGTAGTCAGGAACCAGGAACCCATGATAAAGCCCATCAGACGCTGAGGCACCAGCTGTGCCACCATCGCCAGGCCGAGGCCAGAGATCATCAGCTCACCGATACTCTGCAGCGCATAGCTCAGGATCAGCCAGTTAACGGAAACGATACCGGCATCGCTGGCGAACTTCGCACCCACCGGCAGCACCAGGAACGCAGCGGAGCAGAGCACCATACCAAAGGCAAACTTGTGCGGCATCGGCAGTTTATCGCCCAGCTTGTTATAGAGCGCCGCCAGCAGCGGACTGGCCAGCATAATCCAGAACGGGTTCAGCGCCTGGAACTGCTCGGGGGCAAAAGTAATGCCGAGAATGGTGTGCTCAACGTTGCGGATAGCAAAGAAGTTGAGTGAAGTTGGCATCTGCATATAAAGCACGAAGAACAGAATCGCTTCGACCATCAGCAGGAAGGCAACAATCATCTTACGACGTGCCGCACCCTGCAGTGCAAAGGCCTCTTTGGCAAACACCAGCACGATACCCAGGGCAATCACCGCCAGCACCAGTCGTGCGATAGACTGGTGATGCAGCATCCAGTTGGCCAGTGCGATCAGTACGACGATGCCGACCAGCGTCATCAGCAGTTTTCCGATCTGCAACGGAGCGAAATCGGGTTTAGAACCGTAATCCTTAACCATGCGTTTGCAGAACAGGAAGTTAAACAGGGTGATGATCAGACCGATAACGCACAGTGAGAAGGCTACGCTATAACCATATTTCGCCGCTAACCACGGTGTCAGCATCATTGAGAAGAGTGAACCGATGTTGATCGACATATAGAACATGGTGAAAGCACCGTCGAGACGCGGATCATCTTTGTCATAGCAGGTAGAGAGCAGCGAAGAGGGGTTTGCCTTAAACAGGCCGCTACCCACCGCGATGGTCGCCATACCGATGTAGACAATGCTGACGTTATGACCGGAGAACGCCACCAGCGCATAGCCCAGCGCCAGCACCAGGACACCCAGCACGATGACGCGTTTGGTACCCAGCACCTTATCACCGAGCCAGCCGCCAATCGCGACCAGACCATACACTAGCGCACTGAATGAAGAGAACAGGGTAATGGAGTCTGATTCAGACAACCCCAGTTGCTTCACCAGGTAAACCGCCATAATGGCCTGCAGGCCATAGAAGCCAAAACGTTCCCATAACTCAATCGAGAAGATTAAGTAGAACGCCTTCGGCTGTTTAAACGCATTGAGACTGACAGCCTCATCAGTGTGTTTGTTTGCAGTTGACACATGTACCTCAGTTTTTTCATACCCTGTTTCGGGACAGGAATTAAGTCCGCGTCATGTGAGTTTTCCATGCGCAAGATTGTTATTAGAAGGGAAAAGCGGCGACTAATTTGGCTGATTACGGGCGGCAGGGCAAGAATTTTCTGACAACCCGCCCGACCCTGGAATGTTGGGTTAAAAAACTTATAGCAAACTGTTAATTGGTTTTTAATTTTGAGTGTAGTGAAAATAGCAGCGCATAAACGCTGGATAAGCGCCTTGCACTGGAGAGTATTAACATTAACTGCTAATGCGCGGTTAACCAGATAAATAGTTTGCTGAATGATAATCAGGCAGCACTAACGGCAGGTTGCTGATTAATTCACAGTCAATCTGCCGAATTATCGGACATTACACGCCTGGCATTGCCGCAAAAACCGTCAAATGATGATCCTGTGCACAAACAGATGATTTATTTCAGAAAAGAAAAAAAGAAACCGGTTGCGTCGTCTCGTCTGACGCGGGAGCTGAGGGGGCTCGCAGGCGCTGGCAAGATAAAAATCAGCTCAGTCTGCCGGTGAAAAGCTGCCCGGGCATGTTAAAAAACGTATCAGGATAATCCGCTTTCAGCTCGCCCTCGACAGAAAATTAACATTACTGTAACCTCTCAATTTCCCCGAGAAGGATCTGTTTATGTCGTCCCCCCTGCGCTTATCCCTGGTTGGTGACTACCGCGCCGATGCGGTTGCCCATCAGGCTATCCCCCTTGCTATTGAACGTGCTGCCCGCTGGCTGAATATCACCGCTGAAGCGGAGTGGATCGCCACTGACCGACTGGATGAGTCAGAACTGCAACTCAGCCACGCCGTCTGGGTGGTGCCCGGTAGCCCCTATCGAAATGATGCCGGCGTGTTTGAAACACTCCGCTGGGTGCGTGAAACCGGAAAGCCTTTTCTTGGCTCCTGCGGTGGATTCCAGTATGCGCTGATCGAGTATGCGCGCAACGTACTGGGCTGGAAGGATGCCAGTCATGCCGAGACGGACACCGAAGGGAGGATGGTGATTGCCCCGCTGAGCTGTTCGCTGGTGGAACAGCGCGGCGCGGTGAGGTTCGGACCCGGATCACGCATTGCCAGAACCTACGGCGTGCTGGAGAGCGATGAAGGTTATCACTGTAACTTTGGTGTTAACCCGGAATTCAGTGCAGCGCTGGGCGATAATACGCTGCGCATTACTGCCTGGGACAACGCGGGCGATGTGCGTGGCGTTGAGCTACCGGATCACCCATTCTATGTCGCGACGCTGTTTCAGTCGGAACGCGCCGCACTGCAGGACAAAGATTCTCCGCTGGTGATTGCCTGGATGCAGGCGGCGCTGGCGCAACGCTAAACGCGATCACTCTGTGACACTGTCACAGAGTGATGCTCATCAGCGCAGCATGGCCGGACGTTTTGCGTTAAAGGACCAGTTATCGATCAGAAACTGCATGCCCAGCCCATCGTTTCGGTTTTTGTCCGGTAGCGAGTTGTAGAGCGCATGTGCCGCTTCAACCCGTTCCATATTCAGGGTAATCCCCAGCCCTGGCCCCTCTGGTAGTTCCAGATAGCCATCCCGAATCTGCGGCGCATGCTGCGTCAGCTGCTGCCCATCCTGCCAGATCCAGTGGGTATCAAAGGCGGTCAGGCGATCACCGGGTGCGGCGGCCCCCAGATGCGCCACCATCGCCAGCGACACGTCAAAGTGGTTGTTTGAGTGGCAGCCGGTGGTCAGGCCCCACTCATGGCAGAGCTGCGCCACGGTGTGTGCGTTACGCATCGTCCAGAAGTGTGGGTCGGCCAGGGGAATGTCGATGGCATTGAGCTGCAGCGCATGCTGCAACTGTCGCCAGTCATTGGCGATCATATTCGTGGCAACCGGAATGCCGGTGGCCCGCCTGAATTCTGCCAGCGTTTCCCGACCGGAATAGCCATGCTCCGCGCCGCAGGGATCTTCCAGATAGGGGATGCGGCCCGCCAGCTGTTTGCCATAATAAATGGCCTCATCCAGCGACCAGCTGGCGTTGGGATCAACCGTTACCCGGGCCTGCGGGAAGCGCGCCAGCAGGGCGTTGACCGTCTCCACTTCCACTTCGCCGTGATGCACACCGCCCTTGAGTTTGAAATCGCGGAAGCCATAGCGATCCGCTGCCGCCTCCGCCAGCCGCACCACGCCTTCCGCGTCCATCGCTTTCTCATGACGCAGTTGCAGCCAGGCATCACCACCCGCGTGGCCCGCCTGATAGTTCATGCTGGTCAGATTACGGTCGGCGATATAGAACAGATAGCCAAGGACCGGCACCCGATCGCGCTGCTTGCCGCTGGCAAGTAACTCGGCCACCGGCAGATTCAGGTGCTGACCCAGCAGATCAAGCAGCGCCGCTTCAATCGCCGCGGTGGCGTTGTAAAACTTCTCCGGGTTCATCTGCGGAATATGAATGTCGTCGGTATGCGCGGTCTGCTGGTGTCGTGCGTCGCTGGCAAACAGCGTGGCGATGGTGGCATTCAGCCGCAGGAGTTCGCTGCCCTCAATCTGCGGACGAAAGCGCTCAAGCAGCGCCAGCGTTGAAGCGTGACAGGGACTTTCGCCGACGCCGGTACGGCCAGCCGAGTCAGTCAGGATCACCAGGATACGGGTAAAGTAGCAGTTATGTGCGCCGCCAATGTTCAGCAGCATGCTGTCATATCCGGCGACCGGCACTACCCGCATTGTTTTAATGACTGGACTGTCTGACATGTTGATTCTCCATAGGATCAAGGGAAGGCGGGGATGGCTTGCGGCGCAGCAGCAGCCACAGCCCGGTCAGCAGCGAGACGCTGGTCAGGGCATAGAGACCGCCGGTAGTGGAGCCGGTCTTCATCTCCAGATAGCCAAACACCGTCGGTGCGAAGAAGCCGCCAAGGTTGCCAACGGAATTCACCAGCGCAATGCCGGGCGCGACAATCGAGGCGGGCAGCTCTCCCTGTGGCATCGGCCAGAAAAAGGTCGCACTGACTTTCGAGCCGATACAGGCCACGATCATCGCCAGGAAGCCAAACCACGGGGAACCCAGCGTGGCCATAAAGGTGCCGCAGGCCGCGACCAGCATGGCGACACCCAGCGCTTTATCGAGTTTGTCGCGGTGGCGGTCTGAAAAGCGGCTCAGCAGGTTAATGGCAATAATGGCGCACAGCCAGGGCACGGCGGTGAGAATGCCGATGCCAAAACTGCTGAAGCCCTGAATGCGCTGAATAATCTGCGGCAGCCAGAACACCAGCGTATAGCCGGTCATGGTCATAGTAAAAAAGATCGCGCAGAAGAACAGCAGGCTGCGATTACGTAGCAGCGACATTTTGCCTGGCTCGCGGTTAAGCTCGTCACGCTGCGTCTCTTCATTCTGCAGCTGCTGCACCAGCGCCTGTTTCTCCGCAGCACTCAGCCAGCGCGCCTCGCCAGGTCGTGACACCAGCACCCAGGCGGCGAGAATGCCGACCAGCACCGACGCACCGCCTTCGAGAAACATCACCCACTTCCAGCCAGCAATCCCCAGGAAATTGTGCATCATCAGAATCGCGCCGGTGATGGGGCCGGAGAAGAGAAAGGCGCCAGCGGTGGCACTCAGCACCATCCAGGAAAGAAGCCTGCTTCCGCTACGCCAAGTAAAAAACGCAGCAGGTAAAACTGGATCGGTGAGGTGACGAAACCGGTCAGGACCACCACCAGTCCCCAGGTTATCATGATGCGCGTCAGCCAGACGCGGGCGCCGAAGCGCTTCATCATCAGGTTGCTCGGCACCTCAAACAGCGCATAGCCGATAAAAAAGAGGCCCGCGCCCAGCCCAAAGGCCGCCGCGCTGATCCCGGCATCGGTTCGCAACTCCGCTTTGATAAAGCCAATATTGGCGCGGTCGATCTGGTTAATAATCAGCATCACCACCAGCATCGGGATGATATGGGTGAAGAACTTTTTGATGGCGGAGGCGATCAGCTCATCGTGCTGCGGGGACAAGGCGCTATCCATCGGTCTTCCTCGTGAGAAACGTAAAGAAGAGCAAAGTGTAGGGCGCTGAAAAGGCCAGCTCTATGGGCATCCGCCCAGGAGCCGATGGGCGTACGGCCTGGACGGTTGTGTTACCAGTATGTTACGGAGTGGCGTGGGCGAAGCGGCAGAGTAAAACTGTGGCAGCGATCAACTTCTCAGGACCAGGGTTCAGGGGAGACCTGAATGCCAGAAGTCGCGCCGACAATGAAAGATGTGCCAGTGCGGGCAGACAGATTTCAGCCACTGAACTGACGGCGCTGGGCAATCTCTTCAGCACGCAGCAGCAGCGCCTGCAAATCATCCTCGTCAATATCCAGCAGTTCACCGTCCTGCAAAGCCTGATGCAGATCGGCGCGCGTCAGCGGGACCGGCATGGCTACCGGATCGGGTTTAACTTCTTCCGGGGCCAGCGGATGCGGATAGCGACGACCGGCAAGATTATTAAACAGCAGAGCCAGCAGGGCCAGGGTCAGTGAATTGAGCAGGATCGGCGTCAGGACAAAGTGATATCCAAGCTGCTGCACCGAAGGGCCGCCCAGAATAGCGGTCAGCGCAACGGCACCGCCGGGCGGATGCAGACAGCGCAGCTGGAACATTAACAGGATCGCCACACAGGCTGCGACGCCGCAGGCAAGGGCAGGATCAGGGATCAGCTGGCTGACGGTAACGCCCGCCAGCGCTGACAGGCTGTTGCCGCCGACGATTGCCCACGGCTGAGCCAGCGGACTGGCGGGCAGACCAAAGAGTAAAACCGCCGAGGCACCGACCGGCGCGACAAACCACAGGTTCAGTTCGCCCAGCACCCAGTGGCTCAGCAGGCTGGTCAGGATCAAGCCGATACCGGCACCCAGTCCGGCGATCACCACATGCTTTTTACTCACTGCCAGCGGATGTGGCCAGAGGCGCGCCAGAAACAGGCGCAGAGGATGGCTTCCGGCAGAAGCGCTTTTGTTCATTACTTTACTCACTGTGTCATAACATTTTCTTATCGTCAGGGGCGGCGATTTTCCATCATCAACATCAATGTAACAACCCGACAAACTGTACTGTTATTCGTACGAGCAGGGAGAGCAGCGAAAAGGGGGATCGGGCAGGAGACGCGTTAGCAGAAGTGATCGCCGGATAATAAAAAACCCGCCGCAGCGGGTCTTTCATCAGTGCAATCACTCGACTTTGTCGGGATACTCGCAGAGATCTTCAATCAGGCAGGAGCCACAGCGGGGTTTACGCGCTACGCAGGTGTAGCGACCGTGCAGAATCAGCCAGTGATGGCAATCAACCTTATACGCCGCCGGAACCACCTTCAGCAGCTTCTGCTCCACCTCTTCCACATTCTTACCCGGCGCAAATTTCGTCCGGTTGCTGACGCGAAAAATATGGGTATCGACGGCTATCGTCGGCCAGCCAAAGGCGGTGTTGAGCACCACATTGGCGGTTTTACGGCCGACACCGGGCAGGGCTTCCAGTGCCGCACGATCTTCCGGCACTTCGCCGTTGTGCTGCTCAAGCAGAATGCGGCAGGTTTTAATCACATTTTCCGCTTTGCTGTTAAACAGGCCGATGGTTTTAATGCACTCCTTCACGCCATCCACACCCAGCGCCAGCATCGCGGCAGGCGTATTGGCCACCGGATAGAGCTTTGCGGTGGCTTTGTTCACGCTGACATCGGTCGCCTGCGCCGAGAGCAGCACCGCGATCAGCAACTCAAACGGCGTGCTGAAGTTGAGTTCGGTGGTCGGATGCGGATTATTCTGCTGCAGCCGACGGAGAATTTCGGTGCGCTTGGTCTGATTCACACCGGTTTCCCGACAGCGTCCTGAGGCGGCGCGGTTTCAGCCGCCTGAGCACGCAGTGCTGCCCGCTGTTTCATCTTCTGATCGATCAGATATTTACCCGCCAGCATCATGCCCAGGCCGATAAAGGCGCCTGGCGGCAACATTGCCAGCAGCATTGGCGAATCGAAATGGACCACTTCGATTCGCAGCGACTTCGCCCAGGGACCGAGCAGCTGGTCGGCACCGTTAAACAGCGTGCCGCTGCCGATAATTTCGCGCAGCGATCCCAGCACCACCATGGCGCAGGTCGCGCCCATGCCGATGGCAAAGCCATCCAGCGCGGCAAGCGGGATGCTGCTTTTAGAGGCGACGGCTTCAGCACGGCCAACCACGATGCAGTTGGTCACGATCAGCGGGATAAAAATCCCAAGCGACTGATAAAGACCATAGGCATAGGCGTTGATCAGCATCTGTACGCAGCTCACCACCGAGGCGATGATCATCACATAAATCGGGATACGGATTTCCGATGGCACCCAGCGGCGCGAGGCGGAAATAAAACTGTTGGTCAGGGTCAGCACCAGCGTGGTCGCCAGACCTAAACCCAGCGCGTTGGTGGCGGTTGCCGTGACCGCCAGCAGCGGACAGAGGCCCAGCAGCTGCACCAGCGCTGAGTTGTTCTTCCATAATCCACCGACCAGCAGGCTTTTAGCTTCACTCATTTGCGTCTCCACATACCGGTAACGAAGAGAGTCTCTCCGGAAGCGTTTTCATTAACAGCGCGGTGCGTTTGGTCGCATTGACCACCGCGCGTGGGGTAATGGTGGCACCGGTGAACTGATCGAATTCACCGCCATCTTTCTTAACCGCAAAAGCTTTATCCGCCGGACCATGAACCACTTTGCCATTAAAGCTGTTGATCCAGTCAGAGATACGCAGTTCGATCTTATCCCCCAGACCGGGCGTTTCGTGGTGTTCAATCACCCGCACGCCCAATACTTTACCCTGGAAATCGGCACCGACCAGCATCTGTATCGCACCAGAATAGCCGTCAGGTGCAGTCGTCTCCAGTGCAGCCGCGACCGGCTGGCCGCCTTTACGCGCCAGGAAGAGATGATGCGGCGCACTGTTGCCCAGCGCTGCATCCGTGACAACGTAACAGTCCTGCTGGATGTTGTTGTCATAAAGCTCAACAGGCACCACCTGGTCCAGCAGGTTTTTCTGCTGCAACAGGGTCTGATGTTCCACCGTCGGCTTGGTTACCGTATTTACCACTGCCGTGGCGGCGGTAGTGATCGCAGCAAAAATCGCCAGCGTAACCCCGTTTTTGCGAATCGTCTCCAGCATCGCTTAATCCTTCTGATGGCCGTAAACGCGCGGCTGGGTGTAGTAATCGATGAGCGGCACACAGATGTTCGCCAGCAGCACAGCAAACGCTACGCCATCGGGATAACCGCCAAAACTGCGGATCAGCCAGACCAGCAGTCCAATCAGCGCGCCATACACCAGGCGGCCACGGTTGGTGGTTGAAGCGGTCACCGGATCGGTGGCAATGAAGAACGCACCCAGCATGGTGGCACCGGAGAAAAGATGAATCAGCGGGCTGTTCAGCGATTCTGGTGAGAAGAACCAGCCCAGCGTCGCGCAGAAGGCCAGTGACAGCAGCATGGCGGCAGGGACATGCCAGCGGATAGCATTTTTCCACAGCAGGAACAGGCCGCCGGCCAGATAACCCACGTTAACCCACTGCCAGCCGAGGCCCGCCAGCACGCCGCTGTAAATCGGCTGCGCCAGCAGATGTTCAGCACTGTGACCCGCGCGTAAACCAGTTTTAAACGTATCAAGCGGCGTCGCCTGGCTGATGCCATCAACACCCATCTGTAACTGCTGCATGGTTTCACCCGCCAGCGTGTGGCCCTGGAACACCATGCTCAGGCTGTCCATCAGCCCGGGTTTGATCGCCTGAAGCGTATCGGGCGGCAACCAGCTGGTCATCTGCACCGGGAAGGAGATGAGCAGGACCACATAGCCGACCATCGCCGGGTTAAACGGATTCTGGCCCAGTCCGCCATAGAGCTGCTTCGCGATGACGACAGCAAACAGGGTACCGATCACCACCAGCCACCACGGCGCCAGCGGCGGCAGGCTGATACCGATCAGGACGGCGGTCAGCAGCGCCGAGTTATCCGCGAGGGTGCTGGCAACGGGCGCTTTGCGCAGTCGCAGAATCGCTGCCTCTGTCAGCCAGGCGGTCAGCGTCGCCAGTAAGACCTGTAAAAAGGTGCCGTAGCCAAAGAAATAACACTGTGCAGCAAAACCTGGCACCGCGGCCAGCACCACCAGCAGCATGATATTGCCGGTGCTGCGGCGATTATGGGTGTAAGGAGAACTTGCGATACGAAAAGCCATTTAATCCTCAAGCGTCGTAGACGACTGCGCTTTACGTGCTTTGGCACGGGCGATGGCGGCAGCAATAGCGGCCTTGCGCGCATCATCGGGTTGATTCAGTTCAGGTGCCTGTTCAGGTTCTGCATTGGCGTTGTTTGCCTGCTCCTGGGCCTGCTCCGCTTTATCCACCGCAAAATGCGCGGCGGTGGCCAGTGCTGCGGCATCACGTGAAGCGGCATCCGCCTCACTTTCCGCCTGTGCGGCTTTCTTCGCTTTGGCACGGGCGATAGCGGCCTGAACCGCGGCTTTACGCGGATCGGTCTCAGCGGCGGCGTCTGTCGCGGCTTCTGCAGTTTTGTCGGTTGCGGCCTGCGGTGCCTCGGCGCCTTCAGCCTGTGCGGCTTTCTTCGCTTTGGCGCGGGCGATGGCGGCCTGAACCGCGGCTTTACGCGGATCGGTCTCAGCGGCGGCATCTGGCGCAGCCTCTGCAGCGCTGTCGCCTGCGGCCTGTGCCTCGGCGTTTTCAGCCTGTGCGGCTTTCTTCGCTTTGGCGCGGGCGATAGCGGCCTGAACCGCGGCTTTACGCGGATCGCTTTCAGCGGCGGCGTCTGCAGCGCTGTCGGTTGCGGCCTGCGGTGCCTCGGCGCCTTCAGCCTGTGCGGCTTTCTTCGCTTTGGCACGGGCGATGGCAGCCTGAACCGCGGCTTTACGCGGATCGCTTTCAGCGGCGGCGTCCGGCGCGGCGTCTGCAGCGCTGTCGGTTGCGGCCTGCGGAGCCTCGGCGTTTTCCGCCTGAGCGGCTTTCTTCGCTTTGGCGCGGGCGATGGCGGCTTCTACTGCCGATTTACGCGGATCGACACTGGCCTCAGCCTGGTTATCCGCCGCATCAACCGGCACTGTTTTCTTCGCTTTCGCCCGGGCAATAGCCGCTTCAACTGCCGCTTTACGCGGATCGACGGTCTGACGCGTCACCGGCTGGGTTTCAGCCTGCGCCTCGGCCTGACGCAGACGCGCCTGCGCATGGCGGGCTTCACGCTGGGCTTCAAGCGTTGCCTCATCCGGTTCGGCCGTCTGGCGGGCTTTCACCCGCGCTTTGGCCGCAGCCAGTTCGCTGGTATCGGTGCGGGCAACGCGTTGCTTCGCCTCTTCATGACGCGCTTCACGAGACTGCTTTTCACGCTCCAGTCGCGCCTGGCGTGCTTCGAAGCGTGCTTTGGCTTCCAGCGTGCGTTTCGCTTCCAGATCGATGGCGCGCAGTTCCGCTTTTTCCTGACGGTAATATTGCACCAGCGGAATATTGCTCGGGCAGACATAGGCGCAGGCACCACATTCGATGCAGTCATCAATATGGTGAGCGCGCGCTTTATCGTGATCGCCGCCCTGGCTGTACCAGTAAAGCTGCTGCGGCAGCAGTTTGGCCGGACAGGCATCGGCACAGGCTGAACAGCGAATGCAGGACTGCTCTTCGTCGTTGTTGCCCATTTCACTGGCAGATGGAGCCAGAATACAGTTGGTGATCTTCACCACTGGCACATCCAGCGATGGCAGAGTAAAGCCCATCAGCGGACCGCCCATGATCACCATCTGACGCGGCGCAGGCGTGAACCCGACCTGGTGTAACAGATGGCTGATTGGGGTGCCGAGACGACTCCAGACGTTACGCGGCTGGGCGATCGCCTCGCCGGTCAGCGTCACAACGCGTTCGGTGATCGGTTCACCATTAATAATGGCCCGCTTAACCGCCCAGGCGGTGCCGACGTTCTGCATCAGCACGCCGATATCGGAGGAACGCCCGCCGTGCGGCACTTCCTTACCGGTCAGGATTCGGGTCAGCTGCTTGGCACCGCCGGAGGGATATTTGGTCGGGATGACCCGGATGTGCAGATCGCGCTCGCTACCCAGCGCCTGCTTCAGTGCGGCAATGGCTTCAGGCTTGTTATCTTCAATGCCAATCAGCACCTGTTCAGCCTGTAACACCCAGGCGAGAATACGGCTGCCTTCCAGGACTTCGGCAGCGTAGTCCTGCATCAGACGATCGTCAGCGGTGATATAAGGCTCACACTCCGCCGCGTTAATAATCAGGGTTTTAACCCCGCGCAGGCCGCCCTTCAGTTTGGTGGCGGTGGGAAAACCCGCGCCGCCGAGACCGGCGATGCCGGCGTCGTGAATACGCTGCACAATGTCGGCGCGCGGATGCTGACGGTAGTCAGGCAGCGGATCCAGCGGCATCCAGCGGTCGTCGCCATCTGGCGTCAGGAAAATGCAAAGCTCAGAGAGACCAGAAGGGTGCGCGGTCATATGCTGACCGATATCTTCAATCACGCCGGAGGTGGGCGCATGGACTGGCAGCATGCGGCCAGTGCCAAATGTCAGAGGCTGACCGCGCAGCACTTTGTCGCCAGGCGCAACGCAGATCTCACCTTCATGTCCGATATGCTGTTTCAGTGGGATAATAAAACGGTGCGGCAACGGCAGTTCGCTGAGCGGCGTGCCGTTGGACTGGGTTTTCATTTCCGGCGGATGAATACCGCCCTGAAAATCCCAGACCTTCTCTTTTTTCAGGAAGTTAAACAGATTAAGCATGAGTTTCTACCGGGATCACCCGTACAGGAATGGTATTTAAATCCCACTTCCAGTTAGCTGGCGTGGTGGCAACCGGACGCATTTCAATACAGTCAGTCGGGCAGGGCGCGACACAGAGATCGCAGCCGGTGCAGACATCGCTCAGCACGGTGTGCATGGCGCGGGTTGCCCCGACAATCGCATCCACCGGACAGGCCTGAATACATTTGGTGCAGCCAATGCAGTTGGCTTCATCAATAAACGCCACGGTGCGCACCGGCTCTTTCGCCGTTTCGTCGCCATCAATCGGCTGCGGTTCAACGTTAAGCAGGGCTGCCAGCTTGAGCATGGTCTGCTCACCACCTGGCGCGCATTTATTGATCGCTTCACCATTGTTACCGACCGCATCCGCATAGGGACGACAACCCGGATAGCCACACTGACCGCACTGGCTCTGCGGCAGGATGGCATCAATCTGCTCAACGATAGGATCTTCTTCGACCTCAAAGCGGCGCGAGGCGTAACCCAGCAGCGCGCCGAACACCAGGCTCAGCGCACTTAATACGGCAACAGCAATCCAGATCGCGGTCATCAGAATTTCACCAGACCGCTGAAGCCCATAAACGCCAGCGCCATCAGGCCCGCGGTAATCAGGGCGATGGAGTTGCCTTTAAACGGGGCAGGAACATTAGCCAGCACCAGCCGCTCGCGCATACCGGCGAACAGCACCATCACCAGCGAGAAGCCGATAGAGGCACTGAAACCATACAGCGCGGCCTGCATAAAGGTGTGGTTAAGGTTGACGCTCAGCAGAGGTACGCCCAGCACCGCACAGTTGGTGGTGATCAGCGGCAGAAAGATACCCAGCAGACGATAGAGCGACGGGCTGGTTTTACGCACCACCATTTCGGTGAACTGCACCACGACGGCGATCACCAGGATATAGGCCATGGTACGCAGATAGACCAGATCCAGCGGCAGCAGGATCAGATGGTTGACCAGCCAGGCGCAGATCGAGGCCAGGGTAATGACGAATGTCGTGGCGAGGCCCATGCCAATCGCCGTTTCCAGTTTTTTGGAAACGCCCATAAAAGGACACAGGCCGAGAAACTTCACTAAGACGAAGTTATTCACCAGCACGGTGCCAACAAAGAGAAGCAGATAATCGGTCATTTTTTCGCCTGGGAGCCAGAAAGCGGCTTATTATCATTGATAGCGCGGCGTATCTCAACACCTGCGCCATCCGCTGAGCGGCAGACCGCACTCAGAATTAAATTCCTGACATAACTCACAGCGTTATGGCGCGATAAAGGTCGTTTTTACCCGTTTTGAGCGTTTGAAGTAGGGCGCAAACACCGCAGCGGCCAGCAGCGACAGCAGTAATGTCTGGAGGGCACGGCTATCGGTAACCGGCGTAAAGGCAAAGGTTTTCAGCGCCAGCAGCACGGTAATCAGCAGCCAGAGCAGGTAGTGACGCGGCAGGCGGCGGGAGCGCTTAAAGAACAGCCAGCTGATCCAGAGACTATAAGCCCAGACCGCCACGGCGGTGAGCAGGGAAATAGCCCAGTAAGAGAAGAGTGTGCTGCCGTGAGAAAACAGCGCCACACGCCATTCCGGATTAAACAGTGGTGTCAGATACATCGCCAGCACCAGAACGGTGGTTAACAGGGTCATTATCAGCCAGGCCAGCGGCAGCAAAAGCCAGCCACCAATACGCGGCGCAGCAACCTGTTCATTCATCGTGGTTATTCCTGTCTCGGGGAGTCGAAGCGCAGCAGAATAACATGTCCAGAGGGGCACGCCCATCCGGACAAGATCAGCGGGATAAACAGCGATAAATTAGCCGAAAATCAGACCACGTAGCGCCACACCGTTTTAGGGACACAGCCGAGATCATATAACCGTCCGCCAGAGACCAGTTCAGCACGTCGGTGATCGGCAGCCCGGTACATATTGATGATTTCCAGATCATTCGTCAGGGAGTAATTAAGATGATCGAAAAGCTTTTCCAGACTGTCTGAATTATTTACTTTGCGGAATTTAAGCAGGTAATCGTGCGCAGTCATCATTGCCATAACAGATAGAAGTAACAAAGGAGTGCTCAGTATAGGGGGCAAGCTTATGCTGTCCAGATCATGCGGCTTAAAAAAGGCGAAAATCAGATAAAAGCACCTTATTAGTCATTAAAACTCCATATCTGGCTTTTTTACTATTGTCTGAGCCAGCAACTCAGCGTCTCTATCTTAAACACCTCACTAACTTATTACGGACAGAGCCGGCATAAAGCGTTTAAAAGCAGAGGTTAAATATTATTTTTTTCTTATTCAGCGCTGACAATGCATTAGTGGCTTCTTTCTCACCCTTTTAGCCCAAAAAAATTAACCATTCTGCACTTAGTGCCAGAGAAACGTTTCGCCCCTGACTCAGGCCAGCGATCTACTGTGCGGACTATCACAAATCCCATTTTTTGTTCATCGCAGGCCGGATAACCCGTTTTGTACGCCTGGCTGTAATCGTTTCCAGTGGCAGTAAGCATAAGCGATTCTGTTTATTACAATTATTTAACGAGCAGATTTTTCTACTCAGCCGTTTTATCCATAACTCCCTCGTCAGCCAAACCGTGTGACTACACGTAACCCCTTTAAATTGCTCTGTTTTGTGAAGTGTGTCGCCATTATGCACGCTTTTTTAGTCCAGTCTAAGCAGGCTCTCTACCCTAAACAGCAAACGCCTTTCAGAGGATTAAAAACTATGTGGAAACGTTTACTTCTGACCACGCTGGTCAGCGCCGCGTTAACCGGCCCGGTACTCGCTGCAGATATGACGGTCGGCTTCTCGCAGGTAGGTTCGGAATCTGGCTGGCGTTCGGCGGAAACCAACGTAGCGAAAAGCGAAGCCAAAAAACGCGGAATCACCCTGAAAATCGCCGACGGACAGCAGAAACAAGAGAATCAGATCAAGGCGGTACGTTCGTTCATCGCTCAGGGCGTTGATGCCATCTTCATCGCACCGGTGGTGCAGACCGGCTGGGAGCCGGTACTGGAAGAAGCCAAAGATGCCAAAATCCCGGTTTACCTGCTGGACCGCGCCATTGTGGTAAAAGACAAATCGCTCTATCAGGCGGTGGTGACGGCTGACAACGTGCTGGAAGGCAAGCTGATTGGCGACTGGCTGGTGAAAACCGTGGGCGACAAGCAGTGTAACGTGGTGGAACTGCAGGGCACGGTGGGTGCCAGCGTGGCAATCGATCGTAAGAAAGGCTTTGCTGAAGCGATCAGCAACCATCCAAACATTAAAGTGATCCGCTCGCAGTCGGGTGACTTTACCCGCAGTAAGGGTAAAGAGGTGATGGAGAGCTTTATCAAGGCGGAGAACAACGGCAAAAACATCTGCATGGTTTACGCGCATAACGATGATATGGCGATCGGTGCCATTCAGGCGATTAAAGAAGCTGGCCTGAAACCGGGCAAAGATATTCTGACCGGCTCGATTGATGGTGTACCGGATATCTATAAAGCGATGCTGGCGGGTGAGGCTAACGCCAACGTGGAGCTGACGCCAAACATGGCTGGCCCGGCGTTTGATGCGCTGGAAAAATTCAAGAAAGATGGCACGCTGCCGCCAAAAGTGATCAAGACCGAATCTAAGCTGTTCCTGCCTGCCGACGCGCAGAAGGAGCTGGATACCAAAAAAGGCATGGGTTACTGATTCACCGATCAGCCGCAGACCAGCCGCAGACCGCCCTACGGGGCGGTTTTTCATGACGTGAGGCGGAGTGAGCAGAATGACCACGCAAAATGAAACACCGCTGTTATCCATCAGCGGCGTCAGCAAAGGTTTTCCCGGCGTCAAAGCGCTGAATAATGTTTCCTTTGATATCCGTAAAGGGGAGATCATGGCGCTGCTGGGGGAGAACGGTGCCGGCAAATCCACCCTGATTAAAGTGCTGACCGGTGTTTACAGCCGTGATGCAGGGACTATCACCCTGAATGGTGAGCCGATTACGCCGCATAATACGGCGCAGGCGCAGGAGATGGGCATCGGCACCGTTTATCAGGAAGTAAATATGCTGCCGAACATGTCGGTGGCAGATAACCTTTATATTGGCCGCGAACCGCGCCGCTTTGGCATGATTGACCGTCGCCGGATGGTGCGGGAGGCCGATGCGCTGATGCGGAACTATGGTTTTTCCCTTGATGTGACACGTCCGCTGGGCCACTACTCGGTGGCGATGCAGCAGATTATCGCCATCTGCCGCGCGGTCGATCTTTCCGCCCAGGTTTTGATCCTGGATGAGCCGACAGCCAGTCTGGATGCCAGCGAGGTTGAGATGCTGTTTACCCTGATGGCGCAGTTAAAAGCCAAAGGGATGAGCCTGATTTTTGTGACGCACTTTCTCGACCAGGTGTACCGCATTACTGACCGGATTACCGTGCTGCGTAATGGGCAGTTTATCGCCACCCGCGATACCGCCACGCTGCCGCAGATTGAGCTGATTAAGCTGATGCTGGGTCGCGAACTGCTGGAGACGGCGCTGCAGCGGCAGGGCAGCACGCTGCGCAGCAATCAGCCGGTGGTGTCGTTTGAGGATTACGGCAGGAAAGGCACCATCGAGCCCTTTAACCTGGAAGTTCGTCCAGGCGAGGTAGTGGGACTGGCGGGGCTGCTGGGTTCGGGCCGCACCGAAACCGCCGAGGTGTTGTTTGGTATTCGTCGTGCCGACCGAGGAACAGCGAAGATCAAAGGCAAGGTGCAGCGCATTACTAATCCGGCGAAAGCCTCACAGCTGGGCATGGGTTTTTGCCCGGAAGACCGTAAGACTGACGGGATTATCGGCGCGGCCTCGGTTCGTGAAAATATTATTCTGGCGTTGCAGGCGCAGCGCGGCTGGCTACGGCCAATTAAGAAGCGTGAGCAGCAGGCGATTGCCGATCGTTTTATCAAGAGTCTGGGTATTCGTACGCCGCATGCAGAGCAGCCTGTGGAGCTGTTATCGGGCGGCAACCAGCAGAAGGTGCTGCTGTCGCGCTGGCTGGTGACCAAACCGCAGTTTTTAATCCTCGACGAACCGACGCGCGGCATTGATGTGGGCGCGCACGCCGAGATTATCCGTTTAATTGAATCCCTGTGCGCTGATGGTCTGGCGCTGCTGGTGATCTCCTCTGAACTCGAAGAGCTGGTCGGTTATGCCGATCGGGTGTTGATTATGCGCGATCTGAAGCAGGTGGCAGAAATTCCGCTGGAGCAGCTTTCGGTAGCGTCGATCGTCAATGCTATCGCGGACGGAGGGGTAAAACATGCTTGAGTCCCCTATGACATCTGAAAAAACGCCACGTCGTAAGCTGAAACTCCCGCCAGGGATGCCGCAAATCGCCGCGCTGCTGCTGGTGCTGTTGATTGACAGTCTGGTGGCCAATAACTTTTTTGCCGTGCATCTGCAGGATGGGCGTCTGTTCGGCAGTCCGATCGATATTCTTAACCGTGCGGCACCGGTTGCCCTGCTGGCGATCGGGATGACGCTGGTGATCGCCACCGGCGGCATCGATCTTTCCGTGGGTGCGGTGATGGCGATCGCAGGCGCGACGGCTGCGACATTGACCGTAGCCGGACATGGTGTGCCATTTATTATTCTCTGCACGCTGGGAACCGGTTTAGCCTGTGGCGTATGGAATGGTGTGCTGGTGGCGCTGCTGCGTATTCAGCCATTTGTTGCCACGCTGATTCTGATGGTTGCCGGGCGCGGTATCGCTCAGCTGATTACGCAGGGGCAGATTGTGACGTTCGACAGTGACAGTCTTGGCTGGTTTGGTAACGGCTCGCTGTGGATGTTGCCGGTCCCGGTCTGGATCACGCTGGTGGTAGCGCTGGCGGTCTGGTTGCTGACGCGCAAAACCGCGCTGGGTCTGTTTATCGAAGCCGTGGGGATTAACCTGCGCGCGGCCCGTAATGCGGGGGTGACAGGCTGGCTGGTGGTAATGTCAACCTACGCCATAAGTGGCGTTTGTGCCGCAGTTGCGGGGCTGATCGTCGCGGCGGATATTCGCGGTGCGGATGCTAATAACGCCGGATTATGGCTGGAGCTGGATGCGATTCTCGCCGTGGTGATTGGCGGTGCGTCGCTGATGGGTGGCCGCTTTAATCTGGTGTTGTCGCTGATCGGCGCGCTTATTATTCAGTCGATGAATACCGGGATTTTGCTCTCCGGCTTCCCGCCTGAGCTGAATCAGGTGGTGAAAGCGGTGGTGGTGATGTGCGTGCTGTTGCTGCAGTCACCACGGTTTATTGCGATGTTGAAACGGAGACGCCCGACATGATTAAACGTCATCTTCCGCTGATGATCACCTTGCTGGTGTTTGTGGCGGGTTACCTGTTTTGTCTGAGTCAGTTTCCGGGCTTTGCCTCCACCCGTGTAATCTGCAATATCCTGACCGATAATGCTTTCCTCGGGATTATCGCCGTCGGCATGACCTTCGTGATTTTATCGGGCGGTATCGATCTGTCTGTGGGTGCAGTGATCGCCTTTACCGGCGTGTTTCTTGCCCGGGCGATCGGTGATTTTCATATCGATCCCTTGCTGGCCTTTGCGCTGATTCTGTCGCTGGGCGCGCTGTTCGGGGCCATGATGGGCTGGCTGATCGATGCGCTGAAGATTCCGGCATTTATCATTACGCTGGCGGGGATGTTTTTCCTGCGCGGATGCAGTTATCTGGTGTCGGAGAACTCAATTCCTATCGATCATCCGTTCTACAGCATGCTTTCCAGTCTGGCGTGGAAAGTGCCGGGCGGTGGGCGTCTCAGCCTGCTGGCGGTGATTATGCTGGTAGTGGTGTTTGGCGGGATTATTCTGGCGCACCGCACGCGCTTTGGTAACCGGGTTTACGCCATCGGTGGCAATATGACATCCGCCCAGCTGATGGGTGTTTCGACCCGCGCGACCACCATTAAGATTTATATGCTTTCCACCACGCTGGCGACGCTGGCCGGGATCGTGTTCTCGATTTATACCTCGGCAGGTTATGCGCTGGCAGGGCTGGGTGTGGAGCTGGATGCGATCGCGTCAGTGGTGATTGGCGGCACGCTGCTGTCGGGTGGTGTGGGTACAGTTTTGGGCACGCTGTTCGGTGTGTTGATTCAGGGGCTGATTCAGACCTGGATTAACTTCGACGGTACGCTGAGTTCCTGGTGGACCAAGATCGCCATCGGAATTCTGCTGTTTGCGTTTATCGCCCTGCAGCGGTTGCTGACGGTCATCTGGGATCGTCAGCAGAACGCGCCCGTTAAGCGATTACCTTCCTGAGTTCTTCAGTACTCCGGTCAATGGCGGCTCGCAGGAGCCGCCTTTTACTGCGCCAGAGGCAGCACCATTACCGTAACTTCTTCACCCGCGATTTGCCGCTGTTCCACCGCCTGCCATCCTGAACGCTGATAGTACGCCTGTTGATCGGGTGTATAGAGCCACAGTTCACCCATCTGCTGTTGTCTGGCTCGCGCAATCGCCTGCTGTATTAACGCTTTTGCCACGCCCTGACCCCGGAATGCCTTGTCCGTCACCACCTCACCAATCCAGAATTCTCGTGCCGGAATGTCATCCAGTTCATAGCGAATGACGCTGCAGGTCGCGACCACCGTTTCGCCATCCGGTGTGGCAATAAGAGTAATTTCTGCCGAAGGTTTCTGATTGCGCTGTTTTAAACGCTCAAGGATGGCAGGCGGGTGAGACCATGCAGGAAGGTGTGACCATTCAGTGTGCAACAGTTGTGCAGTTTGTCCGGCGAAGCCGGGATGTTGGTTTAGCTCGGCAATGTGCATGGCGCTGGCGACCTTTGTTTTTGTCAGGCTACAAGCAATACAGGCTGGTGGGGGAAAGTACAAGTTCAAGAAAGGGTTAAGTTATAGCAAAGACTTAGGTTCTCTTTTGTATGACAGGAAAAACAATCGCTATTGGATTTAGGTGCAAGGTCAGGAAAGATATGCCTGATCGCAAAGGATTCCCGCATCCATGCGGATCGGCCGCGTCATCCCTGGCGCGGACGCTTTGCTCTTCAGGCATATCTTTCCTTCCCGGTTGGGCTGATGCATCGCTTTAAGAAGCAGGACAGTGGATATTTCTATTGATGGTGGATTAATTCAAATTGCTGTTGGCTGATGAGAAAGGTCAGGAAAGGTATGCCTGATCGCAAAGGATTCCCGCATCCATGCGGATCGGCCGCGCCTTCCCTGGCACGGACGCTTTGCTTTTCAGGCATACCATTCCTTCCCGGTTGGGCTGATGCATCGCTTTAAGAAGCAGGACAGTGGATATTTCTATTGATGGCGGATTAATACAAATTGCTGTTGGCTGATGAGAAAGGTCAGGAAAGGTATGCCTGAACGCAAAGGATTCCCGCATCCATGCGGATCGGCCGCGCCATCCCTGGCGCGGACGCTTTGCTTTTCAGGCATACCTTTCTTTCCCGGTTGGGCTGATGCATCGCTTTAAGAAGCAGGACAGTGGATATTTCTATTGATGGTGGATTAATACAAATTGCTGTTGGCTGATGAGAAAGGTCAGGAAAGGTATGCCTGAACGCAAAGGATTCCCGCATCCATGCGGATCGGCCGCGCCTTCCCTGGCACGGACGCTTTGCTTTTCAGGCATACCTTTCCTTCCCGGTTGGGCTTGATCATGGCTTTAAAAACATGCGCTGAACTATCAAAATTACGGAACGCCCGTCATTCCCGACTGAATAGCACAGTCTTTATAAAAAAACTGATGCCGCATAATCCTGCGTCGGCCGTTTCATTAACTTACTTAAGAGCGCTGTTAATTAAAAAATTGAACAGCGCCCTTTAGTTATTAACGTTTCAAACGGTAATACGCTTCGTTCCAGCGCAGTGCGTCTTTAAACGCAGGTAAACGCGTGTGCTCATCAATCACCAGCACTTCGATATCGTTCATCTCACCGTACAGATACATATCATCCAGCGTCAGCGCCTGGCTGAACACCGTATGGTGCGCGCCGCCGCCCAGAATCCACGCTTCGGATGCCGTTGCCAGTGACGGCTGGGCTTTCCACAGTGCGCGCGCAACCGGCAACTTCGGCAGCGGTTTCGGCTGTTCGATAGCATCCACCACGTTAACCAACAGACGGAAACGATCACCCATATCAATTACGCTGGCGTTAATCGCGCGACCCGCTGGCGTGGAGAAAATCATGCGCGCCGGGTCGGCTTTATCACCAATACCCAGGAACTGCACATCGATCAATGGCTTCTCTTCAATGGCAATTGACGGGCAGACCTCCAGCATATGCGAGCCGAGGACCAGATCGTTACCGGGTGAGAAGTGATAGGTGTAATCCTCCATAAAGGAGGTGCCACCTTTGCGATCGCCAGCCAGCACTTTGAAAATACGCAGCAGCGCAGCGGTCTTCCAGTCACCTTCACCTGCGAAGCCATAACCCTGACCCATAAGACGCTGAACCGCCAGACCTGGCAACTGCGTCATGCCGTGCAGCGTCTGGAAGTTGGTGGTGAAAGCGTGACAACCTTCCGCTTCCAGGAAACGTTTCAGACCCAGCTCAATGCGTGCGGCATCCAGCACGTTCTGACGCTTTTCGCCGCCGGAAGCGGCAACATCGGTAAAGCGATACAGGCTTTCATACTCGTCGACCAGCGCATTCACGTCGCCATCGCTGACGCCATTGATCACCTCAACCAGATCGCCGACGCCCCAGCCATTCACCGAATAACCGAACTGAATCTGCGCGGCGACTTTATCGCCTTCGGTCACGGCCACTTCACGCATGTTGTCGCCGAAACGCGCGACTTTCAGCTGCTGACTGGCCTGTTTGGTCAGTGCTGCACGCATCCAGTTGCCGAGGCGCTGCTGGCTGGCGCTATCCTGCCAGTGACCGGTCACCACGCTGTGCTGCAGGCCCATACGTGCGCCGATGAAACCGAACTCGCGGCCGCCGTGTGCGGTCTGGTTCAGGTTCATAAAGTCCATGTCCATGCTGTCCCACGGAATCTCCGCATTGAACTGGGTATGGAATTGCAGCAGCGGCTTATTCAGCACGCTCAGACCACCGATCCACATTTTGGCCGGGGAGAAGGTGTGCAGCCAGGTAATGATACCGACGCACTCCTTGTCATAATTGGCATCGCGACACAGAGCCAGCGCTTCATCCGGTGACTTAACCAGCGGTTTCAGCTCCAGACGCAGCGGTAAACCGGCCTGATTTAAACCCTCGACCACCTGACGTGCATTCTGTTCAACCTGGCGTAACGTCTCCGCCCCGTAGAGGTGCTGCGTGCCGATGACAAACCACACGCTGTAGCTGTTTGACTGTTCCATAAAACCACTCCTTTACTTTGAGCCTACCTCAATAGGCTATTTTATTTGTCAGTCTGAACCTGGGCAGTGCTCACACAGGCTGCTTTAGCAACCTGAACGCCCGTCAGGGCGGCCCTGAAAGGGCGAGCGTAGCGAGTAATCCTCACGTACTCCGTGTACTACGGATTGTTCCGCGCTGTCCGTGTCCAGACTGCCTGCAACATTACGCCTGCTGAGATAGGCTCTTAGCGGAAGCGGGGCGTGCGGCGTATTGCGGTTCAGCCGCCACGCACCATTGTTGATAGCGTTGATAAAGTTGTTGATAGCGTGCGACGCGCGCCGGATCGGGCTGCAGCGTCACGGCAATCGGGCTGGCCATCACCTGCTGGGCGTCGGGAACGCTGGCATGCACACCGGCGGCGACGGCGGCGAAAATGGCCGCACCCAGCGCACAGCACTCGTCAGAGGCGACGATATCCAGTGGGCGGTTCATCACATCGCAGCAGGCCTGCATAATCGCCGGGGATTTCCGCGCGATGCCGCCCAGGGTCAGAATGCTCTCGACCGGGATCTGCTGTTGCTCGAAGCACTCCATAATTGCGCGTGCGCCAAATGCGGTGGCGGCGACCAGACCACCAAACAGCGCGGGGGCATCGGTGCCCAGATTGAGGTCGGTAATTACCCCTTTCAGCCGCTGATTGGCATTTGGCGTGCGGCGACCGTTAAACCAGTCCAGCACCACCGGCAGATGGTCGAGCTGCGGGTTTGCGGCCCAGGCCTCGGTCAAATCTTTAATCAGACTCTTTTGCATCTCAGCCAGCTGAGGCTTCAGCTCCGGATGCTGCTGCGCCGCCAGCTGCAGCGGCCAGCCCAGTAAACGGCTGAACCAGGCGTAGATATCACCAAAGGCAGACTGACCCGCCTCCAGCCCGATAGCGCCTGGCATTACGCTGCCATCGACCTGACCACAGATTCCTTTGATGTCGCGATCGCCGACCTTTTCACTATCCGCAATCAGGATGTCGCAGGTCGAGGTGCCGATTACTTTCACCAGGGTATAGGGTTTGGCACCGCCACCGACCGCGCCCATATGGCAGTCAAATGCGCCACCCGAAAGCGTCACGGTTTGCGTCAGGCCAAGACGCTGCGCCCATTCAGGGCTAAGCGTGCCCACAGGCAGATCAGCGGTCCAGGTATCGGTAAACAGGGGAGAGTCGAGCTGCTGCGTTAACAGCGGGTCCAGCGCATTGAGAAAATCGACATCGGGCAGGCCGTTCCAGTCGCCGTGCCACAGCGCCTTGTGCCCGGCCGCACAGCGCCCCCGACGCAATTTGTCAGGTGCAGTGGTGCCGCTTAACAAGGCTGGCACCCAGTCGCACAGTTCGACCCAGGAGACAGCGGCGTCACGCACGGCCGCATCTTCACGCGACACGTGCAGAATCTTCGCCCAGAACCACTCTGAGGAGTAAATTCCGCCAATATAGCGGCTGTAATCCTGGAAGCGGCCGCTGTGGCACAGCTGATTGATCTCTTCCGCTTCTTCTATAGCGGTGTGATCTTTCCACAACACAAACATCGCGTTGGGGTTGTCGGCGAACTCCGGACGCAGCGCCAGCACGTTGCCGTCGCGGTCAATAGGGGCAGGGGTCGAACCGGTGCTGTCAACACCAATGCCGACCACGGCGTTGCGCTGATCTTCACTCAGTGCATTCAGCACGCCGAGCAGCGCCTGCTCCATGGCGTCGATGTAATCCTGTGGATGGTGACGAAAACGGTTAGTGTGCGGATCGCTGTATAAGCCCTGTTGCCAGCGCGGATAGCTGAACACCGCACTCTGCAGCTCTTTGCCGCTATGACAATCCACGGCCAGCGCACGCACCGAATCACTACCAAAGTCCAGCCCAAGGGTGATGGCTCCAGCACGCATCGGAATCTCCTGTAGTTAGTTAACTCCTGTATCCTGGGTTCGGCGCGCCAAATCAGTTAGTCATCGCTGGCTGACAATATGCACTTTTCTGTCATCGGCAGTGATTTTGTGATCCATTGCAAAAGTTAAGGTCCGGTTAAATTTGCTGAATATATGGATCATTTTGTCGTGATTTTAAGATGTGATACCGCTCTACATTTTTCTTCGCTAATACCGCTAAAACTAGCCCAGCGTCTGGACAGTCTGTCAGCACATGCCAGCCTAACGCACTGATTTATGGCTGTACCCACAAAACAAAACAAACTGGTAGCGTTTACACCGATTCGTTATTAGCAGCGAAAAATAACCTGGTACCGGAGAGCATCATGCATAAATTCACTAAAGCGTTCGCGGCCATCGGCCTGGCAGCGGTTATGTCACAATCCGCTATCGCCGAGACCATGAAGCTGGGATTCTTAGTCAAGCAACCAGAGGAACCCTGGTTCCAGACTGAATGGAAATTCGCCGATAAAGCGGGCAAAGATCTTGGCTTTGATGTCATTAAAATTGCCGTGCCGGATGGTGAAAAAACCTTGAATGCCATCGACAGCCTGGCGGCTAACGGCGCGAAAGGTTTTGTTATCTGTACGCCCGATCCGAAACTCGGCTCTGCCATCATGGCAAAAGCGCGTGGCTACGGTCTGAAAGTCATCGCGGTCGATGACCAGTTCGTCACCGCCAAAGGCAAACCAATGGATACCGTGCCGCTGGTGATGATGGCCGCGACCAAAATTGGTGAGCGTCAGGGTCAGGAACTCTATAAAGAGATGCAGAAACGCGGCTGGGATGTGAAAACCACCGGCGTGATGGCGATTACCGCCAACGAACTCGACACCGCTCGTCGTCGTACCGGCGGCTCCATGGACGCCATCAAAGCCGCTGGCTTCCCGGCAGCGCAGATCTACCAGGTCCCCACCAAATCTAACGACATCCCTGGCGCGTTCGACGCCGGTAACTCTCTGCTGGTTCAGCATCCTGAAGTCAAACACTGGCTGATTGTCGGCATGAACGACAACACCGTGCTGGGCGGCGTGCGCGCGACCGAAGGTCAGGGCTTTAAAGCGGCTGACGTCATCGGTATCGGCATCAACGGCGTGGATGCCATCAGTGAACTGTCGAAAGAGAAGGCAACCGGCTTCTACGGCTCGCTGCTGCCAAGCCCGGATATCCACGGCTACAAAAGCAGCCAGATGCTCTACAACTGGGTCAGCAAAGGTGAAGAGCCACCGAAATTCACCGAAGTTACCGATGTGGTGCTGATCACCCGTGACAACTTCAAAACTGAACTGGCGAAAAAAGGACTGATGTAACCCTGAGCCTGCCAGGCAGTTTGTCGCCTGGCATCCTTAATAGCCAATTTCGCGCCGCCCGCCATAACCGGCCGGTGGCGCGAAAGAGTGAGGAAAAACATGAACACTGATTCAGCATTTCTGTCGTTTCATGGCATCAGTAAAACCTTCCCTGGCGTCAAAGCGTTGCAGGATATCTCCTTCGACTGCCGTGGCGGTGAAGTCCATGCTCTGATGGGCGAGAACGGCGCAGGCAAATCGACGCTGTTAAAAATACTCAGCGGCAGTTATCAGCCGAGCGGCGGTGAGATTCGTATTAAAGGCCAGCCGATGAGCTTTCAGCGCACCACCGATGCGCTGGACGCGGGCGTCGCCATTATTTACCAGGAACTGCATCTGGTGCCGGAAATGAGCGTGGCAGAGAACATCTATCTCGGTCAGATCCCGCACAAACATGGGCTGGTCAACCGTAAGCTGATGCGTTTTGAGGCGGGCCTGCAACTGAAAAATCTCGGCATGGATATCGATCCCGATATGCCGCTGAAATATCTGTCGCTGGGGCAGTGGCAGATGGTGGAGATTGCCAAAGCGCTGGCGCGTAACGCGCGTATTATCGCCTTTGATGAGCCAACCAGCTCCCTGTCGGCGCGTGAAATCGACAACCTGTTCCGCGTCATCCGTCAGCTCCGTGAGGAGGGCCGGGTGGTGCTCTACGTTTCACACCGCATGGAGGAGATCTTCGCCCTCAGCGATGCCATCACCGTCTTTAAAGATGGCCGCTACGTGCGGACGTTTACCGATATGGCTAACACCCATCACGACGATCTGGTGCAGGCGATGGTGGGACGAAACCTTGGTGATATCTATGGCTATTCACCGCGTGCCAAAGGCGCGGTGCGGCTGGAGCTGGACAAGGTCGAAGCGAAGGGCGTGCGGACGCCGATTTCGCTGAAAGTCCATGCCGGTGAAATCGTCGGCCTGTTTGGCCTGGTCGGTGCCGGTCGCAGTGAACTGCTGAAAGGGCTGTTTGGCGGCACGCGTCTGCGCGGCGGTCAGGTGATTCTGGACGGCAAACCGCTGCCGCTGCGGGAGCCGATCGATGCCATCCGTGCGGGCATCATGCTCTGCCCGGAAGATCGCAAAGCCGAGGGCATTATTCCGGTGCATTCGGTGCGCGACAACATCAACATCAGCGCCCGTCGTCATAACCTTACTGCGGGCTGCCTGATTAAAAACGGCTGGGAAAATAAAAATGCCGACAGCCATATCCGCTCGCTAAACATCAAAACGCCCAGCGCCGATCAGCTGATCATGAACCTTTCCGGCGGCAACCAGCAGAAGGCGATTCTGGGACGCTGGCTGTCAGAGGATATGAAGGTGATCCTGCTGGATGAGCCAACGCGCGGTATCGATGTCGGTGCCAAACATGAAATCTATAACCTGATTTATCAGCTGGCGAACCGGGGCATTGCGGTGCTGTTCGCCTCCAGCGATTTACCGGAAGTGATGGGCCTGGCCGATCGCATCGTGGTGATGCGCGAAGGTGCCATTGCCGGTGAACTGCTACACGACGACGCCACGGAACAGCAGACGCTGAGCCTGGCGATGCCCAAAACCACTCAAGCGGCCGCCGTGGCCTGACAGGAGATCATCATGGCTTCATCCACGACCTCAAATACGCCGCAGCCCGCTTCACGCGGCGGCCTGCAGTTAGGTCGCATCTGGGACAACTTCGGCATGCTGGTGGTATTTGCACTGCTGTTTATTGTCTGTGCGATCTTTGTGCCGAACTTCGGCTCGTTTATCAATATGAAAGGCTTAGGGCTGGCAATGTCGATGTCCGGCATGGTCGCCTGCGGCATGCTGTTCTGTCTGGCTTCCGGTGATTTTGACCTGTCGGTCGCTTCCGTCATCGCCTGTGCGGGTGTGGTTACCGCCGTGGTGATTAACATGACCGAAAGCCTGTGGATTGGCGTGGGTGCCGGCCTGGTTCTCGGTATGATCACCGGCTTTATCAACGGCTTTGTGATTGCCCGCCTCAAGATCAATGCGCTGATCACCACGCTGGCGACCATGCAGATTGTCCGCGGCCTGGCCTATATCTTCTCTGACGGTAAAGCGGTCGGTATCGAAGATGAGCGTTTCTTCGAACTGGGCTTTGCCAACTGGCTTGGCGTGCCCGCTCCCATCTGGCTGACTCTGGCCACCATGCTGATCTTCGGCTTCCTGCTCAACAAAACCACCTTTGGCCGTAACACCCTGGCGATTGGCGGCAATGAAGAAGCAGCACGTCTGGCCGGTGTGCCGGTGGTGCGCACCCGCATCATCATCTTTATCCTCTCCGGTCTGGTTTCAGCGGCGGCGGGCATCATCCTGGCGTCACGTATGACCAGCGGCCAGCCAATGACCTCCATCGGCTATGAGCTGGTGGTGATTTCTGCCTGCGTGCTGGGTGGCGTTTCGCTGAAGGGTGGCATCGGTAAAATTTCCTATGTGGTGGCAGGGGTGCTGATCCTCGGCACGGTAGAGAATGCGATGAATTTATTGAATATCTCGCCATTCTCACAGTATGTGGTACGCGGTCTGATACTGTTAGCTGCGGTGATTTTTGACCGTTACAAACAGAAAAAAGCCTGATTGAGCGAGCCGTTGGTCCGCAGAGGCAGAAGCCTCTGCGGGCTATCCGAACAATAACAGACTGAGTGAGGACGCTATGTATCACCGTGAATTACCGGCCGAGCAGCAAAACCCCTTGTTGCCGGGCTATTCATTCAATGCCTGGCTGGTGGCGGGGCTGACGCCCATTACCGCAGATGGCCCGCTCGATTTCTTTATCGATCGCCCGCACGGCATGAAAGGTTACATTCTGAATCTCACTATTAAAGGTAAAGGGCGGGTATTTGACGGCGAGCGGGCATTTGACTGCGAACCTGGCGAAATGCTGCTGTTTCAGCCGAAAACGGCTCACTATTATGGTCGCGCGCCGGACAGCCCGCAGTGGTTTCACCGCTGGGTCTATTTCCGTCCGCGCGCCTACTGGCACGACTGGCTGCGCTGGCAGGATGAGCAGGAGGGCGTGGGACGTCTGCTGCTGCCTGAATCGCTGCGCGGCGAATTTGATCGTCTGTTTGCCAGTATCGAACAGACCCACAATTCGGGCCGTCGCTTTGCGGAAGAGCTGGCGATGAACCTGCTGGAACGGCTGCTGCTGCGCGCCGTTGAAGAAGATCCACGCAGCCATCAGTTAATTCGTGATCCGCGCGTGATTGAAGCCTGCCAGTACGTCACCAACCATCTCGCCAGCGAGGTTAAGATTGAAGAGGTGGCGCGCCACGTCTGTCTTTCACCGTCGCGGCTGGCGCACCTGTTCCGCGAGCAGATGGGCGTGAACCTGCTGCGCTGGCGTGAAGATCAGCGCGTAATCCGCGCGAAACTGCTGCTGCAGACCACCCAGGAGCCGATCGCCTCGGTAGGACGTGAAGTGGGCTATGACGATCAGCTCTACTTCTCGCGGGTGTTCCGCAAGCGGGTCGGCGTCAGTCCCAGCGACTTCCGCCGCCGTAATCAGGATGCGCACGACAGTCTGGCCGCTCAGACCGCCTGGCCGCTGGCGCGAAGTGCTATCTCTTAGTTTTTTCGGGGAATTCCGGCTTGTCGTCATTTGGTTAATAGTCTTAAATCAATCAGGTTATCAACTAAGAGCCTGGTCAATCAGGCTCTGAGAGGAATCCAAATGAGCGATAAATTACGTGTTGGTCTGATCGGCTACGGTTTTGCCAGTAAAACGTTTCATGCTCCGCTGATTGCGGGGACGCCGGACGTCGAGCTGGCAGCCATTTCCAGTAGCGACGCCAGCAAAGTCCACGCCGACTGGCCTGCCGTTAAGGTGGTGGCTGACCCTCAGGCGCTGCTGGACGACCCGACGCTGCAACTGATTGTTATTCCTACCCCCAACGACACGCACTTCCCGCTGGCAAAAGCAGCGCTGAACGCCGGTAAACATGTGGTGGTCGATAAGCCGTTCACCGTGACGTTGTCACAGGCACGTGAACTGGATGCGCTGGCGAAAGCCAAGGGGCTGCTGCTGTCGGTGTTCCACAACCGCCGCTGGGACAGTGACTTCCTGACGCTGAAATCCCTGATTGAGGCCGGTACGCTGGGTGAAGTGCGCTACTTCGAATCGCACTTTGACCGCTTCCGTCTGGAAGTGCGTAATCGCTGGCGTGAAATGAAAGGCGCAGGCAGCGGAATCTGGTATGACCTGGGGCCGCATCTGCTGGACCAGGCGCTGCAGCTGTTTGGCCCGCCGGTCGCTATCACGGTTGATCTGGCCGAGATGCGTCCGGGCGCGCAGACTACCGACTACTTCCACGCGACGCTGACTTATCCGCAGCGCCGTGTCGTGCTGCACGCCAGCATGCTGGTCGCGGCAGAATCTGCCCGTTATACCGTCCACGGCACGCGCGGCAGTTACGTCAAATATGGTCTTGATCCACAGGAAGATCGCCTGAAGTCAGGTGATTTCCCGCCGCAGGAAGACTGGGGCTATGACATGCGTGATGGCACTCTGACGCTGGTTGACGGAGATTCCCTGACCGAAACGACCCAGCTGACCCAGCCAGGCAACTATCCCGCTTACTATGCGGGCATCCGCGATGCGATTGCCGGACGTGGTAACAATCCGGTGACAGCGGAAGAGGCGATTCATGTGATGGAGCTGATCGAGTTAGGTCTGCAATCTGCCGAGAAACGCCAGACGATGTCGCTGAAGCGCGTTTAATCGGTCGGTGCTTAAAACGCAATAAGTAAAAAAGCGAAACGGGCCGGATATCCGGCCCGTTTTTTGTCGCTACGCTTCAGGATTACTGCACCCGGGCGCGAAGAGCCGCTTTCTCTTCTTCGCTAAGGAACGCAATCGTCAGACCATTTTCCTGCGCCTGACGGATCTGCGCCGCGCTCAGACCGGCAGCCGGAGCGGCGTGATGATACTCATGCGCCAGTTCAATGCCCTGAACCGCCGGATCATCCGTGTTAATCGTCGCCAGAATGCCATGCTCCAGGAAGGTCTTCAGCGGATGCTGCGCCAGTGATGGCACGGTGCTGGTCTGGATATTGGAGGTCAGGCAGGATTCAATACCAATACGGTGCTCCGCCAGGAAATCCATCAGCGCGCGATCTTCAATCGCTTTCACGCCGTGACCGATACGTTCTGCACCCAGCTCCCGAATCGCCTGCCAGATGCTCTCGGGTCCGGCCGCTTCGCCCGCATGGACGGTCACGCGGAAACCGGCATCGCGCGCCTGGGTAAAGTGGCTCAGGAACTCGCTGCCCGGGAAGCCCAGCTCATCACCCGCCAGATCGACCGCGGTGATGTGATCACGATGGGCAAGCAAACCTTCCAGTTCGCTGAGGCAGGCATCTTCGCCAAAGGTACGACTCATGATACCGATCAGACGCACGTCGATATCGTGCTGCTGACGGCCTGCGCGCACGCCCTCAATTACCGCTTCAACCACACCGGCAATCGGCAGGTTGTGGGTCATCGCCATATAACCAGGGGAAAAACGCAGTTCAGCATAGTGAATGCCCGCGCGGGCGGCATCTTCGACATTCTCCTGCGCGATCCGGCGGCAGGCATCCAGATCACCCAGCACTTTTACACCCCAGTCGAGCTTCTGCAGGAAGCTCACCAGGTCAGGCTCATTCTGGCCGACCTGCACATGCGGACGCAGCGTCTCCAGCGTGGAAGCAGGCAGGGCGAGGTTAAACTGGCGACCTAAATCGAGAATGGTTTGTGCACGGATGTTGCCATCAAGGTGGCGGTGAATATCAGTCAGAGGAATTTTAGAATCGATCATGGCGCACTCGCTCAGTTGTCGGTGAAGTGCAGAGCATTATAAAAATATCTTGCGCAACAGCGCCAGCTATTTGCGCAACAGCTGCGCCGGATGCTGCTTAATTACGCATAACCGGCGAGCAATGGTTGCCTCGCCGGTTAATGTCAGCCCTGCAACTGATGGATCGCCGCAATCAGGCGTGAAACGCCCTCATCAACTTTGCTGCGCGGACAGCCAACGTTAAGACGCAAAAACCCTTTGCCTGCATCACCGTAGGTCGATCCGGGCATCATTGCGACCCGTTGCTGGATCAGCGCCTGTTGCAGGGCTTCTTCAGGAATGCCCAGCGGATTGATATCGAGCCAGGCGAGATAGGTCGCCTCGGGAATGTGCCAGTTCAGTGCGGGAAACTCAGCGTTAAGCCGATTGGCAACCAGTATGAAATTACCATAAAGATAGCTGCGCAGGGCATCCAGCCAGGGTGCGCCTTGTTGGTAGGCGGCAACGTGTGCCGTGACGGCCAGCACGGCCGGAGAAGAAAGGCCGTCAGCATTTTTCAGCGCCTGAAACCAGGCGGCTCTGTCTGCCGCATCCGGGATGATTCCCCACGCACCGGTCAGTCCCGGCACGTTGAAGCTTTTCGACGCCGAGGTAAACAGCGCCCAGTCACTGCGCGCCACGCTGGCCCACGGAGTATGGGGCTGATTACCCACTATCATATCCATATGGATTTCATCGCTGATCACCCGCACGCCGTGACGATCGCAGAGCGCCGCCATCTGTTGCAGCTCAGCTGCTGTCCACACTTTGCCGGTGGGATTGTGAGGGCTGCAGAGCAACAGGATTTTGCAGCGCGGGCGCGCCAGCCGCGTCTCCAGCGCGGCCATATCACATCGCCAGCTACCGTTATCCCGCTGCAGCGGCATCTCCAGCACCTGTCGCTGATTGCCGCGTACCGTTTTGTAAAAAGCATCGTAGGCGGGAGTGTGGAGCACCACTTCATCATCCGGGCTGCTCCAGCGGCGCAGCATCTGCGCCACCATATAGATCACCGAGGGTCCATAAACCAGCGTGTCAGCATCGGGCTGGTAGCCGAAACGGCTGGACATCCAGTGGCAGCAGGCGGAAAGAAAATCGTCATGCTGCCAGCGACTGTAACCCAACACGCCGTGTGCTACGCGCTGTGCCAGCGCCTGCTGAACCGCTGGCGCGGTTCTGAAGTCCATATCCGAAATGGTAAACGGCAGCAGATCGGGGACGCCAAAGCGGTCAGCCACGAAATCCCACTGGGTCGACCAGCTGCCGCGGCGATCGATGACTTCGTCAAAGTTAAACATTATCGGCTCCGGCACTTCAGGCAGGGACATTCATCAGGTGTGACAGTTCATCTTTCACCGACTGCACCTGTGGACCAATAACCACCTGCAAGCTGGTCTGATTAAGATGGACCACACCTATCGCGCCGTTGGCTTTCAGCGCCGCATCATCCACTTTACTCATATCCGCCAGGGTCAGACGCAGACGCGTCAGACAATTATCCAGCGAGGTAATATTCTCCACGCCGCCAAGTGCCGCCAGAATAGCCGGTGAGTTATAGCCAGATTTACCTTTACTGGCATTGCTGACCTGCTGCGCAACCGCACTGGCACTTTCCACTTCGCGTCCCGGTGTTTTGATATTGAAGTGCAGAATGGCGAATCGGAAAATCAGGTAGTAACCAACAAACCATATCGCTGCAACAACGGGTACCCAGTACCATTTGGTCGACAGCCCGTGCAGCACACCAAACACCACAAAGTCGATGATATTGCCGTCTGTATTGCCGATAGTGACGCCCAGTATCGCCATGATGCTGAAGCCAACGCCGGTCAGCAGGGCGTGGATCAGATAGAGGAACGGGGCGACAAACAGAAACAGGAATTCGATAGGTTCGGTGGTGCCGCCGACCACGCAGGCCACCACACCGGAGATCAACAGGCCTTTGATCTTATGACGATTCTCCGGGCGGGCGCAGTGATAGATGGCCAGGGCAGCACCTGGCAGACCACCCAGGAACGCAGGCATTTTACCCTGTGACAGGAAGCGGGTCGCGCTTTCAGCAAAACCGTGGGTTTCCGGGCAGGCGAGCTGCGCCTGGAAAATGGTTAAGGCACCGCTCACGCTCTTGCCACACACATCCAGTGTGCCGCCTGCATCGGTAAAGCGCATGATGGCGACCAGAATATGCTGCAGGCCAAACGGCAGCAGCAGACGTTCGCCGGTTCCAAAGATCATCGGGCCAAAATCACCCGCGCTGTTAATCATCCAGCCTAATCCGGTGATACCCCGCGCGAAAAAAGGCCAGATCAGCGGGACGACCAGTCCCAGTAAACCAATCACCAGCGTGGTGATAATCGGCACAAACCGGGTGCCGCCAAAGAAAGCCAGCGCATCGGGCAGTCGGATGTTATGAAAGCGCTCATGCAGCCAGAACACCACAATACCCACAATGACCGCGCCCAGAATGCCGGTATCGATCGACGGGATCCCCAGGATCGGCTGAACGTTGTTAGCTTTCAGCACGGCGGCATCGGTGGTTGGCAGAATGCCGTGGATATTGAGCCAGAAGTTGATGCTGAGGTTTAGCACGGCATAACCCACAAAGCCGGCAAACGCTGCCACGCCCTTGTTCTCGCGCGCCATACCCAGCGGAATCGCAATAGCGAACATCACCGGCAGATAGCTAAAGGCGAAAGATCCGAGTTTGGCCATCCAGAGAAACAGATATTGCAGCCAGGGGTGATCCAGCACAGGTAACAGGGTCAGGACATCACGACTGCTCAGCGAACTGCCAATCCCGAGCATGATGCCGCAGAAGGAAAGCAGGGCAACCGGCAGCATAAAGGTTTTCCCCAGACTCTGGAAAAATTCCCAGACGGACATTTTTTGGTGAGAGGGTGACATGAACGCTCCTGGATAAACGGACCACTGAGTGAAGTGGCGGGATGATAAAACGTTTTACCTGGATCTTATGCGCGCTGAATCACACTCTTCAGGTCATGGACGATATAATTCTGACGTCATAAGGTGTAACGTTTTACCTTGTTTTCTAATGCTGTAGTTCAGTTGAGTAATCTGATGAGTAAAATCACCATCAATGATGTTGCGGCGGCGGCGGGCGTGTCGGTGACCACGGTATCGCTGGTGTTATCCGGCAAAGGACGGATCTCTGCGGCCACCATGGCGCGCGTGAACGAGGCCATTGAGCAACTCGGTTTCGTGCGCAACCGTTCGGCAACCATGCTGCGCGGGGGTGAGAGTGGCGTGATTGGCTTGATCGTCCGCGATCTCAGCCAGCCATTTTATGCCGAAATGACGGCAGGTCTGAGTGAAGCGCTGGAGAAGCAGGGCAAATTGCTGTTCCTGACGCAGAGCGGCGCCCAGGGACAGCATCTGCATCGCTGCTTTGAGTCACTGGTCGCTCAGGGAGTGGATGGCGTGGTGCTGGGAGGCGGTGCCGATAAGGCCAGCCAGATTGTGACACGGGCCAGAGAGGTGAATATGGCCTTAGTCTGTGCCGCGCGCGCCAGTAGCCTGGAGGAGGTGGACGCTATCCGCCCCGATAATGCTCAGGCTGCGCGTCTGGCCACAGAATACCTGATTCGTCAGGGGCATCAGCGCATTGCCTGGCTGGGCGGTCATAGCGCATCACTGACCCGGGCAGAACGTCTTGGCGGCTACTGCGCCACCCTGCTGCAATATGGGCTGCCGTTCCGGCCGGAGTGGATTATTGAATGCGGTAACACGCAAAAAGAGGCGGCTGAAGCAGCGGTACAGCTGTTTCAGCACCATCCGCGGCTGACTGCCGTGCTGGCCTATAACGCCACTACCGCGCTGGGATGCTATTTTGGGCTGTTGCGCACCGGGCGAACATTCGCCCGGGGTGCAGTCGACAGCTATTACGATCAGCAACTGGCTCTGATGGGCTTTGGCGATGAACCGCAGGCGGAACTGACCGATCCGCCGCTGACGTTTGTCACCAGTTCAGCCCGGGAGATTGGTCGTGTGGCAGCTGAGCGTATCCTGCAACGGATAGCGCAACCCGATGCCGCCCGGCAGAACGTGATTATGCCGCCGCAGCTGGTTATTCGCGGCTCGGCATAAAAAAGGCGACCCGGAGGTCGCCTTTAAAAGAAAAGTAGAGAATTACTGCGGCATCCCTTCGCTGGTCGGCATACCCAGCATATAGCGGGAGAGGAACTGCTCCAGCGTCATTTTGTCGCCGTTCATGTTCACCTGACCGTTGGTATACTGCAGGCTGGTGACGATATTGTTATCCTGCTGCTGGGTCAGGCGGAACATCTGACCCATCGCCGCCAGTCCTTTCACCTGCTGATCTGCCAGCTTCTGTGCGTCATCGGCCTGATATCCTTCAGCCAGTCCCACTTTATGCATGGTTTCGGTCGCCATTGGCATATTGATGACCAGCTTGCTGTCCAGACTCTTCAGTACCCGATCAACCATGGCGCTGAGTGTCTGGGCTTCGCCGGTCACCGCAGAGGGATCGTTGAAATTAGCGTTCAGGTTAAAGGTGCTTTCACCTTTATCATTTTTCCAGCTCAGCGGGGCGATACTGATCGCAGGTGAGCCCTTCAGCAGCATCGGCAGGTTGCTCATCAGAATCTGATGCACACCCGCCTGGTAGCGGATAGGATCTTCCGCGACGCCAGGCTGGCTCAGCAGTTCCTGCATCTGCGCGTTGTAACGATCGGAGAAGGCTTTTACCGCCTGCGCATCAAACTGTGACAGTTTCATCTTCAGCGCTGCCTGACCAAAATCCTGCTTCTGCAGCTGAATGCCTTCAACTTTGTAGTCGATATTGCCGCCAATCTTACCGGCACTGTTATCGAAAGAGGAGGTGCCTTTCATTTTGTGCAGCGTCAGGGCGTCCTGACCATTGATGCTGGCATTGACCTTCTCAATATCCACTGACTGGTCACCAATACGCACGCCTTCCGGGCTGAGATGGGTGTTACCGCTCAGCTTCAGACCATTAATGGTGAACAGCACCGGCTGGCCCATCTCATTTTTACTGGTCAGCGCGAGGCTATCAACGTCACTGTCCAGCGACACTTTGTCGCCTTTGTTATCCGCGCTGACGTTGAAGGTGCCCCCATTGGTGGCAAGACGCTCGCCGCTTTGCGCATTCTGATAATCAACCGGCAGAACGCGCAGCGCCGTATCGGTGGCACCGCTGTAGCCGATACGGGTATCGGCGTTAATCAGCGACTTGTTGCCGGTCAGCTCAAACAGCTTTTTCACCGCATCGGTGTTAGCCAGTTCGGTATGAACCGACGCCATGCTCGGGATCAGATTGAAATGCTTCAGCTGAGCAAACGGGAAAGGGCCATGATCGATGGTTTCGTTCAGGATGATGCTCTGGCCTGGTTTCAGCAGGGGATTATCTTCCGTCTGCGAGTTGGCCTGAATCACCAGATTCACTTTGCTGCTGAACACGCCGCGCTGATAGTCCTGATAGCTGATCTTCAGTCGGCTGTTAGGGGCATAAGCATTCAGCTGGGCATTGGCGTTCTGCACCAGCTCATCCCTGTGGCTTTCAATCTGCTTGCCGGTGAACCATGCCGCGCCAGTCCAGACTACGCCCAGTGCGATGATGACACCTACGGCAACATTGGTCTTTTTCATTGCTGATTCGTCCTTATCCTTGAGTCCGCTTATGCCGCAGGTTTACCCCAGCGACTGAAGAAAAACGCCCGCAGGCGTTTAAAAGCTAATAGGTTGAAATAATAGCAGTTAACAGGCACTCCGTCAGCCGCTTCACCCTAAGTCGTTAAATACCCGCGCCAGTCGGCCCGTGCCTGCGACCGTTACGGGGGATTCGCTGGCGGCAATGAAGCAGGATTCACCTGGTTTCAGCGTTACCTGCTGCTCGCCTTTGGCGATCACCGTCTGGCCTTCAATGCAGAAAAGCACTGTGGCGCTCTGCTGCGCCAGCGGCTGTGGCTCTGCGTTCAGGGTATGAATGGCAAAGGCAAAATCCTCCACCGGAATCGGGAAGCGCAGCGCGTTGCCCTGTTGCTCCGGCTCAGTCAGCAGGGTGCTGGCAGGCTTCTCTTCAAACTTCAGGTTCGCCATCAGCTCGGCGATATCGATATATTTCGGGGTTAAACCGGCCCGCAACACGTTATCAGAGTTTGCCATCACCTCCAGCGCCACGCCTTTCAGATAAGCGTGCGGGGTCTCCGCGTAGAGGAACATCGCCTCGCCCGGTTGCAGCGTGATTACGTTCAGCAGCAACGGCGAAAACAGGCCGCTGTCGTCAGGATACTCTGCCGCAATCATGCGAATGGTCTGCCACGGCTCACCCTGTTGTGCATCAACCGCGGATTTCAGGATGCCCAGCGCCAGCGATTTCGCCTCACCCTCCAGTGACAGCAGGGTAGAGAAGAGCGCGGCCAGCGTATCCTGATCGGGATGCTGCAGAAAATGGGCTATCTGTGGATGTGCGCCCGCAACCGGCTCCAGCAGTGAGACCATCTCCGTCAGGGTGCGAAAGCCATTCATCGCCTGGAAGGGCGTCAGCGCGTAGACCAGCTCCGGCTTGTGGTTGGCATCTTTATAATTACGCTCAGCAGCTGTCAGCGGAATACCCGCCGCATTCTCACGGGCAAAGCCCACTTCGGCCGCGCGTTTGCTGGGATGGACCTGAATCGACAGCGGCTGATCGGCAGACAACACTTTGAACAGGAAGGGCAGTTCACCAAAACGCTGTGCCACCGCTTCGCCCAGCATGGCGGCAGGCGCGGCATCAATCACGTCACGCAGCGAACGCTCGCTGCCCTGGTCAATCACGGTGGAGGGGCTTTTCGGATGTGCGCCCATCCAGAGTTCCGCCATCGGCAGCCCCTGTGGATTAGCGATTCCGTAAAGCTCAGTCAACGCAGTTTTGCTGCCCCATGCGTAGTTTTGCAGCGTATTGTTCATTTTTTGCATTGTATAACCCTTTATCACGGGAAATTATTGCCAGTATTAAAGCAGAAACTGCCGGTAAAAATACATCTCCAGCGCAAAAGGACGCTAAGCTCTGATAATGTTAAATTATTGTGTATTACTATCCTGACCGCCCGGCAGTCGATCGTAATGACGTACCGGGCGGTCATTCTTTTAAAAACCAGATGAAGGAGACGTATTCATGGCAGCCAATCGCATTGAGAAAGATTCAATGGGCCCCATCGACGTACCGGCAGACAAACTGTGGGGCGCGCAGACACAGCGCTCACTGGAACACTTCCGCATCTCAACCGAAAAAATGCCGACCGCGCTGGTGCATGCACTGGCATTGACCAAGCGCGCCGCGGCCAGCGTTAACCGCGATCTGGGACTGCTGCCCGCTGACCGCGCCGAGGCGATTGTCAGCGCGGCCGATGAGGTGCTGGCTGACAAGCATGCGGATGAATTCCCGCTGGCGATCTGGCAGACCGGTTCCGGCACCCAGACCAATATGAACATGAATGAAGTGCTGGCGAACCGCGCCAGTGAAATCCTTGGCGGCGAGCGCGGAATGGCGCGGCTGGTTCATCCCAACGACGATGTGAACAAGAGCCAGAGTTCCAACGATGTCTTCCCGACGGCGATGCACGTTGCCGCCGTTATCGCCTTGCGCGAACAGCTGATCCCTCAGATTCAGGTACTGAAGAAGACCTTAAGCCAGAAGTCCGACGCCTTCAAAGATATCGTCAAGATTGGCCGTACTCACCTGCAGGATGCCACGCCGCTGACTCTGGGCCAGGAGATTTCCGGCTGGGTGGCGATGCTGGAGCATAACCTGAAGCATATTGAGCTGAGCATTCCGCACGTGGCGGAACTGGCGCTGGGCGGCACGGCAGTAGGTACGGGCCTGAACACCCATCCGGAATATGCGGTGCGCGTGGCGAAGGCGCTGGCCGATCTCACGCAGCAGCCATTTGTCACTGCGCCAAACAAGTTTGAGGCGCTGGCAACCTGTGATGCGCTGGTGCATGCGCATGGCGCGCTGAAAGGGCTGGCCGCCTCGCTGATGAAAATCGCGAACGACGTGCGCTGGCTCTCTTCCGGCCCGCGTTGCGGCATCGGCGAAATCGCCATCCCGGAAAATGAGCCAGGCAGTTCCATCATGCCGGGTAAAGTTAACCCGACCCAGTGCGAAGCGATGACCATGCTCTGCTGTCAGGTGATGGGTAACGATGTGGCGATCAATATGGGCGGCGCATCCGGTAACTTTGAGCTTAACGTGTTCCGTCCTATGGTAATCCATAACTTTCTGCAATCGATTCGTCTGCTGGCGGATGGCATGGATAGCTTTAATCATCACTGCGCGGTCGGCATTGAGCCGGTGCGTGAGCGCATCGATCAACTGCTTAACGAATCGCTGATGCTGGTGACGGCGCTGAATACCCATATTGGCTATGACAAAGCGGCAGAAATTGCCAAGAAGGCGCACAAAGAGGGGCTGACGCTGAAAGGCTCGGCGCTGAAGCTGGGTTATCTTACCGAAGAGGAGTTTGATGCCTGGGTTCGTCCGGAAGAGATGGTCGGCAGCATGAAGTCGTAAGGTTTGAGTGAGTCAGAGGCCAGCGAAAGCTGGCCTTTATTATTTATATCGGACAATCGACCCACAGATGCAGTCTGGGGATCAAAAGATTCAGCGGTTCAGCGGCAGGTTTATAACGATGGTTAATATTATCGGCATCGTAGTTAAGCAATTCGCCCAGAACCGGAACCTGGCTGCGATCGCGACAGATAGCCAGAATCGGTGAAGGACAGGCCAGCTGAGTTTGTTTTTGTTCATCCGCGCGCCAGACGCGTGCAACCGGCTGGACTTTCACCGGGCGCTTGATTTTCAGCCGTGCCGAGGCGGGCAGGGCGCGCACGCTTGCCAGCTCCTCCTGCACTTTTTCCGCCCACTGTTCACGTGACCACGGCGCTTTTGCACGTCCCGACTTCAGGCTTTTTTCCAGCTGGGCGATCACCTCTTCACGCTTGAGATTCTTGATAATGTGCTTGTTGGCCCAGCCGAAACGCAGGCTGTCGGGTGCGCTCAGCAGGGTGATAGTGCGATAGGCATTCAGGGTAATCAGCCCGCGCAAATGCTGGTGGACGAACTCAAAACGCGCCTCACTCGGCAGGCCTGAGTCCACCGTAATCAGCTGCTCCAGCCGTGCTTTCAGCTGATTGATGACGTCGACCAGCGAGCCGATCTCCGCCTCCTGCTGCGCGTCGCATTCGATACAGAGCGCGCCAGGTAAGCGCACGGCAGCCTTGGTGCTCAGCTGTTCTGACTGATGCTGCATAAACAGGCGGCAGTAGTGATCAAGCGCCATCTTTAACGCGCTCTCCCCGAGATGCTGCTCGACAGCAATCCGGGTGATCGCTTCATGTTCGCGGCCTTTAACCACCGGCGGCAGGCTGAAGACGCGGGCGATCAGCAGAGGCTGCGCTTCAATCTGCTGACGCAATTCACCCAGCGCCAGTTCCAGGTCATTTACACATTGATGCATATCAGCCACTAAGTCGTAGCGCGTCATGTTGTGCCTCCATAGTTACAACGTCCACAATGTGGCAGAAGCCTGGCGAGGATGCAAGCACCATATAGTTACAACATACTATAGGTGGTTTACTCAAAACCGTGCGGCCTGCATGGCTATCCAGTCAAAAGAGCATCACGCATTTTGGCTTATTGCAGAACATGTTATAAAAACGGTTCGCCTGCTAACCAGGAGATTGCCTGTGAATCAGAACAACAAACCCGGCATCGCCGCCATTATTACCCTGGGCTGGGTGCAGATCCTGTCATGGGGCGGGTCGTTCTACCTGATGGCGGTGATGGCGAATCCGATTGCGGCTGAGACAGGCTGGTCACAGCAGTGGATTTATGGCGCACTCTCGACCGGGATTCTGGTATCGGGCCTGCTGTCACCGCTGGCAGGCAGGATTATCGCCCGCACCGGTGGCCGCCTGTTGCTGGCACTAAGTGGCATGGTGATGGCGGTGGGGCTGGTGATCATGGCTTATAGCCACTCTCTGCCGCTGTTTCTGTTTGCCTGGGTAATTATTGGCATCGGCATGGCGATGGGCCTTTATGACGCACTGTTTGCCACACTCGGCACCTGCTATGGCGGTCAGGCGCGTGCAGCGATCACCGGTATCACCCTGATATCTGGCTTCTGCACCACGCTGGTCTGGCCGGGAACGGCGTTGTTAATCCACGGATTCGGCTGGCGAAACGCGTCGCTGATTATTGCGGCACTGATGGTCGTCTGCGTGCTGCCCGCCTATCTGTTTGCCTTACCCGACAGTCATGCTAAGCGGCCGGTGAAGCGACTGAGTCCGCAGTCTGGCACGGCGGAGATTGCGCCTGCGCTGTTCTGGCTGCTGTGTGCCATTTTTACCCTGGCGTCCGTGATCATGACGGCTATTTCCGTGCAGCTTATCGCCTTGTTGCAGGCCAGTGGCCATACGCTGACCTCGGCGCTGGCGATCAGCGCCGTACTTGGCCCGTGTCAGGTGGGATCCCGACTCGTCGATATCGCCTTTAAACGCAGTCATCCCATCCGTACCACCTTTTTTTCCGTCGGGCTGGTGGCACTGGGCTTGCTGTTACTGGCACTGTTTCCGCAGATGGCGTTGCTGAGCATGGTGTTGTATGGCGCAGGAAATGGCTTACGTGCCATCGTGCGCGGAACTTTACCGCTGGCGATGGTCAAACCAGAGTCCTATGCGATTGTGGTGGGTAAAATGGCCCGCCCGGCGTTGATGGGGCAGGCACTGACGCCGTTGATAGGTGGATATGTGTTTGAAAAGATGGGAGCATCGGCGACGCTGTGGTTGCTTTGCGCCCTGGCAATCTTTAACGTGGTACTGGTTATTGCGCTGAAGCAGCGATTACCGGCGACAGCGGCCACCACGGCATAACGGAACGGTTCTCCTTGCTCCGCAGGAAGAGGGCCGTTAGCAGGCTAAGCACCTTGTGCTATCGGGCCTCAGCCTTTGGTGAATACGTGCCTTGTCACCGCCGGTTTGCTTCAAAAAAGCAACAGTGTTTGTTATATTTATTGCTCATTGATTGTTCACTTATGCGGCAATAAAACAATAAGATGCACCGCAACTCAGGATAAAGAAATGCTTGATTACCGCTTCCCGACAGCTTTGCAAATGGTTCTGAGCGTAGCGATGGCGGAGCAAATGGGAAAACGCTCTACCAGCGCGATTCTGGCCTACGGGCTGGAAGCGAATCCCAGTTTCATACGAAAATTAATGGTCCCGCTGACCCGTGACGGCATTATCGTCTCCACGCTGGGCCGTACCGGTTCGATTCATCTGGGCCGTCCTGCTGCAGAAATTACTCTGCGGGATATCTATGTCTCAGTGATCGAAGACAAAAAAATCTGGGCCGCGCGTCCTGACGTCGCGCCGCGCTGTCTGGTCAGTGCCAACCTCTGCTGGTACTTCAAGTCGATAGCCGATGAAGCCGAGCAGGCGTCGCTGGATGTGCTGGCAAAACGCACCGTGGCAGACGCACTGAACGAACTGAAGAAACGCGACACCAGCAACTGCACCGCCGTGCCGGAACCTGAACCCGAAGAGATTGATGATCTCTGCAAAAAGAGCCGCTGATTAGCGGCTTTTTTATGCCTGCTGGTCACTAACTTCCTGCCTCAAATCTGCCATAAGCCAATAACTCACTTTCCTGGGGTCGGTTATCACGCTGAACCTGATAAACATTTGAAAATTCAGCATCCTTAACAACATTAATGTTTTTTTCGTTTTCTGAAATGACAGGTGAACACATTCATGTAAAATCTATTTTCTGGTTTTTAGTGGATCTAAAATCTGAAAAGAAGAGACTATTTAGCCACGTATCTACTGCTCACATGAGGCTTCATTATGGATGATGATATAAAAATCATGATGTCCCCGGTTCAGCTCACTGCTGCTCTCTCGGATGAAACGGTTACTGAAGGTGAATCACTCAGTAACCGCTTATACGGTGGGTTGAATCTTGCATTAGGGACACTTGAATTAACCGGAGCAACCGCGCTGTGCATAGCGCCAGATCCATCCGGACTGACAAAAGCGGCATGCGTTGTCGTTGGCGTACATAGTCTGGATAGCATTCATGCTGCGGCTAATCAGGTACTGACAGGCAGAAATACGCGTACAGCAACTTTCCAGTTGGCCACAGCGACGGCTAAAAAGCTTGGCGCCGATAATAAGAGCGCAATGAATATAGGTTTAATGGTCGATATTTCTGTTCCGACGGCCTTTGCCTTTGCTGCCGGAGCGGCACGTGTCGCCTCTGTACGCTTCGGTAAGTTAAAGCTGGCTGAGCATGAAGCCGTTAAAGGTATTAAGGCTGGCGGACATACTATTGCTAAGCATGTAAATATTTCCGAAGCGGATTTGCTCGCGCGTCTTGCGCGAAGTCCTAAAACGCCGCTTGCAAGTTCATTTGTTAATATTGAGCAGGCAGAGCGATTCATAAGCGCCGGTTTGAAAGCGAACCGCTGGAAGATCATCTATTGGGCTGCCGCCAAAAGCGAAAGCATACTGGAATTAAGCTGGCAGTCCCGAACCGTAGTCGGTTATGGTTTCAGGCAAGGCAGTACAACTCGTCTGGAAGCGTATGCTGTCAGGATTGTTTTGCACCGTAAAGTGTTTAACGGCAAACCCTATTATCTTCTGACTTCATATCCTTCTTTCTGAGGCTATCAATGAATAAAAGTTATAAAAATACTGGAACGCTTATTCGGGTTTTTTTTGGTCAGGATTATGATCTTTTTGGGGAAACGGTAGAAGAAGTACTGGACAGTTATTTAGAAACTGAGAACCCAAAAACAGCAGCAAAGGTCTGTCAGGAAGCAGGGTATTTACTGTCCTTAAATGATCAAGCACTTACAGAGGCGTTTGAATCCATCAGTCAGGGAGAGTTCTATCCTGAACCCTGGGGAGAAACAGTACGGACTTTTTTGGAAAAGATAAAAAGTCATTTAAGTGCCAGACTTTAACTTAAAGGATTAACGGGTCATACGGTTAATGACTGTGAGTGGAGTTTTGGCTTAGTGAATAGCAGATGAGGAGAGGGAGCGTAAGACGTGTCAGGACCAGGTTCGCTTTCACTGAAGAGTACCGATGTATGTGGTATGAATTTTAAATTTTATATTATTAATCAATTTATTATTTGGAAAATTCATTCCTGATATCCAGATAAGCAGAACGCTGAAGATCAAAGATGAATAATGATTCAGAGAAACGCTGAATGAAAGATTGAAGCGGCGCTAACCTGCAAGGCAGAATCTGCCGGCATCTGTGAATCACAGGCAAAAAAAGGGGGGCGATCCTATGATCGCCCCCTTTTAACTTTTACGGTTTACGCCGTCACGGACGATGCACTACCTGACCGACGCGTCACCAGCTTGCGCAGGGCCACATAGAACACCGGCGTCAGGAACAGGCCGAACAGCGTCACGCCGAGCATGCCGGAGAAGACCGTAATACCGGTAACGCCGCGCACCTCTGCACCCGCGCCTTCACCCAGAATCAACGGTATTGTACCGGCGATAAAGGCGATGGAGGTCATCACAATCGGACGCAGACGCAGGCGACACGCTTCCAGCGCCGCTTCCACAATCCCTTTGCCCTGAATCTCCAGCTCCCGCGCAAACTCGACGATCAGAATCGCGTTCTTACAGGCCAGCCCCATCAGCACCACCAGTCCGACCTGCACGAAGACGTTGTTGTCACCGCCAGTCAGCCAGACGCCAAACAGCGCAGAGAGCATGGTCATCGGCACAATCAGGATCACCGCCAGCGGCAGCGTCCAGCTCTCATACAGCGCGGCCAGCACCAGGAACGCCAGCAACACGGCCATCGAGAAGACAATCAGCGCGGTATTGCCCTGCGTTGACTGCTGATAACTCAGATCGGTCCACTCGATGTTCATGCCGTTTGGCAATAGCTGACCGGACATCGCTTCGAGCTGACTCATTGCCTGCGCCGAGGAGAGCACGCGTGGGTCGGCATCACCAATCAAATCCGCCGCCGGATAGCCGTTATAGCGGATCACCGGGTCGGGACCGTAGGTAGTGGTAATGTTGACCATGCTGCCAATCGGCACCATCTCACCTCGATCGTTTCGGGTCCGCAGGTTAGCGATATCTTCGATGCTGTCGCGGAAATCCCCGTCAGCCTGCGCCATCACCCGCCAGGTGCGGCCAAAGCGGTTAAAGTCATTCACATACGACGAGCCGAGATAGGTCTGGAGCGTGCTGAACAGCGCGGTCAGCGATACTCCCTGCGCTTTGGCTTTATCCCGGTCTACCTTCACATCAAGCTGCGGAACGTTGGCCTGATAAGAGGAGATGGGGAAGTGCATCCCTGGCGTCTGCATGATGCTGCCTGACAGCGTATTAATCGCCGTCTGCAGTGCGCCATAACCCAGACCCGCGCGGTCCTGCACATAGAGCGAATAGCCCGAGCCCTGGCCCAGCCCCAGAATCGGCGGTGGCATAATCGAGAAGCCAAAGCCCTGCTGGATTTGAGCGATCTTCGCATTGATCTCAGCGTTGATCTCCGCCGCCGTATGTTTGCGCTCATTAAACGGCTTAAGACCGAAGAACACCGTGCCGCTGTTCGGCGTATTGGTGAACTGCAATGCATTCAGGCCAGGGAACGCGACCGCATAGGCGACGCCTTCGGTCTGCATACCGATTTCGCTCATCTTACGAATCACAGCATCCGTGCGCGCCAGAGAGGAACCTTCCGGCATCTTCACGCCACCAATCAGGTAGAGCTTATCCTGCGTCGGAATAAATCCACCTGGAACGGTGTGGAACATAAATCCGGCACCCGCCAGCAGCAGAATATAGACGCCAAACACGGCGCCACGGCGACGCAGCGTACGGCCCACCAGCGATTCATAACCATGGGCACTGCGCTGGAAGAAGCGGTTAAACGGCCGGAATAGCCAGCCAAACAGCGCATCAATGATCCGCGTCAGCCGGTCTTTCGGCGCGTGATGATCTTTCAGCAGCATCGCCGCCAGCGCAGGCGAGAGCGTCAGCGAGTTAATGGCAGAGATCACTGTAGAGATGGCGATGGTAGTGGCGAACTGCTTATAGAACTGCCCGGTGACGCCAGAGAGAAACGCCATCGGCACAAACACCGCGCACAGCACCAGCGCAATGGCGATGATCGGCCCGGAGACTTCACGCATCGCCCGATGTGCAGCGGCGCGCGGCGACAGCCCCATCTCAATGTTACGTTCGACGTTCTCCACCACCACAATGGCGTCATCCACCACGATACCAATCGCCAGCACCAGCCCGAACAGGCTCAGCGTATTCAGCGAGAAGCCAAGCAGATAGAGCACGCTAAAGGTACCAACTATCGAAACCGGCACCGCCAGCAGGGGAATGATCGAGGCGCGCCAGGTCTGGAGGAACAGAATCACCACCAGCACGACCAGAATGACCGCTTCCAGCAGAGTCTGCACCACGGCTTTAATCGAGTCGCGGACAAACACCGTCGGATCGTAAGGCGCGGCCCATTTCACGTCGTTGGGAAAGCGGGTCGCCAGCTCATCCATTTTGGCGCGAACCGCATTGGAGAGGTCGATGGCGTTGGCGCCAGGCGCCTGGAAGATGCCGATACCGACCGCATCTTTGTTATTCAGCTGCGAGCGCAGCGCATAGCTGCCCGAGCCCATCTCAATCCGCGCCACATCGCGCAGCCGCACCAGCGAACCATCTTCCGAGGTTTTCAGGATGATATCGCCAAACTGTTGCTCGCTCTCCAGTCGTCCCTGGGTGTTGATTGACAGCAGAAAATCGCTCTGTTTTTTCAGCGGCTCGGCACCCAGCTGACCGGCAGAGACCTGCACGTTCTGCTCCTGCATCGCCGTTACCACGTCAGAGGCGGTCAGACCACGCGCCGCCACTTTATTAGGATCAAGCCAGACGCGCATCGCATACTCGCCTGCGCCGAAAATCTGGATCTGACCGACACCCGGCAGGCGGGCCAGCTCATCTTTCACCTTGAGGGTGGCGTAGTTACGCAGGTAGAGCGAATCGTAGGTATTGTTCGGTGAGAACATGTGGACGACCAGCGTCAGGGTCGGCGACATCTTCTGGGTGGTGATCCCCAGCCGACGCACATCTTCCGGCAGACGGGCTTCCGCCTGCGCTACGCGGTTCTGCACCTGCACCTGCGCCTGATCAGGATCGGTGCCTGGACGGAAGGTGACGGTGGTCACCAGCACGCCGTCAGAACCGGCCACTGACTTCATGTACATCATGTTTTCGACGCCGTTGATTGCCTCTTCCAGCGGCGTCGCCACGGAATCCGCAATCACTTTCGGGTTAGCGCCTGGATACTCGGCGCGCACCTGCACGCTGGGTGGCACCACGTCGGGATATTCACTGACTGGCAGCAGCGGGATTGCAATCACCCCGGTCACAAAAATCAGGATCGACAGCACCGCAGCAAAAATGGGCCGGTCGATAAAAAAGCGGGAAAAGTCCATAGCGGCCTCGGGTTATTGAGCGGCTGCCGCACGCATGGCGACCGGCTGAGCAGTGACCGGCATGCCGGGCATAAATACTTTTTGCAGACCGGCGATGATGACCTTGTCGCCAGATTGCAGACCCGATTTAACGATGCGCAAACCATCCACCATCGCGCCAGGCTGGATATCGCGCCGCTGCGCTTTACCTTCGCCATCCACCACGTAGACATATTTGCGATCCTGGTCGGTCAATACCGCTTTATCATCGATCAGCACCGCCTCGAACTGCGCGCTGCCGGGCAGACGCACGCGGGCAAACAGGCCAGGCGTAAACTGCCGCTGTTGATTGTCGAGCAGGGCGCGCATACGAATGGTGCCGGTGCTGGCGGTCAGCTGGTTATCCAGGAAGTCAATTTTGCCCTGGTGCGGGAAACCCTGTTCGCCGACCAGCGCAATCTCAACCGGCAGCGCATGGCGCTGCTGGCCCTGACGCGCCATCGCCTGATAGTTCAGGAAGGTGTTCTCATCGACATCGAAATAGACATACATCTGCTGCTGCGACACCAGCGTGGTTAACACACTGGCGCTGTCGCCGGCGGTCACCAGGTTACCGGCGGTGATCATCGCCCGGCTGGCGCGGCCATCAATCGGCGCGGTAACGCGGGTGAAGTCGAGGTTCAGCTGCGCCATATCGACCGCGGCCTCTGCGGCCAGCACATCCGCCTGCGCCTGACTGGCGGCAGAACGACGCTGCTCCCACGCTTCGCGGGAAATCGCCTGCGTGCCGATCAGCTTCTCGCTGCGGCCCGATTCGCTGCGGGCCAGACTCGCCTGACTGCGCGCCCGGGCCAGTTCCGCTTTGGCCTGCTCCAGCGCCGCGCGGTAACTCCGGTCATCAATGGTAAACAGTACCTGACCTTTTCTGACCTCATCGCCTTCACGATAGTTAACGGCATCAATGTAGCCAGAGACGCGCGGACGCAACTGCACGCTCTGCACCGCTTCAACCCGGCCATTGAAATTGTCCCATTGACTGACCGGTTTGATCAGCACGGGTGCGGCACTTACTTCAGGCGGCGGGGGAGCGGCGTTTTGCGCCACACCTTTATCGCAGCCGCTCAGTTGCGTGATGAGCAGTACCATCCCTAAGAGGGTTAAACCCTGACGAACCCGGTTCGTAATCATTGTTGTTATTCCGCGATAGATATAAACAGGCGGCCTGCAGGCCAATATTTGCAACTTTTAAGATTGCAATTAATCGCGGTGAGTGTAGGCTTGCGTGGCTGGCAACTGCAAGAATAACAGATACACTTTATGTGCGGTTTAGGGCAGGGCGATGAAAGCCTGAACAACTTAGCTAAAACCCCACAAATAGTGCGGCATTTAATGTACTAATAAAACTTGCATTAAATGGCATAGTCAGCCACCCTTAAGTGTAACTGCAACTGATACTAATACTTTTCGCCACGGCGACAGGAGAGACTGGAATGATGAGTGATGCTTTTATTCACGATTTAATCGACTGGATTGATAACAACATCGAAGCACGTCTGGATCTGGATACCGTTTCAGAGCGCGCGGGCTACTCCAAATGGCACCTGCAGCGCATGTTTAAAGAGCACACCGGTTATCCACTGGGTGAATACATCCGGGTTAAGAAGCTGAAGAAATCAGCCGACCGCCTGACCAGCACAGATGAACCGATTCTCAATGTGGCTATCTCGTTAGGTTTCGACTCTCAGCAATCCTTTAACCGCAGCTTCAAACGCCAGTATGGCGTCGCGCCGGGTGCATGGCGTCGGCACAGCGGGGATTCGCACGCAGCATAACCTCGCCAGGGCCAGCTTGTCTGGCCCGCGCTTTTCTCTGCGCGCAAAACTGGTATCATCTGCGTCCTGTCGTCACGGATGCCATCATGTCAAAAAAACTCTGGATTGGACTTTTTCTCGTCCTCGCGGCCTGTTTCTACGGCCTTAAACCCTATCTGAATTCCGTTTCAGCCCCTGCCCAGGCCGATATCGCCACCCTGACTGACGCCCATACCGTGGCGCGCTGGGTGCTGCAGCATCAGCAACTGCCGGACTACTACCTCACCAAAAACGACGCGCGCAAGCGTGGCTGGAATCCGGCCAAAGGCAACCTGTGTGACGTGTTGCCAGGCAGAGCCATTGGCGGCGATCGCTTTACGAACCGTGAAAAGCGTCTGCCCGCGCGTGCGGGCCGTCAGTGGTATGAAGCGGATGTGAATTATCGCTGCGGGCATCGCGACGCCGATCGCCTGGTTTACTCCTCTGACGGGCTGGTGTTTCTCTCCACCGATCACTACCGCAGTTTCAGGCAGGTGCCCTGATCATGCTTAATCTGACCTTTGACCTGCGTCAGCTCACCACGCGCGCGGCGTTTTATCAGCAGTTTGCTGAGCAGAGCGGCTGTCCGCAGACCTTTGGACATAATCTGGATGCGTTATGGGACTGGCTGACGGGCGGGATGGCGCTGCCTGCGACAATGTGGTTGCAGCACTATGCCGCACATCAGGCCGATTTAGCGCCTGTGCTGGCGCTGCTGGAAGAGGCGGCGCAGTCGCTGGAGGGCGAACTGCGCCTGATCATTGATTAAGCGCGTAGCGGCTTGAGCAGCGCTACCAGCGCTTCGCGGGCTGCCAGTGGCAGATCGCCGCCGCCAGTGTAACCATTGTTCTCAATGATGACCTGGTTCAGCCCCACCAGCCAGTCGTAGATATAGTAGGCCGTGTGGTTGGCCGGGGCGGCAGAGAGTCTGGTCAGACGCTGACCGGAACTGAAGCTGACGCTGGGAGCCGGAGGACGCGAGAAAATCACCTGACCCCGGTTAACGCGGCTGGCAGGGCGTTCATTTTCAGGACGCTGTAAAAAGCCGAGCCAGGCCACAAAATCCCCCAGCACCGTCATCGCCCGCGTCACCTGACGATCCGCGCGTGATTCATGGCTGACGCTCTGCGTATCGGGCTCATGCAGCGCCTGCTGCAGCTTTTGCGCGATATCGGTGCGGAATCCGGCCGTGATCAGCTCTTCAACCAGCCACTCCATCGTTGGCTTATCCACGTTCAGCAACGCCAGCAGGCTGCGGTTTTCCGGCAGCTGACGCAGATGATCCAGCCACAGCAGCAGCACCTGACGCGGATAGTGCTGCGCGCTCTGCAGACTCTGACGCGGCTGAACCGGCGCTTCAGCCGGGCTCTCACTGAACAGGTCAAATTCAAACCCGATGCCAAACTGATTTTCCGGGGCCTGAATACTGGCCGGTTTGCTGCCTTGCAAGGCCGACTGATTGAGCCACAGCTGACGCAGCGCCTCACGCGGCGGCTGCAGGCGTTCCAGCAGCTCGCCATGCAGGCCGGTCCGATGCTGTAAACACTTCAGTAGCGTATCGGCGATATTCTGTTTGCGTGCCGCCTGTTCCGGGCTGGCACCCGCTTCGGTCCAGGGCAATAAACGCCGCTCCACCACAGTGTGCTGAATCTGCGCCAGCTGAGCCAGCAGCATGTCGCGGCGCGCTTCCGGCTGCATCTCATCCTGCAACCAGCTCGCCATGCGGTCGACGCCCGCGCGATCCAGTGCCAGCATCGATCCCCAGTGCTGACCGGGCTGTCCCATCTGACGCTGCACCGCTTCATCCACATTGACCTGCTGATGGCGGGCGTCGAAAGGGGTAATCGCCCAGATCAGACGCGGTTTCTCTGCGGATTCCTGTGCAGGCTGCTGACGCTGCCATTCGCGCAGCGTTTCGCTGGCGAGGTCGGCATCCTGACGCTGGCTGGCTGCGGTACAGACCAGCAGCAGATCAATTGCCTGACGCGCGGCGTAAAAACCGGGCAGCAGGGCACGTTTCTGTTCCAGCAGTTGGGCACGCAGCGGATCCTGCTGCTGCAGGCGCTGACGATCTTCCTGGGTTGCCGCGTCACCGGACTGGCCTGGCGCGGGCAGTTCCAGCATATCAGCATCATCATAGAGCGCGGTTCGCGGTGTGGAACTCAGCGGGACCAGCACTTCCAGCGTCAGCAGCGCCAGTAATCCCAGTGGCACGTTCTGCGCCTTACCGATGCGGTTACCATTCAGCGGGCAGACTTCCACCAGCTGCTGTTGATCCTGCTCACTGGCCGGCACAATCAGCTGCTCGGCCGGCAGCAGTGATGTGTCGGTCAGCAGGCTCAGTGGAGCAAGCACCCGGCTGCTGTTACGGAGCTGGTGACGCAGATGCAGCAGGGTGCGCAGCATCTCATTCAGTTCAGGCTGACCAGGCCACAGCAGTGAAAAAAGCTGTACCCGGTCGTCAACGCTGAGCCAGGGCGCCAGCTCAACCGCCTGCGGCCAGAAATGACGATCAAGCCGCGCATCGTGGTGCGCACGGCGACGGCACCAGGACCAGAGTGTCACCAGCGCATCGCCTTCCAGACCCGCCAGCGGCGTGGCGAGGCGATGACGCTGCAGGCGCTGCAGTGCGCTGTCGATCTGTGCGGTGTCGGGCGTTGTCGCGCCGGCACAGGCGACCATCAGCCGTACGATCTCCGCTTCACTCAGCAGCGTCAGTTCAACCGGCCACTCGTTTGAAAGTGGCTCGCGCTGATGGCTGAAACGGGTGGCGGTAGCAAAATCGAGGTTGCCGGGATTGATATGCTGAAACCAGTTCAGCAGTTTATCACCCATGCGGGTCACTAACTGGCCCTGTGCATCGGCCACCATTTCGTTCAGCAGCCAGGCCTTACCCGCCTGCGACTGGCCAAACAGCGCCAGCGTCACCGGACGCGCCACCTGCTGCGCCAGCGCCTGAGTCTGCACGCGCGCCTGGCGCAGTTGCAGCGTCAGGGTTTCTGCTTCCAGCGCCAGACGCGGCGACTGCTCACGGCTGCTCTCAATCCAGGCCAGACTGTTATTCAGGGCGTCCTGCAACAGGCCAAGACGTTTTGCCAGCGTTTGCGGCTGACGGGGTTTCAGGGCTTTCATCGTTTACACACGCTCCCGCTGTCAATCCAGTATTGCGCATTGGCATTGCCGGTCGCCGACAGGGTATTCAGCTTAAGACTCAACTGCTCCAGCGGCACGCGGGTGCCATCATCCAGGCGGGCATCGCTCAGCACCAGACTTTCCGGGCCGGACGCGTCGGGTCCGGCTTTTACCGCCAGCCGGATGCGCAGCACGCTCTCACCGGCCACTTTACGCGCCAGGGTCGCGTCGTTCAGCGTCAGGCTATAGAGTGGTGAGGCGGGCCAGCGATCGTTATCAAGCTGGCGGAAGCCGAGACAGACGTTGCCGCGAATACGGAAACTGCGCTTTTTATCCAGCACATAGCCGGGATCGTCGAGGTCAATTTCGCTGTAGCAGAGGTTCTCGTCCGTCAGCGCCTGGTTTTCGTCGAGCATGCCAAGATAGCGAATCGTCGAGTAGGGTTCAAAATCGCCTGCGCGGAACCAGAAGCTGCTGAGGCGCAGATCCAGCGCCAGCAGGCAGAGCATCGCGCCGACCGCCGCGGTCGATTTTGGATTGTCGATGCGGCCATGTTTGTTAAACGGATACCAGTCGCTGGTGTGATAGCCTTCCAGCGACAAAATACGGCTGCCCGGCAGCGGTTGCAGATGACGCACCAGCGCCTGAATGCCCGGGAAGCGCGACGGGCGACCGGTCAGCAGCAGCACGTCACACTGATAGAGCGACACCACTTCACACATTGAGCGCAGCGCCGGGATAATCGCCATCCGGTGCTGCATAAATTCGCCGTGCAGCTGGGACAGGCTCACCACCAGCGGCACCTGCAGCAGGTCAAAGCGGCTGTTACCGCCCAGCTCGCGCTGAATCTCGCCGTTGACGAACGCCAGTACCGCTTCGCCCGGAGGCTGATCGACCAGCTCGCCAAACAGTGCGTTGATCTCCGCGTGGCTCTCCAGCGGATCCCAGTTTTCGTAGCGTTCCAGTACCGCCTGCGCCAGCGGAATAAACAGTTGTAAGGTGATCTGCTGACGCAGCGTGGCCTGACCGTCCATGCGGCTGTCGTGACCAAACAGCTTGTTCATCAGCGGTTCCGCCAGCGTCAGGCCCGCTTTCTGCAGATGCTGCTGCAGCGCCGGTAAAATCCACAGCTGAATCACATCCAGCAGGATATCGTCGCCCGCGACTTTAAAGCCTTCGCGGAACAGCAGTCGCGGCGTGATTTTGACGTTGTTGCCCTGACCATCATCCAGACGATACTGGGTGATGGCGAGGTCAGTAGTGCCGCCGCCGATATCAATCGAGGCGATGCGCAGGCTCTTGCCTGGCAGTTCGTCAGCATCGCGCGGGCGATCCGGACGGGCCATGCTGCTGAAAAAGTCTTCGGCGCGACCGGCAAAGTTGACCTGGGTTTCATTAAACAGCCAGACCATCTGACCACAGGTCGCTTCATCCCACTCCATCTGCACATCCGGCAGCGGTTTCGGGTTCTGACGTGGCAGTGCTGGTGAAAGGTCATCTTCGTCAGCCAGCCAGCCTTCCGCTTTCCAGACCAGCGCCAGCGCTTCCTGCATCCGGCGGCGGAAAATTTCACGCTCCGGCTTCGGCATCGCTGACGGCAGCGTCAGGATCACATGGCGCAGCTGACGCGGCGCGTGGCTCTGTGGCATCCGCTGACGCTGTGCCGCGCTGTTCATCTGCATCAGCGCCTGAGCCAGCAGCTCACACAGCATAAAGGTCATCAGCGAACTGCGGCTGTAGTGCGGAGAAAAGACCGGCAGACGATCGTCGGGTGCCAGCGTCGAGAGCGGCTGGCCTTCGTCGTTGAGCAGGGTGGTAAAGGGTGCGGCATAGGCCAGCGGTTCAGCCTGCTCGCCGGGCGTGTTAAAACGCCAGCCTGGCTGATAGCGCGCCTCATCCCACAGATAACGGCGCGGGCTGGAGAGGCCGGTGCTGCCTTCCAGTCCCACACGCTGCAGGGCCAGACGGCTCGCTTCACGGCCGACGCGCGTCAGAGAAGGCCACATAAAGGCCTGCTCACGACCGCTCTCCAGCGAGAAGTTCGCTTTGCCAAAACGGGTCTCGGCAAACTCCAGACGGCTGTCAAACAGCTCGTTGTAAACCTGATGCGGCTGCGACAGATCGCGCAGCTGCAGCTCATAGGTCTGTTTCAGGCCGTTGCTCTCTTCCGGGTGATCTTCAACCAGAATGCCGCAGGTATGGGAGTTACCGACATCCAGAATGATATCGACATTGACCGCCGGGGTCTGCAGCGTGGCGGCCTGAATATGGATCTCGCTGAGGTCGAGCTGTTCGCCCAGCAGTTCCAGCAGATTGAGGTAGTGCGCCTGATACTCAAACTCTCGCAGCGCCTGATTAATCGCCTGTTCGCGGCGATCGGAGACGCGGTCGGTAAAGGATTCGCGCAGCCAGCCGTCAACCCAGGTCAGGTCAAGAAAATCACCCAGCTCGTAGTTGTGCCAGGCGAGCGCAAAGGTCACACCGTTCTGTGCATCAGCCGTGCTGAGGCCGAGCTGTTCACCGCCATCCTGTTCCGCCACGCAGCGGGTATCAAAGGCCAGGCTGACGCGATGGGTATTGCCCGCTGCATCGGGCGCGGGCAGCGCAACCAGACGCATCCGCGCCCAGTTTTCAGGACCGCCGATAAAACGACGTCCGCTGGCACAGCGCAGCATCGGCAGCGGCAGCCAGCAGGCTGACAGCAGGGACAGTGAGTCCGCCAGCGCGATATCAGACTCCGGGCGCACCACTTCCGCAGCGCCGCCATCTTCCGGATAGAGCAGGAACTTACCGCTGTTGCCATCGACGTTCAGGCGCAGCAGCGGGCCGTTGGCGGTCTGGCGCACAAACTGGCGGCGCGCCGGGGTATCTGAGAGTTGCAGGCCGAAATCCAGAAACTGCACGCCGCTGTTTTCAATCAGCGAAATTTTTTGTTTGTCATCGATCAGGGGAGCCAGCATCGTTATTTACTCTCACGCTTAATCGTCATCGGGAAGACCCGGTCATCAGCATACTGCGCTTCACATACTGCGGCGCCGATACTCGCATGGCAGACCAGCAGCGGCATACGGTAGCGCGAACTGTTCTGGCACTTCGCCGTGTAGCGGCTTTCAATCACCAGGTTACCGGCGCTGGTCATGGCCGCGCTGACATCCGCTTTACAGGTGGTATTGCCCTGGGCGATCTGCACGCTGCCTTTGCCGTTTTTAAACTGGAAGCGCATCACCGGAGGCTTACCGGTTGGCGTCGGCATCTGGTCGATAGTGACACGCCAGCGGCCATCAATCACCCGTACCTGGCCATCGCGCACCGCATCCGGCGTCACGATCAGGTCATCGGGTTTGGCCGGAACCGGCGCCGTCACCGTTGTGGCAAGGGTAGCAGATGAGGTTGCCGGTGCGGTATCGGTGGTGGTGTTGGCCGGTTTCTGCGGCTGCGATTCGGGAAGTTTTTCCGGTGCTGCCTGCTCGGCAGGTGGGGTGACGGACGGTGTCGCCGCAACCGGTGCCGGAGTCGCAGCCGGGGCCGGAATGGATACCGTTGCCGGGACTGACGCTGGCTTCCCAGTGGCAACCGGTGTTTTTACGGGTTCAGAACGATGCAGCAACACGGCCACCGTCACGGCAGCAGCAATCGCCACCGCCGGTAACAGATACCAGACGCGGAAACGGCGGCGAGCCGCTACAGGCGTCGCTGGCTGAGCTTCAACGGTGGCCGCAACCGGCAGCGGTTCAGCCACAGGCTCAGGTTCAGGTTCGGGCTCAGCGATCATCACTGGTTCAGCGATGACCGGCGCGGCAGGCAGCTCAGGCAGCGGTTCAACCAGCGCCACCGGCAGGTTCTCTTCCAGCGTGTCACGCAGGCAGGCCAGCGCGTCATCGCGGCTGCGCGCCTGGGCATCGACAAAGCCCCAGAAGGTGATGACCGGTTTGCCATCAACCAGATAGACATACTGCTGGTCGGGGAATTGCAGGGTTTTGCTTAGCAGCGCACCAAACAGCCGCATTGATGGATTCTCTGCCGCGCGCGCGCGCGTACTGAGATCCTGCATATCCTGCTGACAGGCGGTGAGCTGTTGCAGCGCCGCGCGACGTTCATGATCGCTGGCACCCAGCCAGGATTTCACCCGGCCGCTAAAAGGGGCATACCAGTCGAGGCGATCGCCCCGTTCATTGGCCTGAGGAATGGCCAGGCAATCTGCCAGTGCGCTCTGACGGCGCAGGCGCAGGGTTTCACGAATTTGCAGTGCTGAAGCGTAGACCGGCTGGCCATTTTCACCTAACGCCAGAACTGCATCTAAATTACCGCTGCGCAGAAAAGTTTTTGCCACCTGTTGGGCCCTTATCGGTCGTTGTCTGAGGCAGAAAATCGCGTGTTATCGACGATTGGGTTGATTTTACGCGGGGCAATGACAAATCAAACGGCAGAAAAAGGGGGTAAATCCACTGTTTTTTTCACCGGCTGACGGAAAAACCACCGCTATTTCAGAGAGTATGACGCAATCAGCCGGATTTGCGCACCAGCAGCAGGTGGGCGATGATGCCGCCCGCCAGTCCCCAGAAGGCCGGACCAATGCCCAGCAGCGAAACGCCGGAAGCGGTGATCAGAAAGGTGATCAGCGCGCTGTCGCGTTCGGCAGGCAGATCCAGTGCGCGGTGGAGGCTGCCACCCAGCGTGGCAAGGAGTGCCAGACCTGCCAGCGCCTCAATCAGCACCGCAGGCAGGGCACTAAACAGCACGGCGATCAGCGCACCGGACGCGCCCGCCAGCAGATAGAAGATCCCCGCCAGCGCCGCCGCGCGCCAGCGTTGCTGAGGATTTGGGTCGACCTCATTGCTCATGCAGATGGCCGCCGTAATCGCCGCCACGCAGACCGAAAACCCCCCTAATGGCGACAGCAGCAGCGCAATTAATCCGGTCCAGCTCATCAGTGAAGAGACGGGTGGACGGTAGCCGTGCGCCTGCAGCGTGGCGATGCCGGGGGCGTTCTGTGACGCCATCGTCACCAGGAAATAGGGCACGCCGATCCCCAGCAGCGTGGTGAGGGTAAAGTGCGGCATCACGACTTCCGGCATTGTCAGCCTAATCGGCTGCGGCGGAAAGTGGATGGCGTGCTGTGCCAGCGCGACGGCAACACCCACCAGCAGCGTGACCAGAATTGCATAGCGGGCCAGCCAGCGGCGGGCCAGCAGCCAGGCCAGGCACATGCTGCCGCACAGTACAAAGTTACTTTGCAAATCGGCAAAGGTCTGCAGCCCGAAGCGCAGCAGAATACCTGCCAGCATCGCCGCTGCCAGCGAGGCAGGAATGTAGTTCATCAGCCGGGCAAACAGGCCGGTGACGCCGCACAATACGATCAGCAGGTTGGCGAAAACAAAGACGCCTACCGCCTCATTCAGCGAAATGCCGTGAAAACTGGTCGCCAGCAGCGCAGCGCCGGGCGTTGACCAGGCAGCCAGCACCGGCATGCGGTAGCGCAGTGACAGGCTCAGCGAAGCGATCCCCTGCGCAATGCCCAGCACCGACAGCCAGCCGCCAATCTGCGCGGGCGTGGCGCCCGCCGCCTGAAACATCTGATAGATAATCGCGCCACTGCTGCTGTAGCCCACCAGCACAGCCACGAAGCCGGAAACCAGCATCGGCAGGGCAAAACGGGGAGGTTCCGCTCTCGTCATGGTCAGACTCTTTATGAGATTGTGCGTTATAGCGCACATGGTCGCATGATGCGCTATAACGCACAAGTGTTACACTATTGCCATAACGTCACTCACCAGGATGACGAGAAAGCAGGAGAAAAAATGGCGGATTTTCAGCAACACCTGAGCAGCGCGCTCAGACAGTTGCGGCAGGCCAATGGCTGGAGCCTGACGCTGACGGCGGAGCGAACCGGCGTCAGTAAAGCGATGCTGGGCCAGATTGAGCGCGGTGAATCGAGTCCCACCGTGGCGACGCTGTGGAAGATTGCCACCGGTTTCAACGTTCCGTTTTCCTTTTTTATCGACGGCAGCGTACTGCCTTCAGGCGCCGCGCCTGGATTCAGTCAGCCCAATGCCGACATGTCGGTACGGTCGCTGCTGCCTTACGATCCGCAACTGCGTTTTGATCTGCTGGCGGTGGAGCTGGCAGCGGGCGCGCAGAGTCATTCTTCGCCCCATGAAGCGGGCTGTGTGGAGCAGGTGGTGATCATCGAGGGCGAACTATTGCTGGGCGTCGGGGATCTCTGGCGACGTCTGCTCGCCGGGGAGGCGTTCCAGTTCAGGGCCGATGTGCTGCACAGCTACCGTAACCCGCTCAGCACGCCGCTGCGCTTCCACAGTCTGATCCACTATCTGCAGCGCCCGGACGTTACAAATTGATACCTGAGCAAACTACACAGTTTACCTTCGTATCTTTATACTTTCGCTTATCGATGGAGACGTGTAATGAGCGATCTGACTGAATCCGCTGCAATGCTGCGCATGCTGGTGGGCAAGCTGGGCCGCCGGTTGCGCGAGTCAGCACCGCCTGGCGAATTAACCTGGTCGCAGGTCGCGGTGCTGGGTCATCTGGTTCGCGATGGGGCGATGACGGTAACGCAACTGGCGGCGGCCGAGGGCGTACGCACCCAGTCAATGGGCGCGACCGTCGCCGGGTTACTGGCGGCAGAACTGGTGACGGGCGAGCCGGATCCCCATGATGGCCGTAAAACCCGCTATCTTCCCACGACGTCCAGCCTGGCGGTGATTACGTCGAGTCGCGCGATGCGCGATGACTGGCTGGTCCGGATGCTGGAAGCGCGACTGAGTCCGGCAGAACAGCAGCAACTGACCGACGTTCTCCCTCTGCTGCAACGACTCACTGACTATTAAATCTGAGGATTCAACATGGCTGTAACCACACTTGATGCAAAAACTGCGCTGATTGTTATCGACCTGCAACATGGCATTGTGGCGCTGCCGCTGGTTCATGAACCGCAGCCGGTGATCGAACGCTGTGCCGGACTGGCTGAGGCGTTTCGCGCGCACGATCTGCCGGTTGTGCTGGTTAACGTGGCTGGTGGGGCGCCGGGCCGCAATGAGCAGGCACGTCACAGCGGCGAATTGCCCGCCGACTGGGCCACGCTGGTTCCGGCGATGACCCCACAGCAAAATGACCTTACGGTCACCAAGAAAACCTGGGGTGCGTTTCACGCCACGGCGTTGCACGATGAGCTGCAAAAGCGCGGCATTACTCAGGTAGTGATTTGTGGTATCGCGACCAGTATCGGCGTGGAATCCACCGCACGACAGGCGTATGAGCTGGGTTACAACGTCACGCTGGCGACCGATGCGATGACCGATCTCAACCTCGATACGCACAACAATAGCGTGAACCTGATCTTCCCGCGCCTGGGTGAAACCGGCAGCTGTGAGGATATTAAGGCGCAGCTGAATTCGCGCGCATGATTGGCGTGTGACGTTAAGCGTCGGGCCACCGCGACGGTGGCCCGTTGAGGGCAGACACAGCTCTTATCAAAAAACTGCGCCATGTTTCTCCCCAGGGGGCCGGACGAAACTCTTCATCAGCAATCGCTGACATAATGACATTCAAATCGTCATCCTCATTCTGAAGCAGGATGTTTATTTCATTCCGCGCTTCAATAACAGGCATGTCATGATCAATATAGCTCTGGAGCATTTCTTCGAGGGTACTGCCAAAGTCGTCATGATGGCAGCTTAAAAACACTCTTAACATGCCGGTTAGCGCAGGGTATTGTTTCTCGGGTTTATCACCCCATCCACGGATAAGACGTGAGAACATAGTAAGGTTTCCCGTTATAAGTTTGCTTAAGCAGCACCACGCGCACAGCGTAACAGGTTTCTTTTGCCGCTTTACCCTGCCTGAATCCATAACCCACAGCAGCCCTGCTACGATATACCAGTTCCAGAGGACTGGCGTTATTCCCCCAGTTCGCCCAATGAATGATCCGTAGTCGGTTAGCTTTCAGGGCTGAGCTGATCGCTTTTTCTGCAATCTGAACTGAATAATATGATGATACTGAGTGCATATTTGGGCTGAGGGCCAGCCTGGCGAGTAAATCATTATCAGAAATTGCGACGTGCTTAGCAATGGTGTGGCCGCCAGCCCTTACTGAGCTGACAGCCTCATGCTCAGCAATTTTAAACGTACCCGCCCGGACGTATACAACACGGGCTGCACTAACAGTAAGTCCAAAGGCAGCTGGAACACCCACATCTATGGCCAGACCGATATTCCATGCTGCTGTGTCGTCAGCGCCAAATTTCTTTGCGAGAGCAACAGCCGTCTGGTAGGTGGCAGTTCGGGTATTCTGGCCGGTCAGCACCCGGTTAGCTGCAGCATTAATGCTATCCATACTGTGAGCACCAACGACAATACATGCTGCCTTGGTTATCCCGGTGGGTTCGGGAGCCATACACAATGCGGTTGCACCAGCCAACTCCAGACTACCCATGAGCAGGTCAAGACCACCCATAAGACGGTTGCTCATTCCCTCGGATTCAGTAACTGACTTATCGGAAAGCACCGCAGCAAGATGTACCGGAGACATTGCAATTTGTAGCTCGTTGTCCATAACAATCAATCCTTAAAAGAAATTCAATTCGCGCGCCTGATTCGCGTGTGAAGGTAATATCCGGGCCACCACAGCCGTGGCCCGAATTGTTTTAGCGGAAGGCGTAACCCAGCGTTAAACCGACGCTGTAATTGCGGCCCGGCGCGGATTCGAAGTAGCGTCCATTACTCTCATTCACAATCACTGAACCCACATAGTGCCGGTCAAACAGGTTATCGACCCGGCCAAACAGATCCAGTGTCCAGTTCTCAACCAGCCACTTATAGCCACTGTTAACCGCTGCAACGGTGTAGGACGGGGTGTTCACGCTATTCTGATCTTCAGCGGCGATCTGGCTCAGATAACGTACCTCACTGCCTGCATAAAAGCCCTGTTCCGGCAGATAACCGAGTCCGGCGTAAGCCATGTTACGGGCAATACCAGGAATGCGGTTGCCGTCACAGCTGTCGCTGCCGCAGGCGTTAGTGCGATAGCGCGCATCCAGCAGGGTGTAGGCCATCTTCAGCCGCCAGTCCCAGGCAAACTGCTGATCCAGGCTTAACTCCAGACCGCGACGGCGGGTCTGACCGGCATTTTTATAGGTAGTGCGTCCGCCACTGCTGGCATCCGCCACAATCTCATCCTGGGTATCGGTCTGGAACAGCGCCGCGCTGATCAAGCCATTGCCGATGCGTTTCTTACTACCAATCTCCAGCGTATCGCTGGTGGCCGGTTTCAGCCCCAGATTCAGACCGGTCGCGCCGTCTGAACGGTAAGAGAGCTCATTAATGGTCGGGGTTTCAAAGCCGCGACCGGCGGAGATCCACGCGTTCCAGCCTGGGTCAAAGGCATACTTCAGTGCCGCAACGGGCAGCCATTTGTGATAGCGCGCATCACCGCTGTCGTCGCCGTTACCAGGCTGAATATAGAAGTCATTAGAGTCAAAGTTAACGGTGCTGAACCGCACACCCGCATCCAGCGACAGCTTATCGGTCAGTTGCCAGGCGGTCTGCAGATAGGGATCGAGCGTCCACATCAGGTTGCGTTCGTTGCGGCGCAGATTGCCCTGTTCGCCCAGCTGTGTCACCCCGTTGCTGACCGTGAAGTTTTCATAGCCCTTGCGGCGCTCGGTCATGGTTTCGTAGTCGAGTCCGCCAGTCAGCGCCACCGGAATCGACAGCAGCGTGTCGCGATGGGTCCAGCGGGTATCGACGCCCTGATAGTGGCGGGTCAGGGCGATCACGCCACCGGGATGAGACGGGTTGCGCTGCACGGCTGCGGGGATCGACTGGAACTGGGTAGTTTCGCGCATGCCCGCATAGAGCATCACGCTGAGGTCGTCATTTTCACTCATCTGGCGCTGATAACGCAGGCCGCCCTGAGTCTGATCGACAGTCTTACGGGTGTTATAAAGCGGGACGTTGCTGACCACCTGACGTGGATTCTCACGCCACTGCGTCTCGGTTAAGCCGCCGGGATCCTGCGCGTCAATGTGAACGCTGTTAAACAGCAGCGTGAGGGTGCTGACATCATCAATACGCACGCCCAGTCGGGCGTTGCCGAGGTTCTTCTGCGCAGCGCTGTGATCACGATAGCCGTGAGTGGTGAAGCGTGAGGCGGAGACGGTGTAGTTAACATCCCCGGCATGGCTGCCGTCACCGGTCGCACCGCTGGCTTTCACGCTGTTGCGCCAGCTGCCGTAACTGCCATACCAGCTGCTGGCTTCAAGCGTGGTCGGCTGTTGTCCTTGCTGGGTAGTGACATTGATTACGCCACCCGAAGCGTTGCCATACAGCGCAGAAAACGGGCCGCGCAGTACCTCAACATGATCAATCGAGCCGATATCGATATTGGAGGTCTGCGCCTGACCATCCGGCATGGTGGCCGGGATGCCATCCACATAGATGCGCAGCCCGCGTACGCCGTAGGTTGAGCGGGAGCCAAAGCCACGCATCGACAGCTGCAGGTCCTGCGCGTAATTTTGCCTGTTCTGGATCTGCAGACCCGGCACGCTGCTGAGGTTTTCCGACAGGTTAACGCGCGGCGCTGCCTGGCGCATATCGTCACCACTGACCACGCTCAGGGCCGCAGGCGTATCAAGTTCGTTAAGGCCCGTTTCCGGCGGTGCAGCCGTGACGACCAGGGTATTGTCATTATCCGCCGCCAGCAGCGGCAGTGGCAAAATGGCAGGCAACATCAACAGCGTCGCCTGGCGCAGAGAGATTATTTTCATTATATGTGGCCTGAAAAAAAGAGAGGATATGAACCAGGTGGAACAATTTCCGCATATGGTAAGGGTTTGATGCGCTGGGGTACATCGTTTCGGGCTGGATTTTTTCTCTGTTTACCGCCAGGCTGAAATCCATCTTTTGCAGTGATATGGCGTCCGGTTCACCCGGATGCAGACAAAAAAACTCACGGGAGTCAGCATGAAACAACCTGAAGTGGCGGTTCTGGGATTAGGCGCAATGGGGCACGCATTTGCCGCCAACCTGCTGAAAAAAGGCTTTCACGTTCATGGCTGGAACCGCACCCGCGCGCGCGGCGAAGATCTGCTGGATGCGGGTTTGCAGCTGGCTGACTCGCCAGCCGAGGCGGTGCGTCAGGCGGATGTCGTGATCGCCATGCTGTCTGATGGCGACACCACTGAGCAGGTGCTGCATCAGGTCAAAGAGGCGTTTAAGCAGGGCGCGACGCTCTGCCAGATGGGCACCATCGGCGTAGAAAAAACCGACGCGCTGATCGCCTTTTTCGCAGAAAAACGCCCCGATTTGTTACTGATCGACGCGCCGGTCTCCGGCACCAAAGCACCAGCAGAGAATGCGCAGATTCTGGTGCTGGCCAGCGGCGATCAGAGCCGGGCGCAGGCGGCAGAAGCGGTGTTTGCTGCCATCAGTAAAGGCACCCAGTGGCTGGGCGAGGCGGGAAAAAGCACCCGGATGAAGCTGGTCATCAACAGCTGGCTGATTGGCATGATGCAAAGCCTGGCGGAGAGTACCCGGCTGGCAGAGCAGTTCGGCTTTTCCACCGACGATCTCTGGCAGGTGCTGGAGGGCGGTCCGCTGGCCGCACCGTATGCAAAAATGAAGCTCGGGATGATCGCCAGCGACGACTTCACGCCGCAGATGCATCTGGTCTGGGCGCTGAAAGATGCCCGCCTGGCGCTGGATGCCGCAGAGACGCCGCTGCCGGCGCTGGAGAATATCGCACAACTCTGGCAGCAGGCGGTGGAGGCCGGACACGGTGAAGAGGATCTGGCGGTGATCTACCGCTACCTGAAGGCGCAATGAGTCAGCAGCATTTTGACTTCAGCACGCGTCCGCTGGTGCCGCTGGCGCACGATTACCTGCACGGTGCCAGCGAACCCTGGCACCAGCACGCCTGTGCCCAGTTGATCCACACCCTGAGCGGCGTGGTACGGGTGGAGACGGAGTATGGCAGCTGGATTGTGCCGCCGAGTCGCGGCGTCTGGCTGCCCGCATTTACCCGTCATGCGCTGCAGATTACCGGCAGTGTGGCGGCGCGCACGCTGTTTATCGATCCGCTGGCGCGCGCCGATCTGCCCGCCAGTTGTCAGGTGGTGCAAATCTCACCGCTGCTGCGCGAACTGATTGTCACGGCGCTGAGCCTGCCAGAGCGTTACGCCGCAGGCAGTCGGGCCGAGCGGGTGATGGAGTTGATTCTGGATGAAATCCGCGGCATGGACGTGCTGCCCTTTGCGCTGCCGACGCCCGACAGCCCCCGTTTACAGGCGCTGTGCGAGCTGATTCAGCAGACGCCCGGTGAGAGCTGGACGCTGCTGCGCGCCAGCGCCTACCTGAATGTCTCGGGCCGCACTCTGGCCCGCCATTTTATGCGCGAAACCGGCCTGCAGTTCAGCGACTGGGTGCGGCGTGCCCGACTGGCTATCGCCCTGACGCGACTGGCTCAGGGCGACTCCGTGCTGCGGGTGGCGCTGGAACTGGGCTATGAAAGCCCCAGCGCGTTTAGTGCGATGTTTCGTCGTCTGCTGGGCGTCTCTCCGACTGACTATTTTCCGCCTGCAGAAACTGGCCTGCCGCGCTGAGCAGCGCCTGCAGGGCGGCGCGGGCGGTGTCATTGTCGATACTCACTCCCCAGGCTCGCGCGCCACGGGCATCCACGCAGCTGATATAGGCCACCGAGCGGCTGTCACTGCGTCGTCCCAGCGTATGCTCGTGATAGTCCTCAATGGTCAGATGCAGATCAAACGCGCTGCGCAGGGCATTGACCGCCGCCGACAGCCAGCCGTTGCCGCTGCCGGTCAGCGTCAGCGATTGCGTCTGATACACCACGCTGGCGCTAATCTGCGTCTGCCCGCCGCTGTCACTCTGGCTGTCAGCCCGCTGTAATGCCACCGCGGGCTGCGTGACGCCATACTGGCGGCAGAAGAGCTGCCACAGCGCGTAGTGCGTCATCTCTCCGCCGTGCCGGTCAGTCTCCTGCTGTACACAGCGGCTGAAATCCTGCTGCAGCGCTCGCGGCATTTGTAACCCGTGATTCTGCTCCAGCAGCCAGGCAGCCCCGCTTTTTCCCGACTGGCTGTTAACGCGGATAACCGCCTCATAGCTACAGCCAATGTCGGCCGGGTCCAGCGGCAGGTAAGGCATCTGCCACTCTGTTTCCTGCTGTTCGGCGCGGATGGCGAACCCTTTTTTAATCGCATCCTGATGAGAACCGGAGAAGGCGGTGAAGACCAGCTCGCCCGCATAGGGATGGCGCGGATGAACCGGCAGCTGGTTGCAGCGGGTTACCACTTCAATTACCTCATGCATCTGGCTGAAATCGAGCTGGGGCGAAACGCCCTGGGTATAGAGATTCAGCGCCAGCGTCACCAGGTCCACATTGCCGGTGCGTTCACCGTTACCAAACAGACAGCCCTCGACCCGGTCAGCGCCCGCCAGCAGCGCCAGTTCTGCGCAGGCAACGCCGGTGCCGCGATCGTTGTGCGGATGCACGCTGATGCAGACGGCATCACGGCGGCTGAAGTGACGGCAGAAAAACTCAATCTGATCGGCATAAACGTTGGGTGTGTTCACCTCCACCGTGGCGGGAAGGTTAATGATCATCGGGCGCTGCGCGTCCGGTTGCCAGACATCGGCTACCGCCTCGCAGATCTCCAGCACAAACTCCGGCTCGGTAAAGCAGAAGGTCTCTGGCGAATATTCAAAGGTCCATTGAGTTTCCGGCTGGGCCTCGCATTCGGCGCGGATCTGCCGTGCACCAGCGGTGGCCAGCGCCACGATTTCCGCTTTGCTCTGTTTAAATACCCGCTCGCGAAACAGCGGCGCGGTGGCGTTATAGAGATGTACGATGGCGCGGGGCACACCCTGCAGCGCCACAAACGTGCGGGAAATCAGGTCCTCCCGCGCCTGAGTCAGTACCTGTAACGTCACATCCTCCGGGATACGCTGCTGCTCAATCAGGTCGCGGACGAAATCGAAATCCGTCTGCGACGCCGAGGGAAAGGCGACCTCGATCTCCCGGAACCCGCAGCGCAGCAGCAGATCCCAGAAGGCCATTTTGCGTTCCCGATCCATCGGTTCTGCCAGCGCCTGATTGCCGTCACGCAAATCGGTGGAGAGCCAGCGTGGCGCCTGGGTCAGCTGGCGTGAGGGCCACTGGCGATCGGGCAGGGTGATTAGCGGGGAGGGACGATATTTATCAGCGGGTCGGGTCAGCATAGGAGTCTCCTGTGGTTTTTTTACCAGTCTGCCGACACGCCTCCGGGTCCGCGCGCGCAGGGCTGACAACCTGACGCGCAAAAGTGACAATACCCAGCATGACCAGCATGACCAGCATGACCAGCATGACCTGCATGGCCCTGCGTGCGCTCCGGTTTGGTGAATCCGCCGGGCAGGGTTAGCATGGTCGCCTGTTTATTTGGGTGGACTCTTATGCTGATTTTCGACGGTCACAACGATCTGTTGCTTAACCTCTGGCTGCATCATCGTGATGCGCCCGCGCAGGCGTTTTATCAGGGGATTGAACAGGGCCACCTCGATTTTCCGCGCATTCAGCAGGGCGGGCTCGGCGGCGGGCTGTTTGCGATCTTTGTGCCCCCGCAGGAGTACATTGCCCGCACCGTTCCGGCACGTGCCGACGAGCCGTTTCAACCGCTTCAGATCATGTGGCAACAGCTTGAGATCCTGCAGCAGCTGGCCGATGCGTCAGGCGGACGGGCGCGACTCTGCCGCAGCCATGACGAAATTGCCGCCTGCCGCGCCGCAGGCGTACTGGCGATGGTGGCACACATCGAAGGTGCTGATGCGCTGGATGAGGAGGGCGAGCAACTGCACGCCTTCTGGCAGGCGGGGGTGCGCAGCATCGGGCCATTCTGGAATTTGGCCAGCCGCTTTGGTGAAGGCGTCAGCGGCACCTTTCCTGGCTCGCCCGACACCGGGCCAGGCCTGACCCGCGCCGGAGAGAAGCTGATTCAGCAGGCGAGTGACCTGAAGATGATGATTGACGTGTCGCATATGAATGCAAAAGCCTTTTGGGACACCGCCCGGCTCTCCAGCGCGCCGCTGGTCGCCAGCCACTCCAACGCGCATGCTCTCTGTCCGCAGCCGCGTAATCTGACGGATGACCAGCTGGTGGCAATCCGCGACAGCGGCGGTCTGGTCGGCATTAATTTCGGCAACGCTTTTCTGCGCGCCGACGGTAAACGCGACGCTGACACGCCATTAACAGAAATTGTTAAGCATTGTGATCACATGTTGAAGATAATGGGCAGCGACCATGTAGCCTTTGGCTCTGATTTCGACGGGATTACCCCACCGGCTGCGCTGGGCGATGTCAGCGGATTGCCGCGATTGCTCGCCGCTTTTCAGGAAGCGGGCTATGATCAGACACTGACAGAGAAACTGGCATGGGGAAACTGGCAGCGGGTTTTACATCTGACCGGGCTGTGATAACAATTTCCTGATGTTCCGGGCTTGATCCCGACGCGCCATTGGCGCAACATCTGCCTGGAAATTGTGACGGCGGTATCATTCAATGCCGGTCACACTGATTTCAGGCAGCTCATTTACTGTTAACCAAGAGGAAGTAACTCATGTGGAAAAAACCAACTTTCGTTGATATGCGTCTCGGTCTGGAAGTGACTCTCTACATCTCCAACCGTTAATCGTTCTGCCCGCCCTCTGAGCGGGCATTTTTTTTCAACTTCTGGTTTTCCTCTATGTTTATCAAAATCCTCGGTTCAGCCGCGGGCGGCGGGTTTCCGCAGTGGAACTGTAACTGCGCCAACTGCCACGGCGTGCGTAACGGCACGATTCAGGCCCAGGCACGCACGCAATCGTCGATTATCCTCAGCGATAACGGCGAAGATTGGGTGTTATGCAACGCTTCACCCGACATCAGCCAGCAGATCCTGCATACGCCAGAACTGACCCGCAAAGGGGTGTTACGCGGCACGGCGATCGGCGCGATTATCCTTACCGACAGCCAGATCGATCACACCACCGGGCTGCTGAGCCTGCGTGAGGGCTGTCCGCATCAGGTGTGGTGCACGGCGGAAGTGCATGGTGACCTCAGCACCGGCTTCCCGATATTTCCTATGCTCACCCACTGGAATGGCGGATTACAGCACCGTCCCATTGCGCCACTGACGCCGTTCAGCGTCGATGTCTGTGGTGATCTTCAGTTCACCGCGATTCCGATTATCAGTAATGCACCGCCTTACTCGCCGTATCGCGACCGGCCGCTGCCGGGCCATAACGTGGCGCTGTTTATTGAAAACCGTGCGAATGGCCAGACGCTGCTTTACGCGCCAGGCCTGGGCGAGCCGGATGCGGTGATCCTGCCGTGGCTGCAAAAAGCGGATTGCCTGCTGATTGATGGTACCGTCTGGCAGGATGATGAGCTGCTGACTACTGGCGTGGGTCATAACACCGGCAAGGCGATGGGCCATCTGGCACTGGCGGAAGAGCAGGGGCTGATGGCACTGCTGGCGTCGCTGTCGGCAAAACGCAAAATTCTGATCCACATTAACAACACCAATCCGATCCTTAACGAGCAATCACCGCAGCGTCAGTTTCTGACGGAGCAGGGAATAGAGGTGAGCTGGGACGGAATGGCGATCCACCTTCAGGGCTAAAACATGCAGATCACTGACACGCTGTCGCCGCAGGCTTTTGAACAGGCCCTGCGCGACAAAGGCGCTTACTACCATATCCATCACCCGTATCACATCGCGATGCATAACGGTCAGGCCACGCGCGAGCAGATTCAGGGCTGGGTGGCGAATCGCTTCTATTACCAGACCACCATTCCGCTGAAAGATGCGGCGATCATGGCCAACTGCCCCGATCCGGCTACCCGCCGTAAATGGGTGCAGCGCATCCTCGACCACGACGGCAGCAACGGCGAAGAGGGCGGCATTGAAGCCTGGCTGCGGCTGGGCGAGGCGGTCGGGCTGACGCGCGAAGAACTACTTTCAGAGCAGCATGTGCTGCCGGGCGTGCGCTTCGCGGTGGATGCATATATTAACTTTGCCCGCCGTGCCAACTGGCAGGAGGCGGCCTGCAGCTCACTCACCGAGCTGTTCGCCCCGCAGATCCACCAGTCACGGCTCGACAGCTGGCCGCAGCACTATCCGTGGATCAAAGAAGAGGGCTATTTCTACTTCCGCAGTCGCCTGGGTCAGGCGAACCGCGATGTGGAACATGGCCTGGCGCTGGCGCTGGAATATTTCACCACCGCTGAGACGCAAAACCGCATGCTGGAAATTTTGCAGTTTAAGCTCGATATTTTATGGAGCATGCTGGACGCCATGACCATGGCATACGAGCTGAAACGTCCGCCTTATCACACCGTGACTGATAAAGCGGCGTGGCACACCACCCGACTGGTATAACAGATGAATGAAAACTCGATTGCCGCGTTTCGTCGCGGCTACCGTATGCAGTGGGAAGCCGCCCAGGATACTCATGTGGTGCTCTATCCCGAAGGCATGGCGAAGCTGAACGAAACCGCCGCCGCCATCCTTGAACTGGTGGATGGCAAGCAGGATATCGCCGCGATTATCGCAACGCTGGATAGCCGTTTTCCGGAAGCGGGCGGCGTGGGTGCAGATGTTTTAGAGTTCCTGCAATCAGCCTATGAACAGAAGTGGATACAGTTCCGTGACCCCGCATAAGCCTGACGTGAATCCGCCGCTCTGGCTGCTTGCCGAGCTGACCTATCGCTGTCCGCTGCAGTGTCCCTACTGCTCCAACCCGCTGGATTTCGCCCAGCAGGAGAAGGAGCTGACCACCGAGCAGTGGATTGAGGTGTTTCGTCAGGCGCGGGCGATGGGCAGCGTGCAGCTCGGATTCTCGGGCGGCGAGCCGCTGGTCCGTAAAGATCTGCCGGAGCTCATCAAAGCGGCGCGCGACCTCGGCTTCTACACCAACCTGATCACCTCGGGCATCGGCCTGACGGAGAAGAAGCTGGATGCGTTCAGCGAGGCGGGTCTGGATCATATCCAGATCAGCTTCCAGGCGAGTGACGAAACCCTGAATGCGGCGCTGGCCGGTTCGAAAAAAGCGTTTCAGCAGAAGCTGGAGATGGCGAAAGCGGTGAAAGCCCACGGCTATCCGATGGTGCTGAACTTTGTTCTGCATCGCCATAACATCGACCAGATCGACAGGATCATCGATCTCTGCATTGAGCTGGACGCGGATGACGTAGAACTGGCGACCTGTCAGTTCTACGGCTGGGCGCAGCTTAACCGTGAAGGCCTGCTGCCCACCCGCGAGCAGATCGCCCGCGCAGAGGCGGTGGTGAAAACCTACCGCGAGCGGATGAGCACCACCGGCAATCTGACCAACCTGCTGTTTGTGACGCCAGACTACTACGAAGAGCGCCCTAAGCCCTGCATGGGTGGCTGGGGCGCCATCTTCCTCAGCGTTACGCCAGAGGGCACCGCGCTGCCGTGTCACAGTGCGCGTCAGCTCCCGGTAGAATTTCCCTCAGTGCTGACGCAAAGTCTGGACGATATCTGGTATAACTCATTCGGCTTCAACCGTTATCGCGGTTTTGACTGGATGCCAGAGCCATGCCGCTCCTGTGATGAGAAAGAGAAAGATTTTGGCGGCTGTCGCTGTCAGGCTTACATGCTGACCGGCAATGCCGACAACACCGATCCGGTCTGCAGCAAATCACCGCATCACGGCAAAATCCTTGACGCCCGGCGTGAGGCGGATTGCAGCGACATTAAAATTGGTCAGCTGCAGTTCCGTAACCGCAGCAACTCACAACTGATCTATAAAACACGGAACCTCTGATGAAAACGCGTTGCCTGGAGATAAACGGTCTGACGGTTGAACTGGTGCATCAGCCCGATGCCAGCCAGGCCGCCGCCCTGATTCAGGTGGGCGCGGGGAGTCACGACGAACCCGATCGCTGGCCCGGACTGGCGCATCTGCTGGAACATCTGCTGTTCACCGGCAGCACCGGCTGGCCTGATGAGGGCCGGTTGATGAGCTGGATTCAGACGCAGGGTGGCAGGGTTAACGCCACCACGCTGGCCCGGCGCAGCGCGTTCTTTTTTGAGGTCACGCCGTCGCTGCTGGCTGACGGGCTGGCGCGGCTGCAGGATATGGTCTGCCATCCGCTGCTTGATAATCAGGCAATCGGTCAGGAAGTGGCGGTGATTGATGCGGAATATCAGCTATTGCAGCGTCATCAGCCGTCACGCATTGAAGCGGCACTGCTGCACGCCGCCGCGTCACCTGCGGAATTCCACCGGTTCCATATTGGCAGCCGGGCGAGTTTTGGCGATGAGCTCTCTGCACTGCAGCGGGCGTTGCGCCAGTTCCACCAGCGCTACTACTTCGCCAGCAATATGCGGCTCTGGCTGCAGGGGCCACTCTCACTGGATGAGCTGGAACAGCTGGCGCGTAACGTTGCTGCCGCGCTGCCCTCCGGTCAGTGGCGACAGGATCTGCCACCGCCGCAGCTGACCAGCGATACCTGCTGGCAGCTGGCAGAGACCGCACCTGGGGCGCTATGGCGCAGCTGGATACTGGATAAGAGTGACGGTGTCACGTTATGGCGTGAATTTCTGCTGGATGAAGCACCCGGATCGCTGCTGGCTACCCTTCGTGAGCAGGGGCTGGCGGAGTCGCTGGAGCTGAAGTGGATCTATCAGGCGGGAGGCGCGCTCTGGCTGGCGCTGGGCGTTGAAACGCATCAACCCGAAACCGTTAATGTCTTGATCGACCGTTATCTGGATGCACTGCGCCAGACGAATGAGCCACAACATCAACACTATCACCAGCTGGCAAAGCAGCGATTTGTGACAATGTCACCGATGGAGCAGTTACGCCAGCGCGCAATCGGCTTTGCGCCAGATGAAGCCGTGCCTGCGTTACAGCCGCTGCTGGCGCGTCTCACCGACGCGCCGGGCACGCTGCTGTTCTGCACGTCGCACCCGGCTGAGGAAACCCTTCAGACGCAGGGATTCAGCCTTGCGCTGACCGCCTGGCAGCCAGCCCCGTCTGAGGCGCTACCTCCGGCGCATTTCACATTCTACCCGTTCGAGACTGCCTTAACGTCTGAGCCGCTGCCCGCACAGGCGGTGGCATTGCCGCATCATCAGCCTGATGACCTGCAGGCGACGCTGATCCTGCGACCAGAGTTCTGGTCAACGTTCACCGAAGCGGCAGGCGAAGCGCTGGGCCGGCGGTTACGTCCGCTGTTTGCCGCGTTGCGTCATCAGGGCGGCAACGGCAGCTGGCAGGAAGTGGAGGGCGTGTGGCAACTGACGCTACAACTGACGCCGGATGAGGCGGTGGCTGACCGGGCGCTGAGCCAGATTGTCGCCGCACTGACGCTGCCGGTTGAGGCGGCGCAGCCTTCTTCGGGGGAAAGCATCGCGATCCGTGCACTGCTGCGGCAGTTGCCCTGGCAGCTGGCCGCCACTATTACGCCACATTGCTGGCGGGCGGCGCTGAAAGGCGGCAACGCGGCACTGCATTCACTGATTGCCCGGCGGCTGAGCGCACTGTCGCTACCGGTTAATCCTGACACGCCGCCAAAGCGCATGACGACACAAACCGGTATGACGCGCCTGCCACACAGCAGCGCGGACAATGCTCTGCTGCTGTTTATCCCGCTGCATCGACCTGAACAGCTGGCGGCGCTACGCGCGCTGGCGCTGATCTACGAGCCGCGCTTTTTCCAGCGCTATCGCGTTGAGCAGCCTATCGGTTATGTGGTCAGCAGTCGCTATATGCGCTGTGCCGATGAAGATGGGGTGCTGTTTGCGCTGCAGTCGCCCGATTACAGCGCGCTGTCACTGCTGCGCTACTGCCGCAACTTCCTGCGGTCACTGAACGAGACGCTGGCGGGTTACGATCTGGCGGCACTGAAAGCGCGTCTTCTGAGCCGGGAAGTGGATCAGCCACTGGCGTGCTTACGCGCTGACAATGGCCTGGCAGAACCGGATGCGGCGCAGATTGAGGCGCTGACACTTGCGGATCTGCAACAGCTTCACCGCACGCTGATTCAGGATCGCCGCCGCTGGCGGGTGCTGTTCACCGGCGGCGAGAATGTGTAGCGCCCGGTATAAAGTTGCTGAATTTATTTGAAAATTACCGACAAATCTCTTCACTGTCTATTCCGGGCGAACTGGACCACACTCAATTCACTTTGTCCGCATAAGGAATTGACCGTGAAAAACTTCAAACGTATTGCACTGCCCCTGTTAGCCGCTGCCACCCTCTACGCCCCGTTGTCTCAGGCTGAGGCGATGCACTACCAGCTGAATCCTGAGCATACGTCGGTAATTGTTGCCTGGAACCACTTCGGCTTCTCAAACCCTACCGCTGATATCCCTGATGCAACCGGTAACCTGGTGTTTGATAAAGATCATCCAGAGGCATCACGCGTTGACGTGACCCTGCCAGTCAGCAAAATCGACAGCCACGTGGCTGCGCTGACCAAAGAATTCAAAGGCGCTGAGTACTTCGACACCGCTAAATATCCGACTGCGACCTTCCACAGCACCAAAGTGGTGGCGAAGGGCGACAACAAATTTGATGTTGAAGGCAACCTGACCCTGAAAGGGATCACCAAGCCAGTTACGCTGCACGCGACGCTGAACAAGCAGGGCGAGCATCCGATGGTGAAAAAGCAGGCGATTGGTTTTGATGCCACCGGCACCATCAAGCGTTCTGACTTTAAGCTGGACAAATATGTCCCAGCGGTAAGCGACGAGGTCACTCTGACTCTGTCTACTGAAGCCTACGCCAAGTAAGCTTTTTGGGACGTAGCGGCTTGCTGCTACGCCCCTTATTCGTTTTTTCTGCGCCTTCTTCCCCTCTGAAATCTATTCTGCCCGCCTGTTTCTCTGCCATAAAATAATCCGGATATCTCCTCATCAACTATTTTCTGAACGCTTTATCTGGCCCGGAACCGGGAAAATGAGGCGAAAGTCACAAATTTGCAACAGCACGGAATAAGCCACTCAGTGCCGCTGTGTGGCGAAATAAAATTCAGATGCCTTCTGAACTAACCCTTTGATTTATATCGTTTCGCTCTAATCTGCCTTCCCGCAAATAGTGTGATTTTGATCTCATAAACCGCCGTTCAGACACCCCTGTCAATAACCCCGCCCAAAAAATACCGCTCGTAACTGTGATCTCCTCTGCAAATAGCAACCCCACGAACCGGAAGAATGGCCCTCAGCAGATTAAGACAGCGAGGTGAGGGAAATGCGAATTGGAATGGTGATTAGTGGCGGTGATGTAACCGGCATTAATAATTTTGTCTTCCAGTTAGGGCGTCTGACGCAGGCGGAGATCGTGATATTTGATGGTGGTATTCCCGGCCTGCTGGCAAATAACCATCGTGATATCAGCCAGCGTGATCTGCTCGACTTTTCCATCGCCCCGATTCCGGTTATGCAATCGGGACGCACGCAAAAGAAACTGGTGCGCAGCGAATATGAATGTATTGCCCGCCAGCTGAAAATCGCCCGTATTGAAGTGTTAATTATGGCGGGCGGTGACGGGTCGCTGCAATTTCTCCATACCCTGTCGGAGTCTGGCGTTAATTGTTTCGGTGTCGGCATGACTATCGATAATGATGTCTTCGGCAGTGATTACACCCTGGGTTTTTCCACCGCCTGCGAGCAGGTATTAAAAGAGGTCGCGAAACTGCGGAATACCGGGCGCGCCTTACCTGGCCGGGTATTTATGCTGGAGTTACTCGGCGGTTACTGCGGCGAATTAACCCTGCAGTCGGCGATTAAATCCAACGCGGACATTGCGCTGATCCCGGAGTGCCAGATTCCTTTGCCACAGCTGGCGCAGCGCATCACCCAGCGACTGGCAGAACAGAACAGCGTGATCATTCTCTGTTCAGAAGGCTACACCCGCGAATATTCGCCCGGTTTTCAGGGGGCTATCGACACCTTAATCAAACAGCTTGAGCCGCTTATTGGCGTACGCGTCCGTAAAACTATCCTCGGTTACGGGCTGCGGAATGGTGATCCCACCTGCGAAGAGATTTATCAGGGCACCATTATGGCCAGTGAAGTGGTGCGTTGTATTCAGTCAGGCATGCGGAATAAAGCGGTCATTATTAACGGCAGCAATAAACCGATTCCGATTGATTTAATAAGCATGCAAAAACGCCTGGTCGATATTGACGGGCACCATTACAAACTCGCTAAACAACTCAATATATTGTGAGGAGAAAACCATGCTGAAAATATTATGTGTCTGTGGTTGTGGCTTAGGATCCAGTTTTGCGATTGAGATGAGCGCAAAAGCGGTTTTAAAAAAACTGGAGATTGAGGCCGATATCGATCACACCACCATTTCAGAAGCGAATGCCTTTAAGTCGGACATGATTCTGACGCAAAAAGCCTTTGCCGATGTGTTAAATGCCGACGCCAGTCCGGAACAGATTAAGCGGGTCATTATTCTTAACCGACTCACCGATAAAGCGGAAATAGAGCAGAAGATCCTGGCCTTTTTAAAAGAACGCAACGTAAAGGTCGCCGCCCATGAATAGTGTGATCGACTTCCTGGTAAAAGATCTGCTGGGGCAGGCGTCTATTCTGATCGCCTTTATTGCCCTGATTGGTCTGCTGCTGCAAAAGAAATCCGCAGGCAAGGTGGTGGAAGGCACCTTTAAAACCCTGCTCGGTTTTTTAATTATGATGGCGGGTATCAATATTATTGTGGGAACCCTGACGTTCCTCAATACCATTTTTACCCACGGCTTTGGCATGCGCGGCTATATCACCGATGTTGCCGCCATTGCCGGGCTGGCTAACCGTGAGCTGGGGTCTGAAGTGGCACTGACGCTGCTGGTGATCTTTATCGTCAATATCATCATCGCGCGACTGACGCCCTTTAAGTACATCTTCCTCACCGGCCAGGCCCTGCTGTGGATGGCGACGATTGGCGCGGTGATTGGCTATAAAGCGGGGCTGACCGGTCTGCCGCTGATCCTGACCGGCGGTATCTTTGGCGGGATCATGGCCGTGGTGATGCCTGCGCTGGCGCAGCCGGTGGTACGGCGTATTACCGATTCGGACGACGTTGCCCTGGGTCACTTCTGCACCATTGGTTATCTGGTCACTGCGGCGGTCGCCAAAGTGGTCGGCAAAGGATCGCGATCCACTGAAGATCTTAAGCTGCCCGATAACTTCAAGTTTCTGCAGGATACCTATCTGTCGATGGCGCTGGTGATGGTGCCGATGTACCTGATCCCCGCCGTGGCGGCCGGTCCGGCGTTTATCGCCCAGTACAGCAACGGCATGAACTACCTGATGTACGCCTTTATGCAGTCGATTCAGTTCGTAGCCGGAGTCTTTGTGCTCTACAGCGGCGTTCGTCTATTGCTGAACGAGCTGGTGCCTGCCTTCCGCGGTATCGCCATGCGTGTCGTGCCGGATGCCAAACCGGCGCTGGACTGCCCGGTGATGTTTCCCTATGCCCCGAACGCGGTGATTGTTGGCTTTCTCGCCACCACGCTCGGCTCAATTGTCGGCATGCTCGTCTTCCCGATGTTTGGTCTGGCGATGATCCTGCCTGGCCTGCTGACCAACTTCTTTGCCGGTGGCACCGCCGGGGTATTTGGTAATGCCATGGGCGGACGGCGCGGCGCGATGATCGGCGGCTTCGTCCACGGCCTCTTTATCACCATTCTGCCCGCCATCCTGGTGCCGATGCTGGAGAGCTATGGCTTCACCGGTGTGACCTTCAGTGACTCAGATGTCATCAGTACCGGCCTGGTGCTCGGCCACGCCTTCCAGAATAACTGGCTGTTCGTCGCCCTGTTTATTGCCTTTGTTACCGCGCTTGCCTGGTTTGTTAATGGCAAATCCACAAAACCTCAAGAGGAAAAAATCCATGAAACTTTATAACTTCGCCGATCTGTTACAGCTGGCTAAACAGCGCGACTTTAAAGCGGTGGGTTCTTTTAATCTTCACTGCCTGGAGATGCTGCCCGCCTATTTTAAAGCGGCAGAGAAAACCAATAGTCCGTTAATGATTCAGATCTCCACCGGTACGGCAAAATATCTCGGTCATAAATTACTGGTCGATGCCATTAAATCGCTGTCAGAGAGTATGAATGTCCCGACCTGTCTGCATCTCGATCACTGTTCCGATTTAGCGGCGATTCAGACCGCGATTGATGCCGGATTCAGTTCCGTGATGTATGACGGGTCCCATCTGTCAATTGAGGAGAATATTGCCAATACCCGCCGGGTGATTGATATGGCGCGTCCGCACAATGTTTCGGTAGAAGCGGAGCTGGGCGCGATTGGCGGCTCGGAAGATGGTAAATGTGTGGAGATGGAGGCGATTGCGTTTACGCCGGTGGAAGATGCGCGCCGCTTTGTCGAAGAGACCGGCGTCGATATGCTGGCGATCTCCATCGGCACCGTGCATGGACTTTACACCGGCAAAGCGCATATTCAGCATCAGCGGCTGGCAGATATCACGGCGGCAACCCACACGCCACTGGTGCTGCACGGCGGCACCGGCGTCAGCGATGAAGATATGCGGCTGGCGGTCAGCAGCGGTATTGAGAAGGTCAATGTCGGCACCGAAATGAATGTTCAGTGGGTGGCGCAGTGCAAATCGACCTTTGAAAAAGGCAAGGTCAATGACAGCGTGCGTAATTTCCTGGTGCCGGCCAATGATGCGGTAACCAGTGTGCTGGTAGAGAAGATGCAGTTATTCCGGTAATCGCCCGTTTCGCCATCACCGGCTTATTGCGTCAAACCTTTTATAATTACCTATTAATCTGAGCCACCCCGACATGCTACGGGGCAGGAGAGCCTATGTTTGGATTCTTAAAAAAGTCTCCGGCTGTGGAACAACCCAGCGAGCAGCAGCAGGATCATCTGGCGGAATTAAGTCGCGAAAAAATAACGCAACTGGAGCAGCAGCTGGCTATTAATCCGCGTGATGGCGAAACGCAAAAACAATTAATGCTGGAATATAACCGGGCATTAAGCTTATTTGCGAAAAGCCGTCGCTATCGCAATGAAATTGATGCGCTGTTTGTCAAAATCGATGAATTACGCAATGTGGTTCGCCAGTCGATTTAAGGAGAGCTGATGACGATTAAGCAGTTATTGCAAGAGGCAAACGCTATTCAGATTGGTATCGACGCCACGGACTGGCGTCAGGTTATCGCGCTGGCTGCCGAACCCCTGGTCAGTGGCGGCTATCTCGATGCTTCTTATCCTGATGCGGTCATTGCCAATACGCTGGCCCATGGCGCTTACTACGTGTTTGAGGAGGGGATCGCCATTCCCCATGCGCGACCGGACGCGGGGGTGATCCGCGACTGTTTCAGTATGATTCTGTTGAATGAACCGATCTCGTTCGAGGGCAGTGATAAAGCGGACATTGTGATTATGTTTGGCGCGCGTGACAGCAATGCGCATATAGAAGAGGGGATCCGCGCGATTGTGTCGCTGCTGGAGGATGAGGAGACGCTGGTCCGGTTACGTCAGGCCAGCAGTGTCGCGGAGGTCATCGATATCTTATGACGCAAAACATCCCCCCTAAACGCGTGGTGCTGGTTAACGGTATTCCGGCATCGGGTAAAAGCACCCTGACGCGCGTGCTGTCACAACACTTTGGCTGGCCGGTGCTGACGCTCGACTGCCTGAAAGAGCCGTTTATGCACGCTTTTGCGCCGGTCGATCGCCAGCGTAACCGGCAACTGGGCTGCGCGGCCTATCAGGCGATCTGGAACATCGTCGCGCAGGCTCCCGCCAGTCAGATCTGGCTGATCGACGCCTGGTTTGGGTTCCAGCCCCGTACGCTGCTGGAGCAGGGACTGAAACAGGCGGGCGTGGAAGAGGCGCTGGAGCTATGGCTCAAGATTGAACCGGAAGCGGCGGTGGCGCGCTATCAGGCGCGGCTGTCACAGCGGCTGCCGGGCCATCCGGGTGCGGAGTATTTGCCGGAGCTGCGCCAGCTGGCACAACAGGCCACTCCGATGGCGCTGGGCCAGGTGTATGAGGTTGATGCCTGCGCCCAGGATCACGCTGCCGTCATTCACTGGCTGCAGCAGCAACTGACCAGAACCCGCTACACTTCAGTTCATCATCAGAGGAGTGAGGTGTTGCAGGATGTCGTCGCCTCCGTATCTGCAAACCGGTGAAAGCGCCGTGCTCTATGACGGTGTCTGTAAGTTGTGCAACGGCTGGGTTCAGTTCCTGCTGCGTCACCATCTGGCGCGGCAGGTCCGTTTTGCCTCGGTGCAGAGCGAGCAGGGCAAAGCGCTGCTGCGCTGGGCCGGACTGCCGGAAGAGAACATCAGCTCCATTGTCTACATTGCCGATAACCAGCACTGGCTGCGGGCGCAGGCGGTGTTCCGCGTGATGCAGCACCTGCCGGCACCCTGGCGCGGGCTGGCGGTGCTGCGCCACTTTCCCGACGCGATCAGTAACTTTGCCTACGACCGTATCGCGTTAAACCGCTATAAGCTGTTTGGGCGTTACAGCGCCCAGCACGCTATCCAACCCGATTATCCTGGTCGATTTCTGCATGAGGTTGAGCAGCCCGTTACGCCGGAAGGGTAAATACCGTCCGGCAACGGCTGTTTTGAATCAGTGCTCGTCAGATAAACACGTCCTGAAACCTGCAACTATGAGGGAATACTCCCTGACTTTTTTAGAATTATAGGCTGAATTCTTTTTGTTTTAATAACTGTGCAAACAAAAATGTGAATAAGATTCGCGAGTTGATTTTAATCGAATCGCAATGGAGGTTGCTTTAAAATGGTTATTGAGAAGCTAACGTCAGGTTTGAAAAAATAATGACTATACGTGCGGCGTCTCTTTTTGCACGATTTCTGATGTTTGATTTATTATTGATGTTTTCATTCTTATTTACTGTTTCAATTAAATAAACTCCTTTATGCTTTTATTTAACATTTGATTAATGAACGGATTGGTTTGATCTTCTTTTCTGTGAGTGTTATAAAAAATCAGCAGCGCTGTTCATTACGACTTAAGAGTAAAAATTTAACTTGAGGGTTTTGAAATGGAATTTTTATATGAAGAGCACTTAAAAATAGTTGCAGGTGCAAGTGGTGCATATGATCCAGCTTATGCCGGTGCTGGCGCCCGTCAAAGCCAGCATGGCTATGGTGGACAGGCGAATGGTTTTGTAGGTACACAATCAAACTGTCTGGATTTAGGGTCTATCATCAGAGATAACCCATGTGCATCAAGTTTAGTTACAGGCATTATATCAGGTTCAAATTCATGGGGTGGTGTGGTAAGAGGCGTTGTCACAGGGGCAATAGCCTGCGCTGCCACCGGTAATGGAAATGGTGGAGGGGCAGGGAATAACTATGGCGGACAATGCACGTGGTAGGGAAAAAAGGGTAAAAAACGCCTGTATAATGCCTGGGATATTATCAGCTACTGTTTTTTTAACCTCAGTGAATATATTTCCTCAGGATGGATGGCTGGGTTTTCTGCCGTGTGGAATTGCAAAGTTTTTTGTGATTTTATTTTGTTCTTATGGAGGGGTTTCAATTCTGAAAGACCTGGTTCTCTATTTGATGTCAGGTTCACAGGAGTGAATATCACCCGCACAGGCTCGCTTCGGCGGGCCTTTTCAATAAAGCTAAAACAGAATCTCTTGATTTTAATCTATTTTAACAACTTCGCTACAAAATTCGAGTATCCTGAAGGCTGGCTAAATCACCAATAGTTTATAAGAGGGGCTATGCCGGTTAATTTCGATCTCAACGATCTCTATGCGTTTCGCGCGCTGGTGGAGTTTGGAAATTTTCGCCTGGCGGCGGAATCGATCTGTCTCTCACAGTCGGCGCTGAGCCGCCGGATAGATAAGCTGGAAACCTCGCTGGGGATCAAACTGTTTGAGCGTACCACGCGCCGCGTCACGCTGACGCTGAAGGGGCATGCGTTTGCTCAGCGCTCGGATAAGTTGCTGGCTGATTTTGAGGAGGTCATGGCCGATCTCAGTGAGGTGAGCTTAGCCCGCACCGGCCTGATTACCGTAGCCTGCGTGCCGTCAGCCGCCTACTACTTTATGCCCAACATTATCCGGCTGTTTCAGGCGCGCTATCCCCGCGTACGAGTCAAACTGATCGACAGCAGTGCGGCTAACGTTTATGACGCGGTGATTGGCGGTCAGGCCGACTTTGGCATCAGTTTTTCCAGCCGCTCGCAGCCGGATGTGCATTTCCAGCCGCTGATGGATGATCCCTACGTGGCGGCCTGTCGGCGTGACCATCCTGTAGCTGGCAAAAAGAGTCTGAGCTGGCAGGCGTTTTATCAGTATGAATGGGTCGGGCTGGATAAAACCTCCGGCAATCGCAACCTGCTGGATCAGGCGCTGCAGGCGATCATGCCGGAGAAACCCTGTATCTGTGAAACCCGGCACGTCACCACCATGCTGGGGATGGTTGAGGCGGGGCTGGGCATTGCTGCCGTCCCCGCCATGTCGATGCCTGGCTACGATCACGCCCTGCTGATGGCGGTTCCATTGACCGATCCGCAGGTGAAACGCACCGTGGGTCTGCTACGTAAAAATGGCCGGACGCTGTCGCACATTGCGGGCGAACTGGAGAACCTGATTATTGAACAGTATCAGCGTCTCTGACCGGTTTAGACGCTTTCACGGTGTGCAGTCCGCTGGCGTGCACTGTCTGTTGTGCCTCAGAGGAGGCGAGCCAGCGCAGCAGCTTAGCCGCCTCATCCGGCTGCGCTGACTTGCGCACCACGGCACCTGCGAAGCGGGTGGTGTATTGCAGCTTGTCCGGCAGTTCGCCAATAAAAGTGACGCCCGGCACCGGCAGCAGCTCACTGACCTGCTGAAAGCCGATAGCGTATTTACCGGCCGCGACCTCTGAGGCCACCGGGATGCGCTCAACCTTCACCGCTTTCCCCTTAACCTGATCTTCAATGCCCAGGCGGCTGAACAGCTGGCTGCTGACATATTTACCGCTGGCGCTGTCAGAGTAGGCGATGGAGCTGGCGTTCAGCAGAGCAGTTCGCAGCGCGCTTTCGCTGCCGATCTTAACCGGCGTTGCACCCTGTCTGATCACCGCGCCGATGCGGGAGTCCGCCAGCTCAACCCGTGAACCCGGCAGCGTCTCGCCCTGCTTTTGCAGATCGCTTAGCGCATCGCCGACCATAATCACCACATCGGCCGGTTCACCGCGCGCCAGTCGTGCCGGAATGGCCTGCGGGGTTTTGCCCATAGACGGACCGGCGACGGTGTTGATAGTGATCCCTTCACGCTGGGCGAAGCGGGGCGAGAGTGTATCCCACGCGGCTTTAAACCCGCCGGAGATCATCACCGTCAGCTCTTTTGCCTGCGCCGTGGCGCTGCCCGCCACGCTGAACAGCAGAGCAGCGTAAAGCGACATCGTTTTCAGTTTCATTTTACGTTCCTCAGCTAACGGTTTCATGGGCAGGTGATACGGCACTGCGTGTACGACGATAGAGATAAAGTGTTGCCCCCAGGGCGCAGACTGCGGCAAAACTCATCCAGTAGCCTGGCGAGGCTTTATCGCCGGTCATCTCAATCAGGCCGGTTGACATCACCGGCGTAAATCCGCCAAACAGCGCAGTTGCCAGGCTATAGGCCAGCGAGAAGCCCGCCACGCGCACTTCCGCTGGCATGATTTCAGTCAGCGCCGGGATCATCGCGCCGTTGTAGAGACCATAGATCATTGAAAGCCACAGCAGCACGCCCAGCATCATCGAGAAGCCCGGTGCGGCGGCCAGCATGCTCAGAGCCGGATAGGTGGTGACTATTGCCAGCAGGGTCATGGCGACCAGCACAGGCTTGCGACCAAAGCGGTCGGAGATCGCACCGCCAATCGGCAGCCAGATAAAGTTCGATACCGCCACCAGCAACGTCACCAGCAGGCTGTCAGAGGCGCTGAGCAGCAGCACTTTCTTGCCAAAGGTCGGCGCGTAAACCGTAATCAGGTAAAACGCTGTCGTGGTCATTGCTACCATCAGCATCCCGGCAATCACCACCTGCCAGTTGGCGAGCAGGATGCGGAACACCTGCTTCACATCGGGATGGCTGCGACGGTTGTTGAACTCCTGGGTCTCTTCCAGCTTGCGACGCAGCAGGAAGATAAACGGCACGATCAGGCAGCCAAACAGGAACGGAATGCGCCAGCCCCATTCACGGATGGCACTCTCTTCCAGCACCGCGTTGAGGATAAAGCCCATCGCCGCCGCCACCATAATCGCGACCTGCTGACTGCCCGACTGCCAGCTTGTGTAGAAGCCCTTGCGGCCTGGTGTGGCGATCTCTGCCAGATAGACCGACACGCCGCCCAGCTCCGCACCGGCGGAAAAGCCCTGCAGCAGCCGACCAATCAGCACCAGCAGCGGCGCCCACAGACCAATACTCTGGTAAGAGGGGATCAGCACGATCATAAAGGTGCCCGCCGCCATGATGGAGAGCGTGACGATCAGCCCTTTACGACGACCGACCTTATCGATGTACGCCCCCAGCACTACCGCGCCAATCGGGCGCATCAGGAACCCTGCGCCAAACACGGCAAAGGTCATCATCAGTGAGGCGAACTCACTGCTGGCCGGGAAAAAGGTATGGGCGATATAGGTGGCATAGAAACCGAACAGGAAGAAGTCGAACTGTTCGAGAAAGTTGCCTGAGGTAACACGGAATATTGCGCCAATCCTGGCGCGGTGAGTCATGGGTGAGGTTGTCTGCATCAGTAACTCCAGTAAGGTTTGACGCTTTTTGCCGCGCCTGTCACTGAAGAGTGGATCAGCGCCCGGCGCTAAATAAGTGCAAAAAGGGCATCGATTAATGTGCCAGCCGCATGATTGCCAGGCGTTATCACTTAAAATTATTTTGATTCAATGGGTTAAGTGGCGGGGTGGTTTTTTTGTGCCTGTTAGTGGGTTTGAGATGAGTTTGCGAAAATGTGACAGATTTCATAAGCGTGTTGCAGGCGAATAGGGGGAATCTGGCTTGTCTGAGGCCATCAGCGCAGAGTCTGGCGGCAAAAAGGGTTCAGAACGCAGGCAGCAAGGCGTCAGGGAAAGGTTATGCCAAAAACCTGATGTAAATGTCGGACGCCCGCTACGGTAAACACCACTTCACGGTAGCCAGGCTGCCGGGTTAGCCAGCCCTGCGTTTCAAAGGCACTCAGCAGCGCTGCACCCGCGTAGCCGCCGAGATGGAACCGGCGCTCACTCCAGTCGAGACAGCCACAGCAGGCTCTGCGGCGTCCGGGCTGTGACAGATCAATCTGCAACGCCGCAAACTGCTGCAGACCCAACAGGGTGACAGCGCTGCCTTCCGGCGTGATCCAGCCCTGTTGCGCCATTACAGCATAAATCTGCACCGCAATATCACCGGCCAGATGGTCGTAACAGGTGCGGGCGGTGCGAAGCGATGTTGGGGTGGTGCTCGCCGGCGCGGCAATCCGTCGCCAGGACACGCCCATCATGTTCTCAATCAGCGTAGCGATGTCACTGCCGGTCAGTCGGTAATAACGGTGACGCCCCTGCGCCACGCAGACGATCAAGCCGCTGGTGATCAACCGGTTCAGATGGGCGCTGGCGGTTGAGGGCGCCACGTCGGTGACGGCACTGAGTTCAGTGGCGGTCCAGGCGCGCCCATCCATCAGCGCGGACAGCATCTTCACCCGTGACGGATCGGCCATTGCGGCGGCGACGCCCACAATCGCATTCTCAAGTGCTTCGCTATCGTCAGGTGCGTTGTGCGGTTGTGGTGTTGCCATCAGATTAGCGTGCCCATTCTGTGGTCAGCCCGGCGGCTGATCGATTGTTATCGGTGATCAGGATCAGCTGGTTAGCGTGATCGCTGTATTGCACCAGGATGTTGATTCCGGCATCGGCAAGGCGTGCAGTGATCGCCCCCAGTTCGCCGGGACGCTGTTGCGGTAACCTGCGAATAAGCGGGACTTTAACTGCCTCGACGGCGATACCCCCGGCTTCCAGCACGGCCCGCGCCCGTTCGCCTTCCTCGACCAGAAAATGAGCGTGGCTCTGCTCACCAAAGGAGAACAGGCCGCCGCCTTCCAGTCCAATCCCATGACGGCCCAGCAGCGTGGTGAGCCGGGAAAGTGTGCCTGGACTATTTTGCAGGATGACATGAATATCGAACATGTTAATTTACTCCCTGTTGTGAGGCATATTCTCTGATCAGCGTGACGATGCGAAGACGGTAACCGGCAAAAAGGGTCTCGCGGCCTTCACGCTGTGCGGCCTGGTGACAGAGGTTGCGCTTCCAGGCCAGCACCGATTCTTCATCGCGCCACCAGGAGAGCGAGAGAATTTTTTTCTCATCGGTCAGGCTTTGAAAGCGCTCAAGAGAGATAAACCCGCTGTTTTGCATCAGCAGCGGTTTAAGGTCGGCAGCCAGTTGCAGGTAACGCATCTGGTGTTCGGGTCGGGCTTCGGCTTCAAATAGTACGGCAATCATCGCTATCCTCCTTTGGGTGATAGCGCAAAAATAGCGGGCGGGGCGGGTTGATGCTTCGTCCGGTAACGAAATATGGCTGCAGGGGCGACCTCCAGCCGGTGCAATCTTGTAATGGAGCAGATGATATGTTCAGCGGACTCAGTGCGTTCCCCCTTACTCCCTTTGCGGCAGGCAAGCCCGATGAGGCGGCTTTTTTGCGGCTGCTGCGCAGGCTGACTGATGCAAAAGTCGATTCCCTTGGCGTGCTGGGGTCCACCGGCAGCTACGCCTATCTCACCCGCGCGCAGCGCAGGCGTATCGCAGAACTGGCGGTGGAACATGCAGAGTCGATTCCAGTGATGATCTGCATTGGTGCGGTGGGCACTGACGAGGTGCTGGCGCTGGCGGAGGACGCGCAACAGGCGGGCGCGGCCGCGTTATTGCTGCCGCCGCTGGGTTATCAGGCGTTGAATGAAGATGAGGTGTTCACGCTTTTCGAGACCGTAACGCGACACGCCTCGGTGCCAGTCTGTATCTATGACAATCCCGGCACCACCCATTTTACGTTTTCCGATGCGCTGCTGAGCCGGATCGCCGCACTTTCCGGTGTCGGGTCAGTGAAAATTCCTGGGGTACCGGCGGAGCAATCTGCGGCTAACGATCGCCTCGCTCAGCTGCGCGGCACGCTGCCAGATTCCGTGTCGATTGGCGTCAGCGGCGATGCTTCTGCCGCCAACGGGCTGATTGCGGGCTGTGATGGCTGGTATTCGGTGTGCGGCGGACTGTTTCCGCGCGTTGCAAAAGCGATGACCGAAGCGGCGGCCGCAGGTGACTATCAGAGCGTCAGGGCGCAGTCCGATCGCCTGCAGCCGTTATGGGCGCTGTTCCGCCAGCATGGCGGCAGTTTCCGGGTGATCAGCGCCGCGGCGGGGCTGCTGGGACTGACCGAACGCGACTGCCTGCCGCGCCCGCTGCAGCCGCTCTCCGATGCGCACTGCCAGCAGATTGCTGACGTGCTCGCGGCACTCGACCTCTCTTAAGATCCCGCGCCAGAAGGCATTAACCGTGGCGCACCAGGTTAAAGCCTTCTTCCTCCTGCGGCGCTTCGAAATAGCGGGTAATCAGCGCGAACTGCTCGTCCGTTGCGGCAAAGGCGTGTTCGCCGCCCTGATTTCGGGCGTGCAGGCGCGATTTACACAGCGCATCCGGTACGTCCAGATAATGCAGGCGATGGTCGGCAGAGGATGCCTTAATCACCGACATCATCCAGTCGCGATTCGTCCGGGTGTTGGCAGGAAAATCGAGCACCACCGACACCCCTGCGTTAAGCAGCGCGACCAGATGAGGCGTCATCGCCTTTCTGAGTTTTGCCGCATAGCGCACGTAATCGGCCACCGACTGCATCTCGTCCTTATAGAGCGCGGCGAGCCACTGATCCTCGCTGATCACCACGCAACCGGGGGCGGCACTCAGCTTCGCCGCCAGCGTCGATTTCCCGGAGGCAATTTTTCCACACAGCAGATGCAGCGTGGCGGGGGCAAAGGTCATGGTCATATCACTCCTGTGTCAGCCTGATAGTGAACCGCGCGCATTACGCGAAGGGAAAGTAAAGCAGGTCTCGCCGAAGCGGGATTCAGGCTAACAAAACAGGGGAGAGATAAGCAATGAGAGGCATAAAGTTGCTGGTGAGTAAAACCCGGATTTACCGCGCGTAACAGTCTCTGCTGCTGCGGGCATTACTGCATTCAGAAAAAACCGCAGCTTTCGCTGGGCATGTTGACACGCCTGAACGGGGAAGTGCGCTCAGGCGTTGAGTGCAATATCAGATACGCTTTCAGAAAGGGATGAATCGGCGCTGAACAGCTGGCAACTGACTTCATTTTTGTGCCATCAGCAACGTCAGCAGTTCGCGGCAGCATGCCTCTTCTTCTGCACTGTCTGCGGATGCCAGGTGGCGCAGCAGTTCCATACAGCTTTTTTCCTTGCCCGCTTCCAGTAACTCTTCGATCAGAAAGTTGAGTTTGTCCTGTTCAGACACGGCAAAGGATGAACTAAACTCATTTTTGATCGGGCCACTGTGATTCACCGGCAACGTGAGGGTGTTTTGCATTGGCATAATATTGTCCTGTTTCGGGTTAAAAAATGTTCGGCGATTGCTATTAAACTTATACAACGATCCGGAATTTGTACAGAAATCTGCCCGATTGATTTTCAGGACGAAGCTAAGCGCAGCGCGGTTGCGGCGTAAATGTCAGCTAATCATTAAGTTAGCGGGATAAGGAATTTCAGAAAAATTCTGCGGGCCTGAAGCCGGATGCGGAGGCGGGAAAAACCAGGTCAGTCCTGCGTCAGGTCAACAGGCGGCCCACCGGGCCGCATGCACTATTTAGCGGTCAGGAAATCTTCGCGCTGCGGTGTAAACGTATCCAGTAATGTGCCCGCCTCAAGACAGACACAGCCATGAACCACATTGGGCGCTTTATAGAGCGTATCTCCTGCGCCCACCTCACGCGTTTCACCATTGATGGTGAAGGCAAAACGTCCGCTCAGCACATAGGTCAGCTGCTCGTGGGGATGGTGATGCAGCGGGCCGACAGCCTCTTTCTCAAAAATCACTTCTACCGCCATCATGGTGCCGCCGTACGCCAGCACGCGGCGGGTCACGCCGTTGCCCAGATCTTTCAGTGGTCGCTCTTTATGGTAGATAAACATCGCAATCCTCCTGCGGTTGCCCCTGCTGCGGTGACCGTTTTGTGATGGATCTCACAGCACTCGGGTGAATTAGTTTATGCACTTTAGTGGTTTTTCACTAAAATGAAACGGTGTTTCAATTAATTTATAAGGGTAGATCATGAAAATCGCGTTAATGATGGAAAACAGCCAGGCCGCTAAAAACGTTACCGTGCTGAAAGAACTGGAAGGCGTCGCACAGCCACTGGGCCATCAGGTCTTCAACGTCGGTATGAGCGATGAGCAGGATCACCACCTGACCTATATTCACCTCGGCATTCAGGCCAGCGTGTTGCTCAACAGCCAGGCCGTGGATTTCGTGGTCGCGGGTTGCGGCACCGGGCAGGGCGCGCTGATGTCGCTTAACATTCACCCGGGCGTCGTCTGCGGCTACTGTATCGATCCGGCGGATGCCTACCTGTTTGCCCAGATCAACAACGGTAATGCCTTATCTCTGCCGTTCGCCAAAGGCTTTGGCTGGGGCGCTGAACTTAACCTGCGCTTTATCTTTGAAAAAGCCTTCACCGGCGAGAAGGGCAATGGCTATCCGCCAGAGCGTAAAGAGCCGCAGGTGCGTAATGCCGGTCTGCTGAATCAGGTCAAAGCTGCCGTGATCAAAGAGAACTACCTCGACACACTGCGCGCCATCGAACCTGAACTGGTGCGTACTGCCGTTAGTGGCCCACGCTTCCAGCAGTGTCTGTTTGAGCATGGCAAAAATCAGGAAATCGTCGCTTTTGTGCGTCAGCTGACCCACTAACGCATCCGGGGTCATAAGGCCGGTCTGACCGGCCTTTTTTTATTCTCTCTTTCCCGACATCAGCTGAACGTCAGCTCTGCTGCGCCAGCGCCGGATTGTAATGACGACTCGCCTCTACCAGCATCCGGGTGTAGGGCATCGCGGCGCGGTCGGCCACCAGCGTCGGCACATCCAGCGTCTCCAGCACCTTGCCCTGTTGCATAACCGCCACGCGATGGCAGAGGTGCGCCACCACGCCGAGATCGTGCGTCACCATCAGATAGGTCAGGTTCTCCTGCTGCTGCAGATCGCTGAGCAGATTGAGGATCTCCGCCTGCACCGAAACATCCAGTGCGGAGGTCGGCTCATCCAGCAGCAGCACGCGCGGCTCTAAAATCAGCGCACGGGCAATCGCCACGCGCTGACGCTGACCACCGGAAAGCTGGTGCGGATAACGCGTCTGCCAGGCGCGATTCAGCCCGACCTTATCCAGCATCGCCACGACGCGCTGCTGGCGCTGCCCGATACCCTGAATCTGTAATGGCTCTTCAAGGATATCGCCCAGCGTATGACGCGGATGCAGGGAGCCATAAGGGTCCTGAAACACCATCTGCACCTGACGGCAGCGCGCCCGATCGATGCGGTGCGCCAGCGGCTGGCCATCAATGGTCAGCTCTCCCTGCCAGTGATTAAACAGGCCCGCCAGACACTTCAGCACCGTGGTTTTACCCGAGCCTGACTCACCGACCAGCCCGAAGATTTCACCCTGTTTAACCTGCAGGCTGACGTCGAACAGCACCTGATTACGGCGACCCTCTTCACCAAAACTCAGGTTGAGATTTTTCACCTCAATCATCGTAACTCCTTAGTCAGTTAGCCAGCTGGCGTGACGTTGTAACACAGGCAGACGCGTGCGCCGCCGATCAAGGTCGGGCAGTGCTGCCAGCAGTCCCTGGGTGTAGGGATGCTGCGCGCGATCAAGTTCGCTGGCGTCCAGCGACTCCACCACGCGCCCGGCATACATCACCAGCACCCGATCGCAGAAGCTGCGCACCAGATTGATATCGTGACTGATAAAAATCAGTCCCAGACCGCGCGCTTTCACCAGATCATCCAGCAGCGCCAGCACCTGCAGGCGAACCGAGACATCCAGCGCAGACGTGGGCTCATCGGCAATCACCAGTTCCGGCTCGGTGATCAGCATCATGGCGATCATGACGCGCTGCCCCTGGCCGCCGGAAATCTCATGGGGATAGAGCTGATATACCCGTTCAGGATCGCGGATCTGCACCTCCTCCAGCATCGCCAGCGCCCGCTGACGTGCCGCCGATTTCTGGCCGCGATGGTGACTGCGCCAGGCTTCGGCAATCTGTTCGCCAACCCGGATCACTGGATTCAGCGAATATTTCGGGTCCTGCATAATCATCGAGATACGTTTGCCACGAATAGCGCGCATCTCTGCCGGGCTGGCGTGCAGCAGGTCGATATCGCCAAACTGCATCCGGCTCGCCTCAATGCGCGCCTTAGCTGGATGCAGCTGCAGCAGGGCGCGACCCACGGTCGATTTACCGGAGCCGGACTCACCGACAATCGCCAGCTTCTCCTGACCGAGCTGAAAGGAGACGCCACGCACCGCCGGCGTAATCTGGCGTCCGTTAACAAAGTTCACGTGCAAATCGCGCACGTCGAGCAACGGCGAGGCGTTACTCACTGCGGGGATCGAGCAGGTCACGTAGGCCATCTCCTAAGAAGTTAAATGCCAGGCTATTAATCAGGATCGCCAGACCGGGAACGGTCACCACCCACCAGCACTCCAGCATGTAGGTGCGGCCACTGGCAATCATCGCGCCCCATTCCGGATCCGGCGGCTGCGCGCCCAGCCCGAGAAACCCCAGCCCGGCGGCGGTGAGAATAATGCCCGCCATGTTCATGGTGATGCGGATAATCACCGACGGCAGGCAGAGGGGAATAATGTGCTTCCAGAGCACCCGCAGCGGCGACGCGCCCTGTAAGCGCACCGCCGAGATAAAGTCCGCCTGACGCAGCGACAGCGTTTCAGCGCGGGCCAGACGGGCTATGGGTGGCCAGGCAGTGAGTGTAATCGCGATCACCACATGCTCCAGACCCGGCCCCAGCGCGGCAACAAAGGCCAGCGCCAGTACCAGGCTCGGGAAGGAGATAAAGATATCGGTGACGCGCATCAGCACGCCGTCGACTTTGCCGCCAAAATAACCGGCGGTGACGCCCAGCAGCAGGCCCAGCGGCCCGACGGTGACCGATACCAGCAGCACGATGTAGAGCGTGATGCGTGCGCCCCACACCAGACGACTGAAGATATCCCGGCCAAACTCGTCGGTGCCAAACCAGTGGGCCGCGCCGGGAGGCGTCAGCGCATTGTTCAGATCCTGAACCAGCGGGTGATACGGCGCGATCCAGGGCGCGAACAGCGCCACGATGCAGAGCACCAGCACTATGCCACCACCAATCGCGGTCAGGGGATTACAGGCCATGCGCCAGAGGAAATAGCCGCAGCGGGCAGCAAAACGCTGACAGCGCACCAGCCGCTCACGGGAATGACTCACAGACCCAGCGTCAAAAGAGATCGTCATACTTTGGTCCTCGGATCGAACACCAGATAGAGCAGGTCGGAGATCAGGTTAAGCAGCACAAAAATCAGGCCCACCACCAGCACACAGCCCATCACCGCATTCATATCGCCCAGCATCAGGCTGCCGGTGAGGTAGGAGCCAAAGCCGGGCCAGGAGAAGACGGTTTCAATCAGCACCGCGCCCTCCAGCAGCGAGCCATAGGCCAGCGCCACCACGGTCAGCAGCTGCACCAGGATATTGCGGAAGGCGTGCTGCCAGATCACCTGCCATTCAGTCAGCCCTTTGACCCGCGCGGTCAGAATGAACTCCTGCGACAGCTGCGCGAGCATAAAGCTGCGCGTCATGCGGCTGATATAGGCCATGGAGTGAAAGCCGAGCAGCGAGGCGGGCAGCACCAGATGATTCAGCGCATTCCAGAACACCTGACTGTTGCCCGCCAGCAGGGCGTCAATCAGCATAAAGCCGGTGCGACGTGGCACGATGCCATCCAGGCTGAAGTCCACCCGACCTGCGCCGCCGACCCAGCCGAGATGGGCATAGAACAGCAGCAGGCCAATCATGCCGACCCAGAAGATTGGGGTGGAGTAACCGGCCAGGCTGAGCATCCGCACCACATAGTCGATGACGCTGTTGCGACGCGCCGCCGCCAGCACACCCAGCGGCACGCCCAGTCCTGCGCCAATCACAATCGCCAGCGTGGCCAGCTCTACGGTTGCCGGAAAGACGCGCACAATGTCATGCACCACCGGCTGACCGGTGAGCAGCGCATGGCCGAGATCGCCATGCAGCAGCGCGTTAAGGTAGATGCCAAACTGCACCCACAGCGGTTTATCAAAGCCGAGCTGGTGATAAACCTGCTGATAGGTGGCCTGATCGGCGTCGGGGCCGACAATCGCCAGCACCGGATCCAGCGGCATTACCCGGCCAATAAAAAAGGTCAGTAGCAGCAGGCCGAACAGGGTAATCACTACCTGCACCGCGCGATGGCTGATGCGGCGGCACTGAGTTCGGGTCAGGGTCAGGATCATAGGGTGCCTCCCGCTTTGGCTTCAGGGGTTTTCCAGACATCGCGGAGGAAGGTGGTCGCTGAGGGATGCGGCTGATAAGCCTGCACCCGGTTGCTGACCACCACGGAGTCGAGCATTTGTGAAATCGGCATCAGTGCAGGTACCAGCTGGTCATAGCGCTGCTGGATGGCGTAATAGGCCTGCTGCTGGCGGGTTTTGTCGCGCTCCACCAGCGCCTGATCGATCATGCTGTTGAGCTGCGCGTCGTAGAAACCGGTGCGCCAGCCCTGGAAGTTGGTCAGCCGGGCGCTGTCAGCATTATTCGGGTTATAGACCAGCGCACGCAGGCTGGAGTGGGGATGCGGCTCCACGCCGCTGCCACCGCGCCCGACCAGCAGACTGAACTGGCGATCGCGCATCGCGCCATAGATCTGGTTACCGGTGCCGGTGATGATTTTTGCGCGGATCCCGCCCTGGAGCAGCGTCGACTGCACGGCGATGGCGATGTTCAGAAATGGCTGATCGGCCAGCACCCGCAGCGTGGTGTCGAAGCCGTCCGGATAACCCGCTTCAGCCAGCAGTGCGCGGGCGCGCGGCACATCGAGCCGGTAACCGGGATTGGGCAGCGTGGCGGGCATGCCAGCCTGAATCGGGCGCTGATGCAGCTCGCCATAGCCGGTCATCAGGCTTTTATTGATGCCCTGATAATCGACCAGGTAGCGTACCGCCTCCCGCACTTTGATATTGTCGAAGTGCGGATCTTTCATGCTCATCGCCAGGTAGTAGATCGTTCCTTTTCTTACCGCATCAATGGTGAGATCGGGGTCGTGCCGCAGGGCGCGCACGTCGGGGATCGCCATGTTACTGGCGATATCCAGATCGCCTTTCTCCATCATCAGCCGCAGGGTCTGCGACTCCTGCAGATGGCGGAACACCACCCGCGACATCTTCGCCTCGCCGCGCCAGTAATCGGTCGCACGACTCATGCGCAGCACATCTTTTGCCTGCCATACATCCAGCCGGAACGGGCCGGAGCCCGCTTCATGGGTGGTGAGCCAGCGGTTGCCCCAGTCGCCATCCACCTCATGCTGCTGCACGGTTTTGCTATCCAGCACCACCATGCTGCCCAGCGCCGCCAGCGAGTAGATCACCAGTTGCGGATCGTTAGGTCTGGGCAGGGTGATCACCAGCGTGCGGTCGTCGGGTGCGGTAATCATCTGGTCAACGTTGTCACGGCTGAAGCCGTACGATTTCCACACCGACGCCTGCGCCAGGTTCAGATGCAGCACCCGCCGCATCGACCAGACTGCATCGGCGCTGGTCAGCGGATTGCCGGAGTGAAACCTGACGTTGTCGCGCAGGTGAAAAGTCAGGGTGCGGTTATCCGGACTGACTGACCAGCGTTCCGCCAGCGCCGGGCGCACCTCGGTGAGTTGCTGCGGGTTCAGCTCGACCAGTCCGTCATAGAGATTCACGACAATGCCGACCACTTCGTTGCCGGTCATAGCGGCCGGATCCAGGGTGAGCAGGTTATTCATATTCATGCCGACGATCAGCTGGTCATCCGGGGTCTTTGCCTGGATTGACGCGCTGCCCGTCAGCACCAGCAGCGTGATCAGCCACGCGCCACATCGTTGTGTCAGGGTCATAGGTAAAGTCCAGCAGGTCAGAGGTTTTCCCGTTTACGACTCTGCCTGCTGCTGGCCACCGGGATGGCAGGCAGCAGGCGGGCGACGGGGTTATTATTGTTTGCCGTACTTCGGTAGTGCGATTTACCAGCGGTTCAGCGTGTGCGTCTCAATCCAGCTGAAGTTAATATCCTCACCCAGCCCGCTGCGGGTGGGCAGGGTGACAAATCCCTGATCGTCCATCGGGTCGATCAGGCTGTTGAGGTAGGCGGGCGGTGTTTCATAATCCAGGAAGGGATGCAGCAGGCCGCGCTCATACCAGCGGCAGTTACGGATCGCCCCGACCACCGCCAGGCTGGCCGCACCGTTGCCGTGCACTTCGCAATCCATGCCAAAGGCTTCAGCCAGATTCGCCACTTTCAGGGTGGGCGAGATGCCGCCTACGCCGTTGGCTCCGGCTCGCAGAATGTCGCAGGCTCCGGCACGCACCCAGTCGGCGCGGCTGTGATGTTTACCGCCCAGGCTCTCCGGACCAAGCACGTCGATAGAGAGGTTTTCGGCCAGCCAGGCGTAAGAGGCCATGCTCTCTTCCTCCATCGGCTCCTCGAACCAGGCGAAATTAAGCTTTTCCAGCGCCTTGCCGATGGTCAGCGCGTCACTGCGGCTGTACCAGTGGTAGCCATCCAGCATCAGCGCGATATCGGGGCCCACCGCTTCACGCACAGCCGCGCAGGCTTTGATATCCATCGCCGGGCTGGGTGCGAAGGAGACCGGCGGCATCCAGGTGTGCAGCTTGATCGCCTGATACCCGCGCGCCACCAGCTTTTCCGCGAACTGCGCATACTCATCCGGCGTTGATAATCCACCGCTCAGCTCGTCACCACACATGGTGCTGCCGTAAGCCGGGATCTTCTCGCGATAGCCGCCCAGCAGTTTGTGGACAGGCTGTTTCAGCTTCCGTCCAATCAGATCCCACAATGCCTGCTCCACAGCGGAGAGCGCCCGCTCGGTGAGCTGATGGGCGCTGCCGCGCTGCCAGTGCACCAGATCCTGCCACAGACGCTCCCGGTCAAAGGCGTTCTGACCGATCAGCACTTTGCGGAAAAAGGCATTAACCACATGGGATCGCACCACTTCCGGCGGCGCAAAGGCGTAACCACAGTCGCCTTCCTCGCTGGTCAGGGTCAGTAGCGCCATCTGCGCATCATTTTCCGGGCCAGGGTGGGAGTGCCCGGCGCTGTCGGCGCAACGCTGGGTGGGATAGGTAAAAAGGGTGACATCAATGGCGCTGATCTTCACGGTTAAGCTCCTGTGGCAGTCTGTCCTGATGAATTATTAAAACGCTGTTTCATTTTCAATCTAGCCTTCACAATTCATTAACGCATTAGCCAAAACGATACGATTAATGGCTAATATGTGTGCAACTGCCCAGGGTGTTGTGAACATATTCACGAAAGCTGACCGTTTTGTGAGCAGCGACACGCTGCGCTTTTTCCTCTTAAGAGATCTCTTTGAGCGAAACTCCGCCAGTTAACCCCGCCGCAAAAAACATTTAACCGGATGACTTCCCCTGACCACTGTTTTAGGTGATAGTAACGCCGCTTTACATTAATAATTCTCATTATCATTTGTGCGGGTTTTTACAATGAAAAAATGGTTTTTAGCGCTGGGGCTGCTCACGCTGGCAGGGACGGCTTCGGCCAAATTGATTACCGATGTCGCAGGCCGTCAGGTCGAGGTGCCGCAGGAGGCAAAACGCATCATTCTGGGTGAGGGCCGTCAGATGTATCTGCTGGCGGCATTTGATACTGATGCCCCATTTAAACGGGTGATTGGCTGGCGTGACGACTTCCCGAAAGCGGACTGGGACGGTTATCAGGCTTACGAAAAACGCTATCCGGAAATTAAAAAATTACCGACCTTTGGCGGGGCGAAAGATGGCACTTTCAACGTCGAGCAGGCGTTAACCCTGAAGCCCGATCTGGTGCTGATGAATCTGGAATCCAAAGCCGCCACCGATGAAGGCAAGCTGATTGAAAAACTGCAGGCAGTAGGCGTGCCGGTGGTGTTTATCGATTTCCGCGAAGCGCCGATGGTGAATGCGGAGAAAAGTATCCGCATCATGGGCGAACTGGTGAACAAACCGGCGCGTGCCCAGGAAATTATCACCTTCCGCCAGCAGCAGATTGACCTTGTCACCTCGCGTCTGAAGAACTTCACCGGCTACCGCCCGAAAGTGATGATTGACCGTGCAGGCGGCTACAGCGACGAGTGCTGCATGTCGTTTGGCAATGAAAACTTTGGTCAGATGGTCGAGATCGCGGGCGGTCGTAACATCGCTAAAGATCTGATCCCTGGCACCTTCGGCACCGTTAACCCGGAACAGATTATCGCCAGCCAGCCGGATGTGGTGGTGGTGACCGGCGCTAACTGGAAGAATTACAACACCGTGGGCAAATGGGTCGGCGTCGGTCCGGGTGCCAATGTCACCGAGGCTACCGCGCGTCTTAAGGGGCTGATGATGCGCGATGCTTTTAAAACCCTGCCGGTGGCGCACAACGGCAATGTCCACGCCATCTGGCATCAGTTCTACGACAGCCCTTACCAGTTTGTGGCTATCCAGGCGCTGGCGAAATGGCTGCATCCCGATCTGTTTGCCGATCTGGATCCGGACGCCACCTTCCGCACGTTCCACGAGAGATTCCTGCCGCTGCCTTATCAGCCAGGATACTGGGTCACTTTACCCGCTGATAAACCCTGACTGACCGGCGATGACAGGGACGTCATCCGCCTGATTTGCAATTCCTCCCGAATAAACCCTCTGTTTCTCTTCAGATTTACTAATCTTTTACAGGCGCGGAGTCAGTTGCTCTGAGCAGCGCGACGTCTGACGCGGTCCGCATTCACGTTAAAAATGGAGAGAAACATGCGCAATACCCTGGGAAGATCGGCCTTTGCCGTGACGCTGTACGCTCTGCTGGAGCCGGTGCCGCTGGGCTTTTTTGTCGCGGCCTGGCTGTTCGATATTCTCTATAGCCAGACCTTTGTGCTGTTCTGGACGGATGCCGCAGGCTGGCTGATTGCGCTGGGACTGATACTGGCGATTGTGCCGCGACTCATCGCGCTGGTTTATCTGTTCCGCGGCAGTGACAGTGCGGAAAAGAGTCATTTCTGGCTCTGGCTGGTGGCGATTGTGATCGCTATCGTCAATGCGTTTATTCACAGCCGTGATGCCGCCGCTGTCATCCCGCTGGGCGTGACGCTTTCGACGCTGGTGGTAGCGCTGCTGCTGCTGGCGAATGTGCAACTTGCGTTACGTCAGCGTAGCGCTTAAGGAGGAGCCACCATGAAGATACCGCATAAAACGTTGCTCGCGCTTACCCTGACAGCACTGCTGGCAGGCTGTGATGATGGTGCGCTTGTCGATCCGCAAAAGCAGATCGGACCGAATCCTGAACTGCCGCAGGCACAGAACTTCTTTATGCCGCCGATGCAGGTGCCGGAAGGCACGCCGTGGAAAGCGGGCGAAATGCCAAAAGTGGCTGACGGGCTGAAAATCGAAAAGATCGCTGACAATCTGCAGCATCCGCGTCAGGTTTATGTGCTGCCGAATAACGATGTGCTGGTGGCGGAATCCAACGGCCCGGCCAAACCCACTACCCGGCCTAAACAGCTGATTATGGGCATTGTGCAGAAAGCGTCAGGTAAGGGCGGCGCTGGCGGCAACCGGATTACGCTGCTGCGCAACGTCAATGGCAAATGGGAGCAGCACCGCTTTATTGAGAATCTGCACTCGCCGTTTGGTATGCAGCTGATTGGCAATACGCTTTACGTCGCGAATGCTGACAGCCTGGTGAAGTTCCCCTATCGCGAAGGGGAGACGGAGATCCGCACCGCGCCTGAAGAGGTGACGGAACTGCCGGGCGGGCCGATTAACCACCACTGGACCAAAGCGCTGTTGGCCAGCCCCGATGGCAGCAAGCTCTATGTGGGTGTCGGCTCCAACAGTAACGTCACCGAGAACGGCATTGGCGCAGAGTATCGCCGCGCCGCGGTGCTGGAAGTGGACGCGGCCAGCGGTGCCAGCCGGATCTACGCCAGCGGATTGCGCAATCCGACCGGCTTACAGTGGGAACCGCAGAGCGGAAAACTGTGGGCCATCGTCAATGAACGTGATGAAATCGGCTCCGATCTGGTGCCAGACTACATGACCTCAGTGCAGGACAAAGGCTTCTATGGCTGGCCCTACAGCTACTTTGGTCAGCATGTGGATACCCGTGCCGAACCGCAGCGTCCCGATCTGGTTGAGAAAGCGATTAAGCCTGATTATGCCCTGAGTTCGCATGTCGCTCCGCTGGGGCTGCTGTTCTACGGCGCAGATAACATGCCGCAATACCAGGGCGGTGCGTTTATCAGTGAACATGGCAGCTGGAACCGTACGCCGCTGAATGGCTACAAAGTGGTGTGGGTGAAATTTGAAAACGGCAAGCCGGTGGGTCAGCCGCAGACGGTGGTCTCGGGCTTCCTGACGGATGATGAAAAGCAGGTACGTGGATTACCGGTCGGTCTGGCCAGCGACAAACAGGGCGGTGTCCTGATTGCTGACGATGCGGGTAATACCGTCTGGCGAATCAGCGCCGCAAAGTAAGCATTGCGCTGCTTTTTTAAGCAGAAAGCAGGCATAAAAAAAGGATTTGGCATTTCGCCAAATCCTTTATTTTTTGTTCGCTACCCGGCTGGTAACCGCGCTGCGAACGAGGTGCTCAGCACTCTCCACAAACAAGATTGTAAAATGTGCGGCTAAGGATTTCAAGTTTCGCCAAAATGCTGTATGTTTGTACAGGTGTTGAGTGTTGAGCATCGCCTCATTGTCGACTGGCCGCTCCCAGGGGCACGGTTTTAAAATCCCGGCAGGCATCAGGTGGTGCTGGCCTGTGGCTTTAACCATGAGTGCCGCTCAGCTCTCTCCACAAAGATGTGCTTAGGCGCCCGGCGGGTAGAGTCAAAGCCCTGGTTGCCGAACAGCGCGCTCCTGTAAAAGGAGAAGGAAAGTGATGGAACTGACTAAGCTGATTCTGGATCTTATCCGGGTCATCTTGCAGATCATCGTTGCCCTTATGCAACTGACCGGTCACGCAGGTTAACCGGAACTTGAAACAAGGCGGAGCTAACCACTCCGCCTTTTTTCTTTGTCAATTCTCTGTCATCGGAGGCGGGTAAGGTGGTGCGGCAAAGCACGCCGCCGGGGCGCTGCTTATCCAGACCGGGAGTTTTATGTCCATTGCCGCCGTTATGCCCGCCCGATTAGCGCACACCTGGATTGATGAGAGTGTGAAGATGCGCGAAACCACTGTGGGTCAGCAGTGTGAGATCCTGGCGCACAGCACGCTGGAATATAGCGAGCTGGGTGACTTCTCCTATGTCGGTGAACACTGCTGCCTGGCCGATACTCAGGTGGGGCGCTTCTGCGCCATTGCTAATCAGGTACGCATTGGCGCGCCGAATCATCCCATGGACCGCGCCTCCCAGCATCGCTTTACCTACTGCCCGGAGTATTACCACCCCGACGCCCGACGCGATCAGGGCTTCTTTTCCGCCCGTCGCGCCGATAGGGTGATAATCGGTCACGATGTGTGGATAGGTCACGGCGTAATTGTGCTGCCTGGCGTCACCATTGGTGATGGTGCGGTGCTGGCTGCGGGTGCAGTCGTGACGAAAAACGTCGCGCCCTACAGCGTCGTGGGCGGTGTTCCGGCCAGGCCACTGCGGGTTCGCTTTACACCGGCTATCGCCGCACGTCTCCAGCGCATTGCCTGGTGGAACTGGCCGCTGGAGAAACTGCTGGCGAATCTGCCCGATTTTCAGCACGGTGACATCGAAGCGTTCTGCCAGCGGCACGGTGCATAGCCACCCCACGGCGCCGTCAGCCGGTTTGTACGCCGAAATAGCGCACAACCCGCTGGCCATAGAGCCCGACGGCCAGTCCGGCGATGATCAGCAGCAGCGCGGCGATTTTCTGAGGTGAAACCGTTTCGCCAAATATCGCCACTGAACCCAGGATGCCGAACACCGGTACCAGCAGCGACAGTGGCGCGACCGTTGAAACCGGATAGTGTTTCAGCAGCCAGTTCCACACCCAGTAGCCCAGCAGGGTATTGGGATAGACCTGAAACAGTATCGACAACACCGCCTTCACATCCAACTGAGTGAAGAGTGCGTGATAGCCCGCGCTGCCATTGACCAGCCCGTCCAGCAGGAAGAGTGGAATGGGTGCAAAGGCGCTCGACCAGACCAGAAAAGCAAAAACCTGCCGGGTGCCCGCTTTTTTATTGATGATATTGGCAATACTCCATGCGACCGCGCCTGCCAGCACCAGCAGCATGCCGGAAAACGTCACCGAGCCATCGGTAATGAAAAAAATGCTCAGCAGACCGGCGCAGGCCAGCGCACACCCGGCGATCTGATAGCGGCTGAGACGCTCTTTAAATACCCAGCCACCGAGCAGCAGCGTGAAGAAGGCGCTGAACTGCAGCAGCAGCGAGGCGATGCCCGCCGACAGTCCGGTTTTAATTCCCAGATTTACCAGACCCCACAGGCCAATCCCGAAGACCAGGCCATAGCTGATCAGGTAGCGCCACGGCACGTCCGGTTTTTTAATAAAGAACAGCGCTGGCAGGGCGCAGAGCGTAAAGCGGATAGCTGCCAGGATAAACGGGTCGATCGCCTGCAGGCCGAGCTTGATAACGGAAAAGTTAACCCCCCAGATGGCGGTGATCATGACGGCGAGCAGCAGATGCGTTAATTTCATGAGTGACGTACTCCGGACCAGCAGAGAAAGGCAGAGGCACTGACCGCTGCACCGGCATAGCAGACAGCCTGCCATCCCCAGTGCGTATAAAGCTGAGTGGCGGCGATGGCCCCCAGCGCACTGCCCAGCGAGTAAAAGCACATATAGGCACCCACCAGACGACTTGCCGCCTCGGGTCGGGCGGCCACGATCAGGCTCTGATTAATCACATGTACCGTCTGGACGGCGAAATCGAGCAGGATCACCCCGAAAATCAGCAACAGTAACGAGATGTGAAGCGCGGCTATCGGCAGCCAGGAGAAGGTCAGCAACGCCAGGGCTAAGCCGGTGGCACGCTGCCCCTGGCCCAGGTCAGCCCATGCGCCTGCTCTGGAGGCCGCCAGCGCACCGGCAATTCCGGCCAGGCCGAACATCCCGGTCTGGGTGTGTGACAGTGACAGGGCGGTAAGTGGCAGTACCATCGAAGACCAGAGCATACTGAAGGCTGCAAAAATCAGCAGCGCCAGGATCCCTCGTCTGCGCAGCTGCGGTTCCGTGAGGAAGAGACGGAAAACGGACAGTAAGAGGTGAGGATAAGATGTGCGCCGCGTCTGACCTGCTGTGGCGGGCAGCACTTTCGCCAGGATGAGCGAGATCAGGAGTAACAGGCAGGCAGCCGTCAGATAGACCGCCCGCCAGCCCGCCAGGTCAGCAATCATTCCGGAAACAAACCGCGCCAGCAGGATGCCGATCACGATGCCGCTGGTTACGCTGCCCACCACCTGTCCGCGCTGTTCTGGTGATGCCAGCATGGCGGCCCACGCCACCATTAGCTGCGTGACCACCGCCATTAATCCCACCAGCAGCATTGCGCAGAGCAGCGTCATCAGGTCTGGCGCAACCGCAGCAGTGATTAACGCCACTACGGAAAGCAGCAACTGGGTAATCACCAGTTTTTTGCGGTTCACGCAGTCGCCCAGCGGCACCAGAAAGATCAGCCCGAGGGCGTAGCCGCTCTGCGTGGCCGTTACCACTGTGCCAATGGTGCCGGTGGAAACCTGCAGGCTGGCGGCGATCGACTCCAGAAGAGGCTGTGCCGAGTAAACATTGGCGACCGCCAGCGCAGAGGTGAGTGAGAAAAAAAAGATCATCCGGGACGAGAGCACCGGGATCGCGGCTGGGGGCGAATCGGCTTCAGGATCACGCGCCTTGCCAATCGTACAGGTCATGTTGCTTTCCTTTCTGGTTTTTATTTGAAACTGGATTGGCGATATCTTTAACCGGGCTGGTTTTTTTTTGCAACTTCTTTTCGGAGTGGCTAAACTGCCATCATGAGACAGGCAGCGTGAGAGAAGAGCATGGCTAAGCAGGAATACCTGAGAACCAGCGAGTGTCCGGTCGCCAGAACCCTGGAGTCGATAGGTGAGCGCTGGTGCATGATGATCGTGCGTGAAGCCTTTGATGACGTCCGCAGATTCAGTGACTTCCAGCGGAATTTGGGGCTGGCGAAAAATATCCTGGCGTCACGCCTGAAGCAGCTGGTGGAGATAGGGGTGTTTGAGGTTGCGCCGGCCTCCGACGGCAGCGCCTACAGCGAATATGTCCTGACCGAAAGAGGCCGTTCGCTGTTTCCGGTTGTGGTCGCGATGCGCCAGTGGGGCGAGCGTTACCTGTTTGAGAAGGGCGAAACCCACTCCGTGCTGCTGGATAATGCGGAAGGAAAGCCGCTGCCGCGCCTGGAGGTTATCTCTTCACAGGGGCAAAAACTGGAACCGGCCGACTGTCATCGTCAGCGGGTGGTTGCTGAAGGGTAACCGTCAGGGTTTTTCCTCTTCCGCACACTCTGAGACTGGCAGGCCTGACATCGCACGCGTTACCCGATCATCGCTGTCGCCTGTGGCGGTGATCGACCAAAATACATCACTCCCGTTTTACGCCCCGCCATAAGGGCGTTATCCCCCGGAAACAGGTCCGCGCGCTTCCTCATCCTTTCCTGCCCCGCATCATGACAGGTCTGTCGATATCATCACATTTTCCAATGACCGGTTGCCTTGTAACTTCCCAATGCGCATGACAATATCGCTGCTTGTATAGACATGTACTCTCAACCCTGGATTGGGCAAATCACGCTTTCAGTCATCACGTCTCTCACTGTTCCAGCGAGGAATCTATGTCGGTCAAATCATCTGTATCAGATTATTCAGGCTCAGAGAAACAGAGCCTGTCAGAAACCCGCTCCATTGATTACATCCCGCTGGGTGAACGTCATGGTCATCCCTTTAACCAGTTCACGCTCTGGTTTGGTGGCAATCTGCAAATCACGGCTATTGTCACGGGTGCGCTGGCCGTGGTGCTGGGTGGAGACGTCGTGTGGTCTCTTATCGGCTTACTGGTGGGGCAGATTCTGGGTGCAGCGATCATGTCTTTGCATGCGATCCAGGGCCCGCGCCTGGGTTTACCGCAGATGATCACCAGCCGTATGCAGTTTGGCGTGTTTGGTGCTGTTATTCCTCTGGTGCTGGTGTGCATTATGTATGTGGGATTTTCAGCCAGCGGGACAGTATTAGCCGGGCAGGCGCTGGCTAAACTTATCCATGTCAGTCATTCAACCGGGATGATCCTGTTCAGCACCCTCATCGTGATCATTGCGGTGCTGGGCTATCGCGTGATTCATCAACTGGGCAAGCTGGCGAGCGTCATTGGCGTTTTAGCCTTTGCTTATCTGTTTATCACGCTGTTCTCTGCACATGACTTATCAGCCGTGTGGCAGAATCAGCACTTTACCCCGGCAAATTTCCTGCTGGCGGTCTCACTGTCTTCATCCTGGCAAATTGCCTTCTGTCCTTATGTCTCTGACTATTCACGCTATCTGCCAGCTGATGTCTCTGCGAAGAAACTCTTCAGTTCAGTCTTTTTTGGCACCGTACTTGGCACGCAGGCTTCAATGACGCTGGGGGTGATTGTCGCTGCCATTGCCGGAAGTGCGTTTGCAGGCAATGAGGTCGGGTACATCGTGAGCATGGGTAGCACGGCGACCATGGCCATGGTGATTTATTTCGCCATTTGCTTTGGAAAAATCACGTTTACCACGCTGAACGCCTACGGCAGTTTTATGTCACTGACCACCATTGTCTCTGGCTTCCGGCAGAAAACCACGCTGAGTCGGGGTGGGCGCATTCTGTTTGTGGTGCTTATGGTTACGCTGGCCTGCGTCATTGCTCTTCTCAGTGAACCGGCCTTTCTGAAATCCTTCACCCACTTCTTGCTGTTTCTGCTGGCTTTCTTTGTGCCGTGGAGCGCGATCAGCCTGACCGATTTCTATCTGATCACCAGGGGCAGGGTTGATGTCCCGGCACTGTCGCAGCCGGACGGACGCTATGGACGCTGGAACTTGGCCGGCATTACCGTCTATTTTCTGGGCGTGCTGGTGCAACTGCCGTTTATCGATAATCCGCTGCACCATGGATCGCTGACCTGGATTTTTGCCGGTAATGATGTCTCGTGGATCATCGGATGGTTTGCGACGGCACTGTTATGGCTGATCGCCAGCCGCTGGGATCGTCGGGGCATCCCCGAACAGTCAATTTATCCCGCCCAATAACAAGGTCAGGCCGCCTGAGCGGCAGCCTTTCAGGGAGTGTCACTCTTCGCGGGTGTGTGATCACCCGCGTGTCAGGAAATCCTCTTTTAAGATCAGGCGGCAGAAACGTCCGCTGCGCCGGTCTGCGCCTCGGCCACCAGCGGCTTCTCCGGTTGCAGCAGTGTCATTGCCAGCATACTGCCAAAGGCGATCAGTGCGGTGACGGTAAACATCGCGTTATAGCCGTAATATTCCGCCAGCCAGCCGCAGAGCATCGGAGAGATAATCGCTGCCAGATTGGCTATCGCCAGCGTCATGCCGCTGTAGGTACCCACCGACGCTTTAGGGGTGACATCAATCACCACCGACCAGTAGACATTGTTTACCAGTGCATTCAGCGCATTGCCCAGGGTCATCAGTGCAATAATCCCGGCAGCCGACTGCACATAGGGGATCGCCATAAAGCAGCAGGCGGTGCCGCACAGCGTGACGGCGGCAAACAAGTTGCGCGCCAGACGCAGATTACGGAAGCGAGCCAGCAGGGCATCGGCAATGCGACCGCCCAGCAGCACCGTAATACAGGCGCCGCTCCACGGGATCATCGCGACGTACCACAGTGAGTGCAGGTCGTAATGGAAATTATCCTGCAGATATTTCGGCATCCAGGTCACCAGGGTAAAGGTGATGTAGAGGAATGAGAAGTAGCCCAGCGCGTTGCAGACCAGGGTGCGGCTGGTAAAGAAGCGCCACCAGGGCAGTGGTACGCTGTCGCCCGCGCTGCGGCGCTGACCGGTCTGGATAAGCTGACGTTCTGCGGCATTGGTATGTGGACTTTTCTCCGGGCTGTCGCTGAAGGTGCGGGCAAACAGCGCCATCGCCAGCAGGGAGAAAACACCGAGCAGGATAAACATCATGCGCCAGTCATGGGTCAGCAGCAGCAGGCCCACCGCAATCGGGGCGGTCAGCAGCGCGCCAACCTGGGTCGAGAGCAGGCCGATGCCCAGCGCAAAGCCGCGCTCATTATCGGGTGCCCAGTGGGCAATCGCCTTGTTCATCAGCGCATAGGCCGGGCCTTCGGAAAAACCAAACATAATGCGAAGGGCAGCAAAGCCCATAATGGCGGATCCGCCAAACAGCGCCATGCCCAGTTCCCCCGCCCAGGCGGTGGCGATCTCCAGCAGCGACCAGAGTACGCCTGCCAGCAGCCAGACTTTTTTCGTGCCGATACGGTCGGCAAGAAAGCCGCCACACAGCGAACCAAACAGATAGCCAAAGCCAAAGTAGCCCAGCACGGCTCCGAGCTGGACTTTGCTGAAGTGGTATTCCGCCGCAATAGCGTTGGCCGCAAACGACAGGGCACCGCGATCGATGTAGTTGATCAGGGCGATCAGGAACAGCAGTGAAAATATGGTGTAACGGTAACGGCTGGTTGTCATCTCACTTCTCCTGATTAAATGTCTCAGGAGAGCAGAAGCAAAATTGATGCCGGAAAGGGCATTTATCCGGCAAACAGCGGACAAGCACAGAATTCGGGCCCCTGAGCCCGCTCCGAAGGGGGTTAACCGATCCCGCTAATAATTCGCCTGCGCTTCAATGCGGTGCAGCCGCTGCCTGTCGGTGGTGAGGCTCAGGCGGCGTTATGATGGTTGGGGCTGACGTGTGGCAGCGGGATAACCACGGCTTCCGTGACTGCTTCTGTATCAGCCGTCCCGACCTGGGGTATTTCGCCAACGTGTTGTAAAATCTGCTGCTGATAAGTCGCATCTGCCACCGTAGTCAGTTCACTCAGCAGTACGCCCGCCTCATTGACGTTTTTTCCGTCCACTTTTATTTTACTGGTGGCACTGGCCAGCATCCACTCATATTCAATATCGACGTGGCCGCTATCAATACAGCGGATACCGTGCTGACTTAAATCATATGCCAGCACGGTTGCGGTCGGCCCTAATGAAATCAAGACCAGGTCAAAGTTGACGGCATTCTTTAAAATGGTATCAAACAGACGATCATAGACGGAAAAGGCATTACGGTTCAGCGTCGTAATACGTTTCACTTCGCTGGCTCCCTCCAGTAAATCATTGCCTAATCCCAGGCGCGTTCCACTGCCTTCCACAATTAATACCCGGCGGCCCTGATAGAGCTGTTTAAACTTATCAAATATCGTCCGGGATAATTGCTTGCCTTTATAATCGTGATAGGGACGGGTCACCGAGGTATTTCCATACTGGTACTGTTTATTCAGCAGACCCTCATAATATTTAAAATAAAATGATTTATGGAAGAACCAGAACAGGGCCGACCCGCCCCGCATATTACGGGTGGTGCGAAAGGCATCCGGCAGACAGATCAGACAGTTCGGGTTGGCTCCTGAATCCTGCTGCAGCAAGGCTTTGAGCCGTGCAGAGAGATTCGGGTCAAATGGCTGAAAACCGATATTTTTATACCAGGTCATTTCCAGTTCACCGTCGCCATAACGGGCCAGAGATAATTGTGGGTTACGTAATAACAGATCGACAGTCTCTTCTATCGACATGACGGAATAACGCTTTACCCGTGCCTGCGCGGCAGGATAGCGAATGGCAGCATTAAGAAACTTAAAAGGGAAACGAAACTTGCGATAAATAGCATGAAGTGCGGTCATAGTTAACCTGCCTGGTTTATTGCTGCCAGAAAAATCCCGCCTGCTGGCCGGATAAACGAATATAAGAGAGCTGATATATATCACAGATAAAATAAGCGTCATGCTACGGAATATCTGAAATCGGTTTCATCGGCAAAATCCCTTTGTTCATTAATCTATTTCCTGAGTGTTATTTTTCAGGAAAATAATAAAAAACGCGTTCAGGCTGGCACAATTAAATCATTTGAACAGCAGCGACACCGCACCAGCGTTGATGAAGCCGCCAATAATAACAGCAGGGCAGTAACATTCCCGATTTCAGCAATAAGAGTTATTTCAGAGCAGAGTTAATAAACCATTATGATTATTTGACTCTGAAAAACTTTCGTCGGGCACACTTTAGCTGGCGTTACAGAAGGGCGGCTTGTCTGTTAATTAATCGCCTTTGAACAAAAGGTGCGGTCGTTAGCAGCCTATGGTTAATTTTTTGTGATGGATATCCCGTAATCAGCCCTTCAGAAAGTAAAAAAAGCGGCCTGACCGCATTAACAGGTGACATTTATAATAAATATTTCTAATGATTAACGCTTATACACGTTTTTACATATTTCGTGCGTAAGTTAAAATCTCGTTGAATTTATGTTTCCAGCTTAACCTTTCAATTGCCGCTAATGACCCGAGGATGGATCATGATCAATAAAATAACCAGTATAATCATGGTGATATTTGCTATCGCCCTGATTTACATGGGAGGACAACTCCTGCTTGCAGGAGGCAGCGCGTTCTATGCGCTGATGGGCGTGGGCGTTCTGCTCAGCGCGATTCTGCTGTTGATGAACAAACGCAGTGCACTGACGCTTTATGCGTTGCTGATGTGGATCACTCTGTTCTGGACTATCTGGGAAGTGGGCTTCGACAAATGGCAGTGGATCCCGCGCGGCGACCTGTTTGGCGTGCTGGGTCTCTGGCTGGCGCTGCCGTGGGTGGTGCGTCCGCTCTATCAGGGGCAGCGTCGTTTCCATCCTTTCCTCGGGGGTTCCGTCGTCCTGATGGTGCTGCTGGTCATCGGTCTCTGCTTCTACGATCCGCTGCCGCAGCAGGGCGCCATTAATACGCCGCGCAACGCCTCTGCGACCGGCGGTGCCGCTGAAGAGTGGAGCGCCTATGGCGGAACCACAGATGGCCAGCGCTTTTCGGCGCTGAAGCAGATCACTAAAGATAACGTGAAAGATCTTGAAGTGGCCTGGACCTATCACACCGGCGACCTGCGTCAGGGTGATGATGCGACCGAATACACCTTTGAAGCGACACCGCTGAAAGCCAACGGCATGCTCTACTTCTGTACGCCGCACAACGAAGTCCATGCTCTTGACCCGGAAACCGGTGCGGTGAAGTGGAAAACGACGCCGGATAAAAACCGCTCTTATCTGCAGCAGCACCAGACCTGTCGTGGCGTGAGCTACTTCGATGCCGGTCAGCAGGCGCAGGCGCAGACGGGCGCATCGCCGGCCATCTGCCGCAAGCGTATCTTCAATGCCACCACCGATGCCCGCCTGCTGGCGCTGGATGCCGATACCGGTAAAGCCTGTGCTGACTTTGGTGACAACGGTGTGGTGAATCTGCGCGCCAACATGGGCGAGGTGCGTCCGCACGCGCTGATGCAGACTGCCGCGCCACTGGTGGCGGGCAACCTGGTGATTGTCGGCGGTTCGGTGATGGATAACGGCTTCAACAGCGGTAACCCATCAGGTGTGATCCGTGCCTATGATGCCGTCAGCGGTCGTCTGGTGTGGAACTTCGATCCGGCTAACCCGGATAACACCGCACCGGTCGCTGAAGGGGCAACCTATCCGCAGGATACCCCGGTCGCCTGGGCCACCCTGAGCGCCGATCTGAAAAACGGCCTGGTCTATGTGCCGTTTGGTAACGCCTCGCCGGATGAAGTGGGACTTGAACGCGATCCCGCCAGCAACACTGAAAAATTCCGTGATGCGCTGGTGGCACTGGATCTGAAAACCGGTGCGTTCAAATGGCGTTATCAGAGTTCGAACCACGACCTCTGGGATCGCGATAATCCGTCACAGCCGTCGCTGGTGGACATCAACTATCAGGGCAAACCGCAACCGGCGGTGATCCTGCCGACCAAAACCGGCAACCTGTTTGTGCTGAACCGCCTGACCGGCGAACCGGTTTATCCGGTAGAGCAGGTTAAGGTCTCCACGGATGGTATTAAAGGCGAGCAGTATGCGGCGACCCAGCCGGTCTCCAGCCTGAACTTCATTCCGCAGCCGCTGACTGAGAAATCAATGTGGGGCATTACGCCGTTTGACCAGATGGCCTGCCGCACCACGTTCCGTGAGCTGCGCTATGACGGTAACCCGTGGACGCCACCAACGGAGAAAGGCTCGCTGATCTTCCCGGGCAACATCGGGGTGTTTAACTGGGGTTCTGTAGCGGTTGATCCACAGCGTCAGATGCTGATTGCGGCACCGGTGCGCCTGGCTTACAAATACAACCTCATCAGACGCACGCCGGAAACCGAAACCCAGCGTACCTTCACCAAAGATGGTACGCCGTACTGGAATGAGAACTTCCACGGTGACTACGCTATCCACATCCAGCAGATGGCGTCGGGTCTGGGTATTCCCTGCATCGCGCCACCGTGGGGACGGATGGTCGGTGTGGATCTGACCACCGGCAAAACCGAATGGCTGCGTCGCGTCGGCACCACCAAAAACCTCAAGACCAGCTTCCTGCCTGGCCGCTTCCCGCTCGGTTTCCCGATGGGTATGGTGGCGCACGGCGGACCGCTGCTGACGGCGGGTGATCTGGTGTTCCACGGCGCAACGGCAGATAACTTCTTCCGTGCTTACGACAGCACCACCGGCGAACTGCTGTGGCAGACTGAACTGAGCGCGGGTGCGCAGGCCACGCCATCCACCTTTATGGGCAAAGATGGCAAGCAGTATGTGGTAATTGCCGCGGGCGGCCACGGCTCGCTCGGCACCACGGCGGGCGACAGCGTTGTCGCGTTCCGTCTGAAGTGATTTTTTAAAAAACCGACCCGCTGAGCGCCGCCCTGGCGCTCAGCTTTTTTCACACCTCTACCTGCCAGATCTCACACCCGGCTTCGCGCGACAACCTGTTGTATTTCATCTCAATTCTTTCATCTCCGCATTCACATCATCTGATAACGCATCGAAACCATTTCGTGACAGCGCTCCCGCTTTAACGATTTCTCCTGCCTGACAGACTTGCGCATTAAGCCGCGAGGCGTAGATTAATATATGACTTCACAATTAATCGTGAATACGAAAAGTACTTCACAATACGCACTCTGAAGGATTGATGCTCATGTCGGAACTGAAATTTGCTACCCGTCTTAACTCTTTCGCCTCGGGGGCGCACCTCTACTGGCCCGATCAGCAGGGCAAGCCCTCTGTGCTGCAGATGGTTGCCCGTGCAGGCAAGGTCAAAGGCTTAACGCATCTCGACCTCAACTTTCCGCAACATCTCACCAGCGATATCCCCACACTGCGCCAGGCGATCAGTGATGCGGGTCTGGCCGTTAACGGTATGCAGATGCGCTGGGACGCGCCACAGTTCAAAATCGGCGCGTTTACGCATCCCGACGCGAAAGTGCGTCGCGAAGCGATTGAGCTGACCAAACGGGGCATTGACGCGGGTCGGGAATTTGGTTCACGGCTGATGACGCTGTGGATGGGGCAGGACGGTTTCGATTACTGCTTCCAGGCGGACTATAAGAAGATCTGGGAGGATGCGGTCAGCGCCGTGCGTGAAGTGGCGGAGTATGCACCGGACGTTGACGTCAGCATCGAATATAAACCCAATGAGCCACGTGCCTACAGCATCTTTCCCAACGCCACCACCTGTCTGCTGGCCGTGGAAGAGGCGGGCTGCGCCAACCTGGGGATCACACTGGATTTTGCTCATGTACTGTTTGCCAATGAGATCCCGGCTTACGCCGCCGCTATGGTGGCGCGCCGCTCACGGCTGCTGGGGCTGGACCTTAACGACGGCTGGGGCAAGCGTGATGACGGCCTGATGGTCGGCTCAGTCAACCCTCGCGCCACGCTGGAGTTTCTCTGGCAGATGCAGCGTGATGGTTATCGCGGTGCCTACTACTTCGATACCTTCCCGGATGCCAGCGGTCTTGACCCGATCCGTGAAGCAGAAAGCAATATTGCGACCGTGACTCGTCTGCTGAGGCTGTGTGACCAGCTGCACGACAACGCGGCGTTACTGGCGGCCATCGGGCGCCAGGATGCGGTGGCCTCTCAGCAGATCGTCAATGACATCATGCTGGCGCGCTGACAGCCGATTAATCATAAAAACATCACACCTCTACCCAACACCCTGAGAATAAAAAATGAAAAAACGCCTGCTTGCTCTTATCGCCTCCTCACTGCTCTGCAGCACGGTTTATGCGGCAGAACTGGCACCGCTGCAATCCGATACCGAACCGGATCGCACCGACTGGACCCAGCTCGACACCAAATATGGCGCACTGCCAAAAGTCGATAAGTCGCTGAAGATTGGCGGGGTATCGAAAACCCTGACCAATGAGTACTGGCGCTCACTCGGCCAGGGCTACCAGAACGCGGCGAAAAAGTATGGTTTCACTGTCGCTTATCAGGCGGCGGCCAATGAAGACGATCAGCTTGGTCAGCTCTCCATTGCGGAAACCCTGATCTCGCAGGGCTTTAACGGCCTGCTGGTTTCGCCGCAGACCGATATCAACCTGGAGCCTGCACTGGAGAGTGCCAACAGTAAAAATATCCCGGTGGTGAACGTTAATGATGCGGTAATGCCGAATGCGCGCTACTACGTCGGCAACGTCCAGAAAGACAATGGCGTGCGGGTGGCGAAATGGTTTATTCAGCACCATCCGCAGGGCGGCAAAGTGGCGGTGATTGAAGGGCAGCCAGGGGTTTATGCCGCCGGACAGCGCACCCGTGGCTTTAAAGAGACGCTGGACAGCGCCGGGAAGTTCAGCATCGTGGCCAGCGTGCCCGCTAACTGGAGTCGCGAGCAGGCCTTTAACGCCGCATCGACCATTCTGCAGCAGCATCCTGATTTGATCGGCTTCTACGCCAACAACGACACCATGGCGCTGGGCGTGGTGGAGGCGGTACGCGCGCAGAACAAAGCGTCACAGGTGGCCATCTTTGGCACTGACGGTATTTCCGATGCCTACGCCTCGATTAAGCGCGGCGAGCTGACCGGCACGGTCGACAGTTTCCCGGTGCTGACCGGTGAAGTGGCGATGGACGTCATTATCCGGCTGATCAACGGACAGAAACTGTCGCGCGTTGTTTCGACACCCCAGGCGCTGATCACCAAAGAGAATGTCGAGGCGTTCTCAACCAAAGACAACAACCGGTTGCGTCAGCTGCTGGCTCAACAATAAGTCAGCGGGAGCGGGTATGGAACAGTTTCGCTTAATGATGCGTGGCATCAGCAAAAGTTACGGTAACGCCGCCGCGCTGCAGGATGTCGATTTCTCAGTGCGGCCCGGCGAGGTGCACGCGCTGATTGGGGAAAACGGCGCGGGTAAGTCGACGCTGCTGAATATCCTCTCCGGCGTTCGCGGCGCGGACAGTGGGGAGATCAGCGTCAACGGAAACCGGGTGCAGATCCGCAGTCCGCTCAGCGCCCGTCAGGCCGGGATCGCGATGATCCACCAGGAGTTACAGCATGTGCCTGAGCTTTCCGTGGCGCAGAACATGTTTCTGGGTCGCCCGCTGACCCGCGCCGGAGGCTGGTGGGTGGATAAAAAGGCCCAGCTGGCGCGGGCTACCCTGATTCTGAAGACGCTGGATCCCACTATCGATCCCGATACGCCGATCAGGAACCTCAAGGTATCGCAGCAGCAGATCGTTGAGATTGCCCGGGCGCTGCTGGATGACGCCAAAATCATCGCCATGGATGAACCGACCTCCAGCCTGACGCCACGCGAATTTGACCGGCTGGCAGAGCTGATTGGCGATCTGAAGTCGACCGGCGTCTCGCTGATCTATGTCTCGCACAAGATGAATGAGATTTTCCGGGTGTGCGACCGCGCCACCATTATGCGTGATGGAAAGCAGGTTGGGGTGGTCAATATCAATGATGAGGATGAGGAGAGCATCGTCGCCAAAATGGTCGGACGGAAGATCGACAAACTCGACCATCAGGCGTTTGTCACCGATCGCGAAGTGCTGCGGGTAGAGGATCTGACGCGTGGCAATGAGGTGGTGGCGGCAAACTTCAGCGTTCGTGCGGGCGAAGTGCTGGGGATTGCCGGTCTGGTCGGCGCGGGGCGCACCGAACTGCTGAAGCTGATTGCCGGTATCGACAGGCGCACCCGTGGCACGGTGAGCGTCAACGGTGCCGCGGTGAAGAACCACAACGTGCGTGCGGCGATCAAGGCGGGCATTGGCCTGGTACCAGAAGACCGCAAAAAAGAGGGCATTATCAAAGAGCGGGCGGTGAAGATGAATATGGCGCTGCCGTCGATGCACCGCTTCACGTCGGCGGGGCTGATGAACCAGGCCCGGCTGGACCGCGAGGCGCTGAGGGTCATGGGCGACCTGAAACTGCGCCCGCTCGACATTGAGAAAACCATCGGCACGCTGAGCGGCGGCAATCAGCAAAAAGTGATCATCGGCCGCTGGGTTGCGGCGGATGCCAATGTGTTTCTGTTTGATGAACCGACGCGCGGTATCGATATTGGTGCCAAGTCTGAAATCTATCACCTGATTGAAAAACTGGCCCAGGCGGGCAAAGCCATTGTGGTGGTGTCGTCAGAAATGACCGAGATCATGCGCATCTCCGATCGGGTGTTGGTGATGCGCGAGGGCCGGATAACCAAAGAGTTAACCGGCAGCGCGATCACCGAAGAGAACATTGCCCGTTATGCCATCAAAGATATCGACCAGACCGCCTGACCGCTTACCTGACACTATTTAAGGTTATAACTATGACAACTCAGACATCTACCGGGCCGGGTACCCGACCTGCGCTGCGGCTTAAATTTAATCTGCGTGATGCCGGTACCTTAATTGGCTTACTGATTATCGTGGTGACATTTTCGTTTCTGTCGCCGGTCTTTTTCACGCTGCCTAATCTGCTGAATATTCTGCAGCAGTCCTCAATCAACGCCCTGATTGCACTGGGCATGACGCTGGTGATTATCTCCGGCGGGATTGACCTCTCGGTCGGCCCCACGGCGGCGCTCTCTGCGGTGCTGGGTGCAACCCTGATGGCATCGGGCGTGCCGGTGCCGCTGGCGATCCTCGCGACGCTGGGTGTGGGCGCGATGTGCGGGCTGTTCAGCGGCACACTGATCGCCTATGCCGGGCTGCAGCCGTTTATTGTGACGCTGGGCGGCCTGTCGCTGTTCCGGGCCATTGCGCTGATCTACACCGGCGGCAATCCCATCTTCGGTATTCCGCTGGAATTTCGCAGCCTGATTAACAGTACGCTTTTCGGTATCCCGACGCCGATTGTGATTGTGGCAGTGATTGCGCTGCTGCTGTGGACGGTGATGAATAAGACCCCGCTGGGGGAATATATTCTGGCGATTGGCGGCAATGAAGAGGCGGCGCGGGTCGCGGGTGTGCCGGTTAAGCGCACCAAGGTCACGGTCTATATCTTCTCCGGCCTGCTTGCCTCACTGGCCTCGCTGATTCTGATTGGTCGTCTGGGGGCTGCCGAACCGACCATCGGCAACCTGTGGGAACTGGATGCGATTGCGGCGGCGGCCATTGGCGGTGCGTCGTTAATGGGCGGCAAGGGCAGTATCTTCGGAACGCTGATCGGCGTGGTTATCCTTGGTGCATTACGTAATGGCTTGACCTTACTGAACATTCAGGCCTTTTACCAATTGCTCGCTACCGGCCTTATTATTATCATAGCGATGTTGATTGACCGGGCGACCCGAGGCAAGTAATGAAGCAAGATCCGCGAGCCATTGGCGCTCAGATTCGTATGCGTTTGCCCCAGCTGACGCCGTTAGAACGTCGGGTAGCTGAGGCGATAATTGCCCGAACCGACATTACCGAGCAATCCTCATTAAAGGAGATTGCGCGGGAGAATAATGTCTCTGAAGCGATGATCGTTAAGATTACCAAAAAACTTAACTTCACCGGCTTCAGGCATTTCAGAAGTGGCCTGATCTATTACAACCAGTCTGAAGTGGCAGGGCTGCATGCGGAAATTGAGCCGGATGATTCGTCGGAGCAGTTGCTGGCCAAAGTTTTCAGAACCTCTATCCAGGCGATTGAAGAGACCTTATCGATTCTGGATGTTTCTGAATTCAATCGTGCGGCGGACATTATCTTTAAAGCGCGTCATATCGATCTCTACGCCGTGGGCGGTTCTGCCGCCGTGGCGCGGGACCTGTCACACAAGATGCTGAAGATTGGCATTAAGTCGACTGCCTATGACGACGCCCACATCATGCTGATGTCAGCCGCCGTGTTATCTGATGACGATGTGGTTATCGCCATCAGCCATTCGGGTGCTACGCGTGCGGTGAACGATCCGGTGAAACTGGCGGGGAGGAATGGCGCGAAAGTTATCGCCATTACCAACTATGCCGAATCCCCGATCGCGAAGAGTGCGCATGTGGTCCTCAATTCAACCTCTCAGGGATCGCATCTGCTGGGTGAAAACGCCGCGTCACGCATCGCCCAGCTCAATATTCTGGATGCGCTGTTTGTCGCTATCGCCAAGAAAGATCTGAAGCGGGCGGAGAAGAACCTGATGAAAACCCAGCATGCGGTTCAGGATCTGCGGGAATTCTAGCTATGAGCAAAATTGCAGTCACCGGCAGTCTTCACTACGACATTATGCTGGATGCACACCATCGCCCGGAAAAAGGCGAAACGGTGATGGGCAGCGCCTGTCACTATAAGTTTGGTGGCAAGGGCGGTAATCAGGCCGTCGCAGCGGCACGCGCGGGTGCCGCAGTGCGCTTCGCCGGTTCAGTGGGGCGCGATCAGCAGGGACAATTCCTGCTGGATCATTTGCAGCAGGCCGGGGTCGATTGCACCGCCGTCAGCATCATTGATGCGCTTCCCTCCGGGATGAGCGTGGCGATTACCGATGCCGAAGGAGATTACGGTGCGGTGGTGGTCTCCAATGCTAATCAGCAGATCCCGCTGGAGACCTTTGAGCAACCCGGCTTCTGGCAGGAGGTGTCGCTGCTGGTGCTGCAAAATGAAGTCCCTGAAGCGGTGAACCTCTGTGCGGCCCGGGCAGCACAGCAGCGGGGGATTACGGTCTGCGTCAATGCCGCGCCCGCCCGGCCGTTGTCAGCCGCGTTTGAAAACTGTATTGATCTGCTGGTGGTGAACGCCATTGAAGCGCGCGATATGTGCGGGATTAGCGTGCAGGATCTGACGTCGGCGCGCTCAGCGGCAGAATCGCTGGCCAGCCGGTTTGCCAGAGTGGTGGTTACCGCTGGTGAACATGGTGTGGCTTACAGCGAGGCGGGAGAGACGCATACACTGGCGGCTCAGAAGGTGACACTGGTGAGCACCCACGGTGCCGGGGATTGTTTTGTCGGCGTGTTGTGTCAGCGCCTGAGTAGCGGGGTAACGCTGGCAGAAGCGGTGAGTGCGGCAAATCGTGCAGCTGCCGAACACGTTTCCCGGCAGCCGCACTGATTAATGGCGTGCCACGTCAGTGACGCGGCACGCTAACGTCATCAGGCGCCGACGTTCACCACGGTTTTACCAAAGTTTTTGCCATTCAGCATATCGATAAACGCCTGTGGCGCGTTCTCTAATCCTTCAATCATGTGCTCGCGATAGTGGATTTTTTTGTTCTCCACCAGCGGACGCATCGCCTCCAGGAACTCAGGGTAACGGTCACCATAATCCTGGAAGATGATAAAGCCCTGCATACGGATACGGCGTTTCAGAATGCCCGCCATGATCAGAGAGGTTCTGTCCGGGCCTTGCGGCAGCTCACGCTGGCTGTAAGCCGAGACCAGACCACAGACCGGCACGCGCGCAGCGGTGTTCAGCAGCGGGAATACGGCATCAAACACTTTGCCGCCGACGTTTTCGAAGTAGATATCGATGCCATCCGGGCAGGCGTTTTTCAGCTGCTCTTCAAAGTCGGCGCTGTGGTGATCGAGGCAGGCATCAAAGCCCAGCGTATCGACCGCGTAACGGCATTTCTCTTCACCGCCCGCCACACCAACGACACGGCAGCCTTTCTGTTTACCCAGCTGGCCGACCGTTGCGCCCACCGGACCGGTTGCGGCGGCAACGACCAGGGTTTCACCCGCTTTCGGCTGACCAATATCCATCAGACCCATATAGGCGGTAAAGCCTGGCATACCGAGAATACCCAGCGCCCATGAGGGATGAGGCAGATCGTTGCCCAGCTTCGCAATCTCTTTGCCATCGGAGACGGCATATTCCTGCCAGCCGCTCTGCGCCAGCACCCAGTCACCGGTCTTGAAGTCACTGTTTTTCGATTCGGCGACCTGACAGACGGTGCCTCCCACCATCGGCTGATCCAGCTCTGCCGGCGCGGCGTAGGATTTACCCTCGTCCATCCGCCCACGCATGTAGGGGTCAAGCGAGAGATAGATGGTTTTCAGCAGTACTTCACCCTCTTTGATTTCCGGGACGGGCTGCGCCACATGGCGGAAATTCTCTTTGGTCGGCTCACCGTGTGGGCGTGAAGCCAGTAACCAGGCATGGTTCTGGGTTGCTTGTTCAGTCATATTGTCATCCTTTTATAGCCGGGCAATGCTCAGGGCATCACCTTATGAATACCGGTAAAGTGTAGATGACAGCGGCGGGAATGCGTTTAGCGCTGTGAGCGGTAACCTGATTTACCGATAACAGGGCATAGGGTGCTAACCACGGGGACACAGCGGATGCAGGACCATTCGCGTCACGGATTCAGGCTGATGGCTGTTCACATCCGCTTGCAAAAAACGGGCAGGCGAGTCAACAGCAGTGCGGCATGACACGCATCCGGCGTCACGGGAAGCTCTGAAGATTGTGATAAATATCAGTGAACTCTACAGGGAGAGAACCATGATTATCCAGCATCTGCGTATTGCCCGACCGGTGACAGACCTGACGCAAAGCAGTCAGAACTATTGTGACGGGCTGGGGTTGCAAGAAATCGGTGAGTTTACTGATCATCAGGGGTTCAGTGGCGTGATGCTGGGCGCTGAAGGGCTGGCCTGGCATCTCGAATTCACGCTCTGTCACACGCATCCCGTCCGGCCATCGCCAACAGATGAGGACCTGCTGGTGCTCTACATTCCGCAACGGCCTGACTGGCTGGCCCGATGTGCCTGTATGGATGAGGCAGGATTTATGCGGTTGAATTCATTTAATCCCTATTGGGACCAACGGGGCGTGACATTTATCGACAGGGATGGTTATCGTGTTGTTATCCAGCATGCAGCCTGGCAATCCGCAATCTGACCTGTACCGGAGTTCACCCTGAACATTCTTTGCTTTCACACCGCGGCCAGTAATATCGCGATATTTGATGATGCCGCCCGCGCACTGGCGCGTGACAATCCACCGCTGAATCATCTGGTGATGCCTGCGCTGCTGGCAGAAGCGGAACGCAGCGGCGGGATGACGATTGCTTTACGCCGCCGTATTGCCCAAATGATTGAAACGTTGCTGCCGCAGTTCGATGCGGTGCTGATCACCTGCTCGACGCTGGGGCCGGTTGCCGGTGATTTCAGCGCGCAGGATCGGGTCATGCGCACCGACGAAATGCTAGCGGAGGCACTGCAGCGTCAGGCAGGGCGCAAGGTTGCGCTCTGTGCGGCAGAATCAACGCTGGCGGCGACGCGGGCACTTTTCTGCCAGCCCGGCAGCCAGGTGGAGGTCGTGCTGGTGGAGGGAGCATGGGCGGCGTTTAAAGCGGGGGAGACAACACGCTATTTTGCACTGATTGCAGCAGCAGCAGAGCAGGCTTATCAGCAGGGAGCCGTTACGGTGGCCCTGGCGCAAAGCTCAATGATGCCAGTAGCACAGCAGTTTCCTGACACACAGCGACCATTGACCGGTCCGCATCTTGCGCTGCAGGCCTGCTACGAACTCAAATGACCGTCACACCCTGCTGGCTCAGTGCCTGTCGCAGCGCCTCGTCCGGCTGCGTTTCCACGACCAGCGTGCTGGCCAGCGACAGGTCGCCAATGGCAAATGCCGAGGCGGAGTTCAGCTTTTCCGCTGACGCCAGCACCACGGTTTCCGCTGCACGTCCTGCCAGCGCACGCTTGACCGTCGCCTCTTCGAAATTACCGGTGGTCAGGCCCGCCGCAGGATGCACGCCGGTGACACCCATAAAAAAGAGATCGGCATTGATGCGGTTGATCGACTCCAGCATCGCTGCGCCCACCGTCACCACTGAATGTTTATAGAGCTGCCCGCCAATCAGTATGATCTCCACGAGTGGATGATCGGCTAACGCCAGCGCCACGCTGGGACTGTGCGTAACCGCGGTAAAGCTCAGCGTGGCGGGTAACCGTCGCACCAGTTCCGCGCTGGTGGTCCCGCCATCAATCAGTACGATCTGTCCCGGCTGGATCAGTGAAACGGCTTTTTGCGCAATAACCTGTTTGGAAGCAGTCTGCACGCTTTTGCGCGTTTCAAAGGTGGCCAGCGCAGCGGAAACCGGCAGCGCGCCGCCATGTACCCGCTGCAACAATCCTTCAGCCGCCAGTTCACGCAGGTCGCGGCGGATAGAGTCTTCGGATAGGCCAAAGCGCTGGCTGAGGTCCCGCGACTGCACCTGTTTTTCCTGGGCGAGCAGGGCAAGAATCGTCTGTTTTCGCTGGCTGGATAGCATAACTGGCCTTTGCATGTTTTTTCTTGAATTTGCACGATTGTGCATGATAGCGTGATGGCTGTCTACCTATCCTGGAGAGCATCATGCAGCAGAACCATCCCCGCGTGCGCATCATCAATGAGCAGTTGCTGTCAGACAACTGGTATACCCTGAAGAAATATACGTTCTCGCTGCTGCGCCGTGACGGCCGCTGGCAGGAGCAGAGCCGTGAAGCCTATGACCGCGGTAACGGCGCAGTGATCCTGCTCTACAACCGTGACAAACGTACGGTGGTACTGACCCGTCAGTTTCGCTTTCCGATTTTCCTGAACGGACATGATGGCTTTCTGATTGAAGCGGCCGCCGGTTTGCTGGATAACGCCTCGCCGGAAGCGCGTATTGTTGCCGAAGCCGAAGAGGAAACCGGTTTTCGTGTCAGCCATGTGCAGAAGGTGTTTGAAGCCTTTATGAGCCCCGGTTCGGTTACTGAAAAACTCTACTTTTTTATTGCCGAGTATGGCGATCAGCAGCGTAGCGGTGAAGGCGGCGGAATAGCGGAAGAGGGTGAGGATATTGAGGTGCTTGAGATCGGTTTCGACCAGGCGTTACAGGCGATTGACCAGGGTGAGATTGTGGATGCCAAGACCATCATGCTGCTGCAGCATCTGCGGCTGAAAGGCGTTTTATAAGAGAAAATGGGCAGACCGCCGTTAATGCGGTCTGCCCGTTAAAGCTTACTGATCCTGGGTCAGGATGCCTTTTACATCGTGCGGTTCAGAACGCAGATACTGTGGCGGAACCTGGACTTTACCATCCAGCGCAGCGGCTGCGTGCCACGGCCAGCGCGGATCGTAGAGAATACCGCGCGCCAGCGCCACCAGATCAGCTTCACCCTGTTGCAGCAGATCTTCTGCCTGCTGCGGCTCAGTGATTAAGCCGACCGCAATCACCGGAATCGACACCTGCTCACGAATATCGCGGGCGAACGGCACCTGATAGTTGGGTCCGACGCTGATTTTCTGGTCTTCTGACAAACCACCACTTGAGACATGAATATAGGCACTGTTCAGCGCTTCCAGCTCACGCGAGAAGGCGATTGACTGATTGATCTCCCAGCCGCCTTCGACCCAGTCAGTGGCGGAAATGCGCACGCCTACCGGCACGGAAGCGGGTACGGCATCGCGAACGGCTTTGAAGACCTCCAGTGGGAAGCGCATACGGTTTTCCAGCGAGCCGCCATATTCATCACTGCGCTGATTCGACAGCGGCGACAGGAACTGATGCAGCAGGTAGCCGTGTGCGGCATGCACTTCGATGAGCTGAATTCCCAGACGCACCGCACGCAGGGCGCTGTCGACAAAGGCCTGTTTTACCCTCGCCAGATCGTCAGTGTGCATGGCAACCGGTTTCACTTCATCCGCGCTGTAGCTCAGTGCGGACGGAGCCACGGTTTGCCAGCCGCCGGCTTCAGGCGCAATCTGCTTACCGCCTTCCCAGGGTACGGCACACGACGCTTTGCGTCCCGCATGGCCCAGCTGAATACCAACCGGAATAGAGGAGTAGCGGCGGACATCTTCCAGAACCGTTTTCAGCGCAGCTTCATTATCATCATTCCACAAACCGAGATCGCCTGGGGAGATGCGACCAATATCCTCTACGGCGGTGGCTTCAATAATCATCAGACCTGCGCCGGAAAAGGCCAGCTGGCCAAGATGGATACGGTGCCAGGCGGTCGCATTGCCCGCCTCAGCGGAGTACTGGCACATCGGCGCAATCACAATGCGGTTATCCAGCGTAAGTTCGCCCAGCGAGACAGTGGAAAAAAGTTGGCTCATGTTATCTCCATGGTTTTTATGACTGACGTGACAGGCAATAACTATAGCGGGGGATTTGCCAGGCGGGTGTTTCTTCAACGTGACATTTTATGACGGCGTGCCGTATTCAGGTTACAGATCAACGCAGCCTGATGTCTCAGGCAGGCATTGATACGTTAACGGTTCAGCCTGGCGCGCTTTGCTGCTCACGCCCGGCGAACCGGGATTTTACGTAACGGGTAAGGACAATCACCAGGGTCTGATTTTCAGCTACAGGGTGAGTCTCAGACCTGTGCCATTCCGCCATCAACAAACAGTTCTGCCGCATTGATAAAGCTGGCGGCATCCGAGGCGAGAAACGCAACGGTGCGGGCAACCTCCTGCGGTTCACCCAGGCGGCCAAGCGGTATTTGTGCTGCCAGCGCATCAAACAAGCCCTGACGCTGATCTTCACTGACCAGATCACCCAGCCCAGGCGTACGGACAGGGCCGGGGCTCACGACATTGACCCGGATTCCGCGATCTTTCAGATCCAGCGCCCACGAACGGGCAAAATTGCGCACTGCCGCTTTACTGGCGCTGTAGACGCTAAAAGCCGCAGTACCCTGCGCTCCGGCAGTCGATCCGGTCAGAATTACCGATGCGCCATCAACCAGCAGAGGCAGGGCTTTCTGGACGGTAAACAGCACGCCGCGTACGTTAGTGCCAAAGATACGGTCAAAATGCTCTTCAGTAATCGCCCCCAGCGGCAGCATGTCGCCGCCCCCGGCGTTGGCAAAGAGAATATCGAGGCGTCCCGCCTGCGCTGCAATTCGCGAGTAAACCTCATCGAGATCGTGCAGTTGTGAGGCGTCTGCGCGGATGCCGCTGACGGTTCCGCCGATTTCAGCGACGGCGGCATCCAGCTCCGCCTGACGACGGCCGGTTATAAAAACCTGTGCGCCCTGTGCCGCCAGCTCCCGGGCGGTAGCCAGGCCAATTCCGCTTGTTCCGCCCGTAACCAGTGCAATTTTTCCTGCGAGTGATGCGTTCATAAGTTCTTCTCCGGATAGTCTCTTAGACAGTTTGGGTTATTCCCGGTCAGCGGGGCTGCCGGACTGATTGCTACTGTAAGAGAGGAGGATTGACTGATAAATCCGCTAAAATGAAAATGACTATCCACACGGGTGGATAATAGGGGGATGGAATGGATCAGCTGCTGGCGATAAAAGCCTTTTCACGGGTGGTGGAAAGCGGCAGTTTTACCCGGGCGGCGGACTCGCTGAATATGCCGAAGGCGACGCTGAGTAAGCTGGTTCAGGAGCTGGAGGCGCATCTTTCCGTCAGGCTACTGCAGCGCACCACCCGACGCGTGACCGTCACCGCAGAAGGGCGTGAATACTATGAGAAAGCGCTGCGCATCCTTCACGATCTCGAAGATATTGATGCCTGTTTCAATTCACTGCGCAGTAAGCCGCGTGGGCAGTTACGCATCGATGTCGGCGGATCTACCGCCAGGGACGTTCTGATTCCGCTGCTGCCCGATTTCTTTGCCCGCTATCCTGATATTACGCTGGATCTGGGCGTATCCGATCGCCCGGTCAATCTTATTAGCGACAACGTTGATTGTGTGATCCGCGGCGGTCCGCTGGTCGATTCCTCACTGATTGCCCGTCTGATAGGGCACGCTACGCTCATTACCTGCGCGACACCCGCCTACCTTAAAGCGTTTGGTGTGCCCGCCTATCCTGATGAACTGCGCAACGGACACCGGCTGGTGAGTTATCTCTCGCCGCAAACCGGCAAGCCATTTCCGCTTCGGTTCGAACGTCAGGGAGAGAAAATTGAGATCACCAGTGCGCATCGCATAGGCGTCAATGAAAGCAACGCGCATCTGGCCGCGGGACTGGCAGGGCTTGGGATCATTCAGACATTTAATTATTCGCTGTCGTCGATTCTGCGGCAGGGAGAAATGGTTGAGATCCTGCACGACTGGCGTCCGGCGGGTTATCCGTTTCATCTGGTTTATCCGCAAAACCGGCACGTAACGCAACGGCTACGGGTATTTATCGACTGGCTGGTGGAGTGCTTTCCGGCGCGGGTAGCGGGAGAGGGGAGATCCGGCACCTGAGTGCCGGATCGGGATCAGTTGCCGCGATAGGTAGAGTAACCAAACGGGCTCAGCAGCAACGGGATATGGTAGTGCTCACCGCTGGCTTCCATGTTGAACTCAACCGGGATCTCCGGGAAGAAGGTTTTCTGGTTGTTCTTTTTATAGAAGTCACCGGTTTTAAACACCACGCGGTAGCTACCCGCACTGGCTGTTTTGTCCTGCGGGAACAGGGCGCTGATGCGACCATTGTTATCGGTGACGCCTGATGCCAGTTTCACCCAGTTATCCTGCTGCTTCTGATCCAGTTCAACTTCGATGCCTGCCGTTGGCTGGCCAGTTTGCAGGTTAAGAACGTGCACGCTCAGTGGGTTTTTAGCGGTAGCAGGCTGAGCAGCGATAGCGGATGCGCCAGAGGTCATCAGTAATGTTGCGATCAAGGCATATGAAGTTTTCATCAATGTTTCCTTTATTGATTGTCTGAAGTCGGGTGACAGTGCAGAGAGAGTAATGCGCCTGAGGGCAAAGAGATATTTAGCCGCAGGAAATGTGAAATTTCTGAGAAAGAAGGAAAATCTCTTTAGTTACATCATACAAAGTTTCTGCTTAATCATAGTCCAGCACCTGTGCAGTCATAGCTAATCAGGGAACAGAGGCACCAGATGAAATCCTCTCTGAATTCAGCAATAAAACAAAGCCTGGCCCCTGGCGGGCAACGTAGCGATAGCAATCCTCTGATCTATCCACAGAATCGTCTCGTCAGTTATCAACTACCGGACATGTATCGACTCGTGGGCGGGCTGCTTTCCGTCGCGAATGACGTGAGAATGTGAATCCGGCACGTCTGGTCAGCGAGCCGGATACGTACAAAGGTCTGACCGAGACAGGGTGTATAACCGAACGGACTCAGCAGCGGCAGCGGCAGCGGCAGCGGCAGCGGGATAGGGTAGCGAGCACCGTTGGCGTCCATGCTGAACTTAACCAGAAAAAAACTCTATGCTTTTAACTTTTTTCAGGTGCTCAGGCGCAGTGCTTAATTGCTGAAAATCGATACAGATAGCGGCAAAGTAGTCTGTTAATGACGAAAATAGTCAGAGAGGGTAAAAGCTTGAGATAAATAGTGTGCTATTTAGTAGTTTACAATCCAGGTTCGCCGTGTCATTGTCCTGCCAACCAGATAGCACACTACTTAATAGCAAGTTAATTGGAACCCTGTGATGAAAATGAAACTGATCGCCAGTGCATTATTGTTAGCCAGCCAGATGAGTACCGCGTTTGCTGCACCCACTGAAAACAGTCCGCAACCGACCGCAGGCGTGGCCGCTTTCCTGAAGGCGCTCAACAGCGGGAGTGGTAAACCGATTGAGCAACTCTCCGTCAAAGATGCCCGAGCGGTGTTGACGGGGGCGCAGAAGGGCGCAGAACTGCCGCCGGCACAGATTTCACAGAAGATCATTACCGTACAGGGCAAGCCTCTGACGCTGACCATCGTTAAGCCCGAGCACGCCAGCAGCACCTTGCCGGTGTTTATGTTCTTCCACGGCGGTGGCTGGGTGCTGGGTGATTTTCCGACCCATGAGCGACTGGTACGTCACATGGTGAATGCATCCGGCGCTGCTGCGGTATTTGTCAATTATCAACCATCGCCAGAAGCCCATTTCCCGGTGGCAATTACTCAGGCTTATGAAGCCACTAAATGGGTCGCCGAACATGGCGCTGAAATTGGCGTTGACGGAAAACGTCTGGCGCTGGTTGGTAATAGCGTTGGCGGTAACATGGTGGCGGCGGTTGCCTTGCAGGCGAAGCAGTTTAAAACGCCGGCCATCCGTTATGATGTGATGCTGTGGCCGGTTACCGATGCGCGTTTCGACACCGCGTCGTATAATCAATTTGCTGACGGACATTTCCTGACGAAGAACATGATGAAGTGGTTCTGGGATAACTATACCGTTTCGGAAAAAGATCGTAATAACATCCTGGCATCACCGTTGCGTGCCACCACTGAACAGCTGAAGGGGCTGCCGCCAACATTGATTCAGACTGCAGAGCTGGATGTGTTACGTGATGAAGGTGAAGCGTTCGGTCGTAAGCTGGATGCAGCAGGCGTGCCGGTTACCGTAACGCGCTACAATGGCATGATTCATGATTACGGTTTGCTGAACGCGTTAAGTCAGGAACCCACGGTCAGAACAGCTATTAATCAGGCGGGTGAAGAGTTGCATTCGCATCTCAAATAACTGACCGGTCATGAAACCAACCCCGGACCGAATCGTCGTCCGGGGTTTTTCTGACGGTGAGTTTGACGGGATGAGTGAAAGCGCAGGGCAGTGCGATTGCCGGAACACCAGGAAAGAACGAAGCAGTATCGAAGCGATAAGTGCGCTGTTAATATCACATTTAACATAATATACATTATGCGCATATTGATTATGATCGGGAGCGTGATGCTCTATTGTATGGTCTGCTCACCTTTTTGGGCTGATCCTGACTGTTTTCCTCTGTACAGCAAAATCTGTCAGAAACGATCACAACGTCTGCCTGACCTTGTTACTGTCGCTTACGCTGTTCCGAAACTGAAATAATGTGATGCTACGTTATTCAGCATGGCTTTCCCTGCGGGACATCTTCTTCAGCGACTCTACACGCTATCCTCTCATCAACAAACCTGATATCGGAGATTTGCAGCCGGACGATGCAATGACGACTTCGCCCTTTGCGGCTGGCTGGATGCACTGCTGCGCATTCTGACCGTTTCTCTGCTCAGGTGCTTTGCACAACTTAAGCAGTGACGTCGCTACGTGAAAATTAGCGCATTCATCAGGGCTGTCGGCCACAAAAATGCTGTAGAGGCGTCTATGTGCATCACCGCTTTATGTTCATCCTCGTTGTCTGCCTTGCGTACCATTAAATTGTCGTAAACGCGTACACGTGTAACTACGCTTTCTTCACTCCGTTCCTTGCCAGGTTAATCCTGTAATGATCAAGAAAGCCTGAGTCAGCTTTCTGCTGGCTGTCTGGTCAGCCGGACTCATACCGGCTATTCGCATTGCGATTGCAAGGCAGTCACCGCAGCGCAGTGATGCTTTTGCCCTGAGCATTGAAAATAAGAGTCAGTGACATCCGGTCGTTTTCAGCACTATCAGCGACACGCAAAATGAGGTGTAACGTCCCTGCTCTGTCCTGTCATCCAATAACTATCTCGTATAATCTGACAAAAAAGCAGAACGTAAATTTCGCACAGCAAGAATGATTCTTCGTATACAAAATCTGAATGATAACGCCCGGGAAAGAAATAAATATAGATCTCTTTTCTTTTAATGACACTGACCAAAATAGTGATGTTTCCATGCACTAAATAACTGATTTAGATCAATATTTATAGCAAGTGCGTCAATTAACATCTTTGTTACCAGGAGTATTCTTAATAAAATGGGATGTGAGCTATAAATATCGTCGCTAATTTTTTTATAAAAGCCATTTAAAATGCAGATCGTTTCAATGAAGTAAGGGAGAAAGCAATAATAGAGTCAGTAAAAAATCATTTATCAATGCCATCATAGTGGCCGTTATATACAAAATTGATTACTGAACAAAATTCGCTCATATTTAGCATTGAGTGCGGAATTTTTATTGATCAAAGTGGCGTTATTTGCGAAATATTCCTAACGGACGTAAAAAAATCCTGGTCTCTCAGCACTGCTGAGGGCGTCGTCGCCCTTTTTGTCCCGAATTTTCAACAAATATTACTCCCGCCCGTGGAGGTGACCCCTTAAGAAAAATCCGAATGAAGAAAATAGCGGATAATTTTCATCGCCTTGAAACGCGGAGATTTTTATCGATAAAATAATCACAACTCTCGCAACAACGCCAAAATATTATGATAAAGATAACCAGAGAGGAAATTCGCTGCGCCAGTTGTAAATATGGCTGTGATCTCACCCATCGCGCATCAGACATTTATAACAGATGTCCGTTGCAAAAAATTACCACCTGGCCTGGAGGGAATCATTTTTTCTCTTCATCCATACTCAGCATGGTCGCTGGAAAATATGAAAGCCTCTTTTGCAGAGGATGTGTATTCGTTGACTTCTCCAGGGAAAATGTCAGGTATTTTACCAATAGCAACTGGATTGAGTATTTGAAACATACGGGATTAATGCTGATTATCGTCAGTGATCGCCATATGGAGCCGCTTGCGGCGTACTGGCAAAAAGAGGACCTGCGTATACAAACTGTGATTTATGCCGATTTGTCCCTGGAGGAGATAAACAGACAAATCCAGGGCTGTTATTTCGGTTTAAAAGGCGAGGTCAGGAAAAAAGTGAATGCACTTAAACAGGATGAAGTTCGGTTCCTTGATCTGGCGATGAACGGACTGTCACTACCGATTATTGCCAGAGAAATGGGAGTTGAAGTCAAGCGTGTTTATAACATCAAAGATGCCATTCGCCGGAAAATGGGCATCAGCCTCAATCAGTTATTTTCCGCATAATTATGATAAAGGAGTATTAAATGAACACCAAATTCAGAACGCTTAATCTTGCTGTGTTAATCAGTGCCGGGCTGGTGTCAGCCAGCGTGTTTGCAGCTTCAGATAACACCATCAACTTTCAGGGAGAAGTGACCACTGAAACCTGTTCTGTTTCCGTAAATGGCAACAATGCGTCCCCTGTCGTGCTGCTGCCAACGGTCAGTACTTCGGACCTTGCTGCCTCTGGTGCAACTGCGGGTGATACCACCTTCACCGTGGGCGTTAGCGGCTGCGCCGGGGACAGTACCTCGGCCACCAAAATCTCGACGGTGTTTGTGGGGAATAACGTTAGCGCTGCCGGTAATTTATCTAACACCGGAACCGCAAAAAATGTTGAGGTACAAATCCTCGATCCGAAAGATGCGGTGGTTAATCTGACCAGTGGTTATACCGGCAGCGGTGATCTGACACTGCAGACCGGTGAAACTTCTGGCTCTGCCACCTACTCTGCCCGTTATTACGCATCCGGCACGCCAACGGCGGGTACCGTTACCGCATCACTGCAATATGCCGTGACTTACCAGTAATATTTTTCGTGCGTATCTGGATAGCCAGATACGCACGCCACGCTTGAGATATCCGACATGTATTCGCGCATTATGCTGTTCCCATTAAAAATGGTAATACTGATTTTTTTGATGACGTTTATTTCGGATAACGTCCAGGCAAGCGTCACTATTCTTGGCAGCCGAATTATTTATCCGGGTAATGCTCTCTCCGTCGATGTTCAGTTAAAGAACAACGATAATATTCCTTATGTCATTCAGGCCTGGCTTGATAATGGCAATATGGATTCGCAACCTGGCGATAAGAGTGACGTGCCTTTTATTATCACGCCACCGCTGTTTCGGATCCAGCCTCTGACCGGCCAGGTTTTAAGAATCCGATTCATACCTAATGTCTCATTACCACAGGATCGCGAGACGATTTACTGGTTCAACTCCCTGCAGATCCCCCCCGGTAATATTCAGGCGGAATCAGGCCGTAACAGTATTGTTTTAATGTTACGTAACCGCATGAAACTCTTTTATCGTCCTAAAGCGATTGGTCAGCCGGTTAATGTTTTCGACGGTGTAAAGGTAACGATGCAAAAAGAGGGGGTTGAAATCAACAACACTCAACCCTGGTATCTCTCACTTACAGAGGTTGCAATAAAAACAGCAGGCAAAAAAACAGCCTGCGAAGCCGAAATGATTGTGCCCTTTGCCAAAAAAATAGTCAGGTGTAAACCGGCAACGCACTCTTTATCAGCTAATAGCGTGATTTCTATTTCAGCAATGAATGACCAGGGAGCTAAAGTCAGTGAAGACTATCCGATTGCAGGCAGGTAATATCCGCATCTTTTTTTTGCCTCTCTGTGCATCATTTACTTTTTCACCGTATGGACACGCTGATGAGTACTATTTCGATCCTTCGCTGTTTAAAGGTTCCGCCTTTGGCCAGAATATTGATCAGTTTAATCATCAGACTATCGCCCCCGGAAACTATTATGTCGATATCTATGTTAACAATAAGCTGGTTAAAAGCGGCGTCACCCTGAACTTTCTGTCAGCAGAGAAAGGTCAGCCGATAGAACCTTGTCTCCCGCTGACGGTGGCTGAATCATTAAGCCTTAAGTCACTGAATAAATCCTCAACCAGCGAGGGCTGTCAGCCCTTGCGTCACTGGTCATCAGCGGCCCGCTGGCAATTTGATCAGGCTTCACTGCGGCTGCAGTTCACCATTCCGGATGCGGAGTTAATTCATCTGCCCAGGGGAAATATTCCCGTCGCCGAATGGGATAAAGGGATCTCCGCCCTTTTCATCCGGCATAACACCAATTATAGCTGGACGGAAAATAGCGCTTCCGGTTACAGATACCAGTATCTCTGGAGTGGCATCACGGCGGGCACTAATATTGATAACTGGCAGCTGCGCCATCAGGGCAATCTGCGGTTTATCGACAATAACGTTACCGGCAGTGACGTTCGCTACACAACGGTCAGAACCTGGCTTCAGCGCCCCATTGAACCGCTGAACAGTCTGCTGACACTGGGCGACAGCTATACAGAAAGTTCGCAGTTTGGCAGCCTTTCTTATAATGGCATTAAGCTCACTACTGATGAAAGGATGCGTCCGCAAAGCCGGCGTGGTTATGCGCCCGAAATTCGCGGTGTGGCCTCCTCCAGTGCCCGGGTTATCGTCAGACAACTGAATCGCGTTATTTATGAGACCAGCGTGGCGCCTGGTCCCTTCGTGATCAACGATTTGTACAATACCCGTAGCCAGGGCGATCTCGATGTTGAGATTATTGAAGCCAATGGCAAAACGTCCTCGTTTACCGTTCCTTATGCCTCTGTGCCTGATTCGGTCAGGCCGGGAAACTGGCATTACTCGGTTGCACTGGGTCGGGTACGGCAATTCTACTCAGTTAATAACACCTTCTTTGAAGGGCTGTTGCAGCGCGGTATCAGTAACCGACTGACCGCTACGGCAGGATCGCGGCTGGCTCAGGACTATCAGGCCTGGCTGCTTGGCGGTGTCTGGACTTCGGCAGCGGGCGCAGTGGGATTAAACACCACCTTTTCTGATGCAAAGGTCGCACAGAACAGAAATGCCTCGGGATGGCGCGCCGAGCTGAGCTACAGCAAAACCTTTGCTACCGGCACCAACCTGGTCCTGGCCGCCTATCGTTACTCAACCAGCGGTTATCGCGACCTGCAGGATGTGCTGGGCGTTCGGCGCCAGCAGGACAATGGCATCAGTTACTATTCAGATACGCTGCATCAGCGTAATAATTTTTCTGTGACCCTGAGTCAGTCAATGGCCGATTATGGCTTAATCAGCCTGAGCGGCAGCACGGCGGATTACTATAATAACCGGTCACGTATTACTCAGCTTCAGTTAGGTTACAGCAACAGCTGGAATAACATCAGTTACAGTCTCAACGTTGCCCGTCAGCGTACTACCTGGAATTATGATCGTTTCGGGCTGAACCTGGACGATGGTGATAACGCATACCGCGAGAAATATACCGAAAATACCGTTTCACTGAATGTCTCGGTTCCGCTGAACTGGGGCAATCACACTACCTCTGTGGCCTATAACTACAACCAGTCTAAAGAAACGCGCAATTCGACGCTCTCACTGACCGGTTCATCTGGCGAGAACAATCAGCGATCCTGGTCCCTGTATGGCGGAACCGAAAATACGCAAAGTAACAGCGGCCACCGTGTCTCGTTCGGCGGAAATATTCAGCAGAATACGCGCGCAGGCGCGGTCAGAGCGAATTATGGTCAGGGGGATAATTATCGCCAGGCTGGATTAGGGCTTTCTGGTACGTTGCTGATTCATCGCGGCGGCGTCACCGCCGGACCTTATACCAGCGACACTTTTGCGCTTATCCATGCGGATGGTGCCCAGGGCGCCAGCGTACGCAATGGTCAGGGTGCCGTCATTGATCATTTTGGTTACGCTATCCTGCCGTCGCTGACGCCATATCAGGCCAACACCGTCAGCCTTGATACACGCTATATGAATGCTGATGCCGAATTAAGCGGTGGAAGCCAGCGCGTTGTGCCCTATGCCGGTTCCGTTACCCGAATTAATTTTGCCACGCTGCAGGGTAAGGCCGTCTTAATCGCGCTCAAAAATGAAGATCATGAAATCCCGCCAATGGGCACCGAGGTCCGTGATGCTGATAATACCGTGATAGGTATTGTGGGCCAGGGTGGTCAATTATATGCACGTGTACCGCATGACTCTGGAACCTTAAAGGTAAACTGGGAATATAAGGGCAATAAAACATGTTTTGTTAATTATCAAATAACCGGTCGCGTGAATGAGAATATTGTTCGCCTGGATGCTGTCTGCCATAAGGGTTAATCGTGTGAGAATCGAAAAATATTTCCTGTATATCTTATTATTGCTGTTCAATGTGCCCGCCTGGGCTAATTGCAGTGTTGTTACCGCCACATCCTCGTTGTCTCAAAGCGCGATTGCAGCAGGCTATACCGCCGCCTACTGGACCGGCGCTTGCGACACCTGCTCAGGGAATGTGGGCCTGCCATCTGTGATCAGCATCAATAGCGGAAAGACCTTCCAGCCCTCTGGCACACTGCTGGCCAGCTCGGTAGGCAGCTTTCTGTCATCGGCCAGCAATGTTTCCTACTCAGCTAACCAGATTCTTTACCGCTGCGCCGTGGCAGATGCAGACAGTTTGTATGAGATGTATGCCACCAATGGCGACAGCCCCTATGCCGGTCAATATATTACCTCTGAAGTGGACGGCGCCTATTATGATGTCGCTGCAAATGTTGCCGTCAGGCTAACTAACCTGACAACCGGCGAATATTACAGTCGCTACTGGAAAGCCCGACAGCTGACAGCCAGTGACTGGTATTCTGATGGCACCTATATTTATATTCCGGCCAGTGCTTTCAGCAATGTGCTGTATGAAATGTTTAAAATAGACTCTACGCGCTATTACGCCAGCAACAGCAATCGCTATGTGGACAACTGGACACAACCTCGCGGATATATTGCTTTTAAAGGACCCGGGCTGGATACCAATAATCTGAAAGTGGGCCAGGATAGTCTCTCTTACTGGTATGGTTTTTACCGTAACTGGCCCGCTGCCTGGAGCACCTTCTCAAATGTCACCTATGTGCGTGGCGCGCTATGCGAAGTCCAGGATTATCCTTCGGTGGTGCTGCTGCCTACCGTAAGCGTGAATACCCTTGCCGCGGGCGGGAAAAGTCAGGCTCCTTTTACTATCACTATCCAGTGCGAGTCCGGTGCCATCTCCGGCACCAGTACATCGACGATCACGTCAGCAAATGTCGCTATGGGCTTTCTCGTTAACCAGTCAAATGCGGTAACGCAGGCAAGAAATCTGGGGCTGACTACAGCTGGCGGCGGGTTAACCTGGCTGCTGGATACCCACTATGGTAGCAGCGCTGCCGCCTCCGGCGTCGGTATAAAAATTTATGACAGTCATAATATGGCGCTCAATTTACTGCCTGACAGAACAGTGACGGGCACGGGCAACAGCCGTGGCTGGTATGCCTATAAAGATTTAACGTCGCAAATCTCCTCAGGAGGCGCTGATATTTACAGTGGTGATTTCACCGCCTCTCTTGAAGCGCTCAGCGGGCAAACTATTACAGCAGGAACAGTCAATGCGCAGTTACAGGTTGTGGTCAGTTTTCAGTAACGTCGTCGTATTATCTGGCGTCCTGCTCTCATTCAGCGTCTGGGCGGTAGTCAATGTGGATAAAACCCGGATCGTTTTCAATCAATCGGATCTGAGCCAGTCTGTTAACGTCGTCAACAGCGGCGGAAACGAAACGTATTTGCAAATCTGGACAGATGACGGTGACCTGACTCTCTCACCCGACGCCAGCATCACGCCCGTCATAGTCATACCGCCGGTGGTAAAAATGTATCCGGGAGAAATGCGATCGTTGCGTCTGGTACTCACTTCACGTCAGGCGCTGCCCGCGGACAAAGAGAGCCTCTACTGGTTAAATATTTATCAGATCCCTGCGCTGAAAAAAGAGCTTAACGCGGCTGAACGTAAAGTGGTGTTACCGCTGCGAATCCGGCTAAAAATCTTTATACGGCCTGAGGGACTAAACGCCCCGCTGACCACCGATCCGGAAAAGCTCCGTTTCGCGGTAAAGGGAAATAAAATCGCCATAACCAACCCTACTCCCTGGTTCATGAGCATGAATGTCTATTCTGAAGGTCAGCCATCAATAAAAAATCTCACTCTTGCCCCACAATCTGATGCTTACATTGACAGTCACGCTCCGCCGAAACCCGGTGAGTCAGTGAGTTATGCGGTGATCAATGATCAGGGGGTTCCGGTTAACTACACGACAACCTTGAAGTAACCGGACGGGAGTGCCCTCTGCCGACAGGCAGAGTGCACATAAAACCGACCTTTTGCGGCAGTCCAGGGCGTCGCTACATGAATTCTGCGCATCTGATGGGGCTGGCAGTACGCAGAATTTACCTACGCATGGCGTTTTGAGAGGCTGAAGAGGCAGTTCCGCAAGACAATCCATTTTAGCCGCGCTAGAGTTGCTGGCTTCCACTGTTTCAACGACGAGAAAAAATGAAGCGCTTATTTGTCTATGGCACGCTCTGTCCGGGCCGCGAGAATGCCCATATCCTGGAAAATATTGGCGGAGAATGGCTGGCCGGTTCGGTGAACGGTACCTTCTATCAGCGCGGCTGGGGCGCAGCGGCTGATTTTCCGGGCATCGTTCTGGATGAGCATGGGCCCGACGTGCCGGGTTATCTGTTTCTCTCCGACCAGCTGGACGCCCACTGGCCGATGCTGGATGCGTTTGAAGATGGCTACGATCGCGTTGAGGTTCGCGTTTCTGCCGAGGATAATCGGCAATACAGTGCGTGGATTTATCAGCTTCAGCCGCAGGAAAGCCGCTGAGCTATTACCGCTGAACTTTTCCTGCATCAACCCTGCTTTCCTGCATTGGGATGCGCGCGCCCTGCTCTTATTGTCTGCTGACCTTATTTTCCTGTCAGACAATATATACGGGCACGTTGCCTGATTCTCAATTTAATTAAAATTTAATGTATGATGTAACTAAAATGAGTTCGTCCGCTTTGGTCCCGCTTTACGCTATCTTAAATCCACCAGCCAGCCTTGTTATATCGGGTTAATCTGGCCAGCGCTGATGTGGAAACAGTGATACCCGAATATTAAACAGATGGATTAAGGGCGCAACAGCCACACTCTCCTCTCGGGCGATCGGCTCCAGTTTTAGCAGCAACAGATCCAGCTCTTCCAGCAGATCCTGATGTGGCGCTAACTGCAGCGATTTCATCTTGCGCTTCAGGTATAGCGCCAGCTCGTGAAACATCTGACCACTATCAATCTGATGACTCTCCAGCACCTCACGATAACGTGCGTAGAAGTCATAACAGTTGGCGCCCAGCCAGGTTTCAGTAATCAGATACCCCCCCACCACGATATCCGGCACCGGATCGAGCCTTTTACGCGGCAGAATGATATTCACCCGGTCGAGCATCCGCGCAATAAATTGCTGCCGTGACAATAGCGTGGCGGAATTGCGCTCCACCATTTTAATAAACCCTAACAGATCGCGCAGTCCCCGTTGCACCGCTCTTCTGGCGATCCATGACGGCCGTTTGTTGCGGATCAACGCCGTCAGCACCACCGCAAACATAATCCCCACCATCGAGGAGATGGCCGCATTCAGCGTGACGATCAGATTGGGGACATAGTGATGGCTTAAGCCGATAAAACCGGGGATTTGAATGGCGACACTCAGCCCTACCAGATTGGTCGCCGGATTGGCAATAACCAGGCTCAGCAGCATCAGACCGGGCAGCAGTATGATCATCAGCGCCTGTAAGGTATTGGCCTGCGGGATCAGAAAAGCGATGTAGAACAGGCTGACCACCAGCGCAATCATCACCCCTTTCACGAACAGCTTCATCGGCGTTACCGGGGAATCGACACCAGCAAAAAATGAACTGATAATCGCCGCCATTAGAGGTGCATTCGCCCCATCGGCCCAGCCGCTGCCGATCCAGAACAGGCTGGAGAGGAAGGTCGCCAGAAATGCCGTCAGCGCGGACAGCCGTAACAGTCCCTTGTCGATATGCCGGTGTTCCCGGATATTGCGGATCGCCGCCCCATCCCCGTGGCTGTAGAGATCCCCTGCGCGCGCACTGACATTCTCATAAGCATCGGCAATGCGCACAAAGTTAGCCAGCCGCTCCAGCAGCCCAATCAGCAGCAGGCTCTCTTCGGTTGCCAGCAGCCCTGCCCGCCATTCGTGTTCCAGAGTTGCCTGACTGCCAGCAATCGCTTCACGCAGTCCGGCAATATCGTTAATCCGATCGTGATGCAGCCACAACAGGAACTGCTGAAACACGTCGGTGACGCACGGCGGAAAACGAATATTCAGTTCGGCCAGCACACCCAGCCGTGATTCAATCGCCGTCAGTGTCGGCAGCAGATAAGTCAGATGCTGATACTGTACGCTGACCAGACGGATGACATTACGCGCCGCTTCGCCCTCATAGACGCAGTGGGTCAGCAGCGTTTCAACATTCAACGGATATCCCGCCATCTGAATCAGGATATCTTCGCGCTCCAGCGATTTGTTCTTTGCCATTCCGCTGATCAGTTCATCACAGAGTTTGCGCGCGTTCTGAAACCAGAGATTAACGCTCTGCCCCAGCAGATGATGCATCGAAACCGGAAACACCAGCCGGTGAACCAGCGTGCTGCAAAGGATGCCCAGCGTAATCTCCTCAATACGTGAAACTACGGTGTTGATGATTGCCAACGGTGACTCAACGTCTGGAAATCCCATAATCGCTGCGCTGTAGCCGGCCAGCATAAAGATATAGCTCTTCGGCGTGCGGTCATGCAGAGAGAGCCAGAGGCAAACCGTTACCCATAGCGATACGCACAGGCTGAACAACACTGGCGACTGCACCGTTTCGGGGTAGATCAGCAGAATAAAGATGCCGCCCAGCAGCGTGCCCAGCAGGCGAAACAGCGATTTCGAGACGGTCGATGCTGCATAGAGTTGCGAGGTGACAAACACCGTGGTCAGCGCCCAGGCGGGTTTTTCGAAGTTAAGAACGAGCGCCACAGAGAGTGCGATAAACGCGGCAAAGGAGGTTTTGCAGGCAAACAAAACCGCGTTTTTGGTAAACCATTTCATCGAATGAGAGCAACCAGGAACTTTCTGAGGCGCGTATCCTGACAGATGCGCCTGCGTTTTACTCTCAGTTAAATTTTACAAATTATTACCGGCCGCATCAGGCCGGTTAAGCCCCTGCTGGCGCACCAGCGCACGGCGCTTATCCAGTAAAAAAGGGCGCAGATAGCCTACCGTGTTCGAGAGCAAAATCACCTCTTCGGCAAGCTCAATCCTCAGCACATCTGTCAGGTACGCTTTGCGCTGAGTCATTCGCTGCCAGAGATCGGGAAAACGACGCGCCAGCTCATGACGTAACGCCGCGTCCGCCAGTCCGACCGTATCCTCGATACTGCAGCCGCCATAACCCGGCACCGACGGGATAATATCGATCTGCAGCAGCATACCGCTTTTCAGTGTCACGGCTGAATCGGGATAGATGGGCGAGCTTAGCCACTCCTCGTCAGCCACCAGATGCCCCGGATTAAGATGCCAGCCATACTGCGCTTTCGGCAGCACCGTTTCGATAAGCGAATAGAGTTCGCCGCCGGTGATCCCGATCCGCAACTGCTCCAGCCAGCTGACCACCGCATGATAATAGGGGATCGCCAGCCGGGTCAGCCAGTCGGAGACGTTACACTGTAACTCAGAGGCTTCACTGACCACGTAAGCCGAGCGGCTGGTCAGCCCGCCTTTGTAGCCGGTGGTAAGAGAAAGCTTATCACCACGCGCAATCCGTTTATCAGACGGATAGAGCCGGGCCTGGGCGAAACGATCGCCGGTCGCGGCAATCGTCACCACCGTGTTTGGCTGCCCTTCTGCGTTCAGACGTGCGCCTAACGCCTTCTCTGTGACGCCCGGCGCTACGCTATCCAGCGCAGCCAGCATCGCGGTTGAAGCAAGATTGGCCCCCGCCTCATAAAACGCCACTTCATCGGCGCCGTTAACGCAGCGTGCACCGTTGTCAGGCGAGATAAACAATCCGGTGGCGTTTACCAGTTGTGCATCGCCGCCCGCTGCCTGCGCCGCCGCGGCATAGATGAACTGCGGCAGATCAAACATCCCTTGCTGCCTGCCGGTAAATAACTTCCAGCCCACCAGCCCGGAGCGTTCTCCCGCCACTATCCCTGCCTCTGTTAACAGCTGATCCAGGGGCTGCTCCCCGCGCATAGGCTGGTTGGGCAGAGAAAAGACCGCCGCATGCAGACAGCGTCCCGGATTGCGGGCAAACGGCACCAGCTTGAGGTTCTCATTACCCATGATATAGGTGAGCTCGCCCTGCTGAGTCACCACCAGCAGCGCCTCCTCGAAGCGCGGAATGAATCCCGCCAGATACTCAAAATTGCTGCCGTGCTCTTTGTCGGCATAGATAATCAGTTGCGCAATCTGCTGCTGCTGCATCCGCTCAATAATGGCGGCCAGACGGCGATGCAGTGTTTCATCAGATATTACAGGGCAGGCAGCACCGGGAAATGCCGGCGGTGACGGGATTGTTTCCAGGGCATAGCGATTGGCATCCATAACGCACTCCAGTGGCCAGATTGACGGGGTTTGATTTCCATTCCCAGGGTAAACCTGAGGTTTAACCTGTAGGGTGCCACAATCACACAACTTACTCGTTGCGTGTTATCAAAAGAGGGACATTCACCTGTAACAGAGACAAAGAAGCCCGCGCTAAACGGGCTCTCTGTGTTATTTGATGGGCACGCCTGCATTCTCCAGCGCTTCAGCCTTTTCGGGATATAACTCCGACGTTCCGGCATTCATAATCACCGCTCCACAGCGGATGCAGTGATCGCCCTTTACATCTGGCACAACGTCCTCCGGATTACCCGTATTAAGACTGACGTCGCGCGTGGCGTACACAAACGCCTCTCCTTCACATCCCGGACACTTCATACCATGACTCTCCTGTTAAGCCTGTCAGATAAGCATAGCCGACAGGCTTTTAGCCATACACAGGAGGAGAGGTTTTTCAGGATATTGCCAGCTCATAAGCGCCATCACTCTTTGTGCCGCAGCCGCTCCAGCATAATCAGTGAATGACTAAAAATGGCGTCGGCGATGTGCTGCGGGAAATCGGGCGGCAAGGCATCGCGCACCGAGACCACTGCCTGGGGAAAGGCCTTAATAAAGAAGTCGAAGATCTGCTGCAAACTGTCACGATCAAAACTGACGCTTTTTGCCGTGGCGATAAAATGGCGCGGGAAGATTTTGTCGATCTCTGTCTTCTTCCCCTTAGTGGCACGCAGACCCATCGCCAGTTTCAGCGCTCGCTTGTTCAGACCGGTGCCGCCCAGTACCGGATAAGCGGAGATCACATCATAAAAGGGAGTCAGTCGATAACTGCCGCCGCGCTCAATAAACAGTGAGAAGTTCTTGGCGTGACCGTCGGTTGCGCCAATCAGCCACTGAAAAACCTGGAACATCATAAAGCGATGGCGATCTTCGATGGCGTTGCTCGATCCCATCAGTATCTGCATGATTTCGGCAATGCCCGGCCCGCCATCCGACTCATATTTGGTTGAAGATGGCAGTCCCAGCGCCTGACAGAAATCCTCCTGCGGCAGGCGAATCAACCGGGTTTTATCGCGTGACCAGCGGCGGTCAAAACGTTCTACCGCCAGGGCGCGCATCTGTCCGGCACGAATAATCGTTGCCTGCGGCACGTCGATACCGAGTGCACGGGCCAGCGCCAGACAGAGATACTCATTCTCCACACTTTCACGCATATCCAGCGTCGCGGCCGGCTGTTTAATCTCTCCGATCGGCAGCTTAATGATGTGCGAGGTGGGCGTGGCACCGGCAGGAATGCTCCAGCCTTCATCGGTCAGCAGCAGTGCGGTTTTCTCCTGCGCCCCCGCGACCGAGATACGGAAATCGGTCTCTTCACGCAGCATCCCCAGCGGGATATCTGACTGATAGGCCGACAGCACGCTTTCCAGCCGGGTTTCATCCAGCACTTCATAGCGGGCCTGCAGTGCGGGCAGTGGCATATCGGGCGGCAGCAGCATGGTTGCCCCGACGCTGTCACGTCCCACTTCCTGCAACAGATCAAAGGGCTGACGGGATTTAATCTGGTAACGCGCCACGATTCTGTCGCGAATCAATGGGCTATCCGGCAGCAGGTTATCGAAGAAGTTAATCACGGCGTGTGAGGTGAGAGCCTTAACCTGCAACGGCATCGAAAGTGACAGCGGCCTGGAGAGCGGATTACTCAGCCAGCCGGTATCATACTGAAACTCATGAGCGCCGTTTCGCTGGCGGGTGAGTACGCCTACCCGCTCGCCGTTCATCCACGCAATCAGCCTTTGCATTACCACTCATCCTCATCATGCACCTGAGGCGCACCGGCCTCCTCTTTCTCCTGAACTTCCAGACTCAGCTCCAGCGACTGTAACAGCTTAAACAGCGTTGCCAGCGAGGTACTGTCAGGGGCATTTTCAAAGTGAGAGATGGTGGCCTGTTTCAGGCCGACCTTTTTCGCCAGCTCACTCTGGGTCCAGCCATTGCGCTGACGAATGAGCTTTAGCCGGTTTGCCAGCTGTAGCGGGCTGTATATCATGGGGTGACTCCTTCTGGATCACAGGCTGTAAGCATAGCGCAGGCGTGTTATCCCCGACAGGGTATAAAATAGCATTTACCCCCTGAAGAGGATAATAATTACTTTATACCCTATAGCGGATAATCGCACAATTATCCTTTGCGGGGGATAAACAGGAACCACGATTACAAGAGGACGAGGATGAGCACATTTACCCTTACCCATCAGGTCAACGACGACGATCGGGAAGAGTTGCTGGCAGGACTGGGGGCTTACAACCGGCAGTTCATCAGCCGCGATAACTGGGGACCGCTGTCGGTTTCTCACAGGGACGAACAGGGAACGTTGCGCGGGGGAGTGATCGCCGCACGCAAAGGAAACTGGCTCTGTATCGATTATCTCTGGGTGGACGAAACGCTCCGTGGCAGTGGTCTGGGCAGCGCACTGCTGGAAGCCGCAGAGCAGGAGGCGGGAAAGATGGGATGTCTCTATGCGCTGGTGGATACCTTTAGTTTTCAGGCCCTGCCGTTTTATCAGAAACAGGGTTATCAGCCGCAGATGTCCCTGCCCGATTTTCCGCAAACCGGTATGCAGCGTCACTATCTGACCAAAACGCTACGGCCAAGGGCATCACGCTGACCGCAGCGCAATCAGCGTGACAGGGTCACATAATTATAAACCGGCAATGCGCCGCAGATCTGCTTCGGCACCCGGTGCCACGGCCAGAACCTGCGCGCCTTTAGTGATGCGATCGCCTTCGGTGTTAAACGGGTGGTACCAGCCGCCCGCCTCTTTCACCAGGCAGTAACCCGCCAGGCAATCCCAGGCGTGCATATAGGGTTCGTAGTAACCCACGACCCGACCGGCGGCAACCCAGGCCAGCATCAGTGCGCCGGAACCAATGCGGATAAAGTTACCGCCCGCCGACAGCAGCGCTGCCACAATCTCACCTACCTGCTGCGGGCTGACATAGCTGTTGGCACCAAAACCGGTAACGTGGTTTTGCAGCGTGCGTGTGGGATCGACCTGCAGACGATGACCGTTGAGCGTGGCACCCTGCCCCAGTGCCGCCACGTAGCACTCCTGATAGGTCGGCGCGAAAATCACCCCGATGACCGGCACATCGCCGCGCAGTACCGCGACGGAAACACACCAGCTCGGCATCCCATTGAGAAATGGGCTGGTGCCATCGATCGGATCAACCACCCAGGTGTAGTCAGACTCTCCCGCCTGCAGTCCCGACTCCTCACCCAGAAAGCCATCATCGGGAAACGCATCCCGTATACGGCTGGCGAGCAGCTGCTCCACTTCACGGTCGGCAATCGACACCACATCCTGCAAATCGTACTTGGTCTCCACCACCAGCGTCTCGCGACGGTTGAAGTAAGATAACGCCGTCGCGCCACCTTCACGGGCAACGGCTTCCGCTAAAGCCAGACGCGCCATTATTTCATCATGCGATTCCATGCGAACTCCTTGAGTTAGTCAGATTAACGGGCAATCAGGGCAAGGCCCTGCGGCTTGAAGTTGACGCCGACCATGGCGGCGAGCGGCAGACGCTGTTCCATCTGCGGATCGATAATGAACAGCGCGCCCAGTTCGGTGGCGACTTCATATTCGATATGGTCACCCAGCCAGGTGCTGTGAATGACCTCCCCCTGCAGCGCCCCCTGACCGTCGCCGGACAACGTAATAAACTGCGGTCGCACCGCCAGCTGAGCACTGCCGGTTTTTGCTCCGGCACCTCGCACCCGGAAGCGCTGATTACCCAGGCGGACCAGCGCGTCATCCGCATCCGCCTCTTCCACTTCACAGGGCAGAATATTCGCCTCCCCCATAAAGTCCGCGATAAAGACCGAATTGGGCGAATGGTAAAGCGTCTCCGGCGCACCCTGCTGGGCAATATCCCCCTCTTTCATGACAATAATCTTATCGGAGACCGCCAGCGCCTCCTCCTGGTCATGGGTCACATAAACCGCCGTAAACCCGAGCCGCTGCTGCAGATCGCGGATGTCGGTGCGCACCCGACGGCGCAGACGCTCATCAAGGTTCGATAGCGGCTCATCAAGCAGCAGCACCTGCGGTTCCAGCACCAGCGCGCGGGCGACCGCAATACGCTGCTGCTGTCCGCCAGAAAGCTCCGACGGCAACCGCTGCCCCTGACTCTCCAGACCCACCAGCTTCAGCCCCTCGCGCGCCCTGTCCTGCGCCTCGCGTTTGTTCATGCCCGAGGAAAGCAGCCCGTAGAGAATATTGTCGATGGCATTCATATGGGGAAACAGCGCGTAGGACTGAAACACCATCGCCACGTCGCGCTCGTTGGCGGGCAGATGGGTGACATCTTTGCCGCCAATCAGAATCCGCCCTGCGGTGGGATGCTCCAGCCCGGCCAGCAGTCGCAGCGTAGTGGTCTTGCCGCAGCCGGACGGCCCGAGCAGCGTCACCAGCGTACCCGGCTCTACGGTGAGCGACAGATCCGGCACGGCAGTAAAACCGGCAAAACGCTTTGCGACATGTTCAAACACCACCGATCCGGCGTTAATGGTCGTCATACGGCTCTCTCCTGAGTCAGAGTGGATGCAGAGGGTGCGGCAATAATCACCGCCGGTTGGATTGCACGACGCAGGCGACGTTCGCCCACCAGCAGCTGGAAAAGGCCAATGATCAGCAGCATCACCACTATCAATACCGAGGAGTAGGCAATCGCCACGCCATACTCACCGTTCTCCACCAGCCCGACAATGTACGAGGTCGCCATGTTGTACTGGGCGCTGACCAGGAAAATCACCGCGCTGATAGAGGTAATGGCCCGCACAAAGGCGTACACCAGCGCGGCGCTGATGGCCGGTTTCAGCAGCGGCAGCACCACTTTGCGCAGGGTACGGAAACTGTTTGCGCCCAGCGTCAGTGAAGCTTCATCCAGGCTTTTATCCAGCTGGCTCATCGCCGCAATACCGCCACGCACGCCGACCGGCATATTACGGAAGACAAAGCAGGCGATCAGGATCATCGCGGTACCGGTGATCTCCAGCGGCGGCAGGTTATACGCCATCACATAGCTCACACCAATCACCGTGCCGGGAATGGCAAAGCTCAGCATCAGCATGAACTCAAAGGTCTGACGACCGGCAAACTTCTGTCGCACAATCAGCCAGGCGGTCAGCAGTCCGACAATGGCCGTGAGGGGCGCGGCGATCAGGGCGATCTCCAGCGTGGTCCAGAAAGAGCTCCAGGCAACGCCGCTCCAGACCAGTTGCCCCTGATTAACGCTGACGTTAAAGGCGCGAATGTAGTGATCCAGCGTCAGGTCGTTATTCAGCCCCCAGGACTGCACAAAGCCGCCAATCATGATCATGCCGTAGATCACCAGGGTGAACAGACCCCAGGGTATCACCATGCCATAGACGCTGTAGCGCACCGGACGCGGCAGCATCACATGACGGCCGCCATCGCCTTTGCCGGTGACAGTGGCGAAGCTTTTGCCGGAGAGCCAGACGCGCTGCACCAGAAAAGCGGCCAGGGTGAAGCCCAGCAGGATCATCGCCAGCACCGCCGCGCGACTCGGGTCGTTCTGTGCGCCAACCACGGAGAAGAAGATCTCCGTCGACAGTACGCCGTGACTCCCGCCCAGCACCATCGGGTTACCGAAATCGGCCATGCTTTCGATAAAGCTGATTAAGAAGGCGTTGGCCAGCCCCGGCGCCATCAGCGGCAGCGAGATGCGGGAGAAAGTGCGCCAGCGGCTGGCACGCAGGGTCTGTGACGCCTCTTCCAGTGACGGACTGACGCCCTCGACCACCCCAATCAGCACCAGAAAGGCGATGGGGGTAAAGGAGAGCACCTGGGCAATCCAGATGCCGGTCATGCCATAGAGCCAGCGGCCCGGCTCGATGCCGAACAGCGTCGCCAGCGATTCGGTGACCACGCCGGAGCGGCCAAACAGCAGGATCAGCGCCAGACCGATGACAAACGGCGGCGTGATAATCGGCAGAATGGTCAGCATCCGCAGCGCTTTTTTACACGGCAGCGAGGTGCGCGTCGCCGCCAGTGCAAACGCCAGTCCCAGCAGCGTAGCGCCACTGGCCGTCATCAGCGCCAGTCCCAGCGTGCGCCAGGCGGTGCCGCAGGTGCCACCGGTAAAACAGCCGAGGCTCCAGATGGCGGGATCCTGCATATTGGCAATCAGTCCGTCAGGTTTAAAACTGCCATCAATATCCTGCACCGAGGCGACAAACAGGCTCAGCACCGGATAGAGCACAAAGGTCGTGACCAGCGCCACCAGCAGCACAATCGACGCCACCACAAAGGCATCGCCTTTCAGCACGCCGCGCTCCGCCAGGGCAAAGGCGAAAATCAGCAAAAATATGGTCAGCAGCAGCAGCGCGCCCGCGCCCATCGCCGGTTGCCCCTGCGCCAGCGGGCCGGTGAGGTTCTCCAGCCATAACCAGTTCCAGCCACTGAAACCGATGGCATGCCCTTCCAGCACCAGAAACAGAATGCCGCAGGTGCTGAACAGCAGCAGCAGCGTGCTGCGGGTGCGGCCCGGGGGCAGAAAGGCGCTGCCAGCACAGAGCAGCCACAGCGCCACGGCGATGCCCAGCCAGCTGTGTAACGCGAGCTGCCCCAGCGCAGGCGCATTGTTCTCATCACCCCATAAGCTGAACAGCCAGTCACCCGAGAAGAAGCCCTGCTCCAGGCTATACCAGGGCAGCAGCGTCAGTGCGATGGCGCCCGCCAGCAGCGCGCCGGTTAAGCGACGATTGTGCGCATTCATAAATCACCTCGATCAGGAAGCGGACATCAGGCTTACGCCACCGCGGTCTGGCACAGACCCGGCTCAGGTGGCCGGGGGCGCACCACCGTTATTGTGCGCTGGCACCAATCTCTTTATCCCAGCGGCCCAGCAGCGCTTTGCGTTTTGCTGAGTCACCATAGGTTTTAAAGTCATAATCGATCAGCCTGATGTTCTCGAAGCGCGGTGCATATTCAGAGATCTCCGCCTTGCGGTTAGAGGGCAGCTGGAACGATTTCGCCTCTTTCATATGCGACTGTGCTTCAGCGCTGAGCGCCCAGTCATACCAGGCTTTGGCATTGGCCAGGTTTCGTGCCCCTTTGATGATCGACATCGAACCAATCTCATAGCCAGTGCCTTCACAGGGCGCGACGGGCTTAATCGGGAAGCCATCCACTTCCATTGCGACGGCATCATGCATAAAGACAATGCCGATGGTGGTTTCACCGCGCGCGGCGGCTTTGACCGGAGCAGAGCCGGACTTGGTATATTGCGAGATGTTGGCGTTGAGCTTCTTCAGGTAGTCAAAGGCTTTGTCTTCGCCCATGATCTGCACCAGCGTCGCCAGGGTGTTATAGGCCGTGCCGGAAGAGTTGGGATTGGCGATCTGAATCTCGCCTTTAAAGCCAGGGTCGAGTAAATCCGCCCAGCAGGCGGGCACTTTCTGCTTTTTCTCCGCCAGCAGTCTGGTGTTATAGCCCCAGCCCAGCGCACCGGCATAAACGCCCACGGTGCGATAACCGGAGATCTCCGCCACTTTTTGTGACCAGGGCTGTTGCTGATCGAGCAGTGGCGATTTATAGGCCTGGGTCAGCCCCTCTTCGGCGGCCTGCATATGCGGATCGCCGGTACCGGCCCACCAGATATCGGTACGGGGATTGCGTGCCTCGCTGCGGATACGGGCATAGGCTTCACCGGCAGAGAGCCGCACCATGCTGAGTTTAATATCGGGATGGGAGTGGCTGAACAGCGTGGTCATCTGTTCGCACACCACCACATCGGCTGAGCAGATCATATTAAGATTGCCCGCCGCCGAGGCAGCAAACGGCACTATAGGGCAGACGATTACAGCAGCGAGCAGAGAGGAATAACGCATGGTGTTCTCCTGGGCTGGATGACGCAGGCGCGCCAGCTTTTGCACATGTGTGCAAACATATGTGCAGATTAGTACGGCGGCCCTGCTGCAGTGTCAATTTAGTTGTTAAGCAATTGTCAGTCGCTGTCACAAATTTGAAACCTTTCGCCCATCTGTATTTTTTGCACAGCCTTGCAACTTCAGGCAAACTCAGTGCAGACAATGTCAGGCGAGGAGAGAACATGCAGCAGCTAAAGGCGGTGGTGAGTGCGCAGGATGTGGCTGACCGGGCGGGCGTCTCCCGCTCAGCAGTCTCCCGCACCTTTACACCGGGGGCCAGCGTGTCAGATGCTACCCGTCAGCGGGTGATGAAAGCGGCGGAGGAACTGGGCTATCACGTCAATCATCTGGCGCGCGGCCTGGTGCGCAACCGCAGCGGCATCGTCTGCTTAATTGCCTCCGAGGTGGACACGCCCTACCGTGCCAGCCTGGTGCGCTGGATCACCCAGTATCTGCAGGAAGCGGGAAAAGTGGCGATGCTGATTAACACTGACCGATCCGATGCGCGCGTTTCCGCCGCGCTGCAGCAGGCGATTAATTTTCGCGCCGACGCTTCGATTATTCTCTCCGGCATGCCGGACAGCGGCATCACCCGGCTCTGCTACAAACATGGTCAGCATCTGGTGCTGATTAACCGCGACGAGTCCCTGCCCGGCACGCTCAGTATCAATCTCGACTCCCGCCCCGCCGCAGAAATGGCGGTTAACGCGTTTGTGCGGGCGGGATGCAGCCGCATCGCCTTTGTCAATTCACTGGCGGGAACGCCGAGTCTGCTGAAGCGCGAAGCGGATTTTCTGGCCGCCGCGCAGAAAGTGGGCGTCACGGTCCAGGTGGAGCGGTTCGGCACCACCTCTTACGAAAGCGGCCAGATTCTGGCGCAGCGTCTGCTGACGCGTAAAGTTCGCCCTGATGCGGTTTACTGTGCCACCGACCTGCTCGCCTGCGGCTTTATGGATGAGGCGCGTCACCGCTTTGCGCTGCGTATTCCGGACGATCTCTGCATCATCGGACACGATAATATCGCGCAATCGGGCTGGGCCTCTTACAACCTCACGACCTTTGCACAGCCGGTGGAGCAATTCGCCCGCGATGCCATTGCCTGGCTGGTGGAGACGGAAGCGCAACCGGAGACGCTGATGCCAAAAAATGAACAGCAGCAGGAGCGGAGAATATATCCGGTAGATGTGGTCTGGCGCGGTTCGGTACGCGGCGGTTAACCGCCCTTTTTTATTTTCTTCCGCTATGTAATTACGCCCTGAAATAATTCACAACCGATCTTACGCTTCGCTTTAAATATCCCGCCCCTGCACTGAAAAATAATCGGACGCTACTGCACAGTGTTCCGATTTTCTGTCTACGCTTTATCTGCATTATTAAGTTCTTCTGGTTTTAACTGCTCAATGAATCAGCAGTCAGATGTGACAAATATCACATTTGTGCCAGGCTTAATGTCTCAGATAACTCTGTTCAAGGAGCATACAATGGCTACACCAACTAACAAGACGCTCGATCTGGATCAATTTCCTAAACCTCCTTTTGAGGACCAGCCACAACAGGCGCCAGGCCTGGCCAGCAAAATGATCCCGGTTCCCGACCACGGTGAAACCAGCTATCGCGGCACGGGCCGACTGACCGGCCGCAAGGCGCTGATCACCGGCGGTGACTCCGGTATTGGCCGCGCGGTGGCTATCGCTTATGCCCGTGAAGGCGCAGATGTGGTGATTAACTACCTGCCGGAAGAACAACCCGACGCCGATGAAGTGATTAAATTAATCGAAGCGGAAGGCCGTAAAGTTTTTGCTATTCCGGGCGACATTCGTTCTGAAGAATTCTGTCAGCAGCTGGTCAAAGAGGCAGCCGATAAATTAGGTGGCCTGGATATTCTGGTTAATAACGCCGGTCGTCAGCAATTTAATGAGTCCATCCGGACCCTGAGTACGGAAGATTTTGACGCGACGTTTAAAACCAACGTTTATGCGATGTTCTGGATCACCAAAGCAGCGCTGGAATATCTGCCACGCGGTGCGTCCATTATTAATACTTCGTCCGTACAGGCGTTTAAACCCAGCGATATTCTGCTCGACTATGCACAGACCAAAGCGGCCATCGTCGCCTTTACCAAATCCCTGGCGAAGCAGCTGGGTGGTGACGGTATCCGGGTCAACGCCGTTGCACCAGGGCCGTACTGGACCGTGCTGCAGTCCAGCGGCGGCCAGCCAATGGAGAAAGTGAAGCAGTTTGGCGCCGACTCACCGATGGGCCGTCCGGGCCAGCCGGTTGAGATCGCCCCACTCTACGTTACCCTGGCCTCAACCGAGAGCAGTTACTCATCCGGGCAGGTCTGGTGTTCTGATGGCGGCACCGGTACGCTGTAATCTCACTCAGGTGGCCGCATAACGCGGCCATTTTTTTGTCCCGCTTTTGCCCCGCTTAAGAAACCTCGCCACCGTGATATAAGGAAGCAGATTATGGAAAACCCGATCTTTCATTCGCCGGTCAGAAAAGAGGGCTTTGCGGGCCTGGGTGATTATGCCGCCATTGGTGAAGGCCGTTCTGTTGCGCTGATTGCGCCGGACGGTTCCATTGACTGGTGGTGCGCGCCCAATCTCGACGCAAAGCCCCTGTTTGATCGCCTGCTTGATGCCGGACTCGGTGGTTACTTCCAGATTGTCCCGCGTGCGCCTTATCAGGTCTCACGCCGCTACCGCGATAACAGCAATGTGCTGGAGACCCGCTTCGAAACCCGTGACGGCACCGTGCTGCTGACCGAATCGATTAACAGCACGCTGGCGGGCCGTCTGCCCTGGTGCGAACTGGCTCGCCGCATAGAGGGTGTCAGCGGTGAAGTGGAATTAGCGATCACCCTGCGCTTCGGCACCGCCGCCGAAACCCGTTCACCGTGGGTGGCCGATAATGAGAAAGGCAAGGTGTTTCACATCGCGGAGATCATGGCGATGTTGCGCACCAGCGAAGATATTCAGATCACAGAGCTGGATGACGAGCAGGTCTGCGCTACGCTGCGTACCTATGCCGGTTCCCGCTCGCTCTGCGCGCTGCTGGTGACCGAGAAAGAGCCACTGGCGGTGCCGCCGCTGGAGGCTATCGATCAGCGGATTGAAACCAGCCACACCGGCTGGACCAGCTGGGTGGAGAGCCTGAGTTATGAGGGCCGCTACCCGACGCTGGTGAAGCGCTCAGCCCTGTCGCTGAAGTTTCTCTGGTACTCCCCGACCGGCGCACTGGCTGCTGCTGCCACCACCTCCCTGCCGGAGGGGATCGGCGGCGAGAAAAATTATGATTACCGCTACGCCTGGGTGCGCGACGCCTGCCTGATTATTAAAGCCTTCGTCTATCTCGGGGCGCTGGAAGATTGTAAGGCGGCCTTTTCCTGGCTGTCGCAGACTATCATGCGCCATGGCGTCAGGCTGCGCGCCTGCTATGCCCTGAATGGTGATGAGGTCCCCGCTGAGCGTTATCCGCCGCTGAGCGGCTATCAGAACTCTCAGCCCGTGCGGGTCGGCAATAATGCCCGTGACCAGCTGCAGCTCAGTATGTATGGCGACATGCTGGTCACCGCGCAGCATTTTATCGAGGCGGGACACGTGCTGGATATCACCACCTCGCGCATGCTGGGCGAGCTGGCGAACTGCTGCGCCGATCACTGGCGGCAGAAGGATTGCGGCATCTGGGAGCTGCCGGAGTTGCAACACTACACCCACTCCAAAATGGCCTGCTGGATGGCGCTGGATCGGGCGGTGGCGCTGGCAGAAAGCCAGCATATCGAACCGACCTGGCTGGGACGCTGGCAGCGGGAACGTGACCGTATCCGCGACTGGATTGAGTCGCACTGCTGGTCAGAGCAACAGCAGGCTTATCTCTTTTACGCCGGCAGTGACGATCGCCTCGACGCGTCGCTGGCGCTGGTTCACAGCTACGGCAACGCGGTCAATCCGCAGCGGATGCTCTCGACCTACCGTGCTATCCGGCAAAAACTGGGTGACGGCAGCGCCATGCTCTATCGCTACAGCGGGGTAAGAGAAGAAGAAAGTACCTTTCTCGCCTGCGCCTTCTGGCTGGTGGAAGCCTGGGCAGAGATGGGTGAGGCGGATGAGGCAGAACAGGCGATGCAGGAGATCCTGGCTACACTGAACGGCCACGGTAATGTCGATATCTTCAATGAGATGTATGACGTCCGCAGCCAGAGCTGGCGCGGCAATATGCCACAGGGGCTGAGTCATCTGGCGCTGATCTGCGCGGCGCAGGCGCTATCGGAATCGCAGGCGCCTGCGTGATGTGAGATGTTGCGGTGAGAAAAGTGGCGAATCCGGCGCCCTATTGCAGCCTGAAACGCGGGTCGAAGAAAAATGGCTCCACCACCACCTTACTGATGATGCCAGCCGCTGCCGGATGACGGGGATTGAACAGCGCGTTCCACTCACCGGTCAGCGTGCTCGGTACCTTCAGCACCAGGCCGTTATCCGGGCTGGCAAGCCAGTCGTCACCAATTTGCCGCGTGGACGATGGCGCAGGATCGGCCTGCCAGTCATCGGGGAGTGCCGCCAGCGAGAGCTCGGTAATCAGCGATTCAGGGACGCTAATCGACAGCATTGAGTAGTCGTGTGACAGATCCTGAATGGTGAGATGAACCAGCGCCTCAAGTACACAGAGCGCCCGGCTTGATCCCATATAGACACAGACCGTTCCCACGGAATTCCAGCGCCCCCCGTAAGTGCGGGCACCAAAACCATCAAAGGCGCTCATCGCATACTCACTCTTCACCAGGCGAAAGAAACGTACTGCCATCAGGTAATCACGCCATGCTCAAGCTGGCCAATCAGGTTAATCACCGCTTCTGCACCCGCCACCGTGGTGGTCATCTCCGCCGGTTTCTTACCGCCCAGCGCTTTGGCGGGCGTTTCCAGCCACTGCACCAGACGCTGCCTGTCGTCGCGGAACAGTTTGCTGGCGGCAGAGAGGACGCGGATCAGCATGTAGATCCGTCCGCTCTGATCGGGCGAAAAGGTCTGCTGCGGATCTTTGACTTTGCGGTTGTAGGTGGTGCGATCAATGCCCGCCAGACGGCACAGCCAGCCCTCGTCAAAGGTGGACAACGACGCCGTGCGTTTCAGCACGCCGCTGCTGAACCCTACCGCAATACGCTGGTGCGCATCAGGCAGTGTTTCCGGCAGATTCAGGGCATGCAGCAGCGAATTGTCGCGACGATGCTGAGCGGGTGTGTAGATGGCGATAGACATAGCAGCCTCCTGTTCATTTGATTTTTATTTTAGCGCAAATGAACAGGCGGTGCCAGCTTTACCCCGTCGCTGAGCAAGCGTGATGCCTGTTACTCAGGCTTCTCCTGCTGTAACGCCTGCAGAATCTGCCACGCCGCCTTTATACGCAGCGGATTAGGGTAATTCTTGTTGGCGAGTATCACGATGCCGCTGTTCCTCTCAGGAATAAAGGCGATATAGGCACCAAATCCATTGGTTGCACCGGTTTTATGCACCCAGCTGGCGCTCTGCGACGGCCCGACCGGATTGAGCAGCGTTGCCGGGCGGGGTTGCAGCGCAACACCATTATCGCTGTCACCCATCAGCGTGTCGGCAGTCACCGGCCAGTCGTAGATCTCCCAGCCCAGTCCCTGAAACAGGGTGCCGACTTTGAAGTAGCGCGCCTGCGCGGTGCGAATGGCATTACGCAGCACGGCATTCCCCGAAGAGAGGCGGTTAGGATCCACATTTGCCTGCATAAAGGTGAGCATGTCACGCGCGGTGGATTTAACGCCGTAGGCTTCTGCATCCAGCATGCCGGGTGAGACCCGTACCGGCTGGCCATTTTTATAGCCCCAGGCGTAGTCCAGCATCATCGAGGGCGGCACGGTGATATAGGTACGCGTCAGACGCAGTGGCTGAAACACATTTCGCGCCATCGCCTGCTCATAATCCCCTTTCACCATCAGCGAACCAAACAGACCGATGCTGGCGTTAGAGTACTGCCGGAGCGTGCCGGGCGCTGCCTCTGGCTGCCATTCCTGATAGAAACGCAGCAGCGAAGCCTGATCGGTGACGTCATCCGGCAACTGTAAAGGCAGGCCGCCCGCGGTATAGGTCGCCAGATGCAGCATCCGCACCGGACGCCACTGCTCACCGGTCAGCTGCGGCCAGTACTTCTGCACCGGATCGTTAAGGCGTATTTCGCCGTTGCGGATCATGACGCCAGCCAGGGTGCCGGTAAAGGTTTTGCTCACTGAACCCAGCTCAAACAGCGTGTTTTCCGTGACCCGGCGGCGTGATTCGAGATCGGCCACGCCGAAGTTCACAAACTGCGCCCGGCCTTTGTAAAGCACCGCCACCGACATGCCGGGGATCTCCTGCTGCTCCATCAGCGGTTCGATCGCGGCTTTAACCAGAGAAGTAACCTGCTGTGAAGAGAGATCGGCGGCGACACAGCTGGCAGAAAGAGAGAATAACGCGACATAAAACAAAGACTTTTTCATTGGCAACTAAGGGATTCTTCACTGAATTAAATTATTTACACTGGTCGGCACAGGCCTGCACGCACATCTGAGCCTGAGAACTGCAGCCACCGTTTTCCCGGGTGTTGCAGTGCGATTGTTCTGTGTAGCAGTTGGTCTGACAGGCGGAGACATCGCAGCGGGCAGCGACGGGCGTCAGCTGTGCCAGGGGCGCGCGGGCCGGAAAAAGCGGTGCGGGCTGAGCGAAGGCGCTGCTGCCCAGTAATCCGGACAGCAGCAGGCTGATGATCATTTTCATAAGAGTTCTCCAGAGGGACGCTGCACTAAGTATGGCCAGTCTGGCGCGCCCCGTCAGAGAAATCTAATCAAATTGAGACCACAGGGGGATGTTGAGTGACATTAATCACGCCACGGCTGTAGATATCGTTGAGCCGGGCAATATAACGCTGGGTGTCATGCTGATCTTTGATGCGCAGAATCGCCGCCTCACCTTTCTCCTGCAGCATCTCGGGACGGTCGATAATAGCGAGCAGTATCGATTTCAGCCCCTCCACCAGCGACTGACGCAACTGCGTTTTCTGCTCTGGCGAGGTAATACTGTATTCACGGTCAGCGTTCAGCGGACTCGCAATCACCCAGCCTGCACTGGCGGGATTAATCTCTGGCAATGCGCGCACGTTGCTGGTAATCACCGGGCAGCCGTTAGCCTGCATCTCCAGCACTGAGAAACCGTACGTCTCCTGCCAGGTTGGTAGCAGTCCGGCATCGCTCTGGCGGAACAGCTGCATCAGGGCGCCGTTATCCATCTGTGAATGATGCGTGAAGCAGCGATAGCGTTTGATGCGGTTCTCAATGCCACTATAGAAGGTCTCATCATCCTGGAACTGGCGGTGCGCCACATTACGACGCTTGGCGAGATCGCCAATCAGCTGCACATCCAGCTGGGACTCTTCCAGTTTGCGCTCTTCAATCAGCTCACTGATCGCCAGCACGACTTCAGCCCCGCCTTTGCGGTAGAACTCGTTACCGGCAAAGGTCAGTTTCAGAATACCGGTCTGACGCGGCGTTTTCTGCTGGACAAACAGCTTCTGCGGCGGATGCAGCACCAGGGTTTTACGGCGGATTTGCTGGGCAATATCCGGCCTGAACAGTTTCATCTGAATGTTCAGGGTGGCATCTGAGATGGCAATCAACCCCAGGCAGTTATCTTTTAAAAGATAAGGAATGAGGCGTTTCAGCTCGGGGTTGTCCTGCTTGGCGACGCCCGCCACCGGCAGCACACGCGGCAGCTCCGTTTCAAACGACGCGACCCACTTCTGAGGGGTTATCGCCACTTCATTGAACAGATGCAGGATGTCAGCCCGCGATGCCCCTGAAAAAGGCACAGGCTGAAAGACAAAGGTTTTATTTTTTTTGAGCAATCGGGTTCGTAACGGATTAATAAAGTAGAACAGATTGCTCTTTTTCAGATTGATATATTCGTTATCCGGATTAACTAAGATATTACGCTGCTCCGGATACTGGTTATTCGTGATTCCAATTTTCATGTTCGCCTTCCAGAGTCCTTGTGTCCGGAGTGATCTATATCACGTGATCGTGACTGGCGGGTCTGAGCAATATCCTAAAAGCCCGTAATGACGCGGCCTGAACGCTTTTGCTAATGATTGCGCACGGTGCTAAAACAGACACAGTTGTGTCTGGTTATGAATTTGCATTTTTTATTAACAGGTGTGTTTAACTGTGTCAGGCTAACCCCTTATTGAATATAACGATTATTTCCCGGGAAATATTCGCGCCAGTTGTTATGTAAATGTTTAATTAATTGTCAGGAATATTAGCGAAGCGGATGAGGATTTTAGTTAATAACTTTTAAAGTAATAAGAATGACCATGCTGAAAAGTGCCCGGCGCGTTCCACTGGCTGATGATTGACACAGACACAGACGGGCGATAATGAAACAAATGATGCAGTACGGTTATAGCCGCACCCTTTTTGCACGCCTGTTTGCCACAATTCAGTGCAACTGCTTAAGAGGCAAGCGGGTGCCATGCGCCTCCTATAATTAATTAAGCCTATGATTTACATCATTATTTAAATGAGGCGCCCTACAACCCCCTCTCTGGTACAAAAGTTGCAGGAACTGACGTATGCAGACAGGAGAGCATTATGAAAGCAATCGTGATTGGTGGCGGTATAGGCGGCATGAGTAGTGCCATTGCGCTGGAGAAATCCGGAATTGACGTTGAGGTCTTTGAAGCCGTAAAGGAGATGAAGCCCGTCGGCGCGGCGATTTCCATCTGGCCCAACGGTGTTAAATGCCTGAATGCGCTGGGCATGAAAACCGCGCTGCGTGAGCTGGGCGGGAACATGGCCTATATGGCCTATCACGATGGCACCACCGGCGCGCCCCTGACCCGCTTCAGTATGGCACCGCTGGTGCAACAGGTTGGCGAATATCCCTGTCCGGTGGCGCGGGCAGAACTGCAGGCGATGCTGATTGATACCTTCGGGCGTGAACGGGTGCAGTTTGGTAAGCGGGTGATCCAGGTCGAGCAGACCGGCAGTGGCGTGATTGCCACCTTTTCCGACAACACTCAGGCCACCGGCGATTTCCTGATTGCCGCCGATGGCACCCATTCGGTGATCCGCGAGTATGTGCTGGAGCAGAAGCTGGAACGACGTTACGCCGGTTACGTTAACTGGAATGGCCTGGTCACTATAGATGAGAGGATTGCGCCCGCCGATCAGTGGACCACCTTTGTCGGTGACGGCAAGCGGGTGTCGCTGATGCCGGTCAGCGGCAATCGATTCTACTTCTTCTTTGATGTGCCGCTGCCGAAAGGGCTGCCGCAGGATCGCAGCACGGTGAAAGCGGACTTAACCGGCTATTTTAAGGGCTGGGCGGAGCCGGTACAGCAGCTGATCGCGGCAATCAATCCTGACACCACCAATCGGGTTGAGATCCACGACATCGAACCTTTCAGCCGCTTTGTTAAAGGACGTGTGGCCCTGCTGGGCGATGCTGCCCACAGCACCACGCCCGATATCGGCCAGGGCGGCTGCGCGGCGATGGAGGATGCCGTGGTACTGGCCTCAACGCTGGCTTCTCATTCACTGGGTATTGAAGATGCACTGCTGCGCTATCAGGCGCGACGGGTTGAACGGGTAAAAGATCTGGTACTGAAAGCGCGCAAACGCTGTGACGTCACGCATGCGCGCGATCCGGCAATCACGGCAGAATGGTATGACTCTCTGAAAAGCGAAACCGGTGAACGGGTGCTGGCCGGAATGTGCGAAACCATTGAAGGTGGCCCACTGGGTTAACACTAATAAAACCGGGCTGTCAGCGCGACCAGCGCGTGACAGCCCGTTCTGCTATGACTCCGCCAGACCACGATTTTTCAGCATGGGCTCCAGCTGCGGAGGCCCGCCCCGCCAGCTTTCATACAGTGTTTTGAGATCGCTGCTGTTCCCCCGGGACAGAATTTTCTGTCGGAAGAGGTCGCCGTTCTCACGCGTCAGTCCGCCCTGTTCCGCAAACCACTGATAGCCATCGTCGGCGAGCATCTGCGTCCAGATATAGGCGTAATAACCTGCTGCATAGCCACCGCCCCAGATGTGCTGGAAATAGCTGGAACGATAGCGCGGCGGCACCGCCGTTAGCGCCAGATTATCGCTCTGTAACGCCTGCTGCTCGAATCCCTCCACGCTTTGCGGGGCGGAATCACGGTTAAGGCTGTGCCAGTGCAGATCCAGCAGCGCGGCAGCCAGCAGCTCGCTCATCTCGTAGCCTTTGTTGAACGTGGCGGCCCGGACGATCTTTTCATGCAGCTCAGCGGGCATCAGCGCCTGAGTCTGATAGTGGCGAGCGTAGTTGCGGAACACCGCTGGCTCGCTGGCCCAGTGCTCGTTGATCTGCGAAGGAAACTCGACGAAATCGCGCGGGGTTTCCGTTCCCGACAGGCTCGGATAGCGCTGGCTGGCAAACAGACCGTGCAGCGTGTGACCGAACTCGTGAAACATCGTGATAACGTCGTCCCAGCTCAGCAGCGCCGGTTCACCGGCTGGCGGTTTGGTGTAGTTACAGACGTTGTAGATCACCGGTTTGCTGTCGAGCAGCGTAGACTGGTTGACGAAGTTGCTCATCCAGGCGCCGCCGCCTTTGCTGTCGCGCTTAAAGAAGTCGGTGTAAAACAGCGCCAGCGGGGTCTCATCGGCGTCAAAAATCTCATAGACCTGGACGTCGGGATGGTAAACCGGCAGATCCTGTCGCGGCGTGAAACGGATGCCATAGAGCTGCGTCGCCGCCCAGAACACGCCATTCTGCAACACCGAATTCAGTTCAAAGTAGGGCTTAATCTGGCTCTCATCCAGATCGTAACGGGCACGCCGCACCTGTTCGGCATAAAAACGCCAGTCCCAGGCCTGCAGGGTAAAATCGCCCTGCTGCTGATCGATAGTCTGCTGGATAGCCGCCGCTTCACGCTCCGCACGACCGCGCGCGGCAGGCACGATGTTATGCATAAACGCCAGCGCCGCCTTAGGCGTTTTGGCCATCTGATCCTGTAGCTTCCACTCGGCATAGCTGGCAAATCCCAGCAGCCGCGCCTGCTCGGCCCTGACCTGCGCCAGACGTAATACCAGCTCGCGGGTGTCGTTCTCATCGCCTTTTTCAGTGCGCGTCACGCCCGCCTTAAACAGCGCTTCACGGGTTGCGCGATCGGCCAGGCTCTGTAGTGCGGGTTGCTGGGTGGTGTTTTGCAGCACCAGCAGCCAGTGCTTTTCCAGTCCGCGTGCCTGCGCTTCCGCCTGCGCCACCGCCAGATCGGCCGGTGAGAGTCCCGCCAGCTTCTGCAGATCATCGACGACCAGCCCGCCCGCTTTAGTGGCGGCCAGCAATTTGTTGGTGAAGCGGGTACCGAGGCGGGCCGCTTCCTGATTCAGTGTCTTGAGCTGCTGTTTCTGCGCTTCCGGCAGATTAGCCCCCGCCAGTTGAAAGCGCTGCCAGATCACCTCGACCAGCCGTTTTGATTCGGCATCCAGTTTAGCGCGCTGCAGATAGACCGCATCGAGCCGCGAAAACAGCGGGCGATTAAGCATGATGTCATCGTTGAGCGCGGTGAGCTGAGGCGCAATCTCCTCATCCACCTGCTGCAGATACGGGCTGGTATGCGCCGAGGTCATGGCACTGAACACCAGATTCACCCGGTTGAGCAGTTGTCCGCTCCTCTCCAGCGCCTCATAAGTGTTGAAAAAGCTGGGCGCGTCGCTGTTCAGTGCGATCGCCTCGATCTCCTGACGCTTCTCCTCAATGCCCGCCTGCAGCGCGGGCAGAAAATCCTGCTCCTCAATCTGGTCAAAAGGAGGAGTCTGGTAAGGCAGTGTGCTGACGCTAAAGAAGGGATTCTGACGGGCGTTCATGGTTCGCTCCTGGTGGGCATCGCAAAGTCTTATCCTGACAGGTTGCCGCGCAGGCGACAACTCAGGCGACGTGCTGCTGATAAACGCTGATGATTTCACCGGCAATCGCCACCGCAATCTCGGCGGGCAGCTTGCCTTTGACGTCCGGCAGGCCAATCGGACAGCGCAGGCGCGCCAGCGCTTCGCTCGCGACGCCCTTGCCCGCCAGCCTGTAGCGGAAACGCTGGTTTTTCGTTTCAGAACCGATCACCCCGGCATAGCGGAAATCGCCGCGCTTCAGCACCGCCTCGCACAGTTCAAAGTCGAGGGGATGATGATGGGTCATGATGATGAAGTAGCTGCCTGCGGGTGCCTGTGCTACGCAGTCGAGCGGATCGTCCGGCTGCAGCGTCACCACGCCAGCGGGAACGTGGCTGAACTGCGCCGGACGGCTATCGATCCAGTTTATGTGACAGGGTAACGTTGACAGCAGATTGACCAGGGCCTGTCCCACATGGCCTGCGCCAAAAAGGTAGATCTCTGGCTGCGCCTGCAGCAGCGGCTCAAACAGCAGCGTGGTTTTGCCGCCACAGCACTGGCCAAGCCGAGCGCCCAGGCTGAAATCCTCGGTGTGTGGCGCAGTCGCCCCGCTCTGCAACAACGCCCTGGCCTGGGCGATGCACTCAAACTCCAGATGACCGCCACCGATGGTGAGATAACTCTCCTGCTGCGTCACCACCATTTTGCTGCCACTGTCGCGCGGCACCGAACCGTGCTCACTGAGCACGGTGATTAATACGCAGCTCTGACGTTTTTCACGCAGCTGATGCAGCACGCCAATCCAGTCATGATAAATCATCAACCCCTCCCGTCAGGCGTTGCACGCCCCAGAAGATGCGCTCCGGCGTGGCGGGCGCATCCAGCAGTGGGTGCTGCCGGTAATCGGAGACGCTGGCGACCGCATCCTGCAGGGCACACCAGGCGGCGATGCCCAGCATAAACGGCGGTTCACCTACGGCCTTGGAGTGGAACACCGTGTCTTTAGGGTTTTTACGGTTCTCCACCAGCGTGACCCGCAGGTCCGCCGGAACGTCGCTGATGGCGGGAATTTTGTAGCTCGCCGGTCCATCGGTCAGCAGCTGGCCTTTATCACTCCACACCAGCTCTTCGCAGGTAAGCCAGCCGACGCCCTGAATAAAGCCACCTTCAACCTGGCCGATGTCGATGGCCGGATTCAGCGACGCCCCGACGTCATGCAGAATGTCGGCGCGCAGCAGGCGGGATTCGCCGGTTAAGGTATCAATCACCACTTCACAGCAGGCTGCACCGTAAGCGTAGTAATAGAACGGCGTCCCGCGACCCGCGACCCGGTCGTAATGAATCCCCGGCACGCGGTAGTAGCCGGTGGCGGAGAGCGGCACCTGATTCAGCCACGCCAGCTTCGCCACCTCGGCGAAGGTGTAATGTTTATCTCCGGCGCGCACTACCCCGTTGCGGAAGCTCACCGCCGCCGCGTCGCACTGGTGTAGCTCGCAGAGCATGGCGGTCATGCGGTCGCGCAGGATCTCTGCACCATTCTGCGCCGCTTTGCCATTGAGGTCAGCCCCGCTGGAGGCCGCGGTTGGCGAGGTGTTGGGCACTTTGCCGGTGTCGGTGGCGGTGATCTGAATTTTATCGATCTCAATCTGCAGCACTTCGGCGACAATCTGAATCACCTTGGTGTTCAGGCCCTGGCCCATCTCGGTGCCGCCGTGGTTAAGCTGCACCGTGCCGTCGGTGTAGATCAGAATCAGCGCCCCCGCCTGATTGAGAAAGCTGGAGGTAAAGGAGATGCCGAATTTTACCGGCGTCAGCGCCAGACCGCGTTTCAGCAGCGGACTGCGGGCATTAAACGCCTTAATCTCCGCGCGGCGAGCCTGATAGTCGCTGCTCTGCTCCAGCTGTTCGGTAATCTCATCCAGCAGATTATCCTCTACCTGCTGGTGGTAATGGGTGATGTTGCGATCCTGCTTGCCATAGTAGTTACGCTTGCGCAGCGCCAGCGGATCCAGCCCGCGCTCACGGGCGATATGATCCATGATCTGTTCAATCGCCACCATGCCCTGTGGCCCGCCAAAACCCCGATAGGCGGTGTTCGAGGCGGTGTTCGTGCGGCAGCGATAGCCGGTTACCCGTGCATCCCCGAGGTAATAGGCGTTATCGGCGTGGAACATGGCGCGATCGACAATCGATCCGCTAAGATCCAGCGAATAACCGCAGTTTCCGGCCAGATCGATTTTGATGCCGCACAGACGCCCATCCTCTTCAACGCCCGCTTCGTAGCGCACAAAGAACGGATGGCGTTTGCCGGTGACGCGCATATCGTCGCGACGTGAAAGCCGCATCTTCGCCGCCCGGCCGGTCTGGCGCGCCACGATGGCACAGAGACAGGCGACACCGGCCGCCTGCGTCTCTTTACCACCAAAGCCTCCGCCCATCCGGCGCATATCTATCGTCACCTGATTCAGGCTGATGCCCATCACTTCCGCCACCAGTTTCTGCACTTCGGTGGGGTTCTGGGTTGAGGAGAAGACCTGCAACTGCTGATCTTCACCGGGGATGACCATTGCCGTCTGGGTTTCCAGATAGAAATGCTCCTGGCCGCCAATGTGAAACGCCCCGCTGACCCGATGCGGCGCACGCGCCAGGGCCGCTTCCACATCACCGCGCTGGTGAATGTGAGGTTCCTGCACAAAGCTGCCCTGTGCCAGCGCCTGTTCCACATCCAGCAGCGGTTCCAGCACCTCATATTCAATTACCGCAGCGGCCGCGCCAAGACGGGCAGCTTCGGGGGATTCCGCCGCCACCGCGATCACGATCTGTCCCAGATACTCTACTTTGTCATGGGCCAGCAGCGGGTCGCCCGGCTCCAGCGGCCCGACATCATTGATGCCCGGCACATCCTGCCAGGTCAGGACGCTGACGACGCCGGGAACGGCATAACAGGGCTGAACATCAATATGCAGGATGCGCGCATGAGCATACTCACTCAGGCGCGGACAGAGATGCAGCAGACCCGGCAGCTCCGGCTTATCGTCGATAAAACGCGCCTCCCCGGAGACATGTTTTTCCGCGCTCTCATGGCGGTTACTGCGACCGACGCCGCTCTGTAAATCAGCGGCATACTGCGCCTTAATGACCTCTTCGTTGAGTTCAGGACGGTTATGAGACATAGCGGGCCACCTCGATACAGGTTATTTCGCCGTTGTGGCGATGCCAGTAGCGGCGCAGCAGGTTGCGTGCGACCTGCAGACGATAGTCACTGCTGGCGCGGAAATCGGAGAGCGGCTGGAAATCCTCTGCCAGCGCCGCGGCTGCGCGTGACACTGTCACGGCATTCAGCGTCTGACCGATGAATGCCTGTTCACAGTGACGGGCACGCTGCGGTGTTGCCGCCATGCCGCCAAAGGCGATGCGGGCACTGCTGACTACGCCCTGTTCAATCTGCAGATTAAAAGCGGCGAACACGGCGGAGATATCATCGTCCAGCCGTTTGGACACTTTCCAGGCCACAAGATCAGGTGACACCGTCACTTTATCGATGCGAATGGCGTGAATAAACTCCCCTTTTTCGAGCCGGGTCTGGCGATAGCCGGTAAAGAACTGATCCAGCGGCAGGCTGCGCTGCTGCTCACCGCGCTGTAACAACAGGCTGGCGTTCAGGGCCAGCAGCACCGGCGAGGCGTCGCCAATGGGGGAAGCGTTGCCGATGTTGCCGCCTAATGTGCCCTGCAGACGGATTTGCAGCGAGGCAAAGCGTTGCAGCATCTCGCTGACGCCGGGAATGCGGCTGGCAAGAAATTCGCTGACCTGCTGCAGCGAAGCTCCTGCGCCCAGCAGGTAGTGGTCATCAAATTCGCTGCAGACTTTGAGCGCGGCAACCTGCTCCAGCGCAATCAGCAACGGTATTCTTTTATGCTGCTGGGTAATCTGCAGGCTGAGATCGGTGCCACCGGCAATCAGCCTCGCCTCGGGATGTGCCAGATAGATCGCCGCCAGCTGAGCCGGGGTTTTGGGCAGGAAGCAACGGCGGCCCTCACCCCCTAATTCCTGCATCTCCGGGGTTGCCAGCGCCTCAAGCCGCTGCACGGTTGCGGCGGCACCTTGATCGAACTGGTCTGTCACCGGCTGCGAGCAGAGCTGTTCGGCGGCGGCCATAATCGGCCGGTAACCGGTACAGCGGCAGAGGTTGCCCGCCAGCGCAGTTTCCGCCTGATGGCGATCCCAGCCCGAAGCGGTTTTTTGCAGGCTGAACAGCGACATCACAAAGCCTGGCGTGCAGAATCCGCATTGCGAACCGTGGCAGTCGACCATCGCCTGCTGCGCCGGATGCAGTGCGCGGCCGTGACGCAGATCCTCAACCGTAATCAGCTGCTTGCCCTGTAACGCGGAGACCAGCGTCAGGCAGCTGTTGACCGTTTCATACTGCATTGTTCCCCCTACGGCTTTGCCCAGAGTCACACTGCAGGCGCCACAGTCGCCAGATGCACAGCCCTCTTTGGTGCCAGGGCGTTGCTGACGGGTGCGCAGGTAGTTGAGCACCGTGAGGTTGGGGTCGAGCGCGTCCTCGCTGACCAGCTGGTTATTTAACAGAAACTGGATCATGCGGCTTGCTCCTGTGCGTCGCGCTGCCAGACCGGACGACCGGCTACCCAGGTCTGGGCAATATTGCGGTCGTCGCCGAGCGTCATTAATACAAACAGTTTTTCCCAGATATCTTTGCTGTTGCCGATGCGCAGTTGCTGCAGGGCAGAAACCGCCGGGTCAAGCACCACAAAATCCGCTTCTTTACCGATGTTGAAATTTCCGATGACGTGGTCGAGATCCAGCGCGCGCGCCCCGCCCAGCGTGGCGTGATAAAAGGCTTCGGCCGCGCTGAGCCGGTAGTGCTGCAGCTGGCCCACCTTGTAGGCTTCGCCCAGGGTCTGCAGCATATTAAAGGTGGTGCCCGCCCCAACATCGGTGCCGATCCCCACTTTTACCCCCTGCTGCCAGCTGCGTTTCAGGTTAAACAGGCCGCTGCCGAGAAACAGGTTTGAGGTGGGACAGAAAGCAATGGATGAATCGGTATCGTGCAGACACTGCCATTCGTTCTCTTCCAGATGCAGACAGTGAGCAAAGACGCTGCGGCGGCCGGTCAGCTGGTGATGATGATAAACATCCAGATAGCCTTCACGCTCCGGGAACAGTTCTTTGACCCAGGCGACCTCCTGCGGGTTTTCGCTGAGATGGGTATGCAGCCAGGTATCCGGGAACTCCTGACGCAGCTGCTGCACTTTTTCCAGCAGCTGTGGGGATGAGGTCGGCGCAAAGCGCGGCGTCAGGGCGTAGCTCAGGCGTCCGCGCTGGTGCCAGCGCTCAATCAGCGCCCGGGTCTGCTGGTAGCTCTGTTCAGGGGTTTCGATCAGGTTGTCGGGCGCATTGCGATCCATCATCACCTTCCCGGCAATCAGCCGCATGTTCAGCGCTTCGGCGGCGCTGAACAGCGCCTCCACCGATTGCGGATGGACGGTGCCAAACACCAGCGCGCTGGTGGTGCCGTTGGAAAGCAGCTGATGCAGGAAGAAGGCGGACATCCGCGCAGCATGATCGGGACAGTGATACTGCGCTTCAACCGGGAAGGTGTAGTGATTCAGCCACTCCAGCAGCTGCTCGCCAAATGCGCCAATCATCTCTGTCTGCGGATAGTGAATGTGGGTATCGACAAAACCCGGCACGATCAGTCTACCGCGCAGGTCGATGACCGGATGCCCCGTCAGCATCGCCTCGCTATTCTCCCAGCTATCCAGCCCCACTACGCATCCATCACGCAGCAGCAGCACCGCATCCTCAAGATAGCGGGCCTGGCCGGCCAGGTCGTCGGGACAATCCACCACGCCGGTAAAGTCAAAGAAGCTGGCGCGTATCGCCGTGTCGGTTGCTGAAAGCATGGGTAGTCCTTTCTGAAAGCGCGATGTTATATCTGCAGATGATTATCTGAATAATCTTGTGCAACCTGCGTGCCAGAATTGAAATTGAATAAATTCTTTAAATATCAGTTAAATAAGCTAAAAAAGGGAAGTTGCGCAACAAATAAGGACTGAGATGGCGTAGCAACCGTTTGCGGAACGGATGCAAACGGTTGCTACGCAATATTGCGCGCCCTGAACATTTTGAGTATGGCCGGTTACCCGCAAACCTGCCCTTTAACGGTGCAATCTGCCCTGAAAAGGCGCAGCTGGCTACCCGTTAAAATCCGTTTACAGGTCAGGCAGTTTTTCCACGCGCAGAAGCGGAAATGAAATGCTATGGTGAAGCCATCGACTCTGAAAATGGCATAAGGAACAGTGAGATGATTATTTTTGTCACCGGTGCGACCGCCGGTTTTGGTCAAAGCATCACCCGTCGCTTTATTGAGAATGGTCATAAAGTGATTGCCACTGGACGACGGGCTGAACGTTTAAAAGCGCTGAAGGAAGAACTGGGCGAGAATATTTATACGGTACAGCTCGATGTGCGTAACCGTGCCGCCATTGAAGAGGCGGTGGCGCAGTTACCGGCGGAATGGCGCAATATCGACGTGCTGGTCAACAACGCCGGTCTGGCGCTGGGCGTCGAACCGGCGCACAAGGCCAACGTCGAAGACTGGGAAAACATGATCGACACCAACACCAAAGGCCTGGTCTATATGACCCGCGCCCTGCTGCCACAGATGGTGGAGCGTGATGTCGGTCATATCATTAATATCGGATCGATTGCCGGCAGCTGGCCCTATGCCGGCGGCAACGTCTACGGCGCCACCAAAGCCTTTGTGCGCCAGTTCAGCCTGAATCTGCGAACCGATTTACACGGCACCGCGCTGCGCGTGACCGACATTGAACCGGGTCTGGTCGGCGGCACAGAGTTTTCCAACGTGCGCTTTAAGGGCGATGATGACAAGGCGGGTCAGGTCTACGAAGGGGCTACCGCCTTAACGCCGGAAGATGTGACAGAAGCCGTATACTGGGTGGCCACACTGCCTAAACATGTCAACATCAATAGCCTTGAGATGATGCCGGTCAGCCAGACGCTGGCGGGGCTGAAAGTGCATAAACCTTAACTCCCTGCAGCGCCAGCCCTCACGGCTGGCGTTACCCGCGTCCCCAGCCTATCACGATAATCAGCATGCCGCTGAATGCGATCAGTGCCCCGCTCCAGTCCCACACACTTAACTTCACGCCATCCACCACCCGCAACCAGAGCAGCGCGGTAAGCACATAGACGCCACCGTAGGCGGCATAAACCCGTCCGCTGGCAGCGGGATGCAGCGTCAGCAGCCAGACAAACAGCGCCAGACTTGCTGCCGCAGGGAGTAGCAACCAGACTGAGCCGCCTTTTTTCAGCCATAACCACGGCAGAAAGCAGCCGGTAATCTCCGCCAGCGCGGTAATAAAAAACAGCACGGCGGTTTTAATCAGCATCCTTACCTCTCCTTAACGTAAACAAACGACTCACTGCTGGTGAGCAAAGAAACGGCGATGATATACTAAGAACCAGGCCCATCAGGCTGTTTTATTTGTCCGTCTGAACCTGGGCAGTGCTCATCCTCCTCACGTACACCCTGTACGCGCCGGTTGTCATGCGCTGTCTGTGTCCAGACTGTCTGCCTCAATGACCCCTGATGAGCCAGGCTCTAAGCATGCCCGCTGCAACCGCTGTCGTGGATGGCGATGTTTGCGTTAACTAAAGGATAGTGTGATGAAAAAAATGATCCCTGCCGTGCTGATGGTTCTCCTCTCCACTGCGGCATTCACTGCCACTGCGAATACTAATCGTCTGATTATCGAAGATGGCAGTTCCGCGCTGAGCAATGAAGCGGCGCGCCAGGATAAAGAGCAATGGAATGACACGCGCATGCTGCGCAACAAAGTGAACACCCGCGTCGAAAAAGAGTTTGATAAAACCGATCGTGCGTTTGATACCCGCGACAAGTGCGAGCAGAGCCTCAATCTCAACGCCTACTGGGAGCCCAACACCCTGCGTTGTCTGGATCGCCGTTCCGGTCGCCCGGTAGCGCCGTAAATTTGAGCTATAGTAATGACGACGACTAACATAAGGAAGACGTGATGAAGCTACAGAGGGTTTTGTTAAGCGCGGCGTTATTTGCTCTGCCGCTGATGGCGCAGGCATCCTGTGAATCGGTAAAAACCGAAATCAGCCAGAAAATTATTCAGAACGGTGTGCCTGAGTCGGGTTTTAGTCTCGACATCGTCGCCAACGATCAGGTTGATCAGGCGGGTGGTCAGGTCGTCGGACATTGTGAGAACGACACACAAAAAATTGTTTATAAGCGCTCAGGCAGTGACAACGAAGCCAGCGTACCTGCCAGTGCCGGCAGTTCGCAGGACTCACCTGCCCAGTAGTTCTGTTCAAATCAGGGCGACATCCTGTCGCCCTGCCTGTTAGTCCGCCTGTTCCGGCCGCTGACGCGGCATCATCCATGCCACACCCACCGCAAACAGCGCAATCACCAGTGCCACCACGAACACCCAGTGCAGTGAGACGGCAATCGACCCTACCATCTGCTGCAGGATTTCCGGCTGTAACTGCTGACGACTGGGTTCGGACATAATCTTCTGCACCGGATCCTCGACCTGCGGCAAACGCCACTGCAGATTGAGATTCAGCACCGCGCCCATGATCGCCGTCCCTACCGCCGACCCGATCATCCGGCTGAACATAATTGAAGCGGTACAGATGCCGCGAATCTGGTAATCCGCCTGATTTTGCACTGATACCAGGAACGTGGTGCTGGTCATCCCCATGCCGGTACCGATCAGAAACGCCGTAAAGCCCGCCTGATAGAGTGAGCTTGCGGGCTGTAAAAACAGCAGCAAGGCACTGCCGGTCACCAGCAACAGCGCTCCAAGCTGGGCAGTGAAGCGGTAGGAGGTGCGCAGCATCAGTCTGCCGCTGAGGGTGCTGGCCAGCGGCCAGCCAATCGACATCATCGCCAGCACACTGCCCGCCTGTAACGGTGAACCGCCGCTGATCCCCTGAATCCAGGTGGGCAGAAAAGCGCTGATGCCCATCATGGCCGCCCCGATGATGAGGTTGCCCGCATTGCCCGCCACGATAAGCCGGCTGCGCCAGATTATCAGCGGAAACAGCGGTGCCGCTGAATGCAGCTCGTGGCGTCTGAGCTGCCAGCCAGCGAACAGTGAGAAGAGCAGAAACGGCACCAGCCAGACGCCCAGCTGTTCCGCCTGCAACAGCGCAATCAGCAAGGCCGTCACGCAGAGCATCAGCCAGCCGCTGCCCGCCAGGTTCAGCGGCTGCGATTTCTCCTCCTTCTGGTGCGACGGTAGCCAGCGCCACAGCATCAGCATGCTGATAAGGCCGATGGGCAGATTGACCCAGAAAATCACCGACCAGCTAAAGTGCTGTACCAGCCACGCGCCGGTCAGCGGTCCCACTATCGCCGCTACACCCCAGACACTGGAGAGCCAGCCCTGCACGCTGGCGCGTTCGCGCGGCGAATAGATATCCGCCACGATGGTGGAGCTGAGCGGCATGATCGCCCCCGCCCCCAGGCCCTGAAACGCCCGGAACAGGATCAGCCAGGTCATGGTATGGGCAAAGCCACACAGCACCGACCCCACCAGGAAAATCGACGTGCCGACAAAAAACATCGTTTTGCGACCCACCATATCCGCCAGCCGCCCATAGAGCGGCACGCTGACCGCCTGGGTCAGCAGATAGATCGAGAAGACCCAGCCAAACTGCGAAAAACCGCCGAGGTCAGCAATGATGGTGGGCATCGCGGTGGCCACAATAGTGACTTCAATGGCCGCCATAAACATCGCCAGCATGCAGGCGATTAAGATCCAGTGGCGATGTCCGGTCCGGATTTGTGCGCTTTCAGTCATAGGGTTCCTTTTTTAATCTGCAAGGCTAGCTGAAAAACAGACAATGCAGTTTCCCGCGCGTGCGCATTTTCTGCGCCCTCTGTGACAGTGTCACCAGAAGTCGATGAAAATTTTTTATTGTCGCATTAGCCCAGCGGCTACGCGGCTTTAACACCATTTTAACCTGTTTCTATCTCTCTGATTTGTGGCTTAAAAGCTGGCTTGTGCAATAAAGGGCTGCTATAGCATTACACCATCTTATTCAGTATTCACTGAAAAAGAGTGGGTAAACAGTCATTTTATCTACATTTTATCGCAGTTTCGGTATTGGGCGCGGCGGCATTTTTTGCCGTACCTGTCGGGCTGTTTATGGTTGTTATAACAATTGAGATCGTAATCAGGGAGATTCTCCTATGCAAAATGCTTCACTGGCCCGACGCGCCGGTCTGGCACTGCTTGCAGTGGTCGCGGTGATCGCGGTGCTGATCTGGGGCCTTGGCTGGGATCAGCTGGTCGCACGTAAAGTCGATCTGCTTTATCTCGGGCAACAACACCTCTTCTTAGTCTTCTGGTCAATGCTGTTCGCTTTGCTGGTCGGTATCCCCAGCGGCATCCTGCTAAGTCGCCCGTTTGCACGTCGCTGGGCAGAGTACGTGATGCAGATTTTCAATGTCGGTAACACCCTGCCACCACTGGCGGTACTGGCTCTGGCGATGGTTATTATCGGGATTGGCGACCGTCCGGCGCTGATTGCGCTGTTTCTGGCTTCGCTGCTGCCTATCGTCCGCAACACCTTCTCTGGTCTGAGCGCAGTTCCCCCGTCGCTGATTGAAGCGGCCAACGGCATCGGTATGACCAAATGGCAGCGTCTGCGTCAGGTAGAGCTGCCGAATGCCTTGCCGGTCATCCTCTCTGGCGTGCGCATCGCCACCGCCATCAATGTCGGCACCGCCCCACTGGCGTTCCTGATTGGCGCCAGCAGCTTTGGCGAGCTGATCTTCCCGGGCATCTATCTGAATGACTTTCCGACGCTGATACTCGGCGCCGTCGCCACTGCACTGGTGGCACTGGTACTGGATATGATGCTGGCCGCGCTGGGCCGCTTTCTGAGTCCGCACGCCGCGGCCTGACCACAAGGAGCTTTGCAATGCTAACGCGTTGGATTAAGAAAAGCGTTGTCGCGCTGACCGCGACACTGCTGTTAAGCCAGACGGCACAGGCTGCTGCACCGCTGGTGATGGCGACCAAAAGTTTTACCGAGCAGCATATCCTGTCAGCAATGACGGTGCTCTGGCTGCAGAAGAAAGGCTTCGAGGTGGTGCCTAAACGCAATATCGCCACCACCATTGGCCGTAATGCGCTGCTGAATAAGCAGATTGATATGGTCTGGGAATATACCGGCACCTCGCTGATCATCTTTAACCATATCAACCAACCGATGTCTTCACAGCAGGCATATGAGACGGTGAAAAAGCTGGATGCCAGACTGGGGCTGGTCTGGCTTAACCCGGCACCAATGAACAACACCTATGCCTTTGCCATGACCCGTGAACGGGCCGAAAAAGAGGGCATCAGCACCATGTCGCAGCTGGTTGCGAAGATTGAACAGGTGCGTAAAACCGACCCGGATCATAACTGGCGACTGGGTCTGGACCTGGAGTTCTCGGGTCGTTCAGACGGCATGAAGCCGCTGCAGAAAACCTACAACCTGACGCTGGATCGCCCGCAGATCCGCCAGATGGACCCCGGTCTGGTCTATAACGCGATTCGCGACGGATTCGTGGATGCCGGTCTGATCTACACCACTGATGGCCGGGTTAAGGGCTTCAACATGAAAGTACTGGAGGATGATAAGCACTTCTTCCCAAGCTACAACGTGACGCCGGTCGTGCGTCAGGATGTGCTGGCGAGTCATCCGGGGCTGGATACCGCGCTTAATCAGCTTTCTGCGCAGATCACCGATGAGGCGATTACGGAGCTGAACAAGCGGGTCGATATCGATCATCAGTCACCGGAAACCGTGGCGCGTGATTTCCTTAAATCCAAAAACATGCTGTAAGGAGGCACTGTGGATACCCTTCACTACATCATGGATAACTGGAGCACCCTGCTCACCCTGAGCTGGCAGCACAGCTGGCTGGTGCTGGTCGCGGTCGGACTGGCAATTGTGATTGGCGTGCCGCTTGGCATTCTGATCGTGCGTGTAAGATGGCTGGCAACGCCGATTCTCGGTATCGCCACCGTAGTGCTGACTATTCCCACCATTGCGCTGTTTGGTCTGATGATCCCGCTGTTTTCACTCATCGGTCAGGGCATTGGCGCGCTGCCGGCGATTACCGCCGTGTTCCTCTACTCGCTGCTGCCGATTGTTCGCAACACCCACACCGCGCTGGAGAATCTGCCGGACGGCCTGCGTGAGGCGGGGCGTGGTATCGGCATGACGTTCTGGCAGCGCCTGCGCTGGGTTGAAATCCCGATGGCGCTGCCGGTGATCTTCGGTGGCATCCGTACCGCCGTGGTAATGAACGTTGGCGTAATGGCGATTGCCGCCGTGATTGGCGCGGGCGGTCTGGGCCAGCTGCTGCTGGATGGTATCAGCGGCAGTGATATTCGTATGTTGATTGCCGGGGCATTGATGATCTGTCTGCTGGCTATTTTTCTTGACTGGCTGCTGCACCGTTTGCAGCAGGCGCTGACTCCAAAGGGGATTCGATAATGATTACGCTGGAAAACCTGACGAAAACCTTTACCCAGAAAAACGGCACGACCAATAAAGCCGTCGATAACGTCAGCCTGCACGTGCCAGCCGGTGAGATGTGCGTGCTGCTGGGACCCTCGGGCTGCGGGAAAACCACCACGCTGAAGATGATTAACCGCCTGATTCCCGCCACCAGTGGCCGGATCCTGATTAATGGTGAAGATACCAGTACACAGGACACCACCACCCTGCGCCGCAACATTGGCTATGTTATCCAGCAGATTGGTCTGTTTCCCAACATGACCATCGAGGAGAACATTACCGTGGTGCCACGCATGCTGGGCTGGAACAAAAAGCAGTGCCACGAGCGGGCTACCGAGCTGATGAGCATGGTAGCGCTGGATCCCACCAAATTCCTGCATCGCTATCCGCGAGAGATGTCCGGCGGTCAGCAGCAGCGTATCGGGGTGATTCGTGCCCTGGCGGCGGATCCACCGGTGCTGCTGATGGATGAGCCGTTTGGCGCCGTTGACCCAATTAACCGCGAAGTGATCCAGAATGAGTTTCTCGACATGCAGCGTCAGTTGAAAAAAACCGTAATGCTGGTGAGCCACGATATTGACGAGGCGCTGAAGCTCGGCGATCGCATTGCGGTATTTGGTCAGGGTAAAATCGTGCAGTGCGCCAGCCCGGATGAACTGCTGGCGACCCCTGCCAATGAGTTCGTCGGCTCGTTTGTGGGTCAGGACCGTACGCTTAAGCGCCTGTTACTGGTGCAGGCGGGCGATGTGACTGACCAGCAGCCGACCATCACCGTCCGCCGCTCTACTCCGTTGGAAGAAGCCTTTGGCACCATGGATGAGAACGATATGCGGTCGATTACCGTGGTCGATGAGGATGGCAAACCGCTGGGCTTCGTGAAGCGTCGCGAGGCGCGTAACGTCAGTGGCCGCTGTGAAGAGCGACTGCACACCTTTAAGGTCACCGGTAAAGCGGAAGAGAACCTGCGCGTGGTGCTGTCAAAACTCTATGAGCACAACACGGTCTGGATGCCGATTGTCGATGAAGAGGGTCGCTACAGCGGTGAGATTTCGCAGGATTATATTGCGGATTACCTCAGTTCTGGTCGTACCCGCCGTCGTCTGAATCCATAATTTCGTCACCTAAATGGGTCTTACCGGCCCATTAAAACAGCAGATATAAGCAGATATACCCAAGCCTGGGTAAATCAGACAGCAACAAACAAGCTTAACGCGCAGGGAACCGGGTCAGAGGAGGAAAGCGTCCCGCGCCATGGACAAAAACGCCGGGAGCGTTTTTGAACAACGCAACGCGTTGGCCCGGTACGGGCGCACCTCAGGGATGAGGTGCGTAATTGCGCGGGCCGAGCGTGCCACGGATGGCGGCTTTTGCGACTTTCCGATCTGACCCTGTTCCCTTCGCAGACTCCATCTTAAAGCCAGTTAAGTCACGGCCTGTCCTGTCTGTCAATTCAGGTAGTAGCTCAGGGAGCATATGCCTGTAGCAAAGACGCAAAAGATGCCATCCATGGCATGCTCAGCGCGGCCCATCCCTGGTCCGCGATGCTTTGATACAGGCATATGCTCCCATCGCTTTGGATTTTTGAGCCGTATGTGAGAGATACATCGGCTCTTCTGCTTTTTAGCTCTCCGTCAGCGTTTCCGCCTCCACCTCTTCCACCACAGGCGCCTCGTCCGGCAGCACCATGTTCAGCACAATCGCCAGAATGCCGCCGGTCGTCACCGCATGACCAAACAGACTGTTAATCAGCGGCGGGAACTGCTTCAGCACATCCGGCACCGCCTCCACACCCAGACCAATACCAAAAGCGATCGCCACAATCAGCATCTCGCGGCGACCCAGCGGCGTCTGGGTCATCACACGGATGCCCGCAGCAACCACGCTGCCAAACATCACGATTGTCGCCCCGCCCAGCACCGGCGGCGGGATCTGCTGCAACAGGGAGCCAATAAAGGGAAAGAGCCCCAGCAGCGCCAGCATGATTCCCAGCAGCATACCGACGTAACGGCTGGCGACGCCGGTCATCTGGATAACGCCATTGTTCTGCGCAAACGTGGTGTTGGGAAAGGCGGATAAGACCGCTGCCAGCACACAGCTCAGGCCGTCGGCGACAATGCCACCCTGCAACCGCTGCTGAAAAGGTTTACCGGTGATCGGCTGCTGTGAAATCAGGCAGTTAGCGGTAAGGTCGCCGACGGCTTCAATTACCGCGATCACTGACACCAGCGCGATCGGCAGGAAAATGGTCCAGTCAAAGGCAAAACCAAACCGGAAGAACGCGGGCAGCACCAGCCAGTTGCTCTCCGGCGCAACATTAAGTTGCAGATGACCGGTCAAGGCCGCGGCAACGCATCCCACCGCGATTCCGGCCACCACCGCCACCAGCCGCGCCCAGCGATTTCGCGAGCGGTTCAGCGCCACGATCACCAGCAACGTCAGCGCCCCCAGCGCCAGATTTCCCGGCGATCCAAAATCTGTGGCGTTGTGCCCGCCCGCCCAGTCGGTAATGCTGACTTTTATCAGGCTGATGCCAATCAGGGTGATCACCGTGCCGGTCACCACCGGCGTCAGAACTTTGCGCAGCGAGCCAACGCAGCGGCTGATCAGAATCGGAATCAACGCCGCCACCAGGTTACAGCCAAACAGCATCGCCATAATCTCTTCCGGCGAACCACCGCGCCCTTTCACCATCAGACCACCCGAGAGGATCACCCCCAGAAACGCGAAGCTGGTGCCCTGCAGACAGATCATGCCCGCCCCGATGCCATAAAAGCGTCTGGCCTGCATAAACGTGCCTAAGCCGGAAACGAACAATGACATGCTGATCAGATAAGGAATATAGGCCTGCAACCCCAGAACGGAGCCAATAATCAGCGGCGGCGTGATGATTCCCACCACGCTGGCCAGCAGATGTTGCAGTGCGGCGAAAAACGCCGGGGCGGGGCCGATGCGGGCTTCAAGCCCATATAACAAACCTTTCTCGTGCGAGTGCGACATGATGGGGCTCCAGCTCAGTGTGATAAGCGGAGTTAATGCATTTTCTGCGCCATGACGCCACGATTTCGCGATATCCGATCCAGGTCTTTCAATTCTAAATGGAAATAGTTAAAGACAGCCGACAACAAGCCTGAAACTTTAGGCTCATTGCCGACTCAGATGACTTAGTTTGTTTCATAATCAGGCGATCTTTGCACTCACAGCGTGCAGATTGTTCTGCTCCAGCAGAGAAATATCGATGTAAGGCGTCAAATCACGCTGTTCTGCACGCGGCAGATAAGGCAGCTCGCCCAGCAGCGGCGCACTAATTTTTTCACGCAGAATCTCAATAATATCGCTGTACTGCGCCAGTCCCGGATTGATGCGATTGGCCACCCAGCCCACCAGTGGCAGTCCATCCTGCGCTATCGCTTCTGCTGTTAACAGGGCGTGACTGATACAGCCCGACTGGATACCGACCACCAGCACCACCGGCAGCTGCTGCTCAACGACCCAGCAGGAGAGCGCACGTCCGTCGTTCATCAGGCTGCGCCAGCCGCCGGTGCCCTCCACGACCACGCGATCGGCCTGCTGCGTCAGACTGCTTAAGCCCTGTGTCAGCAATGCGTAATCAATGATCTGGCTCGGATGGGTGCAGATCTCCTCTTCCTGAAAGGCCAGCGGATTGATCGCCTGATAGGGCAAATCGATGGATGAAGCGCTTTGCAGAACCTGTGCATCTTTGTTACGCAGGCCGTCAGCGGTTTTGACCGCGCAGCGCGCGACGGGCTTGTACCCGACGGCACTGAGCCTGGCCTGGATAAAACTTTGTAACAGGGCGCGTGACACCACCGTTTTGCCCACTGCGGTGTCAGTGCCGGTAACAAATAGTCTGTTCACTCAACTTCTCCTCTCGAACCGTTGCGGTTAATCGGTGATTAACCTTGCTGCGAACCGGCATTTTAAGGAATGGAGGATGAGAACAGATTGCGTTAGCGCAAGATTAGGCCCGCTTAACCTTGCAACAGTTTCACTAACAGGTGTCCGTTATAGAGCGCGTCTTTGATCAGGGCTGCGCCGCCTAACGTTCCCGGCTCGCTAAATTCGGTAGGTGCCAGCTGGATACTCGCGCTGTAGGCCGGGAGTGATTGCTGCAGAATGGTGTTGCTCACGGCCGGAAACAGCACATCCGCGGCGGCATTCAGGGGGGAACCGATAAGAATATGTTGAGGATTGAAGATGTTGACCATCATCGCCAGAATCCGGCCAACATGATGACCCACGCTGGCGATGGTGTCGCGCGCCAGACGGTCGCCAGACTGCGCCGCCGCGCACAGCGACTCCAGCGTCAGCGGCTGATTATTGAGCAGGCTGTCGGGCTGGGCCGGCAGACGCTGCGCCGCCAGCGCCAGCAGACTGCCGGTGCTGGCTACGGTCTCCAGACAGCCATGATTACCGCAGTAGCACTGCTGACCATACGGGTCGATCTGGGTATGCCCGATCTCGACCAGCGCCCTGCCACTTTTATGCAACAGCTGACCGCCACTGATCACCCCGGCTCCCACGGTTTCATCAATCACAATCTGAATCACATCCTGCGCCCCACGTGAGGCACCAAACAGCGACTCCGCCAGCGTCCAGGCTGAAATATCGTGCTGCACAAACACCGGTAAGCCGGTTCGCGCCGCCAGCGCATCGCCCAGCGGCATATCGCGCACCTCATAACCCGGTAGCCGATGCACCACACCTGACGCGGCGTTGATCAGCCCTGGCAATGTAATGGCAATGGCCGTGAGGCGTTCCAGTTTCTTCTGATGACGGATAAAGAAGGCATCAACCTGTTCAATCAGCGCGGTAAGTAACGGCTGAGCAGACTCATCAGGCAGCGGCAGGCTCTCTTCCACCAGTTCCTTGCTGCTGAGATCGCGCAGCGTAAACGTCATGGCGCCGCGATGCAGGCGAATAGCCAGATAGTGCCAGGCGTCGGTATCCAGTATCAGGCCTATCGCCGGACGACCACGACTGCCGGGATCCTGAAACTCGGTCTCCTGCACTAAATGTGCGTCCAGCATTTCACGCACAATTTTGGTAATGCTGGCCGGAGCAAGCTGGGCACGGCGGGAAAGTTCGATACGCGAAATGGGACCATAACGGTCAATTAATCGATATACGACACCTGCATTAGTCTGCTTGATCTGGTCAATGTGGCCAGGTTGACTGTCCGGATTCACAACCCTGCTCCCGGTTATTTTCGCGCTTCTAAATAAACATGCGCCATGGTGAGCCAGATCCGGCGACAGCGTCAAATATTTGATTAGAAATGTGATTTATCGCACAGATTGATGCGGTGTTGCCCGCGCATCAGTGCCGGTTTCGCCGCAGCAACGCCATCATGTTTTCCATCTGCGCATTTATTTCGCGTCCGGCTGACCAGACCAGCCACAGCTCTGAAATGGCATCCTCTTCCGTTAAGGGCAACCAGACCAGATCGGCCAGCCGCGCCCGACGAAATGAGGCAGGCAGAATGGAGACGCCTAACCCGGTTGCCACCAGCCCAAGGATGGTCATCGCCTCACCCACTTCCTGAGTAATAAAGGGCTTGATATGGTAGCGGTGCAGCAGCGCCAGAATATCGCTGTAGAGCGCGGTTCCGCCCTGAGGGTCAAAGAAGACAAAGGGTTCCGCCGCCAGGGCAGTGACAGAGATTTTATCGGCGTCAGCCAACGGATGCGCCTTATGCACCACGGCATAAAGCGGCTCACTCAGCAGCAGCTGATGACGCAGATCGGCGGGCAGCGGCGTGTTGCGCATCACGCCAAGATCGAGCCGTCCATCATGAAGCGGTGCGAGCTGCTGGCGGGTATTAATCTCCTGCATCTGAATATGTACCTGCGGCCAGCGCTGACGAAACCGGAATAGCGCGTCAGAGACCACGGCGGTAAACGGGGCCGAGGAGGTAAAGCCAATCCGCAGCTCCCCCTCTTCACCACGATGCAGCCGGGCGGCGCGATCGGCCGCCTGCTCGACCTGCAACAGAATCGCGCGGGCGTCACTCAGCAGTTGCTGTCCGGCAGCGGTAAGCTGCACGCTGCGGTTAGTGCGATTGAACAGCCTTGCGCCCGTTTCTGTTTCCAGCTGAATAATCTGCTGGCTGAGCGGCGGCTGAGAAATGTTCAGTCGCTGGGCCGCCCGCCCGAAATGTAATTCTTCCGCCACCGCAACAAAGTAGCGCAGATGACGCAGTTCGATATTCATATCTTAAACGTCTCATTTGAGATTATTAATATATTAGACATCATAATGCCGCTTTCCTAAGCTGACGACAGGTTTTCTAAATTTGAGGAAGATGTGTGAGTCGCTCAACACATGCTGTCACAGTGGATGAGAATGCGGTCTCTGCGCCGCCAGAGTCAGTTGCCGCTTCAGGTCATATCCGCCGGGATTCGCCACAGTTTATGCGCGTGACGCTGGCGCTTTTCTCCGCCGGGCTGGCGACCTTTGCCCTGCTCTACTGTGTGCAGCCGATTCTGCCGGTGCTGTCACAGCAGTTTGGTATCTCTCCGGCAACCAGCAGCCTGTCACTCTCCATCTCGACCGGCCTGATGGCGCTGGGCCTGCTGGTCACCGGGCCGCTCTCTGATGCTATCGGTCGTAAATCGGTGATGGTCACAGCCCTGATGCTGGCCGCCATCTGCACGCTGGTCTCGGCCACCATGACCAGCTGGCACGGCATTCTGATTATGCGGGCGCTGATGGGGTTGTCGCTGAGTGGCGTGGCGGCGGTCGGCATGACCTACCTCAGCGAGGAGATGGATGCACGGGTCGTCGCCTTTTCCATGGGGTTATATATCAGCGGTAACTCGATAGGCGGGATGAGCGGTCGACTGCTGAGCGGCGTGCTGACTGACCTCTTCTCATGGCGACTCGCCGTGGCGGTAATCGGCTGTTTTTCGCTGGCCTCGGCGCTGATGTTCTGGAAGATTCTGCCTGCGTCGCGCCATTTCCGACCCATTACGCTGCGTCCGCGTAATCTGCTGATTAACTTCCGGCTGCACTGGCGCGATCCGGGCCTTCCCTGGCTGTTTGCCGAAGGATTCCTGCTGATGGGAGCCTTTGTCACCCTGTTTAACTATATTGGCTACCGTTTACTGGATGCGCCCTGGCATCTCAGCCAGGCCGTGGTCGGACTGTTATCAGTGGTCTACCTCACCGGCTCCTGGAGTTCGCCTAAAGCGGGCGCGCTGACCAACCGGTTGGGTCGGGGTCCTGTGATGCTGGGTGCTACCGCCATCATGCTGCTGGGTTTGCTGATTACCGCCTTCAACTCCCTCTGGCTGATCCTGCCAGGGATGATGCTGTTCACCGCCGGTTTTTTTGCAGCCCATGCGGTTGCCAGCGGCTGGATTGGCCCCCGGGCCCGCCGGGCAAGAGGCCAGGCTTCTTCGCTCTATCTGTTCAGCTACTACGTGGGTTCCAGCGTCGCGGGTACACTGGGTGGCGTGTTCTGGCATAACTTTGGCTGGAGCGGGATTACGCTGTTTATCAGCGTCCTGCTGATCCTGGCGTTACTGGTTGCCTGGCGTCTGCACAGTAAAAAACTCTGAGAATGTCTTCTCATGCCAGGCCTGGCTTCTCCTGCGGGCCTGGCGGTTTATCACAATAAACGCGCTATTCAGAGCCACAGCAAACAAAATGCAGGTTTCCCGCTATAATCGTTTTTATTGTAATAATTCATCTGCTTTGCCTTTTAACACGGCAACAAGGAACGCCTGTGGCTCTCTACTACTACGTCAATAAACAATCAGGATATAACAATAATCATGTGGTTCATGCCGCAGGCTGCCCCCATCTTCCCGACATCGATAACCGTATGTTTCTGGGCAGTTTTTACCATGTGAATGCCGCCATCCTGCAGGCTAAAAAATATTATGCTGGCGCAATCGGCTGTGAAAATTGTTGTCCTCTCAAAAATGTTGACCAGCAGGCCACCCAGCTCAGCGTGGCCCTGAAGCACACCCCGGCTTCGCGTTAATCTGATCCACCTGGTAAGGTGGAAAAAATTTTTCCCGCTGCGCTAATTTGTTAAGAATTACCGCGCTGTTTTCCGTTATGTTAATCTTTCTGATTCTCTTTAATGGAATGCACAATGCGGGATAAGTTTGCGCGCGCTCAGATAGCCCTTCACTGGCTCACCTTTTTACTGGTGGTGACGGCCTACGCCACCATTGAACTGCGCGGTTTTGCACAGCGCGGATCCTGGCAGGGTTATGCCATGATCATTACCCATTTCAGCGCCGGCGCGACCATCCTGGTACTGATGCTTGCCCGCCTCTTTTTACGCACCCGGCATCGCACACCGCCCATTACTCCCGCTCCGCCGCGCTGGCAAACCGGGCTGGCACATCTGACCCATACCCTGCTCTATGCCCTGTTTATCACTCTGCCGATCCTCGGCCTGACATCGCGTTATCTTAAAGGTCGGGAATGGTGGCTGTTTGGCATCAGCATGCCGGTCGCGCCTGAACCTGACTTTGATATGGCGGATATGCTGATTGGCTGGCATGAAACCCTGGCACCGCTGGGTTACTGGCTGATCGGACTGCATGCTGCTGCCGCACTGTTCCATCACTATCTGCTGAAAGACAACACTCTGCTGCGAATGATGCCCGCCCGGCGTCGCGGTCAATAACCTCAGGCTATCGCCCTGTGATGGGGCGATAAAAAAATTTCAGCATTAAAAGGCGTTTATAAGGTTTCTCTTCCCGCTTTATTCACTACAATGGTCAGTAATTTGTGACGCAGGTCACTTTCGCTGGATGTTTCTGCCACATCCGATTCGCTGTACTGACTGACTTGACTCCTCATGCAACCAACTACTGTTTCACGTAAAACTGCCTGGCTACGCGTGGTATTGCTGGCCATCGCCGCCTTTGTATTTAATACCACCGAATTTGTGCCGGTTGGCCTGTTATCTGACATCGCTGCTGACTTTTCAATGCAGACGGCTGACGTCGGGATCATGCTGACCATCTATGCCTGGGTGGTTGCACTGCTCTCACTGCCGCTGATGCTGCTGACCCGCAATATTGAGCGACGACTGCTGCTGGGTGTGCTGTTCCTGATCTTTATCGTCAGCCACGTTCTTTCTACCGTTGCCTGGGATTTCCGTTCGCTGATGGTGTCACGCGTGGGTATCGCCTTGTCTCACGCGGTGTTCTGGTCGATCACCGCCTCGCTGGCGATTCGCGTCGCTCCGGCCGGTAAGAAAACTCAGGCGCTAAGTATGCTGGCAACCGGTACCGCGCTGGCGATGGTGCTGGGCGTGCCGATTGGCCGTGTGGTGGGTCAGTATCTTGGCTGGCGTACGACCTTCGGCGCGATTGGCCTTTCGGCACTGGTGCTGATGATTATGCTGGTGCGCATCCTGCCGCGTCTGCCGAGTGAACATACCGGCTCGCTGAGCAGTGTGCCGATGCTGTTTCGCCGTCCGGCGCTGGTCAGCATGTATCTGCTGGTGACGCTGGTCGTTACCGCGCATTACACCGCTTACAGCTATATCGAGCCCTTTATGCAAACCGTGGCCCATTCCAGTGGCAACTTCACTACCCTGCTACTGCTGCTGTTTGGCTCTGCGGGCATTGTGGGTAGCGTACTGTTCAGCACACTCGGTAATAAGTTTCCCTCCGGACTGCTGATTGCGGCCATCGCCCTGATCACCCTGTGCATGGGCCTGCTGATTTTTGCTGCCGTTCGCCCTGCGGCTATTTCAACGCTATGCGTTGTCTGGGGAATGGCGATGATGATGATCGGACTGGGTATGCAGGTGCGGGTGCTGTCGCTGGCACCGGATGCCACGGATGTGGCGATGTCGCTGATGTCCGGTATCTACAATATCGGTATCGGCGCGGGTGCGCTGCTGGGTAATCAGGTCAGCCTGCATCTGAGCATGGCGGAAGTTGGCAATGTCGGCGGGATGATTGGCCTGGTGGCGTTACTCTGGTGTGTTTATATCTTCCGTCGTTATCCACAGTTACGCAGTAACGGATAATAAAAAAGGCTTCAGATAAGCGGGTTATCTGAAGCCTGTTCAGGGTTATTTACCGCTCACTTTATCTATAAAGAACGGCTGTGCCATGCAGGTTGTTGCTGCCAGAGGTCGAAGTGATGCGGAAAGACTTTGCCCCTGCATCGCTGGCCTTTTCTGACAGTTGCTGCTCCAGCGAAAGCAGATTAGTACTGCCCGTTGCGCTGATGACACCGATTTTTTGCTGATCCAGCGGTGTGCTGCTGACCTGCTGGGCCGCTACGCTGGCAAATGACAGACCGCTTAGCACAGCCGCCACGACCATCATATTGATACTTTTCATAACGAACCCCTTCTCACTTATTCTGTTGAAAAACCAAAATTACTGATAAATCACTGCCGTGCCGTGCAGTTTGTTCTGGCCGCTGGTTGAGGTGATGCGGAACGATTTCGCACCCGCTTCATCCGCTTTAGCACTCAGCTGCGCTTCAACAGAAGACAGATTGGTGCCGCCCAGTACAGAGATGGTGCCAACTGGCTGCTGATTAACAGGTTCGCTGGTCACCAGGTCAGCGGCAGATGCGCCAAAAGTCAGAGTAGTCAGTGCCAGTGCTGCCAGGGTGATTTTGATGTTTTTCATAATAATCTCTCTATTCAATATTGAAATTCGGTTGGTCTGAATGGGTTGTCACTATTTAATTAATGACCGTTAAACAAATGATAGACCCCGATACGGTTTGTCGTCAACATTTATTTAATGAGCGTTATTTTATTCGCGGAGTGGCGTGATTATGGGCTTCAGCCTCTTTTCTGACTTAACCTAAGGGGCTGTAATAATGCGCTGGCGCACAAAATGGCAACCCCTGCCGGCGACATCCACGCCAGGCCTTGCACATTTTTATAATGATCGGTAATTTAATAGGGTGTTTTACTGTCAGTGAGGGTGTATGAGTCAGGTTCAGGATTGCGATGTAAAGAAATGCCGCGGCCGACCAAAAGTGTTCGATCGCGAAGCAGCGCTCGATAAAGCTCTGACCCTGTTCTGGACGCACGGTTACGAGGGAACTTCTCTGGCCGATCTGGTGGCCGCAACCGGCGCGAAAGCGCCAACCCTCTACGCCGAGTTTGTTAATAAAGAGGGACTGTTTCGCGCGGCGATGGAGCGCTACGTGGAGAAGTTCAGTGCATGGCGTGAAGCGGCATTGGGCGATGACCAGTTACCGGTGGATCGGGCTATTGAAGCCTATTTCCGCGCCACCGCGGCCTGTTTTACCGAACGCGACTCTCCCGGCGGCTGTTTCTTTATCTGCACCTCAACCGCCCTGTCGGCGGCTTCAGCAGAGATTGCCACCATGCTGCAACAGCAGCATCAGTCGCAGGAGCATGTGTTAAAAGATTTTCTGCTGGCGCGTCAGCAGCGTGGTGAACTGAGTGCGTCAGTAAACATTTCCGCGCTGTCACGTTATCTGAGTTGTATGCTGCAGGGCATGTCGGTGCGGGCGCGTGAAGGCGTTGAGCGTGACGATCTGGAGAGCATTATTGATACGCTGATGGCGATGTGGCCGACACTCACCGGCCTGTGTCAGGCTAAGCGTTAAAAATATCAGGGCGGCGATGCCGCCCTTTTCATCTTTTATTCCCGATTTTATTCCAGAAAGAAAACCGGTTTTAACGGCTCACTGATCGGGCTGTTATCTGCATTAGACGGCATCAGATCTTTCATTGATGCCCACCAGCGCTGACAGACCTCCGTTTCCGCCACCGCGTTCCAGCGCTCCTCAGATTCAATCTCAACACTGGCGAACAGCAGATGCCGCTCGGCGTCCAGCCAGATGGCATAGTTATGCGCGCCGTGCGCTTTCAGGGTTTCGGCCAGTTCTGGCCAGATCGGTGAGTGCCGACGCTCATACTCTGCATGGCAATAAGGATTCACCTGCATCACAAAGGCTTTACGCGGCATTAGCAGGCCCTGCATCCAGCGCCGGTTGCCACGGCTTCACACCAAATCGCTCACCCAATGCAACCAGCTGTTCTGTGGTGATACTCTGACGAATACCGCCCATCGACAGCACTTTGACGATCACTTCTGACGATTTCTCCGCCGTATCAATCAGACCAAAAGTCTCATCGAGTGTCGGGCCCGTGCCAAAGACACCGTGGAATGGCCACATCACCAGGGTATGTGACTGCATCTGTCCGGCGGTCGCGGTGCCGATTTCATCGGTGCCGGGTACCATCCAGGGTAAAACACCCACACCGTCCGGGAACACCACCAGACATTCGGTACTCCCTTCCCACAGCAGGCGGGTAAAGCGGGCGGAATCCATCTCAATCACATAGCTTAAGGCCATAAAGTTGGTGGCGTGACAGTGCATGATCACCCGGTCTGCACCCTTGCTGACCGCTTTACGCACCGCATGAGACTGAAAGTGTGACGCCAGTTCAGAGGTCGGCAAACCGCCATTCGACAGGCCCCAGTGAATTTTATAAGAGAGCCCTTTGTCATCGACCTGCAGCAGTGCCAGACAATCCGCCGGATCAAGCTGGACATTACGCATGAATTTTCCTGACCCGGTCACCAGAAACCAGTCGTTCGCCAGCGCCGGCGCGGGTTGTGTCAGCTCAATACAGCGCGGTTGCAGGCAGAAATCAGCGGCAAAAGGTTTAACCTCCTCTTCCAGCAGACGCAGGCTGACGTTGCCGCCGTTACGTTCGTCCCAGCCCTTCAGCCACATATCGCTGGTTGCTTTGACCATTCCCTTAACAAACCCGGAAGAAAGAATGCTTTGCATAGTGAAATCCTTAACGTTGGCTCAAAATCTGTTGTTCATAATGGCGGACGTCGCCTAACCAGCTGGCATCAGCCGGGACGTCATGGCGCAGGCACCAGGCTTCCCATACCGCCTGCCACGGCAATGATTTTTGCTCTTCCAGCAGCGTCAGCCGCGCGGTGTAATCACCCTCGTTCTCGGCCTGGCGCAGACGATCGGTTGGCTCCAGCAGGGCACGCAGCAGCGCTTTTTTGGTGTTACGGGTGCCGATAACCCAGGCGGCAATCCGGTTGATAGAGGCGTCGAAGAAATCGAGTCCGATATGCACTTTGTCGAACAGTTGATGGCGGACGATCTCGCTGGCGATCGCCTGAGTTTCATCATCCAGCAGCACCACATGGTCGCTGTCCCAGCGCACCGGGCGGCTGACGTGCAGCAGCAGACGCGGCACATAGAGCATCGCGGCAGAAATTTTGTCGGAGATCACTTCGGTGGGATGAAAATGTCCCGCATCCAGGCATAGTGCCGTCTGGCGGCTGGCGGCGTAACCAAGATAAAACTCATTGGAGCCCACGGTGTAGCTCTCTGCGCCAATGCCAAACAGCTTGCTCTCAACCGCGTCGATATGGTGCTGCGGATTCAGTTTTTCTGAGATGACCTCATCCAGTGCGCTCATCAGACGCTGACGCGGGGCCAGGCGATCCACGGTAATATCTTTCATGCCGTCCGGCACCCAGATATTCATCACTGACGGCGTGCCAAGCTGCTCACCAAACGAAGCGGAGATGCGGCGACTCGCTTTGCAGTGATCGATCCAGAACTGACGCACGGTTTTATCACTGTGTGACAGCGTAAAACCGTCGGCACTCATCGAATGCGAGAAGCAGCTGGGGTTAAAATCCAGCCCTAAGTTGTGCTCTTTCGCCCAGGCGACCCAGTTGGCGAAATGGGCAGGTTCAATGGCATCCCGATCGACTGGCTTGTCACTTTCCAGATAGATAGCGTGCAGGTTCAGACGTTTTGCGCCTGGGATCAGAGACATGGCCTTGTCGATATCGCTGCGTAATTCACTGGCATTGCGTGCTCGTCCCGGATAGTTGCCGGTCGCCTGGATGCCGCCGGTCAATGCGCCCTGTGGGTTCTCAAACCCCCGGACATCGTCCCCCTGCCAGCAGTGCATCGAGACAGGAATGCCGTCCAGCTGGCGAATGGCCTGTTCAACATCAACTCCATTGTCAGCGTAGCGTTGTTTAGCCAGTTCAAAAGCCTGTTCAATCTGCTTAGTCATAAGCGGGTTCCTTAGCGGGTTGACTCAGCGTCGCGAAGCGTGCCTGACTGGCACTGAAGACGCTGTGAGTTTGTGGTTCGAATTTTTCCAGTGGGAAGTTGTTGATGACACTGCAGCGGAAATCAGCCACATCGATCAGTTCGCCAAGTGCAATCAGCTGGCAACCAACGTTACCCAGCGTGGAGGCTTCAACCGGACCTGCCAGCACCGGAATCTGGCAGGCATCGGCACAGAGCTGGTTAAGAAAACGGTTCTGACTGCCGCCCCCTACCACGTGAAGCTGGCTGAAAGGTTTGCCTCGCAGCTCTGCCAGCTCCTGGATCACCTCGCGATAGAGCAGTGCCAGGCTGTCAAATATGCAGCGGGCCAGCGCGGCGGCAGATTGTGGCACCGGCATTCCCTGCTCTGCGCAGGCGTTCTGAATCTCGTTAACCATGCTGTCGGGATTGATGAAGCGCGCATCGTTGGGACTAATCAGTGAAACACAGGCGGGCTGCCGTGCCGTCTGATCAATCAGTGCGCTGAGATCGTCAATCTGAAGTTCGCCGCAGATGCGCTGCAACAGCCATAAGCCCATGATATTTTTCAGTACGCGGTAGCCTTCTGCGCCGCCCTCATTGGTGATATTGGCGCGTAACGCGCCATCGCAGGCATAAGGCTGCAAACTTTCAAAGCCCATCAGCGACCAGGTTCCGGAACTGAGATAGGCGGCATAGTCCTGCATTAGCGGCGTTGCCAGAACCGCGCTGGCGGTGTCGTGGGTGGCGACAGCAATAACCGGGACCGGGACACCTGCGCTATTGACCCAGTGGCCGACGGTGTTGCCCGGTGCCTGCGGCTGGCCGAACCATTCAGGAGCAACGCCCGCCCAGGCGAGCAGATCACGATCCCATTCGCCGCTGTGAATATTGAGCATTTGCGTAGTGGTGGCGTTGGTGTATTCCCAGTTGAGATTACCGGTCAGGCGATAATGCAGATAGTCCGGCATCATCAGCGCATGCGCCACGCGGGCCTGCCAGTCGGGCTGCTGCTGATGCAGGGCGCGCATCTGATAGAGCGTATTGAATGGCAGAAACTGAATGCCGGTTCGGGCGTAGATGGCACTGCGGCTCAGTTCGTGCTGCGCCTGCTCCATCAGGCCGTGGGTGCGCGCATCGCGGTAGCTGACCGCCTCACCCACCGGCTCGCCCTCTGCATCCAGCAGCACCATATCAACGCCCCAGGTGTCGATACCGATACTGTCTGGCACAATCTTCTCTTCATCTAACTGAGCCAGCCCGGCGCGTATCTCCTGCTCAAGCATCGTCAGATCCCAGCAGTCATAACCGGCACGACGCTGGCGCTTATTTTTAAAGCGCCGGACCTCACGAAGCGCGAGCTGGCGCTGCGCAGCATCCCAGCTTGCGAGCATGACGCGCCCGCTGGATGCCCCGAGATCAATAGCAACAATGTTTCTCCTGGTCATGGCGACTTTTCCCTGTGATTGAGTGGTCACAGAGTAAAAACCTGGCCGGTTAAAGACCTTCCCCGGAGTGCCAGCGGCTGATAAGCCCTGGCAGACTTGCAAAGAACTTCGTGAGAGAGATCACAGAGGCGAAAGGCAGGAGGATGTGACCCCTGCCGCAAATCTGTTAACTGCTGAGGATTTCTTGAAAAATCAGCATGATTCCTGCTGAGTCAGGCTGAAAATTCAAGGTAAGGTTAGAGCGTGCTGATTAGACTGCGTTACGGTTTTGTTAAGCAGCGAGAGATGACCATGACCATATTGCACAGTGCGGATTTTTTCCCCGAAGGCGATTACGCCATTGCGATTGAACCCCGCGTACCCCAGGCCGCCTTCCCGGAACATCATCATGATTTCCATGAAATTGTGCTGGTTGAGCAAGGCTCTGGCATTCATGTGTTTAATGGTCAGCCACAAACGCTGTGCGCCGGTTGCGTCTGCTTTGTGCGCGATCACGATCGTCATCTTTATGAGCAGACCGACAACCTTTGTCTGACCAACGTGCTTTATCGCAGCCCCGGCGCGTTTCGCTTTCTCTCCGGGTTACAGGCTTTACTGCCCTGCGATCAGGACGGGCAATATGCTTCCCACTGGCGCATCAATCAAAAAGTGATGACGCAGGCGCTGAGTGTGGCGGCGCAGATGCAGCCGGATGATACCTGGTCGATGGAAAAACAGGCGCGTCAGGAACAGCTCTTTTTACAGTTGCTGGTGCTGTTGCGTGAGGCGTGCATTGATGGACAGAGTCAGGATCAGGAGGCGCGGCTGCATCGTCTGCTCGACTGGCTGGGTGAGCATTACAGTGATGAGATTATCTGGGATGAACTGGCGGATCGCTTCTCCCTGTCGCTGCGTACCCTGCATCGGCAAATGAAGCAGCAAACCGGCAGCACGCCGCAGCGCTACCTGAACCGTGTGCGGCTGTTGCAGGCCCGTCATCTGCTGCGTCACAGTGATATGCGAATTACCGATATCGCCTTCCAGTGTGGATTTGGGGACAGCAACCATTTCTCAACCCTGTTCAGGCGCGAATTTGGCTGCGCACCGCGAGCGGAGCGCCAGCAGATGATGTAAAGGAGCCAATCATGGCATTGATACTCAGTCGGGATGACTATTTTCCCGCCACTACTCTACCGGTGGCGGTCGCCGAAAGGATGCCACAACCCTCTTTCCCGCCGCATCGACACGAGTTCAGTGAAATCGTGATTGTCTGGCGCGGCAATGGCCTGCACGTCCTCAACGATCGCCCCTGGCTGATTACCTGTGGCGACGTTTTTTATATCCGCGACAGTGACTGCCACAGCTACGACAGCGTTAACGATCTGGTGCTGGATAATATCCTCTACTGTCGTGACCGCTTTGGCCTTGCTCTTGACTGGAATCAGCTGCTGCCGCAACAGGGACCGGATGCGCCAGGCGGCTGGCGGCTGACCACGCGAGGGATGGCGCTGGCCCGGGGAGTGATCAGCCAGCTGGAGCGTGAAAGCCGCAAAAGCGACCCCCTTTCAGTTCAGCTCTCGGAGGCGCTGTTTTTACAGCTGGCGCTGATTCTGCGCCGCCACGGCTACGCGGCCGACCGCCCTTGGGCGTTGCCGGAGGGGGAACAGCTCGATCTGCTGATGTCAGCGTTACAGGGTGCGATTGCCCGCCCCTTTGATCTCGCGGAGTTTTGTCAGCTGAACCAGCTCAGCGAACGGGCGCTGAGGCAGCTTTTCCGTCAGCAGACCGGGATGACTATCGGTCATTACCTGCGTCAGCTGCAGCTCTGTCAGGCAAAATATCTGCTGCGCACCCAGGATTGTCTGATTAGCGAGGTTGCCGCCCGCTGCGGCTTTGATGACAGTAACTATTTTTCGGTGGTCTTCACCCGTGACACCGGTTTACCTCCCAGCGCCTGGCGACAGCAATTTATCGCGCCACGCCAGGCGCTGAAAAGTGCCACGTCTTAATAAAACGGGCCTTCATTGAACGCTGTCGAGCAATTTACTGCACAAAAGCAGCAATAAATCAGCTAAAAGGCGCAGGGAACACGCTCAGAAGAGGAAAGCGTCCCGCACCATGGACAAAAACGCCGGGAGCGTTTTTGAACAACGCAACGCGTTGGCCCGGCTACGGGCGCATTTCAGGGATGAGGTGCGTAATCGTGCGGGCCGGGCATGCCATGGATGGCGGCTTTTGCGTCTTTCCGATCTGACCGTGTTCCCTGAGCGGGCACGATCTGACCGCCATTCTGCTAACGCTAAGGGCCTGCATAGCAGGCCCGTTCTGTATTAAAACAGCGTCTCTGTATTCGCGATCAGGCCGCCATGCCAAGTCCCACAATATTAGCGGCAATGATAATCACCACACAGCCGATTGATAACACGCTGACCGGGCGGCGTCCCGCAGACTTCCACTCCTTCATCAGCAGCCCCACCAGACCACCACACAGGACGTATAGACTCATGTGCAGCATCCAGCTGACATAGTCATACTGCGCCGGGATTCTGGCATGGCCCCAGGCATAGAAGAAGAACTGCAGATACCACATTGTGCCGCCGAGCACCGCAAAAGCGGTATTGGTAATCAGCAGCGACTTCCCGACCGAGAAGTCTTTACGCACCGACAGCTCTGGCCGGGTGGCCAGCCGCCAGAAACAGAAGGCCAGATTAACCAGTGCCCCGCCGCCCATAATGATCACGTAGCTGGGCAGAGCTACATACAGCGGATCGATGCCAAGATTAGCGGCGGCCTGATGCATGGGTTTAGCCGCATCCATGGCAAAGGACATACCCGCCGAGAAGATGCCGCACATCACCGCCAGCACCAGTCCTTTTCTGAGATTAAACTCTTCTGCGTTAATCCCCAGCGCCCGCTCCTTTAACAGCCCGGCACGCGACACAATCCCGACGCCAATCAGTGCCACCAGTACGCCCAGCAGGGTTAACCGGCCACCCGCCGACGCGAAGAGCTCACCAAAGCGCCCCTGCAGAAGCGGTGTCATCAGCGTGCCGACCACCAGGGTAATGCCAATCGCGATACCGATTCCCATCGACATGCCGAGATAACGCATGGTCAGGCCGTAGTTGATATTGCCTATGCCCCACATCGCGCCAAACAGAAATACCGGCGTCAGTTGCGAAAGCGAGAAGCTGCTGTAATAGGCCATAAAATCTGGCAGTAAAATGGCACTTACCGCCCACGGCAGGATCAGCCACGACATCAGGCCACCGATCGACCACATGGTTTCCCATGACCATCTTTTCACCTGTTTAAAAGGCGCGTAGAAACACGCGGCGCTGGCAGCTCCGACAAAATGCCAGAAGATACCCGCAATAATGGCACTGTTCATTGTTATTCCCCGGTTAGGTTGAGGCCTGTCGGAAACCTGTCTGCTTCCGCTCAGCAGGCAGTCTACGTTCAGCAGGAATTCTTCAGCCTTTGGATAAATGCCGGAAGCCACAGTGAAGTGGCAATATTTACCCGTTGTGCCCATCAGGGATCACAATTTCACCGTTGTCAGAAAACCGGACGATTAGTTAAGTAAGTAACTTATTATTCAATGTTTTTTTCATTTTTGCTGTGTGGCGCAGCACAATTCTGATCTGACTGCCATTCACAAGGGAAGGTTGGCAAATGTGCAAAGAAGCCTTTCATTAACGCGGGCAAGGTCGTATAAACTGGGGAAAATTGATCGGATCAGGGAATGGGATGACGACAAAGTGGTTAACGCTGTTTCTTTCGCAGTCAGTCAGCCAGGTCATGCTGGATGATCTGCGCGCGATATTACCTGCAGATGCGATAAAGGTGTTTGTGAATGGCCTGGATGAAACCCACTATGCCACCCTTGAGTGTGTGCAGGCGGATCAGCATTGCGCCCTGATCGCCTCAGCGATAGTGGTCTGGCGTCAGCTCGGACATGTTCACCATATTCTCTATAAAAAAGGTGAGGTGTTGCGGGAGGAAAATGATGCAACGCAGTTCCAGCTGTTCACTCTGCTGAAAACCCACCGCGCCGTATTGCAGATCTCATGATAAGATCGCAGCCCCTGAAATCTCTGTTTGCAGCAGGTAAATTATGAGAATTGGAATTCTGTTTCCGATCGCCATCATTGTGGCGGGCGTGGGCTTTCTGGCGTGGTTTATTGGCAGTGGCCTGGCGATGCCAGGCTCCTGAAGGTCAGCGCAACTGACTGTCTTTACTGCCCCGACGGTTATATAAACTGCTGGTCTGCTGCTGCTTGTCGATTTTTTCCTGACACGCCACACAATAGTGCACGCCTTTAAGCGCCTGACGACGCGCTTCGGGAATCGGCTCGCCGCAGAGCTCGCATTCGGTGGCGCTTTCGCCCTGTCCAATCGACTGTCTTACCCGCTCAATGCCGTCATTGACGGTGCTATCGATCTGTTCCTGTACTGCGCCTTCTGACGCCCATCCATTTGCCATGATTTAACCCCTTTATTACCACTTCACTCCTTTAAATCTACAACATATTGACGTTTTTGCCGCAGAACTCACCGATATCTGTGATTGGCTGCCAGCCGCTCCTGGCAGCTGGCAATCAGCTAAAGGTAGACCTGAGCAATCTGTTTCACCCTGCCATCACATTACTGCAACGTATCGATAGCGGAGAGCTAAGCGAATGACAACACATCATCAACATTTCATTAATGGCGAATTTGTAGCCCATCAGGGTGACCGTTGGATTGAGGTGATCAATCCGTCCACGGAGGCGTTGCTGTCCCGTATTCCCCAGGGCAGTCGTCAGGATGCCAGCCTTGCCATCAGCGCCGCAGAAGTGGCTCAGCCTGGATGGGAAGCGCTGCCTGCAGTAGAGCGCGGCGTCTGGCTGCACAAAATTGCCACCGCCATCCGCCAGCGTGAGCCTGAACTGACGGCAACCATTGTGGCTGAGGGTGGAAAAACCCAGGGGCTGGCGAAGACCGAAGTGATGTTCACCGCCGACTACCTCGATTACATGGCGGAGTGGGCGCGCCGCTATGAAGGTGAGATCATCAACAGTGACCGCCCCAACGAAAACATCTTCCTGTTCAAAAAAGCGATCGGCGTCACTACCGGAATACTGCCGTGGAATTTCCCCTTCTTCCTTATTGCCCGCAAAGCGGCACCGGCCCTGATCACCGGAAACACCATCGTGATCAAACCCAGTGAGCTGACACCGAATAATGCGGCACTTTTTGCCGACATCATACAAAAGCTGGGTCTGCCTGCTGGCGTCATTAACTTTGTTTATGGTCTGGGACCGGAAGTGGGACAGGAGCTGGCGGCAAATCCTAAGGTCGGTCTGGTGAGTCTGACCGGAAGCGTCGGTGCGGGCATTGCCACCATGGAAGCCGCGGCTAAAAATGTCACCAAAGTGTCGCTGGAACTGGGTGGCAAAGCCCCTGCCATCGTGATGGATGATGCCGACCTCGAGCTGGCTGTGCGGGCGGTCGTCAGCTCGCGGATCATTAACAGCGGACAGGTCTGCAATTGCGTAGAGCGGCTCTATGTGCAGGAAGGCATTTACGATCGTTTTATCAGCGCACTGACCGCCGCGTTTCAGCAGGTGACATTTGGCGACCCGGCCGAACGCAGCGATATCGATATGGGTCCGCTGATTAATGCCGCAGCACGGGATCGGGTGGAACAGAAGGTGGCAGAGGCCGTCGCCGCAGGGGCGAAAGTGGTGCTGGGCGGCAAGCGCGCCGGAGACAGAGGCTTCTTTTTCCAACCCACCTTGCTGACTGAGGTGCGCCAGGAGATGGCGATTATGCAGGAGGAGATTTTTGGCCCGGTTCTGCCGGTGATGAGTTTTAAAACGCTTGACGAGGCGATTACGCTGGCCAACGACTGCGAGTATGGGCTGACCTCCTCGATTTATACGCAGAATCTGAATACCACCATGACCGCGCTGCGAAAGCTGAAGTTCGGCGAAACCTATGTTAACCGTGAAAACTTCGAAGCGATGCAGGGATTTCATGCCGGGTGGCGTAAATCGGGTGTCGGCGGTGCCGATGGAAAACATGGTCTGGAGGAGTATCTGCAGACCCATGTTGCCTATTTACAGTTCAGTTAATCACTGGCTCGATCTTACCTCCTCCCGTACCTGACGTTGTCAGTACCAGAGTGGGCCAGTAATTGGCCCACTCTTTTATGCCACCCGCTTACTGCAGCGCAGCAGCGCGATGCCACTCAGCACCGCCACAGCCATCAGGTAGTATCCAGGCGCCAGACTGCTGCCGGTGGCGGCAATCAGCATGCTGCAAATCAGCGGTGCAAACCCGCCAAATACCGTCACGGCCACGTTGTAGCTGATCGCCATGCCGCTGGCGCGCGTGGTCGCCGGGAAGAGATCGGCCATCACCGACGGCACCGTGGAGAAATAGACCGACTTGAGTAGCGCCATCCACGCCACCAGCAGGACCAGCGTGGTGGGCGTAGTGTGATCGACCATCCATTTGAAGGCGGGATAGATCGTGACCATCAACAGCAGCAGCGATCCCCACATCAGCGGCAATCGGCCTATCCGCTCCGCCCACAATCCCATTATGGGCGTCACCACCGTCAGGATAATCCCTGCGACCAGCGTGGCGGTGAAGGCCACCGATCCCGGCAGATGCAGCGTTTTGGTGGCGTAGGTCGGAATGTAATTGAGCATGTAGTTGACCGCGGTCGAGATCACCATCACCCCAATCGCCAGGGTGATCAGCGCTTTCTGCCGCCCGAACAGCGTTTTCAGCGGTGCGGCTTCCTTCTCCTGCGTCGCAAAGCTGGCGGGCTCCTGCACGTGACGGCGAATGTAGATCCCCAGCGGTCCAATCAGTAAGCCGAAAGCAAACGGGATACGCCAGCCCCACGCCTGAATCTCGCTTTCGCTCAGCCAGTGTGTCAGCCCGAGGCCGAACGCCGATGCCATCAGAGTACTGGCGCCCTGGGTGGCGAACTGCCAGCTGGCGATAAAGGCTTTGCGCTCGGGAAAATGCTCTACCAGGAAAGCGGTGGAACTGCCAAATTCGCCCCCGGCAGAGAAGCCCTGAATCAGACGCGCCAGAATAATCAGCAGCGGCGCCGCCAGACCAATAGTGGCGTAACCCGGCATAAAGGTAATGATCGCCCCGCCCAGCATCATCAGATTGATTGAGAGCAGCAGCGCTTTTTTACGGCCATGACGGTCGGCATAGTTGCCCAGCACGATGGCACCCAGCGGACGGATCAGGAATGAGATGCCGAAGCTGCCGAAGGTCAGCAGTAGCGACACCGACGGATCGCTGACCGGAAAGAAGACGTGCGCGATGTAGCTGGCGAAGAAGCCATACACCGCGATGTCGAACCACTCCAGCGCGTTACCAATGCAGGTAGCGAACAGCGTTTTGTGCAGGCTCGGTTTCACCTGCGGAGTACTCTGTGCGATGCTGCTCATTGTTCACCTCTCCGCCACTGATGGTGGCGCGACATCAGTTGTTCGCCCTCTTCACCCAGTTGCCAGAAAAGGCGGGTCATGATCGCCAGCCCTTCACGTGCAACAGAGGTGAGCATGTGTTCGTTAACGCCGTGCTGGCCGCAGGCCGGATAGGAATGGGGCACCCACAGCGTCGGGAGGCCGAGGATATCGGCAAATACCTCATTGGGCAGTGAACCGCCGAGATTGGGCAACAGCGCCGGTTTTTTACCGCTGCTGCGGGCCAGCGTGTCCAGCGCCCAGGCCACCAGCGGATCCTGCGGATCGAGTCGCGTTGCAGGTGAACCGCGCATAAACTCCACGCTGACGTTATCGAAGCCGTGCTGATGCAGGTGACTTTCGACATGCCGGACCAGATTTTCCCAGTCGGTGCCGACCACAAATCGCAGCTGACACACCGCCGTGGCGCTGCCGGGAATGGCGTTCATCGGACGTGCCGGGTTACCGGTTTCAAACGCCAGCACCTCCAGCGTGTTCCAGCCATAAAGACGCTCCGCAGGCGTCAGGCCCGGTTCTCCCCAGCCGTCGGCCAGCGCCGGATCGCCCGGCATTCCGCCCACCTCGATATCACTGAGGATGGCGCGCACCGCATCGGTCAGGGAGTCCGGTTTCAGCGCAGCGACCTGCAATACACCCTGTGCATTCACCAGGCAGGCGAGCGCATTCGCCAGCTGGGTGCCGGGATTGCTCAGCAATCCGCCCCAGTTGCCGGAGTGATAGGCGTTGTCGCGCGCCCTGATAGTCAGACGAAAGTTCGCCGCGCCACGTGAACCCAGGAACAGTGTCGGCCGCACCGCGTTCAGTCGCGGGCCATCAGAGGCGATAAAGAGGTCGGCCTGTAGCAGCGCCCGCTGCTGCTGACAAATCTCCGCCAGCCCCGGCGAGCTGATCTCTTCACCCATTTCAAACAGGATTTTGCAGTTGAAGCCCAGTGCGCCACCGCGTGCCTGCCACACCTGCTCCAGCGCCGCGAGATTGATGCAGTGCTGGCCTTTATTGTCCGCACTGCCGCGTCCGTACAGGCGGTCATCTTCAGCCGTGAGTCGCCACGGTGATAAACCGTCGCGCCAGTTCTCATCGTCGCCGAACACCACATCGCCGTGGCCATAGCAGAGCAGCGTCGGTCTGGAGGGATCTTCAATGAGCGTGGCGATCAGAAACGGCGGGCTGCCGGGCTGCGGATTCTCAAACGGGTGCAGCGTAAAGCCCATCGCCGCCAGCTGCGGGCCAATCTCCTGCTGCAGATAGCTCTCAAGCTCCACCTGCCTGCTGGCGTGCTGGCTTTCGGTCACGCAGGAAATTCGTCGTGCCAGCAGCTGCTGAAACTCGCCACTGTCGAAATAGTGCATCGCCTGGTCAACGGTCTGTTGCTCTGTCATGTTTGCCCTGTCTGTTCTTTTTATCGTGCTTTATCTTTGACAAACTTCTCTCTTTGCCACAATTATTAATTTATCGAGTGAGCCTTGCTTTTAAAGCAAGCCACGCCTGCCCTTTTATGATGCGTTTTGCCGGAGTGGCCATGTTAAGCAGTGAGATCCGCTATTTCCTGGCGGTCGTACAGTGCGGATCGCTCAGCGCCGCCAGCGAGCAACTCTTTGTGGCCGTGTCGGCGATTAGTCGCCAGATTCAGCGTCTGGAGACGCAGGTGGGTGTGCCGCTGTTTGAGCGGCATGCACGCGGCATGGTATTGAACGAAGCGGGTGAAATATTCGCGCATCATGTGCGCAAGAGTCAGCTCGATATGGAATATGCGCTGGCGGAGATTAAGGGGCTGAAAGCAATACGGCGCAGCCTGATCCGCATCGCCTGTACCGACGGAATGGCGTTCAGTCTGCTGCCGGGTCTGCTGGCGGAGTTCCGTCAGGCCAACCCTGGCGTGCTGTTTGCGCTTAATGTGACGCACTCGCAGGGCGTGGCGGCATGCGTCAGAGCTGGGGAATGCGATGTTGCGCTGCAGTTCAGTCTGCAACCGGAGCGCAGCGTTGAGGTGCTCGGCTCTTGGCCGGCGCCGGTGTTACTGGCGATGCATCAGTCGCATCCGCTGGCGTCGCGTCAGGTGACGCTGGCCGATCTGCATGGCTGGCCGCTGGCGTTGCCAGGTCAGCATACTACCGTGCGGCAGTTGTTTGACCTCTCCTGTCAGATGAACGACTGCGTGGTCGAGCCGGTGCTGACCTGCGACTATTTCGCTACGCTCTACCACTTTTTGCTGCGTACCCCGCAGGCAGTAACCATTTGCAGTGCGTTTACCCTGTTGTTTGAACGCGACACGCAAAATCTGGTGTTGCGTTCGATGGGGGTGGATCAGCTGAGTCAGCGTACGTTGCAGCTTCAGACGGTGTCCGGCCGCCAGCGGAATGCGGCGCTGACGCTGTTTCTGCAGTTTTTGCAACAGCGGCTGACGGAGATGGATCAGCAGGTGAGGATGGGATGAGTGATACAGGCTTAAAGGAGTTTGGTTGTTAAAGTCTGCGCTGGATGGCTGTCAGATAGTGCTGGCTTAGGGAACACGACCCGATCGGAAAGTCGCAACAGCCGCCCTCCATGGCATGCTCGGCCCACGCGATTACGCACTTCATCCCTGAGGTGCGCCCGTAGCCGGGCCAACGCTTTGCGTTGTTCAAAAACGCTCCCGGCGTTTTTATCCGGGCGGCGGGACGCTTTCCTCTTCGGGGCATGTTCCCTTCGCATTGAACTTATTTATTGCTGTCAGTTCTTTTTAAGCTGAGCCAGACAGCAGAGGCCCACATGTGTATGCGCCCCTGCTGATAGCTGTTACCGTTTACTGCTTAATATCAACCTGATAGAAGATGTGTTTGCCGAACGGATCGACCTGATAGCCGCTGACCGATTTGCGCACCGGCTCAAAGATGGTGGAGTGCGCAATCATCACCGCAGGCATCTGGTCATGCATCATCTGCTGTGCCTGCAGATAGAGCGCGGTGCGTTTGCCCTGATCCGGCTCGGCGCGGGCTTCGGTGATTAACTTCTCAAATGGCTGATAGCACCATTTTGAGGAGTTGGAACCGCCCTGTGCCGAGGTACAGCTGTAAAGCGGGCCAAAAAAGTTGTCCGGATCGCCGGTGGCGGTGGTCCAGCCCATCAGTGCCGCCTGATGCTCGCCGCTGCGCACGCGTTTCAGGTATTCGCCCCACTCATAGCTGACGATATTGGCTTTGATGCCCACTTTAGCCCAGTCCGACTGAATCATCTCCGCCATGCGGCGCGCATTCGGGTTGTAAGGCCGCTGAACCGGCATCGCCCAGAGCGCAATTTCGGTACCCGGTTTCACACCCGCCTGTTGCAACAGGGCTTTGGCCTTCTCTGGATCGTAGTCGTAATCTTTCAGATCTTTGTCGGCGCTCCAGACGCCCGGTGGCAGGATATTTTTCGCAACCGTGCCGGTGCCTTTAAAAATCGCATCAATGATCGCCGGTTTGTTGATCGCCATCGCCAGCGCCTGGCGCACTTTGACGTTATCGGTTGGCGCTTTAGTAGTGTTAAACGCCAGGAAGCCGGTATTCAGACCCGCCTTCTGTTCCAGGGTGATATCCGGGTTAGCGCGCATCTTTTCAAGATCGGCGGGATTAGGGAAAGGCATCACCTGACACTCGTTCTTCTCCAGCTTGGCGTAGCGCACGGAGGCATCCGGCGTGATGCTGAACACCAGCCGATCGAGTTTCGCCTTGCCCTGCCAGTAGTCCGGGAACGCTTTGTAGAGAATGCGGGAATCTTTCTGATACTGCACCAGCTCAAACGGTCCGGTGCCGATCGGGTTCATATCGACCTTCTCCGGCGTCCCCGCTTTCAGCATCGCGTCTGCATATTCCGCCGAGTGGATCGAGGCGAAGTACCAGGCGAGATCGGCAAGGAACGGCGCTTCCGGATGGGACAGCGTAAAACGCACGGTGTGGTCATCAACCCGGTCGATACTTTTAATCAGCGTGGAGAGTTCCAGGCTTTCGAAGTTGGAATAAGTGCCGCCAGAGACATTGTGGTAGGGATTTTTAGGGTCCATCTGGCGCATAAACGAGAAGATCACATCGTCGGCGTTGAAGTCGCGGCTGGGTTTGAAGGCTTTATTGCTCTGAAACTTCACATTCTTGCGCAGATGGAAGGTGTAAACCGTGCCATCCGGGCTGATTTCCCAGCGTTCCGCCAGGCTGGGCACCAGGTTGGTGGTGCCAGGCGTAAAGTCCACCAGCCGGTTGAAAACCGGCACCGCACTGGCGTCAACGCTGGTCCCGGAGGTATAGAGCTGCGGGTTAAAGTTCTCTGGCGATCCCTCAGAACAGAAGACCAGCGTTTTGGCGTTAACGCTGCCAGCCAGCGCTATCCCAGCCGTAACAAGCGCTAAGGTGGCTATCTTGATTTTCATTATTATCCTCGCTTTGTATTGACTTCCGGTGATCACAATATCTAAATGAATCATTCAGATGCTTCATTGATAGCACGATTCGGCACCATAACGAACCCCGCCGGTGGCTGACTAATAAGGAATAGTGATGACAGACAAACTTGAGTCGCAGCTCACAGAACGTTTTTTCCGTTACCTCGCCATCAGCAGTCAGAGCGATGCCAAATCCACCACCCTGCCCAGCACGCCGAGCCAGCACGCCATGGCGGAACTGCTGGCGGATGAGCTGCGCGCGTCAGGGCTGGATGAGGTGGTGATTGATGAGCATGCCACGGTGACGGCGGTGAAACGCGGCAACCGGCCTGACGCGCCGCGCATCGGGTTTATTACGCATATCGATACCGTTGATGTCGGTTTGTCGCCCGATATCCACCCGCAGATCCTCACCTGGCAGGGCGAAGATCTCTGTCTGAATGCAGAGCAGGATATCTGGCTGCGCCGCGATGAACATCCGGAGATCGTGCCCTACGTCGGTCAGCAGGTGATCTTCAGCGACGGCACCAGCGTGCTGGGCGCGGACAACAAAGCGGCGGTCACCGTGGTGATGACGCTGATGCAGAACCTTAACGGCGACCACGGCGACATCGTGGTGGCCTTTGTGCCGGACGAAGAGATTGGGCTGCGCGGCGCGAAAGCGCTGGATCTGGAAACGCGCTTTAATGTTGATTTCGCCTGGACCATCGACTGCTGCGAACTGGGCGAAGTGGTGTATGAAAACTTCAATGCTGCCGCTGCAGAAATTGTGTTTACCGGTGTACCCGCCCATCCGATGTCGGGCAAAGGGGTGCTGGTCAATCCGCTGCTGATGGCGCATGACTATATCAGCCTGTTTGATCGGCAGCAGACCCCGGAGCATACCGAAGGCCGTGAAGGCTATATCTGGTTCAATGAGATTCAGGCCAACGCCAGCAAGGCGACGCTGAAGGCCTCAATCCGTGATTTTGATCTGACCAGCTTTGCGGCACGTAAGCAGCAGTTGCAGCAGGCAGCAGAGGATCTCGCAGCGCGTTACCCCACCGGCAAGGTGAACGTGAGTATCAGCGATACTTACAGCAATATCAGCAATGCCCTGGGCGAGGATCGTCGTGCGATTGACCTGATCTTCAGTGCTTTTGCCGCGCTGGAGATTGAGCCGAAGGTGATTCCGATGCGTGGCGGTACAGACGGTGCCGCACTGTCAGCCAAAGGTCTGCTGACGCCGAACTTCTTTACCGGCGCGCACAACTTCCATTCACGCTTTGAATTTCTGCCGGTAACGTCGTTTGTGAAGTCCTATCAGGTGGCGGAAAAACTCTGTTATCTGGCGGCAAAATAAGCGGAGGAATCGGGCGCAGAACGCGCCCGATTGCCATTATGGCTTCGCGCTGACATCAATGCCTGGGAAATATTTTTCAGCCAGCTTTTTGATGGTGCCATCACCCTGCACTTTAGCAATCGCCGCATCCAGTGACTGCTTCAGCTGCGCATCATCTTTGCGCAGGCCGTAGCCGATGCCTGAACCAAGAATCGCGTCATCTTCGACTGGCTTGCCAACAAAACCAAAGCCTTTGCCCTGCGGTTTATCGAGGAAGCCAGACTGACCGGCAGCGGACATCACCAGTGTGCCATCCAGACGGCCCGCGACCATGTCGTTGTAAACCTGGTTTTGATCCTGATACGAGGTCACGGTCACACCCTGCGGCTCCCAGTGCTTCTTCGCATAGGTTTCCTGGATGGATCCCTGTAATACACCGATGTTCTTGCCCTTCAGACCTTCGGCGGTCGGTGCCAGATTTTCACCGGTCTTCGCCACTAACATGGTCGGAATACGGTAGATCGGCTGCGTAAACGCAATGCTTCTGGCGCGCGCTTCGGTGATGTTCATCGCCGAGTTAATGGCGTCGAACTTTTTCGCCTGCAGTGCCGGGATCAGCGCATCAAAGCTGCTCTCAACCCAGTGGCAGCTGAAGTTGCCCGCCTTACAGATGGCATTGCCCAGCTCGATATCAAAGCCTTCCAGTTCCCCTTTAGCATTGCGGCTTTCAAAAGGCGGATATTGTGACTCCACGCCGTAGCGTAAATCCTGTGCCAGTGCCTGTACCGATGTCATCATGCCCAGAGCGAGAAAAAGCGCGTTCAGTTTCTTCATTATGTTATTTACCCCGAAAAGTCCTGGTTACCTGTTCCCCGAGCTGCCTCACGCGGTGGCGTGAATCAGTGAGAAAAAGCACATAGCGCAGCCGCGCCAGCCTCAAGTGTCGCCTCGTCTTTAGCAAAAGAGAGCCGAATCAGTTTGTTATCTGTGCCATCCATATAAAACGCCGACAGCGGTATGGTCGCCACACCGTGATCGACGATAAGACGTTTTACCATTTCACTGTCCGGTTCGTCACTGAAATGTCCATAGCTGGCGAGCATAAAGAACGAACCAGCACTCGGCAGCAGCCGGAACGGGGAGTTCTGCATCAGGGCAATCAGCCGATCGCGCTTCTGCTGATAGAAGGCACTGAGCGACAGATAGTTCTCTGGCGTCTGCAGATAGTGTGCGAAACCGACCTGCATCGGTGTATCGGCGGCGTACATCATAAACTGATGCACTTTCACCAGCTCAGTCATCAGCTCTGCCGGTGCCAGACAGTAGCCTACCCGCCAGCCGGTGACGTGGAAGGTTTTGCCAAACGAAGAGACAATGACGCTGCGGGCTGCCAGCTCCGGATGCGTCGCCATCCCACAATGCGGTCGCCCATCAAACAGAATATGCTCGTAAACCTCATCGGAGAGCACCACGATATCGGTGTTGCGGATTAAGGCTGCCAGCTGATTCAGGTCGTAGGGGGTCAGCACCTGCGCGCTGGGGTTATGCGGCGTATTAATAATGATCATCCGGGTGCGCGGCGTGATTGCTGCCCGCAACTGATCCCAGTCGATAGCAAATGACGGCACCTGCAACTTCAGGCCAATCGGTTTACCGCCCTGCAACCGCACCACCGGCGCGTAGCTGTCAAACGCCGGTTCAAAGAAGATCACCTCATCGCCCTGATGAACCAGCGCGGTAATCGCCATATAGAGCCCCTGGCTGGCGCTGCCGGTGATCAGCACTTCACTGGCGGCATCATATTGTTGTCCATAGAGCGCCTGCACTTTGCTGGCAAGCGCGTCGCGTAAGGCGGGCAAGCCCATCATGGCGGCATACTGATTATGTCCTTCCTGCATCGCGCGGCTGACTGAGTCGACCAGCGCCGGATCACAGGGGAAATTGGGCGCGCCCTGCGACAGGTTAATCGCCTGATGCTGCGCCGAAAGCTGGCCAATCACGCTGAAAATAGTGGTGCCGACGTCCGGCAATTTTGAGTGGATAGCGACAGGCGTTTTCAGGGACATACTCTCTCCGTCAGGGGCATAACCGCTCAGATGCGGTAAATAGCTATTCAACGGGCTGCGACTTGAGTCGGCAAGCGAAATGTCGTCATAATAGCCATGACAAAAATGCATAGCTGAGGTTCACCGTGTCACGCTTATCGCTGCCGCTTAATAGCATTCACGCCTTTCTGGTGACCGCCCGACATCTCAATCTGACTCACGCTGCCCGCGAGCTGTGCCTGACGCAGGGCGCCGTCAGTCGTAAGATTGCCGCCCTGGAGCAGTGGCTGGGCGTGACGCTGTTTGACCGCCACGCGCGCGGTCTGCGCCTGACCCCTCAGGGCGCGGCGCTGCTGCCCGACTTACAGCAGGGTTTTGAGCTGATGGTTCAGGCCAGCGAGAAGGTCCGCCGTAGTCAGGTCAGCATTCGCCTGAAAGCGCCAACCTGTGCGATGCGCTGGCTGGTGCCCCGGCTGATGGCGCTGGAGCATCATCGTCCTGAACTGCATGTGGCCCTGACCACCACGCTGGATCATGCCGCGCAGCTGGAGAACTTCGATGTGGCGATTGTCTATGGTAAGCCGCACCCTGACGGAATTTGCCTGTTCAGTGAGTCGCTGACGCCAGTGATGGCAGCCGATCAACCCCGCCCGGACTCCCCGGCGGCACTGGCCACAATGACCTTTTTGCATCCGACGGCAGATACGCGTGACTGGCAGTGCTGGCTGCAGGCGCAGCAGGTGACACTGAACATGAAGCGGAACCAGCATTTTGCCACCATGGACTTAGCGATCAGTGCAGCGATTCAGGGGTTTGGTGTGGCGATGGCCGACAGCAATCTGGTGGAGAGTGATATAGCCAGCGGCAGGCTGATTAAGCCGTTCGCTGGCGAGGCAAAAACCGGTGCGGTTTACAGTTTACTGCAACGGCCCGCGCAGGATGCGCCACCGTTCCTGGCGGAGCTGGTGGCGTGGCTGTGCAGGGATCAGAAGGTGACCCAGTCGCCGTTATCCGCCGGTTTAGCCTGAGGCGCATTCAGCACGGTTGCTTTCGGCGCGGCAGGTTTATTCGTGATGACCGGTGCGGTCTGGCGGTTGCTGGAGAGACGGAACTTCGACACAGAAGCCTGCAGCGCTTCCGTCTGCAATGCCAGTGCGCTCGCCGCGGCAGAAACCTCTTCAACCAGTGAGGCGTTCTGCTGGGTCACGCTATCCATTTCGGTTACCGCAGCACCCACCTGAGAGATGCCTTTGCTCTGCTCTTCTGAGGCGGAAGCAATCTGTTTCATGATCGCATCAACATCCTGCACCGATTTCAGAATATTGTTCATGGTGCCGCCGGTGGTGCTGACCAGCTCGGCGCCTTTACCTACACGCTGAACCGAATCTTCAATCAGCGTCGCAATCTCTTTCGCGGCATTGGCGCTGCGCTGTGCAAGGTTACGCACTTCAGAGGCAACGACCGCAAAACCCCGCCCCTGTTCGCCAGCACGTGCCGCTTCGACGGCGGCGTTCAGCGCCAGAATATTGGTCTGGAAAGCGATGCCGTTGATCACGTTAGTGATTTCAGCGATTTTCTTCGAGCTGCCTGAGATGCCATCCATAGTGCTGACGACTTCACTGACCAGCTGACCGCCACGTTGTGCCGTGGTGGTGGCGGTTTCTGCCAGCAGGCTGGCCTGGCGGGCATTATCGGCGTTGAATTTTACCGTGGCCGTCAACTGCTCCATGCTGGCCGCAGTCTGTTCGAGCGCAGCGGCCTGCTCTTCGGTACGTGAAGAGAGGTCGTTGTTACCGGCAGAAATCTCTGCGGCACCGCGCGAGATATTCTCAGTGCCGCTGCGAATGGCGCTGACCGCTTCACGCAGGCTATCCTGCATGGCGCTCAGCAGCGGCACCAGTTTACCGACGCAGTTGCGTCCGAAATCGGATACCGGCTGACTCAGGTCGCCCGTGGCAATGACCGCGAAGTGGGTACGGATACTTTCCAGCGGACGGACCAGCATCGCCACCAGATAGCGGTCGGTAAACAGCAGAATAAACAGGCCGATAATTACCGTGATGGTAATAATCGTTTTGGTCATCGCGGTGAGGTGATCCACTTCAACCCGGGTTGCATCCAGCTTTTCAGCTGCGCCCTGGCTGAATTTCTCTGCGCTGATGCCAAAGGCACGACTGAGTGGCGGCGTAACGTTATTTGCCTGCTGACGATAAGCATCAGGCGAGGCCTGACGGGCCAGCTGCAACTGTGGCGTGACGCCCGCATCCAGCAGCTTTTGCCAGCTCTGAATCACCCCATCCACTACGTCCGGGTTCATCGGGCCGGGTGCCAGTTGTTTAAAGCGCGCCAGTTGCTGGGTCATGCTGTCCAGCGCCTGCTGCACCGGAGCATAAGCCTCATCGTTCAGGGTCTGACCTGCGGCTTTGCTTTCCATCACGCGGGATAAGCGCGTGATGACACGAAAATATTGATCGTTGCCTTTGCTCAGCACCGTCATTTGCTCAACCAGATGACGGTCCACATCATTCCCTTCGCTGAGCGCGCCAAGAGAGTGAATGCTATACAGCCCGACGCCGCTCCACAGTAAACAAAACAGTCCCAGAATAGAGAGCATCACTGCGCGAATGGTAAAATTTTTGAGCATTCCCATACCAAAATCCTATACACGTTGACCCGCAAGCGTCGGGCATAGGAGGTTTATCGGCATGCAATTGTGAAGATGTAACTGTTTTGTTACCTAATATTTTACAGCGTCCCTAAGGCAAATTTCACTTTATAGCCCTTTTATTCAGCAGGTTAACCTTTAAAAAGCAGATTAATTCCATTCGCGCAATTTGATGGTTAGCAGGCTAACCATGAGCCGCCGCTTAAAGCCTGACCATACGAGTCATTAATAGCCGGAAAAGCCGCATACGGGCGCGCATAAAGTTCCGCTTCAGAACCAGCCCGCTCTTCCGATTATCACCGAGTGACATTGTCACGTCAGAGCCTGGGTGCCAGGCTGGCCACACGACTTCCCCCTCCAGCTGATGCTTATATTCCGTAGCATCACGGGCAAAGGTAAACCAGTATTCGCTGACCCGTGCCGCAAACGCCCGATCGGCCTCACTGAAGGGTCGTTCTTCGTTGGGATCCGGCATCTGACTCAGCGTGTTCAGCACATAAGGCACTTCGTTGCCGTGCCAGGTGCCGTGCGGATAGAGGTCACGGGCATGTTCAGAGACATAATCAAACCAGTAGCGCCAGCCTGGCATTCCGGCATTGTGCTGCGCCCGCATCACCAGCCACGGCACCAGGCTGAATGCCATATCGCGCGCCACGGCACGTCCCAGCCGCTGATCGTCATGAATGTCATACATCCATTTAAGCGTCCGGTAAGTGAGACGATTTTTATCGCGTAACTGATGCAACACCGCGGTGGCATCCACGCCAAAATATTCCAGCACGCTGGCTTCATCGCTGTTGCTGCCCGCCATCAGCGGCAGACGGTGCTGTTTTGCAGCCATAAAGGTTTTCAGCATCGGCTCAGGCAGAACAGCATCACCCGCAATCGGCACCGGCGGAATCGCCAGCGGCCCTTCCAGCGACCAGAAGGCATCGGCAGGCAGTGCGCGCAGGTCATCAGCGCTGGCATCGGGCGGCAGACCGAAATGGCGGGCCACCGCCATACCCTGCTGACGCGCTTTTTTCAGCGGCGTGTCAGGCAGGCTGTAGGCGCTCTGCACGATCCCTTTATGAAACAGCCCTTCGGCCAGCGGCGAACAGCAAAGTGACAGTACGCTGCGTGCGCCTGAGGATTCACCGAAAAGTGTCACATTGCGGCGGTCGCCGCCAAAGGCAGGGATGTTGCGCTGCACCCACTGCAGTGCGGCAATCTGATCCAGCAGGCCAAAATTGTTCACCGTGCTGGCAACAGGATATTCAGCATCCAGGGCCGGATGAGAGAAGAAACCGAGATGGCCTAGCCGGTAGTTGAGCGTCACCACCACCGCGCCGCGTGAAGCCATCGGCTTGCCGTTGTAAGGTGCCAGCCCGCCAGCACCAATGGTGTAGCCACCACCGTGCAGCCATACCATTACCGGCAGGGGTTTCACGGGCGCGACATCGGGCGTCCAGACATTAAGGTAGAGGCAATCTTCGCTGAACTCACCCGGATCGCCACCGCCCACGGCCTGGCAGTAAGTGCGATTTTGCCAGCCGGAAGCCCCAAACGCGGTGGCGTCGCGCACCTGCTGCCAGGGCGTAACCGGCTGTGGAGGACGCCAGCGCAGTGCGCCAAGCGGTGCCGCCGCATAAGGTATGCCTTTGAATACGAAAAGGTCATCGTCCATGCATCCACGTAACTCCCCCTCAGCAGTCATGATCCTCAGACCTGTTTCGTTTTTCATTCCTGTTTCCCTGTTCAAACGTCCCTCCATTATTTGCAGGCCCGCCAGCATTGTCCAGGTACGGAAGGGATTTGCAGAATATGCCGAAGCGTGAGGGGCAGGCGTGAACATGCTCATCAACAGGTTCAGAGAGTCAGTTACGGTTATGATTCAACGTTGTTAATCTTTTCGCAATTGGTCAATGACGCTGCCAGCGCCGGAGTGGCGCGTCGTTGCTCTGTTATCACGTGCGGTTGTGCTGCTATTAATCAGTCAGTCTGCTAATAGATTAAGATACTCACGCGGGTAAACCTGCGCTGAGCGGTAAAGCGTTGTTTTTCCCCAGTCCTGTCAGCATATTACCCGCGTTGCCCCACTTCAGGTCCACTGGCCTTAGCAGGGCGGGTGCGGAGAAAGCGTTGCGGGCAACGCGCCTGTTGCCTGCAGAGGCGTCAGTCTGGCCGTAAGCCGCACTGCGCCAGCGAGCGCTGCTGCCGCTCTTCGTATAGCGCCATCTCATCCAGCACGACAGCGCCCAGCGCGGCTTCAAATGCCTGGCGGCTCGCCTGTCCCGCCGAACGAACCTGCGTCCGATCGCCGAGGTTGGACTGAAAAATGCCCGCCGCGCTGACGGGCAGAAAATCTTCATAGATGATAGGGTCTGCCAGCACACGACCTTCTTCGATGAGAGTCTCCAGCGATTCACCCTGAGCCGGCGGCGTCGCGATGCCCTTTTCACTCAGGCGATAATGGAACCAGGCCAGCTCCTGCTGGCGCAGCGTGGTTTCGTCGTCGGGGAATTCACGGAAAATCGCCGCCAGATGTTGCTGATGCTGCTGATTATCCTGACCGCTGCCCGCCTCGCTGAGCAGCCGATCGTAGAGCGCACGGCCCTGAGGCGTCAGCGCCACGCCGCGCTGCTCAATTTCACCGAAGCGTGCAGTATGAGTTCCCTGATGCCCATCCTGAAAGATGATCGGCTCTTCCAGCGCTTTGAAGCTGGTCTGACGTAACAGGATCGGCACCTGGCGACGCGGTGGTCCCTCGATTAGGGTTTTCGGATCGATACCGCGCGACGGCATCAGTTGCTGTACGCGGTCAATATCGAGCGTGCGCGGCGTGAGATGGTTGATGTGGCAGCCGGGAAAGCAGACCACGTCAGCGATCAGCCGATGCTGCTGGTTCAGCGCCTGATAGGTCTGACTGTCCACGCTGCTATGGGCATGCCAGCGGAAGGTTTCCAGTGCTTCGGTAACAAACTCAGTGGCCTGCTCGTCGGTTAATCCGCCCTGCTGCTGATGCAGTTCCAGAAGCGCCCGGCAACGGGGGGTGAAAATGTCGCGCGCGGCAAGAATCTCCGCCGCTTTTTCACGCAGCGCGTGGTCGTCGATTAGTTCAGGGCGTAACAGCGAGGTAAAGACCCGAAAGGGATTGCGCCGCAGCGCCGCATCGGTGACCGGCCGGAACGCCGTGGAGTGCACCGGCACACCAGCCTGAGAGAGATCGTAATAGCCAACCGGGTGCATTCCCATCACCGCAAACAGCTGCCGCAGTGTGGCTAATTCGTCTGCCGTGCCCACACGGATCGCACCGTGACGCTCCAGGTTGAGTCGGTCGATCTCATCGGCTGCGGTGAGACGATCTTTCAGCGCGATATCCGCTTCCAGCGCGCGGTCGTTGACGGTCGCCACCAGTTGCATCAGCGTGCCATATTGCGGCACTTCCTGCTGATACATAGCTGACATCGCCTGAGAGAAACGGGTGCGGATGAGATCCGCACTGAGAAAGTTGTCCATGTTATCCACCTGACACCGTTAGCGTTGCTGCTAATGTAATGCAACACGCTGGCCTCAGCGGAAAAAATCACGAATCTGTGATCGGCTTAAAGCCGTAGCGGTTTTTTAACAGCAGCATCAGGGTGGTGATCACAGCCGGTATTGCCAGCAGCAGAAAGATAACGCTGAAAGACCATCCAAGAGACATCATCTCTGCGCCAACGAAGGCGCTTAAAATCGCGCCGATGCGGCCCACTCCATGCATCCAGCTGGAACCGGTAGCGCGGGCGTGGGTAGGATAATAGCTGGCGGATAAGGCATTCATACCAGTATTGGCCCCGTTGAAACAGAAGCCACTGCAAAAGGCGATCGCACTCATCATACCCACTTCCGCGGGTGAAAAGCCCAGTGCCACAATAAACAGCCCGCCGCAGCCGTAGATCGCCGCCAGGGCCAGGTTAGCGTTGAAGCGATCCATCATCCAGCCCGCAAACAGGGAGCCCAGCGTCCCGCCCGCCTGATACATCGCGGTGATAATCGCCGCTTCGGTCACTGACATGCCCAGGGTGTTGACCAGCGACGGCAGCCAGCTGCCAATCAGGTAAACCATGAACAGCCCCATAAAGTAGCCGCCCCACAGCATGGTGCTGCCAAACAGATAGCGGCGTGAAAGTACGGTGCCTATCGCGCCGCTCACCGGCACGGTGGCCTCAGGCGCGTGAAACGCACAGTCGGGCGCGGTTTTGCCCGGCATCATCCGGTCGAGGATGGCGTGAATGCGGGCAGCCGGTGCGCCACGGCTGATAAGAAATCGCACCGACTCCGGCAGGCCGCGGATCAGTAATGGCAACACCAGCAGCGGCAGAATACCGCCCAGCAGCAGCACGGAGTGCCAGTCATAGCGCGGTAGCAGCCAGGAGGCAGCAAATCCCCCGCTGGCGGCACCAAAGGTAAAGCCGCAGAACACCACCGTGATGATAAAAGCCCGCCGCCGCTCAGGTGCATATTCCGCCACCAGCGTGCCGATGTTGGGCATCGCCGCACCCAGCCCCAGCCCCGTCAGGAAACGGAACAGCATCATCTGCTCAATGTTCTGTGACAGCGCCGTTGCCAGCGTCCAGAGACCGAAAAAGAAGACGCTGAGGATAATCATCATGCGACGGCCATAGCGGTCAGCCAGCGGCCCTGCCACCATGGCACCCAGCGCCAGCCCGATTAACGCTGCGCTGATGACGACCCCGAGCTGATGATTGCTCACCCCCCACGCGGCTTTCAGTGTCGGCGCAATAAATCCCATGATCGCAATGTCCATGCCATCGAGTGCCACCACGATAAAACAGAGCGCAATGAGCCGCTTTTGCCAGTGGCTCAGCCCCTGCTGGTTGATAAGCTGGCGGACATCTACCGCCTCGACGCTGGTCAATGAACACTCCTCTGGAGTAACGAAATCTGACATCAGTTTAAGTAAAAAAAACGGCGCTAATGATAGCCGATCGTTAACCTTAAGCGGTCAGATTTTTATATGATATTGAGAATTATTCAACTTTAAGCTGTTAAGTTATTGATATACCGTAGTCAGAGGATGGCGTATTTCAGCGGCATACCCGGCTGAGCGCTTTTTTATCAGAGAGTTAAAGGGTAACGCGGTCATTTCGACTCGTTTGTTAAAATAAATTTGCAGCTAAGTTAACAGAATTCATTTTAAACAGTTGCCTGAAGCCGGTCATTCTCATTAAGTTTAGGATATGGAAAAAAATATCCTTTTCAATCAGCGCATTCGCTTGCGCCATCTACATACCTTTGTTGCGGTTGCGCAGCAAGGCACACTGGGCCGGGCGGCAGAGACGCTTAGCCTCAGCCAGCCTGCCCTCTCCAAGACCCTGAATGAGCTGGAGGAGCTGACTGGCGTTCGTCTGTTTGAACGTGGCCGGCTGGGCGCGCAGCTGACCACCATGGGAGAGCAGTTTTTGACCCATGCGGTACGGGTACTCGACGCACTGAACCATGCCGGACAAAGTTTTAATGAGCAGCCGGGCGATGCGCCGGTGATTATCCGGCTGGGGGCATTGACCACTGCTGCGATGGGGATGCTGCCACGCATCCTGGATCGTTTTCATCAATTGCAGCCCAACACCACCATTCAGGTGGCGACACTTCACAATAATGTGCTGCTGGCGGGCTTGCGCGGCGGTGAGTTCGACATCGGCATTGGCCGGATGGCGGACAGCGCCATGATGACCGGGCTGACCTATGAATTGCTATTTCTGGAATCGCTCAAGCTGGTGGTCAGGCCGGAACACCCGCTTTTAAGTGACAACGTCACGCTTTCGCGTGCTATGCAGTGGCCGGTGGTGATATCGCCCGAGGGCACAGCTCCGCGCCGGATTGCCCAGCAGATGCTGGATGAACAGGGCTGCACCCTTCCGCCTCACTGCATTGAGACCTCTTCGACTTCACTGGCACGCCAGCTGGCTCTTCGCTACGACTACATCTGGTTCGTCCCTTCCGGGGCGATTAAAGAGGATCTGAGCCACAACGCGGTTTGTGCGCTGCCGATCGCCTCTTCCGGGCCGGGCGAACCGGTGGGCATCATTACCCGCACCGGCGCAGAACTGAGCCTGAGTGCTGAAGTGCTGATGTCCACCATCCGTAAGTTTCACAGTTAGCGGCTGCGTTTCGCATGCCGCTCGCGGTTTTCAAGCCGGGCTTTATCGGTTTTGCGCAATCCGACATAAAGCGCCCCGGCCCCGCCATGCCGGGTCTGGGCCACGCAAAAGGTCTGTACGTCATCAAACTGCTTTAGCCAGCGCGCCAGATAGCTGCGCACAATGTTGGCATGAGATTCTTCATCACGACCTTTACCGTGGATGATCAGCAGATTGCGCAATCCCTGTTTGTGCGCCTGCATCATAAAGTTAAAGAGCGCCTGACGACAGGTTTCGACCGGTTGCCGCAACAGATTGAGGCTGGCATCCAGCTGATACTCTCCTCTGCGCAGTTTATACAGAATACCCTGCTGAATGCCGTCGGCTTTGTATTCCAGCGGGGTATTGAGTGGAACGATCTCCAGATCGCCCCGGGTCAGGAAATTTTCCTCCTCCGATTCACCTGGCGGTTTTCGTGGCGCCTTCGTTGAGGGTGCTTTAAGCCATAAGGTTGTGGTGGTGTCTTTTAACGGCGTGACATCGCCCATGGCATCCCGAAAGAGATCATTATCATCAAGGTTCATGGTTTTCTCACACCTGGTTAAAATTGATGGAATGTGCAAATCACGCTTTACCCGTTAGCGTAGCAAAAGCTGGAATTACCGGCCCACCCCACTTTTTCGAAAGTCACTGCCAGTGCAGAAGCGTGTGACAGATCACATAAGCGGAAAGTTTTCTTGACAGTCGGCCCTGTCGGGATTCTGAGAAGCCCGTCACATCAGCGTTTGTCGTTGTGTGCTTAGTCCATAATATTTGTAAGTGTAAAACTGCTCGGATGAGTTCCCTTCAGCACAAAAAATGTTAAAATTGACCCCAGTCAATAATCGTCGAGCAAACCATTATGATCCCTGAAAAACGCAGCATTCGTCGTATTCAGTCGGGCGGTTGTGCCATTCACTGCCAGGATTGCAGCATCAGTCAGCTCTGCATCCCCTTTACGCTAAATGAACATGAGCTGGATCAGCTCGACAATATCATTGAGCGTAAAAAACCCATTCAGAAAGGGCAAACGCTTTTCAAAGCAGGCGATGAACTCAAGTCTCTGTATGCGATTCGCTCCGGCACCATTAAAAGCTACACCATTACTGAACAGGGTGATGAGCAGATCACCGGTTTCCATCTGGCGGGCGATTTAGTCGGCTTTGACGCGATTATGGGCTCCAGCCATCCCAGCTTTGCGCAGGCGCTGGAAACGGCAATGGTGTGTGAGATCCCTTTTGAAACGCTTGATGATTTGTCCGGCAAAATGCCGGCCCTGCGTCAGCAGATGATGCGTCTGATGAGCGGTGAAATCAAAGGCGATCAGGACATGATCCTGCTGCTGTCGAAGAAAAATGCTGAAGAGCGCCTGGCGGCGTTTATCTGGAACCTTTCCCGTCGTTTTGGCCAGCGCGGCTTTTCACAGCGCGAATTCCGCCTCACTATGACGCGTGGCGATATCGGTAATTACCTGGGCCTGACGGTTGAAACCATCAGCCGCCTGCTGGGGCGTTTTCAGAAGTCCGGTATGCTGGCCGTGAAAGGCAAGTACATCACGATTGAAAACCACGCCCTGCTGGAAGAGCTCGCCGGTCAGAGCCATCAGGCCGCCTGATCCTCAGCCGGATCAATAAATCTTATTTTGTTGATCCGGCAGTAACTTTTTCACTTCTTCCGCTGTGCAACATAGGCTATCTTTATTCCAGTCGCTCTGGTTTAAGGAGAACGCCTCATGTCCCAGTACCAAAATGTTCTGGTCGCCATTGATGCCCAGCAAGACGATCAGCCCGCGCTGCGACGTGCGGTCTATCTGAATCAACGTCTTGGCGGAAGAATTAAAGCCTTCCTGCCTATCTATGACTTCTCATATGAGATGACCACCCTGCTTTCGCCGGATGAGCGCGCGTCGATGCGCCAGGGCGTGATCAGCCAGCGTACCGAATGGATCCGCGAGCAGGCCCGCGCTTACCTTGATGCCGGTGTCGAAATTGACATCAAAGTGATCTGGCACAACCGTCCCTATGAAGCCATTATTCAGGAAGTGCTCGCCCATCAGCATGACCTGGTGCTGAAGATGGCGCATCAGCACGATCGCCTTGAGTCAGTGATTTTCACTCCAACCGACTGGCACCTGCTGCGTAAATGCCCGTGTCCGGTGTGGATGGTTAAAGATCAGCCGTGGCCGGAAGGCGGTAAAGCGATTGTCGCGGTCAATCTTGCCAGCGAAGAGCCGCATCACGATGGCCTGAATCAGAAGCTGATTCGTGAAACGGTGATCCTGGCGGAAAAGGTGAATCAGACCGAAGTGCATCTGGTCGGCGCCTACCCGATTACCCCTATCAATATTGCTATCGAACTGCCCGATTTTGATCCCAGCGTCTACAACGACGCGATCCGTGGTCAGCATCTGGTGGCAATGAAAGCGCTACGGCAGAAGTTCTCGATTGGTGAAGAGTTCACCCATGTGGCTAAGGGCCTGCCGGAAGAGGTCATCCCCGATCTGGCGGCACATCTGGGAGCCGGTGTGGTGGTGCTGGGCACGATTGGACGCACCGGCCTGTCGGCGGCATTCCTCGGTAATACGGCGGAACAGGTGATTGATCATCTGCGTTGCGATCTGCTGGCGCTTAAGCCGGACGATTTCAAATCGCCGATTGACCTGGATGATGAAGAGGATGAGGAGGATTAATCCTCCTCAGAAACAGAGAGGGCGGCTGATTAGCCGTAATGCCTGTCACAGTTAAGCGACAGGTGATAACGCAGTCTGGTGCCGCTCAGGGGCTGGCGGTCCTCGCGCCGCTGCGCGGTTCCTTCACTTCATTCCTCTGCCTGACGGACCGCCGGGGATGGCACATCCTGTGCCGCCCCGCCTTTCGCCCGCGTCCTGCGGGCTCTCCTGGCAGACTCATTCTGTTCAGCGCTGCGGATTGCCTGCTCCTGATCGCCACCGGCCTGCACTGAAGCTTCAGTGCCAGCTGTTAAAAAGGGCACGATAGTGAAGGCCTGAGCGCCTCTGCTGATGAAAGGGTTATCCGCAGCGCTGAGGCGTGACGGTGGGCCAGAAGTCCACGCCGGGAAGCGTGGACAGTTCGGGGCCGGCCAGGGAGGGCCGATCCCCGAACTGTTCGTCGGCACGACGTCAAAGCCGAAGGTACCGCGTGAGCGGCGCGAGGACGGCCCGGCAGCAGCAGAGGTGCTCTGGCCCGCACTGCGGCTCGCTCGCCCGGAAAAAAAGCTGCCACGTCTGACCGTGACAGCCTTTACAAATCTAATCTTAACTGACCAGCATTAGGCTGATTAGCCGCCCTTTTTTATTACAGCGCTTTGAGAATCGCTTCCACGCTGGCTTTGGCATCGCCAAACAGCATCTGGCTATTCTCTTTGAAGAACAGCGGATTCTGCACCCCGGCATAGCCAGTGTTCATTGAGCGTTTGAACACTATCACGTTGTGCGCCTTCCACACTTCCAGCACCGGCATGCCCGCAATCGGACTCCGGGGATCATCCTGCGCCGCCGGGTTGACCGTGTCGTTAGCACCAATGACCAGCACCGTGTCGGTGTCGCTGAAATCGTCGTTGATCTCATCCATCTCCAGCACCACGTCATAAGGCACTTTCGCCTCTGCCAGCAGCACGTTCATGTGACCCGGCAGACGCCCCGCCACCGGATGGATACCGAAGCGCACTTTGATGCCAAGCGCACGCAGTCGGGCAGTCATTTCCGCGACCGGATACTGCGCCTGCGCTACCGCCATGCCGTAGCCTGGGGTGATAATCACCGAGCTGGAAGCCTTGAGCATCTCAGCGGTCTCTTCAGCCGTAATCTCACGATGCTCCCCCGCTTCCTGACTTTCATCGCCACTGCTGGCTTCAGTACCAAAGCCGCCCGCTATCACGCTGATAAACGAACGGTTCATCGCTTTGCACATGATGTAGGAGAGGATCGCACCGGATGACCCCACCAGCGCACCGGTCACAATCAGCAGATCGTTGCTCAACATGAAACCAGCAGCGGCGGCGGCCCAGCCTGAATAGGAGTTAAGCATCGACACCACGACCGGCATATCCGCGCCGCCGATCGACGCGACCAGATGCCAGCCAAACGCCAGCGCAATCACCGTCATCAGCAAGAGTGCAAACACCTGCACAGCCGTGCTGCTGGTGTTAACAAACCACAACAGCAGCAGGAACGAAACCACCAGCGCCAGCAGATTCAGCTTGTGACGATGCGGTAACGCTAACGGCCGTGAAGAGATTTTGCCGCACAGTTTGCCAAACGCCACCAGCGAGCCGGTGAAGGTGACGGCACCGATAAAGATACCGATAAACACTTCACTGAGATGGATATTCTCCATCACCGCTGGCAGGCCAGGCGCATGGTCGATATAGCTGTTGATGCCCACCAGCACTGCGGCCAGACCAACAAAGCTGTGCAGAATCGCCACCAGCTCTGGCATTTCCGTCATTTCGACTTTCTTCGCCAGACGAATGCCGATAGCGCCGCCGATGACCATCGCCAGCAGGATCCAGACCACATTACCGCTGTCCGGGCCAAATATGGTGGCGATCAGCGCAATCGCCATACCGCTGATACCGAAAATATTACCCCGCTTAGAGGTCTCATGACGCGAAAGACCAGCAAGGCTACAGATGAACAGAATCGCAGCCACAATATAGGCTGCAGTGACTAATCCGCCAGACATGTGTTACCCCTTACGAAACATTTTCAGCATGCGCTGGGTGACGGTGAAGCCACCAAAGATATTGATGCTGGCAATCAGCACGGCAATAAAGGAGATAAAGGTGACCCAGCCACCGTGGCCCATCTGCAAGACCGCACCGATAACAATGATGCCGGAAATGGCATTGGTTACGGACATCAGCGGTGTATGCAGCGCATGACTGACGTTCCAGACCACGTAATACCCCACCACGCAGGCGAGCGCGAACACGGTAAAATGGGAGAGGAAGTCGGCCGGTGCCACGTTTGCCAGGCAGCCAAACAGCACAATAGCCAGGGCGATCAGCAGATATTTACGCCACGGTGAAACGGGCTTCGCCTCAATCTTTTCTGACGGCTTCGCGGCGGCAGCGGCAGCCTGTGGCGCGGCGGAGACCTGAATCGGCGGGGCTGGCCAGGTCACTTCGCCATCGCGTACCACGGTGACGCCACGCACCACCACATCTTCGAAATCGACCTGGATTTCGCCATTTTTCTCTTTACACAGCAGCTTGATCAGATTGACCAGATTGGTGCCGTAGAGCTGGGAGGATTGTGTCGCCAGACGGCTGGGCAGATCGGTGTAACCGATGATTTTCACACCATTCGGCGTGACGGTAACCTGGTCAGCGACGGTCAGCGCGCAGTTGCCGCCGGTCTGCGCCGCCAGATCAACAATGACGCTGCCCGGCTTCATGCTGGCGACCATCTCTTCGGTGATCAGTTTCGGAGCCGGTTTGCCTGGGATCAGCGCCGTGGTGACAATGATGTCCACGTCTCTGGCCTGACTGGCAAACAGTGCCATCTCAGCTTTGATAAAAGCCTCGGACATGACCTTGGCATAGCCGTCGCCGCTGCCCGCTTCCTCTTCAAAGTCGAGCTCAAGGAATTCGGCGCCCATACTCTGCACCTGCTCTTTGACTTCGGGACGGGTATCAAACGCCCGGACAATCGCGCCCAGGCTGCCCGCTGCGCCAATCGCGGCCAGCCCGGCAACACCGGCCCCAATCACCATCACTTTTGCCGGTGGCACTTTACCGGCTGCGGTGATCTGACCGGTAAAGAAGCGACCAAATTCATGGGCGGCTTCGACAATGGCGCGATAACCGGCAATGTTCGCCATAGAACTCAGGGCATCCAGTGACTGCGCCCGTGAGATACGCGGCACTGAATCCATTGCCATTACCGTGACCTGACGTGCGGCCAGTTTTGACAGCAGTTCGGGATTCTGTGCGGGCCAGATAAAACTGACCAGCGTGCTGCCCGCACGCGTCAGCGCAATCTCTTCGTCATCCGGCGCATTCACCTTCAGCACGATATCGGACTGCCAGACCTGCTCTCTGTCGCTGAGTGTGGCACCGGCTGCGATATAGCTTTCATCATCGAAGCTGGCGCGTTTACCGGCGTCATGCTCAAGGGTGACGCTGAAACCCAGCTTGATGAGTTGTTCCACGGTCTTAGGCGTGGCGGCCACGCGCGACTCGTTTGGCAACCTTTCCTTGGGTATTCCAATTAACATAGTGTTTCCTTTCATCGGTTAAAGGATGATGGCCCGAACCTGCACCACGAGAGCGCGACTGAAACGCGATTTCAGCCGCTTTTAGACGAAACGCAGGTATTTCAAAGTGTTTATAACCTACTGAAAATGTGACGAGCGATCTACAGCGACTAGGCAGAGTGATGACATTCACCCAATTATGCAGTGTTCTGTTAAGAAACCTGCGTTATCCCACTGCAAAATAGTCTCACAGGCAGATAATCTGCCAGAGATAATTGTACCCGGACGAATTAATCAACAACAAAAACCTTTATTTAACAATGCATTAACTATTTTATCGCTAACAGTTACCGCTTTTAGTGGTAACTATCACTAAAACTGGCCATAACTGCGTTTGATGACAAACAAATGAAAAAATCATGGTTGAATAACGCGATCTGACACAAAAAATCGCTGCGACAGTCTGTTTATAACATGCAATAATCAGCGGCTATTCTGTTATACATCAAGAGTCCAGCACGTTTTCGTACTCATTTTTGCGTAAGGCGAAGGATTATTTTTATGAAGCTGAAGAACACTATTCTGGCGACCACTCTGTTGTCCCTGCTGGCAGCCAACGCATTCGCTGCGCAGGAACTTACGCCAGAAAAAGCGGCCGCGTTGAAGCCATTCGAACGTATTAATATTACCGGCCGTTTCAACGCAATTGGCGACGCTGCCGATGCGGTATCTAAGCGTGCAGATCAGATGGGCGCGGCCTCTTATTACATCCAGGCGATCAACGACAGCAACGGTAACAGCGGTAACTGGCGCGTTACGGCTGACCTCTATAAAGCCGATGCCCCTGCAGCCACAGAGTCAACGACTTACCGTCGTTTCAACGGCGTAAACGAACTACCAAAAGCAGAAGCGTATAAACTCGAACCCTTCGATACCGTTTCGGTCAGCGGCTTCTTTGCCAGCCAGCCGGATGTAAACGACGCAATTTCGAAAGCCGCAAAACAGAAAGGCGCAGCCTCCTTCTTTATCGTTCGCCAGATCGATGCCAACAGCGGCGGCAATCAGTATGTCACCGCCTATGTCTATAAAGCGGATGCTAAAGAGCGCGCGGTGCAGACACCAAATGCGATTCCTGCCGATTCAGAAGCGGGTAAAGCCGCACTGGCAACCGGTGGCGCTGCGGCGGCTAACGTAGAGATTCCAGGCGTGGCCTCGTCTGAAACGCCAAGCAACAAAGTGGGTCGTTTCTTCGAAACCCAAAGCTCTACCGGCAAGCGCTATACCGTTAATCTGCCAAACGGCAAATCGGTGCAGGAAGTGAATGCCATTACTGCTGCTCAGATGCAGCCGTTCGATACCGTAACCTTCACCGGTCACTTCGGTACGCCAACTGAGATTTCAGAAGAAGTGGCGAAGCGTGCGGCGGATAAAGGTGCCAAGTTCTACCACGTTACCCGTCAGTGGCAGAACCAGAGTGGCGGTAACCTGACCGTCACGGCTGACCTGTTTAAGTAATCCTTCTCAGGGCGGCGCCTGCCGCCCTGCTGTTTGCATAATTCCTGCGCTGTTTTGCATAGTCACGCATTGCCATCCCCTGCCACACTCCGTAAAATCCTCCGCCTGTTTTACCGGATATTGTCCCTGTATTGTGCCTTTGGTGTGACATAACCCAGTGACAGAATCCGATTTACCCAGCCATATATGCTAGCGGGAAGGTTGTTTTGGAGAAAAAATTAGGTCTCGGTGCGCTGACGGCGCTGGTGCTCAGCTCTATGCTGGGCGCAGGCGTGTTCAGTCTGCCGCAAAATATGGCTGCAGTGGCCGGTCCGGCGGCGCTGCTGCTGGGCTGGCTGATTACCGGCGTCGGCATCATCTTTCTGTCGCTGGCGATGCTGCTGCTGACCCGCCTTAAACCCGAGCTGGATGGCGGCATCTTTACCTATGCCCGTGCCGGTTTCGGCGAGCTGATGGGCTTCTGCTCCGCCTGGGGCTACTGGCTGTGCGCCGTGATCGCCAACGTCTCCTATCTGGTGATTGTCTTCTCTGCCCTGAGCTTCTTCACCGATACGCCGGACCGGATTATCTTTGGCGATGGCAACACCTGGCAGGCGATGCTGGGTGCATCCGTGCTGCTGTGGCTGGTTCACTGGCTGGTGCTGCGCGGCGTGCAGACCGCTGCCAGCATTAATCTGATGGCGACGCTCGGCAAGCTGGTGCCGCTGCTGCTGTTTATTGTGCTGGCGGTGATGGCGTTCAACTATGATCGCTTCCGCTTTGATTTTTCCGGCGTCACGCTAGGGCAACCGCTATGGGAGCAGGTCAAGCAGACCATGCTGATTACCCTGTGGGTCTTTATCGGCGTCGAGGGAGCGGTGGTGGTTTCTGCACGCGCGCGCCAGAAAAAGGATGTGGGCCGGGCTACACTATTCGCCGTGCTGGCAGCGTTGCTGGTCTATCTGCTGGTGACACTGCTGTCGCTTGGCGTGGTTCCACGTGCTGAACTGGCTGAGATGCGTAACCCTTCCATGGCGGGATTGATGACCCGACTGATGGGCAACTGGGGCGATGCGGTGATTGCGGTGGGTCTGGTTATCTCTGTGTGCGGTGCCTATCTGAGCTGGACGATTATGGCCGCTGAAGTGCCGCTGATCGCTGCGCAACAGGGTGCATTTCCACGCAGTATCTCCCGGCAAAACCGCCATAACGCGCCAGCCGCCTCACTGTGGCTGACCAACGGCAGTATTCAGCTCTGCCTGATCCTGATTGCCCTGACTGGTGCGAACTACAACAACCTGCTGACCATCGCCTCTGAGATGATTCTGGTGCCCTATCTGCTGGTGGGGTTATATCTGATCAAAGTAGTACGCGGACAGCATAAACCGCTGGCGATGGCGGCCGGTATCGGTGCCAGCCTGTATGGCATCTGGCTGCTTTACGCCTCGGGGCCATTGCACCTGATGATGTCTGTGGTGCTCTATACACCGGGCCTGCTGCTGTTTCTGTTTGCACGACGCGGTGGCCGCGCAGAGTTTGCGTTGACTTCGCTGGAGCGGATTGCAATGGGATTGCTGATTGCCGCGACGCTCCCCGCCGTGTGGCAGCTGACGACTTAGCGCCTGGCCCGGCAGGCGTAATGGTTGCAGGCAGTGCGAACCCGGCCAGCGCGGAGCAACCAGGCGTACAGATAGTACGTGAGGATGGTGAGCACTGCCCAGGTTCAGAGCCTGATGGGAGAGGTTCTCAGTGCGACTGCACAGGTATTGAGACACACAGCAGGTCATCCTGCTGTGTCAGATTCAGCGGCCTGGAATATTCATGATGGATCGCGTCCAGCTGCTCCGCCGAAAGCGGATAAGGAAGCTGAATATCGAAGCGACTAATCTGCTGTTGTTCCGCAAGGGTAATCAGGCGCGCGATATTAATTTCGTCGCTGACCTGAGTAGAAATGATTTGTAATGCTAATTCTTTTAACGGGTCGTCACTGCCCTGTAAGCGGTGTGCCGATTTACGTGTCACCATGCCAAATATCGGCATCACACCATAAATAGCATCGACGAAGCTCCAGCGTTTTTTGCAGGAAGCGGAGAGAAAGTCACTGTAATTGAAGCAGATGCGGTCGGGGTATATGGCTGATGCCAGCTCTTTATCAGACACACTAACGCTCCTCATGATAATCATCAATATCCCAAACCTGGCGCAAAAAGGCCGCGCTAATGATTGCACATTTTGCCGGTTATATACCAGCAAGCCACGGATATTTCGTGCGGTAACGTAGAGCTCAGGACCAGGAAAAGATATGCTTCCGTCCATCCCTGTCTCTGCTTTGTGAACTATGAACAAAATTGTTTATGTAGAAGATGAACCCGAAGTGGGCTCACTGATTGCGGCCTATCTGGGTCGTCATGATATTGAGGTGATTGTCGAGATGCGCGGCGACCGTGCTGAAGCGGTCATTGCCGAACAGCAGCCCGATCTGGTGATGCTGGATATCATGTTACCAGGCAAAGATGGCATGACTATCTGCCGTGACCTGCGGGCCAACTGGCAGGGGCCGATCGTGCTGCTCACCTCACTGGACAGCGACATGAACCATATTCTGGCCCTGGAGATGGGTGCGCAGGATTACATTCTGAAAACCACGCCGCCGGCGGTACTGCTGGCCCGCCTGCGCCTTCATCTGCGTCAGTCGCAGCAGGGACAGCCGGACGATGCGCCCAGCGCACCCGCCGCCAACCGTATGCTGCGTTTTGGCTCGCTGACCATCGATGCGCTGAACCGCCAGGTCACGCTGTTTGACGAGCAGATCGCCCTTTCTACCGCGGATTTCGATCTGCTGTGGGTACTCGCCAGCCATGCGGGCCAGACGCTTAACCGTGATGCGCTGCTGAAAACGTTGCGCGGGGTCAGCTATGACGGCCTTGACCGCAGCATCGACGTGGCCATCTCCCGGTTGCGCAAAAAGCTGCACGACAGCGCCACCGAGCCATTCCGCATTAAAACCATTCGTAACAAAGGCTATCTTTTTGCGCCCCAGGCCTGGGATACCCGCGGACTATGAGAAAGCTTTTTATTCAGTTTTATCTGCTGCTGTTTGTCTGCTTTCTGGTGATGGCGCTGCTGGTGGGACTGGTCTACAAGTTCACCGCTGAACGTGCGGGCCGCCAGTCGATGAATGACCTGATGGCCAGTTCGCTCTACCTGATCCGCAGCGAACTGCGCGAGATCCCGCCGCGTGACTGGAATAAAACCATCAAGAGTCTCGATCTCGGCCTGTCGTTCGACCTGCACATCGAGCCGATGAATAAATATCAGCTTGATGAAGGCAACATGCGTCGGTTGCGCGCCGGAGAGATCGTGGCGCTCGACGATCAATACACCTTTTTGCAGCACATTCCGCGCAGCCACTACGTGTTGTCAGTCGGGCCGATTCCCTATCTCTTCTATCTGCATCAGATGCGACTACTGGATATTGCCCTGCTGATCTTTATAGGGATGTCGCTGGCGCTGCCGGTGTTTATCTGGCTGCGCCCCCACTGGCAGGAGATGCAGCGACTGGAAAAAGCGGCTCAGCGCTTTGGCCGTGGCGAGCTGGACGTGCGCACCCATTTTGACAGCACCTCCAGCCTGTTCCGGCTCGGCATCGCCTTTAACCAGATGGCTGAGAACATCAATACGCTGGTTGCCAGTAAGAAGCAGCTGATAGACGGTATTGCGCATGAGCTACGCACACCGCTGGTGCGCCTGCGTTACCGGCTGGAGATGAGCGACAACCTCACTGATAGCGAACGGGTGGCGCTGAATCGCGATATCGGCCAGCTCGAAAGCCTGATTGAGGAGCTGCTTACCTATGCGCGTCTTGACCGGCCGCGCGTCGATCTCAATCTGAAATCGCTGGATCTGGCCAACTGGCTGCGCGAACGGCTTGACGATTTCCGCACTATCAATCCCGACGTGCGGCTCGACCTTGAGCTGCCGCAGCGTGAAAACATCGGCATTTCTGATACCCGCCTGATGGAGCGGGTACTGGATAACCTGGTCAACAATGCACTGCGTTATGCGCAACAGCGGCTGCGCGTCAGTTTGTGGTTCGACGGTCCGATAGGGTGTCTGCAGGTGGAAGATGACGGTCCCGGCATTCCGCCTGAAGAGCGTGAACGGGTTTTCGAACCCTTTGTCCGGCTGGACCCCAGCCGCGATCGCGCTACAGGCGGCTGCGGACTGGGACTTGCGATTGTGCACTCTATTGCCCAGGCGCTGAGCGGCAATGTGACTATTGAATCCAGTCCGCTGGGCGGCGCCAGCGTTCGCTTTTGCTGGCCGGTTGATCTAACCTTGCGGGAAATTCCGCTGCGTTAAAAACCACAAGGAGTCTTACGTGACCTCAGCGTATCAACAACTTACCAAGACGTTCCTGCGCCTTTCCCGTTTCAGCCACGTCACGGCCATCGCCGGATGTGACATGCAAACCACCATGCCGCCGGGCGGCAGTCAGGCGCGTGGTGAAGCGCTGGCCGAAATGAGCGTGTTGCAGCACCAGATCCTCACTGCCCCTCAGGTTGGTGAGTGGCTCAGGGCCGCAGAGCAGCAGTCACTCAACGATGTTGAGCGGGCCAATCTTAACGAGATGCAGCGCGCTTACCAGCAGGCCACCCTGCTGCCTGATGATTTTGTTGAAGCCAAATCAATCGCCGGCTCGGTATGTGAACATGCATGGCGCACTCAGCGTCCCGCCAACGACTGGCAGGGCTTCGCCGCCAATCTCAAAGAGGTGGTGCGTCTGAGCCGCGAAGAGGCCCAGCGCCGCGCCGACGCCACTGGCTGCTCGCGTTACGATGCGCTGCTGGATCTTTATGAACCGGGGATGACCCGCGCCCGGCTGGATGAAACCTTTGGCGAACTGAAAACCTGGCTGCCCGATCTGTTACAGCAGGTCGTGGAAAAACAGGCGCAACAGACTGTTGTCACGCCGCAGGGGCCGTTCGCCCTGCCTGCTCAGCGTCAGCTCGGCCTGAGCATCATGGAAACGCTGGGTTTCGACTTCAACCATGGCCGGCTGGATATCAGTGCGCATCCCTTCTGCGGTGGCGTGCCGGAAGATGTGCGTATTACCACCCGTTACAACGAGAATGAGTTTCTCAGCGCCCTGATGGGCGTGATCCACGAAACCGGCCACGCCCGCTATGAGCAAAATCTGCCGCAGCAGTGGCGCGGTCAGCCGGTGGCGCTGGCGCGCTCCACCGCTATCCACGAATCACAAAGCCTGTTTATGGAGATGCAGCTTGGTCGCAGCCGCGAATTCCTGCAGCGCATTCTGCCGCAGGTGATCGCCACCTTTGGCGACCAGCCTGCCCTGCAGGCGGATAATTTTGTACGCCTGACCCAGCAGGTTAAGCCTGGCCTGATCCGGGTTGACGCCGATGAGCTCAGCTATCCGGCGCATGTCATTCTGCGTTATGAAATCGAGCAGGCGCTGATTGAAGGCGAGATTGAGGTTGAGGATATCCCGGCGCTGTGGGATGAGAAAATGATGCAGTCGCTGGGTCTGGATACCCGGGGTAACTACCGCGATGGCTGTATGCAGGATATCCACTGGACCGACGGCGCCTTTGGCTACTTCCCGACCTATACGCTGGGCGCGATGTACGCCGCACAGCTGTTCCGCTCGGTACATCTTGCGATTCCTCAGCTCAGCGAGCTGATTCAGCACGGTGAGCTGCAGCCGGTATTCGACTGGCCGCAACAGAACATCTGGCAGCACGGCAGCCGTTTCTCTACCGATCAGCTGCTGATCAACGCCACCGGCGAAGCGCTGAATCCGGCTTTCTTCCGCCAGCACCTTGAACAACGTTACCTGAATAGCTAAGCTCTCGGGCGGTCAGCTGACCGCCCTTTCCCGCCTTTGTACAATCGGTTACACGCCGATACCAAACACCCACGGACACCGTTCATTGATATCCCTATAGTCTCTTCACCGGCCCCGCAGTGGGCTACACATGAAAAAATAGTCTTCGAGGGATTTGCAATGAAAAAATTATTTGCACTGGTTGTCGCCGCTGCTATGGGTATGTCTTCTGTTGCTTTCGCTGCTGACACCACAGCTGCTCCAGCTGCTGCGCCAGCCGCAACAACCACTACTACCGCTGCAGCACCGGCTAAAACCGTTCACAAAACTGCGCACAAGAAACACCATAAAGCGGCTCAGAAAGCGCAGGCTGCTAAGAAACACCACAAAAAAGCTGTGAAAAAAGATGCCGCGCAGAAAGCGCAGGCTGCTAAAAAAGTTCACCACAAAAAAGCCACTAAACCAGCTGCTCAGAAAGCCCAGGCCGCTAAAAAAGTTCACCACAAAAAAGCCACTAAACCAGCTGCTCAGAAAGCCCAGGCCGCTAAAAAAGTTCACCACAAAAAAGCCACTCAGCCAGCCGCTCAGAAAGCCCAGGCTGCTAAAAAAGTTCACCACAAAAAAGTAGCTAAACCAGCTGCACAGAAAGCTCAGGCTGCTAAAAAAGTTCACCACAAAAAAGTTGTGAAACCAGCAGCTAAAAACTAAGGTCGCCTTCAGCGCACGGCCACGAGATGATGATTAAAAACACCCGGTTCTGCCGGGTGTTTCTTTACTGGAGTGGATGATATGGTGCGTCGCTATCGCTTCGAAATTATTCTGCTGGTGATGATCCTGTGTGGCATTGTTGCAGCAAGCTTTTTTGTTTAACCGCTGTAGCGTACTGATTAACCAATAAAACTCCCTTTTTCAACGCTCACCGACTATAGTTACCGTACTTACGTAATAACAATAACGTTAATTTTTTCTCGCCATTGAGATTTCTATGCGCCTGGCTACCCTGTTAATGGTTGGACTCTTCAGCTTTGCCACCACGGTTCATGCCGATGATGACGATGACTCGCCTACTCCTGCTGAAATTAAGATGCTGTTTTTCGGTAAGGATCATCGCCAGGCAATCACCGATATTACCGCTGCCCCCTGGGATGCCATTGGTCAGCTGGAAACCGAAAGCGGCAACCTCTGTACTGCCACACTCATCTCTCCGCATCTGGCGCTGACCGCCGGACACTGCCTGCTTGCCCCGCCGGGTAATTTCGATAAGCCGGTTGCGCTGCGATTTATGGCCAGCGATAAAGGCTGGCGCTACGAGCTTCATGATATTGATGCGCGGGTTGAACCCTCGCTGGCGTCAAAGTTAAAAGCGGATGGTGAAGGCTGGATCGTGCCGAGCAGTGCAGCCCCCTATGATTACGGCATCGTGATTTTACGCAATCCGCCCTCAGCGATTACGCCTATTCCGCTGTTCGATGGCTCACGCAGCGATCTCACTGCGGCGCTGAAGCTGACCGGACGCAAAGTGACGCAGGCAGGCTATCCGGCTGATCATCTGGACACGCTTTACTCCCACAGCGATTGCCTGATCACCGGCTGGGCGCAGCGCGCCGTGCTGTCGCATCAGTGTGACACCCTGCCAGGTGACAGTGGTTCGCCACTGCTGCTCAACAGCGATAAAGGCTGGCAGTTAATCGCGGTACAAAGCTCAGCACCGGCTGCGAAAGATCGCTACCTGGCTGATAACCGCGCGATTTCGGTCACCTCGTTTAAAGATAAGCTGGAATCCCTGGCGCAGTAGTCCGCACTCTCACTCCCCATCATCGGATGCGCGCCGGTTACGGCGCGCATCCCGGCGTTTAACCCGCTATCTGCTCCATCATCTGCAGAATACGCTTATCTGAGATGGGATAAGGCGTACCCAGCTGCTGAGCAAAGTAACTGATACGCAGCTCTTCGATCATCCAGCGGATATTTTGCACCTCTTCATCATCCTGACGCTGCGGCGGCAACTTGTTGCGCCACGCCTGATAAGCCTGTTCCACTGCCTGTACTTTTAACATCCGCGCACGATCGCTGTGCGGATCGGCAGGCAGTTTTTCCAGTCGGCGCTCAATCCCATGCAGATAACGCAGCGTATCGGCCAGTCGCTGCCAGCCGTTGCCGGTGACAAAGCCGCGATAAACCAGGCCACTTAACTGCGCTTTGATGTCAGATAACGCCAGCGCCATGGTCATATCGACCCGGCCCTTCAGACGCTTATTAATGTTGAAGACTGCCGTCAGGATCTGCTCGACCTGCTTCGCGATGGTCACCACGGTTTCGTTAAGTTCGCCGCGCACTTTGTCACGCAACTGCTCAAAAGAGGTTTGATCCCAGGCCGGTCCGCCCGCTTCCCCCATCAGCTTGTCGATGCCACAGGCGATGCAGTCGTCAATCAGCTCCAGCACTTTGCCATAAGGGTTAAAGTAAAGTCCGAGCTTGGCTTTGTTCGGCAGCTTCTCGTGCAGATACTTAACCGGTGACGGCACATTCAGCAGCAGCAGACGACGCTGACCGCGCCACATCATTTTTTGCTGCTCCTGCTCGCTGTCAAACAGACGAATGGCGACGCTCTCTTTCTCGTCGACCAGCGCAGGCCAGGCTTTAACCTGGTAGCTGCCGCGCTTCTGTTCATAACTGCGTGGCAGATCGCCAAAACTCCAGATATGCAGCCCGCTCTGCTCCAGCCCGTCATCCGCCACTTTCGACAGCGTTTCCTGCACTTTGTCTTTCAGCTGTGCCTTAAGCGCAGTGAGATCTTTGCCTTCCAGCAGTTTACGGTTGTGCTCGTCGACTACCCGGAACGTCATTTTCAGATGATCGGGCACCTGTTCCCACTGCCAGCTTTCCCGCTCCAGCGTGACGCCGGTCATGCGGCGAAATTCCCGCGCCAGCGCATCAGGCAGCGGCATCTCCATCGCTTTCACTCTTCCTAAGAACGCTTCGGCGTAGTTGGGCGCCGGCACCAGGTTGCGTCGCAGCGGCTTGGGCAGCGACTTAATCAGTGCGATGATTAGTTCACGGCGTACACCGGGGATCTGCCACTCAAAACCGCTATCCTCTACCTGGTTCAGCAGCGGCAGCGGAATATGTACCGTCACGCCATCCGCATCTGCGCCAGGCTCAAACTGATAACTCAGCTTAAGTTTGAGGTTGCCCTGATGCCAGAAGTTGGGGTAGTCGAGCTGACTGACTTTATCCGCGCCCTCTTTGATCAGCATCTGCTTGTCGAAATTCAGCAGTTCTGCGTTTTCGCGACTGGCCTGTTTCCACCAGCTGTCGAAATGCTTCGCCGAGACCACCTCTTTGCCAATGCGCTGGTCATAAAAAGCAAACAGCGTTTCGTCATCAACCAGAATGTCGCGGCGACGGGATTTGTGTTCCAGATCTTCCACTTCGCTGCGCAGCTTCTGGTTTGCGCGGAAGAAGGCGTGCCGGGTCTGCCAGTCGCCCTCCACCAGCGCGTGACGAATAAACAGTTCACGGCTCAGGGTGGGATCGATGCTGCCATAGTTAACTTTACGGGCGGCGACAATCGGCAGGCCATAGAGCGTGACTTTTTCGGTGGCCATCACCGCGCCCTGCGATTTCTCCCAGTGCGGTTCACTGTAGCTGCGCTTGATCAGATGCTGTGCCAGCGGCTCAATCCACTCCGGTTCAATACGGCCCGCCGTGCGGCCCCACAGGCGGCTGGTCTCGACCAGTTCCGCCACCATGGTCCACTTCGGCGGCTTTTTAAACAGCCCGGAGCCAGGGAAGATCGCGAAGCGGGTATTGCGCGCGCCGGTATACTCCTGCTTATCGGTGTCTTTCTGCCCGATATGCGACAGCAGACCGCTTAACAGCGCGCAGTGGACGGGCTGCAGCTCAGCCGGTTCACTGTTAACCGGAATGCCCAGTTCACGCACCACCTGCCGCAACTGGGTGTAGATATCCTGCCATTCCCGCACGCGCAGATAGTTAAGGAAATCGCTTTTGCACTGGCGGCGGAAAACATTCCCGGACAGCGCTTTCTGCTGCTCCGCCAGGTAGTTCCAGAGATTCACATAGGCGAGGAAGTCGGAGTCTTTGTCGGCAAAGCGCCGGTGCTTCTCATCGGACGCCTGCTTTTTATCTGCCGGACGCTCACGCGGGTCCTGAATCGACAGGCCAGCGGTGATAATCATCACTTCGCGCACGCAGCCAAATTTCTGCGCTTCCAGCACCATCCGCGCCAGGCGGGGATCCACCGGCAACTGCGCCAGCTGACGCCCGGAACCGGTGAGCTTGTAGTGACCGGTCTCTTCGTTCAGGGTCAGCGCGCCCAGCTCTTCCAGCAGGCGGACGCCATCCTGGATATTGCGCTTATCGGGCGCTTCCACAAACGGGAAGGCGGCGATATCGCCGAGGCCCAGCGAGGTCATCTGCAGGATCACTGACGCCAGGTTGGTGCGCAGGATTTCAGGATCGGTAAAGGCCGGACGACTCAGGAAGTCATCTTCCGCGTAGAGACGGATACAGATACCGTCTGATACGCGGCCGCAACGCCCTTTACGCTGGTTGGCAGACGCCTGTGATATCGGTTCAATCGGCAGGCGCTGCACTTTGGTACGGAAACTGTAACGACTGATACGCGCCGTACCGGGATCGATCACATATTTAATCCCAGGCACCGTCAGCGAGGTTTCCGCGACGTTGGTCGCCAGCACGATACGACGGCCACTGTGCGACTGAAACACCCGGTTCTGTTCAGCGTTCGACAGCCGTGCATAGAGCGGCAGCACTTCGGTGTGTGGCAGATCGCGTTTGTTCAGCGCGTCGGCGGTATCACGTATTTCACGCTCACCACTCATGAAGATCAGGATATCGCCCCGACTTTCCCGGCCCAGCTCATCTACGGCATCAAAAATCGCCTGCAGCTGGTCACGATCGCCATCATCCGCCTCTTCGATCACCGGCCGATAGCGCACTTCAACCGGATAGGTCCGGCCTGAGACTTCAATCACCGGCGCATTATTGAAATGACGCGAGAAACGCTGTGGATCGATGGTGGCGGAAGTGATAATCACTTTCAGATCGGGCCGACGCGGCAGCAGCTCACGCAGATAACCGAGCAGGAAATCGATATTCAGGCTGCGTTCGTGCGCTTCATCAATAATGATGGTGTCATATTGCATCAGCAGACGATCCTGCTGGATCTCCGCCAGCAGAATCCCGTCGGTCATCAGTTTAATCTGCGTCAGGTCACTGACCTGGTCGTTAAACCGTACTTTATAGCCGACGCAGCCGCCCAGCGAAGTGCTGAGTTCATCGGCAATGCGATTCGCCACGGTACGTGCGGCCAGACGGCGCGGCTGCGTATGACCAATCAGACCCGTCACACCACGTCCCAGCGCCAGACAGATTTTCGGCAGCTGCGTGGTTTTGCCCGAGCCGGTTTCACCGGCGACAATCACTACCTGGTGATCGCGAATCGCCTCAGCAATATCCTGCTGCTTCTGACTGACCGGCAGATTGTCCGGGAAGGTAATGGCTGGCGTGGCCGCACGGCGCTGGGCCACGCGCTGCTCGGCAGCGATAAAGTCCTGCTCAAGCTCGCTGGCAATGCCCTGCTGTGCCTCGGGGTTTTTAGCTTTTCTGGCACCCTGTAAACGGCGCTGTAACCGCTGGCGATCGCGCAGCATTACACCGTCGAGGCGTGACCAGAGCGCTGCCAGTGGGGAAGTATCGGGAGATGACATAATAGTGACGTACCTTACTCAGACGGTGTCGCTGCCTGAAGCAGCGCCCTGCAAGCCGGGATAACCAGCTGATTCAATAAAAATAATTGCGCGCATCATAGCACATTCTGAACTGTTCCGGCGGATGGCCCCGGTTACGCTTATTCAATAAATTCGAACATGGGTCTCGAAATATTGCGCTTTCACCGCGCCATCGATAACCGTAGAGTGTAAACCATTGAGCGGAAAGTCTTCCGCGTAACAGACAGGAAACCACCATGAGCAAAGTTTTAGTTCTGAAATCAAGCATTCTTGCAGGCTACTCACAATCAAGCCAGCTCGCTGACTTCTACATCGAACAGGCAAAGGCCCAGGGTAAAGAGGTTACCGTACGTGACCTGGCGGCTAACCCGATCCCGGTACTGGATGGCGAGTTAGTGGGTGCAATGCGTCCCTCTGATACCCCGCTGTCACCTCGTCAGCAGGAGGCTCTGGACCTGTCTGATGAACTGATTGCAGAACTGCAGGCTCATGATGAAGTGGTGATTGCCGCGCCGATGTACAACTTCAACATCCCGACGCAGCTGAAAAACTATTTCGACCTGATTGCTCGTGCTGGCGTAACGTTCCGTTACACCGAAGCAGGCCCGGAAGGTCTGGTTAAAGGCAAAACGGCAGTCGTTATCTCCAGCCGTGGCGGCATTCACAAAGATACCCCAACTGACCTGCTGACCCCTTACGTCAAGCTGTTCCTGGGCTTCATCGGCATCACTGACGTTGAGTTCGTGTTTGCTGAAGGCATCGCTTACGGTCCGGAAGTGGCCAGCAAAGCGACCGCTGAAGCGAAAGACGCTATCAAGCAGATCGTGACGGCATAAGTCTCACTCATCTCAGGATGACGCTGTAAAAGACCGGGCCATGCGCCCGGTTTTTTTTCGCCGGTTACTGACTGCTCTCTGCCGTTTTTCTCAGCCACTGACCGTTAATGCCGCGCACATACTCCCCCCCTGCCGCACGGCTCACCAGCTTCTGTCCGGCAATACTGGCGACATCGGCCGTGGAGAGATTATTCTGTTCTGCCAGTCGCTGATACTCCTGCTGACGTCCGGCATTAATACGCTGCACCAGCGCCAGCGTTTCACTATCCTGCGCACGTGCCGCCAGATAGCCGGAGAGCGTTTCACCTGCCCGCCCCGATTGCCGCGCCTGATCCAGCGTCAGTGCCCAGGCAGGCTGCGCCATCGTCAGAGCGAGGAACAGCACCGCGCTTATGCGTTTCATCGTAGCTCTCCTCAGAACAGACCGCTCTGGTTTTTCAATAGCGCTTCCACGTCTTTATCGACTTTGATGTGGATCTCATGTTCGATTTTCACGTTCATGTTGATGGTGATGGGATCTTTAGGTGCCGTGACTTCAATGCGCGGCACGCAGCCGATACTCAGCAGTCCGGCTGCCAGAACCAGTAATGCCCTCAGGCTCATGGTGAAGTGTCCTTGTTGGATGGCAAATTCGCATGTTGCTCTAACCAGGATTGCAAATTATCGCCAAAGCGCAGGCTGCGCCAGAGCTGAAACAGGTTTTCCTGATGATGATAGTTGAGATTAACCGTCTGACGACGGTTACTGAACTGGCTGACGCCCTGCACCTGCGCCTCCATGGTGAGGTCGCCAAGATTATCCAGATTGATCGTGGCCCAGCTGCGGGAGACTTCCATATAACGTAACCAGTCCAGCGCGGCGCCCGTCGCCACGTTATTGCGGGTAATCGCATCCGCCATATCTTTATCCAGCCGGAAGGTCAGCGGACCGCTGTTGGCAATCCACCCTTTCTCCACCAGCCAGTGTGGATTATTGAGCCACAGCGGCAGCTCACCGTTGACCTTGCCCGACATGGCAAACTGTTTAGGTTTCAGCGCCGTCACCAGCTCGCTGAGGCTGATATTGCGCAGCGACACCCGGGCTGGCTCATGCTGCGGCATGCGCAAAGCGGGCAGCGTAATTTGTCCGCCCAGCAGATCAAGGCTGACATCCTGCAACGTCAGCGGCGCCTGTTCGGACCACGGCCAGTTACCCTGCAGGTCAGCGCGAATATTCTGCATCGCAAACTGGTTCTTAACCTCGGCAATGCGCAGTGATACCGGGCCATGCTGACCAAACTGCCATTGCTGCTCATGGAATCTGAACGGCAGCGAGAAGTCGATACCGTTAACCTGGCTGTCAGGCGTCCAGATGCTGCCCTGTTTTACCGTCCAGTGGCCTCCCGCCTGGAAACCCTGTTCACTTGCGGCGGAAAAAGCGACCTGTGCCTGCAAACGGCCGCCCTGGATCTGCATTTTCATGTCGGGGCTGAGCAACGGCTGAAACACCGTCAGCGACTGTGCCGGCCACCAGGCCTGGCCGCGCAGCCGTTCGCCATCCCAGCGGCCGTTAACCCGCAGCGGGCCAACCTTGCCCGCCTGTAAACTGCCTCGCCAGATAAAATAGCCGGGATCACGACCTTTAGCCTCAAAGTCGAGCGTGGAGTCTGCCAGATGTCCGCCATAGCTGAAGCGGGTCTCTCCTGCCTGCAGGCGGAAATGCCCATTGAACGCCGGATGCGCCGCATCACGCTGCCAGTTTACCGGTTTAGTTAGTGTCAGACGCGGTTTTGCAACGTTGACACTGCCATACGCCAGCTGATTAAAACCGGTGGACAAGGTATCCAGATGGATCAGGGTGTCGTGCCAGCCGCCCGTGCCTTTAACATCCCAGCGCGCCTGCAGCGGCAGCATCTCGCCACCTCCCCAGTAGCGCCAGTTCCATTCGCCCTTATCGGGCCAGAAATCATTGGCGCGGCCATTGAGATGCAACCGGAAGCGGCCAAAACTGGCATCGTGCGTATTCAGAATGGCCTGCAGGCGGCCATCAATACCCTGCGAGGAGAGTCGTACGCCCGCCAGCGGCCAGCGCGCTTCGTCCACTTCCAGCGTTGACAGCAACCGGCCCCGCAGGCGCAGCAGCGATTTAGGTTGCAGCACCAGTTGAGGATCGAGGATCGAGCCGCTGAGCACGCCCGGAATGGAGCCGTAAAGTTGCAGGTCGGCCAGCTTGCTTTCGCCGGTTAGCTGAAACGGCAGGTTGCTGTTGGTCAGGCTGAGGTTGCCGGGACCAACGCCGAGCACCACGTTACCCTTGCCGCCGCGTCCCTGGGTCAGCAGGTTAACGCGACCGCTAATCTGGCTACTTTCAAGGCCAGACTGCCAGTTATCCAGCGTCAGGTTAACAAACCCTGATAGCGGCTGAGCCTCCAGCGGCCAGAAGTATTCGCCCTTTTCAATCCGAATCTGATCGCGGCTGATCTGCCACGGCAGTCTGAGAAGCGGCCTGGTCACTTCGGCCATTGCCACGCGTAACTCGCCCTGCTGCTGCTGCCAGTTAAGCGTCAGCTTCAGGGGATGCGGCAGCGCGTCCAGCGCCAGCTGTCCGGTCACCTCGCCATTCACTGGCAGATCAGTGGCAAAAGTGGGTAACGCCAGATGACCACTCAGCGTGACGGGTTCAGGAAGTGCGGGATGGGTGAGCGTCAGGCGACTGATAGCGAGCTGCTGACCAGTCAGCGTTGCCGCCAGCTGCAGATTATCGCCCTGATAACTGAGTTGCTGACGATCTTTTTCCAGCGTCAGATCCAGCGCGCCCGCATACGTCTGCCACGGCGTAACAATTAATTTGCCCAGATGAACGTCGGCGCCAGGCAGCATTGCCTGCCATTCGGCCAGCGTTTTGGGGGCTGCCGTGCTGCCATCACTGGCCGGTAATTTTTGCAGGCAGGTGCTATCCAGCGTCAGCTCTGACGCATTCAGTTTCCAGCGCGACTGATGCCAGCCCAGCGATACCCCCTTTACCGTTGCCAGGGAGCAATCCCCTGCGAGATAACGAAGTTGTGGCAACCACAGGCCACCCTCCCGCCAGCGCGGTGCGCCCGACAGCTCAATGCGGGTATCTTCAGGTAGCCAGATGCCGACCAGCCGCGGCAGCCATTGCGTGACAGTCAAGATCAGGCCGAGCAGCAGCAGAATCAGCGCCAGAATGGCGGCCAGCCGTCGCCGGAACATCCGTGGCATAAAAGCCATAATCCTTTTCCTTACAGTATCCTGACAACGATGATGGCATGTAATCTGCCAGAGGTGAAGGTCTGCGTCGGACACAAGTCAGCTGTTTCAGCAAAGTCAGTCAGAAAACGTTATCCTTGCTCTATCACCTCTGCAGGAGCACAACGATGAAAATCGCGGTTTACAGCACCAAACATTACGATCAGAAATACCTTGAGCAGGTCAATCAGCAGTTCGGCTTTGAACTAGTTTTTTTTGACTTTTTACTCTCTGAAAGCACCGCCAAAACCGCTGTGGGTTGCGATGCCGTCTGTATCTTTGTAAACGATGACGGCAGTCGCCCGGTGCTGGAAGAGCTGGCCGGGCTGGGTGTGAAATATATCGCGCTGCGCTGTGCCGGTTTCAATAATGTTGATCTGGCTGCTGCAAAAGAGCTGGGTCTGGAAGTGGTGCGCGTGCCGGCCTACTCACCGGAAGCGGTCGCTGAACATACTATCGGCCTGATGATGACCCTGAATCGCCGTATTCATCGCGCTTATCAGCGTACCCGTGACGCAAACTTTTCGCTCGACGGCCTGACCGGTTTCAACATGCATAACAAAACCGCGGGTGTTATCGGTACCGGTAAAATCGGGATTGCGACGATGCGGATTCTGAAAGGTTTTGGTATGCGGCTGCTGGCGTATGATCCCTACCCGAGTGAGCAGGCGCTGGAACTGGGCGCGGAATATGTCGATCTGAAGACGCTGTTTGCTGAATCCCACGTCATTACCCTGCACTGTCCGCTGACGCCGGAGAATCATCATCTGCTCAACGCCGACGCGTTTAAACAGATGCGTGATGGGGTGATGGTTATCAACACCAGTCGTGGTGGTCTGATTGATTCACAGGCGGCGATTGACGCGCTGAAACAGCAGAAAATCGGCGCGCTCGGCATGGATGTTTATGAGAATGAACGTGATCTGTTCTTTGAAGATAAGTCGAATGATGTGATTCAGGACGATGTGTTCCGCCGTCTGTCGGCGTGCCATAACGTGTTGTTCACCGGCCATCAGGCGTTTTTAACCGCCGAAGCGCTGACCGCCATTTCTGAAACGACACTGAATAATCTCAGCCAGCTCGACCGGGGTGAAAACTGCCCGAACCGGCTCTCTGCCTGACTGTGCGGGCCGGAGCAATCCGGCCTGATCATCAGCGCGCGCAATTCCCGCCAATTAACGCCTGCTCATCACAGCGACGTCCATTGACTAACTGACACATCCCCACTCTTGAGCCATCCAGCTGATGCGAAAATGCCAGCGTTCCACCCGCATTTGAACAGGTGCTTTCTGCCAGGGAAGACATCACCACCCGTGGCTGGATGTGGGCGGCGGTGGCTTGTTGCGGTGGCTCGTTATCATCACTGTTGCTGCTGCAGGCAGAGAGTAATAATGCGGCACCGGCCAGCAAAAAGGTGGCTGCTTTCATCAGTCGGACTCCGGGAAGTGGGGGAAAAGGCTGGCTCAGCATATGTCAGGCAGCACAACGGGTCGAGAGGTGAAACAGCTTTTTACAAAATTCTCCGGCGTCATTTGCAAGCAGAATTATCTTGTTTACCTGTTATCGCTGAACTGTCACCCTTTTTCGGCCCTTATTAATTCGGAGTAAAGCCATGTTAATGGATATGTTAATTCGCATAGCGCTGGCCGGTATTCTCGGCGGCCTGATCGGCATGGAGCGCCAGATGCGGGCCAAAGAAGCGGGACTGCGTACCCATATTCTGGTCGGTATCGGCAGTGCGATGTTTATGCTGGTATCGAAATATGGCTTCGCCGATATGCTCAATAGTGACCATGTGGCACTGGATCCCAGCCGTATTGCTGCCCAGGTAGTCAGCGGCATGGGTTTCCTTGGCGCAGGCACCATTATGATTCAGAAGCAGGTGGTGAAAGGCTTAACCACGGCGGCCGGATTATGGGTGACTGCGGCGATTGGTCTGGTGATTGGCAGCGGCATGTATGAGATCGGCATTTATGGCACGGTGCTGGCGCTGGTGGTGCTGGAAGTGTTCCGCCGCCTGAGCCATTTTCTCATCGGTAAACATCATACGCTGCTGGTTTTTCTTAAGCCCAAAAGTGTGCCGCTGGTGCTGCTGGTCATGCAGCGGGAAGGCATTCGCTACGGCAATGTGACGGTGATTAACCGGGATGAGGAGAGTGGTCTGTGTGAGCTCAGTGTTCAGGTGACGCTGTCCCGCAAGTCAAACGATGCTCACCTCTACGATAAGGTCATGGAGATCAAAGGAGTTCAGTCGCTGGAGATGATGTAAATTCCTTTCCATAAAGATCATTCCTGCTGAACACAGGCCGGTCAGCGCCAGGACGTTGCAGAAGGGAGTTATCGGTACGCACTGCCTTCTGCCCTCTCCATCAGATTCATCTATTATCATAATCATGCAGCCTGACCTGAGATATAGAGCCCGCCGGGAATTAATGTCATAATCCGTGATTGTTTATTAAGGTAACCATTTATCCGGTGAAAAATGCGCCAGAACTCTGACCATCGTGACGAAACCCTGTCCGCTTCTGTACGTAAAAGTAGCTGGCCGGTACTAAGCATGCTTATCTTTACGCTGATTGCGGGCGCTATGGCCATCATGATGATCCTGGATCATCGTAATTCCGTAAATAATGCGCTTGAGACCGGACAGTGTCTGGTGGGGGAAGGCGCTGAAAGTTTGCTGGAAATGCTCAGACATTTTTTACATCATGCTTATCGCTGGATTTTTAAAGCCTGTGGCTAGCAATAATAAATTCAGTGCAGCAGGAAATGCAGTAATCCGTGTCGGTTTACCAGCAACAAAACGCCGCAATACATGACTGCAACATAGCAGAGTAAAAAGAGTATCAGCGTCAATATAAATCGGACACCATAATTTTTTATATCGTGAGTGTTTACCGGATGTCTCATTGAATTTAAAGTTTGCTCCGTCCTTATTCACCTATATAGCCAGCAATTTAACGATTTGTTACGCTGCCCGCATTACCATGATGTGCGGAACGATGAAGTCACAGCTGGTCTCTCAGGAAAAACAGTTATGAGTGTAAAATTAAAGCCGCCCTTTTTAACTTTCACATTCACTTTAATGGCTTTAATTTCACCCGTCTGCTTTGAAAAGCAACAGTTTTGGACGTGGCGATATGTGCCAGTAAAATCGATTCAGATTTAATGGGATACAAAAAAACAGTGATGCCTGTGCATCTTACGTATTCCCAATTATAACCCGGCAGTGTCAACGCATATTCAACAGCAGCGTTTTTCAGATTCAGGCGCTAATAAAATTAACAGTGCATCAGGATATTTAACTCACTGCGAATTTATAGCAACAATTCGAAGGAAATTCTCAAATCAGATAAGCATAAAAAGAACGCCGTTTATGCATGATTGATTAATAGCGGTGCATTCTCTTTTTTTTGTTAACGGGTCGCTCTGATGAAATATCTGTTAATTATCACAATCATTTTTATGACTGCGGGTTGTGCGGCAAAAAAAGAGAATGCGCGGGCTGATGCTTACCAGGCATCACTGCCATCCTGTTCTGCGCACAATGATGAAATCGATTGCCAGTGGAAAGATGTGCCAGCCAGCTGATATCGCATAGTTGAACGCTATCCGTGACACATCAGCCCGCAATTTTTGGGTAATGACCTGGTAAGGCCTGCCCTCATTTTTCACTGAGTACCGCCGCATCGATTTATGTCGCTGCCCCCTTAACGGGTAGTCTCTGCCGGACTCCCCGGGCGGCTATCCGCTGATTACTTCACTCCAGTACTGGCATTCGCGGCAACAATCCGTACCATACGCTGCATATTCGTGACACCGCAGTGAAGTGTCTGGCTGAACGCGCACGGCAATTTGCCCTTTAGCTACGCTTTCTGGATTTTGAGATAGGTAAAAATGCAATATAATCAAACGGTTGACAAGAAAGAACAGTACAACCTCAATAAACTGCAAAAACGTCTGCGTCGTAACGTCGGCGAAGCCATTGCAGATTTTAATATGATTGAAGAAGGCGACCGCATCATGGTCTGCCTGTCGGGCGGCAAAGACAGCTACACCATGCTGGAAATTTTGCGCAGTCTGCAAAAAAGTGCGCCGGTCAACTTCAGTCTTATTGCCGTTAACCTCGACCAGAAACAGCCGGGCTTCCCTGAGCATATCCTGCCGGAATATCTTGAGTCGCAGGGCGTTGAGTATCGGATTATCGAAGAAGATACCTACTCCATCGTCAAAGATAAGATCCCGGAAGGCAAAACCACCTGCTCACTCTGCTCGCGCCTGCGCCGTGGCATTCTCTATCGCGTCGCAACTGAGCTGGGCTGTACTAAAATTGCGCTGGGCCACCATCGCGATGACATTCTGCAGACGCTGTTCCTGAACATGTTTTACGGCGGAAAAATGAAAGGCATGCCACCAAAGCTGATGAGCGACGATGGCAAGCAGATTGTGATCCGTCCGCTGGCTTACTGCCGCGAGAAAGATATCATCCGCTTCTCAGAAGCGCGTCAGTTCCCGATTATTCCGTGTAACCTCTGCGGTTCTCAGCCGAACCTGCAGCGTCAGGTGGTAGCCGATATGCTGCGTGACTGGGATAAGCGCTATCCTGGCCGTATCGAAACCATGTTCAGCGCGATGCAGAATGTGGTGCCGTCACATATGGCGGATATCAACCTGTTCGATTTTAAAGGCATTAAGCATGGCGATGCGGTGGTTGACGGCGGGGATCTCGCCTTTGACCGGGAATCTCTGCCGCTGCAGCCTGTTGGCTGGCGGGCTGATGAAGAGGATGCCCCGGATACCAGCGCGCGTCTGGATGTGATTCAGATTAAATAAGTGCTGGAAGCGTTAAGGGCGTGCTGCTGGCAGCACGCCCTTTTTTTATATGTTGCGATGCGGTGGTGGATCCATTATCGGCGGAAATTCCGGATCTGTCGGCGGATCAGGCTGGGGTTGTGGCTGAGGAATAGGCTCAGGAATCGGGATCGGATCCGTGGGGATCGGCTCGCTGTTAAGAATCGCGCTCATGCCGTACTCCTTTTGTTGCGAATGGACTTTAAGCTTAGGTAAGGAACGGCGTTACAGCCAGGCGGGCAAAAAAAAAGCCGGCACACGGGCCGGCATGTTTCGAATTAAATGTGCTATGCATTAATTCTAAATTAGGAAGTAAGACAATATGGAGCGCAACGCCCATCGCTTGACGTTGCATTCACCTGCGGGAGAGAGTTTGCGTCAGCAGCGACAATGGGTTCTTGATGTCGATCAGCTTTTGCGTCCTTTACGGGATTTTCAGCGCAGATAACCGATACGCTACGCATAACGTTAGAGCCAGCGCCGCTTGCGCAGGTATCCCGCTACCCCGACGGCCAGTGCCACCAGCAGCAGACAGAAGATAGAGAAACCGTATCGCCATTCGCCGCCTGGAATACCCCCCAGGTTGACGCCAAACAGGCCGGTCAGGAAGGTGGCTGGCAGAAAAATCATCGCCATCAGTGACATGGTATAGGTACGACGGTTCATCGACTCCGCCATCGCAGAAGCAACCTCATCAGCCAGAATCGCGGTACGCGCCACCCCCGCATCCAGATCATCCAGCCCGCGTCCCAGCCGATCGGCGATTTCCTGCATCCGGCGGCGTTCGGTGTCATCCATCCAGGCCAGTTTTTCACTGGCCAGCCGCGCATAGACATCACGCTGCGGCGCCATATACCGCCGCATCACAATCAGCTGTTTGCGCAGCAGGCCGAGTTCGCCTCGTGCCGGCATCCGCTGGTCAAGCAGCGCATCTTCCAGCTCAATGATTTTGTCATGTAAATCTTCGATAAACTCGCTGGTGTGATCGGTCAGGGCATCACAGATATCGACCAGCCAGCTGCCGCAGTCAATCGGGCCGTTACCATTCTGCAAATCCGTGAGAACTTCATCGACAGCAGAAACTTTACGCCGCCGGGTCGAGACGATGAGCTTATCGTTGATAAATACCCGCATCACCACCAGCTGGTCGCGACGCGCATCGCTGTTGTGGTTGACGCTGCGCAGCACGATCATAAAGCCGTCGCCCAGCCGGCTGACGCGTGGACGCATACTGTCGCCCGCTAAGGCGTCACGCACGGCATCAGGGATTTGTGTCGTCGACTGCAGCCATTCCGCGCTCTTACGGTGGGTATAGTTCAGATGGAGCCAGCAGGGCTGCTCACACTGGATGACTTCATCTTCAGCAATCGGGATCATCCCGCCCTTGCCATCCAGCTGGCAGGAAATTATGGCATCTGAAACCTGTAACGCTTTTCCTTCAATTACGTCCACACCGTCGCCTCACTACTAAAATCAATACGATACAGTCTAGCGTGACGGTGTTGAGTTGCAATCTCCGGGCTGTGTAGAAAGATGTCAGAGGGTGGCCGGTTGACCGGCCACCTGCACTCAGTGCTTTTCAATCCACAGTTCGCGACTGTAGGCGACATCTTCAGGGTTAGTGATGGGATAGCCTTTGACCCAGGGTTTAATCAGGCGGCCATTGGTGTACTGATAGATGGGGGCGATCGGAGCCTGCTCAGCCAGGATCTGCTCGGCACGGTTGTAATCGCTGTTACGTACCTGATCGCTGGTCTCCCGGCTGGCTTTGGCGATAACCGCATCATAATCCGCGTTGTTAAAGCGCGCGATGTTGCTGCTGTTGCCCGACGTCAGCAGATTCAGGAAAGTGGAGGGTTCATTGTAGTCACCGACCCACGAGGCGCGGATCACATCGAAGTTTCCGCTGTTACGGCTGTCGATATAGGTTTTCCACTCCTGGTTCTCCAGCGTGACATCCACACCGAGGTTCTTTTTCCACATTGAGGCCACAGCAATCGCAATCTTCTGGTGGCTCTCAGAGGTGTTGTAGAGCAGTTTGAGTTTCAGCGGCTTGCCGGGACCGTAACCGGCAGCAGCGAGCAGCGATTTGGCCTGTGCATTCAGGCTGTTCTGATCGTGCTGTTGCATGAACGTGGGCAGTGGCTTAAAGCCTGCTGTCACATCTGGCGTAAAGTGCCACGCCGGTTTCTCACCGGTTCCCAGCACTTTTTCAGCAATCACTTTCCGGTCGATAGACCAGGAGAGCGCTTTGCGAACCCGCACATCGGCCGTCGGCCCTTTCTGCGTGTTAAACGCGTAGTAATAGGTGCCTAACTGGTCAGGTGTGTAGACCTCTCCGGGCAGAGTTTTCTTCAGTAGCGCATACATGTTTTTCGGGAAGGATTCGGTGATATCAATATCGTTGGATCGATAACGTTTAGTGGCGCTCGACTCTTCATTAATCGGCACGAAAGTCACTTTCGTCAGCACCGAATGGGCATCATCCCAGTAGTGAGGATTACGTGTCAGTACGATTTTTTCGTTCACTACGCGTTCGCTAAGCTGAAAGGCCCCGTTGCCCACCAGTTTGCCGAGTGACGTCCAGCTGTCACCCTGTTGCGCAATAATTTTCTGCGGCACCGGGAAAAGCGCCACGTTAGCCACCAGCGCCGGGAACCACGGCACCGGACGATCCAGCGTCACCTTAAGCTGGTTTTTACTCTGTGCGACCACACCCAGCTTGTCGGGCGTCATTTCACCTTTGGTTATCGCTGCCGCATTTTGAATACCGCTTAAGCCCGCGAACCAGGCAAAGGCTGAACTGTTTTTCGGATCGACCAGGCGCTGCCAGCTGTAGACAAAATCCTGAGCCGTGACCGGATCACCGTTCGACCAGCGCGCGTTATTACGCAGCGTAAAGACCCAGGTTTTGTTATCACTGCTGCTCCAGCTCTGCGCCACGCCCGGCACGATTTTGCCCTGCGCATCCTGATTGGTCAGTCCTTCAAACAGATCGCGTATCACCTGAATTTCAGGCAGGCCTACCGCTTTAAGCGGATCGAGCGAAGCGGGTTCATCTTTAATATGGCGAACGATCTGCTGCTGTTCAGCCAGCTGTGCGCCAGCGGGTGGATTCGCCGCGATGGCGGGTGTGATGATGCTGCTCAGGCTGATTGCTGCCAGCGTCATGCGAAAGGTCTTGACCATTATCACTCCTTTACCCCAAAGAAGCGCTGCATCAGTCTGTTGCCGATGCAACTTGTGCAGGGCACTTTAGCGCAAATGGCTGACAGATAAATAGCTATTTTCCGCGCACGGCTTTTCCGCTACTTTTAGTAAAACCCTTTGAGGAAATAACTATGTCGCCACTCCATCCACGTCCCCTGCGCGGCAAACTGGACGTCCCCTATCAGCAGTATGGCCGCTCAGTGCTGGGTGCGCCGCTGCTCTGGTTTCCGGCGCCGCTGGGCGATCCCGAGAGCGGGTTGATTCTGGCAGGCACTCACGGTGATGAGAATGCGGCCATCGCCACCCTCTCCGCCGCATTACGGACGCTGCCTGATGGAATGCGACGGCACCACGTGGTGTTAGCAGTCAATCCTGATGGCTGTCAGCTCGGGCTGCGCGCGAACGCTAACGGCGTTGATCTCAACCGCAACTTTCCGGCGGCGAACTGGCAGTCAGGCGAGACGGTGTATCGCTGGAACAGCGCTGCCGATGATCGTGATGTGGCGCTCTCGACCGGCACTCATCCGGCTTCTGAACCGGAAACCCAGGCGCTCTGCGCGCTGATTCATCAGCTGAAACCACGCTGGATCGTCTCATGGCATGAACCGCTGGGCTGTATTGACGACCCGCATCAGGCAGAGATTGGTGGCTGGCTGGCCAGCCACACCGGCCTTCCGCGGGTCAGCAGCGTTGGTTATGACACGCCAGGCTCATTCGGCAGCTGGTGTAAAGATCTCAGCCTGCCCTGCGTCACTGCTGAAATGCCGGTGATTTCAGTGGATGAAGCCACTGAAACCTACCTGGAGATGATGGTTAATCTGCTGCGCTGGCAGCAATGATCAGCTGACCGTTGCGCACTTTAATCGCCGGTTCTGCATCCACCGCCAGCCAGGTCGGCCCGTCGAGATCGGCAAAGCGAGTCTGCGGCACCAGCGGCAGTGCGGCGCGTATAGCCCGCGAGGTGCAGAGCATGCAGCCGAGCATGACCGCAAACCCCTGCTGCTGAGCCGCATCGGCCAGCGCCAGCGCCTCGGTCAGCCCGCCCGCTTTATCCAGCTTGATATTGACCATCTCATAACGGCCTCGCAGCGACGCCAGGCTGTCACGGGTGTGACAGCTCTCATCGGCGCAGATCGGTAATGGATGGATAAAGTTCTCCAGCGCCGCATCCTCACCCGCTGGCAGGGGCTGTTCCAGCATCGCCACATTGATGTCCGCCAGCAGCTGACAGCGCGCCGCCAGACCTTCAGCGTGCCAGGATTCATTGGCATCCACAATCAGGGTCGCGTCCGGCACGGCGGCGCGAATCGCCATCAGCCGTTCGGTAATGAAATTATTATCCAGCTTAATCTTCAGTAGTGTTGCCCCATGCTGCCACAGCGCCAGCGCGCTGCTGGCCATCGCCTCGGGAGTATCAATGCTGACGGTCTGCGCGGTCACCACATCCTCAGGTGCGGTTACGCCGCTAAGCTGCCAGAGGCTGCTCTGCTGCTGGTGTGAGGCGAGATCCCATAGTGCGCTGTCAATGGCGTTGCGCGCCGCCCCGGCGGGCAGCGCCTGTTGTAACGCCTCGCGCGTCATGCCCTGTTGCAGCGCGGGCAGCAGCGCGGCGATTTGCGCCAGCACCGACGCCTCGCTTTCACCATAGCGCGCATAAGGCGTCGCTTCGCCAACGCCTTTTACTCCGTCTTCCTCAATTTCAACCACCACCACTTTGACTTCAGTCCGGGTTCCACGGGCAATGACAAACGGCGTGTGCAACGGCCAGGCTTCGGGATAACTTTTTACCGTTCTCATTTCCACTCCACAATGTGCGACGCAGTGGCAGACCGCCACGTTAAATTCCACAATTGAACTCGTAAACCCTTAACATTTATGTCATAAACAACGGCTATCTTTAGCCGTTTTGTGTCAGATCTTTTTTATCATTAAAAGGAATCACTATGTCTCAGACTGTTCATTTTCAGGGTAACGCCGTACCGGTTGCTGGTCAGTTTCCTCAGGCTGGCGATAAAGCCAAAGCTTTCACGCTGGTAGCGAAAAACCTGGTCAACGTCGCGCTCTCTGAGTATGCAGGAAAACGCAAAATTCTGAACATTTTCCCGAGCGTAGATACCGGTGTCTGTGCTTCATCGGTGCGCAAGTTCAATCAGGCTGCAAGCGAACTGAATAACACCGTGGTGTTATGCATCTCTGCCGATCTGCCGTTTGCCCAGTCGCGCTTCTGTGGCGCAGAAAACCTGAACAACGTGGTGACGTTGTCGACGCTGCGCGGCTCAGAGTTTAAATATGATTATGGCGTGGAAATTGCCGATGGTGCGCTGGAAGGTCTGACCGCACGTGCCGTAATTGTGCTGGATGAGAACGATAAAGTGATCTACAGCCAGCTGGTTGATGAAATCACCACTGAGCCTGATTATGACGCTGCGCTGACCGCGCTGAAGTAATAAAAAAAGCGGATAACCAGGTTATCCGCTTCAAACTGCTGGCAAGCCCGTATCAGGGTGGTTCTGGCAGCAACGAAGAAGCTCAACGCACAGGGAACCGGGTCAGAAGAGGAAAGCGTCACGCGCCAGGGAAGGCGCGTGCCGAGCGTGTCAGGGATGACGCCTTTTGCGTCTTTCCGATCTGACCCGGTTCCCTGAGCAGGCTCAACCTCAAAGCCAGATGGGCCAGACTCTATCGACCATATCCAACGGATAATCAGCTTACCCACTTCTCACCTGCAGTCCGTCCCTTATTCGCTTTCGGTGCGCTTCTGCCCCAGACCATACTCCCGCAATTTATTCGCAATCGCCGTATGCGACACACCAAGCCGTTTTGCCAGTTTTCGGGTGCTGGGATAGGAGAGATAGAGCCGCGTCAGAATCGACCGTTCGAAACGACTGGTGATCTGATCCAGCGTCCCTTCCAGCGCCTCATCGCCCAGTGACACATCCAGTGCCTGTTCAGGCAACACGATATCCTGCGGACGCAGTTCGTAACCTTCCAGTTGGGTTAACGCCCGATAAAGCGCATTTTTAAGCTGACGCACGTTACCAGGCCAGGCGTAGCGAGTCAGAAAAGCGTTAAGTTGCGGCGAGAGTCGCGGACGCGCCATCCCCTGCTCATCCGCAAAGCGGGCAACAAACATCTCGGTCAGCGGCAGAATATCCTGCGGACGATCGCGCAGAGGCGGCAGTTGCAGCGTCAGCACATTGAGCCGGTAAAAGAGATCCTCGCGGAACTCCCCGCGCTGCACCAGCTCAATCAGGTTTTTCTGCGTAGCGCAGATTACCCGCACATTGACATGCACTTCATGCTCTTCACCGACGCGGCGGAAGGTGCCATCATTGAGAAAACGCAGCAGCTTGGTCTGCATTCTCGGCGACATCTCACCAATCTCATCCAGCAGCACAGAGCCGCCGTTAGCCTGCTCAAAAAAGCCCTTCTTACCTTCCAGCGCATTCGGATAGGCTCCGGCGGCATGACCAAACAGCTCGCTTTCAGCGACGTCATCTGGAAGTGAGGCACAGTTGAGCGCCAAAAAGGGATTCTTACCGCGGGCACTGCGCAGATGGCAGGCACGTGCCAGCATATCTTTCCCGGTGCCGGTGTCGCCAACAATCAGTAAAGGTGCATCAAGCATCGCCAGTTTACGCGCCTGATCCACCACCTGACGCATCTTCGGCGTGACAGCAATGATATGGTCAAACTCCGATTCATCGGTGACCACCAGATTCTGCAACTGACGACCCATGCGGGCTGTCGACTTCAGCATCACCATCGCCCCCACTGGCCTGTTGATCTGGCCCTCTTCGCCCGGCAGATAAATAGGACGCGCTTCCATCAGAAAATCGCGGCCCTCAATGACCACATGCTGCGCCTGCGCTTCAACCCGATCGCTCTCCAGCCAGCGCATGAAGTTGAAGCCGTTAATCAGATTACCGGCGCTAAAGTTGCGCATCTTCTCTTCATCGAGATTAAACAGGTTCTGTGCGGCCGGATTAGCCAGTTCAACCTTGCTTTTCAGATCGATGGAGAAAACCGGATCCGGCATCGCCACCAGCAGGGCGCTCAGCGCACGATGCTCGCGTTCAGAGGGCATGTACGCTACCGTGCGCACATCTGTTACGCCCGGTGTACGCCGGATTTCAGCCATCAGATTGCTGAAGGCATCAAACTCCAGTGCAGAAAAGTTCAGGTAGATGCGGCCCAGCGCCGTGATTTCGATACCGCGTAAATCAATGTTGCGTGCCACCAGCAGATCGAGCAGTTCACGCGTCAGACCGAGTCGGTCCTGACAGAACACTTCCAGACGCATTGCGTTCGCCTTAATCAGGTTCAGATAAGACAATAATACGCTAAGTCGCGCACCTGCAGAAAGGGATGTGTCAGGAAAAGTTGACAGCTCCGGCGCGTATGGCGGACTTTTGTACTGCCGGAGAAAATCCTGATGAGTGGTCACAAATGTTTGCCGGGATGGCGCATTTTATCAGGGAGAAAAATGGAATGGCCTACACGCTGCCAGCGGATCCGGTGATCACTGATGAGTCGGGCTGTCCGGGTGAGTGTCTGGTCATCGACTCCCGACAGGTGCTGCGCCAGCCACACTAAAGAATAAAGGCGGCAATGCCGCCTTTAATTTGTCACGAGAGCGTCAGGCTGACTTATTGCCGCCCTTCTGCAACGCCTCTTTCAACTGGCCCAGCAGCTCACGACGGAAATCGCCAAGCCGTGGTTTATCCTGCTCCAGCCACGGCAGTGGACGGCACAGCTCCATCGCTTTGATGCCCAGTCTTGCGGTCAGCAAACCCGCGCCAATGCCCTGCGCGGCGCGCGTGGAAAGCCGGGCGGCGATATCCTGCGACATCCAGTCCATACCCACTTCCCGCACCAGTTCGGAAGCCCCGGCAAAGGCCATGTTGAGCAGCACCAGACGGAACAGCCGGATGCGGCTGAAGTAGCCCAGCTCAATGCCGTAAATAGCCGCAATGCGATTGACCAGCCGCAGATTACGCCAGGCGATAAACGCCATATCCACCAGCGCCAGCGGGCTGACCGCAATCATCAGCGTGGCTTCAGCAGCATGACGGCTGATTTCGCGCCGCGCCTGCCGATCCAGCACCGGCTGCACCAGTTGCGCATATAAGCGGACAATTTCACTATCATTGTGGGTTTCGTGCAGCGAGGCATGCCAGCGCTGCAGGGCCGGATGCGCCTGATCCAGCTCTGCCTGCTGCGCCAGTTTTTCGCAGAAGGCCCGGCCTTTGCCGATGCCATGACTGTGCAGCAACTCACGGCCCACATCCCGCTCCTCGGCGCGCTGACGCAACTGATAGAGACGACGCCACTCGGTGGTCAGCGCACCCACACCCGCCAGGATGATCAGACCACCCGCCACGCCGCTGCCCAGTGAAAACCAGTCGCGGGTCAGCCAGGCGTCATGTGTCCACTGGACACCCTGCGCAATCACGCTGACGCCAAACAGCAGCACGCCAGCGGTCACCAGTTTGCGCCACAGGCTGCGCTTAGGTTTCAGCGCAGCCTCCACCGCCCGTTCACCTGCGCCCTCCTCTTCGACAGCGACTTCTTCATCCTGCACCGCCAGAAACGCCGCCTGCGCTTCCGCTTCAAAAGTCTGCGCCGGGCGCAGCGGCGTGGTGCTGCTCTCATCCAGCGGACGGGCAAAATCGATACGCGGCTTCAGCGGATCACTCATCGCAATTTATCTCCCAATAAAAATTCCAGCGCGGCATCCATGCGGATATGTGGCAGCGGGCGATCGACGTCAAGCTGCTGCGGCCGGAACTGTTCAAACTGAAAACCCTGCTGCTGCCAGAAGGCATTACCAGGCAGACGCGGCGGGACTTCACCCGGATAGACGGTGAGCGGCTCACCATCATCCAGCCGGTTTCCGCGCAGGGCCGGGATCTTCTCGCCCCGGTGATCGACCAGCCCGCTCTGCGTCGCCTGCACCGACGCCAGCCCGATGCAATCCATGCTAATCCCCTCAAACGCCGCGTTCTGCCAGGCATCCTGCACCAGCTGCTGCAACAGTGACACCATATTGCCGTGCTGATCGCTGGTGATGTGATCGGCCTTGGTGGCGGCAAACAGCAATTTGTCGATTACCGGTGAAAAGAGCCGACGAAACAGGGTTCGCTGACCGTAATGAAAACTCTGCATCAGCTGCGTCAGTGCCAGCCGCATATCGTTAAACGCCTGGGGTCCGCTGTTAAGTGGTTGCAGGCAGTCAACCAGCACAATCTGGCGGTCAAAACGCAGGAAATGATTTTTATAGAAACCTTTCACCACATGCTGACAGTAGTAGTTAAACCGCTGCTGCAGCATGCTGAAGTTACTGCCCTTGTCCGCCTGTGCCAGCTTAGTGAGTTGCGCTTCATCAGCCGTCGGCCAGGGGAAGAACTGCAGCGCGGGGGCGCCTGCCATATCGCCAGGCAGCACGAAGCGACCGGGCTGAATAAAGTGTAAGCCTTCAGATTTACAGCGATGCAGATAGTCGGTCCAGGCAGCGGCAATCTCTGCCAGCTGGGTTTCATCGGCGGGTGCAAGCGGGTCGAGTTTTTCGCAGAGGGTTCGCCAGGGCTTTGCCCACTCAGCACGATCGCCCTGCAGCAGACCGTTCATCTGCCGGGACCAGGCGAGATAATCCTGCGCCAGCATCGGCAGATCCAGCAGCCATTCGCCGGGATAGTCGACAATCTCCAGATAGAGTGTCGCAGTCTCTTTCAGGTGACGCAGCAGCGAATCATTGGGACGATAACGCAGCGCCAGTCGCATTTCGCTGACGCCGCGGGTGGGTGTGGGCCAGGCAGGCGGCGTGCTGTAGAGCTGTGCCAGCCCTTCGTCATAGGTGAAACGGGCCGTGCCCATGTCACGCTGGGGTACCCGCTTTACGCCTAACAGGCGCTCATCCCGCACCACGGAAAACAGCGGCAAACGCGCGCCGCTGTGAACGGTTAAAAGCTGATTAACCAGTGAGGTGATAAAGGCGGTTTTGCCGCTGCGGCTTAATCCGGTTACCGCCAGCCGCAGGTGGCGATCAACGCCACGGTTCATCAACGCCATCAATTCAGTTTGCAGTCTTTTCATCTTTCTCCCTGATGAAGCGCGATGCCACCCGGTTCATCACGCGTTTCAGCAATGGCTCAAGCGCCACAGCCAGCAGCAGACGTAACGGGCGTCGCGCTACCGATTTCACTGCCCAGCCAGTGACACCGGCGGGACCGTAGGTAACAGCATTAATAATGATGAATTTAGCGGCCGACTTCAATGCAGGTGCCGCGCGGTGACGAAAAGCAGTGGATCGCGAAAAAGACATCAACACCTCCATTGAGTGAGCGAACGGGCCTGAAACAGGCCCGGCAATAACAGTAGCAGAATCAAATCTGGCGGAAGCGGCTGCGCACGCTGAAGGTTTCAGACGTCACATAGCGTTCCAGGTCGCGCACGCTACGCTCATCCCGTTGCAGGGTGCTCTCCAGCTGATCCAGCAGTTCACTGGCGCTGGGCTGGCGCTCAGTCTGGGAGGCAGAGGCGGGTTTCACATCCAGTACAAAACCCAGCACAAAGTAGGCGATCACCGTAAAGAGAAACAGGCCAAAGAACAGTGATAACACCACGATGACACGCAGCAGACGAACCGGAATATCGAGATACTCTGCCAGGCCTGCGCAGACACCCATAAATTTCCCTTCATCTGGCTTGCGCCACAACTTGCGTCCTTTAATCATGGCTGCCTCCAGTTTGGATGTTCGGCGTCCAGAATCGCTTCCAGCGCGTCAATACGTTCGCGCATCCGCTGCGCGTCCTGGGTCACGCGCTGCAGGCGCTGGATTTCGCTTTGCGACAGTTCCGAACCGCCGTTGCGTTTGTTGTTGTAATGCAGCCATAACCAGATCGGTGCGACAAATAACACGAAGATCGTTAACGGTATGGCGAAAAAAAGTGCGCTCATTGACTCTCCTTAATCACTTATCGCAACGTCGATGATTACTCACTGCGGTTCATTTTGGCTTTCAGCGCATTAAGCTGCTCGCTGATTTCATCGTCCGCTTTCAGGTCAGTAAACTCCTGGTTCAGCGTCTTTGGTTTACCAAAACCGTGGCTTTCTGCTTCCGCTTCCATATGGTCGATGCGACGTTCAAAAGATTCAAACCGTGCCATTGCTTCGTCGATCTTACCGCTGTCCAGCTGACGACGAACATCGCGTGATGAAGAAGCCGCCTGATGACGCAGCGTCAACGCCTGCTGGCGGGCACGTGTCTCACTCAGTTTTTTCTCCAGCTCGCTGATTTCGCCTTTCATGCGCTCCAGCGTCTCTTCAACATGACCCACTTCCTGTTTCAGGGAGGCGATAAGATCGGTGAGTTTCTGTTTTTCAATCAGCGCTGATCGGGCCAGATCATCTTTATCTTTGCGCAGCGCCAGCTCCGCTTTTTCCTGCCACTCAGCCTGCTGAATCTCCGCCTGATCAATACGGCGTGACAACTGTTTCTTTTCAGCCAGTGCGCGTGCAGAGGTGGAGCGCACTTCAACTAAGGTGTCTTCCATTTCCTGAATCATCAGCCGGACCAGTTTCTGCGGATCTTCCGCACGCTCCAGCAGGGAATTAATGTTGGCATTAACGATGTCGGCGAAACGAGAAAAAATACCCATAATGATGTTCCTCTTTTAATGTTTTAAAACGTGAAGTCCTGCTGAGTTAATACAAAATGCGTGCCAATTTTATAATTTATTGATTTTTATCATATTTTAAATTTTACAGCCCTTCCCGCTTGTTTTAAGATAGTCAAAATGATTAAGGGGTGGCGAAATTCATCATGACAGGCACTAGCGATAATCTCCTGGGAGAGTCGAACAATTTTCTTGAGGTGCTGGAGCAGGTTTCCAAACTGGCTCCCCTTGAGAAACCGGTACTGGTGATTGGTGAGCGTGGAACGGGCAAAGAGCTGATCGCCAGCCGACTGCACTATCTCTCTGACCGCTGGCAGGGGCCGTTTATCTCGCTGAACTGTGCCGCGCTGAATGAAAATCTGCTCGATTCTGAACTGTTTGGTCATGAGGCTGGCGCCTTTACCGGCGCGCAGAAGCGCCATCTTGGCCGTTTTGAACGTGCTGACGGCGGCACGCTGTTCCTGGATGAGCTGGCAACGGCACCGATGCTGGTTCAGGAAAAGCTGCTCAGGGTAATTGAATATGGACAGCTGGAGCGGGTCGGCGGCAATCACTCCCTGCAGGTAAATGTGCGACTGGTCTGTGCGACCAACGAAGACCTGCCCGCGCTGGCGGCGGCGGGAAAATTCCGCGCCGATTTGCTGGATCGTCTGGCCTTTGATGTGGTGCAGTTACCGCCACTGCGCGAACGACGCAGCGATATACTGGTGATGGCCGATCATTTCGCTATCCAGATGTGTCGCGAGCTCGGCCTGTTACTTTTTCCCGGCTTTACCCCACGGGCACAGCAGGCTCTGCTTGATTACCACTGGCCCGGCAACGTTCGCGAACTTAAAAATGTGGTGGAGCGCTCGGTCTATCGTCATAACAGCAGCGAGCAGCCGCTGGATAATGTGATTATCAACCCGTTTGCTTCACGCCCTGAACCGATTGCTGTCATCCGGACCAGTCAGGAGGCGGATAGCAGCGCGCTGCCTGCCCTGCCGCTGGATCTGCGTCAATGGCAGAATCAGCAGGAGCGGGATCTGGTGGAAGCCAGCCTGCAACAGGCACGTTATAACCAACGCCGTGCGGCTGGCTTATTAGGCGTCACCTATCATCAGTTGCGCGCAATGATGAAGAAGCACGATATAAAAGCAGAGAGTTAATTAACGCCGCCCCAACCTATGATTTTTCTCTGCTTTGTGAATTAACAACCCGGTATAAACCGGGCTGTTTTTCACGTTGAGCCACCTATCCATTATGTGTTGTGCGACTTAGTCCCCATTTTTTCAGGTTGCCTGATGGCAGGAACCAGACCGACGCCAGCGGTAGCCATCACCACGGCCAGCGCTGACATCAGCAATACAGCACTCATACCAAAGTGTGTTGCCAGCGGCCCCGCGACCAGTTGTCCAAAGGGAATGGCGATAAAGGAACCCATCGCATCATAAGCGTACACGCGAGCCAGCTTATCCGGTGGGATATGAGTCTGTAATGAGTGCGCCCAGGTTACGCCGAACAGGCCCAATGACATGCCAGCAATGAAGAATCCCACTATCAGCAGTGCTGCTGACGCATCCTGGCTCAGCATAAATATTGGAAGTGCGCAAAGACCCGCCAGCATCGCGCCAATCAGAAGGTCACGACGTGGATGCCATTTCATGGCCAGAAATGAACCTGCAATTAAACCTACGCTATGAGCAGCCACAATAATTCCCCATCGCGCCCGCCCGAAAGAGGCGTCGGCAATCATCGGGCCAAATACCTCTACAATTCCATTGAACGCGACGTTGATAATGGCGAACTGAAGGACTATCGACCAAATCCAGCTTCGTCCGGCGAACTCTGCCCAGCCTTCTTTGATATCGAGCAGGATATTGCCTTGCGAAGCCGCGGCTTTATTCGATTTCACACGGATCAGGAAATAGAGCGGCGCGGAAACGGCAAAACCCAGCGCATCAATTGCCAGCCCCCAGCCCGGCCCGACAGCGCTGGTGATAATTCCCCCCATCGATGCCCCCATTACCGTACCGCCATAAATACCCAGCTGAATTAACGCGTTAGCCTGACGCAAATCCGTTGCAGGAACTACCTGCGGAACCAGCGCAGACGATGCAGGCAGTGCGATGCCTGCCGCCGCACCATTCAGGGCACCCAGCAAAGTCAGGCTAATGACAGTTGCTGAGCCATCGAGTACAGACCAGGCGACGATAGCCTGAGAAACAGCGGCAACTACTGCCGATGAAACTAATACCCGACTGCGTGAGTAGCGATCGGCGACAACACCGCCCACCAGCAGGAAAAGCACGTTACACAGTGAACGGGACGCAACCACTATCCCTAAATCAGAGGCAGAGCCGCCAATATCCAGTACCGCAAAGGCCAGCGCAATGGGTGCAATCCCATTGCCCAGCACGGTGAACAGGCGTCCAAAAAAGAGATAGCGAAAGGATGTATGCTGAAAAGCCTGAACGTTTTTTTGGAATTTATTCATTGCCAGGAAGTGGGTGACCAGAAGATGAGCTTATAGTACCTGCGTTTTTGTAAAAGTTAAGCGCGATATTACACTTTCCAGCGTCAGATACATCGAATGCATGCGGATATAAACACAATCTATAATTTAAGGGATTACATGATTTACTCTTCTGAGTTTGAATCTTAACTAAATTAATGATACCAATACCCATTAATAGTTGAAGTGGCTTTTTAATCAGATTTACAGCAATTAATTGAATAATCCATTTCGCACTACATAACCATGGTGTGGAAAGACCCCAGCCATTACATATGAAATTATTAAATATTGATCTTTATCATTATGCCTTCGATTTTTTTAATATGCACTTGAGGTTTATGCGAAGCCAGCATTAACTATCCTCCAAAAGGAATATAACTTAACCCATTAAAGGATTTTTAATATGGCTATTCCAGCATATCTTTGGCTGAAAGATGATGGTGGTGCGAGCATCAATGGTTCAGTAGATGTTAAAGACCGAGAGGGAAGTATTGAAGTAACGGGTTTTTCTCATAACTTAAGACTGCCGACTGATTCTATGACAGGCAAACCCACAGGGACAAGAAAACATGCACCCATCATCGTTCAAAAAGAATTCGATTCATCTTCGCCCTACCTTTATAAAGCAGTGGCAACTGGACAAACATTAAGGTCAGCCGAGTTCAGATGGTACAATATCAACTACGCAGGTCAGGAAGAAGAATACTTCAACATACTACTTGAAAATGTCAGAATTGTCGGTATTTCGCCTATTATGCATGACACTAAAGACCCTGAAAAAGAAAAACATAATCATCTTGAATGCGTTGAGTTTGCTTACGAGAAAATAACCTGGAAGCATTGTGATGGTAACATTATTTTTTCAGATAGCTGGAATGAAAAGGCATAAATCATGAGATATCCTGCCTTAGCGGCATCTCCCTCTCCTCCTTATGATATTCTATCATTTACTCCAGCTGGAGTTTCGTTGATAAACAATATGATGGTTGCACGTTTTCACAGGGGACCCTCAGCCCTGACATATGTCTGGTTTTATAACCAGGTTAAAGGACATGGCCCATGGGATTATAAATTTCAACATGGGAGCCAATATGAACATTTTGGTAATTTTCATTATGGTGCTGTGGGGCATGCCGCTGGAATAAAAGACGCTGTTCTTCTTCGCGCAGCCGGTTGGGCGCAAAACCGGGCCGGAACCCGCAGAGAGGAATTTGATGTCTGGTATGGCGCAGCGCCTTTTGGAGATGACCCTGACGATCAATACTGGATAAGAGCAGGGATAGATTATGCAAAACGTTCCGGTTTTTAAAAAGCGCACGCTGATGCTGATGCTGATGCTGATGACTATTGTCTTTGCAGGCTGGCGACTTTCGCAGATATCACCGCTTGAACAGTCGATCATCAGGAAAGTTAACGTCAGCAGCCGGATTAACCTTTACATCACCGAAGCCAGTGCGGGTGCCACAACTGCCTTCTCATACCGTTTTTATCTTTATGATGCATCCCGAAGCGATGAATCTTTTAAAGAAAGTCTGAACGACGACCTAAAGCCTTTCCTGATCACCTCAGATGGTGACGTCTTTCCTCGGGTTCGTGATAAGGCGGTATATTTGACGATAAACGGCGAGATTTTCGCTTTCCACAATTTGCCTGGTATTCGCATCAACGAGGAGCCCTATTCCGTCCCGGTCTTCCTCACCGCTTCACCACTTTAATCCCCTTTGCTTGCAATCCCTTCCCCGTCCAGGCAGGCATGCCACTCTATAAAAACCAAAAAAAAGCCCGCCAACAGGCGGGCAACGATACTGGAAGCAATGTGAGCAATGTCGTGCTCTTCTACGGCAGAGCCACCGTCGAAGCGCAGATGAATAATAATCATTCTTATTATCATCTGTAAACAAGTTATTGAGAATTTTTCTCATTACCACACCTTCTGTGCGCTCTTTTTACCGCCGCGATGATGAAAATCAGTCTGGCAGCGGTTGCAGGTTTTGGGACAATGCCCGCTTTGCGATACACTCTGTTTAATGCCTCAAAATCGTTGAGTTCTATGTCAAAACTAATATGTTCGCTGTTGCTGAGTCTCAGCGTGTTGAGTGCCCCTGCGTGGTCAGCGCCTGCGGGTGATATCCGCCAGACCGGCTTCGTCTATTGCGTCAGCGGCACGCTGAACACCTTTAATCCGCAGATGGCCAGCAGCGGGCTGACTGTCGATACGCTGGCGGCACAACTCTATGACCGCCTGCTGGATGTCGATCCTTACACCTATCGTCTCAAGCCCGATCTGGCGTCCAGCTGGGAAGTGCGCGATAACGGCGCAACGTATCGCTTTCATCTGCGCAGCGGCGTGCAGTTTCAGCAGACGAATCAGTTCCGCCCCACCCGGGCGCTAAACGCCGACGATGTCGTGTTCAGCTTCGCCCGGATGTTTGACCGCAATCACCCCTGGCACAACGTCAACGGCGGCAACTATCCCTACTTTGACAGTCTGCAATTTTCAGACTCCGTGCAGAGCGTGAAGAAAATCGATAACAGAACGGTTGAGTTCAGGTTAAACAGCCCGGATGCGTCGTTCCTGTGGCACATGGCGACCCACTATGCACCAGTGCTGTCGAAAGAGTATGCCGACCAGCTTACCGGGCAGGGCCGGCAGGAAGAGATGGACAGACAACCGGTTGGCACCGGTCCTTATCAGCTCAGTGAATACCGCACCGGTCAGTACATCCGCCTGGCGCGCAATCCTCACTACTGGAAAGGGGTGCCGCGTCTGCAACAGGCGGTGATCGATCTCGGCTCGGGCGGCACCGGGCGGCTTTCCAAGCTTCTGACCGGTGAATGTGACGTGCTTGCCTATCCCGCGGCCAGCCAGCTCACCATCCTGCGCGATGACCCGCGCCTGCGGATGACGCTGCGTCCCGGCATGAACATCGCCTATCTGGCCTTTAATACCCGTAAGCCGCCGCTTGACCGCCCTGAGGTGCGTCACGCGCTGGCGCTGGCGATCAACAATGAGCGGTTGATGGAGTCAATCTATTACGGCACCGCCGAAACCGCCGCCTCGATATTACCTCGCGCCTCATGGGCATATGATAATGATGCGCGCATCACCAGCTATGATCCGGAGAAGTCCCGTGCCGCGCTGGCGGCTCTGGGCATCAGCGATCTGCATCTGCGGCTGGTGGTGCCTGCCGCGTCGCAGTCGTGGAATCCCAGCCCGCTGAAAACCGCCGAACTGTTGCAGGCGGATCTGGCGCAGGTTGGCGTCCGGCTGACCATTGTGCCGGTAGAGGGGCGTTTTCAGGAGGCGCAGCTGATGGCGATGAATCATGATCTGACACTGTCAGGCTGGGCCACCGACAGTAACGATCCAGACAGTTTCTTCCGGCCGCTGCTCAGTTGTGCGGCGATTCGCTCGCAGACCAATTACGCGCACTGGTGCTCGCCGGCCTTTGACGAAACGCTGCAGAATGCGCTGTTATCACAACAACTCTCTGGCCGCATCGACAGTTATGACAAAGCGCAGCAGATTCTGGCGCAGGAGTTGCCGGTGCTGCCGCTGGCATCCTCTCTGCGACTGCAGGCGTTTCGTCATGATATTAAAGGGCTGGTCCTGAGTCCGTTTGGCAACGCCTCGTTTGCCGGGGTTTATCGTGAAAGCGATAAGGAAAAGTAAGTGATTATCTATATTTTGCGGCGCCTGCTGCTACTGATCATTACCCTGTTTCTGCTGTCGCTGGTGAGCTTCAGTCTGAGCTACTTTACACCTGACGCCCCGCTGGAAGGCGCGGCGCTCTCGGACGCCTGGTGGTTCTGGTTTAAAGGGATGCTGCAGTTTGATTTCGGCGTCTCCAGCACCAACGGTCAGGAGATTGGCCTGCAACTGCGTGAGGTTTTCCCGGCCACCATGGAGTTGTGCATCCTGGCGTTTCTGTTCGCGCTGCTGGTCGGGATCCCGCTGGGGATCTGTGCCGGCGTGATGCGCAATAAATGGCAGGACAAAACCATCAGTGCACTGGCGCTGATCGGCTTTTCTGCGCCAATTTTCTGGCTGGCGCTGCTGCTGACGCTGTTCTTCTCGCTGACGCTGGGCTGGCTGCCGGTGTCCGGTCGTCACGACCTGCTCTATCCGGTGCAGAGTGTCACGGGCTTTGCGCTGATTGATGCCTGGATGAGTCCTTCGCCCTGGCGACATGAGATGATAATCAGCGCCCTGAACCACCTGATTTTACCGGTGCTGGTGCTGGCGATGGCGCCGACGACGGAAGTGATCCGCCTGCTGCGCAACAGCACCAGCGACGTGATGGACAAAAATTATGTCAAAGCGGCGGCCACGCGGGGTCTTTCGCCGTTTACCGTGATCCGCCGCCACGTGCTGCATAATGCGCTGCCGCCGGTGATCCCGCGTCTGGGTCTGCAATTTTCCACCATGCTGACGCTGGCGATGATCACCGAGATGGTCTTTAACTGGCCGGGTCTGGGGCGCTGGCTGATCAACGCGATTCGCCAGCAGGATTACGCGGCGATCTCCGCTGGCGTGATGGTGATTGGCGGGCTGGTGATTCTGGTCAATGTGATTTCTGACGTGATTGGTGCGGCCATGAATCCGCTGAAACATAAGGAATGGTATGCGCTGCGCTAACGCTCAGGGCGCTAAGGCAAACATAGAATAAACATATGAATTTTGTCGTTCAGAAGTCGTGCTGCAAGCAGGCATTGATGTACACGAATATTGTTCCTGCAGAAACCGATTTAAGTTCGAAGCGTAATAATTAATGAGGAGATGAACATTTATGGATGAAGTTGATCTGGCACAGGAGCGTGAAGAAGCGCATCTCGCTGCCTCTCTGGCAGCTCGTAAGGCCAAACTTAAAAGCCCAAACGGCTTATGCATCTGGTGCAAAGATGAGCCCGTAGTGGCTGAAACTGCTTTCTGTTCAAGCGAGTGTGATGAGGATTATCATAAGCATCGCCGGGAGCAGAGCCAGCGGATTGTTTGAAAGAGAATGAAGTCACCCGGTCAGGCTATTACGCGGGTGACTCAGATAAACTTGATATAAATGTCAGGCAGCCCTCACAAATATAAAGCAATAAAACGACATCGCTTGATAGATTCTTGATATTTCCTTGCCTTTACGTTGATAAAAAAAATACATAATGCCCTGATTAAAATGTCACAGCAGAGACCATCTGTCCGGAGTTAGTGACAGGAAAAGATAGCATAGGGTGGCTGACATTCAGGAGCCATCTTTTTAACTCGATTTATCAGAACAACTATCAGGTTTAACATTTTATATGAGCCACTTCAAAAGAATGCTTTACGGCTGGGAAAAATCCGACGCTGGCATTTATGAGCACTGTTTTAACCGTTTTGGCGGGAGTGTTAATATGCATCCTGACGTGATCAGGTTTTTCTCATCTCGCACAGGTCATGAGGCAACGTATTTTCATAAAGTAAAGCAAGGTGGCTATATTGCCGCATATGCCCTGCTGGATCATTCGCGGATAGGTGTCGATCAATGGAAAAAATTCCCGCTATCTTATGATGAGATCATGGTGCCGGCGGCTAAAAATGCCTCGATGCTTTTCCCTGAAAAAACCAATAAAATGTCACATTTCAACAAGCACAACTTCATAAATTTTAACTTTTCTTTTGCCCGAAAAAATAAAGTGTGCTTTGTAAAAGAGAGCTATTCAGTTAAAACAGAAAAGAATCGCCGCAACGAATACAACCGGTTCACACGTGCGGGTGGCCGCTGCTGTGATATGAATCAATTCAGCCCTGAAGAGCTGGCAGACTATTATATCTTCCTTTTTAAATCCCGTTTCTCTGACAGCATAACCTGTTATTCCAGAGAGAACCTGATCACGCTTATTATTGCCATGGAAAGGATGCTCTTCGGCTATATTCTTTTTGTTGGGAACGAGCCATGCGCGATGGATCTGCTCTTCATGGCTGAGAGTGAACATATTATCTATTTTGATGTGCCAAACGGCGGCGTTAACATGAAATATTCGGACCTTAGCCCGGGTAGTTTGCTTATGTGGAAAAACATTGGTGCGGCACGGGACTACTGTAAGCAGACGGGCAAGGAGATGAGGCTTTCAATCGGTTCACTTGATAAAGAATGGACGTATAAGCTTCGCTGGGCGGATGCGCACTCCACGGGGAAAACAATTTTTTAATCTTTCTTAGGAATCAGGCTTATTTTCTGCAACAACGCGGCTGAAAATTAGCAAAACACCGCGCGTTCCTGAATTGCCAGGCACCAATGAAGGGTGTTTAAAGATAAAACGTTTAATCTCAGGGCCGATTTTAATTTTTTATGCATCGCGGTCCTTCCCCGCCGTCCTGTAGATAATAATTTGCTGCGGATGCAATCAGGTAAACCTACGGCATTACGTAAGCTATTAACCTCTGCCTGAAAATGGTGTCATCGCTGGGGAAGCAGAGAGAGTTCTTATCTGATTTTTTTGCAGCATCAGTGATTCGCCAGATGCCGGGAGGCATACCAAAATGTCGTGAGAAGGCGCGAGTGAACGTTTGCTGTGAGTCGTAGTTGAACTGATCAGCTACCTCTGCAATAGTGGCTTCAGTAAACCTTAAACTCAGCGAGGCCGCCTGCATTCTGGTGTTATTAATATATTTCCCGAGGCTGACTCCGCAATGCTTTGTGAACATTCTGTTAAGGTGCCATTTTGAATATCCACTTTTTTTAGCCACTTTATCCAGGCTTATTTTTTCATCCGCATGATCATCAATCCATTCTGTTAATGCATTAAAGAAGTTTTTATCTGTCATGCCATCCCCCTTTTGCGTTTTTTGCGGTCTCTTTTAATTCAAATCCATTGTCACACAAAATTTAATTCTATATTGATCGTTTGCAATTCCCTTGTCTAAGCTCCTTTCATTTTATTCTCGCCACCGATTTATCTCCTTTAGTAAAGAGTTCACTCTCAGGACGCGACTATCCCCTAAAGTCATCAATGAACAATCAGGAAATGATGAAGAATCTGTCAATGTTGCACAAAAAGTGATCTCTGTTGAGGCGAACGTCTTAGGTGTTGGATTATCCGTCTTCCGTGGAAGATTTACGGTGTATTACTCATGCAGCATCATGAACGATTTCCTGTGCGGGTTCCGGCAGGGTTTCAGTAGTGAGCCATTCGCGTAGCGCGTCTGCACCTGAAACCGCCAGGCGGGCATGCTTCCACAGCGGTCTGAACACCGGGACACCTGAAGCCAGCCGGTAATCGCGCGTAATATCGGAATCAGGTAATTCACTGAGATGCCTGATATTTTCAGGATAGTCTAAAATTCTTTAAGTAGGCGTCCGCAACAAACCTCGCGGTAACGACGCGGTTTATCAGAAAGAGGACGAAAAATGAAATTCGCTGTAATTTTTGAAGATACCGGCGTTGAAGAGGAACATGAGTTTGACACCAAACCTGTTGCCGGAGATTTAGTGACGTTAACGCGCGATGGGATAGGTAAAGATTATATCGTGATCATTGAGCCGGATCCTGACCACACCCATGACGATGGGCCTGACGGACACCCGACAAAGGCCAGGGTCCGGCCAGCGTAGCCTCCGCTAAGATCTAATCCGCCGCCCAACAGGGCGGTTTTTATTGCCTGTTATCCGGAGGTGAATATAACTTTTTTCAGGCTGTTCAGGATGATATGCCGACGCGGATCATAACCCTTTGCAATCCAGAGCCGAAATTGCTGACGCCGTTTCCTTGCCTGTAACAGGGATATCGACGGATAATCCCCTGTAGACAGCTGACGGGTTAACCCTCCCAGCGATAACGGTAGAAAAATGTCACGCCGCCTCGAATGGAGAGCCTGACATTCAGTCCGGACGAGTTGAAGATAACCTCTGCTTTGTCGCGGCGCTTACCCAGCGCTTTCCTGAGCTTAGTGTCTGTCTGCAATGTGTACATCTTCTTTGCTTCTTTACGTCTACGCAGAGGCGTACACAAAACACATAAATTAACGCTACTCAGAGTCAGCCATGATAAAGAAACATAAAGCATGTCCTCAGGATAACCCTCTGATATGAGTAATTTTTATAAAGAAATGTTGTCCGAACTCAAGCACAATAAAGTGAAAGCGTATGCCCTCCGATAATATCTACGCCGAAAAACGCCTGCCCAGCGCGTTTCGTCAGAGCTGGCACCATTTCTATGGCAACCCGATTTCGATGGTCGGGCTGTATGGCTTTGGCGCACTGCTGCTGCTCTGTCTGTTTGGCGGGCTGATAGCGCCATACGATATCGATCAGCAGTTCCTGGGTTATCAGTTGCTGCCGCCATCCTGGTCACATTATGGCGATGTTTCCTTCTTTCTCGGCACTGACGATCTGGGTCGGGATGTGCTGAGCCGCCTGCTGAGCGGTGCGGGCCCGACGGTGGGTTCGGCGATTCTGGTGACGCTGTTCGCCACGCTTGGCGCGCTGGTGCTGGGCGTACTGGCGGGCATGACGCATGGCATACGCTCGGCGGTGATGAACCACGTGCTGGACACCCTGCTCTCTATTCCGTCGCTGTTACTGGCGATTATCGTGGTGGCGTTTCTCGGACCGCGACTCGAGCATGCATTGCTGGCAGTCTGGCTGGCGCTGATTCCACGTCTGGTGCGCGAGATTTACAGTGCCGTGCATGATGAGCTGGAAAAAGAGTATGTGGTGGCGGCACGTCTTGACGGTGCCAGAGGCCGCAACATCCTGCGCTACGCCATTTTGCCTAACATTTTACCGTTGCTGATCACCGAAATTACCCGCGCGCTGTCGATGGCGATTCTGGATATTGCCGCACTCGGATTTCTCGATCTGGGCGCGCAGCTGCCTTCGCCCGAATGGGGAGCGATGCTGGGTGATTCGCTGGAGCTGATCTACGTCGCCCCCTGGACCGTTATGCTGCCGGGTGTGGCGCTGATGGTCAGCGTATTAATTGTTAACCTGCTCGGTGACGGCATCCGTCGCGCCGTCGAAGCGGGAGTGGAATAAATGCCGTTACTCGATATCCGTAATCTGACCATTGAATTTATGACCGCTGACGGACCGGTCAAAGCGGTCGATCGCGTCAATCTGATGCTGGGCGAAGGTGAAATCCGTGGCCTGGTCGGTGAGTCCGGCTCCGGTAAGAGTCTGGTTGCCAAGGCGATCTGCGGCGTAACTAACGATAACTGGCGTGTCACCGCCGATCGCATGGTATTTGATGATGTCGACCTGCTGCGCCTGTCGTCGCGCGAGCGCCGCCGCATTATCGGACATAACGTCTCGATGATTTTTCAGGAGCCGCAATCCTGTCTGGATCCCTCTGAAAGCATCGGTCGTCAGCTGATGCAGGTGATCCCGCGCTGGACGTATAAAGGTCCGTGGCTGAAACGCTTCTGGTTCTGGCGCAAAACCCGCGCCATCGAACTGCTGCATCGCGTCGGCATTAAAGATCACAAAGATATTATGCGCAGCTTCCCCTATGAGCTGACCGAAGGCGAATGCCAGAAAGTCATGATCGCGATTGCGCTGGCTAATCAGCCGCGTCTGCTGATTGCCGATGAGCCGACGAATGCCATGGAACCCACTACGCAGGCGCAGATTTTCCGCCTGCTGAGCCGTCTGAACCAGAATAACAACACCACCATTCTGTTGATCAGTCATGACCTGCGCACCATGAGCCAGTGGGCGGACCGTATCAACGTGATGTACTGTGGTCAGACGGTAGAAACCGCCCAGAGCGAAGATTTAATGAGTACGCCGCACCATCCTTATACTCAGGCGCTGATTCGGGCGATGCCCGATTTTGGACGATCCCTGCCGCACAAAAGCCGTCTCAATACCCTGTCAGGGGCGATCCCGTCGCTGGAGAGCCTGCCGATTGGCTGTCGTCTGGGGCCACGTTGCCCTTATGCGCAGCGCAAATGTATTGAAACGCCACGGCTCACCGGCAGCAAAACGCATCTTTATGCCTGTCATTTCCCGCTGAATATGGAGGGCCAGTAGCATGGAGACCCTGCTGGAAGTGCGCAACCTGAGTAAAACCTTTCGCTATCGCACGGGCCTGTTCCGCCGTCAGCACGTTGAGGCGGTGAAGTCGGTCAGTTTTACCCTACGCGAGAGGCAGACGCTGGCGATAATCGGCGAAAACGGCTCCGGCAAGTCCACGCTGGCGAAGATGCTCAGCGGCATGGTCGCCCCTACCGAAGGTGAGATTCTGATAGACGATCATCCGCTGACATTCGGCGATTATGGCTATCGCAGTCAGCGCATCCGCATGATTTTCCAGGATCCCTCAACCTCCCTGAATCCGCGTCAGCGTATCAGCCAGATTCTGGAGTTCCCGCTGCGGCTTAATACCGATCTCAGCGCGGAGGATCGAGAGAAACGCATTATCGCCACCCTGCGTCAGGTGGGATTACTGCGCGATCACGCCGGCTATTATCCGCACATGCTGGCACCCGGTCAGAAGCAGCGTCTGGGGCTGGCCCGCGCGTTGATTTTGCAACCCAAAGTGATTGTGGCTGATGAAGCGCTGGCCTCGCTGGATATGACCATGCGTTCCCAGCTGGTGAATCTGATGCTGGAACTGCAGGAGAAGCATGGGATCGCTTACATTTATGTTACCCAGCATCTGGGAATGATGAAGCACATCAGCGATAAGGTGCTGGTGATGCATCAGGGCGAAGTGGTCGAGCGCGGCGGCACCGCTGATGTACTGGCCTCCCCGCTGCACGATCTGACCCGACGACTGATCAGCAGCCACTTTGGCGAAGCATTGAGTGCCGAAGCCTGGCGGCGAGAGCGTTGATTTTTGCTGCATATCGCGGAAATTGCGGGCCGATTTACCTGATTTATGAGAGACGTGCTAGAATCCGCACGTCGATTAACGTCGGTCGCTTACTTTTTAACCATGCGGCCGCCAACTACAATGACCATAAGGATTACAGCTATGGGTTTTCTTTCCGGTAAGCGCATTCTGATTACTGGCGTTGCCAGTAAACTTTCCATCGCCTACGGTATTGCACAGGCGATGCACAAACAGGGCGCAGAACTGGCTTTCACCTACCAGAACGACAAATTAAAAGGTCGTGTGGAAGAGTTTGCCAAAGATTTGGGTTCAGACATCGTGCTGCCATGTGACGTAGCCGAAGATGAGAGCATCAAATCTCTGTTCACTGAACTGGCAAAAACCTGGCCGAAATTTGACGGTTTCGTTCACTCTATCGGTTTCGCCCCTGGCGAGCAGCTGGTTGGCGACTACGTGAACGCCGTTACCCGCGAAGGCTTTAAAATCGCGCATGACATCAGTGCTTACAGCTTCGTCGCGATGGCCAAAGAGTGCCGCGAGATGCTGAATCCACACTCTGCGCTGCTGACCCTCTCTTACCTGGGTGCTGAGCGCGCGATCCCGAACTACAACGTGATGGGTCTGGCGAAAGCGTCGCTGGAAGCCAACGTGCGCTACATGGCAAACGCCATGGGCCCGGAAGGCGTGCGTGTTAACGCCGTTTCTGCCGGTCCAATTCGCACCCTGGCAGCATCAGGCATCAAAGATTTCCGTAAGATGCTGGCACACTGCGAAGCGGTCACCCCGATTCGCCGTACCGTTACCATCGAAGATGTCGGCAACTCAGCAGCATTCCTCTGCTCTGACCTGGCTGGCGGCATCACCGGTGAAGTGGTACACGTTGATGGCGGCTTCAGCATCGCCGCAATGAACGAACTGGAACTGAAATAAGTTCTGCAAGGGCGAGCCTGGCTCGCCCTTCTCTTTGCTCCCGCCTCGCCCTTCCTGCCTGATTTCGCTGCCGTTATACCGTAACGCTATTAATTATCACCGATCAATCTTTTGCCCCGGACTGGCCATCAGCGACGATAAGCCTGCCCTTCGGTTTATGCACATTTTCAGATTCTGCCGCCTGCATACCGAACCCGAATTTGCAAAAGGATTGATCATGGAACAACGCCGCTATCCGGGCCATAACCACTGGTTTTACGAGAGCCAGACCAGTCCACGTACCTCACAGGCCGCACCGCTGGTGCCCGAGGCCGCCCATATTGATGACCGTTTTTTGCTGGGATGTTACGCCGATGACAACGTGGTGCAGTCACTGCTGCGCACCAATCAGCCCGCCCTGCTGGCGGCGCGCGATCTGGCACAGCTGCTGTTCCCCGACCGCGTCGTCACCACGCTCACGCACACCTTAACGCTTTACGATCGCCTCAGCACGGCGCTGACGGTGGCGCAGGTGGCGGGTGTACAGCGGCTGTGTAATCACTACTCTGCCCGCCTCAATCCGTTGCCCGGGCCCGACTCCTCACGTGAAAGTAATAATCGCCTCACCCAGATTACGCAGTATGCACGCCAGCTGGCGATGCAGCCTGAGCTGATCAGCGCCAGCGCAATCACCGCCCTGGATGCGGTCGGCCTGACAGAGCCCGATATTGTGACGCTGAATCAGGTGATCGGCTTTGTCAGTTATCAGGCGCGGGTGGTCGCCGGTTTACAGGCGCTGCAGGCCCAGCCGGTACGCTGGCTGCCTGGCAGCACTGCACCACCGGATGCTGAGGCCGCAGGTTTTGATCAGCCTGCCCGCTGGCAGCCCGTGCTGAAACCGCTGGAGTTGCGGTATGCCAGTGCTGAGCAGCTCGCTGCCATTACCCGCTGTCAGTCGCTGCCGGGAATGCAGGACGCGGTATGGTTGCTGGCCCACGATCCCTCAGTGCTCTATGGCTGGGCGCAACTGCGTCAGCATCTCACTCAGGACAATACTCTGGCAGAGGCGACGGCCGCCCGTATTCTGGGCAGTCGCTGGGCGTTCCGGCTGCTGGCCGGAAATGAGATCTTAATTGAGGGCGTGGATGACGCGGCGGCAAAAGACCAGGAGCAGCAGATTATTGCGCTGGCAGCGCAGCTGACCCGTTCGCCAGAGCGTTTCAGCGCGGCCCATCTGCAGCCGCTAATGGAGGCGGGCTGGGAGGCTGATGCGCTGTTCACGCTGATACAGAGTGTCGCCATAGGCAACTGGAACAGCCGCCTGTTTTACGCCCTGGGCGAATCGCAGTAACCGCGTTAAACCGGCAGCAGACCGCGCGCTTCGTCGAAAAAGTGCTGTGCCAGCGGTGTGGCACGGCCAGGCTCAGCGATGACCAGCGCCGCCTGGCGCGCCATCGGCGGCAGCGTAATGGCGCGCTGCTGCAGCCCCTGTAATGAAGCGGACAGCAGATGACCGACCGGCGACACCAGCAGCCCGAGGCCAACCTGCGCGCACTGCATCAGCTGCATGACAGAGGCGCTCTCCACGATCACCCGGGGTACCAGCGCCGCCTCGCGAAAAGCCATATCAAGATAACGCCGGAAATAACGCGTCGGCTCCGCCAGGCAGAGCGGCTGTTGTGCCACTTCATCAAGCGTCAGCGCGGTTTCCCCCACCAGCTCAGGAAAATGGTCGGGATGGAATATGGCTTCAACGCCCCGGTCTGCCAGCATCTCGGTCTGAAAATGGAGTTCACGCAGTGTTGCCATCTCGAAAAAACCGATCCCGACATCCACGGTGTGGCTGTTGAGCGCTTCCAGCAACTGGTCAGCACTCAGCACCGCAATGCGATAGTCGAGCTGAGGATAACGCGCCTGCACCGCTTTCAGCAGCAGCGGCAGTGCCATGCTGCACTGCGGCACCACGCCAACCCGCAGCGTACCGTTCACCCCATGCTTCAGCGATTCCACTTCAAGCTTCAGCCCCTGATAGACCGAAACAATTTCCCGCGCCCACGCCAGCACACGGTCGCCCTCTGGGGTAAATCCGGCAAAGTTATTGCTGCGGTTAATCAGCGGCAGGCCCAGCTCGCGCTCAAGATTCTTCAGGCGCATAGAGAGGGTTGGCTGTGTAACAAAACTGGCTTCCGCGGCCCGCCCGAAATGGCGTTCACGTTCCAGGTTACACAAGTAAATGAGTTGTTTAATGTCGATGTTAATTATCCATCAGCAGGTTGAAGGCTGTTCGCATTACTGTCTCGTTCGCAGGATCAACCAGAGTATAAGGCTGAATGTTACCCCGCGCAGGCTAGGATGTTTTAACCGCACAGTTCATTTGCGCAGGCGGATCGATGAAATCAGGACTCCGCGCCGCCCTGGTTTACGCATCAGTGAGGGTTGCGCACTTAAATCATCGCGCCCTGTTGTTTTGCTGGCTTAGTAAAGATGGCATTCAGCGCCAGACAGATTAACCCGAACCCTACTGGCAGCAGGAAATCGTAGCTAAGCAGCCGGTAAAGCCCGATTCCGGCTATCCCTCCTGCAAGGAAAGAAAGCAGGGTCAGACAGTGCAGTCGCAGCCGGCTCAGATAGAGCGGCGCCTCTTTCGGTGACGCTGTGCGCCGCAGCACCTCAAACAGCATTGCCAGCTCAATCCCGATATCGGTCGCCGTGCCGGAGATATGGGTGGTGCGAACGCGGGCATTGGAGATCCGCGTCACCACCGCATTCTGCAGCCCCATTAAAAAGCTCAGGCTCATGATTAACACCACACCGGGCGACTGCGGCGGAAAGTGATTTTCAATCACCCCCAGTGCAATCAGCGCGCTGCCCTCAATCAGGATGACAAAGGCATAGATGGTGCGGATATTTCTGCGGTGCCCGGCATTAATGATCAGCGTTGAACACATGGAACCCGCAATAAACAGAAGCACGATCGACAGAAAAAACAGGCCAGGCCCCAGATTCGCTTTTGCCAGGTGATCGGACAGCAGCGAGACATTCCCGGTCATGTTGGCTGAAAAAAAACCGACGATCTCAAAAGCTGCGGTATTCAGTGCGCCTGCGGCAGCGGCAAGCGTGCAGGCCAGTCGGGTATCCGCGCTGTTGCTGCGGGCACTTTCCGTGCTGATTAGCATGACCACCCCATATTTACTGGAAAGCCTTATAATCCGCCGATTAGCCCTGCGCCACAAGGCACTGAATCAAACTCTCCCTTCTCTGTCGGGCATTACTCAGCATCGGGGCTCCGGACTCCGCGCTGTATAAACTCAGCGCGGAGAGCCCTGATTAACTGTTTGCCAGACGGAAGGTGGAGACCGACTGCGTCAGATACTGCACCTGCTCTTCCAGCGAGGCAGATGCTGCGGCAGACTCCTGCACCAGCGCCGAGTTCTGCTGTGTAACGCTGTCCATCTCGGTAACCGCCTGCTCAATCTGACCGATACCGCGACTCTGTTCATCAGAAGCGGTTGAGATGTGCTCCATCAGCAGATTCACGCGGCTGACAGAGGAGATAATGGCGCTCATCGCCTCACCGGTCCGGCTGACCTGATCGGAACCGGCGTGGATGATCGAAACAGATTCCGCAATCAGCCCCTCAATCTCTTTGGCTGCGGTAGCGCTACGCTGGGCCAGATTACGGACTTCCCCTGCCACCACCGCAAAACCGCGACCCTGTTCACCCGCCCTGGCGGCTTCGACTGCCGCGTTCAGCGCCAGAATATTGGTCTGGAAGGCGATGCTGTCGATCACGGTGGTGATCTCCTCGATCTTCTTCGAGCTGGCATTAATCAGCGCCATCGATGTCACCACTTCCTGCGAGACCTTTTCGCCGCTTTCCGCGTTTTTCACCGCTTCACTAGTCAGGCGGCAGGCTTCAAAGACGTTTTCAGTGTTCTGTTTCACCGTTGCGCCCAGCTGCTCCATGCTGGCAGCGGTTTCCGTCAGTGCGGCGGCCTGCTGTTCGGTTCGCGAGGCAAGATCGATGTTGCCCGCCGCAATCTCCTGAGAGGCGGTGGAGACTGAGCGGGTTGAATCGCGCACCTGGAGAATAATGGCGGTCAGCGCGCTGCGCATCTGCTCCAGCGAGCCCATCAGCAACTGAATCTCACTGCGCGAACCGGCTTTGACCGGCACCGTGGTATCCAGGACGCCCGCCGCAATCAGCTTGCAGTGTTCCTGCGCATCATTGATCGGCGAAAGCACATAGCGCTTCATGAAGATGTAAATGGCGACGATGATGGCGAAAAACAGCACCCCAAACAGCCCCAGCAGGGTAATGCCGGAGGTAAAGTGACTCTGTGCATCGCTGTTAAGCTTTTTGGCATAGGTTTCATGCTGAGCCAGCACCCGGTCCAGAATGATTTCATACTGACGATCAAGGCGAACCACGGTGGCGATCTGATTTTTAAAGCGCACCTGATCGTGCGCCTCTGCCGCCTCAATCAACGGCTGTAAACCCTGCTGACGATAGGCCTGATAAGCCTGGCTATAGGCGTCGGCTTCCGCCTCTTCGCCCGGCAGACGCGGCGCGTTCATATAGGCCTGAAATGCAGCATCCGCTTTGCTGGCCACGGTCCGAACGCTGTCCAGCGTGGCGGGATTGTTTGCGTCACTGCCCTCAATCTCCTTCATGTACTCCATCAGACGCACACGCAGCGTGCGGCTGTGGTTAATGGGGTCAATCACCGAGAGCACCACACGGATCTCTTTGTTAACCGCATTCAGCGAGTGATTGCTCTGGATCAGCAGCCAGGTGCTGATTGCCACGCTGGTGAGAAACAGCGCCAGCAGGAAGGAGAAGATAATCAGGGAGGATTTTTTTAACGACATCGCGGTGTTCCGAAAAGTAAGAGGATTAGTCGCTATATCGGCAGAAAGGTACGGCCCATTAGGGCTGGGCTTTTTTTAGTTACAATAAGCGGGACGGCAGCGGGCGGAGCGCTCCGGGGAACAGGGGCTAACCGCCCACGGGCGTCGGGCGGTTAGCGTCGTCACTAAGAGTGAAACAGGCTGCCGTTAAGCGACGCCCAGCGCCATTTTTACCTCGTTGGCGATCTTCTCGACCTGCGGGCCGTAGATCACCTGAATGTCGTGCTCGCTGACGCGATTGACTCCGTTGGCACCGGTGCTCATCAGCGTCTGATCGACCACCTGATTCATCTCTTTGACCCGCACGCGCAGCCGGGTAAAGCAGCAATCGACATCCTCGATATTGGCCTGCCCGCCCAGCCCGCTGATAATGACCTGAGTCCGTTCATCCGCGGCGACCTGTTGCGGTTTCTCATCCTCCGATTCACGGCCCGGCGTTTCAACATTCATCCGGGTGATCACCAGCCGGAAAGCGTAGTAGTAGATCGGCGCATAGATCACGCCCAGCGCCAGCGTCCACCACCAGTGGGTTTTTGCCCCGCCCAGCATGCCGAACACCACCAGGTCGATAACACCGCCCTGCACGTTGCCAATCATCAGATGCAGCATCGACATCAGCATAAACGACAGGCCGGTCAGGAAAGCGTGCAGCAGATAGAGCACCGGCGAGACAAAGATAAAGCAGAACTCCAGCGGTTCGGTGATGCCGGTGGTGAAGGAGGTCAGCGCCCCCGCCATGACCAGTGCTTTCACCCGCTGTTTATGCTCGGGTCGGGCGGTGTGATAGATCGCCAGCGCCGCGGCGGGCAGGCCGAACATCATCACCGGAATCTTGCCCTGCGCCAGAAACTGCGTGGCCGTGCGCAGCGTCTCATCGGGAATCGATCCCGGATGAGTCAGCGACGCGTTGAAGATGTTCAGTGCACCAACCACGGTCTGGCCATCGACCACCGCCATGCCGCCAATAGGCGTGAAACGCACGGTTTCGTTAAGGATGTGATGCAAGCCGGTGGGGATCAGGATGCGCTCAAAGGCTCCCAGCAGAAAAGCGCCATACTGCCCGCTTTTGCCAATCATCTGTCCAATCCAGGCGATACCGTCACCAATGGTCGGCCAGATCAACGCCAGCAAGACCCCAATCAGTGGCAGACAGACCACGGTCACAATCGGCACAAAACGCCGTCCGCCAAAGAAGCTGATCGCGGTAGGTAATTGCTGGGTATAAAAGCGATTGTGCAGCGCCACCGTTACCAGTCCGGCAATCACCCCGCCCAGTACGCTCATGTTGTAGGTAAAGACGCCCAGCATGTTGATATATTCCGCCGAGGTCATCATGGCGGTGGTCTGATCCATCCCCGCCTGCTGCAGGGCTGCAGGCGTGGTGGTGGTGGCGGTGATCCCCTTGGCCGCCAGCGTCGCGCTGATACCGACGTTCATCACGATATAGCCAATCACCGCGGCAAAGGCGGCGGTAGGTTTTTCCGCTTTCGCCAGTCCGATGGCACTCGCTACCGCAAAGAAGACCGGCAGATTAGCGAATAGCGCTCCGGCAACCTTGCGAATAAAACCGATAATTAACTGCGGCACCTGCATCTGCGCAAAGGCATCGCCGGTGACCGCCGGGTTCTGCATGGCCGCCGCCAGCCCAAGGAAGATACCTGCGGCAGCGATGACCGAGATTGGCATCATCAACGCTTTGCCAAATGCATGAATCTGGCTGGTCAGCTGTTTCATGGAGTCGCGCCCTTTCTGATTGTGAACAGCAAGTATTAGCCTGTTGTCGGGAGAACTCCCGTTATCAGCAGGTTAAAGGCGGGTAAAATCTGACCAGCATCACATTTCTGGCTTATGCACGATAAACGCCAGCTATCGCACCATTAAGTCAATCAATTAGACAAGGTATGAGGATAGCTGCAGACTTCCTTTCACCATCAGGCTATAACCTGATAACAAACACCAAACAATAATTCCTACTATAAAAGCCTGCACTCAATATGAAATTTAAACGCCAAATCAAACCCTATCGCGCGGCAGCGGGCGGCTGGGGTTCACTGGAAGCCACCACGCGTTTCGTTCTTGACAGCAAAGCGGCCCTGAAAAATATGCGCAACCTGATGCGCATGAACAAAGCACGCGGTTTTGACTGTCCGGGCTGCGCCTGGGGTGATGACAATAAAAGTACCTTCAGCTTCTGCGAGAATGGCGCCAAAGCGGTGACCTGGGAAGCGACACGCCGGATGGTCGACACCGACTTTTTCGCTAAACACAGCGTAACCACGCTCTATACCCAGAGTGACTACTTCCTGGAGTATCAGGGACGTCTGACCCATCCGCTGCGCTACAACGCGGAAACCGACCACTACGAGCCCATCAGCTGGGATGATGCGTTTGCGCTGATCGCGCAGCACATTAAGGCGATGGATCATCCGGATCAGATGGAGCTCTACACCTCCGGTCGCGCCAGCAATGAAGCCTCATGGCTCTATCAGCTGTTTGGTCGCCTGATGGGGACCAATAACTTCCCTGACTGCTCCAATATGTGCCACGAAGCCAGCGGCACCGGCCTGAAGCGCAGCATTGGCGTCGGTAAAGGCACCATTCGTCTGGATGATTTCGACCACGCAGATGCCATTTTTGTCTTCGGTCAGAATCCCGGCACTAACCATCCGCGTATGCTGCACAGCCTGCGTCACGCTGCCGATCACGGTGCGAAAATCGTCACCTTTAATACCCTGCGTGAACGCGGTCTGGAACGTTTTGCCGATCCGCAGAAACCGCTGGAAGTGGTGACTTCGAAAGCGGGCAACATCAGCTCCTCCTATTACCAGCCGAACCTGGGCGGTGATATGGCGGCGGTGCGCGGCATGGTGAAATCCCTGCTGGAAACCCACCGCGCGCGTCTGGCGGCTGGCGAAAGCGGCCTGTTCGATCAGACCTTTATCAATGCTAAAACCAACGGCATTGAAGCGTATCTCGACGCCGTGGATAACACCAGCTGGATGCAGATTGTGGCGCAGTCGGGCCTGACGCAGGCGCAGATCCGTGAAGCCGCGGCGATCTACCAGAGCGCTGACCGGGTGATCTGTACCTGGGCGATGGGCATCACCCAGCACAAACACTCTGTCGACACGGTGCGCGAGATCACCAACCTGCAGTTGCTGTTTGGCCAGCTGGGTAAAAAAGGCGCAGGCCTCTGCCCGGTTCGTGGTCACAGTAATGTGCAGGGCAACCGCACCATGGGCATCGATGAGAAACCGGTGAAAGCCTTCCTGGATGCGCTGGGGAATCATTTCAATTTCGAGCCCCCGCGTGCGGCAGGCCACAACACCGTGGAAGCGCTGAACGCCATGCTGCGTGATGAAGTGAAAGTGCTGATCGCGCTGGGTGGCAACCTGGCGGCCGCCGCACCCGACTCACCGCGCACCGAAGAGGCGATGTCACGCTGTGGTCTGACCGTGCATATCAGCACCAAACTGAACCGCAGCCATCTGGTGCCGGGTCACGATGGGCTGATTCTGCCGACGCTGGGCCGCACCGAGCGCGATCTGCAGGCCACCGGCAATCAGTTTATTACCGTGGAAGACTCTTTCAGCATGGTGCACGCCTCTGAAGGGATCGGTATTCCGCTGGCGGAAACACAGCGTTCTGAGACCTGGATTGTTGCCGGTATCGCCGAGGCGGTGCTGGGTGATGAAAAAGTGAAATGGCGCGAGCTGGCGGGTGATTACAACCTGATCCGTGAGCACATCGCCGCGACGATCCCTGGCTTTGCCGACTTTAACGCCAAATGTGACATCCCGGGCGGTTTCTATCTGGGCAACGCAGCAGCCGAGTTGCGCTTCAATACCCCGAGCCAGAAAGCGGAATTTAACGCCTCAGCGCTGCCGACCTCACTGTTCCCGAATCTTGATCAGGACGTGCCTTTTACCCTGCAGACACTGCGTTCGCACGACCAGTACAACACTACCATTTACGGCCTCGATGACCGTTACCGTGGCGTGTTTGGTCAGCGTGAAGTGGTGTTCATCAACCCGGACGATATGGCAGACCTGGGCTTTACCGAAGGCCAGAATGTCGATATCGAAACGCTGTGGAATGATGGCATTACCCGTCGCGTCAGCGGATTCAAACTGGTTCCCTACAATATTCCGCGCGGTAACCTGGCGGCCTATTATCCGGAAACCAACCCGCTGGTGCCGCTGAACAGCTTTGGTGATGACAGTGGTACACCGACCTCAAAATCGGTGCCGGTGAAGCTGGAACTCTCTGAGGCACTGGCCGATCAGCGCATCGCCTGACAGCCCTTTCACTCCCCCCTAAAAAGCCGGCTCGTCCGGCTTTTTGCCTTGCCGCGCGACGTCGATTCGCGTAAAACTGTCAGCCGCAATCAGCCAACGAAACGTAAAAATTATGTTCCAGGATAACCCGCTGCTCGCGCAGCTGAAAGAGAAGCTCCATTCGCAAACGCCTCGTGCTGAAGGCGTCGTAAAAGGCACTGAAAAAGGCTTCGGCTTTCTGGAAGTCGATGCGCAAAAAAGTTACTTCATTCCGCCACCGCAGATGAAGAAAGTGATGCACGGCGATCGCATCACCGCCGTGATCCACAGCGATAAAGATCGCGAAAGCGCTGAGCCGGAAACCCTGGTTGAGCCGTTCCTGAGCCGCTTTGTTGGCCGGGTACAGAAGAAAGACGATCGCCTGTCGATTGTGCCGGATCATCCCCTGCTGAAGGATGCCATCCAGTGTCGCCCTGCGCGCGATGTCAGCCATGAGTTTGAAAACGGTGACTGGGCCGTGGCGGAGATGCGTCGCCATCCGCTGAAAGGCGATCGCGGCTTTTATGCCGAACTTACCGATTTTATTGTCAAAGCTGATGACCATCTGGCGCCGTGGTGGGTGACGCTGTCGCGTCATAACCTTGAGCGTGAAGCGCCCGATGTCAGTTTTGGCGAGATGCTGGATGAAAATCTGACGCGTGAAGATCTGACCGCGCTGGATTTTGTTACCATCGACAGCGCCAGCACCCAGGATATGGATGATGCGCTCTTTGCGGAAGCCCTGGACGATGGCGCCCTGCGTCTGACTATCGCTATCGCCGACCCTACCGCCTATGTGCCGGAAGGCAGTCAGCTCGATAAGCTGGCGGCGCAGCGTGCGTTTACCAACTACCTGCCGGGCTTTAACATCCCGATGCTGCCGCGCGAACTCTCTGATGATGTCTGCTCGCTGCGTCCGAATGTGCGCCGTCCGGCCCTGGCCTGCCGCGTAACCGTGGCAGCCGATGGCAGCTTAGGTGATGACGTTGAGTTCTTTGCCGCCTGGATCGAATCCAAAGCCAAGCTGGCGTATGACGACGTCTCTGACTGGCTGGAAAACAGCGGCGCATGGCAGCCGGAAAGTGAGGAGATTGCTGAACAGATTCGCCTGCTGCATCGCCTCTGCCTGGCGCGCAGCGAATGGCGTCAGACCCACGCGCTGGTGTTTAAAGATCGCCCGGATTACCGCTTCCTGCTGGGTGAAAAAGGTGAAGTGCTGGAGATCGTGGCTGAACCGCGCCGCATCGCTAACCGCATTGTTGAAGAGTCTATGATTCTGGCCAACGTCTGCGCGGCGAAAGTGCTGCGTGACCGTCTCGGTTTTGGTATCTACAACGTCCATGCCGGTTTCGATGCCACCAATGCTGAACAGGCCGCGGCCGTGCTGGCCAACCATGGTATTACCGTGGATGCGCACGCGATCACTACGCTGGAAGGTTTCCGCGTGCTGCGTCGTGAGCTTGATGCCCAGCCGACCCAGTTCCTCGACAGCCGGATCCGTCGCTTCCAGACCTTCGCTGAGATCAGCACCGAGCCTGGCCCGCACTTTGGCCTGGGACTTGAGGCTTACGCCACATGGACCTCACCGATTCGTAAGTTCGGTGACATGGTCAACCATCGTCTGCTGAAAGCGATTATTCGCGGTGAGCAGATCGCTCGTCCGGATGATGCGCTGACGGTGACGATGAGTGAGCGCCGCCGCCTGAACCGCATGGCGGAACGTGATGTTGGCGACTGGCTCTACGCCCGTTATCTGGCGCCGTTTGCAGCAACCGACCGTCGCTTCAGCGCCGAGATTATCGATGTGTCACGTGGTGGCATGCGTGTTCGCCTGCTGGAGTTTGGCGCGGTCGCCTTTATCCCGGCGCCGTTCATTCACGCGGTGCGTGATGAGCTGGTCTGCAGCCAGGAAAATGGCAGCGTTCAGATCAAAGGCGAAGTGGTTTACCGTGTGACCGATGTGATTGATGTCACCATCGCCGAAGTCCGCATGGAAACCCGCAGCGTCGTGGCGCGTCCCGCCGTCTGAGTAGTGATGTTCTGAGCAGTCAATCGGGCGGGATAACTCCGGTTATCCCGCCTGTTTCCGCCCCGCCCGCATTGCAAAAAAGTTAAATTTGTACCCCGCTTCACACTTCTCCACTGATTAACTTTCACTTACATTCCATTACATTAAGTTTGACTCGTTGTTTTCGATCGCTTTCCTCTCGGTCCTCACAAGGAGTTAGTCATGAAAAACGTCAAAACCAGTGCGATCTGGTTAGTGGTGGCGTTAATCGGCGCGGGCGCTTTCGCCATGCTGGCCCTCAGCCGCGGCGAACACGTCAACGCAGTCTGGCTGGTGATAGCCGCTGTCGCCTGTTACAGCATCGCTTATCGCTTCTACAGCCTGTTTATCGCCCGCAATATTTTCGAACTGGACGACCGCCGGATGACGCCTGCCGAGCGGCTGAGCGACGGGCTCGATTATGTCCCGACCAATAAATGGGTGCTGTTTGGCCACCACTTCGCGGCTATAGCCGGTGCCGGCCCGCTGGTGGGTCCGATTCTGGCGGCGCAGATGGGCTTTCTGCCTGGCACCATCTGGATCCTGGTCGGGGTGATGCTGGCGGGTGCGGTACAGGATTTCCTGATCCTGTTTATCTCAACCCGTCGTGATGGCCGTTCACTGGGCGAGATGGCGCGGCAGGAGCTGGGTGCGTTTGCCGGTGTGGTGACCATGCTCGGCGCGCTGGGCGTCATGATCATTATCCTGTCGGCGCTGGCGCTGGTGGTGGTCAAGGCGCTGGCGAACAGTCCGTGGGGACTGTTTACCATCGCGGCCACCATTCCGATTGCGCTGTTTATGGGCGTCTACATGCGCTTTATCCGGCCCGGTAAAATCGCCGAAGTTTCACTGATTGGCTTTGTGCTGATGATGGCGGCGATTATCTATGGTGGTGACGTAGCCCAGCATCCTTACTGGGGGCCCTTCTTTACCCTGAAAGGCACCTCACTGACCTGGGTGCTGGTGATCTACGGCTTTATTGCCTCCGTGCTGCCGGTCTGGCTGCTGCTGGCTCCGCGTGACTACCTTTCGACCTTTCTTAAAATCGGCGTGATTGTCGGGCTGGCGGTGGGGATTGTTTTTGCCATGCCAGAGATGAAAATGCCGGCGGTCACCAAATTTATCGACGGCACCGGCCCGGTCTTCTCCGGCGCGATGTTCCCGTTCCTGTTTATTACTATTGCCTGCGGCGCCATCTCCGGCTTCCATGCGCTGGTCTCCAGCGGCACCACGCCAAAACTGGTGGAGCGGGAAAGTCATATCCGCTTTATTGGCTATGGCGCGATGCTGATGGAATCCTTTGTGGCGATCATGGCGCTGATTTGTGCCTCGGTGCTCGATCCGGGCGTCTACTTTGCCATGAACTCCCCGGCTGCGCTGATTGGTACCACCGTTGAAAGCGCCTCTCAGGTGATCAACGGCTGGGGCTTTGTCGTCACGCCGGAAATGCTGAGCGGCATCGCCCGTGACGTGGGTGAAGGCTCGATCCTGTCCCGCGCAGGCGGCGCGCCAACCTTCGCGGTGGGAATGGCCCACATCATTACCGAGATCTTTAACAGCCGGGCGATGATGGCGTTCTGGTATCACTTCGCCATTCTGTTTGAAGCGCTGTTCATTCTGACGGCGGTCGATGCCGGTACCCGCGCCTGCCGCTTTATGGTGCAGGATCTGGCAGGCACCGTGGTGCCTTCTATGGCGAATAACCGCTCCTGGCTGGGCAATATGGCCGGCACGACCGTGGCGGTAGCGGGCTGGGGCTTCTTTGTCTATCAGGGCGTGGTCGATCCGCTCGGCGGCATTAACACTCTGTGGCCGCTGTTTGGTATCGGCAATCAGATGCTGGCGTCCATGGCGCTGATCCTCGGCACCGTGGTGCTGTTTAAAATGAAAAAGCAGCGTTACGCCTGGGTGACTATCCTGCCAACTGTCTGGCTGTTTATCACCTCGATGACTGCAGGCTGGCAGAAAATCTTCCATGAAAAACCGTCGATTGGCTTCCTGGCGCAGGCGAATAAGTTCCGCAAAGGGCTGGATGAAGGCGTGATCATCGCCCCGGCAAAAAGCGTGGCAGATATGCAGACCATCGTCTTCAGCAATCAGATTAACGCGGCCCTGTGCGCCTTCTTTATGCTGGTGGCGGTCACGATGCTCATCTCTGCGTTCTTTGTCATTCGCCGGGCGCTGCGCAGCGATCTTCCTACTACGCATGAGTCCGTTGTGACGCTGCGCAACAAGGAGGTGCGTCATGTCTGATGCTATTCATCAGTCCCGGCGTCCGCAGGGAGAGTGGCAGATTATCCGCTGTCAGCCTGCCGCCGCCCCACAGCCGCAGGCATTCAGCTGGCGGGGATTCTGGCGCGGCCTGCAACAGTGCTTTCGCTTAATGGTCGGGGTGCAGGATTATCAAAAATATCTGCAGCATATGCGACTGCATCATCCCGATCAGTCGCCGATGAATGAGCGCGATTTCCACCGTTACTGTCTGGATGCCCGCTTCCCCAGCCAGGCAGGCAAACTGGGTAAATGTCCCTGCTGACCGCACTAAACAGCCCCGCAATGTCGGGGCTTTTTTGTGCCATTCTTATCTGGATGGGAAAATATATTCGGTTTGCATCTTGTGCTGGCGTCAGATGATGAATACTGTTGCTAAAATAATGAGATAACGCCTGCAGAGCACTTCCCGGAGGAAGTTTCCATGACCGATGAACAAGGGCAAACGTTGTTGTACACCCTTTTCGGTACAACCAGCCCTCATTGGCGTCTGACCGCGGACAGCGATGCGTTGCATTTTGCCGAAGATGAGTCGTCACAAACTAATATCGCCCTGCCGTTAACCCCCGGCCAGGCAGCCATGATACGCGCGATGCCGGTCATCACTTCAAGCATCAATCTGACTATGACGCTGCAGGGCATTGATGTTCCGATGCATTTTGTCGGACGCAAAGTGAACCAGGCGACCTGGGCAGGAACCGCTTCTGCCTGGGGCGATACCTCAGCGGTCGCCCGCGACTTAACCCTGGGTCTTTCATTCGCCGAACAGGTGGTTTCTGAAGCCAACTCGGTGATTGTGATCCTCGATCAGCGCGGCAATATTCAGCGTTTTAACCGTCTTAGTGAAGAATACACCGGTCTGAATGAGCATGAGGTTATCGGCCGTAACGTCTTTCAGCTCTTTATGACCAAACAGGAGGCCTCTCAGTCACGACGCAACATTGCGGGCTTCTTCCGTGACGGTAACTCCTATGAGGTGGAGCGCTGGGTTAAAACCAAAAAAGGTCAGCGACTGTTTCTGTTTCGTAATAAGTTTGTTCACAGCGGCAGTGGCAAAAATGAAATTTTCCTCATCTGTTCTGGCACCGACATAACCGAGGAGCGACGCGCCCAGGAACGCCTGCGGGTGCTGGCAAACACCGATACGGTGACCGGATTGCCTAATCGCAACGCAATTCACCAACAGATTAGCCTGGCGCTGGAGCGATCTGAGCGCGATGAGACCGGCGTGGTCTACCTCGATCTCGATAATTTCAAAAAAGTGAACGACGCCTACGGTCATATGTTCGGCGATCAGTTACTGCAGGCGGTTTCACTGGCGATTCTTAGCTGTCTGGGTAAAGACCAGACTCTGGGCCGGCTGGGTGGCGATGAGTTTGTGGTGCTGGCTGAGCACACCAGCCAGGCTGCGCTGGAGGCGATGTCCTCCCGCATTCTTGAGCGCCTGCGTCAGCCTTTCCGTATCGGACTAATCGAAGTGTACAGCGGCTGCTCTATCGGGATCGCTTTCGCGCCGCTGCATGGTGAAGATCGCGAGAGCCTTATTCGCAATGCTGACACCGCGATGTATCACGCCAAAGAGAACGGTCGTGGCAAGTTCTGTGTCTTCGCGGCAGAGATGAACCAGCGGGTCTTTGAGTACCTGTGGCTGGACACCAATCTGCGTAAGGCGCTGGAGCTGGATCACCTGCTGGTGCATTACCAGCCGAAAATCGACAGTGATGGTGAAGTCCGCAGCGCCGAAGCGCTGGTACGCTGGAACTCACCCGAGCGCGGCCTGGTCTCCCCTGCTGATTTCATTCCCTATGCCGAAGAGTCGGGACTGATTGTGCCGCTGGGACGCTGGGTCATGCTCAATGTGCTGAAACAGATTATCGTCTGGCGACAGCAGGGCATTTTTCTGCGCGTCGCCGTCAACGTGTCGGCACGTCAGCTGATTGATCAAAGCATCTATACTGACCTGAAACAGGCACTGCATGAGGCGAATATCACCGACTGTCCTATCGATATTGAGCTCACAGAAAGCTGCCTGATTGAGAATGAAGCTGAAGCCCTGCGGCTGATGAAGCAGTTTCAGGAGCTGGGCGCACAGGTTCATCTGGATGACTTCGGCACGGGTTACTCATCGCTTTCTCAGCTCGCACGAGTGCCGATCAATGCCATCAAGCTCGACCAAAGCTTTATCCGCGATATTAATAAACAGCCCGTCTCACAATCGCTGGTACGAGCTATTGTCGCCGTCGCCAAGGCGCTCGATTTGCAGGTGATTGCAGAGGGTATTGAGACCCCGGATGAAGAGAAGTTTGTCCTTAACAGTGGTGTCGATGGGCGTCAGGGCTACTACTACGCAAAACCAATGCCCGCGGAACAGTTTGGGCATTGGCTGGCTAAGCATCCTGCCCGCGTTTAACGCTAATTCAGATTAACCCGCTTTACGCAGTGATGCGCTGTGGCGGTTTTGTAACTGAACCAGGCGTTCCATGTAAGCAATGTCTTTAGGTTCGATGGTAAAGGCGTAATCGACCCAATCTTCGGTAATATCCATCAGCTCAGCGCGTGACAATTGCAGCACGCGCTGACGCGCTTTCAGCATTGCCCGCACGCCGTTGAGTTTAGGACGTAACGTATCGATAAAGGTGCGGGTGGCGCGGTAGCTGTCGCCGGGCTGGAAGACTTTATCCACCAGTCCGCGCGTTTCATACCACTCTGCGCTGTGGGACTCCCCTTCACAAATCAACTCCTCTGCCAGTTTCATGCCGGAACGACGCGCGACCAGTGAGTAGCCGCCCATGCCGGGAAAGAGGTTAAAAGCAATTTCCGGAAAGCCCATCCGCGCGTTGTTCTGCGCCAGAATGAAGTGATGCGCCAGCGCCGCTTCGAATCCGCCGCCTAACGCACTGCCCTCAATCATCGCCAGCGTCACCGCGCCGGTATCAAATCCCCGTGCTGCCGAATGGATGCAGTCAACGCAGGCACGGGCATAGGCCCGCAGCGCCTCACGGCGGTTATTGCGAATGCACTCGACAAAGAAGCGCAGATCGCCACCGGCGTTGAACATCTGTGGCACCAGAGAGCCGGTAACCCAGAAGTCGATCGGCAGACCGGAACGCTGAGCGGCGTAGCTCAGATTCATGATCTCCTCAATCAGTTCATGGTTGAAGCTCGGACGGGGCTGTGCACGCAACATCATCCACATAGTACGACGCCCTTCTTCGTAATAGGCGACTAACTGCGTGGTGTTGCCGACTTCGGTAAATAATCTGCACGTTGCTTGGTTAATAACTGTCATTGTCTCATCCTCTGTTTATATTTGATGCGTTAAATACGCCACATCAGCGTAATGCAGAGTGAGGCCAGACCAAATGAGAGATTGATTTACAACACAAAATCCAGAGAGATCCCCGACTCGCGCGTCGGGGATTGATTAGGCGGGTTACTTAATAGCGGCACGCTGCTCTACGGCAACATGAAGACGCTTAACACGTTTTGAATAGATGGCCGTGATGATCGGCACCAGCACGGAGGTCACAATCACGGACGTTGCCACCAGCGCCGTGGCAGCAGGGGCAATCGGTTTAAACTGCGGCAGCATCTCGGCAATCAGCACCGGTGTCGCCACCGCTGCGCCTGCCGTACTGGATGCAGCTATGCCAGCCGTGCCATCCCCGCCCCCAATCAGCCGATCGGTCAGAATGAGTGGGATACCGGTAATGATGATCACCGACACGCCCAGCATGATGCCCAGCAGTCCGGTTTCCGCAATGACACCCAGGTTAATGGTGTTACCCAGAGCAAAGGCGAAGAAAGGAATCAGCGTATGGACCGCTTTTCCGAAGAAGTCGCGCAGCTCCGGATCAAGATTCCCTAATGCAAACCCCACAATAAACGGCAGGACCGCCCCCACAAACACGTGCGGCTCGAATGAGGCGATGCCGGCGGTGCCCAGGATAACCATGGTCATTAATGGCCCGGACTCCAGAGACATCAGCACAAACGCACCCGCCTCCTCTTTGGAACCATATTGCTGCATGATCGAGGCATAAAGGCCGCCATTGGTCATATCCATGGCAGCCACCAGCGCCAGCGTCGATAACCCGGCAAACATCCCTACTTCTACGCCATTCTCCGGCATCACCCGTGAGGCGATGGCAGCCACAACCCAGGCGACGGCAATCTTGGTAAGCACCAGCGTGCCCGATTTACGCAGTACCGTCCCGGTGGCGCTGAGTTTAATCGACGCGCCCATACAGAAAAACCAGACGGCCAGAATGGGTACCGTGCCGGTCATCAGGCCGTTGGTGAAAGAACCGAAATATTTCCCGGCGCCTGGAGAAAACGTATGACAGAGTGCGCCGATAAAGAGCGGAATGAGCATCATACCGCCCGGAATTTTGTCTATTGCACGTTTGATATGCATATGGATGTCACCTTTGCTATGCCAGAGGGTGGAGCAGGAAGTGCCCGAAGGCGATGCAAGCAAAGTAGTGACTTGGGGTAATCAAAACAGTGATCGATTCGATAAAATGAAACGCTGTTTTATTTTTAATGACCTGTTGTTTTGATAACTATGATGGAGATCGCCATACCAGTCTCAGATGAGACTAAAAAAAACGGGACGCCATCGCGTCCCGCTCGCTATTTTTGCCCGTACCAGGCATTCTCGCCATGCTTTCGCAGGTAGTGCAGGTCAAGCAGTGTCTGGTTAATCGGCGGCAGATTAGCGGTCAGCTGCTGGCTGAACAGGCCCATATACGCCACCTCCTCCAGCACAACCGCGCTGTGTACCGCAGCATGAGCGTCTTTCCCCCAGGCAAACGGGCCATGAGAGTTGACCAGTACCGCCGGGATCGCAGAAGGAGACAACCCACGTTGCGCAAAAGTCTCGATAATCACCTCACCGGTGTTCCACTCGTAGTCGTGCTGAATCTCTTCATTGCGCATCGACCGGGTACAGGGGATCTCACCATAGAAGTCATCGGCGTGGGTGGTTCCCCAGGCAGGAATCGGTCGTCCTGCCTGGGCCCAGATGGTCGCATGCCGCGAATGGGTATGGACAATGCCACCCACCTCCGGCCAGGCGAGGTAAAGCGCGCGGTGTGTCGCCGTGTCCGAGGAGGGGCGTTTATCCCCTTCCACCACGTCGCCACTCGCCAGATCGACCACGACCATGTCGTCGCGCTTCATCACTTCATAGCGCACGCCGGAAGGTTTAATCACCAGCAAACCCTGTTCGCGATCAACAGCGCTGACATTGCCCCAGGTGAAGGTCACCAGGTTGTATTTGGGTAGATCCAGATTCGCTTCCAGAACCTGTTGTTTCAGGTGTTCCAGCATCTATTTTCTCCTGCTGACAATCGTCCCTGAATTTTGCGGAGTCGGACGCGAAAGAGTTATGGAGCAAATGGCTATAAACGCAGAAGGAATGGCTGTGAATGCAAAAATGTGTCGTGATTTCAGAATTTTCTATCTTCGGAATTTAACCAGAACGCTTAGAATCCTCTCAGGCAATGCGTGGCCCTGTCGGGTTTACATTGCGACTCTCCCGCTACAAACGGTTTGTCCATGGTGATCACATTTCCATGCCGACACGGATGCGGCAATGATGCGACACAAGCGGGCTGAGGAAATATCGGAGCTATACTAAGAGTGTTGCCTCTGTGAGCACATCAAAGGAGAAGTGTATGACAACAACAATGAAACGAATCACTGCCATTGTACTGGCAACCACGTTAGCTGTTGCACTGAGCGGCTGTTCTAACTGGTCTAAACGTGACCGCAACACCGCTATTGGCGCGGGCGCGGGTGCGATTGGGGGTTCAGTATTGACTAATGGTAGCGCACTCGGCACAGTCGGTGGCGCCGCTGTCGGTGGTATTATCGGTCATCAGGTCCACTAAAGACCTTATTAAAAAAATAATCGGCTACGCTAAGCATCTACACAACAATCGGGCTACTTCGGTAGCCCGATTTTTTTTCAGCCACCCGCCAGTTTGACCTTCATGCCTTTGGCTTCCAGCAGGCTTTTCAGTAAATCGCGCTTATCCCCCTGAATCTCGATAACGCCCTCTTTCACCGAACCCCCACAGCCGCACTTCTTTTTGAGTTCGGCCGCCAGCAGCGTCAATGCCGCGTCGTCCAGGTCGATACCGGTAATCAGGCAGACGCCTTTTCCCTTGCGACCACTGGTCTGGCGCTGGATGCGCACAATGCCATCCCCTTTTGGCCGCTCCTTCGCCGGCTCCGGCTGGGTAATGCGCCCGCTGTCGGTTGAGTAAACCAGTGGATTATCCTTCGCCATTATTGTGTCTCCAGACTGTGCAGGATCGCCTGCAGAGTGGCGGCGGGATCGGCGGATTGGGTGATCGGACGCCCGATAACCATATAGTCCACGCCCGCCTGCTTCGCCTGCTCAGGTGTCATGATGCGACGCTGATCGCCTGCATCACTGCCTGCCGGGCGAATCCCCGGCGTGACCAGCGCAAACTCCTGACCTAAAACCTGTTTGAAGCGGACAGCCTCATGGGCGGAACAGACCACACCATCCAGCCCGCACGACAGTGTCAGCTTCGCCAGTCGCTCTGCCTGTTCGGCAGGAGAAAGCGTAATGCCCAGCCCTTTGAGATCCTCTGCATCCATACTGGTCAGTACAGTCACCGCAATAAGCAGGGGCGCCTCTTTACCAAAGGGAAGCAGCGCTTCACGCGCCGCGTTCATCATCCGAGCCCCACCACTGGCATGGACGTTGACCATCCAGACCCCGAGATCGGCAGCGGCCGCCACGGCATGAGCGGTGGTGTTGGGAATATCGTGGAATTTAAGATCGAGGAAGATTTCAAAGCCGCGCTGCTGCAGAGTGTTAACCAGCGAGGGGCCAAATAGCGTAAACATCTCTTTGCCTACTTTAAGGCGGCAACTGCGGGGATCGATCTGGTCGACGAAACGCAGTGCGCTGTCGAGGTCATGATAATCCAGCGCTACCAGAATCGGCGAAGCGGTCACGTTGTGGGGTGAAGGCATGGCATTTCCTCTGCAACAGGCGCCCGCAGGCGCAATAGACAAACGGCAAGCATTCTACCTGCGGTGTCTGACCATCACAATCGCCATTGCCCTTCTGCCTGGCAAATTCTGCTCTGTTGCTGAGGGCTGTAAGCTAATTCAACCTATAGTATGTTGTAACTATAATGAGCTATTAATGGTGCGGCTGCAGCGGCCGGTTTACTGGCCGTCGAGGCCACGGATGGGCTTTACTGAAGACCAGGTGCGGCAGGATGGGCAATGCCAGTAGAGTGCGTGGGCGGTGAAGCCACACTTCTGGCAGCGATAGCGCGGCTTGGTGCGGATCTGTTCGCCGACCATGTCACGCAACACCATCAGGCTCTCTTTCGCGCGGCCATCTTCCGCCTCATGCAGATTCAAATCCATCAGGCGGTGGAACACACGCATGGTAGGATGACGCTGCAGCTGACGGCTGATGTAATTCTGGGCCGCTTCGGGCCCCTGCTGCTGCTCAAGGATGTCAGACAGATAGAGCTCCGCCGCTGCGCCGGTGTTCTCTTCAACACAGCGATGAAGAAACTCTGACCAGGCGTCTGGCTGATTGAGCTGCTGGAAACAGGTCTCCAGCATCCCCAGCGTTTCACTCACCAGCTCTTTATCCTGATCCAGCACCCGCTGCAGATGGCCCACCGCTTTGGCGTAATCCCCTTTTTCCATCAGGATACGGCCCATCATGATCGAGATGCGTGCGCTGTTGCGATCGGCCGACTCCCCTTTCTTCAGCAGGCTCATGGCACGATCGAGATCGTCGCTGCTCATCGCCTGCAGAGCCAGTTCGCAGTAGAAGTGGGCTATTTCGCCTTTCTGCTTCTCTTTGCCAAGCTTAACCAGCCGCTCTGCGACTTCAATCGCCTGCTGCCAGTCGCTGGTTGCCTGGTGGATCAGCAGCAGTTGCTGCAGCGCACCCACCCGAAAGTCAGTTTCATCGGTGAGCTGCTTAAACATATCTTCCGCGCGGTCATATAAGCCCGCCGCCATATAGTCGCGGCCCAGTTGCTGTACGGCGAGCAGTCGCTGCTCATAGCTCAGGGAGGCGCTTTCCATTAAAGCCTGATGGATGCGGATGGCGCGGTCGACCTCCCCGCGCGAACGGAACAGATTGCCCAGCGTCAGGTGTGCTTCAACCGTGCCGCTGTCCTCTTTCAGCATCTCAAGGAAGAGGTCGACCGCTTTGTCCTGCTGATTGGAGAGCAGGAAGTTTACGCCAGCGACATATTCACGTGACAGTCGGTTGGCTTCCTGTTGCTTATCCTGATGCGCGCTGCGACGGCCCATATACCAGCCATACGCTGCCGCCACCGGCAGTAACAGAAACAGCAATTCATGCATCAGGGATTATTCCCGGCCAGCCGGAGAAGATGGCGTGGTCGCCAGGGCAGTACTCTGCTCGATTTGGGTCTGCATACGCTTAATTTTCCGGTTGGCATTCGCCAGGGAGACGCGGGTCCGTAACCAGAACAGACCGCAGATGATCCAGCCAAGCACGAAACCTGCGCCAAACAGGGATGCCAGTAAGGTCGAGATGCTGAACTCACCCTGCGCCAGCAGATAGTTAAAAGTAATGACCTGATCGTTATGCGCACCCAGGGTGACGGAAATAATGAAAATGACCAGTACCACTAAAAAAATCAGCAAATATTTCACAGTGCATCCTGTTGTGAGGTTGTTGGGTAGAATTATGCCAAAACTCCAGCAAAAATGCTGCTCCCAGCAGCATCGGGCGGGTCGCTTTTACGCAGGCCCGTCTAATAATATGGGGTCTTACGGGTGAATTACAATCAGGGCTCCCGCTGCGCCACCTCTTTTTGCTCTTCCGGCGGCAGCGTCAGCGGGCCACAGAATCGCTGCGCCAGCCAGGTGGCAATGGTGACCAGTAGCCAGGAGAGTATGGTTGCCATCGCCAGATCCCGTGGCCAGTGCATGCCCAGCAGCAGACGACTCGCCATTACGCTGGTGGCCCACAGAAAGATCACCACCACGGTTTTATAGTGCCGACGCGGCCAGAGCAGACCCAATGCCAGCAGCGCCCAGCTGGCGGCAAACATAGTATGTCCCGACGGGAACGCGAAACCGGTTTCAAACGCCCAGTGCCGTTTCAGCCAGTCTGGGATCTGCGTCTCATCGGCAATCAGTGAGGTTACCATCTCGCCACGCTGTTTGCGCTTCAGCTCGTAGAAGGTCTTTTCATCCAGCCCGTGATGCTGTTCCAGCCAGATCACATAGGGACGCGGCTCCTGAATCTGCTCTTTGATATAGGATTTGGTGTATTGCCCGGCCAGAATGGTGGCGTTCATGATCAGCAGCAGTAAGATAGCTGGCTTCAGCCGAAAGCGCAGGCACCAGAGCATCCAGGCACTCAGCACGACGCTGGTAACAATGCCCCAGGGGTTGGTGACGGTCTCGGTCATCCAGAAGAGACCTTTCAGCAGCGCATTGCTTTCGCCTGGTTGCCAGCGCCAGCCGCTCAGCCAGACTGCAACCGGCATGATCAGCAGCAGCAGCATTCCAAAGGTGGTACGACGTGAAATCTTAAACATCCTCTTCCCTTATCCCGGCGTCAAAAGAGAGCAATTGCATAACTTTAGCTTAAAAAAGAATAACATAACCGTTGCCGATTGGATAATTGTGCTTTATCACTGCAATTGGTATCAGAGATTACCAGCCCGCTTGCGGGTTGTGGCACAATATTGCACGTTTGTCGGGCCACACTGGCCTGTGCACTATCATGATGATAGTGCATCCTCTGAAGGTTCTGGAGAGTCACATGCAGCTTAAACGGGTGGCAGAAGCCAAACTGCCCACGCCATGGGGAGATTTCCTGATGGTTGGTTTTGAAGAACTGGCAACCGGACATGACCACGTTGCACTGGTTTTTGGCGATATTAATGATAACGAGCCGGTACTGGCGCGCGTTCACTCTGAATGCCTGACCGGCGATGCACTCTTCAGCCTGCGTTGCGACTGTGGTTTTCAGCTGGAAGCCGCCCTCAATGCCATCGCAGAAGAGGGTCGCGGCGCACTGCTCTATCACCGTCAGGAAGGCCGTAACATCGGTCTGCTGAATAAGATCCGCGCCTATGCGTTGCAGGACAAAGGGTATGACACGGTAGAAGCGAACCATCAGCTGGGCTTTGCCGCCGATGAGCGCGACTTCACGCTGTGCGCCGATATGTTCAAACTGCTGGGCGTCAATGAAGTGCGACTGCTGACCAATAACCCGCGTAAAGTGGAGATCCTCAGCGAAGCCGGGATCAACATTGTTGAACGCGTGCCGCTGGTCGTGGGACGTAATCCGAAGAATGCGCACTATCTGGATACGAAAGCGGAAAAGATGGGGCATCTGCTGCCGAAGTCATAAATAAGCTGGGACTCACTGGCATCTGACCCTTGAAGAAGCCCAATCTGAGAGAATCCTCAAGCAACGGATTAGCTCAACGCGCAGGGGGCAGGGTCAGAAGAGTAAAGCGTCCCGCCGCCCGGATAAAAACGCCGGGAGCGTTTTTGAACAACGCAAAGCGTTGGCCCGGTACGGGCGCACCTCAGGGATGAGGTGCGTAATTGCGCGGGCCGGGCATGTCATGGATCACGGCTTTTGCGTCTTTCCGATCTGACCGTGCTCCCTGTGCAGCCACGGTCTCACAGCTTCTTATTACAGACGTTGTAAGCTACATAAAAAAAGCCGGGTTTCCCCGGCTTTTTTTATCAGTCCAGCATATTGCGGATAACGTAGTGCAGGATGCCGTCATTGCGGTAATAGGTCAGCTCATTACCGGTATCGATGCGACAGCGGGTGTCCAGCTCTTCCTTACTGCCGTCGGCACGGGTCAGCGTCACTTTAACGCTGCAGCCAGGCGTCAGTGCCTGAAGATTTTCCACGTCAATGCGCTCCTCACCGGTCAGCCCCAGGCTTTTGCGGGTCACGCCCTGCGGAAACTCCAGTGGCAGAATGCCCATCCCAATCAGGTTTGAGCGGTGAATACGCTCAAAAGATTCCGCAATTACTACCCTGACCCCCTGCAGACGTGGTCCTTTCGCCGCCCAGTCGCGACTTGAACCAGAGCCATACTCAAGACCCGCGATGACCGCCAGCGGCACGCCTTCCGCCTGATATTTCATTGCCGCATCATAGATGGCCAGCTGTTCGCCACTTGGGTAGTGTCGGGTATAACCGCCCTCCACGCCGGGCACCATTTCATTGCGGATACGGATGTTGGCGAACGTACCGCGCATCATCACTTCATGGTTACCGCGACGCGAACCATAGGAGTTAAAGTCTGTACGCTCCACGCCGTGTGACAGCAGATACCGTCCGGCCGGACTTTCCGCTTTGATGCTGCCCGCCGGTGAAATATGGTCAGTGGTGACCGAGTCGCCCAGCATGGCGAGCACTCGCGCACCGCGAATATCCTGCACCGGCTTAGGCTCTTTCTCCATATCGTCAAAGAAAGGCGACAGACGAATATAAGTCGATCCCTCATCCCAGTCGTAAGTCGCGGCTTCACTCACCTTAATCTCCTGCCACTCTGGCGTACCGTCGAAGACTTCAGCGTACTCTTTGTGGAACATGTCGCTGGTGACCTGCTGCACGGCCGTAGCGATCTCTTCCGGTGAAGGCCAGATATCTTTCAGGTAGACCGGCTGGCCCTGACGATCGTGGCCCAGCGGCTCGGTCTGCAGGTTGATCTTCATGTTACCCGCCAGCGCATAGGCCACCACCAGCGGCGGCGACGCCAGCCAGTTGGTTTTAATCAGCGGATGAATACGGCCTTCAAAGTTGCGGTTGCCGGACAGCACAGCACCCACCGTAAGGTCGCCTGCTTTGATCGCAGACTCGATCTCATCTTTCAGCGGGCCGGAGTTACCGATACAGGTGGTGCAGCCATAACCAACCAGATTAAAGCCCAGCTCGTCGAGATAAGAGGTCAGTTGCGCGACGGCCAGGTAGTCTGAAACCACTTTAGAACCGGGTGCCAGCGAGGCTTTGACCCACGGCTGACGTTTCAGCCCCCGCTCGACCGCTTTCTTCGCCAGTAAACCGGCCGCCATTAAGACGCTGGGGTTGGAAGTGTTAGTACAGGAGGTAATCGCACTGATCACCACCGCTCCATCGGTCAGCTTATGCGTCAGCCCGGTATCACTGTCGGTATACTCAACGATTTTATGGGGTTTCTGCGCCTGATTCACTTCCAGCTCATTGCTGGCATCAAACGCGGCGGGCACATCGCCCAGCGACACCCGATCCTGCGGACGTTTTGGTCCCGCGAGACTCGATTCCACCTCATTCATATCCAGCGCCAGTGTGCTGGTAAAACGCGGCTCATCGCCAGGATTGCGCCACAGCCCCTGCGCTTTGGCATAGGCTTCCACTAACGCTACCTGCTCGGCATCGCGTCCGGTCAGGGTCATGTAGCTCAGCGTGACGTCATCAACCGGGAAGAATCCGCAGGTCGCGCCATATTCCGGTGCCATATTGGCGATGGTTGCGCGGTCTGCCAGCGGCAAATCGGCCAGGCCATCACCATAAAACTCAACGAATTTACCGACGACGCCATGCTTACGCAGCATCTGGGTGACGGTCAACACAAGGTCGGTTGCCGTAATACCCGCCCGCAGTTTGCCGGTAAGTTTGAAACCCACCACATCCGGGATAAGCATTGAGACAGGCTGACCGAGCATGGCGGCTTCGGCTTCGATTCCCCCTACTCCCCACCCCAGCACGCCAAGCGCGTTGATCATGGTGGTGTGAGAGTCCGTACCGACCAGGGTATCGGGCCAGGCGTACTCTTCACCATTCACGGTTTCATGCCAGATCGCCTTGCCGAGATATTCCAGGTTCACCTGATGGCAAATACCGGTGCCCGGCGGCACCACGCGGAATTTATCAAACGCCTTCTGGCCCCAGCGGAGAAAGACGTAGCGCTCATGGTTTCGCTCCATCTCCAGCCGGACGTTCTCTTCAAAGGCGTCATCATTGCCAAAATGGTCGACAGTCACCGAGTGGTCGATAACCAGATCAACCGGTGACAGCGGATTGACTTTCGCCACATCGCCGCCTAGCCGATTCACTGCTTCTCGCATCGCAGCAAGGTCGACTACCGCAGGCACGCCAGTAAAGTCCTGCATTAATACACGGGCTGGCCGGTAGGCAATTTCACGATCGGCGTGGGCATCTTTTTGCCAGTCAACCAGCGCCTGGATGTCCTCCGTCGTAACAGAGTCACCATCCTGATAGCGCAGTAAATTTTCCAGCAGGACCTTGAGGGATTTTGGCAGGCGATCGATATTGCCAAGGTGTTGAGCAGCATGGGGAAGACTGAAGATGTGATATTTTTTGGTGTCGACCTGCAGTACTTCCTGACTCTGCTCGCGTAGGGTAGACGACATAGCTCCTCCTTTCATTCATGGTCTTTAAACCTCAGAGAGACAAAGGTTTATGTTAAAGATAGACCACAATTTCGTTAACGTTTTGATTACAACACAAATTGCTACAATCGATCGCAAACGAAAATGCCCCGTGAAGTCACGAGGCATCATGAAAAGGTGATTTTAATTCAAATTACAGGGTTATCCACACCGCCGCAGACCAGAACGCAAAGGAGAATGCATACGCGCTGAGCCAGGACATTTTAATAATATTCATTTGGTTCACTCCTTCGCCGGAATCGGGCGTAAAAGTTTTTGCGGTCACCTTATAGAAAGAGGCGACACCCTTTGGTCGTACAGGATGTGGTAAGGGCATTTATAGGCCCACCGGAAATTCCGGTTTTAAAAGAACAGTGACGAAGAAATGGTCTGACAACGTTATTTGTTTTTAGGGTCCAGAAACGACTCAATAAAAAGTCTCTGGTTATCACTCAAATCCCATGAATCGGGGATAGACACTTTTTCGTCCTTTGCAAGGGGTTCTTTTCCTTTACAGGAGACCGTCTTGTGCTGACCCGAGGTCAGGGAACGTTTATGGCTGAGTGTATTTGCCCACATGGCTTTAGCCCCAGATACGCCAAATCATTAACGCGACAACTACCCAAAACAGCGCAGAGGCAGCGAATACGGTTAACCAGGCTTTGCGACGAGTGTTGCCGGTACGCTCAACCTTGGTGCTTTTTGCCGGGAAACCCGGTTGTACAGTCAGTCGTGTATTCATAGTTTTTGATAATCACTCTCAACAAAATGATTGATAACATCGATTAAGATTTAGGAGGAATCCTAAACGCGTTAAGGCCAAAAATCCAGTTATTTTTATTGAGTACAACGATTAACGGTATTAATCAATGAGCTCAGGTAACGTAAGAAATCATTAATACCGGAACTAATATTTAATTAAAAAACCCGCTAAAAAATTTGAGTTAATTTAAAAACAGATCCACTCAAAACTATAGATAACACTTAAGAACCTTATGTTTACTGGCTTTCCACGTTAGCTCTTAACTGGAGTATGGGAATATTCCTGGCAAGCCGCAAAGTGACATAGTTAAAAATGTGTTGTAATTCGCATTTAAGAAAGCCCGATGAGGAAACATGTGATCAATGTTTCATTTACAAAAAAATCATAAAAACTTTTGAGTCTCATTTGGCGCTAAAGCCAGGAGACAAAAAAGGCTGCACCAGGCAGCCTTATGTTTACGCGGGGAGGTTAAATTCTATTTAAACGGCAGTTTGATATCTTTAAACATCGCTTCAATGTCTTCATTGGAGCGCAACGCAACCGCAGTATCTACCACATCGCGCGTCAGGTGCGGCGCAAAACGTTGGATAAAATCATACATATAGCTGCGCAGGAAGGTGCTGCGGCGGAATCCAATCTTAGTGGTGCTGTTGGTAAAGATATCGGCGGCTTCAATGCGAATCAGGTCAGGATCGGCCACCGGATCTACTGCCATGCTGGCGATAACGCCAACCCCCAGACCTAAGCGGACATAAGTTTTGATTACGTCGGCGTCGGTCGCGGTAAAGACGATGCGTGGCGTTAAACCTGCACGATTGAAAGCCGTATCCAGTTCTGAACGCCCGGTAAAGCCAAAGGTGTAGGTCACCAGCGGATATTCGGCCAGCTCCTCAATGGTGACCTGCCCTTTTCCGGCCAGCGGATGGTCGGCAGTCACCACAATCGCCCGATTCCAGTGGTAGCACGGCAGCATGATTAAATCGTCATAGAGATGCAGGGCTTCGGTGGCGATGGCAAAATCCGCATTACCTTTGGAGACGGCTTCGGCGATCTGGGTTGGAGAACCCTGATGCATATGCAAAGAGACGCGAGGATAGCGCTCAATAAATCCTTTGATCACACCAGGCAGCGCGTAGCGAGCTTGGGTGTGCGTGGTTGCGACATAGAGCGAGCCTTTATCAGGCCAGGTGTGTTCACCGGCTACCGATTTAATCGCATCCACTTTGGAGAGTACTTCACGCGCTATACGGATGATCTCTTCCCCTGCAGGCGTGACCTGGGTGAGATGTTTACCGCTGCGGGCAAAGATTTGCACGCCCAGTTCATCTTCCAGCATACGCACCTGTTTACTGATGCCGGGTTGAGAGGTGTAGAGACCTTCCGCCGTCGAAGAGACGTTGAGATTGTGATTGACCACTTCAACGATATAGCGCAACTGCTGTAATTTCATATCTATTCCATCCCGGTAAGTTACAGAGTCGCATCCCCGGTTGACGTATAGTCGCGAGGGTAAAAAGATGCTATGCATCAGGAAAGGTCGGAAATGCTATAACAACTATATCAGTTTAAGTGAGAGAGTAGAACGGATTGATATAAGGCTCAGAAAAAGGCCAGCGAGCGCTGGCCTTCAGGGATTACTTTTTCGCTTCCTGCCATTTGCCATCTATATAGAAGGCGGACCAGCCGGTTGCCTTGCCCTCTTTTTCTGAGGAGACATACTGCTGTTTGGTCTTGCGGCTGAAACGCACCAGCGTTTTGTTGCCTTCCGGATCGGCTGCTGGCGCATCGGCCAGATATTTCAGCTTCTCAGGCAGACGATCTTTGAAGCGCTGAAGCTCTTCCACCAGCGGCGCACGCGTCTCGCGTGATTTCGGGAAGGTGTTGGCCGCGAGGAAAACGCCCGCCGCACCGTCACGCAACACGAAGTAAGCATCTGACTTCTCACACGCCAGCTCTGGCAGCGGAACCGGATCCTCTTTCGGCGGTGCAACTTCACCACTGCGCAGGATCTTGCGGGTGTTTTTGCACTCTTCATTGGTACACGCCATGTACTTACCAAAGCGTCCCATCTTCAGGTGCATCTCCGAACCACACTTCTCGCACTCCACTACCGGGCCGTCATAGCCTTTGATGCGGAATTCGCCCTTCTCAATCTCGTAACCATCACACTCCGGGTTATTACCACAGACATGCAGTTTACGTTCGTTATCGATCAGGTAGCTGTCCATGGCCGTGCCACACTTCTGGCAGCGACGACGGGCACGCAGGGCGTTGGTTTCAGCATCATCCCCTTCCAGAATATTGAGAACTTCATTTTCCGGGATCAGGTTGATGGTCTGTTTGCAGCGCTCTTTAGGCGGCAGCGCATAGCCGGAACAGCCCAGGAAGACGCCGGTACTGGCAGTTCGAATCCCCATCGGACGGCTACAGGTCGGGCAGTCAATCGAGGTCAGCACCATCTGGTTCGGCTGCATCCCGCCCTCTTCAGGATCTTTCTCAGCCAGTTCAAGCTGCTGGGTAAAATCGGTGAAGAAGTGGTCGAGTACCGCTTTCCATTGCGCCTGGTTATTGGCAACCTGGTCAAGGTTGCTCTCCATGCGGGCGGTGAAATCATAATTCATCAGTTCGCGGAAGTTCTCTTCCAGACGATCGGTGACGATTTCACCCATTTTTTCCGCATAAAAACGGCGGTTTTCAACCCGTACATAGCCACGATCCTGAATCGTCGAGGTAATGGCCGCATAAGTGGATGGACGACCAATTCCGCGCTTCTCCAGCTCGCGCACCAGTGACGCTTCGCTGAAGCGCGCCGGTGGCTTGGTGAAGTGCTGACCGGGCAGCAGTTGCTGCAGGTCCAGAACATCACCCACGCTTACCGCAGGCAGCGTACGATCTTCATCATTCTTACGCAGCGCAGGCATCACTTTGGTCCAGCCGTCGAAACGCAGAATACGGCCTTTCGCTTTGAGCCGGAAATCACCGGCGGCGGCAGTAATGGTGCTGGAGTCATATTTTGCTGGTGTCATCTGACAGGCAACAAACTGACGCCAGATCAGCTGATAGAGTTTCTGCGCATCCGCTTCCATATCTTTCAGCTTTTCCGCCACCACTTCCACATCAGAAGGACGAATCGCTTCGTGCGCTTCCTGGGAGTTCTCTTTGCTGGCGTAAGTTATGGCGTTTTCAGGCAGATACTTTTTACCGAAATTACTTTCGATATAGCCACGCGCCATGGCGACCGCATCCTGACTCAGGTTGGTCGAATCGGTACGCATATAAGTAATGTGGCCCGCTTCGTACAGCCGCTGAGCCATCATCATGGTCTTCTTGACGCCAAAGCCGAGACGGGTGCTGGCAGCCTGCTGCAGTGTCGAGGTGATATAAGGCGCGCCCGGCTTGCTGCTGGTCGGCTTATCTTCACGATCCACGATCTCATAGCGCGCTTTTTCCAGCAGCGCGACGGCGGCATACGTCTCGTCGCGGTTGACCGGACGGAAGGCTTTATCGCCTTTGTGCGTCACGTCCATCGACAGCTCATCGCCTTTCGGCGTGGTCAGCGCGGCATTAACTTCCCAGTACTCTTCGGGAACAAAAGCTTTAATCTCACGTTCACGTTCCACCACCAGGCGAACGGCAACGGATTGCACACGTCCGGCAGAGAGACCACGAGCGATCTTTTTCCACAGCAGTGGCGAGACCATGTAGCCCACCACGCGGTCCATAAAGCGACGCGCCTGCTGAGCATTAACCCGATCAATATTCAGTTCGCCCGGCTTTTCAAACGCCTGACGAATCGCATTCTTGGTTATTTCGTTAAACACGACGCGGCTGAAGCGCGAGTCATCACCACCAATCACTTCCCGCAGGTGCCAGGCAATGGCTTCCCCTTCGCGGTCAAGGTCGGTTGCGAGATAGATGTGGTCAGCATTGGCGGCTAACGCCTTCAGTTCGGCGACCACTTTCTCTTTGCCGGGCAGAATCTGATAGTCCGCTTCCCAGCCGTGATAGGGGTCAACACCCATGCGGCTGACGAGTGCGGCCTTCTCATCTTTTTTAACTTTTTTGACTTTTTTGTCAGTCGAAGCGTCTTTGACTTTCTTATCTGTCGAGGCGTCAGCACTTTTTTTCGCGGTTGAACCACTGGTCGGCAGATCCCGGATATGACCCACGCTGGATTTAACCACGTAATCACTACCCAGGTATTTATTGATTGTTTTAGCCTTTGCCGGGGACTCAACAATAACGAGTGCTTTACCCATATTTACCTTTACCTAATGAAAACATCCTGCTTAACGGGAGAGGATTGGATGCCCAAAAACCCAATGGGTTCAATATTGCTGCGCCTGTTTAACATTTCAAGGCGGAGGGGTCAATCTCAGATCAGATGATGTGGCGTTATGCAACTGCATGATAAAGAGTGCTTTTTCTATCTGAACTCATCGCACATCCTGGTGCAAAATCCCTGAAATCGGAATCGCCCACACTCTACCTGATAAAATCTGTTACGCAACTTAATTAGCACTCAGCCCGGACTTACGCCAGGTTTTCATCGATTACACCGATTTGTCACACCCTGTGACTCGCCAGTAATATAGAAAGGATTGGAGTACTGTCAAACAGGAGTGAATAAATGCAGAGTTCAACTCAGGCTATTTCCCGCCAGGCGTTGCTGGAAAAGGCCAATGCGCTGATCAAAGAACATGATGATTATTTAGCGGGAATGCAGGCGGATGAGGTGATTCAGCAGGGTGAAGTGCTGGTATTTCGCGGACCGTTTTTTCTCGATGCCGATGGAGTGCCGACGGCTAAAACCACGGCGGTGTTTAACGTGTTCAAACACCTTGCCGTGGTGCTGTCGCCGCTCTACCACCTGGAATGAAAAAACCCGGCGCAGGCCGGGTTTAGCATCATCAGATCATCAGAGCAGTGGCTTTTCGCCGCGCTGCCAGAGTTTCAGCAGCAGGCGCTCTGCCACCGAGCCGGCGCTCTGCGTAAAGCGATCCATCACCTTACGGCGGCGGGCATAATGCACGCCGAGCACGCTGAACTTATCCATCTGACGGATGATCAGATCATCGCTGGTGCCGATTTCGTCAACCAGGCCGAGGTCCAGCGCCTGGCGGCCATACCAGTGTTCACCGGTTGCCACCTGATCGATGTCGAGTGACGGGCGCATCTGGTGGACAAACTGCTTGAACAGCAGGTGCGTTTCGTCGAGATCTTCCTGGAATTTCTCACGTCCCTCTTCGGTGTTTTCACCAAACAGCGTCAGCGTGCGCTTGTACTGTCCGGCGGTATGCAGCTCAATATCAATATCGTTCCGTTTCAGCAAGCGGTTGAAATTGGGGATCTGCGCGACCACGCCGATGGAGCCAATAATCGAGAAAGGTGCCGCCACAATACGATCGGCTACGCAGGCCATCATGTAACCGCCGCTGGCCGCCACTTTATCCACGGCCGCCGTGATGCGCAGACCCTGATCGCGCAGACGCTGCAGCTGCGAGGCTGCCAGGCCATAGCCATGAACCACGCCACCAGGGCTTTCAAGACGCAGCAGCACTTCATCGCCAGGCTGTTTCACAGCCAGCACGGCTGAAATCTCTTCACGTAGTGAGGTCACCTCATGGGCGTCCATGCTGCCTTTGAAATCGAGTACATAGAGCGTGGGCTTCGCACTGTCTGTCTGCCCCTGCTTCGCCGCCTGCTTTTCCGCTTTGGCTTTCAGCTTTTCACTTTTCTTATGATTTTTCAGCCAGACTTTTTGTGCCTGAGGCTTCATTTTTGCCAGTTGCAAATCCTCTTTCATCTGTTGATAGTCATCATCCAGATGAGTCAGTCGAAGCTGACCGTTTTGTGCCCGTTTGCGTAATGCGGCATTCATCACAATCATGACAATCACAGCGACGGCAACCACCAGTGTCACCACTTTCGCTAAAAACAGTCCATACGTTGAAATAAAATCCATAGGTCGCCTTAGTAAACAGAGAATCAAAAACAGTTCGCCAGTTTAGCCGTTTTGCCCCGCTTCGTCGCCTGAAATGCCAGCAGCTGGCACAGAATGGGTGGGTTGGCGATTGCGCCCATTCGTAAATTCAGGCATAAAACGGAATCATGCTGTTTTCGCTGGAGGACCCCGCTGTGCATTATCAACCGAAAAGCGACCTGCTCAATCATCGCATTATCCTGGTCACTGGCGCTTCAGATGGCATTGGCCGGGAAGCGGCGCTGACTTATGCCCGCTATGGCGCAGAAGTGATCCTGATGGGCCGTAACCCTGAGAAGCTTCAGCAGGTCGAACAGGCGATCAATCAACTCAATCTCTGTCCTGCTCACACTGTGGTGTTCGATCTGGCCGAAGCGACACCGGAACGTTGCCAGCAGGTGGCAGAACAGCTGGCACAGCAGTTTCCGCGTCTTGACGGCGTGCTGCATAACGCCGGTATCCTCGGTGAGATTGTGCCGCTGGCTGAACTCGACCCACAGGTCTGGCAGCAGGTGATGAACATCAACCTGGACGCCACCTTCTTCCTGACGCAGGCGCTGTTGCCGCTGCTGTTAAAATCGGATGCCGGTTCACTGGTGTTTACCACCTCCAGCGTGGGCCGTACCGGTCGCGCGGGCTGGGGGGCTTACGCCGTCTCTAAATTTGCTACCGAAGGCATGATGCAGGTACTGGCTGATGAGTATAAGAACCAGTCGCTGCGGGTGAACTGTATTAATCCGGGCGGGACGCGAACCAAAATGCGTGCCAGCGCGTTCCCGCAGGAAGATGCCAATAAGCTGAAAACCCCTGCCGATTTGATGCCGCTCTACCTTTATCTGATGGGTGATGACAGCCGTCGTAAAACCGGGATCAGCTTTGATGCCCAGCCAGGCAGAAAACCGGGAGCCGCTGAATAATGGCTGACGATCGTCATCAACAGCGTCAGCAGCGGTTAAAAGAACAGGTAGATGCGCGTATTGCTGCAGCCACGGAGGTTCGTGGCATCCTGATGGTCTTTACCGGCAATGGCAAAGGCAAAACGACTGCGGCCTTTGGCACCGCACTCCGCGCCACCGGTCATGGCAAACGCGTGGCGGCTATCCAGTTCATTAAAGGTGACTGGCCGAATGGCGAGCGAAACCTGCTGGAACAGCACGGTGTTGAATTTCAGGTGATGGCAACCGGCTTTACCTGGGATACGCAGAACCGCGAAACGGATACCGCTGCCTGTCTGGCGGTGTGGCAGCATGCAAAACGGATGCTGGCCGATGAGCAGCTGGATCTGGTGGTGCTCGACGAAATCACCTATATGGTCAGCATGGATTATCTGCCACTGGAAGAGCTGATAGCGGCCCTGCAACAGCGCCCGGCGCATCAGAGCGTCATCATTACCGGACGTGGCTGTCATCGCAGCCTGACTGAGATGGCGGATACGGTGACTGAGATGCGGCCGGTTAAGCACGCTTTTGATGCCGGGATACAGGCTCAGCAGGGAATTGACTGGTAACAGAAAAAGAAAACGCAGCCCTGGGCTGCGTTTTTAGCGATCGGGCAACGTGATTAACCGGAGTTACGTTTGCTGCCCGGATTGCGGCGTGGTGCACGTGGGGTGCTGCTCACTTTACTGTGACGTTTCACGGCACGACGAATCTGGTTCGCTTTGGTGCGACGACGATCTTTTTCGACCACCAGTTTGGTAACCGTTTCATCATCCATCTCCACCAGGTTACGCAGGTAGTTAACCGCAGGCAGATCCAGTTCGGTCCAGCCACCGCGTGGCAGGCCTTTTGGTAAGGTGATATCGCCGTAGCGAACACGCATCAGACGACTGACCTGCACGCCGACCGCTTCCCATAAACGACGCACTTCACGGTTGCGTCCTTCGGTCAGGGTCACGTTGTACCACTGGTTGATCCCTTCTCCACCGCCAAATTTCAGGGTTTTAAAGGCAGCCGGGCCATCTTCCAGCTGAACGCCCTTGCTCAGCTGACGAATTTTATCATCGTCGACCTGACCAAAGACGCGCACCGCATATTCACGTTCCACTTCACGGCTCGGATGCATCAGGCGGTTCGCCAGTTCACCGTCAGTGGTGAAGAGCATCAGACCACAGGTGTTCACATCCAGACGGCCAACGGCAATCCAGCGTGAACCGCGCAGACGAGGCAGACGATCAAATACCGTTGGGCGCCCTTCAGGATCGCTGCGGGTACAGAGTTCACCTTCTGGTTTGTAGTAAGCCAGCACGCGGCAAACTTCGGTTGCTGATTCAGCAATCGAGACCAGATGGCCATCAATACGGATTTTCAGAGATTTGCTGCTTTCAACGCGGTCGCCCAGGGTGGCGATCTTGCCGTCGACGCTGACACGGCCAGCGGCAATCATTGATTCGATTTCACGACGCGAGCCATGACCGGCACGCGCTAAGACTTTCTGTAACTTTTCGCTCATTGAGCTTCCTCTTTGTCGCCTTCCCAGGCGTCACGGTAGGGTGATAATTCTTTCTGAATCAACAGGTTAACCTATTAATTCGGCCCCATTATACAGGCATTTACCCCTGAAGTAACGCGCTTTATGAGTGGGTCTGAAGCGAATTAAGAAGGGTCAGCCTCTGATAGTTTTAGATCTGATAATATCTGACGCTGATTTAAATAATCCCCGTGCATCTGACAGGAATAAGATTAATAAAATGCATGTATTAAAAACTTTATAGCTGATGACAATTAAATTTTCTAACCACTTCAGTTTCATCAACGTAATGTTCTGGTGATAAAAACCTTAACACTATCTTACACTTTCGCTGGTTTTCCCTTGCTTTTATTCTTCTTAAAAAAACACCAAAGTCAGCACAAACAACTGTTTTAATGATTTAATCCATTATAACCGCTCGGTAAACACAAAAAAGCCAGATTTTTCTTAACGCAGATTTATTTAAGGCCTTATTTTCAAGGACATTTGATTCTTATTAGCTTTAATAAATTGCACGACACTATTAAGCTGATATAATTTATTCCTGTAGCACAATAAAAAGCAGGACTCACGACAGAGGGGTCCTGCAACAATGAAGTCCGGCTTTTGTTATTCGTATATAAAAATAGTCTTTTTAGATTAATCCAATAAACCGGCGCATCCGGAGTTGTTGCGTTAATACGGTTCAGTGATGAACCTTGCTTGCATGTCAAAAATCTTCACCAGGGATTTCCCGACATGCCTGAATAAAGAAACCCATCATGAAAAACCTGTTGCTGTGCCCGGTGCTTGCTGCACTGGTGCTGAGCGGGTGTTCTGTGGGCCATACTGAGTACAGTCGTACGGCGATGCAGCACGTAGATATGAGCGTGACTGGCATTCCGACGATCCTCGGTCTCGGCACACTGGGCACCAGCATTCCTCTGACGCCTGAATATAGCCTGACAGCTGCGCACGTTGCCAAAACTGCCGTGCAGCGCGTCAAGTCTTATCACCCTTATTGCGACCTTGCGATTATTTATCACAAGAATGACGCCAGCACGCTGACTAAGTTCCGCAGCAGCGACATCGGCGATCCGGTTAAAATGTATGGCTACAGTTTTATTTCAGCGATGCCGGTTGAATCGACCGGAGTTAATTTAGCCCGTACGGCTATTCGGAATAACTGGAATAAAAGTCCCTGTATAGCCATGGCCTCCAATGCAGGTGTTGTTCAGGGGATGTCGGGCGGCGGCGTTTATAACCGTGATGATACGCTGGGCGGCGTGATTGTTGGCTATTCTGACTCGATTAAAAATGGGCGTAATAACAAAGTGATCCTGAAAGATGTGTCACTTTATATTCCTTACGGCCAGTTCAAAAGCTGGTTAGAGTCGAATCTGGCCCAGACACCGACACGCGGTGCCTGAGCCTGAGGGCTTACAGGAACGGGCGGGTATCGCCCACCCCTTCACGCACAATTTCCGGCGCATCGGTGGTCAGATCGACCACCGTGGTCGGCTGCTGGCCCAGCGTGCCGCCGTCGATAATCAGATCGACCAGCTTGCCGATGCTGTGCTGGATCTCTTCCGGATCGGACTCGGTGAAATCGTTGCCCGGCAGAATTAATGAGGTCGACATCATCGGCTGATTCAGTGCTTCCAGCAGCGCCAGCGCCACGGGATTAGAGGGCACGCGCAGACCAATGGTCTTACGTTTTTCATTCATCAGGCGGCGCGGCACCTCTTTGGTCGCCTTGAGAATAAAGGTGTAGTTGCCTGGCGTGTTGTTTTTCAGCAGGCGAAACGCTGAGTTGCCCACCTGCGAATAGACCGACAGCTCAGAGAGATCCCGGCACATCAGGGTAAAGTTGTGGTGCCCGTCGAGCTGACGGATACGACAGATACGCTCCATCGCGCCCTTCTCCTCCAGCCGACAGCCCAGCGCATAGCCGGAATCGGTTGGATAAACAATGACGCTGCCTTTGTTCAGGTAGTCAACCGCCTGATTAATCAGGCGGGGCTGTGGGTTGTCCGGATGAATATGAAACAATTGACTCATAGAAACCTCGTGTCACCTTTCCGTGATTGCCAGTCTGGGAGCCAGATCCGGGAAGCGTTCCCAGACCGGCTCAACCGCCGCGGGCAGCCAGAGTTTGCGGCCCAGTTCAATCCACGGACAGGGTTGATGAAAATCAGAACCTTGTGATGCGGCCAGTTCATTATCTCTGGCGTATTGCGCCAGCGTCGTGCGCTCATTAGGCGGCTGCTGGCACTGCGCGACTTCCATCGCATCGCCGCCCGCTTCGCGGAAATGGGCGACGAGCCGTTTGAGCCACTTTGCCGATAAACCGTAACGGCCAGGATGCGCCAGCACGGCGCAGCCACCAGAATGATGAATAGCATCAATAGCTTGTTTAATTGTACACCATTGTGGCGGCACGTAACCGGTTTTGCCACGCGCCAGATAATTTTTGAACACCTGCGCCATATTCTCTGCTTTACCCTGCTCAATCAGGAAGCGGGCAAAGTGACCGCGGGTAATGATGCCGCCATCAGCCAGTCGCGTCGCTCCCGCCAGCGCATCCGGGATACGTGCCTTCGCCAGTCGCTCACCAATCTCTTCTGCACGTGCTTGCCGACAGGCATGTTGTCCGGCCAGAAACGCCACCATCGCCGGATGGCGGATATCAATGTTCAGTCCCACGATGTGAATCTCATGGTTTTCCCACAGGGTGGAGATTTCTGCGCCCGCCAGCACTTTTATCGGTAAATCGTAATCGATTGCCGTTTGCTGCGCTTCATCAACCCCTGCAACGCTGTCGTGATCGGTGATCGCCAGTACGCCGACGCGCATCTCAACCGCTCGCTGCACCAGGGCGGCTGGGGTCAGTAAGCCATCGGAGGCACGCGTGTGGCTGTGTAAATCATAAACCGGGAAACGGGCGATATCGCTCAAGAGAACTCCTGCAAAAACTAAACCGGCCAGCATGATAACGATTTTCACGGTCAGTGAAAAAGTGTATTGACATTTCCGCTCTGAACCCGTTAACTAGTACACAAGTTCACACGTAACGGGTATTCAATCATGGCTGTTGTAATCACGCATTTAAACGGTTGGCGCAATGTTCCCGAAAACGGGCGACAGGGTCGTGCACACTTTGCGTAAACGCTGTGCTAATACCTGAGCCCGCCACCGAGCGGGCTTTTTTTTGAGCGAAATTCAGAGAAATCATCATGCCAAATGCGAAACCTACAGTGAAGTTGATTACCGGCACCGCACCCTACCGCGAAGATCCGGCCGCAGTGTTTCACCAGCTGTGCGGCGCACGTCCGGCAACCCTGCTGCTTGAATCCGCTGACATCGACAGCAAACGCAACTTAAAAAGCCTGCTGATTGTCGACAGCGCGCTGCGCGTCAGCGCAATGGGCAACAATGTCACCGTTCAGGCGTTGTCAGAAAATGGCCGCGCCCTGCTGCCGCTGCTGGATGAGGCCCTGCCTGCGTCGGTCAGCAATCAGGTTCGTCCCGATGGACGTGAACTGACTTTCCCGCAGAGCACCGACCATCAGCAGGATGAAGATTCCCGCCTCAAGGCACTGTCGGTGTTTGATGCTTTGCGTCTGATTCCACAACTGGTCAACTCCCCTGCCGATGAGCGCGAAGCCGTGCTGCTGGGTGGCCTGTTTGCTTATGATCTGGTTGCCGGTTTTGAAACCCTGCCGGAGCTGGATAATCAGCAACGCTGCCCCGACTACTGTTTTTACCTGGCAGAAACCTTACTGGTAATCGATCACCAGACCCGCAGTGCGCGTCTTCAGGCCAGCCTGTTCTGCCCGTCCACCAGCGAGTTCCAGCGCCTGCAGCGCCGCATCAAGCAGTTGCACGGCCAGATGCTGCAGCCGGCACCGGCTCTGCCGGTCCAGCCGGTTGAACAGATGACGCTGACCACCAGCCAAAGTGATGAAGAGTATTGCGACGTAGTACGCACCCTTCAGCAGGCGGTTCGCATCGGCGAAATTTTCCAGGTCGTGCCGTCACGTCGCTTCTCGCTGCCGTGCCCGTCGCCGCTGGCTGCTTATGAGACACTGAAAAACAGCAATCCCAGCCCCTATATGTTTTTCATGCAGGATCAGGATTTCTCCCTGTTTGGCGCGTCGCCGGAGAGTTCGCTGAAGTATGACGCCACCTCCCGTCAGATTGAGATCTACCCGATTGCCGGTACCCGCCCGCGTGGCCGCCATGCTGATGGCTCACTGGACCGCGATCTCGACAGCCGCATTGAGCTGGAGATGCGTACCGACCATAAAGAGCTGGCTGAGCATCTGATGCTGGTGGATCTGGCGCGTAACGATCTGGCGCGTATCTGCGTGCCCGGCAGCCGTTACGTGGCTGACCTGACCAAAGTCGACCGCTACTCGTTTGTGATGCATCTGGTTTCCCGCGTGGTGGGTACGCTGCGCGCGGATCTCGATGTGCTGCACGCTTATCGTGCCTGTATGAACATGGGCACGCTGAGCGGAGCACCAAAAGTTCGCGCCATGCAGTTGATTGCCGGGGCTGAACGCACCCGTCGCGGCAGCTACGGCGGCGCGGTGGGCTACTTCACCGCCCAGGGCGATCTCGATACCTGTATCGTTATCCGCTCCGCCTATGTAGAAGATGGCGTCGCCACCGTTCAGGCGGGCGCTGGTGTGGTGCTGGATTCTAATCCGCAGGCTGAAGCTGATGAAAGCCGCAACAAAGCGCGCGCCGTACTGCGCGCTATCGCGACTGCCCATCACTGCAAGGAGATCTTCTGATGGCCGATATTCTGCTGCTCGATAACATCGACTCTTTTACCTATAACCTGGTTGATCAGCTGCGGACCTTTGGTCACAACGTGGTGATTTACCGCAACAACCTGCCCGCCGAACTGCTTATTGAACAGCTGCAGCGGATGGAGAACCCGGTGCTGATGCTCTCTCCCGGTCCCGGCGCGCCAAAAGATGCTGGCTGTATGCCGGAGCTGCTGCGGGTGCTGCGTGGTCGTCTGCCAATTATCGGTATCTGTCTGGGTCACCAGGCGATTGTCGAAGCCTATGGCGGCCATGTGGGCCAGGCAGGCGAGATCCTGCACGGCAAAGCCTCTTCAATCGACCATGACGGCGAGGCGATGTTTGCCGGTCTGAGCAATCCGCTGCCGGTGGCGCGCTATCACTCGCTGGTGGGCAGCAACACGCCGGAAGAGCTGACGGTGAACGCCAGTTACAACGGGATGGTGATGGCCGTTCGCCATGAAACCGATCGCGTATGCGGGTTTCAGTTCCATCCTGAATCGATTTTGACTTCTCAGGGTGCGCGCCTGCTTGAGCAGACGCTGGCCTGGGCACTGGCAAAGTAACAGGGAGAATAAACATGCAACAGACACTGGAAAAACTTTACCAGGCGCAGACGCTGAATCAGGCTGAGAGTCATCAGCTGTTCAGCGCCATCATTACCGGACAGCTGGAGCCAACGCAGCTCGCTGCCGCGCTGATCGCCATGAAGGTGCGCGGTGAAACGCCGGAAGAGATCGCCGGAGCCGCCACCGCACTGCTGGAAGATGCCAAACCTTTTCCCCGCCCTGATTATGCGTTTGCCGACATTGTGGGCACCGGCGGCGATGGCAGTAACAGCATTAATATTTCGACTGCCAGCGCCTTTGTCGCCGCGACCTGCGGTCTGAAAGTGGCGAAGCACGGCAACCGCAGCGTCTCCAGCAAATCGGGCTCCTCCGATCTGCTGGCCGCCTTTGGCATCAATCTCGATATGCCTGCTGACCGGGCGCGCCAGGCGCTGGACGATCTCAATGTCTGCTTCCTGTTTGCGCCGCAGTATCACACCGGTTTTCGCCACGCGATGCCGGTCCGCCAGCAGCTTAAGACCCGTACGCTGTTTAACGTGCTGGGTCCGCTGATCAACCCGGCACGCCCGCCACTGGCGGTGATTGGCGTCTACAGCCCGGAACTGGTGATGCCGATTGCTCAGACGCTGAAAGTGCTGGGTTATCAGCGCGCGGCGGTGGTTCACGGTGGCGGAATGGATGAGGTGGCGCTGCACGACGTGACCCATGTGGCCGAACTGCGTGAAGGTGAAATTACGCGCTATCAGCTCTCGCCAGAGGACTTTGGTTTTGGCTTCCATCCCAAAGAGGCGCTGGCGGGCGGCACGCCGGAAGAAAATCGTGACATTCTGACCTCTTTACTCCAGGGTAATGGCCAGCAGGCCCATGAGGAGGCCGTCGCCGTCAACGTGGCGATGTTGCTTAAAGTATTCGGTCAGGAAGATCTGCGTGAAAACGCACAGCAGGCGCTTAACGCCATCCGCAGCGGACAGGCTTATGAGCGTGTCGTCGCACTGGCAGCAAGAGGATAATCATGAAAGGCACCGTGTTAGAAAAAATTGTTCAGGACAAAGCGATTTGGGTTGAAGCCCGTCAGCAGCAGCAGCCTCTCTCTACCTTTCAGAACAGCATTGAACCTGCCAGCCGTCATTTCTACGACGCGCTGCAGGGTGCAAGAACCGCGTTTATCCTGGAGTGTAAAAAGGCCTCTCCCTCGAAAGGCATTATTCGTGAGGATTTCGATCCAGCCGCCATTGCCGGGGTCTACCGCCACTACGCTTCCGCGGTATCTGTACTGACCGATGAGAAATATTTTCAGGGCGACTTCGCCTTTCTGCCGATTGTCAGCGCGGCCATCACCCAGCCGGTGCTGTGCAAAGATTTTATCATCGACCCCTATCAGATCTATCTGGCCCGTTACTACCAGGCGGATGCGATTCTGCTGATGCTGTCAGTGCTGGATGACGAGCAGTATCGTCAGCTGGCCGCTGTGGCGCACAGCCTGAAGATGGGCATTCTGACTGAAGTAAGCAATGAAGAGGAACTGGAGCGGGCTATCGCGCTGCAGGCCAAAGTCGTGGGTATCAACAACCGCGATCTGCGTGACCTCTCTATCGATCTTAACCGCACCCGTCAGCTGGCACCGCGCCTGTCACACGGCGTCACGGTAATCAGCGAATCAGGCATTAACAGCTATGCCGATATTCGCGAGCTGAGCCATTTTGCCAACGGCTTCCTGATTGGTTCTGCACTGATGGAGGAGGCCGACCTGACCGCAGCGGTGCGTCGGGTCACGCTGGGCAGCAATAAAGTGTGCGGCCTGACCCGTGCCGAAGATGCGCGCGCCGCCTATGAAGCCGGGGCAATCTATGGCGGGCTGATCTTTGCGGAAGGTTCCCCACGCCAGATTGACACCGCTAAGGCGCAGACCGTTATCGCTGCGGCCCCGCTGCGCTACGTCGGCGTGTTCCGCAATGCCGCTATGAGTGACATTGTCACGCAAGCCGGTGCGCTTTCACTCTCTGCGGTGCAGCTGCATGGCAACGAGACGCCGGCGTTTGTGGCTGAACTGCGTGCGGCTCTGCCAGCAGAGATTCAAATCTGGAAGGCGCTGCGCATTGAAGGCACCTTGCCGGCGCGCGACTGGCCTCATGTTGACCGTTATGTGTTTGATAATGGCGACGGTGGAACCGGACAGCGTTTCGACTGGTCGCTGTTGCAGGGACAGACGCTCAACAATGTTCTGCTGGCCGGTGGCCTGAGCGCGGATAACTGTGTTGAAGCCGCGCAGCTCGGCTGTGCCGGCCTGGACTTCAACTCTGGCGTGGAAAGCGCGCCTGGCATCAAAGATGCCCGTAAAATTGCCGCTGTGTTTCAGACACTGCGAGCCTACTGATTTGCCTGGCCTGCTCAACGGCGGGCCCGAGAAAGGAAGATAAAAAATGACGTTACTTAATCCCTACTTTGGCGAATTTGGCGGAATGTATGTTCCGCAAATCCTGATGCCAGCCCTGCGCCAGCTGGAACAGGCGTTTGTCGACGCCCAGAAAGATCCTGAGTTTCAGGCCGAGTTTACCGACCTGCTGAAGAACTATGCGGGTCGGCCTACCGCCCTGACGCTGTGCAAAAACCTGACTAAAGGCACCAAAACCCGCCTCTATCTTAAGCGTGAAGATCTGCTGCACGGTGGCGCGCACAAGACCAACCAGGTGCTGGGTCAGGCGTTGTTAGCCAAACGCATGGGCAAAAACGAAATCATTGCCGAAACCGGTGCGGGTCAGCACGGCGTGGCTTCAGCGCTGGCCTGTGCGCTGCTGGGCATGAAATGCCGCATCTATATGGGCGCAAAAGATGTGGAGCGTCAGTCACCCAACGTCTTCCGTATGCGTCTGATGGGCGCAGAAGTGATCCCGGTGCACAGCGGCTCCGCCACGCTGAAAGATGCCTGTAATGAAGCGCTGCGTGACTGGTCTGGCAGCTACGAGACATCACACTATATGCTCGGCACCGCGGCGGGTCCGCATCCCTTCCCGACGATTGTGCGTGAGTTCCAGCGCATGATTGGCGAAGAGACTAAAAAGCAGATTCTGGAAAGAGAGGGTCGCCTGCCCGATGCGATCCTCGCCTGTGTGGGCGGCGGCTCCAACGCCATCGGCATGTTTGCCGACTTTATCGATGAGACCAGCGTGAAGCTGATCGGCGTAGAGCCTGCGGGCCACGGCATTGAGACCGGCGAGCATGGCGCGCCGCTCAAGCACGGTCGCGTCGGCATCTACTTCGGTATGAAATCGCCGATGATGCAGACCCATGATGGCCAGATTGAGGAGTCTTACTCGATCTCTGCCGGCCTCGACTTCCCGTCGGTAGGCCCGCAGCATGCGCACCTGAACAGCATCGGTCGTGCGGAATATGTCTCTATCACCGATAACGAAGCGCTGGCCGCCTTTAAACAGCTCTGTCGCGATGAAGGTATCATTCCGGCGCTGGAGTCATCCCACGCCCTGGCGCACGCTATGAAGATGATTCAGGCTGAGCCGGAAAAAGAGCAGTTGATTGTGGTCAACCTCTCTGGCCGCGGCGACAAAGATATTTTCACCGTTCATGACATTTTGACAGCGCAGGGAGAAATCTGATGGAACGTTACAATCAACTGTTTACGCGTCTGTCAGCGAATAACGAAGGGGCTTTCGTGCCTTTTGTTACGCTGGGCGATCCGTCACCGGAGCTTTCACTGCGCGTGATTGATGCCCTGGTTGAAGGAGGCGCGGATGCACTGGAGCTGGGTATTCCCTTTTCCGATCCCCTTGCAGATGGCCCGACCATCCAGAATGCGACGTTACGCGCCTTTGCGGCGGGCACCAACACCAGCCAATGCTTTGAAATGCTGGCCACTATCCGCCGTAAGTATCCGGATCTGCCGATTGGATTGCTGATGTACGCCAATCTGGTCTTCACCAACGGTGTGGATGAGTTCTATGCCCGTTGTGCAGAGGCGGGTGTGGATTCGGTGCTGGTGGCGGATGTGCCCGTTGAAGAGTCCGCGCCCTTCCGTCAGGCTGCGCTGCGTCATGGCGTGGCACCCATCTTCATCTGTCCGCCTAACGCCAGCGATGAGCTGCTGCGCGAGATCGCTTCACACGGACGGGGTTACACCTACCTGCTGTCGCGCGCAGGCGTGACCGGTGCTGAAAACCGTGCCAGCCTGCCGTTGCAGCATCTGATCGACAAGCTGCGTGAATACCATGCAGCCCCGCCGCTGCAGGGCTTTGGTATCTCTGAGCCTGACCAGGTGAAGGAAGCGATCGCCGCGGGCGCTGCGGGTGCGATCTCCGGCTCTGCGATTGTCAGAATCATCGAAAAACATCATTCAGAGCCTGAGGTGATGCTGAGCGAGCTGAAGAACTTTGTCAGCCGCCTTAAAGCCGCCAGCCGTTAATCCTGCCAGCATGCCTTATCGCGCGATAAGGCATGATTTGTTTCCTTTTTTTTCATTCCCCCATTTGCCCTTTTTGCAAAATCTGCACCACAATGACAATGCGCCGTTACGGTAACGTCGCATCCATTTTGTGACAGGGAGAGAAAGCAATGAAATTCGTTAAACTGCTGACAGGTGCTGTACTGGCGGGCGTGGTTGCGCTGACACTGAGCGCCTGTGCGCCAACCGCAACCAAAGAGGGAACCGGTGGCTATATTGATGACACTGTGGTGACCACAAAAGTTAAAGGTGAACTGCTGAAAGATGACTCGCTGAAATCAACTGAAATCAACGTAGAAACCTTTAAAGGTAAAGTTCAGCTGAGCGGTTTTGTTTCATCACCACAGATGGCTAACCGTGCCGTTCAGGTTACGCGCAGCGTGGCGGGCGTGAAGTCCGTTGTTAACAATATGCAGATCAAATAACGTCTTAACAGACAAAAAAGGCCGCTGATTCAGCGGCCTTTTTATCATCTTTATCATCAGAAACGGTAACCCGCTCCGAAGAAGAAGACCCAGGGATCGATGCGCATATTGATATTCTGCTGCTCGCCACCCGCTTTAAACTTCACTTCCGTATCAATATCCATGTACCACACCGACGCATTCAGCATCCAGTCACGGTTAATCTGATAATCCAGACCGACCTGACCCGCCACACCCCAGGAATCCTTCACGCTGAGATCGGTCAGGCCCGCATCGCGGCCCGTTTGATTGAAATCGGCATCGTAAAAGGTGGTGTAGTTGATACCTACGCCAACGTAAGGACGCGCTTTGCTCTTGCTGTCAAAGAAGTAGTACTGCGCCATCAGCGTAGGCGGTAACTGGCGTACTGTTGCCAGTGTTCCGGTCGGGCCCAGGCCCACTTTGTGACGGAACGGTGTGGCGGCCAGTAATTCAACACCAATGTTGTCCGTTGCCATGTAAGTAAAGGTCAGGCCCAGCTGCGTGTCGTTGGATGCGCTGAACTCGCCCATCCCTAACACATTATCGGAACCTTCGGTGGGCCGGACGGTGGCACTACCGGCACGCATAAAGAAGTCGCCTGCTTCGTGGGCCATCGACAGTTGCGGAAAAGCCAGAGCCAGCAGCATCGCGCATTTTGCCAGTTTCATCATCACTCCTTTGCTTAATGTTAATGTCGCGAACGTCATCGCTTTTTGCTGGCAAATATTTAACGTGATTTACAGAAAATTGCACTCTGTACCCTTCAGATAAATTACTTAAAAAACAATGAATTGATTTAGATCAATTTCGGCTCTGGCTGGCGCAGCAAAATTCCCCTTGCTGAATAATTTCGCCAGGCCTATTTTGCTTATCTTCTCTGGTGATTTTGGTTCGATGCCCTGGGAGGGGCGGGTGATCAAATGAGTGAAATAACTAACCCTTGTGTCAGCTGTGGCGCCTGCTGCGCCCATTTCCGCGTCTCATTTTACTGGGCTGAAGCCGATGATGCCGGCGGCCCGGTGCCGACCGCATTAACCGAACCGCTCAGCCTGTTAATGCGCAATATGCGTGGAACGAACGATCGCGCGCCGCGCTGCGTTGCCCTTGAGGGCGACATTGGCGGCTGTGTCTCCTGCGGAATCTACGAACAACGTCCGACGCCCTGTCGGGAATTTTCGATGTCGGGCGAAGCGGGTATCCACAATGAAGCCTGCGATCGCGCCCGCGCCAGATATGGTCTTCCCGCCCTTTTTTCCCCATCTTTACCTGTCATGACAGAAAGTTATGCCGCAGCGGGTGCCAGCGAGCTACCAGAACATGTACAATCGCCGGGTTAATTAACCCGGTTCCTCAAAGGAGTGTACATGTCTATCACGGCAAGCTCGTTATACCGTGACACAGGAAATTTCGCGCGCCATCAACTGGCTACGGTGCTGTTGATGTCGCTGCTGGCCGCTTTTATCACCGTCATGCTGGTGCATGTGCTGACGCCGGGTGCCGATCAGATGGCCCTCCTGCAACAGGGTGACGATAGCGCCGGTTCGCTGTTTGAGATGGTGCAGAATATGTCACCGGAACAGCAGCAGGTGCTGCTGCGCGCCTCGGCGGCCAGCACCTTCGCTGCGCTGATGGGGAACACGCTGCTGCTTGGCGGAATGCTCTATCTGATCCCGATGGTCTCTTCCGGCCAGCGTGTCAGTGCGTTGCGGGCGATTGGTGCTTCAGCGCCGCTGCTGCCAAAGCTGCTGCTGCTCACCTTCCTGATGACGCTGGTGGCGCAACTGGGCTTTATGGTGCTGGTGGTGCCAGGCATTCTGCTGACGATTCTGCTGTCGCTGGCTCCGGTGATGGTGGCCAGTGAGAAGATGGGTGTCTTTGCCGCCATGCGGGCCAGCATGCGGATGGCGTGGAAGAATGTGAAGCTGATTGCCCCCGCTATTCTGCTCTGGCTGCTGGCCAAAGTGGTGGTGATGCTGTTCTTCTCTTCGCTGACGGTTTTACCGCTGAATGTCTCGTCGGTGATTTTCACCGCGGCAGGCAATGTGGTTTCGGCGATGTTGATTATCTATCTTTATCGGCTCTATATGCTGTTACGTTGATTGACGATGTGCCTTCGGGCACATTTGCAGCCAACTCTGAATGGAAAAACTATGAAGCAGCTACTCGACTTTCTTCCCCTGGTGGTCTTTTTCATCTTCTACAAGCTGTATGACATTTTTGTCGCCTCGGGCGCGCTGATTGTCGCGACCGGTCTGGCGCTGGTTGTCAGCTGGGTGCTCTATCGCAAGCTGGAAAAGATGACGATTTTCACCTTTGTGCTGGTGGCGGTTTTTGGCACCCTGACGCTGGTGTTCCACAACGATGAGTTCATTAAGTGGAAAGTCACGGTTATCTACAGCCTGTTTGCCGCCGCCCTGCTCTACAGCCAGTGGTTTATGGAGCAGACGCTGATTCAGCGCATGCTGGGTAAAGAGCTGCAGCTGCCCGACGCGGTCTGGCGCCGGCTCAACGTTGCCTGGGCGCTGTTCTTCTTTATCTGCGGCCTGGTAAACATCTATGTCGCCTTTTGGTTATCTCAGGCGTTTTGGGTTAACTTTAAAGTGTTCGGTCTCTCCGGTCTGACCTTACTGTTTACCCTGCTCAGCGGGCTTTACATCTGGCGACAGATGCCGCAGCAGGAACAAAAATAATCATCTGCCCGGTCCGCCGGGCATTTTTTTAGCATTCACCTGCATAGAAGTGGAAGCAATGGGCGAAAAACATACATTGCCGAAAGGCGAAATGGTGCTGCGTACGCTCGCCATGCCAGCAGATACCAACGCCAACGGCGATATTTTTGGTGGCTGGCTGATGTCACAGATGGATATGGGTGGCGCTATCCTGGCGAAAGAGATCGCTGAAGGACGCGTGGTGACGGTTCGCGTCGACGGCATGTCATTTATGAAGCCCGTCGCGGTGGGCGATGTGGTGAGCTGCCATGCGAGCTGTCTTCGTACCGGCAACAGTTCCATGACGATTAATGTGGAAGTGTGGATCAAAAAAGTGTCGTCTGAGCCGATTGGACAAACTTACATTGCGACGGAAGCGGTGTTTATTTATGTGGCGGTCGACAATGAGGGTAATTCCCGTCCTCTGCCAGCCGGTCGTGCCAACCAGCAACCCGGCGAATGAAAAACAGGTCAGGCTGTTTCAGCCTGACCTGACGCTTTATTCCAGGCTGGCCCCACCATTAATCTTAAACACGATATTCATGGTCAGACCCTGCCCTGGCCGTCCGCTCTGATAGCGCCACTTTTTCATCGCCTGCTTAACTTCACGCTCAAACATATTGCGCGGCTCAGCAGAGAGGATCTGGATGTTATCCACCCGTCCCTCACTATCCACATCAAACTTCACCCGTACCCGCCCCTCTACACGCAGTGCAAATGCGCGTTGTGGATAGCCAGGCTTACTGACGTTCAGTGCTTTTGGGCCGGTTGAGGCCGATGAGATGGGTGACGGCGTAGATTTTGGCGCCGTGGTCGGTTTGTTCTGCGTCGCCGGGGCTTCCTGCTTAAACGGATCGGCCTGCGGTTTGCTTTCCTGACGCGGCTTCACCTCGCGTTTAGGCTGCTCCCGCTTGTGCTCTGGTTTCGGTTTGGGCTTTGGCTTAGGCTCAGGTTTGGGAATCGGCACCGGCTCCGCTTTCGGCGGTTCGGGCACGGGCTGAGGTTCCGGCACCGGTTCAGGTTCTGGCTGAGGTTCTGGCTGTGGTGCAGGCGGCTCCACGATGGCCGGTGCAGGCTCAGGCTGGACTTCAGGGGCGACCATGGTAACGCTGATGGGCTGCGACGCTTTGGGCACCTCAATCACCTGCTGGAATGAAGCATACAGAATTCCGGCTATCACGGCCCCATGCAAAGCAACAGACAACAACATGGAGACAGACGTGCGTTTAGGTAATGGCATAGTCAGCGTGGTCATAACAGTCGCAGTGATTGAATGAAGCAGCGATTTTAAATGCAAATAGCAATCAGTTTCAATAACTCCCGCCATCCCGCCTGAAGAAAAGCGCTTTTTAGCCCTTTATGCTGAGCCTTTCACCACTCTGAGGTTTCGTTTGCACTCTGAGGGGCAATCCCTTAACGTGTTGCGAAATTCTGGTTAATGGGAGTTCCTTAGTGCTTTACGTCATTTATGCAGAAGATACTGCAGATTCACTGGAAAAACGTAACGCCGTGCGCCCTGCCCATCTGGCACGGCTCAAACTGCTGCAGGAAGAGGGACGCCTGATCATTGCAGGCCCGATGCCTGCTGTCGACAGCAACGATCCTGGTGTAGCGGGCTTTACCGGCTCAACCGTGATTGCTGAATTCCCGTCATTAGAAGAAGCACAATCCTGGGCACAGGATGATCCCTACTTCGCCGCGGGCGTCTATAAGCAGGTTTCGGTTAAGCCGTTTAAACGCGTCTTCTGATCGTGACTCAGCATTGAAAATGGCTTCTGTGCCAGGCACAGAAGCCATTTTTATTTTGATCGTTCAAGAGAGGAAAGATGCAGATAATCATTCTGGGGCTATTGGCCATTATCGCTTTACTGATCGGCAGCGCGGTTTATCTCTGGCGAACTCAGGGCTGGCGTAATAAAAAGCAGTGGATTGTCATGCTGATCGTGCTGGCGGCGGCACTGCAGCTGGTGAACGTAACGCTGATGATGACGACACAACGTCTCGCTGGTTAATCAGACCTGAGGTTTCATTGCGACAGAGCAGCACATCACTCTCTGTCGCAGCAACCGGCCGGTCTGAATATTCTGCCTCGCGAATAAACGCAGCGACCAATTGATCTTAATAAATTAAAGCGTTGTTCTGAACGACATTGATAATAAACCGGCAGTACACCGGCCTGGTCTTTCAGTAATACACGCTCTCTTTATTTTCCCGCCACAGCTATTTTCAGCGATGAGTTAACCGCGATCCAGAATCAGGCCAATCAGCGCATGATAGTGCTGTTCTTCTTCCGGACTGGTGACATGCTGTAAACGGCCGATCAGTTTTGAGCAGATCGCTTTACGATTCAGACTACGGCCAGAACTGATAATTTCTGTCACGACGGAGCCAAGAATGGCCTGTTGTGAGGGCTGCGCGGCGCTGTGTAAATACGCGGAGATGTCAGAGACTGAAGCGGGAATACGAACGTTAGTCTGCATGGTTGACCCTCATAGGATTCATTTAAGATTAATAACCGATGCGATAAAGTTATACAACAACGAGCTATCTGTACAGATATTTAGCTTAAAAAATCAGATCGTCACGTTTTAATGACAATAAACTCATAAATAACAGCACATTACAAAATTGTAAAGTTGTACAACTTGTTAGCCTGCGGTTTTTATCCTGTTAATATTCCCTCTTTAGTCCGCGCCTGAATGACCTGTTTTACTATTAAAATATGATCTTTCCGCCCTTTTTTTAGTATTAAAGAGGAATTATCTCGCAGAGCTGTCTACATTTACCCCTTGTGAGTTGAACCTCTGAATGGATGCACAGCACAGTCGCGGGCACATTATGCATAAAACTTATTCTGGCCAGTCCCTTACATTGCTCGACCCGCTGTTATCCCGGCTCCTTTCTATTGTTGACCCCAAAATAGAAGTAATGAGTGGTTACCCTGCTAATTGCTCAGTGTGGCTCACTGTTTATTATCAGCGTAAATCGCGTAAGTGGTCTTACGAATGGTACGATCGTGTGGGTTACCACAGGCCGACTGAGCTGGGCAGCTCAATGGAATGTCTGATGCGCGAAGTCAGCGATCGTGGCGCGTCGCATCAGGAGCACCTGATAGCGCGACGGGCGATGGCAGAATCGGTTTTTTTTGAAGCCTGATTTGAAGTCTGAATAGCCTGCTTTGTCCGACAGGCTGAATTCACCGGGCTTTCGCTATATTATCTGCGTAATAAACAGAATCGAACGACGCTGCTGTTGTGCCAGCTGATGGCGAATGCAGTGGATACGCTTATACCGCCGCGACTGCCCTTCCAGCCAGCGTGAGCGGCGGCGATGCACCTGCCGTAACATTCTCCAGCGCGCCACTTCATTTCTGCTTCGTTTCATCACTTCCTCTCTGACGTCATACACACGAGATATACGCGAGGGCATTATAGAGATCTCTGCGGTAATACCAAATCGGATCCTTCATCGAGGATGTCCGGGATAAAGGGTTCCGTTAGCCGTCATCTGCACGTAAACTTGCCGGACGAAAGCGCGAACGGGATGTCCACTTTATGACCACTTTTTATACCCTGATCAGCTGGTTGCTGGTGTTTGGTTACTGGCTGCTGATCGCCGGGGTTACGCTGCGCGTGTTGATGAAGCGACGGGCAGTGACATCCGCGATGGCCTGGCTACTGGTTATCTATATTCTGCCGCTGGTAGGGATTATCGCTTATCTCTCTTTTGGCGAACTCCATCTGGGTAAACGTCGTGCGGAGCGCGCCCGCACCATGTGGCCATCCACTGCCCGCTGGCTTACTGACCTTAAGCAGTGCCGTGAAATTTTTGCCACCGAACACAGCGACGTTGCGCGTTCGCTGTTTGAGCTTTGCTACCATCGTCAGGGCATCGCCGGGGTCAAGGGCAACCAGCTGCAGCTGCTCACCAGCGCCGACGACGTGATGCAGGCGTTGATTCGTGATATCCAGCTGGCCCGCCACAACATTGAGATGGTGTTCTATATATGGCATCCCGGCGGTCTGGCGGATGAAGTGGCGGAATCGCTGATGGCGGCATCACGCCGTGGCGTTCATTGCCGTCTGCTGCTCGACTCTGCGGGCAGTGTTACCTTTTTCCGCAGCCCCTGGGTCGGCATGATGCGCAATGCCGGAATCGATGTGGTGGAAGCGTTGCAGGTCAGCCTGCTGCGCGTCTTCCTGCGACGGATGGATCTGCGTCAGCACCGCAAAATCGTACTCATTGATAACTACATCGCTTATACCGGCAGCATGAACCTGGTCGATCCGCGCTTCTTCAAACAGAGCGCGGGTGTCGGTCAGTGGATTGACCTGATGGCGCGAATGGAAGGCCCGGTTGCCACCGCGATGGGGATTGTTTTCAGCTGCGACTGGGAGATAGAGACCGGCAAACGCATTTTACCGCCGCCGCCCGATCGCAACATTATGCCGTTTGAACAGGAGAGCGGCCACACCGTGCAGGTGATCGCCTCCGGTCCCGGCTTCCCGGAAGATATGATCCATCAGGCGCTGCTGACTGCGGTCTATTCGGCACGTGAACAGTTGATCATGACCACGCCCTACTTAGTGCCGAGCGACGATCTGCTGCATGCTATCTGTACGGCGGCGCAGCGTGGCGTCAATGTCAGCGTGATTGTGCCTCGTCACAATGACTCGCTGCTGGTTGGCTGGGCCAGCCGCTCCTTCTTCAGTGAGTTGCTGGAAGCGGGCGTGAAAATTTATCAGTTTGAAGATGGCCTGCTGCACACCAAAAGCGTGCTGGTCGACGGACAACTGAGCCTGGTGGGAACCGTGAATCTCGATATGCGCAGTTTATGGCTGAATTTTGAAGTGACGCTGGTGGTTGATGATGCGGGTTTTGGCAGCGATCTCGCCTGTGTGCAGGATGACTATATCGCCCGTTCCCGCCTGCTGGATGGCAAGCGCTGGGCAAAACGTGCCTGGTGGCAACGCATCGTCGAACGACTGTTTTACTTCTTCAGTCCTTTACTGTAAAACGAGCCAGATTGTGTAAATGGCCGCAGGCCGACAGGACAGACTATGGATTTAAATAATCGCCTTACCGAAGATGAAACGCTGGAACAAGCCTACGATATTTTTCTCGAACTGGCAGTCGACAATCTTGATCCGGCAGACGTCATTCTCTTCAATCTGCAGTTCGAAGAGCGCGGTGGCGCAGAGCTGTTCGATCCCTCTGAAGACTGGAAAGATCATGTCGATTTCGATCTGAACCCGGACTTCTTCGCCGAGGTGGTGATTGGGCTGGGTGAAGCGGACGGTGAACCGATCACCGACGTCTTTGCTCGCGTGCTGCTGTGCCGCGAGAAAGACCACAAGCTTTGTCATATCCTGTGGCGTGAGTAAGCGTCAGATTTGATAAGAAAACGCCGGGCGATTGCCCGGCGTTTTGCATTATAGCGGGTCGACTTTCAGACAGGAGACCGCGTGATTGAAGCTGCCTTCCAGCAGCGGCCGGGTTTTCGCACACTCCGGACCGGCAATCGGACAACGGGTGCGGAACACGCAGCCTGATGGCGGATTGATCGGCGACGGCAGCTCCCCTTCCAGCAGCTGAATCTGCTTGTTCTTCTCCTTGTCCGGATCGGGAATCGGCACCGCGGACATCAGCGCACGGGTATAAGGATGCTGAGGATTGCTGTAGACCTCTTTGTAGGTGCCCAGCTCCACCGCGTGCCCCAGATACATTACCAGCACCCGGTCAGAGATATGTTTCACCACCGCCAGATCGTGCGCAATGAAGATCAGCGATAAGCCCATTTCACGCTGCAGTTGCTGCAACAGGTTAACCACCTGGGCCTGAATTGAGACGTCCAGTGCGGAGACCGGCTCATCACAGATAATCAGCTTTGGCTCCAGAATCAGCGCGCGGGCAATACCGATACGCTGACACTGACCGCCCGAGAACTCGTGCGGATAGCGGTTAATCAGGTTAGGCAGCAGCCCCACTTTCATCATCATATTTTTGACGCGGTCTTTCACTTCCTGACGCGCCATTTTTGGATGATAGGTACGCAGTGGCTCTGCGATGATATCGCCGATGGTCATACGCGGATTCAGCGACGCCAGCGGATCCTGGAATATCATCTGGATATCGCTTCGCGCCTTGCGCCACTCCTCTTCACTTTGCCCCAGCAGATCACGGCCTAACCAGGCGACCCGACCTTCGGTCGCCTTCACCAGCCCGATAATGGCGCGCGCCAGGGTCGATTTACCACAGCCAGACTCGCCTACCACGCCCAGGGTTTCCCCCTCATACAGACGCAGGCTGACACCATCGACTGCTTTCAGGGTTTTTGATGGCTGCCAGAACCACTGCCTGCCATCTTTAATGTCGAAATGCACCTTGAGGTCGGCGATTTCCAGTAACACTCTTTTTTCAGCTACGGTGCTCATACTAACTCCTCCACCGGCTTAAAGCAGGCGCGCAGACGGCCTTCGCCAAAGGGTTCCAGCGGTGGTGCCTGGGTGCAGATATCCATAGCGTGCGGACAACGCGGCTGGAACGGGCAGCCCTGCGGCAGACGCAGCAGGTTGGGTGGATTACCCGGTATCGTCGTCAGACTTTCCCCTTCCGCATCCAGACGCGGCACCGCATTAAGCAGACCAATCGAGTAAGGATGTGACGGCTGATAAAAGACATCGCGGGCACGGCCATACTCCATGGTGCGTCCGGCATACATCACCAGCACTTTGTCGCAGATCCCCGCCACCACACCCAGATCGTGGGTGATCATGATAATGGCGGTGTTGAACTCGCGCTTGAGGTCGTTGAGCAGCGTCATAATCTGCGCCTGGACGGTAACATCCAGCGCAGTGGTCGGCTCGTCGGCAATCAGCAGTTTGGGACGGCACAGCAGCGCCATGGCGATCATGACGCGCTGACGCATACCGCCGGAGAACTCATGCGGATACATCTTCATCCGCTTGCGCGCTTCCGGCATTTTCACCGCATCCAGCATTCTCACCGACTCTTCAAACGCCTGCGCGTTGTTCATCCCTTTATGCAGCTTAAGCACTTCCATCAGCTGCTCGCCCACCCGCATATAGGGGTTCAGCGAGGTCATCGGGTCCTGGAAAATCATCGCAATCTGTTCGGCGCGCAGTTTATTGAGCTTGTTCTCGGGCAGATTCAGGATCTCTTTGCCATTGAACATCGCCGAACCGCCAATGCGGCCATTTTTCGCCAGCAGCCCCATCAGGGCAAAGGCGGTTTGTGATTTGCCGGAACCGGACTCACCGACAATGCCCAGCGTCTCACCGGCGCGCAGCGAGAAGTTCAGGTCGTTAACGGCGGTAACATCACCATCGTGCGTGCCAAAGGTAACGCGTAAATCTTTGACCGTAAGTAGCTGTTCGCTTCCCGCGCGGGCCGCCATTGCTGGCTGGAATTCATGAATAGTCATCGGGAAACTCCTTAACGATCTTTCGGGTCGAGGGCATCACGCAGGCCATCGCCGATAAAGTTGAAACAGAACAGCGTGACTACCAGGAAACCTGCCGGATAGAGCAGCAGCCACGGCGACACTTCCATCGAGTTTGCCCCGTCGCTGAGGAGTGCGCCCCAGCTACTCAGCGGCTCCTGCGTACCCAGGCCCAGGAAGCTCAGGAAGGATTCAAACAGGATCATGCTCGGCACCAGCAGCGAGGCGTAAACCACCACCACGCCCAGCACGTTCGGCACGATGTGGCGCACCACGATTTTCCAGGTCGATACCCCGCCCACATGGGCCGCTTCGATAAACTCTTTGCGCTTCAGGCTCAGCGTCTGGCCGCGCACAATACGCGCCATATCGAGCCACGAAACCATACCGATGGCGGCAAAAATCAGCAGGATATTGCGACCAAAGAAGGTCACCAGCAGGATCACGAAGAACATAAACGGGAAGGAGTTAAGGATTTCCAGAATACGCATCATCACCGAGTCTGTTTTACCGCCGAGATAGCCAGCAATCGAGCCATAGAGCGTCCCGACAATCACCGCGATCAGCGCAGAAGCCACGCCCACCATCAGCGAGATCCGGCCACCGATAGCCACACGCACCAGCAGGTCACGACCCGAAGAATCGGTGCCGAACCAGTGACCAGAGGTGGTATCGGGCGGCGAGGACATCATAGCCCAGTCGGTATCGTCGTAAGTGAACTGCGCCAGCATCGGCGCAAAGATCACGAACAGGGTGATCAGGAACAGCACCAGCAGGCTGATGGAGGCAGCGCGGTTATGAATAAAACGACGACGCGCGTCCTGCCAGAGACTACGCCCTTCTACTTCCAGCTTCTCACTGAACGCATCAAGAGCTTCGCTGTTTTTCTTACTTAACATCATGGCGAACTCCGCAATCAGTAACGAATTTTGGGATCGATAACGGCATAGAGCACGTCAACAATCGCGTTGAATACGATGGTCAGCAAACCCACCAGAATGGTCAGGCTCATCACCAGTGAGTAGTCACGGTTCAGCGCGCCGTTCACAAACAGCTGACCGATGCCCGGCAGACCGTAGATCGACTCAATCACCATCGACCCGGTGATGATGCCCACAAATGCCGGTCCCATGTAGGAGATCACCGGCAGCAACGCCGGTTTCAGTGCATGACGCATTACAATGCGGCGCAGCGGTAAGCCTTTGGCGCGCGCGGTGCGGATAAAGTTGGAGTGCATCACTTCAATCATCGATCCACGGGTGATACGCGCGATACTGGCGATGTAAGCCAGCGACAGCGCCACCATCGGCAGCAGCATGTAGTTCCACTGCCCACCATTCCAGCCGCCGCCCGGCAGCCACTTCAGGGTGATGGCGAACAGCAGAACCAGCAAAGGCGCGACCACGAAACTGGGTATCACCACGCCGGTCATTGCCACCCCCATCACCGCAAAATCCCACAAGCTGTTCTGTTTGAGCGCAGCGATAACTCCGGCCGTGACGCCAAGTACCACCGCCAGCAGAAACGCGGCCAGGCCAAGTTTGGCCGAGACCGGGAACGCATGCGCGACCAGGTAGTTGACCGAATAATCTTTGTATTTAAAGGATGGGCCGAAGTCGCCGTGCGCCAGCTGCACCAGGTAATCGACATACTGCTTACCGATAGGATCGTTGAGGTGATATTTCGCCTCAATGTTGGCCATCACTTCCGGTGCCAGGGTGCGCTCGCCGGTAAACGGGCTGCCGGGTGCCAGTCGCATCATAAAGAAGGAGATGGTAATCAGGACGAACAGCGTCGGGAGCGCTTCAAGCAAGCGACGCAGGATGAATTTTAACATTGCCGTACCTACCAGGCTGTTGCTTCACAACATATAAAAAAAATTAAAAGGCGGCGCCAGACGCGCCGCCACTGCTGATAGCCTGAATGCTATTAGTGTTTGATGATGTAGAAGTTTTTATCGAGCGTTTTATCCAGTGGATCTTTACCGGTATAACCGCCGACATAAGGTTTCACCAGACGGGTGTTCACGTAGTAGTAAACCGGGACGATGGTGCTGTCTTTATCCATGATCTGCTCGGCCTGCTGATAGTCAGCTGCACGGGCTTTAGCATCCGGGGCCTTAATCGCGTCGCGAATCACTTTGTCAAACGCATCGCTCTTATAGTGCGAGGTGTTACTGCTGCTGTTGGACAGCATGGTGTTCAGGAAGGAAGTCGGTTCATTGTAGTCCGCACACCATGCCGCACGGGAAACATCGTAGTTACCCTGATGACGGGTATCCAGGAAGGTTTTCCACTCCTGGTTTTCCAGCTTGATGTTCACGCCGATATTTTTCTTCCAGATCGACGAGGCGGCAATTGCCAGCTTCTTGTGCAGATCGGAGGTGTTATAGAGCAGGTTAAAGGTCAGCGGTTTGTCGGCGGTGTAGCCCGCTTCGGCCAGCAGCTTTTTCGCCTCGGCATTACGCTTGTCCTGTGACCATTTGAACCAGTCTGGCGGCAGAATGTCCATGCCGTCGGTCGCTGGTGGCGTGTAGCTATAGGCAGGTTTCTGGCCCTGCGCCAGCACTTTATTCACCATGATGTCACGATCCAGGCCCAGCTTCAGGGCAGCGCGCACGCGCGGATCGGTGAATGGCGCTTTCTGGTTGTTGATTTCGTAATAATAGGTGCAGAGATATGGATCGACGTGCAGCTCTTTACCGTTGTCACGTTGCAGCTTTTTAAACAGCTCAATCGGCAGGTTGTTATAGGTCATGTCGCTGCCGTTCTCGGAGAAGTAGCGGTTAACGTCACTGACTTCTGAACTGATCGGCAGGAAGGTGACTTTGTTCAGCACCGTATGCTCATTGTCCCAGTAGTTCGGGTTACGCACCAGGGTGATACGTTCGTTAATCACGTGCGCTTCAAGCTTAAAGGCACCGTTGCCGACCCAGTTCTGCGGCTGCGTCCACTGATCGCCAAATTTCTCAATCGCCGGTTTGTAAACCGGTGACATGACGGAGTTAATCAGCAGCTTATCAAAATAGGGAACCGGCTCACTCAGGGTGACTTCCAGCGTGTGGTCATCAATAGCTTTTACGCCCAGATCGGTAACTGGTTTTTTACCGGCGATGATGTCATCGACGTTCAGGATATGACCATACTGCGGATAGCTGGCATACGGTGAGGCGGTTTTAGGATCGACCAGACGCTCCCAGCTGTAGACGAAGTCCTGCGCGGTGACCGGCTCGCCATTGGACCATTTGGCATTTTTACGTAAGTGGAAAGTCCACACTTTGAAATCTTTATTTTCATAGCTTTCCGCTACGGCCGGGATCGGTTTACCGTTGCTGTCATTGACCAGCAGACCTTCGTAAAGATCACGCGCTACGTTGTCTTCCGGCACACCTTCAATTTTGTGCGGATCGAGCGACTGCACTTCATCGCCATTGCCGCGAACCAACTCCTGTTTTGCGGCCAGCTCAACGCCCGCAGGCACCGTTGCTGCGAAAGCCGCATTCCCTGCCAGGGCACTCACTGCGGCGAAAACGCCCGCTGCAATCAGGCTTTTTTTCGTGATGTTGTTCATTATTACACTCCAGTTTTATTATCGTCACCGTGGCGATGCTCTGCCCCGGCGTCCCCCGTCTACGGGCTCCCTGGCCTGTTACCAGGGAGATTGACCCCAAAAAGTGGTCTGTTTGCTGATGCGCTTTCCGACTGTCTCGCCGAACAGGCGATCAGATCAGTGTTTTTTGATGAAATAGTACTTCAGGTCTGTCATGTCCTGCGGGTCTTTGCCCGTGAAGCCGCCAACCCAGGGCTTCACCAGGCGCACACTTACGCGGTAGTAAACTGGCACAATTGGTGAGTCTTTGTCGAGTTGTGTTTCAGCCTGCTGATACAGGCTGGCGCGCTGCGCCTCGCTGCCCGCCGTCAGCGTCTCCGCCATCAGACGATCAAAGGTCGCGCTGCTGTAAAACGCGGTGTTGATCGAGGCGTTGCTGATCAGCATGTTCAGGAAGGTTGAGGGTTCATTGTAGTCAGCACACCAGGTGGCGCGCACCACGTCATACTGCGCCTGATGACGGGTCTCCAGCATGGTTTTCCACTCCTGATTCTGCAGCGTCACCTTAGCACCCAGGTTTTTCTGCCACATCGACGCGGCCGCAATCGCCTGCCGTTTGTTCTGATCGGAAGTGTTGTAGAGCAGCGTAAAGGTCAGCGGATGGGCAGCATCAAAGCCGGCCTCTGCCAGCAGCTTCTTCGCGGCTTCATTACGCTGCGCCTGCGTCCAGGTGAACCAGGCAGGTGGAGTGAGTTTGATACCGGCGGTGAAAGGCGGCGTCAGGCTGTAAGCCGGAATCTGCCCCTGGGCCATGATCTTATTGGCAATGACCTCGCGATCGAGGGTCATCTTCAGTGCGGCACGCACCCGCGCATCGGTAAACGGCGGCTTTTTGTTATTAATCTCGTAGTAGAAGGTGCAGAGCAGCGGGCTGACCTTCACTTCATCGCCCAGCTCTTTGCGCAGCTTGCCAAACATCTCTGGTGGCACCGCACTGTTGGTAATATCCGTGCCGCCGCTGCGGTAGCGATTGATATCGCTGTTTTCAGAAGCGATCGGCAGGAATGTGCCCTGCTCAATCACCGTGTGCGCATTATCCCAGTAGCGAGGATTGCGCTTCACGACAATTTTTTCATTCACTACCCAGCCGCTCAGCGTGTAGGCGCCGTTGCCGATGTAATGACCCGGGCGGGTCCAGGCTTCGCCCCACTGCTTAATGGCTGGCGCATAAACCGGCTTCATCGCCGTATGCGCTAACATCGCCACCAGGTAAGGCACCGGCTCACTCAGGGTAATTTGCAGCCGATGGGCATCCAGCGCCTTCACGCCCAGCTGATCGGGTGACGCTTTGCCGGCAAGGATGGCATTGATATTGGCAAAATGGGCTGCCTGCAGATAGCTGGAGTAAGGCGACGCGGTTGTCGGGTCCACCAGACGGCGCCAGCTGTAGACGAAATCAGCGGCGGTAACCGGCTCACCGTTGCTCCACTTCGCATCCTCCCGCAGATTAAAAATCCAGACGGTGGGTTGCGGGTTTTCCCAGCTTTTAGCGACGCCAGGAACGACCTGTCCGCTGTTATCGGTATTGACCAGGCCGTCCAGCAGGTTGTGAATAATATTGGATTCCGGCACGCCTTCGGTTTTATGCGGATCCAGCGAGGAGACTTCACTGCCGTTATTGATCACAATCTGTTGCTGCGCGGCCAGTGTTGTACCCGGCGGCACCGTGGCGGCATAGGCCGGAGAAAATGCCATTAACAAAACGACTGCGAGTGTTGACCGCTGCTGCTGCAAATTCTTCATCCCAATCATGCGAAACGCCAACCTTAAATTAAGTATCCCGACAGGCTTAAGCAAAAAGCGTTCTCACTTTGGGCTTTCGGAGAAAAAATTTTACGTTGGGCCAAAAATTATCAGAAGCCGCGAAGGCGCGCCAAAGCAAAATAGCTAAAATGTTAACTAATTCTCTTTTATCATGAGAAGTCAGGCAGCGGAAGTGTTAATTTTCGTCCTGAAAATATCATATCGATATGAAAAATAGACTATTTAGCTGGAAACCCCTCTTAAGAGCGGAAAGCAGCGACAAACAGCCTCTTTTTTGGCACTTATATTGGATAATATGGCTTCAGCGTGATGAAATTTAAGATAGCGTGATTATTCTGGCAGTTTGTGAGGCTTACACGAAAATAGAGAGCAGAATATCGTGTGAAAATAGTGACATTATTTTGCAGAAAAAAGTCTGTGAGCCAGCGCGCAGTAATGAAATTTATAATTGCCTGATTCTGTTAAGCACAACGAATAATTGCATCGTAATGGTGCATAAAATGCCCCTCCTGCACCATTACGGATCATTATTTCACTTCACTCTCTGAAATAAGTAGGCGTCTAATTGAGTAAGCCGGGAAAAATGGACTTCATGCCGGTGACAACAAATTCGATGCCCAGCGCCATCAGTAACAGACCCATAATACGCGTAATGACGTTGATACCGGTCTGGCCAAGAATACGCACCATTAACGGCGCGGCCCGAAAGAGTAACCAGCAGCAGAATGCAAAAATGGCAATCGCCAGGGTGAACCCCAGCAGATTTATCCAGCTGTGGTAGCGGGTGCTCCAGACAATGGTCGAGCTGATAGCACCCGGCCCCGCCATCAGAGGCAACGCCAGCGGTACAACCCCCACACTTTCACGAATCGCCGTTTCTGACTTCTCCTGCTTATTCTGCTTATCTTCGCCCAGCTTACCGCTGATCATCGACATCGCAATGGTGACGACCAGGATCCCACCCGCGATGCGGAAGGAGTCAATCGAGATGCCAAACACATGCAGAATCGCATCACCAAGGAACAGTGACGTCCAGAGAATAATAGCAACCGCCAGATTGGCAGTGAGGTTGGTTTTGTTACGCTCAGCCACCCCCTGATAACGGGTCATGCTGATGAAGACCGGAATAATTCCCACCGGATTGACCAGCGCAAAGAGCCCGACAAAAAATTTTATATAGCCTGATAAATCTAACAGCGCAGGGTTCACGACTTTACTCCGTACCACAGGGGGGGAAAACGCGCCTAATGTATGTGAAAACAGGCACGGACGCCAGATGCTGACTCAGCTATTTATACTGTTGAATGACGGCGCATCCAGCGCGTTACCCCAGAGATTAAAAAGTGACTGGATTTAGCCGCTACCAGGCAGATGACGTGAAGAGGTAACCAATTTGATAAACAAAGGGCGTAAAGGGGAGCTGAAAGGTGTCAGCTTGCGGTTAAATTGATCTGCATCAAAATTGCCCTACCCCAAACCAGGTAATCTTTTCGCAACGGAAGTATTAGCGGCAGCGAAGAAAATCTCACTGACTGCAACAGAAGACTAGTTCAGTAAACAGTTGAAAATCCGGGCGTTCTGACCCAGTCCAACGCCTTATGGCAACGTGACTATACTCAGGGCGCAGGATTGTTTACTAAAAAAGTTTAACTTCCTTCAGGAGAACACCATGGCCGTAACCAATGTCGCCGAACTTAATGCACTGGTTGAACGTGTAAAAAAAGCCCAGCGTGAATATGCCAACTTTTCTCAACAACAGGTCGACGCCATCTTCCGTGCCGCCGCCCTCGCCGCCGCAGACGCCCGAATCCCGCTTGCCAAGATGGCCGTTGCCGAATCCGGTATGGGCATCGTCGAAGACAAAGTGATCAAAAACCATTTTGCTTCAGAATATATCTACAACGCTTATAAAGATGAAAAAACCTGTGGTGTGTTAGCCACGGATGATACTTTCGGCACCATTACCATCGCCGAACCTATTGGCCTGATTTGCGGTATCGTCCCGACGACCAACCCCACTTCAACCGCCATCTTCAAAGCATTAATCAGTCTTAAAACCCGTAACGGCATCATCTTCTCTCCTCACCCACGCGCCAAAGATGCGACCAACAGAGCGGCAGATATCGTGCTGCAGGCGGCGGTGGCTGCCGGTGCGCCAAAAGATATTATCGGCTGGATCGACGCACCTTCCGTTGAGCTGTCCAATCAACTGATGCACCACCCTGACATCAACCTGATTCTCGCCACTGGCGGTCCGGGCATGGTGAAAGCGGCTTACAGCTCCGGTAAACCTGCGATTGGTGTCGGTGCGGGTAATACGCCTGTCGTGATTGATGAAACCGCCGATCTTAAACGTGCGGTTGCGTCGATTCTGATGTCGAAAACCTTTGATAACGGGGTTATCTGCGCCTCTGAACAGTCGGTGATTGTGGTCGATTCAGTCTATGACGCGGTGCGTGAACGTTTCGCCAGCCACGGCGGTTATATGCTGCAGGGTGCCGAACTGAGTGCGGTGCAGAATATTATTCTGAAAAACGGCGGCCTGAATGCGGCTATCGTAGGCCAGCCAGCGTTCAAAATTGCGGAGATGGCCGGTATCAGCGTGCCACCGAGCACTAAGATTCTGATTGGCGAAGTGAAGCTGGTGGATGAGTCTGAGCCGTTCGCCCATGAAAAACTCTCACCAACCCTTGCGATGTATCGGGCGAAAGATTTCCAGGATGCGGTCGCGAAAGCAGAAAAACTGGTCGCCATGGGCGGTATCGGCCACACCTCCTGTCTCTATACCGATCAGGACAATCAGACCGAACGCGTTCACTACTTCGGCGACAAAATGAAAACCGCGCGTATTCTGATCAACACCCCCGCCTCGCAGGGTGGTATCGGCGACCTCTACAACTTTAAACTGGCGCCGTCTCTGACGCTGGGTTGTGGTTCGTGGGGCGGAAACTCTATTTCAGAGAACGTCGGTCCAAAACATCTGATCAATACCAAAACTGTCGCCAAGCGAGCTGAGAATATGTTGTGGCATAAACTTCCAAAATCCATCTACTTCCGTCGGGGTTCACTGCCAATTGCGCTGGAAGAAGTGGCAACGGATGGCGCGAAACGTGCCTTTATCGTCACTGACCGCTTCCTGTTCAATAACGGCTATGCCGACCAGGTGACCCGCGTGCTGAAATCACACGGCATTGAAACGGAAGTGTTCTTCGAAGTTGAAGCTGACCCGACGCTGAGCATCGTGCGTAAAGGTGCTGAGCAGATGAACAGCTTCAAACCGGATGTCATCATCGCGCTGGGCGGTGGCTCACCGATGGATGCCGCGAAAATCATGTGGGTGATGTACGAACATCCGGAAACTCACTTCGAGGAGCTGGCGTTACGTTTCATGGATATCCGTAAACGTATCTACAAGTTCCCGAAAATGGGTGTCAAAGCGCGCATGATTGCCATCACCACCACGTCCGGTACCGGTTCTGAAGTCACGCCGTTTGCTGTAGTGACCGATGATGCGACGGGTCAGAAATATCCGCTCGCTGACTACGCACTGACGCCTGATATGGCGATTGTCGATGCCAACCTGGTGATGGATATGCCGCGTTCACTCTGCGCCTTCGGCGGTCTGGATGCCGTGACCCACGCGCTGGAAGCTTATGTTTCAGTACTGGCGAATGAATACTCTGACGGACAGGCGCTGCAGGCACTGAAACTGCTGAAAGAGAATCTGCCAGCCAGCTATGCCGAAGGCGCCAAAAATCCGGTGGCGCGTGAGCGCGTACACAATGCCGCCACTATCGCCGGTATTGCGTTTGCCAACGCCTTCCTCGGGGTTTGTCACTCAATGGCGCATAAGCTGGGTTCAGAGTTCCATATCCCACACGGCCTGGCCAACGCCCTGTTAATCTCTAACGTTATTCGCTACAACGCGAATGACAACCCGACTAAACAGACCGCTTTCAGCCAGTACGATCGCCCTCAGGCGCGCCGTCGCTACGCCGAGATTGCTGACCATCTGGGTCTGAGCGCACCAGGCGACCGCACCGCGCAGAAAATTGAGAAGCTGCTCGCCTGGCTGGATGAGATTAAAACTGAACTTGGTATTCCAACCTCTATCCGTGAGGCGGGTGTGCAGGAAGCGGACTTCCTGGCGAAAGTCGATAAACTGGCCGATGATGCGTTTGATGACCAGTGTACCGGCGCTAACCCACGTTATCCGCTGATTGCTGAACTGAAACAGATTATGCTTGATACCTACTACGGTCGTGAATTTGTCGAACCGTTCTCAAGCGTAGCCGAAGCCATTGCTGAGCAGCCGGTAAAAGGTATTAAGCTTGAGAAGAAAGCCAAAAAAGTCTGATAGCGCCATTCTGACTGTCTGATAAAAAAACCCGCCTCGGCGGGTTTTTTATTGCCTGAACAATAGGGTTAATTCAGCGGAGTCTGAGCGCCATGGATCGCCTGCAACGATCCCTGCTCTATCGCCTGTTTATAATGCTTACGGCAGACTGAGATATAACGTTCGTTACCGCCAATCACCACCTGCTCACCCTCACTGAAAGGTTTGCCCTCGCTATCCAGTCGCAGAACCATACTGGCCTTGCGCCCACAGTGACAAATAGTTTTGAGTTCAACCAGCTTATCTGCCCACGCCAGCAGATACTGACTGCCAACAAACAGTTCACCGCGAAAATCCGTTCGCAGACCATAACAGAGCACCGGAATATCAAGGTCGTCTACGACATCTGACAGCGCTTTAACCTGCTCACGGGTCAGGAACTGACTCTCATCAACCAGCACGCAGTGGACAGGCTGAACGGCATGTTCAGCAGCGATATCGCTGTAGAGTGATGTCTCTGCGTTGTATAGCAACGCCGGTGACGATAGTCCGATACGGGAACTCACCTGCCCGGCACCAAAGCGATTATCGATTTCAGCGGTGTAAACCAGTGAACGCATGCCGCGCTCATGATAGTTATATGAGGATTGTAGCAGTGCGGTTGATTTCCCTGCATTCATGGCAGAGTAATAGAAATAGAGTTGAGCCATCGGCGCGTATCTTCATCAGGACTGAATGGAATGGCGCGCATATTACCACAAAGCGGCGGCAATACGTTGCGGTTGATGAGTGAATAAAGTGTAACGACTGGCCGTTTATTCCTCTGCATACCGTTTCCAGCGCCTGTTATGTGCAGTGACGAACGGGATAAGTTTTGCTTATTTTACCCGCAACAAAAGCAATGACATTTTTGTTGCTGACCTGAATACATTAAATTTATTTGATATCGGACTAAAGGAAAATATTTTTATTCTGCACAACTGTGCAATTTTCTGGTGAAAATTATTTTTAGTCACCTGGGTAATTAGTGATATACATATTTTTATGATTGCAGTTATTTTATGTCGCCACTACTATTAGCGGGCAACACAACTTTTCCCTTATTCAGAGACCAGGACAATGAGCGAAGCACTAAAAGTTCTTAATAATATCCGTACGCTGCGCGCCCAGGCCAGAGAGTATTCCGTTGAAATACTGGAAGAGATGCTGGAAAAGCTGGACGTAGTAGTAAAAGAGCGCCGCGAAGAAGAGTCTCATTTTCAGGCAGAAAATGAAGAACGCACACGTAAACTTAATCAGTATCGTGAAATGCTACTGGCTGATGGTATTGACCCGAATGAACTGATTAACACGCTGACCGACACACGGACTGCGGCAAAAGGTAAACGCTCAGTACGTCCGGCTAAATATGGTTACACCGATGAAAAAGGCGAGTCAAGAACCTGGACCGGTCAGGGACGCACACCGGCCGTGATTAAAAAAGCGCTGGAAGAACAGGGTAAAAAGCTGGACGATTTTTTACTGTAAAAACCCGCAGTGTGACTGCCTTCCTGGCAGCCTGATGCGCAATAAAAAAGGAAGCCGGAGCTTCCTTTTTTCTTTTAATCAGATACTCAGACGCGGTAAAAGTCGCGGTACCAGTCCACAAAGTTTTTAACGCCCTCTTCGACCCCGGTCTGCGGTTTGAATCCAATTGCCTTAAACAAGGCTTCGGTATCCGCGCTGGTTTCCAGTACATCTCCAGGCTGCATTGGCATCAGATTTTTCTTCGCAGTAATGCCCAGGGCTTTTTCAATCGCTTCGATATAGTTCATCAACGTGACAGGTTGACTGTTTCCAATATTATAAACACGATAAGGCGCTGAACTGGTTGCCGGCGATCCGGTTTCAACCGTCCAGTTGTCGTCCTGTTGTGGAATAACATCCTGCAGGCGAACAATGGCTTCAGCAATATCGTCAATATAGGTAAAGTCGCGTTTCATCTGGCCCTGGTTATAAACGTCAATCGCCTCACCGGCAATCATTGCTCGGGTGAATTTGAATAACGCCATATCCGGACGGCCCCACGGGCCATAGACCGTAAAGAAGCGCAATCCAGTGGTCGGCAGCTGATAGAGATGCGAGTAAGTGTGTGACATTAACTCGTTGGCTTTTTTGGTCGCTGCATATAAAGAAACCGGATGATCAACGCTATCTTCGGTTGAGAACGGCATCTTGCGATTCAGACCATAGACTGAACTGGATGAGGCGTAGAGCAGATGTTCAATTTTATGATGACGGCAACCTTCAAGGATATTGAGGTGACCCGTCAGATTGGAGTCTGCGTAGGCATGAGGATTTTCAATGGAATACCGGACACCAGCCTGAGCACCAAGATGGATAACGCGCTGGAATTTTTGCTGATCGAACAGTGACGCCATTGCGTCACGGTCCGCCAGGTCCATCTCAATAAAAGTAAAACCAGGATCGGCCTTAATTAAATTGAGACGGGCATGCTTGAGATTTACGTCGTAATAATCATTCAGGTTGTCGATACCGACAACCTGGTGACCGGCGGCCAGCAGACGCTGGCTGACATGAAAACCAATAAAACCTGCGGCGCCGGTGACCAGAAAGTTCATAAATCCCTCGTTAATTATGCAGTTTCAATAGACGCTCCGCGGCCGATTGCATAATAAACGAAACCGCGTTTGCTGATACGCTCTGGATCATACAGGTTACGACCATCAAAAATCACGGCTTCTTTCAGTGCATTTTTGATGATGTCGAAGTCAGGTGCACGGAAGTTTTGCCACTCCGTACAGATGACCAGACCGTCAGCGCCCTGCAGTGCTGCTTCTTTGGTACCCATCAGCTTAAGATCGCTGCGGTGACCGTAGATACGCTGTGCTTCATCCATCGCTTCAGGGTCAAACGCCTGAACAGATGCGCCAGCTTCCCACAGCGTTTCCATCAGCACACGGCTGGAGGCTTCACGCATGTCGTCAGTGTTCGGCTTAAATGACAGGCCCCAGAGCGCAAACGTTTTACCTTTCAGATCGTCACCAAAATGACGTTTGATAAAGGTTGGCAGTTTGTTTTTCTGGTTGTCATTCACATCTTCCACGGCCTGCAACAGACGTGGCTGATAGCCAATTGACTCAGCGGTACGGATTAACGCCTGCACATCTTTCGGGAAGCAGGAGCCGCCGTAACCACAGCCAGGATAGATAAAGTGGTAGCCAATGCGGGGATCGGAACCGATGCCCTGGCGTACTTTTTCAATATCCGCGCCTAAACGTTCAGCCAGGTTAGACATCTCATTCATAAAGCTGATTTTGGTGGCCAGCATGCAGTTTGCTGCATACTTGGTCAGCTCTGCGCTGCGGATATCCATCATGATCATACGATCGTGGTTACGGTTAAACGGCTCATAGAGCTCGCGTAACAGTTCTACCACGTCGTCGTTGTCAGTACCGACAACGATACGTTCTGGACGCATACAGTCATTAACTGCAGCACCTTCTTTGAGGAATTCCGGGTTAGATACCACATCAAAGGTGATGTTGGCGTCACGCGCTTTCAGCGCTTCCGTCATTACCGCACGAACTTTGTCTGCTGTGCCAACCGGAACGGTTGATTTGTCGATAACCACTTTGTGATCGTTCATATGCTGCGCAATGGTGCGCGCTACGGCGGTCACATATTTCAGATCGGCAGAGCCGTCTTCATCTGGTGGAGTACCAACTGCAATAAACTGCATAACACCATGGTTTACGCCCAGCTCGGCATCAGTGCTGAACTTCAGACGACCCGCTTCGTAATTGGACATTACCAGCGGCGTTAAACCTGGTTCGAAAATAGGAATGATGCCTTTTTTCAGATTTTCGACTTTGTTTTCGTCGACATCAATGCAGAGAACGTCATGTCCGACTTCGGCTAACACCGCAGCCTGAACCAGACCGACATAGCCGATACCAAATACAGTGACTTTCATCGAGTTATCCTGTGTTTATGAATTACTTTTTGTTGCCAACTGCGCCATCGAGCCATTCAGAAAAATCTTTGCCCAATACCGGATGACGAACACCGTACTCAACGAAAGCCTGCATGTAGCCCAGTTTGTTACCACAGTCATGGCTGACGCCTTTCAGGTGATATGCTTCAACTGTCTCTTTTTCCATCAGCATCGCAATGGAGTCAGTCAGCTGAACTTCGCCGCCTGCACCTGGAGGCGTTTTAGCCAGCAGTGGCCAGATCTCTGAAGAGAGAACATAACGACCTACAACGGCCAGGTTTGATGGGGATTCTGACGCTTTAGGCTTCTCAACCACACCGACCATCGGTGCGCTGTCGCCTGGGTTCAGTTCTGCGCCCTGACAATCGACAACACCGTATGCAGTCACATCGGCAACCGGCTCAACCATGATCTGGCTGCGGCCAGACTCTTCATAACGGCTCAGCATCTCTGCCAGGTTATCTTTGGTTGGGTTAGATTCATATTCGTCGATGATGACGTCTGGCAGGATAACCGCAAACGGCTCATCACCGATCAGTGGGTGTGCACACATTACAGCGTGACCCAGACCTTTAGCGATGCCCTGACGAACCTGCATGATGGTGACGTGTGGCGGGCAGATGGACTGGATTTCATCCAGCAGCTGACGCTTAACGCGTTTTTCCAGCATTGATTCCAGTTCGAAGCTGGTATCAAAGTGGTTTTCGATGGCATTTTTTGATGAATGCGTTACCAGCACAATTTCGTTGATGCCAGCAGCGATACACTCGTTAACGACATACTGGATTAACGGCTTATCAACCAGCGGTAACATTTCTTTAGGAATCGCTTTGGTAGCCGGGAGCATACGCGTACCCAAACCCGCTACCGGGATTACCGCTTTTTTTACTTTGGTATTATTGGCAGACATTAAGATACCTCTCTTATAGGCCGTTCAAGTTAATACTTGATATGTCGGTTTAAAATCGGAAATGAGTATATCAGTTAGTATCGAACGGATTTATCCTGGAAGGCACCAAACCGTCGAAATTAAGACTATTACCCAACTGTAAAGCTAAACTCTGGCCCTGTCCTCAGCGCCAGAATTCCTCTGTTTTTACGGCTTATTCTTCCGTCGATAGCATCAGCCGAATGCGCCCGCCCGCGCCCCAGACGTGGCATTGCCAGTTTTCTGCGCGCTGACTGATCTGGTTAAGATGGGTGCTGCCCATAGTGCCAAGGGGGACACCATTGCTGAGCTGAATCTGATGGGCATGAACATGGAGTGTGGCGTTCAATCCGGCCGAAACCAGAATTAAGTTCTTTAATCCGCGATGATAGTACCCAACCAGTAACGGGAACTGGCCGCTCAGGTTCGCCTGGCGCAGTAAAAGATTGACCTGTCTGAGCAGCCCATTGAGTTCCGGCAGACGCTGTTTCTGCCCGGTCAGTTGCTCCTGCAGCAGGCCATTGAACAGCGCCCGCAGCAGCAACGCTGCCAGCACGCCATTATCACCGGCACGGGTCACGTCCAGACAGTAGAACGCCAGATCTTTATCGGAGAGCGCCGCGATATCAAGCACCAGCCCAGGCTGCTCGGCCATCGTCAGCTGACGATAGTTAACCCGGCAGTTGGCAATAGTCTGCTGCACCGGTGGCTGGAGTTGCTTGAGCAGCTTGGCAGCCGCTTTAGGATCACGAACCAGCGCATCCCAGTCCTGGAACAGTTGTTCATCCTCTTCCACTTTCGAAGTGAACATAGAGGGATAGAGACACTCATAGACCGCTTCACGGAAGCGCTCAAAGTTTTTAAGTGGTTTAAGCAGCACATCCTGCACCCCAAGACGCAATACATGCGCAATATCCGACATGTTCTCGGTAGCTGAGATGATTAAAATCGGCACGATGTTGCCGCGGGTACGAATGTGCTCAACGAACTGGATGCCGCTCATGCGGGGCATTTCCAGATCGCAGATAATCAGGTCGACAGTATGCTGTTGTAGTTGTGCAATTGCTTCCAGACCATCTTCCGCTTGTAACGTCACAGCACCCATCGATAACAAAAATTGGTCCAGCAACGAACGGAAAACAGCCTCATCTTCGACAATGAGTATCTTTTTGCCGAGTAGTGGTTTTTCCATTCTTTCCCCCTGCGTACCAGATATTTCAATAGTGGTTCATAAAACGCAGTTGCGCCTTTAAGAATTGGCTGAAGTCACCGCTTTGAATGAACAACCTGATTATCTGCCACGGACCAGTGGTAATAGTTCATCCATTTTCTTCTCTACGGCGGCCTTGCCTGCTTCAATGGCTTCCTCAGCACGATGAAAGTCCAGCGTCGAAATTTGCGGACAGAACGGCTGAATCAAAACATCGGGCGGATCGCCTGCCATGCGATTCCGCTTCAGGCGATTTTCCAGCACCTGGATAGAGGTGGACATAATCTCCATCGCGCCAGGTGACTGAGACGCACGGCGCTGGCTGAAATTCACCAGACGCTGACGCAGCTTCCCACCCCAACTCAATGCCGCTGCGGCGGCTTCTTCTTCGCTATTCTGTGGTGTCACGGAAAAGAGATCCTGCTGCATTAAATGCGCGTCATGCTGCAAGTCAACGGCGATAACAATGTCTGCCCCCAGGGCACGGGTAAGTGAAATCGGTACCGGGTTGACTACGGCACCATCCACCAGCCAATACCCATTGTAGCCCACCGGCGGTAATAAACCTGGCATACTGCATGAAGCGCGTACTGCCTGATGCAGATCGCCCTCTGTCAGCCAGAGTTCACGACCGGTACTGAGGTTAGTCGCCACCACGCCAAAGGGTTTATGACAATGCTCTATCGTGTCATTGGGGATCAGCTGACGAACATGGCTAAAGACCCGCTCACCGCGCAGCAGTCCGCCACGCTGCCAGGAGACATCCATCAGGCGAATAACATCCCAGTAGCGAAATGCACTGACCCATTTTTCCATCAGCGGCAGGCGGTTATTCACATAGGCAGATCCGACTAATGCTCCGACAGAGCAGCCCGCAACGACGTCGATCTCAATACCTGCACGCTCCAGCGCGTTGATCACGCCGATGTGCGCCCATCCTTTGGCCGCTCCAGAACCCAGAGCCAATCCAATTTTTACCTTTCTCATTTCTGTCTGGTCCTGCCGTCAATACGTAGCATCACAACACGGGGTCAGCTAACATAGCGCGCTTGTAAAACCGACCCATCATTCCCGGGAGATAATGTGTCAGAAACCTGCCCATGTTGTAGCGGAGAGCAGTATAGCGTATGTTGCGAGCCCTTTCTTCAGGGTAACCAGATTCCTGTTACAGCTGAACAACTTATGCGATCCCGTTATTGCGCTTATGTGCAGCATAATGCGGACTATCTGGTTGCGACCTGGCATCCTGAGAAGCGTCATCCGGCGCTGTCAGGGCTTTTATCTGAAAGTTTTCCAGGAACCAACTGGCTCAGCCTGAATGTAACCCGTTGTAATCATGGAAGCCATGAGAACGAAGCTTTCGTTACCTTTTTTGCGCGATACCGCGAGAAAACCAACATTCAGGCCATTCATGAATGTTCACGCTTTCTTCGCGAGGATCAACGCTGGTACTATGTTGACGGTACAGCACCGCCCGTGGGGCGTAACGATCGCTGCCCGTGTGGCAGTGAAAAAAAATACAAAAAATGTTGTGGTTAAGCTGACGGCTACCCCAGCGGTTTTACCCCTAATGCTTTGACAGGACTCTGATTGAGATGCAAGCGCAAACCATGCAAAGAAAAGTTTTACGAACCATTTGTCCCGATGCAAAAGGTCTGATCGCCAAAATCACCAATATTTGTTACAAGCACGAACTTAATATCGTGCAGAACAATGAGTTTGTTGATCATCGCACCGGGCGTTTTTTCATGCGTACCGAACTGGAAGGGATCTTCAACGACAATACCCTGCTCGCCGATCTCGACAGCGCCCTGCCCCAGGGTTCAGTACGGGAACTGCACAGCGCCGGTCGTCGCCGCGTGGTGATTCTGGTCACTAAAGAGGCGCATTGTCTGGGCGATCTGTTAATGAAGAGCGCGTTTGGCGGCCTGGATATGGAAATTGCGGCGGTAGTGGGTAACCACGACACCCTGCGTTCGCTGGTTGAGCGTTTTGACATTCCCTTTGTGCTGGTGAGCCATGAGGGACTGACGCGGGAAGAGCACGATAACCGCATGGTGGAAGAGATTGACCGCTATCAGCCCGATTACGTGGTGCTGGCAAAATATATGCGCGTCCTGACGCCTGCTTTTGTGCAGCGTTATCCGAACCAGATTATCAATATTCACCACTCCTTCCTGCCCGCCTTTATCGGTGCCCGTCCCTATCATCAGGCTTATGAACGTGGCGTGAAGATCATCGGTGCCACCGCGCACTATGTGAATGACAATCTCGATGAAGGCCCAATCATCATGCAGGATGTGATAAACGTTGATCACAGCTACACCGCCGATGAGATGATGCGCGCCGGTCGCGACGTAGAAAAGAATGTCCTGAGCAATGCACTGTATAAAGTGCTGGGGCAACGCGTGTTTGTTTACGGCAACCGCACGATTATTCTTTAATCAGCCAGTGCGCTGAATTGTCTGCAGATTCAGCGCTACGCGTAAAAAGTGGGCAAACAGTTGCGGTTTTGCCAGTGGGCGCTTTACACCCTTATCGCATTTGGTATGATGCGCCCCGCTTTAAGAGAGAAAGATTCAGGCCATGGTGGGATTCCCGAGCGGCCAAAGGGAGCAGACTGTAAATCTGCCGTCACAGACTTCGAAGGTTCGAATCCTTCTCCCACCACCATCTGAATCTGAATCATCTTAAGCCACATCACTATCCCAGGTGGGATTCCCGAGCGGCCAAAGGGAGCAGACTGTAAATCTGCCGTCACAGACTTCGAAGGTTCGAATCCTTCTCCCACCACCATCTCGCATGTTGCACACCATCCCAAAAATAATACCTAAGCTTCCTGTTCTGCGGGGAGAGGGATGAGAACCTTCGATTAAGGTTCGGGTCGAGCATCGCGAGACAACGCGCTTCAGCGCGGCCCGCAGGGTGAGGCGCAACGCGCCGAATAATCCTTCTCCCACCACCATCTCGTATGTTGCACATCATCCCCAAAATAATACCTAAGCTTCCTGTTCTGCGGGGAGAGGGATGAGAACCTTCGATTAAGGTTCGGGTCGAGCATCGCGAGACAACGCGCTTCAGCGCGGCCCGCAGGGTGAGGCGCAGCGCGCCGAATAATCCTTCTCCCACCACCATCTCGTATGTTGCACACCATCCCCAAAATAATACCTAAGCTTCCTGTTCTGCGGGGAGAGGGATGAGAACCTTCGATTAAGGTTCGGGTCGAGCATCGCGAGACAACGCGCTTCAGCGCGGCCCGCAGGGTGAGGCGCAACGCGCCGAATAATCCTTCTCCCACCACCATCTCGTATGTTGCACATCATCCCCAAAATAATACCTAAGCTTCCTGTTCGCCCCCACACTCCTGCCCGCTTTCACACAATCTCAGCCTGTTCCGCCATGACTTTTTCAGCAAAAATCGCTACCATCTCCGCCTGACATTTCTGAACAATGGTCGATCTCATGAAATTTGTTTCATTTAACATCAATGGGTTGCGTGCCCGCCCGCATCAGCTTCAGGCACTTGTCGAACAGCATCAGCCCGATGTTATCGGTCTGCAGGAAACCAAGGTCCATGACGACATGTTCCCGCTGGAAGAGGTGTTAAAGCTCGGCTATCACGTCTTCTATCATGGACAGAAAGGTCACTACGGTGTTGCCCTGTTAACCAAAGCAGAGCCAGTGTCAGTGAGCCGGGGTTTCCCGGGTGATGACGAAGAATCCCAGCGCCGCCTGATCATCGCGGAACTTCCCAGCCCGATTGGCGATATCACGGTAATTAACGGCTATTTTCCGCAGGGTGAAAGCCGCGACCATCCCACCAAGTTTCCGGCTAAAGAGAAATTCTATCGCGATCTGCAACGTCTGCTGACCGAAGACCTGCCTGCTGATAAGCCGGTTCTGATTATGGGCGACATGAATATCAGCAGCACCGATCGGGATATTGGTATTGGTGAGGAGAGCCGCAAGCGCTGGCTGCGCACCGGCAAATGCTCCTTCCTGCCGGAAGAGCGCGAGTGGATGGACCGCCTGCTGGGCTGGGGACTGGTTGATACCTGGCGTGAGCACAATCCGGAGGTGGCGGATCGCTTTTCCTGGTTCGATTACCGTTCGAAAGGGTTTGATGATAATCGCGGGTTACGCATCGATCTGGTGCTGGCGAGCAAAACCCTGGCGTCGCACTGCGTTGAGACCGGCATTGATTATGAGATCCGGGGCATGGAAAAACCGTCTGACCACGCGCCCATCTGGTCAACCTTCCGCTTTTAACTGACGGTCGCGTGGCAGAGCGCCACGCGACGGCTATTTCACTATTTTCCAGATCAGGTTATTGGTGCCGATGGAGTGTTCATCACGGGTACATTGCAGCAACACCCCTTCTGATTTCACCACCGCGCCTTCCGTGTAGTTACGGTTTTCAAAGATACAGCAGCGGAGACAGTCTGGCTGACGTCTCTCTGCCTGTGTCCATGCCTCGGGTGGCATATCCACCACGACATCGGTGTTGCCACCGTTGCTGCCCTGCTGTGGCATCGACTGATAACGACTGTTGGCCTGCGCCACGCTGGTTGCCAGCGACAGGGCCACGACCAGTAATACTGAATAACGCCTCATTCCGTCTCCTTCACTTTACGCCTGGTTTTGCGCACCGGACGTTTCTGTCCGGTGGACGGTAATCCCCGAAATGCATGCGCCGCAGGCTGCTGTCGCGCCTGCTGGATCAGACCGGTTAAGGTCTGCACCAGCGGCTGCATGAACTCATCATAGCGGCAGGCCTTTTCGCTGATACGCGTCAGTGTCGATTCCCACTGCGCCGTCATATCCGGGCGTGCTGCCAGATCGGGCAGGGAGTGAATCAGGGCGCGTCCGGCATCCGTAGAATTGATATAACGGCCCTTCTTCACCAGGAAGCCACGACGAAACAGTAATTCGATAATGCCGGCGCGTGTGGCTTCCGTTCCTAAACCATCGGTCGCACGCAGTACTTTCTTTAATTCTTTATCCTGAACGAAACGGGCAATGCCGGTCATTGCAGAAAGAATGGTGGCATCGGTAAACGGGCGTGGCGGCTGGGTTTGCTTCGCCAGCACCTCTCCGCGCTCACACAGCAGCTCATCCCCTTTCGCTACCACAGGCAACGGCATGCCGTCGTTCTCTTCATCCCGCTCTTTGTTGCCCAGCAGCGCACGCCAGCCCGCTTCCGCCAGGAAGCGCGCTTTCGCCACGAATTTTCCGCCGGCAATATCGAGATCGATGACACATTTGCGGAATACCGCATCCGGGCAGAACTGCATCAGATACTGGCGCGCCACCAGTTCATAGATATGCTGCTCGTTTTCACTGAGTTTCACCGCGCTGGCACGGGCCGTTGGAATAATGGCGTGGTGGGCATCCACTTTTTTATCATCCCAGCAGCGATTTCTGCGATCGGCATCGAAATCTGCCGGTGGGGTCAGCTGTGACTGATGCGCCTGTATCGCCTTTAACACCGCATGACGACCGGCAAAATGCTCTTCAGGCAGATAGCGGCTGTCCGAACGGGGATAGGTAATCAGTTTATGGGTTTCGTAAAGCCGCTGGCAGGTATCCAGCACCGTCTGCGCACTCAGCCCGTAACGTTTAGCGGCCTCAATCTGCAGGCTGGATAAGGAAAAGGGCAGCGGCGCCACCTCATTTTCGCGCTTATCGCTGTAAGCAGTGACGATCGCCGGCTGGCCCGTGATACGCGCCACCACATGCTCGGCCAGTGCGCGTTTGAGCAGGCGGCCCTCTTCATCCTGCCACGGTTCACAGGCTTCACTGGGGATCCAGCTGGCGATAAATCGGGCGCCGTCAGGCGTGAGGATGTGCGCTTTCACTTCGAAGTAATCTTTCGGCACGAAGTTCTCGATCTCTTCATCGCGCCGGACCACCAGCCCAAGCACCGGCGTCTGCACCCGGCCCACCGACAGTACGCCATCATAGCCTGCATTGCGTCCCAGCAGCGTCCAGGCGCGGGTCATGTTAATGCCATAGAGCCAGTCCGCCCGGGCGCGGGCAAGCGCCGAGACGCACAACGGAATAAACTCGCGATTTTCACGCAGGCGGTTCACTGCCCGATCCACCGCCTGAGGATTGAGGTCGTTAATCAGACAGCGCTGCACCTTGCTGCGTTTTTCAGCCGGCAGGTTCAGGTAGTCGAGCACCTCATCCACCAGCAACTGCCCTTCCCGATCCGGGTCACCGGCATGCACCACTTCATTCGCCTGCGCCAGCAAGCCCTCAACCACTTTCAGTTGCTTAGCGACCGAGGGACGCGGTTTTAGCTGCCATTTTTCCGGAATGATGGGTAAATCCGCCAGCGACCAGCGCGCATAACGGCTGTCATAACTGTCGGGTTGCGCCTGCTCCAGAAGATGGCCTACACACCAGGTGACGATCTGATCGTTGCCGCAGGCAATGAATCCATCACCGCGTCGATGCGGTTTCGGCAGCACATCTGCGATAGCACGCCCCAGGCTCGGTTTTTCCGCAATAAACAAACGCATTGAATCAGGTAATCCTTAACATCAGGGGGAACGCAGTGATAACCGGTTGTCCGCTGTCGGTTTGAATACTGGGGCTATGTTAGCCTGGCAGGCCCGCTGGCGTAAGTGTGATGCGCGGCGTTAGCGATCGTTCGCACAGGAACCGTGCAAAAAGCAGGGCTGAAATGCACCCTGCCGGAACCGGACAAGCATTGTAGTCAGAAGTAACGGACGAAAGGCGCCGTGTCAGGTGGGAGCACCGTGGTGCTGGATTTCAGTTGCGGGGTGCCCAGATAGAGAAAGCCGACGATGGCATCCTGTTCGCGGCAGCCAAACCCCTGGCGTACCTGCTCGTCATCGGTCCAGGGACCACTGCGCCAGATACCGTTGTAACCCTGAGCGACGGCCGCCATCTGCATGGCCATCACTGCACAGCTTGCCGAGGCGATCTGCTCCCAGCGCGGCACTTTGTGGTGCGCTTCACAATGTGCCACCACCGTAATGATCATCGGTGCCCGAAAAGGTGACTGGCTCGCTTTGTTAATCGCCTTTTCATCCAGCTGTTTATCGCGTGCTGCCTGCTCCAGCAGCTGGCTCAGACGGTCGCGCCCCTCATTTTCCACAATGATAAAGCGCCAGGGTTGCAGCGTGCCGTGATCCGGGGCGCGCATACCAGCCCGCAGGATATTTTCCAGTGCGTCACCCGCAGGTGCCGGCTCAGTCAGGCGTGAGGCCGAACGTCGGTTGACCAGTAACTCCAGTGCGTCCATGTTTCTCTCCCGATCTCTGTAATGTTGCAGTTATCCTGGCACAGGCAGATTTTTTGTAACAGTGCGCAGTGATTTCCTGCTGACTTTTAACACGCCGCTCTTTAGGATGAGCTCGTCGGGGAAGTCTGGTCCGCGCGGCGGCCACTTCCTGCTACATATTTATGGAGAGTCTGATGCGCACATTGTGGCGAATAATTGCAGGTCTGTTCCGCTGGAGCTGGCGGGTACTGAATTTTATCAGGGAATTTATTCTGAATATTTTCCTGATTTTGTTGATTGTGGTGGGTGTAGGGATCTGGCTGCAGGTCAGCGGGTCGGGCGGCAGTTCAGCGCCGATTCAGCAAGGCGCACTGAAAGTGGATCTCAGCGGCGTGCTGGTGGATAAACCGTCGGTAAGCAATCGTCTGAGCAAAATTGGCCGCCAGCTGCTGGGTGCCAGCAGTGACCGCTTACAGGAAAATTCGCTGTTTGATGTGGTCGACGCTATTCGTCAGGCAAAAGATGACAGCAACATTAAAGGCATGGTGCTCGATTTACGCGAATTTGCCGGTGGCGATCAGCCTTCACTGCAATATGTGGGTAAAGCGCTGCGCGAATTCCGCGACAGCGGCAAGCCGATTTATGCACTCGGCGACAGCTACAGCCAGGCGCAGTATTACCTTGCCAGCTACGCCACCAAAATCTATCTGTCGCCACAGGGCACCGTAGATCTGCATGGTTTCGCCACCAACGGACTCTATTACAAAACCCTGCTGGAGAAGCTGAAAGTCACCTCCCACGTCTTCCGTGTCGGGACCTACAAATCAGCGGTTGAGCCGTTCCTGCGTGACGACATGTCCCCTGCCGCACGGGATGCAGACAGCCGCTGGGTCGGTCAGCTGTGGCAGAACTACCTGAACACCGTGGCAGCGAACCGCCAGATTACGCCGGAGCAACTCTTCCCCGGTGCTGCTGCGATTATTGCCGGATTAAACGCCGTGAAAGGCGATACCGCGCAATATGCGCTGGATAACAAGCTGGTCGATGCCCTGGGTTCACGTGCGGCAGCCGATCAGGAGCTGGTAAAAACCTTTGGTCTGGATAAGCAGAGCAACGATTACCGTAGCGTCAGCATCTATGACTACAGCGTGAAAACCACCTCCACGCAGCAGGATGGCAACATCGCGGTAGTCATGGCCAGCGGTGCCATCATGGATGGTGAAGAGACGCCGGGCAACGTCGGTGGCGACACGACGGCGGCACAGATCCGCGATGCGCGTCTCGATCCGAAAATCAAAGCGATTATTCTGCGGGTGAACAGCCCGGGTGGCAGCGTCACCGCCTCGGAAGCGATTCGTGAAGAGCTGGCGGCAGCGCAGGCGGCCGGTAAGCCGATTGTGGTCTCGATGGGAGGCATGGCGGCGTCCGGCGGTTACTGGATCTCAACGCCTGCCAGCTACATTGTGGCGAATCCCAGCACGCTGACTGGCTCGATTGGCATCTTCGGCGTGATCAATACGCTGGAGAACAGCCTGGACAGTATTGGCGTGCACACCGACGGTGTTGCGACCTCACCGCTGGCGGATATCTCGACCACCAAAGCGCTGCCAACAGAAGTTCAGCAGCTGATGCAGCTGACCATCGAAAATGGCTACCGCAACTTTGTCGGTCTGGTGGCGAAGTCACGTCATAAAACGCCAGAGCAGATTGATGCCATTGCTCAGGGCCACGTCTGGACCGGCAGCGATGCGAAAGCCAATGGTCTGGTTGATGCACTGGGTGACTTCGATGATGCCGTGAAGAAGGCGGGCGAGCTGGCGAAAGTCAGTAATCCGCAGCTGAGCTGGTATCAGGATGACCCAAGCTTCCTGGATATGATGCTGAGCCAGATGAACGCGTCGGTGCAGGCGGTCCTGCCTGATACGCTGAAAGCCTGGCTACCAGCACCGATGCTGGATGTGATGAGTGCTATGAAAGCCCAGCCTGGTCTGTTCGACAAGCAGAACGATCCTCAGAACCGTTATGCATTCTGCCTGAACTGCGGCGAAGTGCGATAAACCTCGCAGCCCGGCCGCTGGTCGGGCTGCTTTTCCCCGCTATTCCCCTTATACTGCGCGTTTTATGGCGAGTCTGAGTTCTCTAATGCAAAAGAAAAACATCTACGTAGCCTACACTGGCGGGACGATCGGTATGCAGCGTTCGGCGCAGGGTTATATTCCCGTCTCCGGACACCTGCAGCAACAGCTGGCTAACATGCCGGAGTTCCACCGCCCTGAGATGCCTGATTTCACCATTCATGAGTATCAGCCGCTGATCGACTCTTCCGACATGACCCCGCAGGACTGGCAGTCTATCGCAGAAGATATCCGTCAGAACTACGATCGCTATGATGGTTTTGTGATCCTGCATGGCACCGACACCATGGCATTTACCGCCTCAGCACTCTCCTTTATGCTGGAAAATCTGGCCAAGCCGGTTATCGTCACGGGCTCGCAGATTCCGTTAGCGGAATTACGTTCAGATGGTCAGCAGAATCTCTTAAATTCGCTCTATGTGGCGGCCAACTATCCGATCAGCGAAGTGTCGCTGTTTTTCAATAACACGCTCTATCGCGGTAACCGGACCACCAAGGCACATGCAGACGGCTTCAACGCCTTTGCTTCGCCCAACCTCTCTGCGCTGCTGGAAGCGGGCATTCATATTCGTCGCCTCAATACACCGCCAGCCCCAGCCGGTCAGGGCGAACTGAAGGTTCACACCATTACGCCTCAGCCCATTGGCGTGGTCACCATCTATCCCGGCATTTCAGCCGACGTTGTTCGTAACTTTCTGCGTCAGCCAGTCAAAGCATTGATCCTGCGCTCCTATGGTGTGGGTAATGCACCGCAGAACAAGGAATTTCTGGCAGAATTGCAGCAGGCCAGCGAGCGTGGCATCGTGGTGGTAAATCTCACCCAGTGTATTTCCGGCAAAGTGAATATGGGCGGATACGCTACCGGCAATGCGCTGGAACATGCTGGTGTCATCAGCGGATTTGACCTCACCGTGGAAGCGGCGCTGACAAAGCTACACTTTTTACTCAGCCAGGATCTTTCGGCCGATCAAATCCGAGCCAGAATGCAGCAGAATTTGCGCGGCGAACTGACTGAAGACTGAAACGGAGCGATATGTAATGAAGCGGGCACTCATCATTATTGATATTCAGAACGATTTTTGCCCCGGCGGCCCGATGGCAGTCCATGAGGGCGACCATACGGTCGAGGTGGCGAATCGTTATGCGCGACTGTTCCGTGAAAACGGTGAATGCGTACTGGCGCTGCAGGACTGGCATCCGGCCAATCACGGCAGTTTTGCCTCGGTTTCCGGCGAGCCGGTTTACACGCTGGGCGAGCTAAATGGTCTGGCCCAGATCTGGTGGCCCGATCACGGCATTCAGGGCTCAACTGGCGCTGATTTTCATCCGGGTCTCGATCGCTCACTGTTCGATGCGACGTTCCATAAGGGCCAGGATCAGGATGTCGACAGCTATAGCGCCTTTTTTGACAATGGCCATCGCCGTAAGACCGAGCTGGACAGCTGGCTGCGTGAGCGTGGGATCACCCATCTGGTGATGCTGGGGCTGGCGACGGATTACTGCGTAAAATATAGCGTGCTGGATGCGCTGGAGCTGGGTTATCACGTTGAGGTGGTTAAAGAGGGCTGCCGGGGCGTCAATCTGAATCCCGAGGACAGCGAAATTGCCTTTGCCCAGATGACCGCTCAGGGCGCGATTCTGATTTAAAATGGAGCTGGCATGACGCCAGCTTTTTTTTAATGCAGATGGATGCGGGTCACGTCAGGGTCAATTCCAAACTCTTCTTTGAGCTCTTTTTTCGACTTCATCACCATTTCGCCACCTTTGCCGATGGTCATGTGCTGCGGCGCGTCGTTGTGCCGCGCCTGCCACATCATGACCAGCTGCAGGCAATTGTCGCGCTGCTCCTGGGTCAGTGCCACGCCATCCGGCCATTTACCAATCTCAACCGCCGTGGCAAGACGCTGATAGACTTCAGGCGTCATCGATGCAAGCATTGCTTCAAGCTGTTCCTTCATCGCCATTACCCTTTGGTCTGTTCGCCCTGCTCGTCGGTAAAATTCAGCGAGGCGGAGTTAACACAATAGCGTTCGCCAGTCGGCTGCGGGCCGTCAGGGAAGACATGTCCCAGGTGCGCATCGCAACTGCCACAGCGGATCTCAATACGCTGCATGCCGTGTGAATCATCTTCAATATAGCGAATTGCATCATCACTGACCGGCTGATAGAAACTGGGCCAGCCACAGCCAGAGTCATACTTCGTCTCAGAGAGAAAAAGTGGCGCTTCACAGATCAGACAGTGGTAGATCCCTTCCTGCTTGTTGTGCAGCAATGCGCCGCTGTAAGGCGGTTCCGTTCCGCGTTGCTGAGTGACGTAGCGTTGCATTTCAGTCAACTGTGCAATTTTTGCTTCGGGTGCGGTGTCTTTAGCCATTTTAGGATTCCGGGCAGTGCCATTCTGAAAAATTCAGACTATTATTCTAACAAATGATCAACATAACCCGGGTCTTTTTTTGTGCTCACCCTTTCAGCCTGCTCTCTGCTAAGCGGATTTGTGACATCGATCACCTTTTATCCGGAGCATCCCTATATATTCGGCGATTGATTCAACGAAGCGCGATATCATTGGCGGCGCGCAAGCGGTTGCGCATCGAATAATTCCTCTCAGGCGAATTGATTTGTCGCAACAATTGACACGATTCCGCTTGACGCCTGGTAAGGTTTTTGTAATTTTACAGGCAACCTTTTATTCACTAACCAATAGCTGGTGGAATATATGACTATCAAAGTAGGTATCAACGGTTTCGGCCGTATCGGTCGCATCGTTTTCCGTGCTGCTCAAAAGCGTTCTGACATCGAAATCGTTGCTATCAACGACCTGCTGGACGCGGATTACATGGCGTACATGCTGAAGTATGACTCTACTCACGGTCGTTTCGACGGCACAGTAGAAGTTCAGGATGGCGCACTGGTGGTTAACGGTAAAAAAATCCGTGTTACCGCTGAACGTGATCCGGCCAACCTGAAGTGGGATGAAGTAGGCGTTGACGTTGTTGCTGAAGCAACCGGTATCTTCCTGACCGACGAAACCGCGCGTAAACACATCACCGCAGGTGCTAAGAAAGTCGTTCTGACCGGTCCATCTAAAGATGACACCCCAATGTTTGTTCGTGGTGCAAACTTCGACAAATATGATGGCCAGGATATCGTGTCTAACGCATCCTGTACCACTAACTGCCTGGCACCGCTGGCAAAAGTGATCAACGACAAATTTGGCATCGTTGAAGGTCTGATGACGACCGTTCACGCCACCACTGCTACTCAGAAAACCGTTGATGGCCCGTCTCATAAAGACTGGCGCGGCGGCCGCGGCGCATCGCAGAACATCATTCCTTCATCAACTGGCGCAGCTAAAGCCGTTGGTAAAGTTCTGCCAGAGCTGAACGGCAAACTGACCGGTATGGCATTCCGCGTACCAACCCCTAACGTTTCCGTTGTTGACCTGACCGTGCGTCTGGAAAAAGCGGCTTCTTACAAAGAAATCTGTGCTGCAATTAAAGCGGCTGCAGAAGGTGAGATGAAAGACGTTCTGGGCTACGTTGAAGATGACGTGGTTTCTACCGACTTCAACGGCGAAATCCTGACTTCAGTGTTTGACGCTAAAGCCGGTATCGCGCTGAACGACAACTTTGTGAAACTGGTTTCCTGGTACGACAACGAAACTGGCTACTCAAACAAAGTTCTCGACCTGATTGCACTGGTTTCTGCTAAATAAGGCAGCCAGACATCATTGAGAATAAGGGCGACTTCGGTCGCCCTTTTTTTGATCCGCACAGGAAGGAATCGAACATGCAAGATAAACTGTTTTCTCTGCCGGTGGTCACGCAGATCTCCCCTTACCTCACCCAGCGCCAGATAGGTGAACTCCCCGCCATTGTGGTGAGTCACCCTAAAGTGCGGGCAGCCATTACGCTTCAGGGCGCGCACCTCATCGCCTGGCAACCCAGCGGCGAAAAGCCGGTACTCTGGCTGAGTGATAAGAGTCTCTTTGCACCGGGTAAGGCGATTCGTGGCGGTGTACCGATCTGCTGGCCGTGGTTCGGCCCGGCGGGCGAACCGGCACACGGCTTTGCGCGGGTTCAGCCGTGGAAACTCACGGCGCATGATGAAAATGAAGAGGGCGTCATGCTGACGCTGGTGCTGGAGAGCAACGCCCAGACGCTGAAGCTCTGGCCGCATGAATTCACCCTGATTGCCCGCTTCCGGCTGGGCCAGCATTGTGAGATTGAGCTGGAAGCCTATGGTGACTTTGAAGCGACGGCGGCTCTGCACAGCTACTTTACCGTCAGCGACATCAACGGTGTGGAAGTCTCGGGTCTGGGCAATAGCTATATCGACAAAGTGAATAACGGCGAGGTGGCCAGCAGCGACGGCAAACAGCGTTATCCAGGACGCATCGACCGTATCTTTACCGCAGCAGAAGATTGCTCAGTAATTAATGATACTGCGGGCGAGCGGCAGATCGAGGTGTACCACCATCATCATAGTGACGTTGTCACGTGGAATCCGGGTGTGGAACTCTCCTGCAGCATGACGGATATGGCGAATGAGGGCTATAAGACCATGGTCTGTGTGGAGACGGCGCGTATCAGCAAACCGTTACGCAGCGCGGGTGAAAAGCCAGCACGACTGGCCACGACGTTCCGCCTCAAAAAGAAAGCCGCAGCCAGCGATAACGTTAACGGCTAAACAATATCCAGCGGTAACTTATGCTGTGGCGCTGGCCAGGCGCGATCGATGAGCTGCAAATCCTCATCGGTCAGTTTCACCTCCAGCGCCGCCGCATTTTCCTGAACGTGGGCCACTGAACTGGCTTTAGGAATGGCAATCACCCCTGGCTGACGAATCACCCAGGCCAGCAGTAATTGCGCCACGCTGATGCCCTTCTGCTGTGCAATCTGAGTCAGCTGCGGATCGGTGAAGAGTGAGTCACGTAGCCGTCCGGCCTGGGCCAGCGGACAGTAGGCCATGACCGGTACGCCACGCTGCTGACATGCCGGCAGCAGATCAAATTCAATGCCGCGTGAAGCCAGATGATAGAGCACCTGATTGGTCGCGCAGGCCTCGCCCTTCTCTTCATCCCACAGTTCGGCCATATCATCGGTGTCAAAATTCGATACGCCCCAGTGCCGAATTTTGCCCTGCTGCTGCAGGCGTTCCATGGCGCGCAGTGTCTCTTCCAGCGGAATATTGCCGCGCCAGTGCAACAGGTAGAGATCGAGATAATCGGTTTGCAGACGGCGCAGGCTGCGCTCACAGGCTGCAATGGCATCCACTTCGCCCGCATTCCACGGATAAACTTTGGAGACCAGCAGCGCCCGGTCGCGACGGCCCAGCAGTGCCTGTCCGACCACCTCTTCAGCTCCGCCATCTGCATACATTTCTGCAGTATCGATAAGCTGTAAGCCGCACTCAAGACCCGCCTGCAATGCAGCGACTTCATCAGCCCGCTGCGCCGGGTTTTCACCCATATACCAGGTGCCCTGACCGATCACCGGCAGATCGCCAAAACCGGCAAAGTTAATCGTGTTACGCATTCTGCTCTCCCGCCCCATTCTGAGGCCCTGTAAAAGAACAGAGGGCAATAAATGCCCTCTTTTGGTGCGTTATCAGAAGGTATAGCTGACACCCGTCCAGATTAACGCCTGCCCGCTTTTATCAATCATCGGGCTGTCTTTGATTTCGCTGTCGAAACGGATATAACGCCCCATAACGCTGGCATTCCACTGCGGCGCAATCTGATAGCTGGCGCTCAGTTCCACATAAGGTGACCAGCTGTCATCCGGGTTGTAACGGCTGATGCCGGTACGGGCGCTTTCATGCCCGGATACCCCATAGTAATAACGGTTTTGATTGGCGCTGTTCCATGTGGCCCCGATGCCCGGCGTCAGGCTGAAGTCACCCATCTGGAAGCGATAGAGGTATGTCAGGTCCCAGATCATCCCGTTGCTGTTATTGAGCACATCCCCCAGCAATGAGGTACGGACAATCCCCCAGTCAGCGGTGTGACGATAGGTTGCGCCCCCCATCAGCGTCATGCGGCGTTTATCCAGCCCTTTCATGTCGCCCAGGTCATTGTCGCTGGGTTTGTACTCCTGTGGTGAACCCAGCAGCGTCAGTGACAGCTGGTTCTGAGGATCTTTCCACAGGTAGTAGCCGCCCTGCAGGCTGCGGAACCAGAAGTCTTCACCCTCGTAATTGATAACCGGAAGCGGGATATACCGGTCCTGGCCGCCGCGATAAGGTGAATCGGCATAGATGACCGATGCGCCAATGGAAAGCGGTGCGGCATTCGCGTGCGTGGCCAGTAAATAACAGGGCAGAAGTGCAACAAGCGTCTTAAATTTGAATTGGTTCACAATTTATTCATTCCACAAATATAACAATCAAACAGGAAGTCTAACGTTTTTTCACGGCTGGATTAACTTATATCGAAATCCTTTAAGTGACTGATCGATGAAAGTGGCATTAAAGGTTAAAAACACGTTAAGTTAAAGCATCACCCATAAGAACGCATCTCACAACAGACCCCTGTACAGTTGATCTTCCCCTCATTAACCCAAACCCGTGGAGGAAATTTCCTAGAAGCCATCTACAGTTAGAAGTAACAGCAGACATTTTGTACGAGCAGAGTAACCATAAAAGTTGTGTATCCCGATAAGAAAGATCAGGTTGGCATAAGGGTTGCTGTACTCAACAGAGAATATCTTCCGGGAGCTGCTATAAGCCTCTAATTACGCTCCTTACCTGTGCTAAAAACGAAAGGACGGGCATCGCTATGAATATATTCGATCACTATCGTCAGCGTTATGAAGCTGCCAAGGACGAAGAGTTCACACTGCAGGAATTTCTTGCTATCTGTAAGCAGGATCGCAGTGCATACGCCAACGCTGCAGAGCGACTGTTAATGGCTATCGGAGAGCCGGTAATGGTCGATACTGCTCAGGAGCCACGCCTTTCCAGAATATTCTCCAACCGTGTGATGGGACGCTATCCGGCGTTCGAGGAGTTTTACGGCATGGAGGAAGCGATTGAACAGATCGTCTCCTACCTGAAACATGCCGCTCAGGGACTGGAAGAGAAGAAACAGATCCTCTATTTACTGGGGCCGGTAGGTGGCGGTAAATCCTCACTGGCGGAACGGCTTAAGTCGCTGATGCAGCGGGTACCCATCTATGTACTGAGCGCCGACGGGGAACGCAGCCCGGTTAATGACCACCCTCTCTGCCTGTTTAACCCGCAGGAAGATGCGCATATTCTCGAAAAAGAGTATGGCGTGCCGCGCCGTTATCTCGGCACGATCATGTCGCCGTGGGCCGCTAAGCGACTGCACGACTTTGGCGGCGATATCTCGCGTTTCAAAGTGGTGAAAGTCTGGCCGTCAATCCTGGAACAGCTGGCGATTGCCAAAACTGAACCGGGTGATGAGAACAACCAGGATATCTCTGCGCTGGTCGGTAAAGTGGATATCCGTAAACTGGAAAACCACGCGCAAAACGATCCTGATGCTTACGGTTACTCCGGCGCACTCTGCCGTGCGAACCAGGGCATCATGGAATTCGTTGAGATGTTCAAAGCGCCTATCAAGGTGCTGCACCCCTTACTGACGGCGACGCAGGAAGGGAACTACAACGGCACCGAGGGGATTTCGGCGCTGCCGTTTAACGGCATTATTCTGGCGCACTCCAACGAATCAGAGTGGGTGACGTTCCGTAATAACAAGAATAATGAGGCGTTCCTTGACCGTGTCTATATCGTCAAGGTGCCCTACTGCCTGCGGGTCTCTGAAGAGATCAAAATCTACGACAAGTTACTTAATCACAGTGAGCTGGCGACCTCGCCCTGCGCACCGGGTACGCTGGAAACGCTGGCACGCTTCTCTATCCTGTCACGTCTCAAGGATCCGGATAACTCCAGCATCTATTCCAAAATGCGGGTCTACGATGGTGAAAGCCTGAAAGATACCGACCCTAAGGCGAAGTCATGGCAGGAGTATCATGATTACGCCGGTGTGGATGAGGGGATGAACGGCCTTTCAACCCGCTTTGCCTTTAAGATTCTGTCGCGGGTATTTAACTTTGACCACGCCGAAGTGGCGGCCAACCCGGTGCATCTGTTCTACGTGCTGGAGCAGCAGATTGAGCGCGAACAGTTCCCGCAGGATCAGGCTGAGAAATACCTTGAGCACCTCAAAGGCTATCTGATCCCCAAATATGCTGAGTTTATCGGCAAAGAGATTCAGACCGCCTATCTGGAATCTTACTCTGAATATGGTCAGAACATCTTTGACCGCTATGTGACCTATGCCGACTTCTGGATTCAGGATCAGGAGTATCGCGATCCCGATACCGGACAGCTGTTTGATCGTGAATCGCTCAACGCGGAACTGGAGAAAATCGAGAAACCCGCTGGCATCAGTAACCCGAAAGATTTCCGTAATGAGATCGTCAACTTCGTGCTGCGCGCCAGGGCACACAATAACGGTCGCAACCCGAACTGGACCAGTTACGAGAAATTACGCACCGTGATCGAGAAGAAAATGTTCTCAAATACGGAAGAGTTGCTGCCGGTGATTTCGTTTAATACCAAGACCTCTACCGATGAGCAGAAAAAGCATGATGATTTTGTCGATCGCATGATGGAAAAAGGCTATACCCGCAAACAGGTTCGCCTGCTGTGTGAATGGTATTTGCGTGTGCGTAAATCGTCCTGATAAGAGTCTGTAAGCTTGCCGGTAAGTGATACCGGTCTGACAAGGTCGGGTTCGCCCGGCCTGCTTACAATGTAGTTTGGGGGAATACCATGGCCTATTTCATCGATCGCCGACTCAACGGCAAAAACAAGAGCGCGGTAAACCGCCAGCGCTTCTTGCGCCGTTATAAGTCGCAAATTAAGCAGTCGATCTCCGAGGCCATCAATAAACGCTCGGTGACCGATGTAAGCAGCGGTGAGTCTGTCTCTATCCCGATTGACGACATCAATGAGCCAATTTTCCATCAGGGACGCGGCGGCAACCGCCATCGGGTCCATCCGGGCAACGATCATTTTGTGCAGAATGACCGGGTCGAGCGCCCGCAGGGTGGCGGTGGCGGCGGCAGTGGCCAGGGCAATGCCAGTCAGGATGGTGAAGGTCAGGATGAATTTGTCTTTCAGATATCGAAAGATGAGTATCTGGACCTGCTGTTTGAAGATCTCGCCCTGCCTAACCTGCGCCGGAACCAGCATCGTCAGTTGAATGAGTATAAGACCCACCGTGCCGGCTTCACCTCCAACGGTGTGCCTGCCAATATCAGCGTCGTACGTTCGTTGCAGAACTCGCTGGCGCGTCGTACGGCGATGACGGCGGGTAAACGCCGGATGCTGCACGAACTGGAAGAAACGCTGCTGGAGATTGAGAACTCTGAACCGGCTCAGCTTCTGGAGGAGGAGCGGCTGCGCAAAGAGATCGCCGAGTTGCGGGCGCGTATCGAACGGGTGCCTTTTATCGACACCTTCGACCTGCGCTACAAAAACTTTGAGAAACGGCCGGAGCCTTCCAGCCAGGCAGTGATGTTCTGTCTGATGGATGTATCCGGATCCATGGATCAGGCCACCAAGGATATGGCGAAACGCTTCTATATCCTGCTTTACCTGTTCCTGAGCCGCACCTACAAGAATGTTGATGTGGTTTACATTCGTCATCACACGCAGGCCAAAGAGGTGGATGAACAGGAGTTCTTCTACTCCCAGGAGACCGGTGGCACCATCGTTTCGAGTGCACTGAAACTCATGGATGAGGTGGTGAAAGAGCGCTATGACCCGGCGCAGTGGAACATCTATGCTGCGCAGGCGTCGGATGGCGATAACTGGGCCGACGATTCACCGCTCTGTCACGAGATCCTGGCGAAGCATATTCTGCCAGTGGTGCGTTATTACAGTTATATCGAGATTACCCGCCGTGCACATCAGACGCTGTGGCGAGAGTATGAGCATCTGCAGTCGACGTTCGATAACTTTGCTATCGAACACATTCGTGAGCCGGAAGATATCTACCCGGTGTTCCGATCGCTGTTCCATAAACAGGCAACGGAAGCCTGATGCACTAAGCCGGCTCATCGCCGGCTTTTTTTATCTTCCGAATAACCTGCTAAAACAGTCTGTTTTCTACCGCTTGCCTGCCAACCCCCTCATTCTTCACATTAATCTGATTCCATACGCTGTTAAGCAATTCGTATAATGATCATTTTCACAATGACAACTCCTTGATAAAACATTATCTTTCAGAGATAGCATGGATATTTGTCACCAGTCGCTGCACCGCACTGTCATATCTCAGGAGATCGGGTTTGAACCACACTATTGTCTACAGTCTGTTTATCATCGGTTCCGTGCTGGTCGCATCGAGCATTCTGCTCAGCTCTTTCTCATCCAGACTGGGCATCCCCATTCTGGTGATCTTCCTTGCCCTGGGCATGCTGACCGGGGTTGATGGTATCGGCGGCATCGCCTTTGATAACTATCCGGCGGCTTACTTAATCTCGAACCTGGCGCTGGCGATTATCCTGCTGGATGGCGGCATGCGGACCAAAGCCAGCTCATTTAAAGTTGCCCTGGGGCCAGCGCTGTCGCTGGCGACCGTCGGGGTCATGATTACCGCAGGCTTAACCGGTGTGGTCGCCGCCTGGTTGTTTAACCTGGATATGATGCAGGGCTTCCTGATTGGCGCGATCATCGGCTCCACGGATGCCGCCGCCGTCTTCTCCCTGCTGGGTGACAAAGGCCTGAATGAGCGCGTCAGCTCCACGCTGGAGATTGAATCGGGCAGTAACGATCCGATGGCGGTGTTCCTGACCATTACGCTGATTGAAATGATCGAGCAGGGCCGCAGCGGCCTTGACTGGATGTTCCTGGTGCATCTGGTGCAGCAGTTTGGTCTGGGTATCGTGCTGGGCCTGGGCGGCGGCTGGGCGCTGCAGCAGCTGATTAACCGTATCAGTCTGGCCGGTGGGCTCTATCCGCTGCTGGCGTTGAGTGGCGGCATTCTGGTGTTCGCCCTGACCACAGTATTAGAGGGCAGCGGCATCCTGGCGGTCTATCTGTGCGGCTTTTTACTGGGCAACAGGCCGATTCGCAACCGTCACGGCATTCTGCAGACCTTTGACGGCATGGCGTGGCTGAGTCAGATTGGCATGTTCATCGTGCTGGGACTGCTGGTAACCCCGTCTGATTTGTGGCATATCGCAGTTCCGGCGATGATCCTCTCACTGTGGCTGATTCTGGTGGCGCGCCCTCTGTCGGTGTTTATTGGTCTGCTGCCGTTTCGCAGTTTTACCACCCGCGAACGCGTCTTTATCAGTTGGGTCGGTTTACGCGGCGCGGTGCCGATTATCCTTGCGGTCTTCCCGATGATGGCCGGATTAGAAAACGCGTCGCTCTATTTTAATATCGCCTTCTTTGTGGTGCTGGTCTCCCTGATGTTGCAGGGCACCTCGCTGGGCTTTGCAGCGAAAAAAGCCAAAGTGGTGGTGCCGCCTACCGCATCGCCTATCAGCCGTATCGGTCTGGATATCCACCCCGAAAATCCGTGGGAGCAGTTTGTCTACCAGCTCAGCGCTGACAAGTGGTGCATCGGTGCCGCACTGCGTGACCTGCAGATGCCGCGTGAGACCCGCATCGCCGCCCTGTTCCGTGACAATGTGCTGATGCATCCGAATGATGGGACGCGTCTCAGGGAGAACGACGTCATCTGCGTGATTGGCCGTGAGCGCGATCTGCCGGCGCTGGGTAAGATGTTCAGCCAGTCGCCGCCGGTTTCCCTCGACCAGCGTTTCTTTGGTGACTTTATTCTGGATGCTGAAGCTCGCCTGCGCGATATTGCGCAGATTTACGGACTGGAACTGGATGAGAACACCAACGATCAGCAGTCGCTGGGACAACTGGTGCTGAGTATGCTGGGCGGCGCGCCGGTGGTTGGCGATCAGGTTGAGTGGAATCAGCTGACGTGGACCGTCGCGGAGAAAGAGGATAACCGTATTGTGAAGATTGGTGTCCGTCCGGCTGAAGAGAAGGAATAATCCTAATCATTCAGCCACGTTATTTTCTGTCGATACGCTAAGCTTAAAAGTCTATGCCAGCAAAAACGGGAGAAATGAATGGGACACGTGGTTAAAATTGGTCGTTATGAGATTGTTGATGCCGATCTTGACAGTGAGAACCTCGACACCGTCAGCATCCCCTGTCACACCAATCCCGGCTTAATTACCCAACTTGATGGCTGGGATCGCGATACCAGCGTCCCGGCATGGATTGACGGAGAACCGGTGGATCTGCAGATTGGTCATTACGATAAACAGCAGGACCGCTGGATTTTAAAAAAACCTGCCTGAGTCCATTATCACTACCGCCAGTCGTAAGATTTGGCGGTAATTCCTAAAAAGCGTCTTAAACAGTTTGGTTATAACCAACTCCCGCCTTATTTTATCCAGTAAAAACCATGAGTTAGCTATTTAAAACTTTAATCACTTTTGATGTTTTCAGATTTTTTCCGTATTAACTCTGTCAAATAACTCCTGCATACTCATTCTCAATGCTGCAACATTTCGTGAGTACTATCACGCTTTAGCCGTTATCTTTTTTGCAGCTGCACTGGCTTTACTGACTGCAACAGACTGAAAATTATTTTTTAATTTTTCAGAAGCCCACCCCTGAGCGCGTACATGATTCTGGTCAGGCCATCTTTTACTTGAGAAAGAGAGCAGGTTTTATGGCAAGTACATTGATAATGAATAGCCCGAGCCGCTCGTGGAGCGGCACGCGTAAAAATATCATCGTGAAATTCGCCCTGAGCTTTTCCGATCTGATTGCACTTAACCTCGCACTGTTTTTATCTGCCGCGACGATACAGGGTATTTGGGGCGAGCTGGATACCTTTATTCCACCTCATCAAATTGAATATCGTTTTGTGGCACAGTTTATTATGTCAGTCATGTGTACCGGCTGGTTCTGGGTACGCCTGCGTCACTATACCTATCGCAAACCCTTCTGGTTTGAGCTGAAAGAGATCATTAAAACATTATTTGTTTTCTCGCTGCTCGACCTCGCGTTGATCGCCTTCTCTAAATGGGATTTCTCCCGCATGGTGTGGGTCTTCAGCTGGACTTATGCCCTGCTGCTGCTGCCGCTGATGCGTGCTCTGGTTAAACGTGCCATTCACAAGGCGGGTCAGTGGCAGAAAGAGACCATCATTATTGGCTCCGGCAGAAACGCCACCGAAGCTTACGCGGCGCTGCAGAGTGAAGAGATTCTGGGCTACAACGTACAGGCCTTTATCTCGGTCGATGATGTTCCGGCTCAGCAGAGCGTGAATGGCGTGCCGGTGATCACCTGGAAAGATATCAACTGGCAGACCATTGACCGTGACAACGTGCAGTTTATTGTGGCTATGGAGTATGAGCAGCAGCCGATGCGCGATCGCTGGCTGAAATTCCTGTCGAAGATGAACTGCCGTTCAGTTTCAGTGATCCCGACGCTGCGCGGCGTGCCGCTTTACGGCACCGACATGTCCTTTATCTTCAGCCATGAAGTGATGATTCTGCGTGTCAGCAACAACCTGGCGAAACACTCCTCCCGTTTCATGAAGCGCGCCTTTGATATCGTGGTGGCGTCGATGTTGCTGCTGTTCCTCGGCCCAATCTTCGCCCTGCTCTGTTATATGGTAAAACGTGATGGCGGCAATGCCATTTATGGTCACGAGCGTGTGGGCCAGAATGGCAAAAAATTCAAATGTCTGAAATTCCGTTCCATGGTGACCAATTCCAAAGAGGTGCTGGAGAAATTACTGGCAACCAGCGAAGAGGCACGAATTGAGTGGGACAAAGATTTCAAACTGAAGAATGACCCGCGCGTGACCCGGATTGGTAGTTTCCTGCGTAAAACCAGCCTCGACGAGTTGCCGCAGCTGTGGAACGTGATTCGTGGCGAGATGAGCCTGGTTGGCCCGCGTCCGGTGATTGAAGCTGAGCTGGAGCGTTATGCCGGTGATGTCGACTACTACCTGATGGCCAAGCCGGGTATGACCGGTCTGTGGCAGGTCAGCGGACGTAACGATATCGACTACGACACCCGCGTCTATTTTGACTCCTGGTATGTCAAAAACTGGGCGCTCTGGACCGATATCGCGATCCTGTTCAAAACCGCAGGCGTGGTGTTACGCCGCGACGGCGCTTACTAATCAGACCTCTGCGATGCCTGTTTACAGCAGGCATCGCACTTTCCGCACGACTTCCTCTATCTTTTTTGCCGCTGAATCATTACCCTCTGCGATCGTTTTTTAACAGAACGCTTACCCTCTGGTTGTTATGCAAAAATTTACTCTGCTGTTATTAAGCCTGGTGCTGCTGGCACCCTTAGGCATCGATCTCTATTTGCCCACGCTGCCACAAATCGCAGAAGGGCTGGATACGCCGGTTAATCTGGTGCAGACCACCATTCCCCTGTTTCTGCTGGTCATGGGACTGGGACAGCTGGTGACCGGCCCGCTGGTGGACAACTATGGCCGTAAGCCGATTGCCCTGCTGGGCCTTGCGCTTTACATCACGGGGAGTGCCATCGCCGCCACCGCCACCTCATTCCCGCTGTTCGTCCTTGCCCGCCTGGTGCAGGGCTGTGGCGTCTGCTGCAGCGCGGTCGTGGCCTTTAGCGGCGTGCGTGACCGCCTGAGCGGTGATGATGCCGCCCGTGCATATGGCTTCCTGAATGGCGCATTAAACATCGTCCCGGCCCTGGCTCCGCTGCTGGGCGGTTTGCTGGCCAGCGCCTTTGACTGGCGCGCACCCTTCTGGTTTCTCTGCGCCTACGGCGTGCTGATTACGCTGCTGGTGATTATCTGGCTGCCAGAGACGCGCCCGGCGGATACCCTGCGGGTGAAAGGATTACCGATTAAACAGTATGCCGCGATCCTGCGTCAGCCGCGCTTTCTGGCGTTCGCGTTCGCCAATGCCGGTGCGCTGGGCATGGTGCTGACCTACGTGTCGCTGGCACCGCAGGTATTAATGACCGAAGGCGGGCTGACGCCAATCCAGTTCTCTTTTGCTTTTGGCGCCAACGGTTTCTGGATCATGTTTGTCAGCATGTTCGTCAATAAAGCGATTCGCAAAGCGGGTCGCCCTTTCTGCCTGGCGATGGGATTCTTCACTATGCTGCTGGGCGCGGTGCTGCTGGTAGCGGGGATGCAGATCTTCCCGGCGGAGATGCAGACGCACTGGGCGCTTTACATGTTCCCGGTGGCCGTTTCAGTTGCCGGGCTGGCCTTTACGGTGGGACCGGCCACCAGCTATGCGCTGGAGCCCTATCAGCAACAGGCGGGCGTGGCATCCGCCTTGCAGGGATTCATTCAGATGGCCGGTGGCGCGTCAGGCAGCCTGTTCATTGTGGCGCTGCCGGTGGCGGAGAAGCTGTCGCTGAGTCTGATGATGCTGCTGGGTGCAGCGCTGGCCTTTATCGCCTGGCGCTGCAGCAGAAAGATGCGCGGCAGCCTGACCGCGCTTAAATAACGGTTACCGGAACGCGGGGTGCCAGCGCACACATCAGCTCGTACCCTACCGTTCCGGCCGCTTTTGCCACCTGATCGATTTTCACCTGCTCACCCCACAGCTCCACGGCTGAGCCAATACCGGCCTGGGGACAGGGGGTCAAGTCGACGGTGATCATATCCATCGAAACCGCACCAACCACCTGAGTCATTACACCATCGACACAGACGGGCGTACCCGTCGGGGCATGCCGTGGATAGCCATCCGCGTAGCCACAGGCCACCACGCCAATTCGCTGCGCTGCACTGGCGTGATAGCGGTAGCCGTAACCCACTCCATCGCCCGCCTGTAGCTGCTGGACCGCAATAATCTCACTGCTTAAGGTCATCACTGGCTTCAGGCCACTGCCTGCAATGTCCTGCCAGTCACCGCTGGGCGACGCGCCATACAGAATGATGCCGGGACGGACCCAGTCAAAGTGCGCTTCAGGATGCCACAGGGTGCAGGCGGAGTTGGAGAGCGATCGCGGACAGTTCAGTCCCTCAGCCGCCTGCTCTACGCGCTGCAGTGGCGCAATCAGACCCTGCGGATTTTCCGCATCGGCAAAATGGGCCATCAGCGTCATCTCACCTACCGTGCTCAGCGCCCGCAGCTTTTGCCATGCACCGTTGACCTGTTCCGGGCGAAAACCCAGTCGGTTCATCCCGCTGTTCATTTTGAGATAGATATCAACCGGTGCTGCGAGTCTGGCACTGGCCAGCGCGTTGATTTGCCAGTTACTGTGTACGCTGGTGGTGAGACGATAACGGTCAATCAGTTGCAGATCCTCTGGCTGGAAGAAACCTTCCAGCAGCAGAATCGGCTTTTTCCAGCCCTGCTCACGCAGCTGGATCGCCTCTTCCATATTAAGAAGCGCGAAGCCGTCAGTGGCAGATAACGCCTCGCGCACGCGATCAATGCCATGGCCATAAGCATTAGCTTTCACCACTGACCAGACGCGGGAGGCGGGTGCCGCCTGGCGAACAACAGTCAGGTTATGACGTAACGCCTGCTGGTTGATGGTAGCGACAATCGGACGTGACATCCTCTCTCTCCCTGAATACTTAACGAGTTGCGTTGGCGTTACGCAGCGGCGATGAGGTCGCCGCGAAACCGGGTAAGTAGCGGAACACCGCTAAGTCATCCGCCGCAATGGCCGGCTTTTTACCGGAGATGAGATCGGCCAGCAACTGACCAGAACCACACGCCATCGTCCAGCCCAGCGTACCGTGACCGGTATTGAGCCAGAGATTAGAGATCGGTGTGGCGCCCACAATCGGCGTACCGTCTGGCGTCATCGGACGCAGACCGGTCCAGAAACTCGCCTGCGCGAGATGACCGCCTTCAGGATAGAGATCACTGACCACCATCTCCAGCGTTTCCCGCCGCGCTTCGGTGAGTTTGGTGTTAAAACCAACAATTTCTGCCATCCCGCCGACACGAATACGATCGTCAAACCGGGTCACAGCCACTTTGTAGGTCTCATCCAGAATAGTTGAAACCGGTGCGGCGTCAGGATTTTTAATCGGAATAGTGAGTGAATAGCCTTTCAGCGGATAGACCGGAATATCGATGACATTTTTTAACAGCGCGGTCGAGTAGGAACCAAACGCCACCACATAGCTGTCTGCCTTGATAATCTCATCGCCGCACTTCACGCCATAGATGCGATTGCCATCGCGCAACAGGTGGTCGACCGGAGTGTTAAAACGGAAGACCACGCCCGCCTCTTCGGCCATTTTTGCCAGCCGCTGAGTAAAGAGCTGACAGTCGCCGGTTTCATCATTGGGCAGGCGTAATCCGCCGGTGAGTTTATGCTGGGTTGCCGCCAGTGCCGGTTCAACGCGAGACAGTTCATGCGCCTGCAGCAGCTCATAGGGCACACCCGCGTCGCGCAGCACCGCAATATCTTTGCTGGCGCTGTCGAACTGCTGCTGGGTACGGAACAGTTGCAGCGTCCCGCCCTGACGGCCCTCATAGGCGATGCCGGTTTCACTGCGCAACGCTTTCAGACAGTCACGGCTATATTCAGCAATCCGCACCATGCGGCTTTTGTTCTGCTGATAGTGATTGATGTCGCAGTTGCGCAGCATGTGCCACATCCACTCCAGCTGAAAACTACTGCCATCCAGCCGGATAGCCAGCGGCGCGTGGCGCTGAAACATCCACTTCACCGCTTTCAATGGCACGCCGGGCGCTGCCCAGGGTGCGGCATAACCCGGAGAGATCTGACCGGCATTCCCTGCACTGGTCTCCATCGCTGCGGCGGGCTGACGATCAATGACCGTCACCTGATGTCCGGCACGTGCCAGATACCAGGCACTTGCCACCCCGACCACACCACTTCCAAGAATTACAACGTGCATAGCTCCCCCACCCGACCTGTAAAAGCATAATTCACTGTTCAACTGATGATAGTCAGCGGATTTACACAGCAGACACCACCACAGAATTTCACCATCCATTTCACATCTTTTTTACTTTTCAGGTAACTAAAATCTTGTCGCACGGCCAATTTCAGCGCTTTATGCGTCTTAATCCTTAAACACAGAAATAAATGACAACGAAGGCAGTTAAATCTGCCTGTTGCAGGAGATTCATTCAACCCCATACATTCCGCTTATAAACAGGATTTGATTCCGCAATTTATAATAAGACCAGTATTAAAGGCTGTTAAATTCTCTGCCGCACCACTCTTAATGATTTTGTGCCAAAGAATTCGTTTGAGTTCGCATTTCGGATAAGCGACAGTGGGCTATCATTGTTGTGTTCGCTCAGTTTTTTTCGGGTTCCCTTTTTCAGGATGAAGCCTTAAATAACCAGAACGGGTTGTCTTTCGGGTCAGCCGGTTTGCAAAAAAGAGGTGCGCTATGACGACAATCTTTGACGAAGCCATCAGAGACAGCAAACGACTCAATGACGGACCAGACTGGACATTCGAACTGCTTGATGTCTACTTAGCCGAGATCGACCGGGTGGCTAAACTCTACCGGCTTGATACCTACCCGCACCAAATCGAAGTGATTACCTCTGAACAGATGATGGATGCCTACTCCAGCGTCGGCATGCCAATCAACTATTCACACTGGTCATTCGGCAAAAAGTTTATCGAGACCGAGCAGCGCTATAAGCATGGTCAGCAGGGTCTGGCCTATGAGATTGTCATCAACTCCAATCCCTGCATCGCCTACCTGATGGAAGAGAACACCATGACCATGCAGGCGCTGGTGATGGCGCATGCCTGCTATGGCCACAACTCTTTCTTTAAAAATAACTATCTGTTCCGCAGCTGGACGGATGCCGGGTCGATTGTCGATTACCTGTTATTTGCCAAAAACTATATCAGTGACTGCGAAGAGCGCTATGGCGTCGAAGAGGTAGAGCGGTTGCTCGACTCCTGCCATGCCTTAATGAATTATGGCGTCGATCGCTATAAGCGCCCGCAGAAGATCTCTCTGCAGGAGGAGAAGGCGCGGCAGAAAAGCCGTGAGGAGTATCTGCAAAGTCAGGTGAACACCCTGTGGCGAACGCTGCCACGGCGTGAGAAAGAGGCCGTGACCTTTGAAGCCGCGCGCTACCCCTCTGAGCCGCAGGAAAACCTGCTCTATTTTATGGAGAAAAACGCCCCGCTGCTGGAGTCATGGCAGCGTGAGATCCTGCGCATTGTGCGCAAGGTAAGCCAGTATTTCTATCCGCAGAAACAGACCCAGGTAATGAATGAAGGCTGGGCGACATTCTGGCACTACACCATCCTCAATCACCTCTATGATGAAGGCAAAGTGTCGGAACGCTTTATGATGGAGTTCCTGCACAGCCACACCAACGTCGTGTTTCAGCCGCCCTATAACAGTCAGTGGTATAACGGCATCAACCCCTATGCTTTAGGGTTCGCGATGATGCAGGATATCAAGCGTATCTGTCAGTCGCCGACCGAGGAGGATCGCTACTGGTTCCCGGATATCGCCGGTTCCGACTGGCTGGAAACGCTGCATTTTGCGATGCGCGAGTTCAAGGATGAGAGTTTTATCAGCCAGTTCCTGTCGCCGAAAGTCATGCGTGATTTCCGTCTGTTTACCGTACTGGATGATGACCGCAACAACTATCTCGAAATCGCCGCGATCCACGATGAGGCGGGCTACCGGGCAATTCGCCAGCAGCTCTCTGCGCAGTACAACCTGAGTAATCTCGAACCGAATATTCAGGTCTATAACGTCGATCTGCGCGGTGACCGTTCGCTGACTCTGCGCTATGTGCCGCAGAGCCGCATGCCGCTGGATAAGAGCCGTCGCGAGGTGCTGAAGCATGTGCATCGTCTGTGGGGATTTGATGTGATTCTGGAACAGCAGAACGAGGATGGCAGCGTAGAGTTGCTGGATCGTAATCCACCACGCGGTTCATCACTCTGATGGGTTAAAACAAAAAACCGGACGCGATGTCCGGTTTTTTTTTAACGCTTACTGCCGAGATCGTCGGGCAGATTCTTCTGCATACTGTGCCAGATTTCACCGCTGCGGCGGCCGTAGTTGCGCACCACGTCCACAATCTCATCCTGTCCTGGCTCTTTGTCGCACAGTTCCAGCAGTTTGAGATAGAAATCGCGCGCGACCTGACGGGCTTCCGGATTAGAGAAGTAGTGGCGGCCAACGCGGGTATAGAGCCCTTTCAGGCCATTCAGGATCAGACCGTAAATCGGGTTACCTGACGCAAACGCCAGACCGCGGAACACCCGGTAGTCAAGCTCGGTATAGGCATCAGCCTGATCGGCAGCCGCGCTGACCGTTTCCAGCACTTCGCGCGCTTTGTCCGGATGATGGCGCAGCGCCCGGCTGATAAAGATCGATGAAATGTTGCTGCGTACCGACAGCAGGTTGTCGATCAGCACCGGAACGCTGTCGTGATCGAGACGGGCCAGCGTTTCCAGAATATTCAGGCCGGACGTCTCCCAGAAATCGTTCACCCGCGTCGGTTTACCGTGCTGAATAGTCAGCCAGCCATCGCGCGCCAGGCGCTGCAGCACTTCACGCAAGGTGGTGCGCGTCACCCCAATCAATTCAGAAAGCTCACGCTCAGCAGGAAGAATCGACCCTGGCGGAAAGCGACTGTTCCAGATGCTTTCAATAATATACTCTTCAGCAAATCCCGCTGGACTCTGAGCCTTTATAACCATAGCAATGTGTTCTCGTTGCTTTTCTAATCATGATGGGCACTCATCATACCAGACGCCCTATAGCGGATATAGCCTGCGTAACCATTAAAACCGGGTGCAGGCGCATATTTCAGCATGGCTGACCGCAGTATCAGCGGCTTCGGGATCACGGGCGGGCTGAATGGCTTTCTGCGCTGAAATGGCGCGTGCCACAGCACCGCTGAGTGTCAGCGTTCAGCCACCCTGAAAGCGCAGGACTTTGACAGCATATAACCCGCGCCTGCCGTTTCGCCTCCTGCCGCATGCGATCGCCTCTGTCGCCACTGCGGCTCTCCCCGCTCTTCACTGACCGGCGTTCTGCCGATAAGGTCTGGCTTATCCTCATTTAACCTGCTCTGGATCAGAATCAGGTCATGTTTGCACACGATTTTTCCCTGTCCCTGGCTGGTTTGCAAACGCTTTTGGTTTACACTGCGTGGCATTAACGTTTACAGGGAATGCAATATGTTGCGATATCTGAATCAATGCTCACGTGGTCGCGGAGCCTGGTTACTACTGGCACTGACTGCACTTGCACTGGAATTAACAGCACTCTTTTTTCAGCACGTAATGGGCCTGAAGCCCTGCGTGATGTGTATTTATGAGCGCAATGCGCTGTTTGGTGTGCTGGGCGCGGGTCTGGTTGGTGCGATTGCGCCAAAATCGCCGTTGCGTCTGGCGGCGCTGGCGTTGTGGATCTACAGTGCCTGGGAAGGTCTGCGTCTCTCTTATGAACATACCATGATTCAGCTGCACCCTAACCCCTTCACCACCTGTGATTTTGCTGCCCGCTTCCCCAGCGGCTTACCGCTGGATAAGTGGCTGCCGTCGGTGTTTCTTGCCAGCGGTGACTGTGCAGAACGCAGCTGGACTTTCCTGACGCTCAGCATGCCGCAGTGGATGATTGTGGTGTTCGCCGGTTATCTGCTGGTCGCGGCGCTGGTGCTGATATCCCAGCCGCTGAAACCTAAACGCCGCGATCTCTTTGGTCGCTGAGATCAAAAAAGGCTGCCACTGGCATAATGCTGGTCAGTTAAGCGACAGGTGATAACGCAGTCTGGTGCCGGGCAGGGGCTGGCGGTCCTCGCGCCGCTGCGCGGTTCCTTCACTTCATTCCTCTGCCTGACGGACCGCCGGGGATGGCACATCCTGTGCCGCCCCGCCTTTCGCCCGCGTCCTGCGGGCTCTCCTGGCAGACTCATTCTGTTCAGCGCTGCGGATTGCCTGCCCCTGCCCGGCACCAGCCTGCTCTGAAACTTCAGTGTGTATTGTTAAAAAGGGCACGAGAGTGGAGGCCTGAGCGCCTCTGCTGCTGAAAGGGCTATCCGCAGCGCTGAGGCGTGACGGTGGGCCAGAAGTCCACGCCGGGAAGCGTGGACAGTTCGGGGCCGGCCAGGGAGGGCCGATCCCCGAACGGTTCGTCGGCACGACGTCAAAGCCGAAGGTACCGCGTGAGCGGCGCGAGGACGGCCCGGCAGCAGCAGAGGTGCGCAGGCACGCGCTGCGGCTTGCTCGCCCGGAAAATAAGCTGCCACGTTTGACCGTGACAGCCTTTACAAATCTAATCTTAACTGACCAGCATTATGCCACTGGCAGCCTTTTTTCTGTTCCGATTGATAGCGCGGCACTCAGCCGTTGCGATCGGGGCGATCAATGATGTGATCTTCCCAGTCCCGCACTTCACTCTCACGCACCGCAATATAACGCACCGAAATACGCTGCGCATGCATCGCTGTTTTCGAACCGGCCCGCAGCGGATGCCATACGGGTAAATCTTTGCCCTCACCCAGCAGCCGGTAGGCGCAGGTGCGCGGCAGCCAGTTGAAGGTCGTCAGATTTTCGCGCGTTAACTTGATGCAATCCTCTTCAAGCTCGAAGCGGCGCTCATAGTTACGGCACTGGCAGGTTTTAATATTGAGCTGATCACAGGCGACATTGGTGAAGTAGATCTCATCGGTGTCGGCGTCCTGCAATTTGTTCAGGCAACACTGTCCACAACCATCACACAAGGATTCCCATTCCTCATCGCTCATTTGTGCCAGGCGTTTTTGTTGCCAGAAAGGGGTGTCAGTCATGATGATTTGTCCGGATTGTGCCTAAACCGCACCTTATAAAGCCTATGCGGCGGTGATGCAAGTTTTTAGAGTACGCGCGTGCTGATGCCATGACCCGCCAGTGAAACTTCCAGCTGATCACCCGAGCGCATTGGGCCTACCCCTTCTGGCGTACCGGTCAGAATCACATCGCCTGCACGCAGGGTGAAGTAGTGGCTCATATGGGCAATCAGCGGCAGGATTTTATGAATCATGTCTTCGGTATTGCCGTGCTGACGCACTTCACCGTTCACCAGCAATTTAAGCTCGACGTTCTGTGGATCGCCACTGAATTCCGTCACCGGGATAAAACCGGAGACAGGACAGGCGTTATCAAAGCCTTTGGATTTTTCCCACGGCTGGCCCGCTTTTTTCAGCCCGGACTGCAGGTCACGCAGTGTCAGATCCAGCGCCACGCCATAACCTGCAATCGCCTTAGCCACATGTGCATCGGTCGCCTGCTTCAGTGTCGCGCCGATCAGCACCGCCAGTTCAACTTCATGATGGACCTCGCCAAACGCGTCGGGAATAGAGAGCGGCTGACGCAAATCACACAGCGCCGTTTCCGGCTTGATAAAGATCACCGGTTCGGTTGGGGTTGCGCTGCCCATCTCTTTAATGTGCTTTGCATAATTACTCCCGACGCAAACCACTTTGCTGACCGGAAAATCTAACAGAGCGCCTTGCCAGTTACGATGCTGATACATGCTCATCCCCTGTTCAGGTTAGGTGTGATGCCAGCGCTGCTGGCGGGTTGATGTTTGCTCATGCGTTGATCGAAATGCCAACCTCATAGCGTGATAATAAGATCCTTTTAACGGTCCGGGGTGCGTAATTTGTCAGAAAGCGTAAATGCAGGCGTTGAAGTGCTGAATAATCGTACAAATCAGGAGAAAAAATTGAGCAGGGAATTTAAAAAGGGGTGAAACAGATAAGCTGCACCGTTAATTTTGCGCAGCATCAGGGCAATATTATCCTGCCAGGATCGCACCGACAGGATTTATATTTACAGAAGAATCCGAGTTAAAGTTTTTTATCGGCCTGTAAATGAATGTTGAGGAGACTTTCAATCGGCGGAGGGAGCTGTAAATAATAGCCCTGCTCGCTCAATCCCTGCTTAACTTTATTGATATCCGCATTAGCCAGCCTGTCCCGCCCCGCCAGCTTAAGCACCATCGCCAGCTGCGGCTTGCCAAAGCCTTTCAGCAATTCTTCCGGAACGCGCGAGAAATCGTCCTTTTTTTCAACATAGAGATAAGTCTGGTCACGTAACGGGCTTCTGTAGATCACACAAAACATATTTTTTACTCGAATTAACCGGCGTTGAGGCTTGTCTGAATATAGCTGTAACTATAACATGCTTGCAGAACTTCGAATATTCACCGTTAGCGCTTCCACGATGATTTTATCATCGCCAGGCTTTCGGTAGTGAAAACAGGACTGAGTCGGGACAGATGTCGCAAACGCCAATCGAATTCAAAGGTAGCAGTTTCACCCTGTCTGTCGTCCATTTGCATCACCATGACCCTGCGGTGATTCGCAAGGCACTCCAGGACAAGATTGACCAGGCTCCAGATTTCCTGAAAAACGCGCCGGTGGTACTTAACGTCTCGACATTAAGTGCCGATGTTAACTGGAAACTGTTGCAACAGGCGGTTCTCGCCACCGGTTTACGCATTGTCGGCGTAAGCGGCTGCAAAGACGAAGCGCTGAAACGTATGATCGCCCGTGCCGGCCTGCCCGTGCTGGCAGAAGGTAAAGAGGCCAGACCGCAAGCCGCCGCGCCGCAGCCGATACCTGAACCTCTGCCGGCTGTAACCGAAACGGTAGCAACGAAAACCCGCATCGTGAACACCCCGGTGCGCTCGGGCCAGCAGATTTATGCGCGTGATGCCGATTTGATCATCACCAGCAGCGTCAGCGCCGGCGCTGAACTGGTCGCCGATGGCAATATTCACATTTACGGCATGATGCGCGGTCGCGCCCTGGCGGGTGCCAGCGGTGACCGCAACTGCCAGATTTTTTGTACCAACCTGGCTGCCGAGCTGGTCTCGATTGCCGGAGAGTACTGGATCATGGATCAGATCCCGCAAGAATTTTTTGGTAAAGCTGCGCGCCTGTGCCTGCAGGATGGCGCGCTGACTATCCAGACACTTAATTAGGCCCCTTTTCTTTTGTTAAGGAAATCAACATTTATGGCACGCATTATTGTAGTTACATCCGGTAAAGGGGGCGTTGGTAAGACCACGTCAAGCGCGGCCATCGCCACCGGTTTAGCGCAGAAAGGCAAAAAGACAGTTGTGATCGATTTTGATATCGGTCTGCGTAACCTGGATTTGATCATGGGCTGTGAGCGCCGTGTGGTCTACGACTTCGTTAATGTAATCCAGGGCGATGCCACACTGAACCAGGCGCTGATTCGCGACAAACGCACGGAGCAGCTCTACATTCTGCCTGCGTCGCAGACCCGTGATAAAGATGCGCTGACCCGTGAGGGTGTTGAAAAAGTTCTGAACGATTTGGCTAAGATGGAGTTCGATTTCATCGTCTGTGACTCACCGGCAGGGATTGAAACGGGCGCACTGATGGCGCTCTACTTTGCCGATGAAGCCATTATTACCACCAACCCGGAAGTCTCTTCTGTCCGCGACTCCGACCGCATTCTCGGCATCATCTCATCGAAATCCCGTCGCGCTGAAAACAGTCAGGACCCGGTGAAGGAGCATCTGCTGCTGACCCGCTATAACCCTGGCCGGGTGAACCGTGGCGATATGCTGAGCATGGAAGATGTGCTGGAGATCCTGCGCATTCCTCTGGTCGGCGTGATCCCTGAAGATCAATCGGTGTTACGTGCCTCTAACCAGGGCGAACCGGTGATTCTTGACGGCGAATCTGATGCTGGCAAAGCCTATGCCGATACCGTTGAACGGTTGCTCGGTGAAGTACGCCCCTTCCGCTTTATCGAAGAAGAGAAGAAGGGTTTCCTGAAACGCCTGTTCGGGGGATAAACCATGGCATTACTTGATTTCTTTTTATCCCGGAAGAAGAACACTGCCAACATAGCCAAGGAAAGGCTGCAGATTATCGTGGCAGAACGGAGAAGGGGCGACAGTGAGCCCCACTATCTTCCGCAACTTAAGCGCGACATTCTGGAAGTGATTTGCAGATATGTGAAGATCGATCCAGAAATGGTAACGGTTCAGCTCGACCAGAAAGGTGATGATATCTCGATTCTGGAGCTGAACGTGACGCTGCCGGAAACGGATGAAGTGACTAAATGACGCTGACCGTTTGCTGAATTTCCCCTGCGCTCTGGCAGGGGAAATTTAACCGGTTAACAACCCGCCAGAATCTCCTCAATGCCGGGTTTCAGCAGTTCGCCCCGCCATCCGGTGAGTAACTCCGGCTGACGTCCCTGTGGCTTCAGGCCCCAGTGCTGACTTAATACCTGATTAATCTGACGTCGTGACGCCAGCAGCTCCTGACTGAATCCACTCTGCTCACTCACCTGCTGCACCAGCGCTTTCATCGCTTTAAACACTGGCTTGTAGTGCGGATGGTCAATTAGATTGCCCAGCGGAGCCGGCAGTTCGCTCTCATCCAGCGCCTCAGCTTCTGCCACCAGCGCCACCAGCGCTTTGCCGTGGAAACGAATTTCGTGGCCTGACAGCCCCAGATGATCCAGCTCGCCCAGCGAGCCGGGCATAAAGCGCGCCACTTTCCACAGGTGCTCTTCGCGCACCACAAAGTTAACGGCCATATCTTTTTCACGCGCCAGCTTCAGACGCCAGGCCGCCAGCCGCTGCAACGCCGCCAGCTGACGCGGGCGCAACTGCCAGGCATTGGTAATATCCCGCCAGGCTTCTTCCGGCGACAGGCTATCCAGACGACGCTGACACAGGTTATCGCACTCACTGAGGGCCGCCGCCATATTGCCGGCCTCTTCCGTATTGATCATCAGCTGACGCGCAATTGGCAACAGATAGTGAACGTCCGCCGCCGCATACTCGCACTGACGCTGGGTCAGAGGGCGTGCCAGCCAGTCCGTGCGTGATTCACTTTTATCGAGTTCGACCTGAGTGAAATGCGCCACCATTGAGGCAAAACCCCAGGAGAGCGGCTGGCCTGAGAATGCCGCCAGAATCTGGGTATCGATCATGGGCGTCGGCAGCACGCCGAAACGGTGCAGGAAGACTTCCAGATCTTCACCCCCGGCATGCAGGAATTTGGTGACGCTGGTGTCGGTCAGCAAGGCAATAAAGGGTGACCAGTCACGGATATTCAGCGGGTCAATCAGCACCAGTTGCTGATCGTCGAACAGCTGGATCAGGCCAAGCTGAGGGTAGTAAGTGCGGGTGCGGACAAATTCGGTATCCAGGGCCACCGCCGCGTGCTGGCGCGCTTTCTGACACACGTCTGCCAGTTGATCATCCTGGTCGATAAGGGAATAGTTCACGTCTGATTTCCACCGCAGCCAACAACGCGCGGCGCTCCATGTTAAAAACAATAAAAACGCCGGACATGCCGGCGTTCAACCTCAATTTCTGCCCGGATTCAGCTCGCGCCGGGTTTCGCCTCGTCGCGCAGCTCACGCCGCAGGATCTTGCCGACGTTGGTTTTAGGCAACTCATCACGAAACTCAATGATTTTCGGCACCTTGTAACCGGTCAGCTGACGGCGACAGTGATCGAGCACCTCTTCTTTGGTCAGCGACGCATCTTTTTTCACGATGCAGACTTTTACCGCTTCGCCAGAAAGATCGCTGGGGACACCGATAGCCGCGGCTTCACGCACTTTAGGATGCTGCATCAGCACGTCTTCGATTTCATTCGGATAGACATTAAAACCTGATACCAGAATCATATCTTTTTTGCGGTCAACGATGCGAATAAAGCCTTCCTGGTCAACGGTAACAATATCACCGCTGTGGAGCCAGCCATTTTTCAGCACTTCCGCTGTCGCTTCCGGATGCTGCCAGTAGCCCAGCATCACCTGCGGGCCGCTGATGCAAAGTTCGCCCGGTTCACCCGGAGCAACTTCATTGCCGTCGTCATCCAGAATCAGCACATCGGTCGAGGGCACCGGCAGACCGATACTGCCGGTATGACAGCTGATGTCATAGGGATTGACCGACACCAGCGGAGAACACTCTGTCAGGCCATAGCCTTCCAGCAGATAGTGTCCGGTCAGTTTTTCCCAGCGCTCAGCCACCACTTTCTGCACCGCCATTCCGCCACCGGCGGAAAGACGCAGCGTTGAAAAATCGAGTTTATTAAACTGCTCATCGTTGAGTAGCGCATTAAACAGCGTGTTCACGCCGGTAATGGCGGTAAACGGAAATTTCCCCAGCTCTTTAACAAAACCGGGAATATCGCGCGGATTGGTGATCAACAGATTCTGACCGCCCAGCTCCAGGAACAGCAGGCCATTCACCGTTAAGGCGAAGATGTGATAAAGCGGCAGCGCGGTGACGACACACTCTTTACCGTCACGCAGCAGCTTGCCGTAGGTCGCGCGGGTCTGCTCAAGATTCGCCTGCATGTTGCGATGGGTCAGCATCGCCCCTTTGGCCACGCCAGTGGTGCCCCCGGTGTATTGCAGGAAGGCGAGATCGTCATTGGAGACCGTCGGGCGTTGATAATTGAGCGTTTCGCCGACTTCCAGTACGTGGCGAAATGAGATTGCCCCCGGCAGATGGTATTTGGGCACCAGCTTCTTCACATACTTAACGACAAAGTTAACCAGTGTCGCTTTTATCGGCGCCAGCTGATCGCCCATCCGGGTCAGGATGACGTGCCGCACAGCAGTTTTCGCCACCACTTTTTCCAGCGTGTGCGCAAAATTCGAGACAATGACAATCGCACTGGCCCCACTGTCATTGAGCTGATGCTGCAGCTCGCGCGGCGTATAGAGCGGATTCACATTGACCACGACCATACCTGCACGCAGCACACCAAACAGGGCCACCGGATACTGCAGTAAATTCGGCATCATCAGTGCCACCCGGTCACCCGCTTTCAGGCCCAGCTGTTGCTGAAGATAGGCGGCAAAAGCGCGGCTCTTCTCTTCCAGCTGACGATAACTCATCTTCTGACCCATGTTCAGGAACGCGGGTTGATCGGCGTAGCGTTTTGCGGCCTGCTCAAACAGATCCACCAGCGAGGTGTAACGATCTGCACTTATTTCGGCAGGCACATCTGCCGGGTAGCGTTTCAGCCAAACCTTATTCAAGGATCCACCCCGATAATTTTGTTGTATTTCCATCGCTGCCTCAGCCAATCTGGTTTGTTAACAATATTTTAACTGATTGTACCAGTTTGCCTGTTTTGGCATGTTGAGGTTGCGAAGTGCATCACTAAATTTCGTGCTGATAAAACAGGCAAATAAAAAGCCCGGCAGCGAGCACCGCGACCGGGCTGATACTTAAATGTTTTTTGCACTTACTCAGTCAGAATGGTCTGCACCTCTGCCGGCCCACTGTTCATCATTCCCCAGTAGGGATTCGGGCCCCAGTATCCACCGCGATGGCGGGTCGGACCATACCAGATCCAGGGATCCATCGGCTGAGGTGGAGCTGTCACCTGCTGGGTAAGTCGCCAGCGCTGATAACCGCGCACATCGATGACCGCAAATTTATAATCCGCTTCACCAATTTTGCCCTGCTCTGTCCCCTTAAGGGTACCCAGCACCGTCACATACTGATTTCTGACATCCACCGGATCAACGAAACCGCGGATATCGGCATAAATCCGACCGACCGAGGCCGCACCCAGACGCGGTCTGGCGCTATCATCCAGCGGCTGCGCAGCAATCTCAAGCCGGGTTTTGCCGTTCAGGTTAGTGACATTCACTACCTTGCCGCCAAAGCGAGATTCCTGCCCGACAAAGAGCGAAGGATTGCTCATGACCCGCAACAGATCCTGCTGCGGCTGAGGTGAGCTGCCCTGCAGCGTGTCAGGAATTGAGACACAACCGGTTAACGCCAGTACACAGGTCAGCAGCAGACCTGAAAGCCCTTTACCACACATTGACGACATAGACGTTCTCCCGTTAGGTAAAGAGTTAGACTGGACGCATAACAATAAGTTGCGTGCATTTTACCGGCCAGGTAATTTTTTCCAGGCGACTTCATTACGCAGATAAGTGGGCTCCGCTATTTCCGGCAGCAGCGTCTTCCCCTGCGCCAGCGCAAGGGTCGCCAGCGGCAGCATATCTTCTGCAGCGGGCAGCGTAACGTCACTTGCGTTCAGGGTAAGTTCGTGTCCCTGCTGCAGGGCAGGATAAGCCTGCCAGCCGGTGCCTGCGGTCATCCATTCGCCAGAAAGCGCCTGCATCCGAGCCAGTGCCGCTTCGGGCGACAGCACGCTTTCGCTGGCCTCACCCTGCCAGGCACCCTGTTCATCACGCTGATATTCGGCCCAGTAGACCTCGCCCATCCGCGCATCAATAGCGGTTAATACGCGGGTAGCACCGTGCAGACGCCACGCGCCTTCCGCCAGCGTGGCAAGCGTGGAGACCGCGATCATCGGCAGTGAAGCGCCCAGTGCCAGTCCCTGCGCAATACCAATGCCAATCCGCACGCCGGTAAAACTGCCAGGGCCGCGACCAAAGGCGAGCGCGTCCAGGTCGGTCAGTTCCAGCTGCTGTGCCAGCAGTAGCTCTTCGATCAGCGGTAAAATACGCTGGGTGTGATCGCGCGGGGCAATTTCGAATCGGGCATCAATCTGTTGCTGATTCAGCAAGGCGGCTGAACAGGCTTCTGTCGCCGTATCCAGCGCTAAAATTCGGGCTGACATGACTACCTCAGAAGAAAGAAAACGGCGCGCATCTTAGCATAAAATTACGCGTCTGGTTCGGGTTGCTGGCGGATAAAGGCGATGGCGCGGGCAATGTCCCGGGTGCGCGGCGTCGGTGGCAGGCTATTGAGAAACAGCGCGCCATAAGGACGAGAAACCAGACGCTGATCGCAAATCACCAGTACGCCACGATCGTCGGTATCGCGGATTAAACGTCCCACGCCCTGCTTCAGGGTGATCACCGCATCCGGCAGCTGCACATCCGTAAAGGGATCGCCGCCACGAATCCGGCAATCTTCCATTCTGGCTTTCAACAGCGGATCTTCCGGTGAGGTGAACGGCAGTTTATCGATGATCACCAGCGACAGCGCATCACCCCGCACATCCACGCCTTCCCAGAAACTGCTGGTCGCCACCAGCAGGGCATTGCCCTTATCGATGAACTGTTTCAGCAACTGACCCTTGCTGGTTTCACCCTGCACCAGCACGGGCAGCGTCATTGAGGCGCGAAATTCTGCGGCCAGCTCACGCATCATCAGGTGCGACGTGCAGAGAAAGAAACAGCGGCCTTTATTGGCATCAATCAGCGGCTTCATCATTGCGGCCAGCTGGCGTGCACCACCCGGACGGTTAGGCTCCGGCAGATTGCGCGGAACGCAGAGCAGCGCCTGCTTCGCAAAATCGAACGGGCTGTTCAGAATCAGGCTTTTTGCTGCATTCACACCCAGCCGTTCGGCGAAGTGTGCCATTTTCTCATCCACCGCCAGGGTGGCTGAGGTGAAGATCCAGGCAGCCTTACGATTATCCATTACTTCACGGAAGCGTTCTGCCACCGAGAGCGGCGTCAGCGCCAGGATAAAGTGACGTGAGGTACATTCATACCAGTAGCTGTAGCCCGGCTCGTTAATCGCCCGCAGCCGTTTTAACCGGCCACGGTAGAGCGCGGCTCGCTCGAAGGCGGCATCCAGCAGGGCTGAACGGCCCAGTGAGAGTTTGATAACGTCGTAACAGAGCTCAAGCGCATCATCCAGCAGCGTAAACATCCGCAGGATGTTGTTATCGCTCAGCAGTTCACGCAGGTTACCGCGATAGCCGGGATCGCCTAATGACAGGCGAAAATCCTGCGCGCACTGCGCCAGGCGGTCAGCGGATTTCTGCAGCTGCTGAGCATCACGCACCTCGGTGCGGTAGGCGGTAATAATATCTTTGGCGAGATCGAGTAACTGGCGGCTGGAGAGCTGCTGACCAAAATACTGACTGGCGATATCGGGCAGCTGATGGGCTTCATCGAAGATCATCACATCAGCTTCGGGAATAAGTTCGCCAAAGCCGCCCTCTTTCACCACCAGATCGGCAAGAAAGAGATGGTGGTTCACGACCACCACATCGGCGTCCATCGCGCGCTTACGCGCTTTGACCACAAAGCACTCTTTATAGCGCGGGCAGTCAGTGCCGAGGCAGTTATCGTTGGTGCTGGTGACCAGCGGCCAGACCGGGCTGTCTTCGGTCACGCCCGCACAGCTGCTGATGTCGCCATCTTCCGTCTGCGATGACCAGCTGCGCAGCGTCACCAGATCGGTCAGCCCCTGCGCGGTGAGATCGCCGCCCGCCATCGATTGCTGTTCCATGCGTTCCAGGCAAAGGTAGTTGGAGCGTCCTTTCAGCAAAGCCGTTTTACCTTTGAAATCCAGCGCCTTGATCATCGTAGGCAGATCGCGGCCATAGAGCTGATCCTGCAGCGCCTTGGATCCGGTGGAGACAATTACTTTTTTACCGGCCCGCAGAGCGGGAGCCAGGTAGGCATAGGTTTTTCCGGTGCCGGTACCGGCCTCGACCACCAGTTCACCCTGCTGTTTTACGGCTTCAGATACCGCCTGCGCCATCTCACGCTGTGCTTCACGCGGCTTAAAGCCTGCGATCGCCAGCGCCAGCGCGCCATCCACTGCAAAATCGTCTGCCACATACCCTCACTAAGAACGGCAAAAACACTGTAATTATGTCAGTATTGGATCAACAAAGCAAAATTGATAATTATCAATAGCTTATCTATTTCCAACCGTTGGGGGCGTGGCAGCTAAAGACTCTGGATCGCGTCTGAAAGATGGGGAAAAAGGCGGCAGGTGGCCGCCTGAAGAGAAGCGCTCGCAGCACCGGGATGCCTGATGGAAAAGTTGCACCGCGAAAGGCAGCAGAAATCGCTGTGACTACTCTACAATCATGCGCCCATTGAGATGCTGCAACGGACGATTATTGGTGGTTTTCAGCGCCTGTTTAAAGGCGTCGAGCTGCGCCTGAGAGAGCGAAACCGGCTGTTTCAGCACCAGCCAGCGAATCCCTTCGCTGCAGGGTGGCGTCGTCAGGGAGCCGCTGAAACGATAATAGTGCAGATCTTCCGGGAAGAGATCGCGTAAATTTACCTGGCGATTAATGGTTACCTGCTGGTTTTCCTGTTTCGGCATAGCGTCGATCAACGGTGCCAGCGCCGGATTCTCTTCACCGACCTTAAACATCACCGCGACCACGGCCAGATCGCCATCCTCTTTGCTGTGTACAAAGTGGGCTTCAAGGGGAAAGGTGTGCCCATTGATCTGGTTCTCACTCGGCGTATGGAAGTGATACTGACGCAGCGTGAACTTTTCCCGATCCAGTACAAAATCATCTTCTTCATCAACGGTCACCTGAATCGTGTGGCCATTGTTGATCACCTTCTCAGCCGACGTATGGTAGGCCAGATCGAGTGCCTGTAAATGTCCCTCAATCGGATCTTTAATATTGATAGGCGACTGGGACTTACCTTCGTGGCAGATGTGGAAGTCGCTGGTCAGTTCGCTCCAGTGTTCCGGGCCAGCTTTGCCTTCGTACGTCCAGTGCGGTTCCGCCGCACCGGCTACGTTGAGGGTAGAAAGCGCCACAACCAGACTTAACATTTTTGGTAATTTCATTTTTATCCCTGCTTTATAAGCTTATTTGCGGCAGGGATACTATTCCGCTGACTACTGAATCAGCAAGGTGACAAAATGCGTTAAATCAAAATCAGAACGAATAAAGAGTTTATAATTACAATCAATGTTAATTTAATTAACAAACATCACGATGTGACGTTTTTAAGCACTTCAGGAAAGGGTTGATATCAATCTCTCTGAATAAAAGAGTTTCATTTTCCTGTATTTATCATTTTGATAGTCGAAACGAGCCGGGAGGGAAATTTTGCACTAAATTCAGGCGACGTAAGAAACCGCAAAACTGCACGCAGGCGGTTTTGCGGTGCAACGCGATAACGCGTCATAAAAGATTATGCAGGTGACGCTAGACATCCTTTTCTAATGGTTCCTCTTCTTCATCTTCTTCCTCATCTTCAGGATAAATCTCAGCGTCATCGGGCAGCGGCTCATCGTAATCAGGGCGTTCAGACATAATTTCCTCCGGTGTCAGATAGCAATTTTGCTATGCCCTTTGAGTGTAGCTTACTCCTGCCATCTGTTTTGCAAGGCTCGCAAAAGATATCAGAAATGCGGGCGCTGCCGAAGACTCTGCTTCGCCACTGCGTGAAACAGCCTTGCGTCACAGCCGGTGCTGATAGCGTACCGGTTAATCGGATGCCCATTCGCCTCCTCCAGCCGCGTTATCATTGACGTCAGTCGGATAGCGGGTTTGATAATTCGCCGCTGAAAAAACTGTGCTTTCAAAAAAACCTGTTACTCGTTTAATGAATAAAAGGCCGGAACTTAACTACCTATAATATAGGGACACGAAAAGTTAATGATGCGATTCAAAGCACAATCATGCACAAAGAAAGGTAACATTAAATAAAAACTCAACAGGAGTAGCATTAAACATCGTTATGTTGTTATAAGAAAAAATTCCTGATATAAAAGAGACAGAATTTAAACGCAATCTGTGAGCATTAGCGGATTGAATATTTCCTCTGATGCAGCCACGCTGACTTAACAGATGGTAGAGAGGTAATTAAAATTCAGGAATTCTGTTATCTCTCACAGGCAATAAAAACTTGTCGCCGGATGAGTCACATCACAATAGAAACCATGCCTCACGGCATCCGTCCTCTTTAAAAGGCCGTTTAAGACTATCTCGCTAAAGATATCCGTTAATGTAAATGAAGTGGGGTTTTATATTATAAGTTAAGTGGGATGTAATCTGGCTGTTGCTGCCCTGTTGCATCCATCTGTCAGTCAGGACACAATTAAATCAATAAGGAGAAATATCATTGTTCCCTAAATTACCCCGGTATAGCTTAGTGATTCTGACGCTGAGCGGTTGTGTTACCAACGATGAGGTCAAACTTAACCCAGTTGGTCAACATAGTGAACCTGTCATGCCGCATATAAACCAGGGGATCAGCCCTGCACAGCGGCGCGCGATTATGTCCGGCGAACAACCAGACTGGTCTGACGTTTATCCTCAGCGAATCAATAAAAACTCGTCAGCAGTCAGGAAATGATCTGCACGTCGTAGCAGTTAACGTCGTTACTCCACCACTCACATAGCGTAAAAAACACTGTGGAAAATAATCAACACGTCGATGATGTCTCCCTATGGGATTGGATTGTCACATTAATTTTAACCGGCATACCCGTATTAAATTTTTTCATGCTGCTTTACTGGTCCTTAAACCGAAGGACTAAACGTTCAAAGAAAAACTACGCCAGAGCGAGTTTATTATTGATATTCGTCGTACTTATCTTCTATATCATCACCCTGGAAGTTACAACGGGCTATTTTCTTTTTAAACATTACTGATCCTTAAACTGACAGCGTCACACCCTTAAATGGAGTTTTTATGGTGCGTTATTTCACTTTTCTGTTATTGGGCGTCACTTCCGCTTGCTGCATAGCAAAAACGTCAGTGGTGATAAATAACACCCTGAAAGCGCAAGAGATAAAATCGGCAAAAATCGTTTACATTGGCGAGGTTAATGGCACTAAAGTGGCAGAATTGATGGCAGGCATCGATGATATTAATGCAAGTTACCCTGCTGTAAAAGAAATATCGCTTTATATAAACAGCTTTGGCGGCGACATGGAAGCCGGCTATATGGGCGGTCAGGCCGTCAGGGGGTCAAGGATTCCGATAAAAACCATCAATGCCGCAATGACGGGTTCGGCGGCTACCCTGATTTATTGCTCAGGGGCGCAAAGGGAAACATTACCCAGCGCAACGTTTTTAATCCACCCTGCAGCGAGTCAAAACATTCAGAGCAACTATCTGAAAAAAAATGAAGTCATTTTACTCAGCAGAGATATCGATAATGTCAGTAAAATATTCAGGGACACCTATGCATCCTGTTTCAAAGATGACGGGATAGAGATAGATAAAGCCTTATTCAGTGAAGACAACCGTATTTACCTGCGTTTTCCAGAATCTGTAAAACAGGGTATTGCACAAAAACGTGTTGAAGGAATCGCCCCCGCTGATGTCGCTTATTACATTTTCACTTCAGAGGCCAGCGGCTAGCAAAAATAACGTTATTTATGCCTGCTGGACGAATACTTTTTATCAGATATGCGCCGCCTGGACAGATGGGCGTGCTGGCGGGGAGACATATCGAGCCGTTAGCGGGTAATCCAGAGAAGAACATAACGCAGACGACGTTCAGATGGGACGCCGCAGGATCTCACCATCAATATCACGGTGGATTTTCGCAGTAAGCGCTACCCTTGCATGGTGAGTTTTTTGAGCAGCAATAGCAGGGTTGATTCAACACTGGCCGATAAAAAGCGGCAAATAAAGCAGGCCGCTCAGCCAGATACGGCTCATTCTGGTACAGGGCGTTTATCTGTTTCTGGCTGGTGACCTGATATCACGATTATTGGCGACGCTGCTCTTGCGACCTGCTTATAAGCGGACGTACAACGCGCCCGCCAGCATAACGATGAACAGAATAGCGAAGGTAATAAAGCCCTGCTTAGTGCCACGGGACAATCCAACAAACGCCGAAACCACAATAAACAGCAGCGTCAGTGCGCCGACCATCACCCAAAAAAGATACTGCGTATTCGCCATGCCTGAATCCTCATCCGTAGCGCGATTTATCTGCTGTTTTATAACATTTTTATGCCGCGCGTGCCCTCACTTCTCCCGCTCTTTCGACGCTTTATGCTGCTTTAGTGCAGCAGGGCTGCAACAGTGACAACGTCCGCGGCTCATGATCATGATGCAGACAGTGTGATGCAGTTAGCAAATGCAGAGGAACGCAGCGAGTAAACAAACGCGCGGATTATAATGATTAAATCAGCTTACCGTTGGGATGTGGCACCCGTAGGCTGACGTGCTGAGACTGGTTTAACATTGCCGTTCAGGCGGTGTAAAACAGATGGCCTTAACCCGACTGCCTGACTCAGGCGGAGGAATGTATGAACTGTTTCCGCATCGGCTCTCTGGCTGGCGTGCTGCTGCTCTGCGGCTGCCAGGCACCCACGCCTGATCAGGCTCGTCTGCAGCAGCCTGTTTTTCAGGGTCAAAGCACCCGCACCGTCCCTCAGCTCAGCGACTGTATTTATCGCGGCTGGTCCACCACCAGCGTCATTGCCAGAGATAACACCACCCACACCCAGCCCAACGGCAGCGAGATCAGCGTTTTTACCTGGGAAGATTCGATTTTTGCGGATGTGTCGCCCCGCCGAAAAGGGGCTGAGGTGAAATATTTCACGACTTTCCGGATGGCGCCTCAGGTGATGGCGGACAGACAGGCGATTGTTGAGCGCTGCCTGTAAAGCGTAAGGGGTGACAGCGATGTCGGGAGTGTGCCAGGCTAATGCGCAATTAACCAGGGAGAAACCGATGAGTATTACCCGCATTGACCCGGAACACCGTATGTCCGAAGCCGTGATCCACAACGACACAATCTATTACACCAGTGTGCCTGAGAATCTGGATGCCGACGCAGAAGCGCAGACAGCCAATGCGCTGGCAGTGATTGATGCGATTCTGACACGGCTCGGTAGCGATAAAAGCAAAATCCTTGATGCGACACTGTTTCTGGTGGATAAGGCCGATTTCCCTGCGATGAACCGCGCATGGGACGCATGGGTCTCCCCAGGTAATGCGCCGGTGCGCTGCACGGTACAGGCCGGTCTGTTGAATCCGAAGTACAAAATCGAAATTAAAATTATCGCTGCACGTTAAAACGCCGGGCGTTATTCCTCTTCGTTTTCTTCATCTTCGTCTTCGAATAGCGCCCGAATCCGTTCGCCCTTGAAATTTTGTCGGATCTCCTGCGCCACCTGGGTGATCGCTTCACCGCTCGACAAACCTCCCGCCATCAATTCCTGAATACGTTCGACGGCCTGCTGCTGCTGCTCATGAGAGAGAGCCGGTATTCCTATAAACATGTTTCACTCCTGCGTTGGGGCAGACAGTATCCCACGCGGAACTAACAGGTGCCAGTCAGGAAAAAATATGGCAGTCTGACCGCCTCTTTGCTCTCTGATTTCTCTGCCCGATGATTGTTGAAACCCTCAGTCTTGATTATACCCCGGATGCGCTGACTCAGCGTTTTGCCCCGATTGCCCATCTGCCCTGGGCGATGCTGCTTTCCTCCGCGCAGGCGAACCACAGTGACAACCGCTTTGATATTCTGACCGCCGATCCCCGCGCCACCCTGGTGACCCGCGGTGCGATGACTACGCTCAGCGACCCGACCGGCACGACCGAATCAACCGCCGATCCCCTGCTGCTGGTGCAGCAGCAGTGTGATGCGCTGGGCGTGACGCCGGCTGCCAGCGATGCCCTGCCGTTTCAGGGCGGTGCGCTGGGCCTGTTTGGTTATGATCTGGGCCGCCGGTTTGAGTCCCTGCCTCAGCAGGCCGCAGCCGATCTCACCACGCCTGACATGGCGGTGGGTATCTATGACTGGGCATTGATTGCCGATCATCATCAGCAGACCCTGACGCTGGTGGCGTTAAAGAACGCGGAAGAACGCGCCGCCTGGCTGGCGCAATGGCCCGCGCGCGAGGCCCTGCCCTTTTCACTGACCAGCCGCTGGCGCTCCAACCTGAGCTATGCAGATTACGCTGCGCGTTTTGCGGCGGTTCAGGCCTATATTCAGGCGGGTGACTGTTATCAGGTTAATCTGGCGCAGCGCTTTCAGGCCAGTTACCAGGGTGATGAGTGGCAGGCATTCAGTATACTCAATGCGGCTAACCGCGCGCCGTTCAGCGCTTTTCTGCGTCTGCCGGAGAGCGCAATCCTGAGCCTGTCGCCGGAGCGCTTTCTGTCGCTAAATAATAAACAGATCGAAACCCGACCGATCAAAGGTACCCGGCCACGCTGTGACGATCCGATTGCTGATGCTCAACAGGCTGAGTCGCTGCGCCATGCGGAAAAAGATCGGGCCGAAAACCTGATGATTGTCGATTTGCTGCGCAACGATATTGGCCGCGTGGCGCTACCCGGCTCGGTCACGGTGCCGCAACTGTTTGTGGTTGAACCCTTCCCCGCCGTGCACCACCTGGTGAGCACGGTGCGGGCGCAGCTACCTGACACCCTGCAGGCCACCGATCTGCTGCGCGCCTGTTTTCCGGGCGGCTCGATTACCGGTGCGCCCAAGATTCGGGCGATGGAGATTATTGATGAACTGGAGCCGCAGCGGCGCAATGCCTGGTGCGGCAGCATCGGTTATCTCAGCCTGTGTGGCCGGATGGATACCAGCATCACCATTCGCACGCTGATTGCTGAAGGTCAGCAGCTCTACTGTGCGGCGGGCGGCGGGCTTGTTGCAGACAGCGATTCCGAAGCGGAGTATCAGGAAACACTCGACAAAGTCAGCCGGATCTTACCGGCACTGGAACAAACCGGAGGTTCAGTTGGCCCTGACGCTTGATGATTTTCGCAGCCGTTTTCTGTTGCAGCAGCCTGCCCGCAGCACACAATTGCTATCCGGGCGCCATGCGGCGGTGCTGGTGCCGATTGTGGCACGGCCTGAACCCGGCCTGTTGCTGACGCAGCGCTCACATGCCCTGCGCAAACATGCCGGACAGGTCGCCTTTCCCGGCGGGATGCAGGATGACACTGACGCATCGCTCATCGCCACAGCACTGCGTGAAACACAGGAAGAGGTTGGCATTGAGCCGCATCAGGTCGAGGTATTAGGCGCACTGCCCGCCGTGACCAGCAGCACCGGTTTTCAGGTGACGCCGGTACTGGGGATCATTCCTGCCGATCTGCGGTTAACGATTAATCCGGATGAGGTGAGCAGCGCCTTTGAGATGCCGCTGGCCGAGGCTTTGCAGCTCAGCCGCTACAGTGCGCTGGAAGTGCATCGGGCTGGCGTTCGCCATCCGGTCTGGCTGTCGCGCTATCAGGATTATCTGGTGTGGGGCATGACCGCGGGAATTATCCGATCACTGAGTGCTCAGATCGCATTCTGAGACCTTTCTCGTTTTTTCCTCTCTCCGGCCCGTCAGGTTACTGGCGCGCTGCGCTATAATTTTTTCTATCCGTTTTGATAAGTTTATTTCATGCGAAAAGCTGCTCTTTCCTGGTGCATGACCATTACTATGGGCGCCATAAACTGCCCCGGCAGACTGAGAATAATTGTGAGGAGTGTCACCTGTGATTAGTGTTTTCGACATGTTCAAAGTGGGCATCGGCCCCTCAAGTTCGCATACTGTCGGCCCGATGAAAGCAGGTAAACAGTTTGTGGATTTGCTGTGCGAACAGGAAAAGCTGCAGGAGGTCACCCGGATCGCCGTGGATGTTTACGGTTCTCTCTCTCTGACCGGCAAAGGCCATCACACTGATATCGCCATTATTATGGGTCTGGCGGGCGAATCGCCGGATACGGTGGATATCGATGCGATCCCCGCCTTTATTAAAGATGTTGAGCAGCGTGAGCGACTGCTGCTGGCGAAAGGCGCACACGAAGTGGATTTCCCGCGCGAAGGCGGCATGGTATTTCGCAGTGAGAACCTCTCGCTGCATGAAAATGGCCTGCGCCTGCTCGCGTTTGCGGGCGACCTGCTGATCCTGTCAAAGACCTATTACTCCGTTGGCGGCGGCTTCATTGTTGATGAAGAGCACTTCGGGCAGTCGGCACTGGATGAAGTCTCTGTGCCCTGGCCGTTCCACTCCGCCAAAGATCTGCTGGCTCACTGTCGTGAAACCGGCCTGTCACTCTCAGGTCTGGTGATGAAAAATGAGCTGGCGCTGCACAGCCGCGATGAGATCCATGCCTATTTCACTAACATCTGGCAGACGATGCAGGCCTGTATCGATCGCGGTCTGAATACCGAAGGCGTGTTGCCAGGGCCACTGCGCGTGCCGCGTCGCGCCGCCTCCCTGCGTCGTCTGCTGACCTCCTCTGACAAGCACTCAAGCGATCCGATGATTGTAATCGACTGGATCAATATGTATGCGCTGGCCGTTAACGAAGAGAACGCCGCGGGAGGCCGCGTGGTGACCGCGCCAACTAACGGTGCCTGCGGTATCGTGCCTGCGGTGCTGGCTTACTACGATCACTTCATTGAACCAGTGACACCCGACATTTTCCTGCGCTATTTCCTCGCCTCTGGCGCCATCGGCGTGCTGTACAAAATGAACGCCTCTATTTCAGGCGCGGAAGTGGGCTGTCAGGGTGAAGTGGGTGTCGCCTGTTCTATGGCGGCGGCCGGTCTGGCTGAACTGCTGGGCGGCAGTCCGGAGCAGGTCTGCGTGGCGGCTGAAATCGGCATGGAACATAACCTTGGTCTGACCTGTGACCCGGTAGCCGGTCAGGTTCAGGTGCCCTGCATTGAGCGCAATGCTATCGCCTCGGTTAAAGCGATTAACGCGGCGCGCATGGCACTTAGACGCACCAGCGAACCCCGCGTCTCGCTGGACAAGGTTATCGAGACAATGTATGAAACCGGCAAAGATATGAACGCCAAATACCGTGAAACTTCGCGTGGCGGTCTGGCGATTAAAGTTCAGTGTGATTAAGCGAAACGATTAACTGACTAAAAAACGTGCAAACGTAATAAAATCCGCATCCTGCGCTATCTCAGCGCAGGTTAAACCGGTAGAGTGATTTCCGCGCAGCCGTCCGGCTTACGCAACTTTCCAGACCCGCTTTTCTGCATTCCGGCCTCAATGTTGATCTGACCGTGCCGATACTCACCCCGTTGTGTTTTGCTTTTTACTGGCTTTTTGGGAAGGTGAATACAGATGTTTATGGCCCAGCAATCTGTTGGACAATTCAGACGCAAGCGTGTGCTGATAGCGCTGTCGATCGCCACCGTGGTGCTGATATTAACCCTGGCCTTTCGCTATATCGAAGAGAAGTCACGTATCGAGCAGCAGGCGATGGATTTCGCCGATAAAGCGATTATGCGGTTTGACCGGATGTTTTCACCGCTGGAGGTTTCAGCCAATAATACGCTGGGTCTGGTCGGCGTTCCCTGTCAGGATGTTCGCTTTCCACTCATCGAAAAAATTTCTTCCCTGCAGACGGTCCGGGCGATTCTGCTGGTGGATAACGACGTGCTCTACTGCTCCAGTATTTATGGGCCGCGCACCATCCCCTTTAGCCAGACTTACCCTGACTTAGCCTTTAACAGTCAGCGTATGACGCTGGCAACCGATGAGTATCTGCTGAAAGGCTCGCCCATTTTACTGCTGTGGACGCCAAAGAGCCTGGATAACCGCTCCGGGATTTTGCAGGTGATCAACATCGAAATGATGAGCAATTATCTGCTGGAGCCGCAGTTGCCATGGGTGGAACGCGCTGTCTTTAACGTCAACGGGGAGAGCCTGGAGTATGGCAATCCACTGATCGAGCCCACGGTGCCGGCAGATGATGAAGTGAGCTATGAGCAGGGCTCGCTGCGCTATCCGTTTACGCTTACCCTCTATGGCCCCTCTCCGACCCGCCTGGCGCTGGCGACGCTTCCCTCACAGCTCCCGCTGGCGCTGCTGCTGAGCCTGCTTATGGGTTACATCATCTGGCTGGCGACCGCAAATCGTATGAGCCTGAGCTGGCAAATCAGTTATGGCATTACGGCCCGTGAATTTATGGTTTATTGCCAGCCGCTGATCAACACTAAAAGCGGTGAGTGCGACGGTATTGAGTTACTGCTGCGCTGGCATAATCCCCGTCAGGGCTGGATTGCACCGGATGTCTTTATTCCCCTGGCCGAGCGACAGAACCTGATCAAACCGCTGACGCGCTTTGTACTGAATGAGGTGGTGAGACAGTTACCGCAGCTACCCGACGATCCCGCGTTCCATATCGCCATTAACGTTGCCGCCAGCCACTTCCGCGACCACGCCATTCTGGAAGATCTGCACAACCTGTGGTGGCCTGCCAATCCGGTGCCGAAACTGGTAGTAGAGCTCACCGAGCGCGATGCCCTGCCGGTCGTGGACCAGTCGGTGATTGCGCAACTGCATGACATCGGTGTCCGGCTGGCGATTGATGATTTTGGCACCGGTCACAGCTCGCTCTCCTACCTGAAAGATCTGCAGCCAGATGTGCTGAAAATCGACAAGATTTTCACCGCAGCCATCGGCACTGACGCGATTAATGCCACGGTGACGGATATGGTGATTTCGCTGGCCCAGCGCCTGAATATCAGTCTGGTGGCCGAAGGCGTGGAGACGGCTGAGCAGGCGGCCTATCTGCGCGAACGCGGCGTGGATCATCTGCAGGGCTACTATTTTGCCCGCCCGATGCCGCTGCAGGATTTCCCGGCGTGGCTGGCGCAGCATCAGGCTGATGCCCGCAGGTGACAATCGCCTGAGCCCCGTTTCGCCCTGCCTGATGACCTTACGCCACAGACAAAAAAACAGCCGCGGCAATGAGCCAGCGGCTGTCGGAGAATTCAGCGCGGCCGGTAAGCCCGGCAGCGCCTCTGCATCAACGAGAACGATTAGCCCTCTTCATCCTCATCATGCGGTTTATCTTTAGTGACACGCACCAGATCGATACGGTAGTCGGTCGCTTCGATAATCTGGAAGTGCAGCGGAGTAATATCAATTACATCGCCAGGAAGCGGTAACTGCCCTTTCTGCTCAATCAGCAGGCCCGCCAGCGAGGCGTGGTCTTCTGTCGGGTCGACCAGCTCATGGAAGTCGAGCAACTGCTGCAGCGAGTGCAGATCGGTCCCCCCTTTCACTAACCAGCCATCACCATCCGCAATGATATCGGGCGTTTCATCTTCATCCGGGAATTCACCCGCAATCGCTTCCAGCACGTCCAGCGGCGTAATCAGACCCTGAACCACACCAAACTCATTGGTGACAATCACGAAGCTGCCCTTGGCACGACGCAGCACGCCAAGCAGGTTTATCGGATCCAGCGTCTCCGGCACCACGATGGTGGGTGTATTGGCCGCAAAGGTCGCCACATCCACACCGTGCTCCAGCGCCACCAGTAGCTCTTTGGCTCGCACTACCCCGACAATTTCATCCAGTTCACCCCGACAGACCGGGAACAGGCTGTGTGGGGTATCAAGCAGCTGACCGCGAATCTCATCTACCGGACGATTCGCATCGACCCAGGAGATTTCACCTCGCGGCGTCATGATGCTGCGAATCGAGCGGGAAGCCAGCGTCAGCACGCCATTAATCATATAGCGCTCTTCATCTTTAAACGCTTCCTGCGGCATCGCTTCCGCCAGCGCAGCCTCTTCGCTGCTGCTGGTGTTGCCATTGCTGGCAGTCTGGGCACGGTTGCGGCCCCCCATCAGGCGTAAAATCGCTTCGGCGGTGCGTTCACGCATCGGGCGATTTGACTGATGGCGGATAAAGTTACGACGTGCAACCTGGTTGAACAGCTCAATCAGAATCGAGAAGCCAATCGCCGCATAGAGGTAGCCTTTAGGAATATGGAAACCAAAGCCTTCTGCCACCAGCGACAGACCGATCATCAGCAGGAAGCTCAGACAGAGCACCACTACAGTCGGATGCGCGTTAACAAAATTGGTTAACGGCTTAGATGCCAGCAGCATCACACCCATCGCAATCACCACGGCGGTCATCATCACCGGCAGGTGGTTCACCATACCTACGGCGGTAATCACAGCATCCAGCGAGAAGACGGCGTCCAGTACCACAATCTGCGTCACGACAGCCCAGAAACTGGCATATCCCCGATTACCGGATCCGTCGAGCTGCCGGTTCTCCAGCCGCTCGTGCAGCTCCATGGTCGCCTTAAACAACAGGAACAGACCACCCGCCAGCAGAATTAAATCACGACCGGCAAAGCTGAAACCGCCTACGCTAAAGAGAGGCGTCGTCAGCGTCACCATCCAGGAGATCAGCGACAGCAGACCCAGACGCATGACCAGCGCCAGTGACAGGCCAATCAGGCGTGCTTTATCACGCTGCTTCGGCGGCAGTTTGTCGGCCAGGATGGCAATAAAGACCAGGTTATCAATGCCGAGTACGATTTCCAGCACCACGAGCGTCAGTAAACCCGCCCAGATTGAGGGGTCGAATAAAAATTCCATTATTTATGACTCCAGAACAGGGAACAGATCGCGGTGCCGCTTATCAGCGCAGCAATGCGTGACATGCAGGTAGTCGGGAAAGCGGTGAAAACGCCGTGAGGCGAAGGGTGACGCGCCAGCAGGCGCAAAGAACAGATTAAGCGACGTCGGTGACGATCCATAAAGGTGGGCTGAAGCCCGTTACTCCTGAGTAATAAACAGAACGTTAATGTATCAGGTCGGCGAATTGCGTCAAAAAATTTTCTTATTTTTACAATCTGCCTGACGGATGATCAGGCGCATAAAAAGGGTTACTGGTCACTTCACAGGATGAATAGCTGACAGACATCACATAATTTATTTTTTCGATCACTAAAATAAATCGCGACTTTACCGCCTTGACGTAGTTAACCCATGTTTTTTCGACGCTATACCGATAATTCGAATCATCCGGTTAAACAGATCATCAAAGCAATTCAATACAGTTCATTGACTCAGATGAGCATCTCTAGCGAACGGAGGTAGCACGTGACCATTGCGATAGTAATTGGTACACACGGCTGGGCAGCGGAACAACTGCTGAAAACAGCAGAAATGCTGTTGGGCGAGCAGGACAATGTCGGCTGGATAGATTTTGTCCCCGGTGAAAATGCAGAAACGCTGATTGAAAAATATCAGGCACGACTGGCAGAACTTGATACGACGCAGGGAGTCCTGTTTTTAGTTGATACCTGGGGTGGCAGTCCGTTTAATGCGGCCAGTCGCATCGTGGTCGACAAACCGCAGTATGAGGTCATCGCCGGGGTCAATATCCCGATGCTGGTCGAAACCCTGATGGCGCGCGATGACAATCCCGGTTTTGACGAGCTGGTCGCCGTGGCGGTGGAGACCGGCCGTGAAGGCGTCAAAGCCCTGAAAGCCAAAGAAGAAGCGCCGGCGCCAGTGGCGGTGAAACCGGCCGCTGCGGTGCAACCGGCTAAGCCGATGGCGCCTGGTGACCACATGAAAATCGGGCTGACACGCATTGATGACCGTCTGATTCATGGGCAGGTGGCAACGCGCTGGACCAAAGAGACCAACGTTCAGCGCATTATCGTAGTCAGCGATGAAGTGGCCAACGATCATGTGCGCAAAACCCTGCTGACACAGGTTGCTCCGCCCGGCGTCACGGCCCATGTGGTGGATGTCGATAAGATGGTGCGGGTGTGGAATAACCCGAAGTATGGTCAGGATCGCGTGATGCTGCTGTTTACCAACCCCACCGATGTACTGCGCGTGGTGGAACAGGGTGTCGATATTAAAACCGTCAACATCGGCGGTATGGCGTTCCGCCAGGGGAAAACTCAGGTCAATAATGCGGTCTCGGTCGATGAAAAAGATATTGCCGCATTCCGCAAACTCCATGAACGCAATATTGAACTGGAAGTGCGTAAAGTTTCCAGTGACCAGAAACTGAAAATGATGGATCTGATCGCGAAAGTTAACGCGTAACAGAAGCACTTATGCGCCTGCGTTTCCGGGCTCCTGGTTATCCTGCTGAGGACAAGAAGTATGATGGAAATAACCTCGCTACAAATTATTTTGATTTTTATTGTCGCCTGTATTGCCGGTATGGGGTCGATTCTGGATGAGTTCCAGTTTCACCGTCCCCTGGTGGCCTGTACCCTGATTGGTATGGTGCTGGGTGATATGAAAACCGGCATTATTATCGGCGGTACGCTGGAGATGATTGCGCTGGGCTGGATGAACATCGGTGCCGCCGTTGCGCCTGATGCCGCCCTCGCCTCCATTATCTCGACCATCCTGGTTATCGCTGGCGGTCAAAGTGTGGGTGCCGGTATTGCGCTGGCGATTCCGCTGGCCGCCGCCGGACAGGTACTGACCATTATCGTGCGTACGCTGACCGTCGCCTTCCAGCATGCGGCTGACAAAGCCGCAGAGAAAGGCAACCTTACGGCTATCTCCTGGATCCACGTCTCTGCCCTGCTGTTACAGGCGATGCGTATCGCCATCCCGGCGCTGATTGTGGCGATTTCGGTCGGCACCAGTGCGGTTCACGCCTTACTCAGCTCTATTCCGGACGTGGTGACCAACGGCCTGAATATCGCCGGTGGCATGATTGTGGTGGTCGGTTATGCGATGGTCATCAACATGATGCGCGCAGGCTACCTGATGCCGTTCTTTTACCTGGGCTTCGTCACCGCGGCCTTCACCAACTTTAACCTGGTGGCGCTGGGCGTCATTGGCGTGGTCATGGCGGTGCTCTACATTCAGCTCAGCCCGAAATACAACCGTGTGGCGGGAGCACCAACAGGTGCTGCGACCGCAAACGATCTTGATAACGAACTCGATTAAGGAACAGGTGAGCACATGGTTGATATTACGAAAGTCGAAAAGAAACTGACACCCGGTGATGTTCGCGCCGTCTTTCTGCGCTCTAATCTGTTCCAGGGTTCATGGAACTTTGAACGCATGCAGGCGCTGGGCTTCTGCTTCTCAATGGTGCCGGTGATCCGCCGTCTCTATCCTGAGAACAATGATGATCGTAAGCAGGCGATTAAGCGTCATCTGGAGTTCTTTAATACCCATCCTTATGTGGCCGCGCCGGTTCTGGGCGTGACTATGGCGATGGAAGAGCAGCGTGCTAACGGCGCACCGATCGACGATGGCGCGATTAACGGCCTTAAAGTCGGCCTGATGGGACCGCTGGCCGGTGTTGGCGACCCGATCTTCTGGGGTACGGTGCGCCCGGTGTTTGCCGCACTGGGAGCCGGTATCGCCATGAGTGGCAGTCTGCTGGGTCCGCTGCTCTTCTTTGTGCTGTTTAACCTGGCACGTCTGCTGACCCGCTACTACGGCGTGGCCTATGGCTATCGCAAAGGGATCGATATCGTCAGTGATATGGGCGGCGGTTTCCTGCAGAAACTCACGGAGGGGGCGTCGATTCTCGGCCTGTTTGTCATGGGGGCGCTGGTCAACAAGTGGACACACGTAAACATCCCGCTGGTGGTGTCACGTATTACCGACTCGACCGGTAAAACCACCGTCACCACCGTACAGTCGATCCTCGATCAGCTGATGCCGGGCGTGGTGCCGCTGCTGCTGACCTTTGGCTGTATGTGGCTGTTACGCCGTAAAGTGAACGCGCTGTGGATTATCGTCGGCTTCTTTGCTATCGGTATCTTTGGTTACTGGATCGGCCTGCTCGGTCTGTAATTTCACCCGGCCGGGAGCCTGCGCTCCCGGCTTTTAAGCGTGGTGAGCTGAGCCACAACCGGCTGAGCTCACCCTGTTTGAGGTAGCTGTGATGTCATTAACCGATGCGCTGATTGCGTGTTGTATTGCCGCCCTGATGGGGTTTGCCATTTATCATGAGGCGATTCTGCCGCGTCGCCACGGCCCGACCCGCTTACGGGTTGCGCTGCGCAGGCAGCATAAGCTGGATAGCCTGATTTTCATCGGCCTGCTGCTGATCCTGCTGTGGAACAACGTCAGCCATCACGGCCCGCAGCTCACCACCTCACTGCTGATGGTGCTGAGTTTTCTGGCGTTCTGGCTATTCTGGCTGCGAAAGCCAACGCTGCTGATGAAAAGTGAGGGGCTGTTTTACGCCGGTGTCTGGATCGATTACCGGCGAATTCAGGGCATGAATCTCTCTGAGGATGGCATTCTGGTGATTCAGCTGGAACAGCGTCGGCTGCTGATCGCGGTACAGCAACTCGACGATCTGGAGCGCATCTATAACACCCTGGTCGAGGCGCGCTAGTCGCGCTGCCACACAGTCAGGGTAAAGTCTGCGTCGCAGCTGAACTGCTCGCTCTGCTGCAGGGTCTGCCAGACCTCTTCACGCGCCCGCCAGGCGAACGGCGTCATCTGAAGCAGGGTCGTCGCGGCTGCGCCGGTTAATGCCATCGGGTAACGCAGCGCATGCTGCGCCACCTGCCGGAATCCGGGATACGCTTTCTGCTCCGACACATGCAACTGCACTTCGCGGTAAATCAGCGCCTTGAACTGCTGCAGATGATGCGGGCCCGGTGTCACGGTCAGTACCAGGCCACCCGGCTTCAGCACGCGCGCCAGTTCCGCTTCATTGCAGGGTGCGTAGATTCGGACAACCGCATCCAGGGCGTGATCGGCAAAGGGTAAGCGCTGGCTGGAGGCGACGCAGAAGCGCACGGCCGGATAGCGCTTTGCTGCCAGCCGGATCGCCATTCTGGCGACATCCAGCCCATAGACCTGCCCATCCTCGCCTGCTGCGTCAGCCAGTGCGGCGGTGTAGTAACCTTCGCCACAGCCGATATCAAGGATTTTGCACTCCGGCTGGCTCAGCGCGGGCGCAAGCAGGCTGACGACCCGATCACGCAGCGGCTGGTAGTAGCCTGCCTCAAGAAATTCGCGTCGTGCCTGCATCATCTCTGCACTGTCACCCGGTTCACGTGACCGTTTATGCTGAACGGGCAGCAGATTGACATACCCTTCTTTTGCCTGATCAAACTGATGGCGATTCTCGCAGCACCAGCTGCGCGCAGTAAAGGCGAGAGGAGAATGACAAAGAGGGCAAATCAGGGACATAGGGTGCTCCGGCATCAGATAACGCGGCGCAGTGTAACCTTAACGTTTACGCATCGGAAGCATAAAGAAAGCCCCGGCTGAGAAGCCAGGGCTTTGAGATTTCATGTCAGGGTGCAATGCACCGAGGCGGAGTTGAATCAGATAGCCGTAACGTTAACGGCTGCCGGGCCTTTCTGGCCGTCCTGAATTTCGAACTCAACGCTCTGGCCTTCAGCCAGGGTTTTGAAACCATTGCCCTGAATAGCGGAGAAGTGAACGAACACATCTTTGCTACCGTCAGCAGGGGTGATAAAACCAAAACCTTTAGACTCGTTGAACCACTTAACCTGACCTTTAATCTTTGCCATTTTGCAAATTCCTTTAGATGTTTATTTAGCCCGAAGGCTGTCGTACAGAAAAACCAGAGACATTACTGCATGAGGCACTAATTAAGGTTCGGCAAGGAAGCGGTATTCAACGTCAACGTCTTTACTCGTTCTTCTTTACAGACTTCTTTACAGAAGATGCCATGCATAAACAGAACTGTACCTCGTTTAACTCAGGATTTGTTATCACATATCCTAAAAACAATGGCAAGCCATTTTTAAGGGCCTCAGCCAGCCTGCGCACATAATTGCCAGAAGGCTCACATTGCCTGTTCTGTGGCGCTTACAAATGCCGATGCAAATTAAGCACGCTCTCCGGCCAGACCCCTCTCCGGCCTCTGTTGTCGGGTCTAACCCAATGGATACCATAAGAAATTAATATTTCACAAATATGGCAATAACAGAATGAATAAGCGAAGCGCGAAAAGTTGAAAATATCAATAATCCGGCTTCAATCCTGTACAGCGCCTTTTATTTCGTACAGATAACACTTTTTTTGCACCAAAAGCAGGAGCCAGACAGTCGTCCTGCTCCAAATAAAAGCATTGAGCCCGATTTTACTTATTAAGAATTTAACTTTTGATTTGAAAAATTGATATCAGATAATAAAAACGGGCTTTTGTTTTAACTTTGAGGTTTTAGGATAATTCCTGGGTATCCTTATTCAGCCCGCGGCTTTCGCCTATTCGCCACGGTGCGAAACCGCCCTTTTGCTCGTTTGCCCGCAGCAGCGCATCCGCCAGTTCTTTGGGTGGTGCATCAAGCGACTCATCGGCCAGTTCGAACACGCCCCAGTGGATGGGCAGCGTCAGTGGCCTGCCTGCTGCCTGCCATAGCGCCACCGCCTGATCGGGATTCATATGTTGGCCCGCCATGAACCATTCAGGTGCATAAGCGCCAATCGGCAAAGCCGCCAGGCTGAACGGGCCGAGTCGGGCAGCAATCTCCGGCAGGCTATCGCTGTAGCCGCTGTCGCCTGAGAACCAGAAACGCACGGAGGCAGAACGCACGACCCAGCCGCACCAGAGCGAACGGTTTCGATCGCGCGGCGTTCGCATACTCCAGTGACGTGCCGGCACCGCATCAAAACAGAGGTCGCCGACAGTAAACTGTTGCCACCAGTCGAGCTGATGGACCTGTTTCACGCCCCGCGCCCTGCACCATTTTTCCAGGCCCAGCGGCACAATGAAGGTCGCCTGCGGAAAACGCCGGACGATCGCTTTAACCGTCGGCCGATCAAGATGATCGTAATGGTTATGTGAAATAAGCACGACATCCAGACGCGGCAGATCAGCGATGCTAAGCGGTGCTGGCGTTTTTCGCTGCGGCCCGGCAAAAGAGAGTGGCGAGGCGCGTGACGAGAGTGCGGGATCGATCAGAATATAGTGCTGGTTCAGTCGCAGCAGCACGGCGGCATGTCCCAGCCACCAGATGCGATCGTCACTGCCGCTGATATCAGCGGGCTGCCACCACTGTTCGGTGAAAGCCCTGTAGCCCTGCTGCGGTGGCAGCGGCAGCCCCTGCGCTTTGCGATCCCTGCGCCAGCGCTGCAGATCGCCCGGCTTGCGCCGTTCCGGTTCAGGATTGCAGAATCCCTCGGGCGTGTGATGCGCTTTGCTGCTGTCATACCACGGATTTTTCCAGACCATCCCGCCTCTCTGCTGTGATTATCGTTCCGGAATCAACCGGATAAAGTCGCGTTTCTCGCGATCGTCATCGGTTTTTTTACTCTCTGCCCCTGGCTGCATCTCAATCAGACGGCGCAGCAGCTGATTCTGTTTCTTCTGCTCTTCCAGCAAAGATTCCAGTAAGCGGATTTGCTCACCGGCGCGCACACTGGCGCGGTTGACAAAGAACCAGGCGATAAACGCCACAATCAAAATAATGACCAGCAAGCCATAGCTGACCAGTGGGCCCGAATTTGCGGCTAACTCATTCATAACTGCCTCGTAAAACTCAGTGGAAACGCCAGAACATGGCAACCGCCCATTCTACCTGTCGCCATCGCAAAAGATAATGGGGTTAACATCAATGCAGAATTTGCCGTTTCAGTTATCTCTGATCGATCCCACCAGAAAAGCGAGGCATGCTGATATCATCATAACCGGCGGCACCAGGTGGAGCGCTGAGTTATCTTTCACAAGGAGACATAATGAAACTGTTTATTCGTACGGTAGGCTTGCTGGCGGTGATCTGGCTGGCGATGCTGTTTACCGGCTATGGCGTATTAACCGGCAGTACTAAAAATGCAGCCGGCCTTGGCCTGCAGTGCAGCTATCTGACCGCTCGCGGTGTGATCAGTGCGCAGTATCTGCATACTGACAGTGGCGTGGTGGGCGTGACTGATTGTCCGTTGCTGAAGAAAAGCGGAGAAGTGATCGATAATTAACAAAACAGCGGGCCACATGGCCCGCTGTTTTCAGAACGGATAGTCGTGATAGCCCATCTCTGAGGAGAGCGTGCGCGCCGCCCGATGCAACATGGCCACGTAATCCTGGCGGGCATCTTCTGAAAAGCGAATGGTGGGAAAAGAGATACTCAGTCCCGCAATCACCACGCCAAAACGGTCAAATACCGGCACAGCGAGGCAGCGTAAACCCTCTTCCTGCTCTTCGTTATCTTCACCATAGCCCTGCGTTCTTACCTGATCCAGCGCCGTAATTAACGCCTCCGCGCTTAACAGCGTATTGGCCGTGCTCCGTTTGAACTCGACGTCCCGCAGGATCTCCTCAACCTCGCTGCGATCGCGCCAGGCGAGCAGAACTTTCCCAATTGCGGTGGTATGCAGCGGATTACGACGGCCAATGCGCGAATACATACGCAGGTTGTAGAGGGAGTCTATTTTGTGGATGTAGACAATACTGTCCTCTTCCAGCGCCCCCAGATGAATGGTCTCTTTGGTCAGACGCGAAAGCTCACGCATCTGCACATCCGCACTGCGGATTAAATCGACGTTCTGCAGCGCTTTAGCTCCCAGCTCAAACAGCTTCAGTGTCAGTGAGTACTTCTCGCTCTCACCTTCCTGCGTGACATAACCCAGCGACTTCATGGTCTGCAGGAAACGGTAAACGGTGCTTTTTGACATCATCACGCGCTGCGCGAGCTCAGTAATACCGTGATCGCGCTCTTCACCCAGCGCCTGCAGAATGCCGAACACTTTAAGTACCGAAGAGACGGAATCGGGCTGTTTATCATTTTCAGCAGAGGACATCGCGCACCTTGTTAAACCTGTTTCAAAAAAAATGGAACGGACTGTCAGTATAGAGTGAGGCATACGAAGGCAGCAATGCTTTAACCATTACGTCATATTTAAAGACAGTTTTTTATCCGTCCGATCGCTGCATTTCAGCGTTAATTTCATTAGCATGATGATATTCACCCTCTTTAGTAATTTACTTATGACACTCTCTCCTCCTCAGGATGGATTACCCGCGCGTCAGCGCTATATGGCAATCGTCACCATCGCGCTGGGTCTGACCATGGCGGTGCTGGATGGCGCGATTGCCAATGTTGCCCTGCCCACTATCTCACGCGAACTGAATGCCAGCCCGGCGCAGTCGATCTGGATAGTGAATGCCTATCAGATTGCGATTATCGTCTCGCTGCTGTCGCTCTCCTTTCTGGGCGACATGCTGGGTTATCGCCGCGTCTATCAGGCGGGCCTGGCGCTGTTTATTGCCACTTCGCTGTTCTGCGCCTTCTCCACCACCCTGACCATGCTGACTTTCGCCCGCGTGCTGCAGGGGTTAGGGGGTGCAGCGCTGATGAGTGTGAATACCGCGCTGATACGCATTATCTATCCGCAGCGTCATCTGGGACGCGGCATGGCGATCAACTCGCTGGTCGTGGCGGTTTCAACCGCGGCAGGCCCGACGGTCGCCGCAGCGATTCTTTCGGTGGCAAGCTGGAAGTGGCTGTTTCTGATTAATGTCCCGCTGGGTGCCATTGCGCTCTGGCTGGCGCTGCGCACGCTGCCTGATAATCCGCAGAAAGCGACGGCGCAGAAATTTGATGTCCCCAGCGCGATCATGAACGCCCTGTTCTTTGGTCTGATCATCTCTGCGCTGAGCGGGTTTGCACAGGGACAGAGTCATCTGCTGGTGCTGTCGGAGGTCATTGCTCTGCTGGTTGTGGGCTGGTTCTTTATTCGTCGTCAGTTAAACATGGCGGTGCCGCTGCTGCCGGTTGATCTGCTGCGTATCCCGATTTTCAGCCTGTCGATGGGAACGTCGGTCTGTTCGTTCTGCGCGCAGATGCTGGCGATGGTGTCGCTGCCCTTCTTTCTGCAAAACGTCCTGCAGCGTGATGAGGTGGCAACCGGTTTACTGCTGACGCCCTGGCCGCTGGCAACCATGGTATTTGCGCCGATTGCCGGCCGGCTGATTGAACGGGTGCATGCCGGGCTGCTGGGCGGCATCGGGCTGGCCATGTTCGCCCTGGGGCTGTTTCTGCTCGCCTGGCTGCCGGCCAACCCGGGTGATGGCGACATTATCTGGCGTATGATGCTGTGCGGTGCCGGTTTTGGACTGTTTCAGTCACCCAACAACCACACTATTGTCACCTCTGCTCCGCGTCATCGCAGCGGCGGCGCCAGCGGCATGCTGGGCACCGCGCGCCTGCTGGGCCAGAGTATGGGTGCTGCACTGGTCGCGCTGATGTTTAATCTGTTTGATGAACGCGGGACGCACGCTTCGCTGCTGCTGGCGGGCAGCTTTGCCGCCGTGGCCGCGCTGGTCAGTGTGTCACGGATGACGCAGACCCGCGCCTGATGGCAGAAACAGAAAAGGCGACACAGGGTTAATGCCAGTCAGTTAAGCGACAGGTGATAACGCAGTCTGGCACCGTGCAGGGGCTGGCGGTCCTCGCGCCGCTGCGCGGTTCCTTCACGTCATTCCTCTGCCTGACGGACCGCCGGGGATGGCACATCCTGTGCCGCCCCGCCTTTCGCCCGCGTCCTGCGGGCTCTCCTGGCAGACTCATTCTGTTCAGCGCTGCGGATTGCCTGCCCCTGCCCGGCCCCAGCCTGCTCTGAAACTTCAGTGTGTATTGTCAGAAAGGGCACGAAAGTGGAAGCCTGAGCGCCGCTGCTGCTAAAAGGGCTATCCGCAGCACTGAGGCGTGACGGTAGGCCAGGGAGGGCCGATTCCCGAACGGTTCGTCGGCACGACGTCTAAAGCCGAAGGTACCGCGTGAGCGGCGCGAGGACGGCCCGGCAGCAGCAGAGGTGCGCTGGCCCGCACTGCGGCTCGTTCGCCCATAAAAAAAGCTGCCACGTTTGACCGTGACAGCCTTTACAAATCTAATCTTAACTGACCAGCATTAGACCCAGGGTCGCCTTTTCTGCTCTGCTTAACGCTACTTCAGATACTGACCGCTACGCAGTGCTTCAATACGCTTATCTAACGGCGGATGCGACATAAATAGCTCGCTGAACGATTTGCCCTTACCATTGATACAGAACGCCATCATGCTGCTCGGCTCCTGCGGTTCGTAGCTGGTTTTCAGGCGCTGTAGCGCCGCAATCATCTTCTCACGACCTACCAGCTTCGCTGAACCGGCATCGGCATGGAACTCACGGTGACGCGAGAACCACATGGTGATGATGCTGGCGAGAATACCAAACACCAGTTCCAGCACCATCGACACCGCAAAGTAGACCAGCGGGTTGCCGTTGCTGCTCTCCTCACCATCGCGGTTGCCGGACATAAAGCCCGCCGCGATCTGCGCCAGAATACGAGAAACGAAAATCACAAAGGTGTTCACCACACCCTGAATCAGCGTCATGGTGATCATGTCGCCGTTGGCGATGTGTGACACTTCGTGTGCCAGCACCGCTTCCGCTTCATCACGGCTCATGTTCTGCAGCAGACCGGTTGAGACAGCAACCAGTGAGGCGTTACGCCGTGCGCCAGTCGCAAAGGCGTTGATGTCAGGTGCGTGATAGATCGCCACCTGTGGCATCGCAATACCCGCCTGTTGTGCCTGACGGCCAATTGTATCCACCAGCCAGCGCTCGGTTTCGTTGCGTGGCTGTTCAATCACTTCACCGCCAACCGATCGCAGTGCCATCCACTTCGACATCAGCAGTGAAACAAACGCACCGCCGAAGCCAAACAGGCCTGCCATGATCATCAGGCCCTGAACACTGCTTGACTGGATCCCTGTCAGGCTGAGAATCAGCCCGAATACCAACATCACAGCCAGGTTGGTCATCAGGAAAAGAGCAATACGCATCATTTTTGTTAATCTTCCTCAGTAGTTCACGCGCCTATACGCGGATCCATATCCTATGGGCATTGGGCTGCTTTTCAAGCAACCTTAACGTTTAAGTGCCTAAAAAGACATAACTTTACATTCTGACACGCCTGATGAGGAGCCCAGCCTTCAGGCACCTTCACCAGCGCTAATCATTGCTTACTGGAAACTTTTCTGAGTACAAAAAAAAGCACCGCTGAGCGGTGCTTTTTCTGGCAACAGCGGATTATTTAGCCGCTGGCGCCTCTGGCTGGGATTTCTCCAGCTGCGCAAGATCGTTAGCGATCTTCACCGTCTCATCAAGATAGGGATCCGGCTCTTTATAATCTTTCGGCAACTCATCCAGATTTTTCAGCGGTTTTTTGCCTTCGGCCTGATAGCGCGCGTTGATCCGCTCCAGACGAGACGCATCATCTTCGTGGTTCTCTTTCTCGCGCTGAGCGAGATTAAGCGACACGATGTTGCGCTTATCTTTCAGGGCATTGTAACGAGCAATGTCCTTCATGATGTACTGGAACTCGCGATCCTGAGCGATGCGGTCAGCATGCTGCTTAGTCAGCTGCACTACCAGCGGTTTCACATCACCTGTTTTGACATAGGTCGCCGCTTTGATGCTGTCCCACGGCAGTGCGTTATCTTCAAATTTCTCACCGGTTTCAGCCGCTTCAACGCCGGTTGGCATCAGCAGATCCGGCGTGACGCCTTTACGCTGTGTACTGCCGCCGTTAATGCGATAGAACTTCTGAATGGTGTAAGAAACGGAGCCTAACGCAGGCCACTCCGGACGCAGCATCTGATCGTAAATGCGGTTCAGAGAGCGATACTGCTGAACGGTGCCTTTACCAAAGGTTGGCTCGCCAACAATCACCGCGCGACCGTAATCCTGCATCGCGGCAGCAAAGATCTCAGAAGCTGAGGCGCTGAAGCGATCGACCAGCACCACCAGCGGTCCTTTGTAGTAGACAACGCCGTCGTTATCGCTGTCTTCACGAATCCGACCATTGTTGTCGCGTACCTGAACTACCGGACCACTCGGAATAAACAGACCGGAAAGCGAGACTGCTTCGGTCAGCGCGCCGCCGCCGTTGGTACGCAGATCGATCACCACACTGTCGACGTTCTGTTTCTGCAGTTTCTGCAGCTGTACTTTCACGTCGTCGGTGAGGCCGACATAGAAACCAGGAATATCGAGCACGCCCACTTTCTGCTTGCCGACATTTTTGATGGTCAATTTAACCGCGCGATCTTCCAGACGGATTTTCTCACGCGTCAGCGTCACAGTACGGGTTTTGGTACCCTTACCGGCTGGCAGAACTTCCAGGCGCACTTTGCTGCCCTTAGGTCCTTTAATTTTTGCCACGACATCATCCAGACGCCAGCCGATCACATCTTCCATCGGCTTGCCTGGCTGACCCACACCGACGATGCGATCGCCAACGGTAATGGCTTTGCTCTTCGCGGCCGGGCCGCCTGCGACCATCGAGTTGATCACCGTATAGTCGTCATCCATCTGCAGAACCGCACCGATGCCTTCCAGTGACAGGCTCATCTCGGTGTTGAACTGCTCGGTGTTACGCGGCGACAGATAACTGGTGTGCGGATCGATTTCGCGGGCAAAAGCGTTCATCACCAGCTGGAAAACATCTTCACCGTTGCTCTGGGCCAGACGACGGATAGCGAAGTTGTAACGCTTGGTCAGAACGTCGCGGATCTCGTTATCATCTTTACCCGCCAGCTTCAGACTCAGCTGATCATATTTGACCTTGGCATCCCACAGCGCATTCAGTTCAGACTGATCTTTTGGCCAGGGTGCTTTCGCGCGGTCAATGTCGATAGTGTCATTGCCGCTGAAATTCATCGGACGAGCCAGCACCGTCAGCGCATATTGATAGCGCTCAAAACGGCGTTTCTGCGCCAGATTATAAATATCGTAAAAGAGATCCAGCTTGCCACTGCGCAGCTCATCGCCGACGGTGGTTTTTTTGCTGGCAAACTTCGCCACATCTGACGCCAGCAGCACATTGTGGCTGTAGTCGAGCATGTTCAGATAGCGATCAAAAATTTTCGCTGAAAAGTTCTGATCCAGGTCGAACTGGCGATAGTGGGAACGGGTAAAGCGCGAGGTTACGCGCTCACTGACCGTCGGATCTTGCGGATCTTCGTGAAGCTGGGGAATCTGATCGGCGCGGGTAATGTTCTCCGCGCCGAAGGTTGGGCCTGCTAATAGCAGGCCCGCAATAAGTCCAACTTTAAAAAGGGTGTTCATGCCGGGGTTAGCCTCCGTTTCAGAACTGCAAGTGTTCTGCGCGCACAATCATTGCCATGCCGGAAGCGAGCTGGACCCGAACGCCGTCTTTTGATACTTCAAGAACGGTAGCGTCCATCGCACTTTTGCCTGCTTTAACTTTAATACTCTGGCCGGGTTGCAAAGTTGAGGTATCAGTGATGGGTCGGGCTTCCTGCTCCGGACGTGGGGCTGGCTTGCGATGCTGTGAGGCGGTCGCACGCGGTGCAGTGGTCTGCGGACGCGGTTTACGCGCGGCTTCGCCTTCTGCAGGCTTACGTGCCGCGGGCTTGCGTGGACGACGCGGTGCCGCGCCCTCTTCGCTTTCGCCTGCTTCACGACGCGCGGCGCGCTGCTGGTCACGCTGCGCCTGGACGCGTGCTTTCGCTTCTTCCAGTTGCTTGCGTGCATGCTCAACGTGTTGCTCATCCAGCACGCCACAGGCGTTACCGTCGAGATCGACACGGATAGCACCGGCTTTGATGCCGTACAGATAACGCCAGCTTGACGTATAGAGACGCAGCGCGGAACGCAGCTGTGTTTTGCTCAGACCCATTTCGCCCTGAACACGCTCGACCAGATCCTGAAAGATACCGATTTTGAGCGGACGCGCTTCACCTTCAGCGCTAAAGCAGTGCGGAAAGCGCTCCGCCAGAAAAGTGATGACTTCTTTACTGCTATTCAACTTAGGTTGATTTTCCATGAAATTTCCTGATTACAACGGGTTTGCCGACCAGCGCAGGCATGAACAGGCGACATTATAATGACAACATCGCTAAATGCCATGTGATCCAGTCGATTAGCTGCGCGTCAGCTGCAGATATTTTTCTAAGTCGCTGTTCGCAAGCACTTCACAAAGCCCATCAGTCAGTGTGACCAGCCCCGATTCGTCGTCGCTGTCAAAGCGATTGTACGCCACGCTGTCGATGTCCAGCACCCCAACCACAGTGCCATTCACTTTCAGAGGAATCACAATCTCAGCATTGCTGGCAGCGTCACAGGCGATGTGGCCCGGGAAGGCATGCACATCATCTACGCGTTGCACTTTTTCTTCTGCCAGCGCCGTGCCACACACACCTTTACCGACCGGAATGCGCACACAGGCGATTTTGCCCTGGAACGGGCCCAGCACCAGCGTATCCGCTTCCGTCAGCAGGTAGAAACCTGCCCAGTTCACGCCATCGAGACGTTCGTACAGCAGCGCGCTAAAGTTTCCCATCGCGGCGAGGAACGCCGTTTCTCCCGCCAGTAAGGCGCGCATATCGCGATTCAAATCGGCGTAAAAGGCAGTTTTGTTCATTATTTAACCGTTACCAATGACATCTGAACGGGGCATTAAAGACCGTTCGTTAAAAATAAGTTTTAAATATCCAGAGCCACAAGGTGAATCATAGCGTTAGTTGCTATACCCTTAGCATTCTGTGGATCGAAGCGTGATGCCCGAGACAGGCACACAGACAATGTCTTTATGACCGATATCTGTTACTTCTGAAGAGCGAAGATTGCATCACCCTATGAAAATTCACGCTATCAGCCAGACATTGCCTCACGCACGTTATCAGCGTTGCCCGCAATGCGATACCCTTTTTTCCTTACCGGATGTGAAATCTCATCAGTCGGCACATTGCCCACGCTGTAACGCCGAAATTCTCAGTGGTCGCGACTGGCCGATGACCCGTCTTATGGCGATGGCCGCCACCATGATTGTGTTAATGCCCTTTGCTTTCTCCCTGCCGCTGGTAGATATCCGGCTGCTTGGCATGCGCATCAATGCCAGCGTACTGGAAGGCATCATACAGATGACCCAGCAGGGTGATGTACTGACGGCCTCAATGGTGGCGTTCTGCACCATCGGCGCGCCGGTGACGCTGGTGGCGGGTATCTGTTATCTCGGTATCGGCCACCGGCTGGGCATGAACCTGCGTCCCGTGCTGCTGATGCTGGAGAAGCTGAAAGAGTGGGTGATGCTCGATATCTATCTGATCGGCATCGCCGTGGCGTCGATTAAAGTGCAGGACTATGCTTCGCTTGAGATTGGCTACGGGCTGGCGGCTTACATCTCCCTGACGGTGCTGAGCGTGCTGACACTGATCCATCTGAATATGGAGCAGCTGTGGGAGCATTTCTACCCACAGACGCCAGGCAATATGGCCCGTGACGATATGCAGGTCTGCCTGAACTGTCACAACACCAGCATACCCGATGAACGGGGCCGCTGCCCGCGCTGCCACACGCCGCTCGACTTCCGACGCCGCCACAGCCTGCAGAAATCCTGGGCCGCGCTCATCGCATCGATTGTGCTGTTGATCCCCGCGAATCTGATGCCGATCTCCGTGGTCTACCTTAATGGTTCACGGCGTGAGGACACCATCTTCTCCGGTATCCTGGGTCTGGGCGAAGGCAATATTCCGGTGGCGGCGATTGTTTTTATCGCCAGTATTCTGGTGCCGTTTATCAAGGTGCTGGTGATGCTGACGCTGCTGCTCAGCATTCATTTTCGCTGTGAACAGGGGCTGAGAACCCGCATCCGGTTACTGCGGTTTGTCACCTGGGTTGGCCGCTGGTCAATGCTCGATCTGTTTGTCATTTCGTTAACCATGTCGCTGGTCAACCGTGATCAGCTGCTGGCTTTTACCATGGGACCGGCGGCACTATTTTTTGGCGCGGCCGTCATCCTGACCATTATGTCTGTTGAGTGGCTGGACAGCCGCCTGCTCTGGGATGCACATGCAACAGGAAACGCCGACTACACCGACTAACGCAACGCTGCGCAATAAGCGCAAAATTTCGCCCTTCTGGCTGCTGCCGATTATTGCGATGCTGATCGCCTGCTGGCTGCTCTGGACCAATTATCAGGAGCGCGGCACCACCATCACCATCAATTTCCAGACGGCGGATGGTATCGTGCCGGGTCGCACCCCGATCCGCTATCAGGGCGTGGAAGTGGGCACCGTGCAGGGCATTAATCTCAGTGATGATTATCGCAGCATTCAGATTAAAGCCAGCATAAAGAGCGACATGCGCGATGCGCTGCGTGAAGATACGCAGTTCTGGCTGGTGACGCCTAAAGCCTCGCTGGCGGGTGTGTCGGGGCTGGATGCGCTGGTCGGTGGTAACTACATCGGGATGATGCCAGGTAAAGGTAAACCCAGCGAGTCATTTACCGCGCTGGATACGCAGCCCAAATATCGGGTGAATACCGGCGAATTGATGATCCATCTGCATGCGCCCGATCTCGGCTCGCTCAACACCGGCTCGCTGGTCTATTACCGCAAAATTCCGGTTGGCCGGGTCTATGACTACAGCATTAACAGCAAATCCGATGGCGTGTCGATTGATGTGCTGATTGACCGTCGCTTTATCAATCTGGTGAAAACCAACAGCCGTTTCTGGAATGTGTCAGGCATGAATGCTGACGTCAGCCTGAGCGGGGCTAAAGTGCAGCTGGAGAGTCTGGCGGCGCTGGTCAATGGCGCGATCGCGTTTGACTCGCCACAGGGTGCGGAAACGGCCAAAGCTGAGCAGAATTACCGGCTCTATCCCGATCTGGCACATAGTCAGCGCGGCGTGCAGATCACACTGGATCTGCCTAACGGCAACAATCTCAAGGCGGGCAGCACTCCGCTGATGTATCAGGGACTGGAGGTCGGCACGCTGACCAAACTGAACCTGCAGGATGGCGGCAAGGTCACCGGCGAGCTGACCATCGATCCCTCTGTTGTCGGTCTGATGCGCAGCGGCACCCGCATTGAGATGCACAGTCCGAAAATCAGCCTGACGGATACCAGCCTCAGCGCGCTACTGACCGGCAACACGCTGGAACTGGTGCCGGGTGAAGGCGAGCCGCAGCAGCACTACACCGTGCTGGCGTCCAATGAGACTCTGCTGCAGAAGCCCAATGTGCTGACGGTAAAACTCAGCGCGCCAGAGAGCTATGGTATCGATCAGGGCCAGCCGCTGATGCTGCACGGCATGCAGATTGGTCAGGTGATGTCGCGTACGCTGGATGAAAATGGCGTGAATTTCGTGGTGGCAGTCAATCCTGAAAATCGCAATCTGGTGCATGGCGACAGTAAATTTATCGTTAACAGTCGGCTGGATGTGAAGTTCGGTCTTGATGGCATGCAGGTATTAGGTGCCAGCGCCCGTGAATGGGTGGATGGCGGTATCCGGCTGGATCCGGGCAAAAAGGGTGAGCCAAAAAGTGCTTACCCGCTGTTTGCGGATGCTGAAAAAGCGGAAGAAGGCATTACCGGCGATGGCCCTTCTACCACGCTGATGCTGACCGCCAACAGTCTGCCTGACGTGCAGGCCGGCTCTGTCGTGCTTTACCGCAAATTTCAGGTGGGTGAGATTGTCAAAGTCACGCCACGCGCTGACGCGTTTGATATTGCGGTACATATTCAGCCGGAGTATCGCAAGCTGCTGACCAGCGAAAGCGTGTTCTGGGCTGAGGGTGGCGCACGCGTCAGCCTTAACGGCAGCGGCCTGACGGTGCAGGCATCGCCGCTTAACCGCGCGCTGAAAGGCGCGATCAGTTTCGACAATATGAGTGGTGCGCAGTCGGCCAAAGGGGCCAAACGCGTCCTCTATCCGTCTGAAACCGCCGCCCGCGCGGTGGGTAGCCAGATTACGCTGCACACCTATGACGCCAGCAAGCTCTCTGCCGGGATGCCGATTCGTTACCTGGGTATTAATGTCGGCCAGGTGGAGTCACTGTCGTTAAGCAAAGATAACAATCAGGTGGTGGCGAAAGCGGTACTCTATCCGGAGTATGTCAACGATTTCGCCCGTCTCGGCAGCCGTTTCTCGGTGGTCTCACCGGAGATTTCCGCTACCGGCGTGAATCATCTGGAAACCCTGTTGCAGCCTTACGTCAACGTGGATCCAGGTAAAGGCGGCGCCGCGCGCACGTTTGAGCTGCAGGAGAGCACCATTACCGACTCCCGCTACCTTAATGGCCTGAACATTTATGTTGATGCCACTGAGGCCGGTTCACTGTCGCTGGGTACGCCGGTGCTGTTCCGTGGTGTGGAAGTGGGTACCGTGACCGGCACCTCACTGGGTAATATGGCGGATCGTGTGCAGATCGCCCTGCGCATCAGTAAGAAGTACCAGCATCTGGTGCGTAATAACTCGGTGTTCTGGCTGGCATCCGGCTATAACCTGGACTTCGGTCTGGTGGGTGGCGTAGTGAAAACCGGGACCTTCCAGCAGTTTATTCGCGGTGGCATTCAGTTTGCGACGCCGCCGACGGTGCCGCTGGCGCCGCAGGCGAATCCGGATAAACACTTCCTGCTGCAGGATGAAGCACCGAAAGATTGGCGTAACTGGGGAACGGCGATCCCGTCTCCGCGCTAAAGGCTATCTCAAACGGGCAGACTGTTCTGCCCTTTTGAGTGTTTAAAGTCAGCACCGGCTCAGGGATCATACGCCTTATTCACTTCCTCAAACGGGCAGCCTGGCTGCCCGTTTCCTTTCCTCATGATACACTGCCGCCTTTGCCTTAACTGGAATGTGCCCGTGTCAGATGCTTCTTCGCTTTTCCCCGCCGATTTTCTCTCGTTAATTCGCCAGAGCCTGCCCGATGAGGCGAGCTTCGCGCAATTTATTGCGTATAGTCAGCAACCCCTGCGCCGCAGTATTCGCGTCAATACCCTGAAGATCAGCGTGGCTGACTTTCTGAGTCAGACGGCTAATTATGACTGGAAGCTGACGCCGGTGCCGTGGTGCGAAGAGGGATTCTGGATCAGCCGGGAAGATGAGAGCCTGCCGCTGGGCAGCGTGGCTGAGCATCTCAGCGGCCTGTTCTACATTCAGGAGGCCAGCTCCATGCTGCCGGTCACCGCGCTGTTTGACGCCCAGCCAGAAGTCAGCGCCGTGATGGATATGGCGGCGGCACCGGGTTCTAAAACGACCCAGATTGCTGCGCGGATGGGCAATCAGGGCGTTATCCTCGCTAACGAATTCTCCTCCAGCCGGGTAAAAGTATTGCACGCCAATATCAGCCGCTGCGGCGTCAGCAACAGTGCCTTAACGCACTTTGACGCACGGGTCTTCGGGCCAGCCCTGCCGGAACAGTTCGACGCCATCCTGCTCGACGCTCCCTGCTCAGGCGAAGGGGTGATTCGCAAAGATGCTGATGCGCTGAAAAACTGGTCGCTGGCAAGTACGCATGAGATCGCATCGACCCAGCGCGATCTGCTCGACAGTGCCTTCCACGCCCTCAAACCCGGCGGCACGCTGGTTTACTCCACCTGCACCCTGAATCAGATTGAGAATCAGCAGGTCATTGCCTGGCTGCTGGAGCGCTATCCGGACGCTGTTGAGGTTGTAGCGCTCGATGGGCTGTTTGAGGGTGCCGGACAGGCCGCGACGCCCGAGGGCTATCTGCATGTCTTCCCGCAGATGTTCGACAGCGAAGGCTTTTTCGTTGCGCGGCTGCGTAAAACTGCGTCGGTCGAGCCCTTACCGCTGCCGGGCTACAAAGTGGGTAAACTGCCCTTCTCCCACCTCAGCCGCAAGCTGGAAAGTGAGATAGCCCAGGCCGCCGCCGCTGTCTCTCTTAAATGGGATGCGTCGCTGGAGCTGTGGCAGCGTGATAAAGAGATCTGGCTGTTCCCGAAGGCCGTCACCCCGCTGCTGGGCAAAGTGCGGTTCTCGCGCATCGGCCTGAAGCTGGCAGAAACCTTTGCTAAAGGCTATCGCTGGCAGCATGAAGCGGTAATTGCGCTGGCAAAACCGGATGCGGCGCAGACTTTTGAGCTCACCGCAGCAGAGGCGGAAGAGTGGTATCGCGGCCGGGATATCTACCCGGAAACGGAACCCACCCGTAATGAGATGATTGTCACTTATCAGCAGCAGCCGCTGGGGCTGGCTAAAAAAGTCGGCAGCCGTATCAAGAACAGCTATCCGCGGGAGCTGGTGCGCGACGGACGCCTGTTCCGCTGAGTCACTTTATTTGCAGCATCGTCAGATGATTGCCAAACACTGCGCCGGTATCGATGTAGTGCAGATTGGCAATCGTCAGCGACCGTTTCAGCGGCGTGTGTCCGAAGTAAAAGGCGTCTGCGCCACGGATGCCCGCCCGTTCGCCTGACTCCATCGCCTCCAGCCGCTGACGGCTCCAGACCACCTGCTGCCAGTCGAGTGGCTTATTCAACGCATATTCCCGGGCCGGATAATCAGCATGAGCAATCACAATAATTCGCTCATCGAGCTGCAGATGGAGAATCAGCGGCAGCTCACGGCAACGCTGCAACGCGTGACGCGCCGCAATCAACGCTGCACCACGCAGCCGAAAGAACCAGTCGCCACCGTTCATCTGCCAGAGCGCCATTTCCTGCCCCTGTAGTGCTGAAAGCGCCATCTCCTCATGATTCCCCCGCACGCAGCGAAACCAGGGCTCCTCCAGCAGCGCCAGACAACCCAGGCTGTCGGGACCGCGATCGATGATGTCACCCACCGAAATCAGTAAGTCCAGCTGCGGGTCAAACTGATGCTGCTGCAACAGCGCATCCAGTTCGCGGCGGCAGCCATGCAGATCGCCGACCACCCAGATCCGTCGCCACGCTGCGCCATTCAGGGATTGGTAATACATCGCTACACCCGGCCTTTGTCTGCTGAAAACATCTTCAGAGTATAGTCAGGGCCGACACTGTACTTGCATGACGCGCTGGCAAGCAGAATGCAAATGAGGCTGGCTGAAAGGGTGCAAGGGAGCAAGGGAGCAAGGAGGCCGGGCGAAGCGATTAAAGAGAGGTGAAAGGTACGTCCCTCCCGGCGCTTATCTCCGGCACTCAGTAAAGGTGGTAGCTCTGTCAGGGACGAAATACATCATAATGCGATCAGGCGCGCCAGGCTATTCTGCCCCAACCATATCTGTAGTCATTTGGGATCAGCTACGCATTTTAGCCGGATATTTCTGCAGTTTCTCTGCCGGACGCACCGGGCGGCGCACCAGCTCACCGCCGCAGTTAGGGCAAAGATGAGTGAGATGCTCAGCACAGTCAGCGCAGAAAGTGCATTCAAACGAGCAGATGCGTGCCGCCAGAGAAGATGGCGGCAGATCAACGTCGCAGCGTTCACAATTGGGGCGAAGTTCCAGCATGGTGTGACTCCTCAAAAAAGCGGTATGCGCCAGCTTCGCGGTTGCTGACCCGAATGTCGAGCCAGCAACCGGACAAGAGTGTGTCAGATCCGGACATCCTGCTTTAACGGTGCAGTCAGCGGTGCTTTGCCGCTGCTATTTGTGCCGCTGATCCTCAGGAAGGTCATCGGGCAAATCCTCTTCGTCAGCTGTGTCATCGAACTCAGCACTCTCCTCTTCCGGCTCCTGACCGCCCATTGACGCATGAATCACCTCCTCTTCCAGCGTCGGGATCAGCGCGGCACCCAATGGCGAGGTCGCCAGACTGTCAGGCATCACCACATGCGGTAACGGCACTTCGGTCGTCGGAAGCGGACCCGGCACACGCACATAACTCAGTCCGCCAATCACCAGCGCACAGAGCATAAAGAAGAGATAGAGCATATTGCTGCCCAGCGGCTGCATCAGCGCACCGACCACCAGCGGGCCGATACTGGCGCCAATACCAAACGCCATCAGCAGACAGGCAGTTAACGAGACACGACGATCGGCGGCGACCTGATCGTTGGCCAGCGCCACCTGCAATGGATAGAGCGCAAACTGCATCATGCTGGCGGCAAAGGCGATGCCAATCATCCAGTGGAAGGTCAGATGCGGCAGTACCACCAGCGGCACGCAGGCCACGGCAAAGAGCATGGCAATAATGAATAACAGCCGCTGGCGGTCATAGCGGTCAGAGAGCCAGCTCAGCGGAAACTGCGACACCAGCCCGGCAAAAATCGTGAGACTCATAAAATAACCGGTCTGGCTGGTGGTGAAGCCTTTGCTGCTGCCATAAACCGGTGCCAGGCCATAGAACGCGCCAATCGCCATGCCGGTCACCAGGGTGGTGCCGAGCAGTTTGGGAATAGTGCGGATAAAATAGCCCAGCTCCATCGGTGCCGGTGTCATGGGCCTGACGTGAGTGCGGGTGGTCAGCGCAATCGGCACCAGACAGAGCGCGAAACAGAGCGCCACAATCAGCAGCGTGCTCACCCCAAACCCCGATTGCAGGCTCAGTATCACCTGTCCGCCACTGAGTCCAAGGTAGGTGGCGACCATATAGAGGCCGAAAATCATGCCGCGCTGGGAAGATTCCGCCTGATCGTTGAGCCAGCTCTCCAGCACCATGTACTGGCACATCATGCAGAGCCCGATAATCAGACGCAGAAAGACCCACAGCGGAATAAAGTCTGTCAGCCCGTGACCTACAACCGAGGCGGTAATGATCCCGGCACAGGCCACGTAGGCACGGATATGGCCGACGCGGGCAATCAGGTTGTGCCCCACTTTGCCGCCAATCACCAGCCCGATATAGTTGGCCGCAATAATCGCGCCGATCAGCGCACCATTAACCTGTTCACTGGCCAGCCGTAACGAGACGTAGGTAGTCAGTAAACCGGAACCCAGCAGCATCAGAAGCGTAGTGGTATAGAGCGGCAGAAACGTACTGAATATTTTTCCCATATGACTCCCTGTCTACGCTTTTCAGGCATCAGGCCAGCAAAGCCCTAAAGATAGTCGATTTCGGCAGGTGAAGCGGTATTGTTCATAACGACGGTAGCGAAAAAAAAGCCCGCCAGCAATTGCTCACTGACGGGCCCTGATTTAAGCGCTTGGGAAGCTGATGTTGCTGCCCGGCGCTTCACGGTTGAGATGGATGAAGTTCAGGTGTCGCTCATACTGATCCAGTATGTCGATGATCACCTGCTCTTTGCTGTAATCCATTAAGTCGTTACCCTGGCTGCCCTCCATCAGGAAGGTTTCCAGCCGGTAGTAGGTCGACTTACCGCTGCGGGCGCGATAGGTAAAGCCCGGAATCGAATATTGCTGCGGCCAGACCTGATAGATAAAGTCCTGCTCCTCGCCCAGATGGACGCGCAGATCCAGATAGCCAATCGGGTTGCTTTCATCCGCCTCAACGCTCTCAAGCGTGACCCGGCCATCCCGCAGCTCCAGCTCTTTCGCCACTTCCTGCATCGCCGGATAGATGGTTTTTTCCATCATTTGCTGGGTATAACGCGAGCCAGGGTAGTTCATCAGGCGCGACAGACGCTTCTTCCAGGTCAGGCGATCGGTCGCATGAGCCAGATAGGGCGCGGTGTCGCGCGTGGCGCTGGCCCGACGGTGATCTTCAATCTTCAGGGATTTAAACAGCCCCGCCATGACAAAGAAGATAACAAAGCTGAACGGCAGCCCCATGATCACCGTGGTGTTCTGCAAGGCAGTGATACCGTTGGTCATCAGCATGCTCAGGGTCAGTACCCCAATCGCCACAGACCAGAAGATACGCAGCCAGTTCGGTGCATCACTGTTGATATCTTTCAGGCGCGAGGTGAAGTTACCCAGCACCAGCGAGCCGGAATCCGCCGAGGTGACGTAGAACAGCATACCAGTGATCGTCGCGACCGAGGCGCTGAGTTTAAACGCCGGATACTGCGCCAGCAGGCTGTAGAAGCCGCGCTCCGCATGGTTCATCACTTCCTGCGCAAACTCCGTATTGCCGTGAATGATCTGATACAGCGCGGCATTACCGAACACTGACAGCCACAACAGCGTAAAGGTGAACGGAATAATCAGCGTGCCCAGCACGAACTCACGGATGGTACGACCGCGTGAGATACGCGCCAGGAACAGGCCGACAAATGGCGACCAGGCCACCCACCACGCCCAGAAGAAGAGCGTCCAGCTGTTCATCCACTGGGTCGGACGATCAAAGGCAAAGGTATTGAGCGTCATGCCCATGAAGCGATTGATGTAATCCCCAACGTTCAGCACCAGCGCATTCAGCAGGAACTCGGTGTTGCCGAAGAACAGCACAAACAGAATCAGGCCCAGCGCCATCACCACGTTCAGCTCAGAGAGAATACGGATCCCTTTATCGACGCCCGACGTGACAGAAATGGTGGCGATCACCACGGAGAGGACAATCAGCGCGGCCTGCGCGGTCAGGCCTTCCGGGATATCAAACAGCACTTTGAGGCCATAGTTAAGCTGCACGACCCCGATGCCGAGCGTGGTGGCGATACCAAAGATGGTGCCGACCACGGCGGCGATATCTACGGTGTGGCCAATCGGGCCATAGATGCGTTTACCAAAGATAGGATAGAGCGCGGAACGGATGGTGAGCGGCAGGTTATAGCGATAGCTGAAGTAGCCCAGCGCGATGCCCATCAACGCATACATTGACCAGCCGGTCAGTCCGTAGTGGAACAGCGTCCAGACCATCGCCTGGCGGGCCGCTTCCATCGTCTGCCCTGCCCCCTCCGGCGGCTGCATATACTGCGTCACCGGTTCGGCGACCGAGAAGAACATCAGGTCGATGCCGATGCCGGCGGCGAACAGCATGGCAGACCAGCTAAGGACGCTGAACTCGGGTTTGGAGTGCTCCGGCCCGAGCTTGATCGAACCAAAGCGTGAGCAGGCCATATACAACACAAAAACAATATAGAGCGTGGCAGCCAGCATGTAGTACCAGCCGAAGGTGGCGGAAACCCAGTTTACCGCCTTGAGGATCCAGCTCGCGGCCAGTTCACTGTAGAGAATCGTCACAAGTGAAAACGTCAGAATCAATCCGGCAGAGGTATAAAATACAACGGGATTGAGTCTGTCTTTTTCACCGGCAGGTGGATTATTCATCGGTTACCTCTGGTTAATGTCCTGAAAATACGCAATGGATAAGTCTTGCCGTCCACGGTTTTCCGGCCGTGCGGCCCTGTTTCGTTCTGTCACTTCCTGTTAATCGCTCAGGCAAAGCAGCCTATTTTAGCACTCATTGCCGTTTCGCTTTCGCTACATTTAAAGAACAGCATCCTAACAAAGTTTCTTTTTATATTGAACGTGCAATCAAAAAAAGTTTAAATAGGGGCTCGATTTGAGGGTGGAGCTGGAGCTATGCCAAAGGTAGGGATGCAGCCGATACGTCGTCGGCAACTGATTGATGCGACCCTGAGCACGATTAATGAAGTGGGGATTAATGATGCCACTATCGCCCAGATCGCCCGTCGGGCGGGGGTATCCACCGGCATCATCAGTCACTATTTCAAGGATAAGAACGGCTTACTGGAAGCCACGATGCGTGATGTGACGCGTCAACTGCGGGAGGCGGTGCTGTCGCGGTTAGAACCGCTGGCCGGTGCCTCTGCAGAACAGCGGTTGTGTGCCATCGTTGAGGGGAATTTTGATGATACCCAGGTGCACACGGCAGTGATGAAAGCCTGGCTCGACTTCTGGTCGAGCAGCATGCATCAGCCCCAGCTTAATCGCCTGGAGCGGGTCAGCAGCCGGCGGCTCTACTCAACGCTGGTGGTCGAATTCCGGCGTGAACTGCCGCTGGAAAAAGCACGTCTGGCCGCACATGGGCTGGCTGCCCTGATAGATGGTCTGTGGCTGCGCGCCGCGCTGAGCGGTAAGCCGTTTAATCCGGTCATCGCCCTCACACTGACCACCCAATTCATCCGTCAGCAACTGGCTGGCGAGCACGAATAACGGAAGGAGAAAACATGTCCCGATTCACCGAGCAGAAACTCTACATCGATGGCGCTTATGTTGCCGCAACGTCTGGCGAAACGTTCCAGACGATTAACCCGGTCAACGGCGAAGTGCTGGCAGAGGTTCATGCCGCCGGCCAGGAAGATGTCAATCGCGCCGTTGCTGCCGCCAGAAAAGGCCAGAAAGTCTGGGCCGCGATGACCGCCATGGAGCGCTCGCGCATCCTGCGTCGCGCCGTCGATATTCTGCGTGAGCGTAATGATGAGCTGGCAGAGCTGGAAATGCTCGATACCGGTAAGCCTTACAGCGAAACCTCAGCGGTCGATATTGTCACCGGCGCAGACGTACTGGAGTATTACGCCGGTCTGGTTCCGGCGCTGGAAGGTCAGCAGATCCCACTGCGTGAAACCTCCTTTGTTTACACCCGCCGCGAACCGCTGGGCGTGGTAGCTGGTATCGGTGCCTGGAACTACCCGATTCAGATCGCCCTGTGGAAATCCGCGCCTGCGCTGGCAGCGGGTAACGCGATGATTTTCAAACCGAGTGAAATGACCCCGCTCACTGCCCTGAAGCTGGCGGAAATTTACACCGAGGCGGGCCTGCCGGATGGCGTATTCAACGTGCTGCCGGGCATCGGTTCGGTCACCGGTCAGTTGCTCACTGAGCATCCTGGCATCGACAAAGTCTCCTTTACCGGTGGCGTCGTCAGCGGCAAAAAAGTGATGGCCAATGCAGCAGGTTCAACGCTGAAAGAGGTCACCATGGAACTGGGTGGTAAATCACCGCTGATCATCTTTGATGATGCCGATCTCGACCTGGCCGCCGACATCGCCATGATGGCGAACTTCTACAGCTCCGGTCAGGTCTGCACCAACGGCACTCGCGTCTTTATTCCTGCAAAACTGCAGGCCGCATTCGAGGCGAAAATCAGCGAGCGCGTTGCCCGCATTCAGGCAGGCGATCTGCGTGACCCGGCGACCAACTTTGGTCCGCTGGTCAGCTTCAGCCATCGCGATAATGTGATGCGTTATATCGAATCCGGCATCGCTGAAGGCGCACGCGTACTGTGCGGCGGCAAACGTCTGACCGGTGGCGATTTCGACCAGGGTGCCTGGGTTGCACCAACCGTATTCACCGACTGCCGTGATGAGATGAAGATTGTGCGTGAAGAGATCTTCGGACCGGTCATGTCGATCCTGAGCTATGAAAGTGAAGAAGAAGTGATCCGCCGCGCCAATGACACCGAATTTGGTCTGGCCGCCGGCCTGGTGACGCAGGATCTCAATAAGGCGCACCGCGTGATTCATCAGATCGAAGCAGGTATCTGCTGGATTAATACCTGGGGCGAATCAGCCGCAGAGATGCCAGTGGGTGGTTACAAGCACTCCGGCATTGGCCGTGAGAATGGCCTGATGACGCTGCAGAGCTACACCCAGGTGAAGTCCGTGCAGGTTGAGCTGACGCGTTTTCAGTCAGTCTTTTAATCACTTAACCTGAGGAACGATGAATGGAATTTGATTACATTATTATTGGAGCCGGATCCGCAGGAAACGTTCTGGCTACCCGTCTGACCGAAGAGAGCAACGTGAGCGTCCTGTTGCTGGAAGCGGGCGGCCCGGATTACCGCTTTGATTTTCGCACCCAGATGCCTGCGGCCCTCGCCTTCCCGTTACAGGGCAAACGCTATAACTGGGCTTATGAAACCGAGCCAGAGCCTTACATGAACAATCGCCGCATGGAGTGTGGTCGCGGTAAAGGTCTGGGCGGTTCATCACTGATTAACGGCATGTGTTATATCCGCGGCAATGCGATGGATCTCGATAACTGGGCCAGCGAACCTGGGCTGGAGAACTGGAGCTATCTGGACTGCCTGCCCTACTACCGTAAAGCGGAAACCCGCGATATCGGCCCGAACGATTTCCACGGCGGCGACGGCCCGGTGTGTGTTGCGACGCCTAAAGCGGGCAATAACGTGCTGTTTGAAGCGATGATTGAGGCGGGCGTGCAGGCAGGTTATCCGCGCACTGACGACCTTAATGGCTATCAGCAGGAAGGTTTCGGTCCGATGGATCGTACCGTCACACCAAATGGTCGTCGCTCCAGCACCGCGCGTGGCTATCTCGATATGGCCAAAGGCCGCGCCAACCTGAAGATCATCACGCACGCCACCACCGATCGCATCATCTTCGATGGCAAGCGTGCGGTCGGCGTGGAGTACCTGCAGGGCGACAGCAACACCATCAACAAAGTGACCGCGCGCCGTGAAGTGCTGCTGTGTGCCGGCGCTATCGCCTCGCCGCAGATCCTGCAGCGTTCTGGCGTGGGTTCTCCTGAGCTGCTGAAACAGTTCGACATCCCGCTGGTTCACGACCTGCCGGGCGTGGGTGAAAACCTGCAGGACCATCTGGAGATGTATCTTCAGTATGAGTGTAAAGAACCGGTCTCAATCTATCCGGCTCTGAAGTGGTGGAATCAGCCGAAAATTGGTGCGGAGTGGATGTTTAACGGCACCGGTATCGGCGCCAGCAACCAGTTTGAAGCGGGTGGCTTTATCCGCAGCCGCGAAGAGTTCAGCTGGCCGAACATCCAGTATCACTTCCTGCCGGTGGCGATTAACTACAACGGTTCCAACGCGGTTGATGCCCACGGCTTCCAGTGTCACGTCGGCTCGATGCGTTCTCCAAGCCGCGGTCATGTACGCCTGAAGTCGCGCGACCCGCGTCGTCATCCGGCCATTCTGTTTAACTACATGTCGCATGAGCAGGACTGGCATGAGTTCCGCGATGCAATTCGCATCACGCGCCAGATCATTAATCAGCCGGCGCTGGACAAGTACCGTGGCCGTGAAATCAGTCCGGGACTGGATTGCCAGACAGATGAGCAACTGGATGAGTTCGTGCGTAACCACGGCGAAACCGCTTATCACCCGTGCGGCACCTGTAAGATGGGTAACGACCCGATGTCCGTCGTTGATGGCGAAGGTCGTGTGCATGGACTGGAAGGCTTACGCGTAGTGGATGCGTCGATTATGCCGCTGATCATCACCGGTAACCTGAACGCCACCACTATCATGATTGGCGAGAAGATTGCCGATAAGATTCGTGGACGCGATCCGTTGCCGCGCAGCACCGCCGCTTACTATGTTGCGGGTGATGCGCCCGTTCGCACGGTTCCGCAGCGCGCTGAATGATACGTGACAGCGTCACTTAATAATAGCTGGGCACTTCTGTTGCCCGGCTATTTTTTTCACTACGGTTTACCACACATCCTTTCCCACACGTCACCCTTTTCAAATCATCAAACCTTAACAGACATCAAACAAAGCAGCATCTGCTGTTGATTTGGTGATGTGCAGAATGCTATAAATCCAGCGTCTATTTAACCGGAGGCACTATCCGTCCACTGATGAGAAGCAACAATGTGGATGTGTTGTAAATTTTATGAGCAGAATGTTCATGTCAAACCCCCTGCATTCCCCCTCTTGCCTTTCTGGCTGGAACGCCGCCGATCAGCACTGGCGTAACGCCCTGTAGTCCCCTCACCACTTCGAACTGTTCTGAGTCTGCCCGCACATTGTGCGTTGTTGCAGGTCGTCCTTTATCGTTGCTGGAGAGCACCCATGCGCGCCTGGGTTTTATTATCACTCGCTATTGTTACTGAAATTATTGGTACCCTTTTTATGAAATGGTCCAGCCTCAATGGCAGCCATTCCGGCTACCTGATGATGCTGGGCATGATTGCCTGTTCTTATATTCTGCTGAGTTTCGCCATTAAACGTATCGCCCTGGGCGTGGCTTATGCGCTGTGGGAAGGTATCGGCATCATGCTGATTACGTTATTCAGCGTGCAGCTGTTTGGTGAAACGCTGTCAGCGCTGAAAATCTGTGGGCTGGTGACGCTGATCGTCGGAATTGTGTTGATCAAAACCGGCACCCAATCATCAGCGGAGGTTAATCATGCTCATCGCTGATCTTGTTCATGCGTCCTGGCTGGCGCTGGCTATCGTGCTGGAGATTGCCGCTAACATATTCCTTAAATATTCTGATGGATTTAAGAAACCGCTATACGGTCTGCTTTCACTTTGCTGTGTCCTGCTCGCGTTCAGCGCACTCGCTCAGGCGGTCAAAGGTATCGATCTCTCGATCGCCTATGCGGTCTGGGGCGGTTTTGGGATTATCGCCACTGTCGCGGCCGGATGGGTGTTGTTTGGCCAGCGGCTGAACCGCAAAGGCTGGGCCGGCCTGACCCTGTTGCTGGCCGGTATGATCCTGTTAAAACTGGCCTGATCCACCATTTCAATCAGTGATATTGATTAAGGGTGTGCCACTGCACGCCCTTAACTTCCTGTGCTTTCCCGCCCTGTTTGGGTTGATTTCCCCCACTTACCTGTGCTCGGAATCTTCTTACTTTTGTAAAGGCCCGTTTACATATCTGTTGCCTTGAGGCTTAGTGAGCGCCGAAGGTCGGATAAAAACGAGGAATAGTTATGTCTGCAACACGAGGTTGGTCTACGGAGCTGGAGGGATTACGCGGCATCGCTTCTCTCTGGGTATTAGTTGGCCATATCAGCTTACTGGTTCATTGCCATATCACGCTTATTTCATCCCCTGGCATCGGGGTCGATCTGTTTATTCTGTTATCGGGTTATCTGATGGCGAAAAACTACGTCGAGCGTCAGCAGAAAGAGCCGTGGCAGAGCACAGAGACCATCAAGAAGTTCTGGATCCGGCGCTTCTTCCGCATCGCCCCGCTCTACTATCTGCTGTTAATCATCGCCCTGATTTATGGCCCGTGGTTTGGCGAGATGCGTGACACCATTGCTCATTTCTATTCCGGCACCGCCACAGAGTCGTCGCGTTACAACGACCAGTCGCTGGCAAACATCCTGACCCACTTCAGTTTCCTGTTCGGCCTGCTGCCCGAATATGGTTTTAATACTGTGCTGCCTGACTGGAGCATCGGGCTGGAGATGCAGTTCTATCTGCTGTTCCCGTTCATCATGCTGGTGACGCTGCGCTTTGGTTATGCCGCCTCGCTGATTGGCATCATGGCGCTCTGCTGCGCTGGCCGATATGTGCTGGCAGATTATTATGAGGCGTTTGAGATGCCTTCAATGATCCTGATAAAGCTGAATATGTTCCTGTCGGGGATGCTGCTGGCCGAGGCGATTCGCCGTAAATCCCTGCTCTACGTCGCCTTTGCGCTGCTCGGCCCGGTTGCCAGCGTGGCGATGGGCCTGGGCGCGATTAAGCTGCAGGTGATTATGGAGGCGCTGATGATCGTCGGTATGACGGCGATTCTGTGGCAATACCCGCAGGGCAGCCTGATGGCAACGCTGATTGCTCTGCCGCGTAAGCTGCTGAACAACCGTCTCAGCACCTGGCTGGGCGACGTGTCGTTTTCGGTCTACCTGCTGCATCTGCTGATTGTAATCCCGCTGATCGCACTGCTGCTCAATCACACCGACATCGAGTTTAAGAGCGACATGATGCGTTTCCTGATTGTCTGCGTCTCTGCTATCCCGGTGACCTATGCGCTGGCCTCTTTACTCTATAAGTATGTTGAGAAGCCCGGCATTCAGATTGGTAAGCGCGTGCTGAAGCCGAAGCTGGCCGATCAGACCAGCTGAGTTTTTAAGGCAGGCCCTTCTGTTTTTAAAAGCCCCGACTTCGGGGCTTTTTTTATGCCAGGAAAAGCGCAATTGGCTGTGATAACGAGCCTGCTCAGGCATTGATTAAGCTCGTCGCCAGCACACCCGCTGAGGTGAACTACACTTTGCCGGTTAGCAATCTGACTCAGAGGAGAGAACATGAGCATTCAGCATCTGCTGCTATCCACCGACGGTGGCGCAGTGATCATTGAAGCAGAACAACTCGAAAGTGAGCTGGTTATCCCGCCCCACCTGCAGACTCTGACCGGCGGTGAAGCTGATAGCGATACCGGCCATCGGGTGGCGGTAACAAAGCACTACTGCAAGGGACGCTACTATGCGGTTGCCCTTGATCGCCATGCGGCCAGCAATGAAATTGACGACGTGATCGACCTGCTGCATCCGGCCCCGCTCGATTAGTCTTTGTCAGACCGAACCCGTACATGTTCCGCTGAACTGCTGGCGTGAAAGCTCAGTATTGCCGGTGTGCGGCATTTACCTATTCAGAAGAGGATAAGCATTATGCAAAAGAAGAAGTGGTTTGTTTCTTACGTGATTAAGCCCAAAGGTGAAAATCATGTCACGACTCACGCCTTTATCGAGGGCGACGATGTCGAGGAGGCGCTGGAAGCCTTTATGTTCGAAACCAAAAAAAGCCTGGCGCTGGAAACCGAAGAGCTGACTCTGCTTTCGGTGAGCCTGGTGTAGACTCTGATTAACCTCGCGATTGCGGGGTTTTTTATGTCCTGTATCAGGATCGGTTATCTATTTATATTATTTATAATTTCCCTGGTGCGGCACTCAGTTACTTACTGGGATACGGCCAGGCGTGATCAACGCCTGTTGATGACAGCAGACCGGTAACCGCCAGATACGCCAGTATCAGGACAAACAGCACAATCGCTGCAATTTCAATGGATTTGAGTAAGTGATGCTTAGCCATAAATAACCCTCCTTCAGATGTGTGTAATCAGACTTCACCCCATAAACTATAATGTTACCGGTAAAGTTCAAGTGAAAATCACATCATGAAACATAAAGCCGCGCTTATTAATGCTTTAACGGAATGTGCGCTTACGCATTCAGAGGGAGGGAGCTGGCCTTACAGGCATAAAAAAGCCCGCACGGCGCGGGCTTCTGCGATTATCAGCACGGATTATTCAGCAGACTGACCGCTAAAGTCGATTACCATCCTGCCGCGGATCTTGCCCTGAATCATCTCATCGAAGATGGCATTGACCTCACTAATCTTCCTTTTGGTCACCTTCGGCACCACCTTCCCTTCTGCCGCAAACTGGAAAGCTTCCGCCAGATCGTTACGCGTCCCGACCAGCGATCCTACTACCTGAATGCCATCGAGCACCAGACGTGGAATATTCAGGCTCATCGCTTCCGGCGGCAGTCCGACAGCCACCACCCGACCACCGGCCCTGACCGCATCGACAGCAGAGTTAAACGCTGCTTTGGCAACCGCCGTTACCACAGCCGCATGCGCCCCACCGGTTTGTTCCTGAATAAAACGAGCCGCATCTTCGCTGGCCGAGTTTACGACCAGGTCGGCGCCCATCTCTTTCGCCAGTGCCAGTTGCCCATCACTCACATCAACCGCGATCACTTTGGCGTTAAAGACATTTTTCGCATACTGCAGAGCGAGGTTTCCCAGCCCGCCAAGACCGTAAATCGCCAGCCACTGACCCGGTTTTACCTCGGACACTTTCACCGCTTTATAGGTGGTGACACCGGCGCAGGTGACACTACTGGCGGCGTAAGGATCAAGCCCGTCGGGGACTTTGACCGAATAGTCTGCAACGACGATACACTCTTCAGCCATACCGCCATCGACGGTATAACCGGCATTAACGACCTCTCTGCAGAGCGTTTCGTTACCGGAGTTGCAGTATTGGCAGTGCCCGCAGCCCTTAAAGAACCATGCCACGCTGGCACGATCGCCAGGCTTGAGTGAGGTGACATCTGGCGCGACTTCCTCAACAATACCGATACCTTCATGACCCAGCGTCACGCCGGTTTTATCACCGAAATCCCCGTTCTTCACATGCAGATCGGTATGGCATACGCCACAGCATTCCATCCTGAGCCGTGCTTCGCCCGTTTTGAGAGGACGTAGCGTCTTCTCAACCACTTCAACCTTGTGTTCATTGTTAGCAATTGCCGCTTTCATAAACGATGCTCCTTTTGATTGAAGCTTTAAGGATAAGCCAAACCGCGGTGATGACAAGATGACAGGTAAGCTTTGGGTGCGAGGATGGCAGGGTTGTTTCTGCTTTTGCAGAGTGGAGTGGGTTTTTGGGATGGAGACCGGGCACCTTAAACTAGTAGGGTTATTTTGCGTTCGCTTTTCCACTCAAATTTTCAGCTCACTAATATGTCAGGATTTTATCAACACCATCGGTTAAATTTAATATACACATAAGAAACTATGATAACCCATGCAAAACTAAGAAGTGCTGCATACTGCGGAACAAAGCAGATGAAGATATACACGCCAGCCACAATAACTGCAGCAGGAACTAAATATAAAAATGACTGAATCAGCCATAAAATAGCACGCTTCATTTATTCATAATCTCATAAAGAGCGTCAGCAATTTCCCCCTGTTTGGCAGTACAGGTGCTGATACTACCGCATCGAATATTGCATGGACGGAAAAACCTGAATAAATACCCATTTTATGCCCAAAGCTTTCAGTTAAAACTTTTCAATGGCTAAATGTTTAATTCTGCCATTGAATCATTTCATCCAGCCTCTTCAGAATGTCGGGGAAATAGCTTTCATCAAGGCCAAAGCTGCCTTTAACCTGAACGCTGTCGGCATGAGGCTCCGGTCGAAGGATAAAATCAATAGTTACGCTATCAATAGTATTTTCATTTGTCAGTATCATATCAAGCTGATGAATATCGCTCTGATATTTAAACGACTTTAACTTTTTCTGAGCAATTATCGCCTGATGAAAAGCTGAAAATTCTTTCTTCAACATTTTCAACTCTCCAACAGTGAACTCAGTCTTAAACGCCACCTTCAGGCCGCTTACCGAGAATTCTATCCAGGACTGTATCCAATCCCAGTTATGGTTAACAGGATCGGCTTCGTTATCCACTATGCGTTCAAAAGGTGCGATTGCGAAAGTAAATTCTTCACTCCTGATATCAAACATGGAAATGTTCCTGTTAATTAATGAAAATATTGAAAATGAGATATTGTCCAGTCCGATTCTCTGACAATCACCTCTAATTTGTACTTCTGATAGACATACTCTTGAAGCTGCTTATCGAAGCGCAGTTTATAAATGTCCGTTTCGTATCGGAACATTTCCTTACCTTCACGAGGATCTGGCATGCGCTTGCCATAACGAATAGCCCTTTCCTGAATTTGCAAAGGAACATATCGAGCGGGTTCGTACATATGGCTTGCGGCTGTTTGCGTCATTTTAAGTTTGCGCGCATGTAGCCCGAATTTCAGCCGCCCACGCAAAATAGATACCGTACCCTGACTAATTTTTGCTGAGATTGCCGCACGTGAGCCAGCTTCAAATAGTACCCGTCCGGTACGAAGAATACGAAAAACACCTAACGCCAATAATGCAATATCAGTTGGATCAATTAGCGGTGTTTCAAGCGGTGCTTCTTCAAGGTGAAGAAAATGCCCCTGAACATCATAAATCTGCCACAAACCCGGAGCCTGTGCGACCGAGTAACCGATACACATACCGCTGGTTTCATCTGTTACGGGCTTTGCATTTCCTGGCAAATGGCTGGGGCGAATCTCAAAAAAAACGCCCTGAGGCAATCTCGACTCAAATGTGTAGTAACGTCCAGGCTCCTGTTTTGCTGCTGTTCCTGATATCATTCTCAATCCCTCGTTCATGATAATGGCTGTATTATAGTGCCACACTAAGATAAAACGATCACTCTCCGAAATTTACCCATCCGTCCGTCAGAGAACTATAAATACGTGAATCCCTCGGCACGAGCTGTGTCCCCTAACATACCTTCAATCAATGGACATCAGATGAATGATTAACGTCACTGTTTCTGCGTTATCGATATCAATAACGCCATACTTACCATGAAGACCTGATCCAACGTAACGCCCCAGATGCATTAATGAGAGTATTAGTCGAAGCGCGCGAAATGAGAGGTATTAAGATTGGGCCAGACCTGCCGAATTTTCATGAGATGAGACGCGCTGAAAGTCGACTATTTGATGTGAGAAGCGAAGAGGTTTTTTGTAAAGGCCATTCGACCATAAAAAACTTTTCTATGAAGAAAAACAATCGTGATTCAAGCGATCAGGAATATGTGATGGCATAGATTAAATATTGTGATTTCGGGTTATTTCGTAAAAGTCACAGAAAAATCTTTATAAATCATAGAACAAAAAAAGACCGAATACGATTCCTATATTCGGTCCAGGGAAATGGCTCTCAAGGAGCCGTGCGCTAAAAGTTGGCATTTATGAAGGCGATGTCGCCTTGCCATTTAACATTAGAACAGCGCGGTGGAATTGCCAGCAAACGGGAGCCGCAGGGGCATAAACCGGATCAGTTTGTGATCGCAACGGCAAAAAAGAGGGGTTGGGCGCAGCGCGATGCTGCACCCGACAGGTTTATTTACCGCACAGCGCCTGGGTGCGCTCAACAATCGGCTGCAGACTCATCATCTGGCCCGGATGCGCTTTGTCTTCGGCCTGGATCACGCTGATCGGCTGCGCTTTCACCTGTTTGTTTTTGAACAGTGTGTCGGCGATATCGTTCAGGGGGTATGTCATCAGCGTGCTCGGATTGATGGCAAACATCGCACCATCTTTCTCACAGGTCAGCATCACCTCTTCACGGTTAAACGGCCACTTCTCTTTACCGATCTCAAAGCGGCTGACGGTAATGATTTGTGCCGCCAGCGCCTGGCCGCATACGGATAACAACAGGATTGCGGGGATCACTTTCTTCAGCAACATAACTACCCTTTTCTCTCTTAAACCACATTCAGGCTGGCGACAGCGTGGCAAATACGCTGACCAGCCCAACCACTCCGCACGCCAGCAGCAGTTCAAGCTGCGTCATGCGAATAAATTTTTGCTGCGTCCCGCTGCCCGCCAGGCGGAATCGCGGCACCAGCCAGTATCGGTTAATCAGCGCCACCAGCACCATCAGGGCAACCAGCAACACTTTACACAGCAACAATACAATGTAGCGTGAATCGTGCCACGTCAGCGGCCAGCCCGCGATCATCACGCTGTTTATCAGGCCACTCAGCAGCGTTAACGCCACCGCCAGATGACCATAGCGCGAAAAGCGCATCATGGTACGGATAGCGTCAGTACGCCGATCGATCTGGCGCGCCTCCCGCATCAACAGCAACAGAGGCAGTAATCCGCCCGTCCAGAACGCCGCGGCAATCAGATGTAGTGCATGATTGAGCTGCTGAAACAATCCCGGCCAGCCATCGCGCATCGCGGCATGACCAATCAGAGCCATGCAGGCCAGTTGCAGAACGCCCGCCAGCAGTAACACCTGCTGACGCAGCCGCCCGGTCAGTAACAAACCGGCAACGGCCAGCAGGCTAAACAGGATTTCCCACAGCCACACGCCACCGAAGTGCGTGCCAATCACCGCCAGCCAGATATCGACATCAGCCAGATTGGCGCTGTCGCCGCTCATCAATACATTCTGGCAGGCCAGCATCGCCAGCGCACTCAGCAGCGCCAGCCAGGCGCTCCCTTTCACCAGCGGGTTTAATCGTAGCGCCAGTAGTGGTCGATAGCGTCCGGGTGCCAGCAGCGCACTGTAACAGGCGCTGCCGGTCAGCAGCATCACGGCGGCAAAATGCAGCGCGCGTAACAGGATCCAGAGGGTGGTCACCGGAGTTACTTCACGCTAAAGCGATAGCTTCCTGCGGTTTTATGTCCATCCACCGACAGCACATGCCAGTTAACCTGATAGCTGCCCGCTTGCAGCGGCTGAGACAGGCCCACAATCAGCCGGTTTTTCTGGCCAGATTCAACGCGGGCTTTAGCGGTGGCGACGGGCTTCTGTGCACTATCCAGCAGCGTGACGCCGCTGAATGCCGCTTCAATATCTTCACTGAAGTTCAGCGTCAGCGCATCGGTGGATGTCATTACCTGCGCTTTGGCCGCCGGGATAGAAGACTGGAGATGCGCATGCGCCGCTGCCAGCGAACTGAATGTCATCAGTCCGGCTGCCGCCAGCGCAATAACCATGCGGGAAATCAGTTTTTTATGCATAAGATCATCCTTTTAACCACCGCCAGGGCGATAAACGTGGCAAAAGGATACGCTGCTGTATTTGCACTGTCGAGGCCAGCGATGCGATCCTTTATCCTTGATTCAGACCGCCGAAAACATTACTTTTGCCCGCTATCGTCAGGAGAATATTATGAGCCATAACCTTGCCCTGCTGTCCCAGGAAGAGAAAGACAAGATTAATGTCGATTTGGCGGCAGCAGGTGTGGCGTTTAAAGAGCGCTATAACATGCCGATCGTCGCCGAAATGGTGGCGCAGGAGCAGCCCGAAGCGCTGCGTGACTGGTTTCGTCAGCGTCTGATGCACTACCGCCAGGCCTCGCTCAGCCTGTCGCGCCTTCCTTATGAACCGAAGATGAAGCAATGATATTTCGCGTTATTGATACCGAAACCTGCGGCCTGCAGGGTGGCGTAGTCGAAGTGGCGTCCGTGGATGTGGTCAACGGCCAGATTGTGAATCCGATGAGCGATCTCACCCTGCCCGACCGCCCTATCAGCCGTCAGGCAATGGCCGTGCATCGCATCACCGAAGCGATGGTCGCCGGTAAGCCGACCATTGAAGAGGCGATCCCTCGCTATCACGGCAGTGCTTTTTACGTGGCGCACAACGCCAGTTTTGATCGCCGGATGCTGCCGGAGATGTACGGAGAGTGGATCTGCACCATGCAGCTGGCGCGTCAGCTCTGGCCGGGCATTAAATATGGCAACCAGGCACTGCGTCATTCGCTGAAGCTGGATGTCACGCCGCCCGCCGACCTGCATGCTCACCGCGCGCTCTATGACTGCTATGTTACGGCAGCACTGCTGATCCGTATTATGGAGACCTCCGGCTGGAGTGCCTCCGAGATGATTGTGCGGTCACAACCTGCGGCCCAGCGCGACGACGTTCTGCCGTTTGGCAAATACCGCGGCCAGGCGATCGCGGTCGTTGCGCGCAAGGATCCGGGCTATCTGAAGTGGATGCTGGATAACGTCAGCGATCTGCGCCCGCCATTGCGGCAGGCGCTGCGTAAGTACCTGACCGAATCTCAGTAATCCTGGGCTGGCGGTAAGGTGCCCTGCGCCAGTCCCAGCAGGAAGGTGTATTCCATCGCGATCCCTTCATAGGCTTTGTAGCGCCCCGACTTGCCGCCGTGACCCGCATCCATGTCGGTGCAGAGCAGCAGCAGGTTATTGTCGGTTTTCATCGATCTCAGCTTCGCCACCCACTTGGCTGGTTCCCAGTACTGCACCTGCGAATCATGCAGGCCGGTGGTGACCAGCAGGTGGGGATAGGCTTTCGCCTCGATGTTGTCATAAGGGCTGTACTGGCGGATATAGCGATAGTACTCCGGATCGTTGGGGTTGCCCCACTCGTCATACTCGCCGGTGGTCAGCGGAATCGACTCATCCAGCATCGTGGTGACCACATCCACAAACGGCACCTGGGCAACCACGCCGTGGAACCGCTGCGGTGCCAGGTTAATCACCCCGCCCATGAGTAAGCCACCCGCGCTGCCACCCATGGCATAGAGTCGTTCCGGGTGTCCGATGCCACGCGCCACCAGCGCGTTAGTGACATCGATAAAATCGGTGAAGCTGTTCATTTTGTTCAGCAGGCGACCGCCGTCATACCATTGCTGCCCCAGCTCACCGCCGCCGCGCACCTGTATCAGCGCATAGACAAATCCGCGATCCAGCAGGCTCAGGCGGCTGACGCTGAAGTCGGCATCCATACTGCTGCCGTAGGCACCGTAGCCATACACCAGCATCGGATTCTGACCGGGTTGATAATGTTTGCGGTGATAGACCAGCGATACCGGCACTTCGGTGCCATCGCTGACTTTGATCCAGTGATGTTCGCTTTTGTAATCTTCCGCGTTAAAGCCTTTCACCGCGCTCTGCTTCAGGATGCGGCGTTCGCCGGTATCCATATCCAGTTCAAACAGCGTGGTCGGCGTGGTCATCGACGAATAGCCGTAACGCAGTTTGCTGGTGCGCGGCGTCGGATTGTAGGCCAGCCAGGTCACATAGGTCGGATCGTCAAAGGCGATGCCGCTGGTTTCACCGCTGGCCCAGTTGATCTGCCGCAGGCTGGTCAAGCCGCGCTGGCGCTCCTCGACCACCAGCCAGTCCCGAAACAGCTGAAAATCTTCCATCACTACCTGTTCACGTGCCGGGATCAGGGTTTCCCAGCGTGACTCGTCCAGATAGCGGCTGCGGTACAGCCCGAAGTTTTCGCCTTCCCGGTTGGATCGAATGAAGAACTGATGATCGTAGTGGTCGATGCTGTACTCATGATCGCGGCGGCGCGGCAAAAACACATGGGGCTGCGCGTCGGGGAAGTTCGCATCAATCAGCTGAATTTCGCTGGTGTTGGTGCTGTAGAGGGCAATCATGATGAACTGCTTGGAGGTGGTCTTATGTACGCTGAGATGATAAGTGTCATCCTGCTCTTCATAGACCAGCTGGTCGTCGAACTGCGGCGTGCCCAGTTCGTGTCGCCACACCTGATAAGAAAGCAGCGTCTGCGGGTGTTTTCGCACATAGTAGAGGGTGCGCGAGTCATTACCCCACGCGAAACTGGAAGAGGCGTTGCTCAGCACTTCAGGGTACCAGCTGCCACTCTCCAGGTTACGGAAGCGGATTCCATATTGCCGGCGAGACAGGAAATCTTCAGCCAGCGCCATGACCCGGTTATCCGGACTGATATGCAGCGCGCCCATGGTATAGAAATCACTGTGCGAGGCGCGCTGGTTGGCATCCAGCAGCAGGCTCCACTCGCCAGACTCATCGCTCGCGGCGGGCTGGCGGTAATAGGCCGGGTATTCGTTACCGCTCTGATAACGGCTCTGATAACGGTAGCCATTTTTCACATAGGGCACTGAGTGATCTTCAGGCGGCAGCCGATCGATAATCTCTTTTAATACCCGGTCCTGCAGTGGCTGCTGTGACGACATGATTTTTTTGCCGTAGTTGTTTTCGGCACGCAGGTAATCAAGGACCTCGCTGTTTTCGCGCTTGTCGTCGCGCAGCCAGTAGTAGTCGTCAACGCGCATCTCGCCGTGCAGCGTCATCTCATGGGGTATTTTTTTTGCGATGGGTGCTTTCATCCATCCGTCTCCGTGAACGTAATGATCTGTAAGCGTAACACTTCAGCAGCGGGAAGCCAGGTATAGGTTGAGAAGCAGCCGCTGGCGGATCACATCCTGTGACCCGCCAGCGGAATATCAGAGGGATTAACTGGCGGGTAAACGGGCTTTCTCAGCCTCAAGATCCTGCTGGATACCGTCGCGAACATCCTGGGGGATTTTCAGCGCGTCGCCCAGCGCGGAGAGATAACTGCGCTCCATGAAGTGATCAACGTCGATGGCGGCACAGCTCAGGAAGTAGAGTTCCAGCGCCTCCTCCTCGTTTTTCACATCGGCGGCCAGCCACTGCGGATCCAGCGGGCGGTTCATCGCTTTCTGGATCAGCTGTTCCGCTTCCTGACCGTAACCGGACTGATGAATATTCTGCTCAATGGCTGCCCGTTCCTGATCGTCAATGTGCCCGTCGCTTTTGGCGGCAAACACCAGCGCCGTCACCAGACGTTCGGCCCGCAGGTTAACCGGCGTCTGCGCCACGCCAAAGTCAGGTTCATTCTGGTGCGCTTCGCTGACCCGCTGCTTGTATTTGTTCCATAACACCGCGCCCGCAGCCGCACCGCCACCGATAATCAGCGCCTTGCCGCCATATTTTGTCAGCAGTTTTCGCGACGATTTACTGGCAATCAGCATACCGGCCAGGCCGCCCAGCGCACCCGGCGCCAGCATGTCGCTTAAGCCGCCGCCCGATTTGCCCTCACCGCCCTTCTTCGTCAGTACCGACTGAATTTGTTGCAACCAGTTATTCATCATCCACTCCTTTTAAGATGTCAGTCCGCTATCCTGACGAAAAGGATGTCAGGAAACGTCAGAGCGGGAAAAGTAAGGCAAAAGGTCGTGCCAGATGGACGAAAGATGAGAACGCAAACGTTTTCGTTTATACTTGCGCGCGAATTTTGACTGCTTAGGTGAAGAAATGACGACTCTCGGAACAGCGCTGCGTCCGGCAGCAACGCGTGTGATGCTATTGGGTTCAGGTGAACTGGGTAAAGAGGTGGCGCTGGAGTGTCAGCGTCTGGGTGTGGAAGTGATCGCGGTTGATCGTTACGCCGATGCCCCGGCGATGCACGTCGCCCATCGCAGCCATGTGATTAACATGCTGGATGGCGCGGCGCTGGCTGCGCTAATCGCTGAAGAGAAGCCTGATTTTGTCGTACCGGAAATCGAAGCTATCGCCACGGAGACGCTGGTTGAACTGGAGCAGCAAGGCCAGCGCGTGGTGCCGACTGCCCGTGCCGCCCGGCTGACCATGAACCGCGAAGGCATTCGTCGGCTGGCGGCTGAAGAGCTCTCTCTGCCGACCTCCCGCTATCGCTTTGCCGACAGCAAGGCGCGCTTTGATGAAGCGGCTACCGAAATCGGCTTTCCCTGCATTGTGAAGCCGGTGATGAGTTCATCCGGCAAAGGTCAGAGCTTTATCCGCAACGCCAGCCAGCTCGATAACGCCTGGGACTATGCGCAACAGGGTGGCCGCGCGGGTGCCGGACGCGTCATTGTCGAAGGGGTTGTCGACTTCGATTTCGAGATCACCCTGCTCACCATCAGTGCAGTCGATGGCATTCATTTCTGTGCGCCGATTGGTCACCGTCAGGAGGATGGCGATTACCGTGAATCCTGGCAGCCGCAGCAGATGAGTGATGTGGCGCTGCAGCGGGCGCAGGATGTTGCCGCGCAGGTGGTTAAGGCGCTGGGTGGCTATGGCTTGTTTGGCGTTGAGCTGTTTGTCTGCGGTGATGAGGTGGTATTCAGCGAAGTTTCGCCGCGTCCACACGACACCGGCATGGTGACGCTGATTTCGCAGGATCTGTCAGAGTTTGCGCTGCATGTGCGGGCGTTTCTCGGTCTGCCGATTGGCGCGATTCGCCAGTACGGTCCGTCAGCGTCCGCCGTTATTCTGCCGCAACTGACCAGCCAGAATGTGCAGTTTGTGAATGTCGAAGCGGCGCTGGGTGCCGGTCTGCAACTGCGCCTGTTCGGCAAGCCGGAAATCAGCGGTCAGCGTCGTCTGGGCGTGGCGCTCGCCAGCGGTGACAGCACCGATCAGGCGATTGCGCGTGCCGTTGCCAGCGCAGCAGCAGTCACGGTTCAGGGGTAAACGTGTGCGGTGAGCAGACGCTCACCGCCATAACTTACTTCGCGCCTTCGACAGCTTCGCGTGCCAGGCGGGTGATGCGATCCCAGTCGCCCGCTTCCAGCGCGTCGTTGGGCACCAGCCAGGAGCCGCCGATGCACAGCACGCTTTTCAGCGCCAGATAGTCACGGTAGTTCGCCGGAGAGATGCCGCCGGTCGGGCAGAATCGCACCTGCGGGAAGGGTCCGCCAATCGCCTGCAGCGCTTTAACGCCGCCGTTCGCTTCTGCCGGGAAAAACTTGAACTCGCGCAGACCGTAGTCCATACCGGTCATTAGCTCAGAAACGGTGCTGATGCCGGGAATCAATGGCACCGGCCCTTCAACGGCCGCTTTCAGCAGCGACTCGGTGACGCCAGGACTGATCACAAACTGCGCACCGGCATCGGTCACTTCCTGTAACTGCTGCGGATTAATCACCGTTCCCGCACCAACGATCGCATCCGGCACTTCTTTAATCATCGCACGTAAGGCATCCATCGCCACTGGCGTGCGCAGCGTCACTTCCAGCACTCTGACACCGCCTGCCACCAGCGCTTTTGCCATCGGCACGGCGTGTTCCAGTTTGTTCACAACGATGACCGGCACCACAGGTCCGGTGGTCAGAATCTGTTCTGCACTCGTTTTCCAGTTTTTCATCAGTTCCCCTTGCTTGATAACACCGGGATTGCGACCCGGTCATGGAGCATCGGCTCCTGCCCTGTAAATTGCGTCACTACCATACATGATCAACTTCCTGAGCGTCTATCATCCTGCGACCATTTTGAAACGGCAGTTCAATTTTATTCGTGTTGACTGGCCCGGTTTAAGGGCGAAAAAAAAGCCCGCGTTGCGGGCTTCATCATCACTTCCGTTATTCGAATTCGTTCCACGAACGGCCATCGCGGGTAATCATCGCCACTGAGGCCACCGGGCCCCAGGTGCCCGCCTGATACGGCTTGGAAGAGTCGCCGTCCGCAGCCCAGGCGTCGATAATGGAATCGACATAGGTCCACGCGGCTTCAACTTCATCGCGGCGCACAAACAGCGCCTGGATACCGCGCATGCTCTCCAGCAGCAGACGCTCGTAAGCATCGGCAAGGTGCGACTGGTTAAAGGTCTCGGAGTAGCTCAGATCCAGCTTGGTGGTCTGCAGTTTGTGCTTGTGATCGAGGCCCGGCACTTTATTCAGGATCTCGATATCCACCCCTTCGTCCGGCTGCAGACGAATCGTCAGCTTGTTCTGCGGCAACTCTGAGTAGGAGTCTTTAAACAGGTTCATCTCCGGGTTTTTGAAGTAGACCACGACTTCTGAACACTTGGTCGGCAAACGCTTACCGGTGCGCAGGTAGAACGGCACGCCCGCCCAGCGCCAGTTGTCGATATCGACACGAATTGCCACGAAGGTCTCTGTGGCGCTCGACTTATTGGCACCCTCTTCTTCCAGGTAGCCAGGCACTTTTTTGCCCTGCACAAAGCCAGCGGTGTACTGGCCGCGAACGGTTTTCTCACGCACGTTGGTCTGATCGATGCGGCGCAGCGAGCGCAGCACTTTAACTTTTTCGTCACGGATGCTGTCGGCGCTGAGGTCGGACGGCGGTGACATGGCGATCATGGTCAGAATCTGCAGCAGGTGGTTCTGGATCATGTCGCGCATCTGGCCCGCTTTATCGAAGTAACCCCAGCGGCCTTCGATACCCACTTCTTCGGCCACGGTAATCTGGACGTGGTCGATGGTGCGGTTATCCCAGTTATTCACGAAGATAGAGTTGGCAAAGCGCAGCGCCAGCAGGTTAAGCACCGTCTCTTTGCCGAGATAGTGGTCAATACGGAATACCTGGCTCTCATCAAAGTACTCACCAACGCTGTCGTTGATCTCCTGCGAGGTTTCCAGTGAGGTGCCCAGCGGCTTCTCCATCACTACGCGCGCCGGTTTAGCATTCAGCTTCGCGGTGCCCAGACCCTGACAGATGGCGCCAAAGGTGCTGGGTGGCATGGCGAAGTAGTTGATGGTGGTGCGATTTTTCTGGTCCAGCATCTTGCCCAGTTTCGGGAAGTGCGTGGTGTCGTTGACATCGAGGTTGCAGAAGTCGAGACGATTGCTGAGTTTGTCCCACAGCGCTTCGTCAATCTTCTCCTTCATGAAGGTTTCCAGCGCTTCACGTACCACTTTGGTGTATTCCGCTTTATCCCACTCGGCACGGCCGACACCAATAATGCGGGTTTCCTCGTGGATCTGCCCCGCTTTCTCTAACTGGTACAGTGAAGGCAACAGTTTACGGCGTGCAAGATCGCCTTTGGCACCGAAAATCACCAGATCGCATGCCTGGGCTGTTTGTGTTACCGCCATTTTCCTCTCCTCGTTGCAGGATAGTCCGGTGGTGATGCATCCTCTGCCACCGGGTCCAGGTTATTATTTTCTTTGACCACAATGTACTTTTTTCCCCGCGCCAGGTAAACCGACTCGCCGGGTTAACCGCATTAACTCTGTACCGGATGTGCTAAGCGCGTGTGATGACACGTGCGGATTGCCGGTTTTTTCTGTGTCTGTTGGTGTCAGGAAAATCAGGCACCGGTCAAAGTATCCCAAAAAAAAGGGCAATCGACTTGTCCGCCGTTGCGCCTGGCAGGTGCTGACACGATATAGTCTCTGTTAATCGACTCTGACGACAGGGATAATTGAAATTGGTAAAAGTGATTATGGTCATCGGCTTATGAATATGCTGGAAAAAATTGACGCGCAGTTTGCCGCGCTCAGCAATGCGGAACAGAAAGTCGCCCGGCAGATTCTGGCTGCGCCTCAGGCGGCGATGCACTCCAGCATCGCCACCCTGGCGCGCGAAGCCTGCGTCAGTGAACCCACGGTGAATCGCTTCTGTCATCGACTGGGCGCGCGCGGCTTTCCCGACTTTAAGCTGCAACTGGCGCAGAGCCTGGTAAAAAGCAGCAACTGGGTCAGCCGGGGCGTGGAGGACGATGACAGTGTGGAGAACTACAGCCACAAAATCTTTGACTCGGCGCTGGCAGGGCTGCAGCGGGTACGGGATCAACTGGATAGCACCCATCTGCAGCAGGCCGTCACCTTGCTTACTCAGGCTGACAAACTCGCCTTTTTCGGGCTGGGTGCTTCCGCTGTGGTGGCGCATGACGCCTTTACCAAATTTCTGCGCTTTAATCTGCCGGTCATCTGGTCAGACGATATTGTGATCCAGCGCATGAGTTGCATAAATAGTCGAGCCGGTGACGTTTTTGTTCTCATTTCGCATACTGGACGCACAAAAAATATGGTAGAACTGGCTCGCCTGGCCCGTGTAAACGGTTCCACCGTTATAGCCATCACCTCTGCCGATTCTCCCCTTGCCCATGAAGCAGCGATAGCTTTAGTGCTTGATGTACCGGAAGATACGGATATCTATTTGCCGATGGTATCGCGCCTGGCGCAGTTGACCGTGATCGATGTGTTGGCGACCGGTTTCACCCTGGAACGGGGTGCGCCCTTCCGGGAAAACCTGAAACGCGTGAAAGAGGCGTTGAAAGCGTCGCGTTACGAAAAGCACACCATTCGGGAAAAGGATGATCAGCAAAAAAATTAACATCACATTTACAATGTGAGTCGTATCACAACCCGTCGATCATATAGAATAGATAACCATGCTGTGTCCACAGACCAGGGCACGCTTAAATGTTTACGGAGTCCTCGATGTCAAGACGTCTCAGAAGAACCAAAATCGTTACAACTCTCGGCCCGGCCACCGATCGTGATAATAATTTAGAAAAAATCATCGCTGCCGGCGCGAACGTTGTACGACTCAACTTCTCTCACGGCACGCCAGAAGATCACCAGATCCGTGCCGATAAAGTGCGTGAGATTGCCGCAAAACTGGGTCGCCACGTGGCCATCCTCGGTGACCTCCAGGGTCCAAAAATTCGTGTTTCAACCTTCAAAGAAGGCAAAGTTTTCCTGAATATCGGTGACCGTTTCCTGCTGGATGCCAATCTGGGTAAAGGCGAAGGCGATAAAGAGCGCGTCGGTATCGACTACAAAGGCCTGCCTGCAGATGTGGTGCCGGGCGATATCCTGCTGCTGGATGATGGTCGCGTGCAGCTGAAAGTGCTGGAAGTTCAGGATATGAAGGTGTTCACCGAAGTCACCGTGGGTGGCCCGCTGTCGAACAACAAAGGCATTAACAAACTGGGCGGCGGACTCTCAGCTGAAGCGCTGACCGAAAAAGATAAAGCGGATATCATCACCGCCGCCAAAATACGCGTCGACTATCTGGCCGTCTCTTTCCCACGCTGTGGTGAAGATATGAATCTGGCACGTCGTCTGGCACGCGAAGCGGGTTGTGACGCCAAACTGGTCGCAAAAGTGGAACGTGCTGAAGCGGTCGCCAGCCAGGAAGCGATGGATGACATCATTCTGGCCTCTGATGTGGTGATGGTGGCGCGTGGCGATCTGGGCGTTGAGATTGGCGATCCGGAACTGGTCGGCATTCAGAAAGCATTGATTCGTCGTGCCCGCCAGCTTAACCGCACCATCATTACCGCGACCCAGATGATGGAGTCGATGATCACTAACCCGATGCCGACCCGCGCAGAAGTGATGGACGTGGCGAACGCCGTGCTGGATGGCACCGATGCCGTGATGCTCTCTGCGGAAACCGCAGCGGGTCAGTATCCGGCTGAAACTGTCTCAGCGATGGCGAAGGTCTGCCTGGGCGCGGAGAAGATCCCGAGCGTCAACGTCTCCAAGCATCGTCTGGACGTGCAGTTCGACAATGTCGAAGAAGCGATTGCTATGTCATCCATGTACGCCGCGAACCACCTGCAGGGCGTCACCGCGATCATCACCATGACCGAGTCGGGCCGTACCCCGCTGATGACCTCACGTATCACCTCAGGCCTGCCGATTTTTGCCATGTCACGCCATGAACGCACACTGAATCTCACCGCGCTCTATCGCGGCGTAACGCCGGTGTTCTTCGACAGCAATAACGACGGTGTGGCTGCCGCACACGATGCGGTTAACCTGCTGCGCGACAAAGGCTTCCTGGTCTCTGGCGATCTGGTCATTGTGACGCAGGGCGATGTGATGGGCGCCACCGGCACCACCAATACCACACGTGTGCTGCGCGTGGATTAATTGAGCCCGGGTTTACATTGTCGGTGTAGAATAAACGACGCGACTGCCTGGCAGTCGCGTTTTCTTTTCTGACAAGGAGGCCAGATGGCCCGTTTCCACCCCATCAGCCAGCTTACCGGCCGAATTTTACTCTTTCCTCTGGCGTTAGTGCTGTTCGAGTTTGCCACCTATATTGCTCATGACATGATCCAGCCTGGCATGCTGATCGTCACCAGTGAATTTTCCGTCGGCCCTGAATGGGTCTCCACCTCCCTGACCGCTTACCTGATTGGCGGCGTGGTGCTGCAATGGCTGCTGGGTCCTCTCTCTGATAAGTTTGGCCGGCGACCGGTGATGCTCTTCGGCATCCTGTTTTTTGCCGTCGCCTGCATGCTGATGCACTGGGTCAGCTCGATTGAGGAATTTGTCAGCCTGCGCTTTATTCAGGGCATCAGCCTCTGCTTTATCGGCGCGGTCGGCTATGCCGCAATTCAGGAAGCCTTCGATGAGGCGCTGGCGGTGCGCATGATGGCGCTGATGGCCAACGTGGCGCTGCTGGCTCCGCTGGCGGGTCCGCTTGCTGGTGCAGCCTGGCTCACCATTGGCAGCTGGCGCAGCATGTTCTGGCTGTTTGCCGCCTGCAGCCTGGTCGCCTTTGTGGTGCTGTGGCGTGTGATGCCCGAAACCGCAGGTGACCGCAGTCATTCCATCGCCCTGCCCAATCTTGCACGCAACTATGGCCGGCTGATGAAAGACCGGCTGGTGATGTTTGGTTCCTTCGCTATCGGGCTGGTGTTTATCCCGATCCTCACCTGGGTTGCTCTTTCGCCGGTGATCCTGATGCACGACGAAGGTCTGTCACGCATGCAGTACGCCCTGCTGCAGCTGCCGGTGTTTCTGGCGATGATCGCCGGTAACCTGACGCTGAGTAAGCTGGCGGGACGCGTGCCGATTGAACAGCCGGTGAAGTTCGCCGCCTGGCCGATTCTGATTGGTCTGAGCCTGGCGCTGGTGGCGAGCCTGATGAACAGCCACGGTTATCTGCTGATAACCGCTGGCCTGAGTCTCTACGCCTTTGGTGCTGGCATGGTCAATGCCGGACTGTATCGCCTGACGCTCTACGCCAGCAACGAAGGCAAAGGCAGCGTGGCAGCGATGCTGGGAATGATCAGTATTATGACGCTGGCGGTAGGAATTGAGCTGGCGAAAAGCGGCTACTTCAGCGGCGGCACGCTGTGGTTCTGCCTGGTCAACTTTATCAGCGGCGTGCTCTGGTTTGGCCTGGTGATCCTGTTTATGCGCGAGCGTAAACGTCGCAGCAGGCTGGAGGCGTTATAAAAAGGCAGCCCAGCCACAGGTGTGTCCTGAGCAGGCAGCTCAGAAGCTCAAAGCAAGGGAGCACACACCTGTAGCCAGTGATTAGGAGATAAGAAAAGGCCGCTTTCGCGGCCTTTTTGCTATTTGCGCGGATAGAGATCTTTGCGCGAATAGGGCTCGATGTCACCCTCTTTGCGGGTCTTCAGCAGCTTGAGGATCCAGGTGTACTGCTCGGGATGCGGGCGGACAAACACTTCCACTTCTTCATTCATCCGGCGAGCCAGCTGGTGATCGTCAGCTTCCAGCAGATCGTCCATCGGCGGACGCACATAAATCTCAAGCTTGTGCGTTTCGCTGTTATAAACCGGAAACAGCGGCACCACGCGCGCGCGGCAGACTTTCATCAGTCGCCCTACCGCAGGCAGCGTCGCTTTATAGGTGGCAAAGAAATCGACGAACTCGCTGTGCTCCGGGCCATGATCCTGATCGGGCAGGTAGTAGCCCCAGTAGCCCTGGCGGATTGAACTGATAAAAGGTTTGATTCCGTCGTTGCGCGCATGGAGTCGTCCGCCATAACCGCGGCGTGCGGTGTTCCACGCATAGTCCATCAGCGGATCGCTCTGGTTATGGAACATCGCCGCCATCTTTTGACCTTCTGACGCCAGCAGCATGGCGGGGATATCCACCGCCCAGCCGTGCGGCACCAGGAAAATCACATTCTGCTGCTCCGCTTTCATCTGGTCGATAATTTCACGACCATGCCACTCTACACGTTCACGGATACGTGCCGGATCGCGCAGCACCAGCTCGGTCATCATTGCCATCGCCTGCGGTGCCGTCGCAAACATCTCATCGACCAGCGTCGCACGCTGCGCCTCGCTGAGTTCCGGCAGACAGTAATAGAGGTTAATCAGCGCACGGCGACGTGCGCCCTTTGCCAGCTTACCGGCGAATTTACCTAACCGACCCAGCAGCGGATCGCGCACTTTCGGCGGTAGCATCGCCATCGCGGCCAGACCACCAATCGCCAGCCAGCTGCCCCAGTATTTAGGTTTGAGAAAAGAACGTTCAAAAACGGGAATAAATTCAGTGTTATTTTTTTTACGGGTTTCCATGCACTCGCCTCAAGCAATGACCGGCTAATGATAGTGACGACCTGAAAATTTGCAATCATCCTGCGCCATATAGCAAAAAACCGACGGGAAACCCGTCGGTTTTTGCGCGATTTGACGAAATTCGCTTACTTCAGCCCCAGCTGAGGCAGCCAGGATTTAACCTGTGCCATGTAATCGCTGCGATCTTTACCCGTCAGGCCTTCCATGCGCGGCAGTTTCGCCGTTAATGGGTTGACCGCCTGATTATTGATCCAGATTTCAAAATGCAGATGCGGCCCGGTGGAACGTCCGGTGTTGCCTGACAGTCCAATACGGTCGCCACGCTTCACTTTCTGACCTGGCTTCACCAGCACTTTCTTCATGTGCATATAGCGCGTCATATACTGACGGCCATGACGAATGGCGACGTAGTTACCCGCGGCACCGCCGTTCTTCGCCACCACTATTTCACCATCACCCACTGCCAGCACCGGCGTACCGATCGGCAGCGCAAAGTCGACGCCTTTATGAGGCGCAATGCGGCCGGTAACCGGGTTGAGACGACGCGGATTAAAGTTAGAGGAGACACGATACTGCTTAACCGTCGGGAAGCGCATAAAGCCGCGCGCCAGACCGGAGCCGCTGCGATCGTAGAACTTGCCATCTTCGGCGCGGAAAGCGTAATAGTCTTTACCCCCGCTGCGCAGGCGCACACCCAGCAACTGACTCTGCGCACTCTTGCCATCCAGCATTTCGCGTGACATCAGTACACTGAACTGGTCACCTGCACGCAGCTTACGGAAGTCCATCTGCCACTGCAGCGCTTTGATTACGGCGCTGGCTTCGGCACTGCTCAGCCCGGCACGCTGGGCGCTGGCGGCAAAACTGCCGCGTACTTCGCCCTGCATCACGCTGTTGCGCCATTCGCCCTTCTGCATCTCCGCATCCATCTTAAAGCCACCTTTAGGGGTGCGCTCATAGGTGCGGGTTTCACGGCGGGAAATTTCCCAGCTCAGGGTTTTCAGGCCGCCATCATCATCCAGCGTCCAGCTCAGCTGCTGACCAACCTGCAGATTACGCAGATCGCGGTCGCTCATCACCAGCGCATTAATGTCACTGATGTCGATGCCATACTGATTCAGGGCACTGCTCAGAGTATCGCCGGATGAAACGGTGTAGTCGTGAACACCGGCCGTTTCGGGCACGTCGGTGTCCACATCGTCCGCAGGCAATTCTTCTTCCGGTTCCGGTGTGCTCTGATCGATAGGCTCACTGGCTTCCGGCAACAGCGTGCGGAACGTGTTCTTATCCAGTTCAATGTTTTTGACGATGGGCGTCACATCATCCGAAGGATGATAAACGTAAGGCCGCCAGACAGCGACGGCCAGAGTGACTACAGTTAAAGAACCCAGCATTACGCGGTGGGGGCGCGGCAAATTATTAAATGCGAGGGCGACAGAGCGGGCTATCTGCTGCACTTTTACCTATTCCTCATGCTCCATTCAGGCAGCTTTCATACTGGCTCGACAGTTGTGAGAGGAATTTCACATAGCTGTCTTTGGCTAAGCTGATGTCTGTTCCCAGGGGATCGAGCGTGCCTTTACGCACCTGCGTTCCGCGGGCGACAGCATCGATGACTGCTGGCCTGAATTGTGGCTCAGCAAAGACGCAGACCGCCTTTTGCTCAACCAACTGTGTTCGTATCTGATGTAAACGCTGAGCGCCCGGTTGAATTTCAGGATTGACGGTAAAGTGCCCGGTGGGCGAGAGACCGTATTGTTTTTCAAAGTACGTGTAAGCGTCGTGAAAAACGAAATATCCTTTATTTCTGACCGGAGCGAGTTGTGCGCTAACGCGTTTGTCCGTGTCCGCCAAAGCTACCTCAAACTGCTGGAGGTTGGCGTCAAGTTTGGCTTTATCTTGCGGCATAAGTTCCAATAATTTTCCATGGATTGCAACCGCGGTCTTGCGCGCAATCTCTGGCGACAACCACAGGTGCATATTAAACTCGCCGTGATGATGGTGATGGGCATCGGCGTCCTGTTCTTCGGATTTTTCCGCTGTGTGTTCATCTTCATCTTCACCACCGCTAATCAATAACGGTTTTACCCCGTCGATGTTCACCATCGCGAGGTTTTTTTGGGCCGGAAGTTCAGCCGCAGACTTCGCCATAAAGGCTTCCATTTCAGGCCCGACCCATACGACTAAGTCCGCGTTTTTTAAGCGTTTTGCATCTGAGGGCCGCAGGGAATAATCGTGTTCAGAGGCACCGTCCGGTAGCAGAACGTCAACCGGTGTGACACCATCGGCAATGGCCGCAGCGATAAACCCTACCGGTTTGAGTGAAGCCACGACATTCGCCTGAGCTGGAAGGGTTAACGAAGCTGTAACGGAGAAAGCAGTTAAGGCGAAAATTGCGCCCTTTTTATTATGTAACATATTGCGTCATTCCATCGTGACCATGAGGTGGAATGTGATATTATAACATTCGAAATTCTGTGCAACCTGTAAATACTATGACCTCACTTGTCACACTCGATAATGTTTCGATAAAGTTTAACCAGCGCAATGTGTTATCCGGTGTCAGCCTGGCACTGCAGCCTGGCCGCATCCTCACCCTGCTGGGTCCTAACGGTGCCGGAAAATCAACGCTGGTGCGTGTGGTGCTGGGACTGCTCGCTCCCACCACCGGTTCCGTTCAGCGTGATCCCGGACTGCGAATTGGCTATGTGCCACAGAAGCTGCACATCGACCCGACCCTGCCAGTGACCGTTGAACGCTTTATGCGTCTGACCCGTGGCAGCAAAAACGCCGAGATCCTGCCAGCACTGAAACGCGTGCAGGCGGGTCACCTGCTCAACGCCCCTCTGCAAAAGCTTTCCGGTGGTGAAACCCAGCGTGTGCTGCTGGCGCGCGCCCTGCTGAATCAGCCTCAGTTGCTGGTACTCGATGAGCCTACTCAGGGTGTGGATGTGAATGGTCAGGTGTCACTCTATGACCTTATCAATCAGTTACGCGTCGAACTGAACTGCGGCGTACTGATGGTCTCCCACGATCTGCATCTGGTGATGGCCAAAACCGACGAAGTGCTGTGCCTTAACCATCACATCTGTTGTTCCGGCACCCCGGAAGCGGTATCGCAGCATCCGGAATTTATCGCCATGTTTGGTCCGCGCGGCGCGGAGGAGCTGGCGATTTATCGTCATCATCATAATCACCGTCACGACCTTCAGGGACGTATCGTTTTACGCAAAGGACAGGGTCCATCATGATTGAGTTGTTATTACCGGGCTGGATAGGCGGTGTGATGTTAGCGCTGGCTGCCGGTCCGCTGGGATCGTTTGTTGTCTGGCGCAAGATGTCCTATTTCGGCGATACTCTGGCACATGCCTCTCTGCTGGGCGTGGCATTTGGCCTGCTGTTTAACGTGAATCCTTACTACGCGGTGATTCTGGTTACGGTCTGCCTGGCGCTGGGACTGGTCTGGCTGGAGCGTCGTCCACATCTGGCTATCGATACCCTGCTGGGGATTATGGCGCACAGCGCGCTGTCGCTGGGCCTGGTGGTGGTCAGCCTGATGAAGAACGTTCGCGTCGATCTGATGGCTTATCTGTTTGGCGATCTGCTGGCGGTGACGCCAGACGACCTCTGGATGATGGGTGGCGGCGTGGTGATCGTGCTGCTGGTGATGGCGTGGCAGTGGCGGTCGCTGCTGTCGATGACCATCAGCCCGGAACTGGCACAGGTGGACGGCGTCAATATCCAGCGTACCCGTCTGATCCTGATGCTGGTCACGGCACTGACTATCGGAGTGGCAATGAAGTTCGTGGGTGCGCTGATAATCACCTCACTGCTGATTATCCCCGCTGCGACCGCTCGTCGCTTTGTGCGTTCACCGGAAGGCATGGCGGCCGTCGCCGTAGTCATCGGGGTGATTGCCGTCACCGGCGGCCTGACCTTCTCCGCCTTCTACGACACCCCTGCCGGGCCGTCAGTGGTGCTCTGCGCCGCCATCCTGTTTATTTTCAGCATGGTCCGGAAACCAGCAGTCTAGTTACTCTTCACGCGTAATGCCGAAGTGACGATAAGCGTGCTGCGTGGCCATCCGGCCACGCGGTGTGCGCTGAATGAAGCCCTGCTGAATCAGGAAGGGTTCAATCACATCTTCGATGGTTTCGCGCTCTTCACCAATGGCAGCAGCCAGGTTATCCAGCCCCACCGGCCCACCCATAAATTTGTCGATGATCGCCAGCAGCAGTTTACGGTCCATATAATCGAACCCTTCGCTGTCTACGTTAAGCATATCCAGCGCGCTGCAGGAGACTTCACCGCTCAGGTCACCATTTGCCCGCACTTCGGCGAAGTCACGAACGCGGCGCAGCAGGCGGTTGGCGATACGCGGTGTGCCGCGGGCGCGACGGGCGATCTCTAACGCCCCTTCGTCACTCAGCGCCAGACCCAGACAGGCGGCGCTGCGGCCTACGATGTGCTGCAAATCTTTAACCTGGTAGAACTCAAGCCGCTGCACAATGCCAAAACGATCGCGCAGCGGCGAGGTCAGCGAGCCAGCACGCGTAGTGGCGCCAATCAGGGTAAACGGCGGCAGATCGAGCTTGATTGAGCGCGCAGCCGGGCCTTCGCCGATCATGATATCCAGCTGATAATCTTCCATCGCCGGGTAGAGTATCTCTTCCACCACCGGTGAGAGGCGATGGATTTCATCGATAAACAGGACGTCATGCGGTTCAAGGTTGGTCAGCATCGCCGCCAGGTCGCCCGCCTTTTCCAGCACCGGACCTGAAGTAGTGCGAAGATTAACGCCCATCTCGTTGGCCACGATGTTCGCCAGGGTGGTTTTACCCAGTCCCGGCGGACCGAAGATCAGCAGATGATCGAGCGCATCGCCGCGCAGTTGCGCTGCCTTGATGAAAATCTCCATCTGCTCACGCACCTGCGGCTGACCGACATACTCGGTCAGCATCTTCGGGCGAATAGCGCGGTCAATAACCTCTTCTTCGCTGATACTGGCAGCGGAGATCAGGCGGTCGGCTTCTATCATGACTTACCTCAAATGGCGGCGCGTAGCGCTTCGCGGATCAGGGTTTCGCAATCCGCATCCGGTCGACCGACTTTACTGATCATACGGCTCGCTTCCTGCGGTTTATAACCCAGTGATACCAGCGCTGCAACCGCTTCGGCTTCCGCATCATTGGTTTCCGGCTCGGCGCTCGGCGTGGTCAGCGTAAAGGCAGAATCGCCGCCAAACAGGTCGCCGTGCATTCCTTTGAAGCGGTCCTTCATTTCGACCACCAGACGCTCAGCCGTCTTTTTGCCCACGCCTGGCAGTTTCACCAGTGACGCGATCTCCTCTTTCTCGACAGCGGTCACAAACTGCTGCGCCGACATGCCGGAGAGGATCGCCAGCGCCAGCTTAGGTCCGACGCCATTCACTTTAATCAGTTCGCGAAACAGCGCGCGCTCCTGCTTGCTGTTAAAACCAAACAGCAGTTGCGCATCTTCACGCACCACGAAGTGGGTAAAAATCACCGCTTCGTGCTGAAGTTCAGGCAACTCATAAAAACAGGTCATGGGCATATAAATTTCATAGCCTACGCCGTGTGCCTCAAGCAGCACCAGTGGCGGCTGCTTTTCCAGAATATTGCCCCGTAAACGACCTATCACCTGAACGCTTCCTTAACTAACGAATGTGGCGGATTTTATAACATAAAAAAGGCTGGATGAATATCCAGCCTGAGAGTGAGACCTGAGCGATGACGGCTAACCTGAGCGTAACCGTCCGCGCGTCAGCACCAGCTTGCTGTCACTCATGCGAGCCGCATTCTGAGCCACATGACAGTGCGTAATGGCAATCGCCAGCGCATCGGCGGCATCCGCCTGCGGGTTCGCCGGCAGCTTCAGCAGGGTTCGCACCATGTGCTGCACCTGACTTTTCTCGGCGCTGCCGATGCCAACCACGGTCTGTTTTACCTGACGGGCGGCATACTCAAACACCGGCAGATCGTGGTTTACCGCGGCAACAATCGCGGCACCGCGCGCCTGGCCGAGCTTCAGCGCGGAGTCTGCATTCTTCGCCATAAACACCTGTTCAATGGCGAAGAAGTCGGGTGAAAACTGCGTAATGATTTCACAGACGCCCGCATAAATCAGCTTCAGACGGGCGGGCAACTCGGTGGTATTAGTGCGGATACAGCCGCTGCCCAGATAAGTGAGCTGGCGGCCAGTCTGACGAATAACACCATAACCGGTGATGCGTGAGCCGGGATCAATACCCAGGATAATCGACATTACGCCTCTTTGGTTAAAGTGATTACGGCAGACGCCATTACAGCGTTTCCGCTACCTCGTCGGAGATTTCACCGTTGTGATAGACCTCCTGCACATCGTCGCAATCTTCCAGCATGTCGATCAGACGCAGCAGTTTAGGTGCGGTTTCCGCATCCATTTCGGCTTTGGTAGTCGGTATCATCGCCACTTCTGCAGTGTCCGCTTTCAGGCCGAGTGCTTCCAGTGCATCACGCACCGTACCCATCTCTTCCCATGCGGTGAAGACATCAATTGCGCCGTCGTCATAGCTGACCACATCTTCTGCGCCTGCTTCCAGAGCCGCTTCCATCACCGCATCTTCATCCTGACCTGGCGCATAGGAGATCACGCCTTTTTTGTTGAACAGGTAAGCCACGGAGCCGTCGGTGCCGAGATTCCCGCCGGTTTTGGTGAAGGCGTGACGCACTTCGCCCACGGTACGGTTACGGTTGTCACTCAGGCATTCAATCATGATGGCCGAGCCGCCAGGACCGTAGCCTTCATAGATGATGGTTTCCATGTTGGCATTGTCATCGCCGCCCACACCGCGCGCGATAGCGCGATCCATGGTGTCACGCGTCATATTGTTCGCCAGCGCTTTATCCATTGCTGCACGCAGACGCGGGTTTGAGCCCGGATCGCCGCCGCCCAGCTTGGCCGCCGTCACCAGCTCACGAATGATTTTGGTGAAGATTTTGCCGCGCTTGGCATCCTGCGCCGCTTTACGGTGTTTGGTGTTTGCCCACTTACTGTGTCCTGCCATTTTAAATTTTCTCCGATCTTTTACAGGGTGCAGGCTATCCTGCTTGCGAGCCTGTTTACCGTCCGTACGCATACAGGTGACTGACAACCTGAATGCCCCGAGGGCGAGCGTCGCGAAGCATCCTCACGTACAAGCGTACGCTGACGACGTCGCGCGGGCGGTGAACAACCTCACGGTGCCGATTACGCCTGACTGTTCAATATGTTGGTGAAGTCCTGTTAAAACTCACCAGATTCATAAAATTTAATCTATCCGCCGCCGGAATACCGGGCGATGGCGAGCATTCAGATAAATTCTTCAATTGCCTGGCGGTTACTCCATGATCGGGTTAATGCTGCAGCGTCAGCGGGTGCCAGCCAGCGAAACGCCAGATGCTCGGTGAGCATCACATCGCGCTCCGTCGGCAGTTGCAGGCGAAACCAGTGCTCGTGATTATGAGTGACATCAGGGGCGTAGCGATGGCGGAAATGGGGAAAGATTTCAAAGTCGATCTGACGCTGACAATCCTCCACCTCCAGCCGCTCGGCCAGCACGTCGATGCCGATTTCCTCATTCACTTCACGACACGCGGTCGCCAGCGGTGACTCTCCCGCCTCCAGGCTGCCGGTGACCGACTGCCAGAACGTGGGATCGTCACGCCGCTGCAGCATCAACACCCGGCCAGTATCGCGCGCCGAAATGACGACCAGCACTGAAACCGGGTGTTTATAGCCCATTATTTATTCTCAGGCTTTTCTTTTTTAACGACCTGAATGCCGAGCTCCAGCAGGGAAGCCGGATTGGCTTCGCTTGGCGCTTCGGTCATCATGCAGGCGGCCGCCGTGGTTTTCGGGAACGCAATGACGTCACGAATGTTATCGGTGCCGGTCAGCAGCATGGTCAGGCGATCCAGACCAAAGGCCAGGCCCGCATGCGGTGGCGTACCGAACTTCAGCGCATCCAGCAGGAAGCCAAACTTCTCACGCTGCTCATGCTCTTCGATACCCAGAATGCTGAACACCGTCTGCTGCATTTTGCCGTTGTGGATACGCACTGAACCGCCGCCCACTTCATAACCGTTGATCACCATGTCGTAGGCATTCGCCACGGCACGGGTTGGATCGGCGGCCAGCTCTTCTGCGCTCATCTCTTTTGGCGCCGTGAACGGATGGTGCATCGCAGCCAGACCGCCCTCCTCGTCCTCTTCGAACATCGGGAAGTCGATTACCCATAGCGGTGCCCAGGCTTTCTCATCAGTGATGTTCAGCTCGCGGCCCACTTTCAGACGCAGCGCACCCAGTGCATCAGCGACTACTTTGGCGCGATCGGCACCAAAGAAGATAATGTCGCCATCCTGAGCGCCGGTGCGGCACAGAATGCCTTCTACGATCTCTGCATTCAGGAATTTGGCAACCGGGCTCTGCACGCCTTCCAGGCCGTCAGCACGGACGTTAACCTTCATCCACGCCAGACCTTTGGCGCCGTAAATCTCCACGAACTTGCCATATTCATCAATCTGCTTACGGCTCAGCTGTGCGCCGGTCGGTACGCGCAGCGCGGCAACACGGCCCTTTTCATCATTAGCCGGGCCAGAGAAGACCTGGAACTCCACGTTTTTCAGCAGGTCGCCGACGTCCACCAGCTCCATCGGATTACGCAGATCCGGTTTATCAGAACCGTAGCGATGCATCGCCTCTGCAAAGGTCATCTGCGGGAACTCGCCGAGATCAACGCCCTGCACGTCCTGCCACAGATTGCGGATTAAACGCTCCATGATTTCACGCACCTGTGGCGCGGTCATAAAGGAGGTTTCCACGTCGATCTGGGTAAATTCTGGCTGACGATCGGCACGTAAATCTTCGTCGCGGAAGCATTTAACGATCTGATAGTAGCGGTCAAAACCGGACATCATCAGCAGCTGTTTGAAGAGCTGAGGTGACTGCGGCAGCGCATAGAATTTGCCTTTATGTACCCGGCTTGGCACCAGATAGTCACGCGCGCCTTCCGGCGTCGCTTTGGTCAGCATCGGGGTTTCGATATCCAGGAAACCTGCGTCATCCATAAAGCGACGAACGAAGCTGGTGATTTTTGCGCGGGTTTTCAGACGCGTCACCATCTCAGGGCGGCGCAGATCCAGATAGCGGTACTTCAGGCGCGCTTCTTCGCTGTTGGTCTGATTCGAGTCCAGCGGCAGTGGCTCAGAGCGGTTAATGATGGTCAGTGCCTGGGCAAACACTTCCACTTCACCGGTCGCCATGTCGCTGTTTTTGTTCTTCTCATCACGCGCACGTACGGTACCGGTGATCTGGATACAGAATTCGTTACGCAGTTCAGAAGCCAGCTTAAATGCGTCCTGGCGATCGGGATCAAAAAACACCTGCACGATGCCTTCACGGTCGCGCATATCGATAAAAATCAAACTGCCCAGATCGCGACGGCGGTTTACCCAGCCGCAAAGCGTGACTTGCTGACCCACATGAGACAGATTGAGCTGTCCGCAATATTCTGTACGCATAACACTATCCTTTTAACTTCGCCGCTGCATCTGACAGCATCCGGCCGCGTTACCTGTTGCGATGCTGTCGCAAAAATGGCGGTCATTATAATGGAAAAAGCCAGACAGGATAAGCAGATCCGCGCCAAAGCGCCGATTTCCTGTGTGCATTTGCCCCCCAGCCTGACCATAGCGGATAATGGGGTATCTTAATCTGCAGCCAGGAGCGCGCGTGACACTTCGTATTGGCCTGCCCCAGTGGCAGCATTCACACTGGAAACGCTGGGGCATCGAAAGCCTGGCGGACTATGCCCGCTATTTCCATTGTGTAGAGGGAAATACCACGCTCTATGCGCTGCCGAATCCGGAAACGGTGATGCGCTGGCGCGATATGACGCACGATGCGTTTCGCTTCTGCTTTAAATTTCCCAATACCATCAGCCATCAGGCGGCGCTGCAGCACAGCGACGACCTGCTGACCGATTTCCTGCGGCTGATGGAGCCGCTGGCCGATCGTATCGGTCAGTACTGGCTGCAACTGCCTGCCAGCTTCTCTCCGACGCAGCTCGACGACCTGTGGCGCTTTCTCGACAGCCTGCCGCGCCGTTTTCACTATGGCGTCGAAGTCCGCCATCCTGCTTTCTTCGCTAAAGGGGATGCTGAACGGGCGCTGAATCGCGGCCTGCTGGCGCGCGGCATCAATCGCGTGATGCTCGACAGCCGTCCGGTTCACGCCTCTACCTCGCAAAGTCCGGCCGCGCTGGTGGCCCGCGCGCAAAAACCCCGGGTGCCGCCTCATGCATTGCGAACCGGCTCGCAGCCGATGGTGCGGTTTATCGGCAGCGACAGTGTGGAAGAGAGCGTGCCGCTGTTTCAGATCTGGCGTGACAAACTGACAGATTGGCAGCAACAGGGCGACGCCATGCTGTTTCTGCACACGCCCGATATGGGTCAGGTCTTTCCGCTGGTGCAGGCGCTCTGGCCGCAGCTACAACAGATCGATCCCGGCATAGGTAGCGGACCGGACTGGCCGCAGCAGACGTCACTGTTTTGATTCCTGCCCAGGACAGCGGGCTGCACGCCCGTTAGAATAGAAGCATTATGGACAGTCGCAGGGGTGGCAATGGTTAGCGCGTTATATGTGGTGATGGGTGCATTACTGGTGATGAAATTCACGCTGGACGTGGTCCGCTATCGCCGATTCTACCGTGTGGCGTATGGCGATGGCGGCTACCATGACCTGAAAATGGCGATTCGCATTCACGGCAACGCCATCGAAACCATTCCGCTGGCGCTGTTCCTGCTGGTAATGATGGAGATGAACGGCGCCGATATCTGGATGGTGCATCTCACGGGTCTGCTGTTCTTTATCAGTCGCCTGCTGCACGCCTGGGGTTTGCGCAGCAGCGCAATGGCAGGCCGCAAATATGGCATGCTGCTGACGCTGTTTTCCCTCTGCGGCATGGTGATTTTTAACCTGATCTATATGCCGTGGGAACTGGTGCTGACGCTGCATTAAGCTGGCCTGGGTTAAGGGGTGCAGCCCGCCCCACTTTCTGCGAGAATAGCGCCCTTTCCGTCGTCTCTTCGGATTTTCGATATGTCTGACCGCGATCAACTCTTCTCAGCGCCCATTGCAAAACTGGGCGACTGGACTTTTGACGAGCGTGTAGCTGAAGTCTTTCCTGACATGATTCAGCGCTCGGTGCCGGGCTACTCCAACATCATTTCGATGATTGGCATGCTGGCAGAACGTTTTGTTACCCCGGACAGCAAGGTTTATGACCTGGGCTGCTCGCTGGGCGCGGCCACCCTGTCGGTGCGCCGCAATATTCAGGTGCCGGGTTGCCAGATCATCGCAGTGGATAACTCCCCGGCGATGGTGGAGCGCTGCCGTCGCCATCTTGATGCGTTTCGCGCGGACACACCGGTAACGGTGCTGGAAGCGGATATCCGCGACATTGAGATTGAGAACGCCTCTCTGGTGGTGCTCAACTTTACGCTGCAGTTTCTGGAACCGCCTGCGCGTCTGGCGCTGCTGGAAAAGATCTGGCAGGGACTGAAACCGGGCGGTGCGCTGGTACTGTCAGAGAAGTTCAGTTTTGAAGATGCCGAAGTCGGTGAACTGCTGTTTAACATGCATCACGACTTCAAGCGCGCCAACGGCTACAGCGAACTGGAAATCAGCCAGAAACGCAGCATGCTGGAAAATGTGATGCTGACTGACAGCGTTGAAGCTCATAAAGCCCGTCTGAAACAGGCCGGTTTCTCGCACGCCGAACTCTGGTTCCAGTGCTTTAATTTTGGATCTCTGGTGGCGTTGAAATGATCGACTTTGGCCGTTTTTATCAGCAAATTGCGGTGGGACCGCTGGCGAAGTGGCTGGAAGTCTTACCGGCGCAAATCAGCGAGTGGCAGCGTGAAAACCTGCATGGGCACTTCCGCGACTGGTACAAGTCGCTGGAGTATCTGCCGCTGCTGGAGCCTCAAAAACTTGACCTGCTGCACAGCGTTACTGCCGACCGCGATGACATCAGCGATCGCCATCGTCAGGGTATTGAGAAATTACTGCGCAACCTGATGCCGTGGCGTAAGGGGCCCTATTTCCTTTATGGCACCCACATCAACACCGAATGGCGATCTGACTGGAAGTGGGAGCGCGTGCTACCGCACATCTCTCCGCTGGCCGGCCGCACAGTGCTCGATGTGGGCTGCGGCAGTGGCTATCACATGTGGCGGATGATTGGCGCGGGTGCCCATCTGGTGGTTGGCATCGATCCAATGCAGCTGTTCCTGGTGCAGTTCGAAGCGGTGCGTAAGCTGCTGAACGACGATCGCCGGGCGCATATGCTGCCGCTGGGCATTGAGCAGTTACCGGTATTGCAGGCGTTCGATACCGTGTTCTCGATGGGCGTGCTCTATCACCGCCGTTCGCCGCTCGATCACCTGTTACAGCTTAAGAATCAGCTGGTCAGCGGTGGCGAACTGGTGCTGGAGACGCTGGTGATTGAGGGCGATGTGAATCAGGTGCTGGTGCCCGGTGAGCGATATGCGCAGATGCGCAATGTCTTCTTCATTCCGTCAGCTGAAGCGCTGAAAAGCTGGCTGGAAAAAAGCGGCTTTGTCGATGTCCGGATTGTCGATTTCGCCCTCACTACCACTGAAGAGCAACGCCGCACCGACTGGATGACCAGCGAGTCTCTGGCTGAATTCCTCGATCCCGATGACCCCAGCAAAACAGTCGAGGGCTATCCGGCGCCTCTGCGCGCCGTGCTGGTCGCCACCAAACCGTAATGCCCTAGCGGCGAGACAACGCCAGTTTCGCCGCAAATCCTATAAACACACAGCCGGTCAGGCGATCCATCACCTTCAGCACCCGCGGTTTGCGCAAATGACCGGCGAAATAGTGGCTGCCGCCAATCAGTACCGCATTCCAGATCAGCCCCAGCAGCATGTGTGCCAGCGCCATCAGACTACACCAGAGCGCCACCGACGCCCCTGCCGGGATAAACTGTGGCAAAAAACTCACATAGAAGATGCCCACTTTGGGGTTTAGCAGATTGCCCAGCAGCCCGCGGCTGAAACAGGCAAGATAGCCCTGTTGCAGCGCCGGTTGTTGCGAGTCGATTGCTGCCTGGCGGGGTTTCAGCAACAATTTCAGCCCCAGATAAAGTAACCAGGCGGCACCCAGCCACTTAAGCAGGTTATAGGCCATTTCGGAGGCCAGCAGCAGCGCGCCTAATCCGAATCCCACCGCAACACCCCAGACCAGACAGCCGAGCGTGATACCCAGTGCCGTCACGCTGGCGCGCTTTGCACCCTGAGCGACTGCAGAGCGCAGCACCAGCGCGGTATCAAAGCCCGGCGTCAGCGTCAGTATGGTGATGGCAAACAGAAATGAAAACAGCGTGGTGGTCATGGCGTTCTCCCTGGAGGTAACAGCCGGTCAGCAGCGTATGGGTGTCCTGCCAGCGTAACAGGCCCGTAGAATTATCTCACCCTGGACACTCTCCCTGTTCGTCAGCGTGTGCCAGGCTAAGGGCGGTTTAACTTCATATTAAGGAGCTGTGATTATGAGTAAATTTATCTTCTCTTCACCCCGTAAATATGTGCAGGGCGCGGGCGTGCTGGATGAGCTGGGTCCCTATGTGGCCGAACTGGGTGATAACGCTTTCCTGGTTGCGGATGATGTCGTCTGGAAATTGATCGGCGAACGCGCCCAACAGGCGCTGCAAAAGGCGGACGTTACCTTCAACTGGCACCCGTTCAACGGCGAGGCGTCGAGCAATGAGATCACCCGCCTGAGCCAGCTGGCGAAAAGTCAGGGCTGTAATGTGGTTGTCGGGCTGGGCGGCGGCAAAACGCTGGATACGGTTAAAGCGGTGGCGGATGAGCTGAAGCAGCCGGTAGCCATCGTGCCTACTATCGCCTCCACCGACGCCCCCTGTAGCGCCCTGTCGGTCATCTATTCTGACAGCGGCGTATTTGAGAGCTATCGCTTCTACAGCAAAAATCCTGATTTGGTGCTGGTGGACACCGCCGTCTGCGCCAGTGCGCCAGCACGACTCTTTGCCTCCGGCATTGCTGATGGACTGGCGACCTGGGTTGAAGCGCAGGCGGTAGCGCGTTCGCATTCAAAATCGATGGTCAATGGTGATCCGACAATTGCCGGACTGGCGATTGCCCGTGCCTGTGAAGAAACGCTGCTTACATGGGGTTACAGCGCCTATGTTGCCGTCACCCAAAAACGAGTGACGCCCGCCGTGGAAGCGGTGGTTGAGGCGAATACGCTGCTATCAGGGCTGGGTTTTGAAAACGGAGGGCTGGCAGCTGCGCACGCTATTCATAATGGGTTCACCGCGATTGATGGTGATATCCACCATCTGACCCATGGCGAGAAAGTCGCCTACGGCACACTGACGCAGATGGTCCTTGAGAAGCGTCCGGATGAGGAAATTGCGCGCTATATCCGCTTCTATCGCTCGATCAACATGCCGACCACGCTCCGGGAGCTGCATCTGGAAAATGAGAGCTGGGAGAATCTGGTCAAAGTGGGTGCACTGGCGAACAGTGAGGGCGACACGCTGAAAAACCTTAATCCAAACCTTTCACCGGAAGATATTGCAAACGCGCTGCTGGCGCTGGATGCCTTTAGTCAGACGGTTAAATAGTCACCCGACAGGCGATCATCCGATCGCCTTTTACTCCGCCGCCGCTGGCTGGTCCCAGTACTCATATTTGTAGGCGGAACTGAGATGGCGCTCAATAGTGCCGCGCGTGAAGATTTCGGTCTCGTGCAGATAACTCAGGGTACAGTTACCCACCTGATCCCAGGACTGACACTCATCTACTGACCGGATGGTGCTCAGCGGTGTGGTCGCCGTGCCGTTGAGCCGCACTTCACGCCATTGGGGATCGTAGGTATAACTGTCGGTGCTGCGGGCCGATGTGGTGCGGGTCACCAGACCTTGCGGATTCCAGTGATAATGATTTTCACCGTTGGTCAGGGGATCGCTGCCGCGTGCCACGCTCTTCTCCAGCCTGAACTGCCGATCATAACGGTAAGTCGTGTCGGTAAAGCCGCTTTTACCCATGCTGGTAAACCTGTCGGAGGCGCTGGTAATGTTGCCATGCTGACCTTTCTGCCAGTTAATAGTCCCCTGTCGGTTATCGACCACCACCTCTTTGCCCTCTTTCAGCACTTTTACCAGATACGCATATTCCGCCACCCAGCCGCCCTGCACGCGGGCAATGTGTTGCTCCATGCTGAGAATAACGTTGCGCTCACTTTTGTCATAGCTCACGTCGGCAACCGTCAGATCGCCACAGGCGTCAAACTGCCCCAACACCCGCTTTTGCGAGTTCACATCTTTGCCAAACTCACCCGCAACCACCTGCTTGACCGCGCCTTTCGCATTCCCGCCCAGCAAAATCAGGTTATTGCTGTTAGCCACAGCAGCGTTGTTTGGGCTGCATGCGCTGGCCGCAGCGCTGCCACTGCAGAGAGCAGTCAGGATCAGAGTCAGGACAGCAATCGGATTGGGTTTCATAGGATACTTTTCCAGGCGACGTTGCTTTCAGTGTAAACGCTGCGGTGATGAACAGCGGCAATCTGTGAAGATTTCAGCCTGCATCGCCTTTTAAGGTTTTAAGGACCGGAGAGGCGACACGGCATCAGCATAACGAAGAAAACGAATGATTACGTTGCTGCCGGGACGGGAAGTCCTGGATGACATGTAATGATTAATAAGGGGCAGGTCATTTTTATCGAGCCAGGCGAAAGAGTGATAACTTCGCTGCAGCCAGATTTCAGATCCCTCTGACATCAATAACATGCCAGAGAAAGCGCAAAAAGATTTAGCCGGGACGGCGTGTGCTTTACACAAAAAGAACCCCAGCAAGGATACTGGGGTTTGGTACTTGCAAACACCACGTCAATGATCGGCGTGCTGCGCGGCAAAATCTGTTGTGGTTCAGGCGACCCGAACGGTGCTCATCTGCATCACGCTTTTCATCGCCTCAACCACATCGCCGTCTACACAGTAGCGGCTGAACTCGTCAGTCTCGGCTTCTGAACACATGGAGACCCCCGCTTTGCGGTAGCGCATCGGCGACGCCACCAGGCGGCTGGCCGAGCTGTGAACTTCATCAATCCCCATGTCGAGAAACTTTTGCAGGTTGCTGAGACGTACCCCGGCACCCGCCATAATAATAGGACCGATGCTGGCCTCATTTAGTTCCCTGAGTAATGCAATTCCGTTTTCAGCGCTCTGCTGCTGACCGGATGTCAGAATACGCGCCACTCCCAAATCCGTTAGTTCTTCCAGCGCACGCTTAGGGCTGTGACAGAGATCGAAGGCGCGATGAAAGGTTACGGCCAGGCCGTCACACAGCGCCATAATCTGCCGCATCTGACCATGATGAATGTGAGCATCTTCATCCAGCATCCCAATCACCAGGCCAGGAAAACCGAGTTCACGGATTAACGCCACATCCGATTTCATCGCTTCAAATTCGCATGCGGTATAACAAAAATCCCCACCACGTGGCCGGACAATAGGATGAACCGGAATCGAAACTTCTTGCCGGGCGGCATTCAGCATCCCCGCTGATGGGGTCAGGCCGCCTTCACGCGGTGCGGCACAGAGTTCAACCCGATCGGCGCCCGCCTGTTGTGCGGTCACAGCGCAATCCACGCCATAGCAGCAAATTTCCAGTGTGGTCATTCTCTTCTCCTTTACATGACTCTGGTTCAAGGCAGATTCATCAGTTAGTCTGGCTGCTGGAATGAGTTTACCGGGAAAGTTAACTATGGCATTCAATTTCGACCAACGGATAGACCGTCGTCACAGCGATAGCCTTAAATGGAACAAATATGCGGACCAGGACATTCTGCCGTTGTGGGTGGCAGACACCGATTTCCGATCGCCTGACTGCGTCATCGATGCGATTAAAACCCGTGCCGAACATGGGATTTTTGGCTATGGCGACACGCCTGTTGAATTTATCGATAGCGCGATAGCCTGGCTCGCCTCGCGCTATCAGTGGCACGTTAATCCGGAATGGATTGTGGTTTTGCCGGGTGTCGTAAGCGGTCTGAATCTGGCAGTGCGCGCTTTCACCGCGCCTGACGAGCTGACGATTGCGCCAACGCCAATCTATCCACCGTTTCGCGGTGCAGCAAAACTGGCAGAGCGCGGTCAGATCACGCTGCCACTGACGCTGCAAGAGGGACGCTGGCTGCTGGATCTGGCTGCGCCGGAAGGTCAGCTGGACGATAAAGCGCGGCTGTTAATGCTGTGCAACCCGCAGAATCCGGGCGGCACCGTCTATCGCCGCGAAGAACTGCAGGCGCAACTGGAATTGGCGCAGAAGCACGATTTGATTGTCTGTTCCGACGAGATCCACAGCGATCTGCTGCTGGAACCCGGCGTTAAGCACATACCCTTTGCTTCACTGAGCGAAGATGCAGCCCAGCGTAGCGTGACGCTGATGTCGCCCTCAAAGTCCTTTAATATTGCCGGTCTGGGGGCTTCCATCGCCATCATCCCCAACGCCGGGCTGCGCGCGCGCTTTAACCGGGTACGACGCGGCATTGTCCCGGATGTTGATATTCTGGCACTCACGGCAGCAGCAGCGGCATGGGGCGAGGGTGAGCCCTGGCTGAATGCGCAGAATGCCTATCTGCGCAGTAACCGTGACTGGCTGGTGTCGCAGGTCAATAAGATGACCGGCCTGTCACTCGCCTCACCGGAAGCGACCTACCTGGCCTGGATCGACGCCAGCGCGCTGGGTGTGGCCAGTCCGGCGCTCTATTTTGAAAAGCACGGGCTGGGCTTAACCGCCGGACGTGAGTTTGGCAATGACCAGTTTGTCCGGCTCAATTTCGGCTGTACCCGCGCGCTGCTCGACGAAGCTGTTGCGCGCCTGAAGCGTGCGTTAGCCGCCCGCCTTTAGTTCTGTTCGCTGGCGACAATCTCCTCCAGTCGCCACGGATGGAACTTGATTGTCGTCTGCCCATCCGTAACCGCCAGGGTCGGATTGGGCAGGCGCTCATTCTCGCCCTGCGGTGAACTGGTTTTAAATGAGATACCCGGCTGCGTCAGTGCCTCATCTGACAGCAAGGCCATCGCACGCACGCCCAGCGTCTGATGATCGCCGCGTAACACCACCTCAATATGCTCCCAGCCTTCATGGCGATAACGCTTTTCACCCGGCCATGGCAGTTCAACCACATCAATCTGCCTGCCTGCGACAATCAGCGGGTCATGGAGTTTAAACAGGCAAATCTTCCTGCCATTGATCATCGCCGCCGAAAACTGCGTGCCAATCTGCTGCAAACCTTGCTGCCAGCGCATCGCCGTCGTGTCCTGATGGCAACGCACTGCGATATGGTCCACCTCCAGATCGGTAAGGCGCAAACCGAGCCGCTGCGCAAAACTTTGCAACGATTCTTCAAAACGTCCTAAATCTGTCTTTAAATCATCCAATTCTGCCGGAAAAGATCTCTTCACTACCCCACTTCCTCTCAATTTGTTTAGCATTTATAACCCGCCTGCCTTTTGGCGCGCCGCGTGCTGAGCATCACATAATGATAAGATTCATCTTATTTGGCCCGAAATTTAACGCTAATCCTCATAATAACATCTTTCATTTCGGATTTATCTCCTGTTTAGGACCATGAGTTCCTTGATGAAAGCATGTTAAATATTTGATTTATATCAACTTCTTTAATACAATAAGATAACTCTCATTTACCTGGCAAACAATTGCAGCCCACCCCGCCTTCCTATAAATTTGACCTAACACAACCAAAAGGAATGGCTCTATGTCTATGCTCATCGTTGTCGCTGTCCTGATCGCACTGATGGGATTTGCAATCTCCCGCCATTGGAAGGTGCGTGAAGATAAAAGCGTAAAGAACCCACGCCGTCATCTGCGACGTCGTTAATGCTTCAGGGAAACATCTATTAAGCTCTGTTTCCCCGCTTCATCCAACTGCTGACGCCCACTGACATTTCACGTATACTTTTCCCCTCATTTTTTTCCATTTTGTCTGCCCCATCCGTTTCTGCCTCTCCGTGACGCGATGCGCTCAGGCAAGATGATGACAGCCCGGCTTTCTGGTCCGGGCGTTGCTCAGCACATGAAGGTAACTCGGTGAATATTCAGGCACTTCTTTCCGCAAAAGTCAGTCAGGCAATGGTTTTAGCCGGCGCACCCGCCGATTGCGAACCCCAGGTTCGCCAATCCGCCCGGGTTCAGTTTGGAGACTATCAGGCCAACGGCATTATGGCCGTGGCGAAAAAGCTGGGACAGGCACCGCGACAATTAGCGGAAACGGTGATTCAGCACCTCGACCTGACCGGCATCGCCAGCAAAGTCGAAATTGCCGGGCCGGGCTTCATCAATATCTTCCTTGACCACAACTGGCTGGCCAGCCATGCCCGGGAAGCGCTGCGTCTGCCGCGCCTTGGCGTGCAGCTGGCCGAACCCCAGACTATCGTCGTCGACTACTCCGCGCCTAACGTTGCGAAAGAGATGCATGTGGGCCACGTCCGCTCCACCATCATTGGTGATGCGGCGGTGCGCACGCTGGAGTTTCTCGGCCATAAAGTGATCCGAGCGAACCACGTTGGCGACTGGGGAACGCAGTTCGGTATGCTGATCGCGTTCCTGGAAAAGCAGCAGAATGAAGATCATGCAGAGATGGCGCTGGCCGATCTCGAAGGCTTCTACCGTGAAGCCAAGCGCACTTATGATGAAGATCCTGAGTTTGCCGAGCGCGCGCGCAGTTATGTGGTGAAATTACAGGGCGGCGATGACTATTGCCGCCAGATGTGGAAGAAGCTGGTCGACATCACCATGAGTCAGAACCAGAAAATCTATGACCGCATGAACGTCACGCTGACGCGCAATGATGTTATGGGTGAAAGTCTCTATAACGATATGCTGCCTGGTATCGTCTCCGATCTGAAACAGAAAGGCTTAGCGGTAGAGAGTGAAGGTGCGACCGTGGTGTTCCTGGATGAATTCCAGAACAAAGAGGGTGAACCGATGGGCGTCATCATCCAGAAAAAGGATGGCGGCTACCTCTACACCACCACCGATATCGCCTGTGCGAAATATCGTTACGAAACGCTGAAAGCCGATCGTGTGCTCTATTACATCGACTCACGTCAGCATCAGCATCTGGTTCAGGCCTGGACTATCGTCCGTAAAGCGGGTTATGTGCCGGAATCAGTGCCGCTGGAGCACCATGCATTCGGCATGATGCTGGGCAAAGATGGCCGTCCGTTCAAAACCCGCAGCGGTGGCACCATCAAGCTCTCCGATCTGCTGGATGAAGCCTATCAGCGTGCCTACACGCTGGTGCGTGAGAAGAACCCGGAGATGAGCGAAGCGGAAGTGAAAACGCTAGCGGAAGTGGTTGGCATCAGCGCGGTAAAATACGCCGACCTGTCAAAAAGCCGTACCACCGATTACATTTTCGACTGGGACAACATGCTGGCGTTCGAAGGCAATACCGCGCCTTACATGCAGTATGCCTATACCCGCGTTCTCTCCGTGTTCCGCAAGGCGGGCATTGATGCCGATTCGCTGGATGCGGAGATTGTGATCAGCGAAGAGCGTGAAGCGCAGCTGGCCACCCGTCTGCTGCAGTTCGAAGAGGTCATTACTCAGGTCGCTCGTGACGGCACGCCACACGTGATGTGTGCCTATCTCTACGATCTGGCCGGTCTGTTCTCCGGATTCTACGAGCACTGCCCGATTCTCACCGCAGAATCAGACACAACACGTCTGAGCCGACTGCAGCTGGCCGCGCTGACCGCGAAGACGCTGAAGCAGGGTCTGGATACGCTGGGCATCGACACCGTCGAGCGCATGTAATCTCTGAAACGGAGAGGGGGTTCCCTCTCCGTTGCTGAATTCGTATATCCGCTCTGATCCCCCAAATCTTCGCAGCAGGATGGTGTTATGTCTGTAGCCGCGCACCTCATCAGCAGCCACCTTCCCACCATAAAACAGTTACAGTGCTTTCTGGCCGTTGCGCACGAGCTGAATTTTCGCCGGGCCGCAGAACGTCTCAGCATGACGCAACCGCCGCTTACTCGTCAGATTCAGAGTCTGGAAGATCTGCTGGGCCACTCGCTGTTCAGCCGCACGACCCATGAGGTAACGCTCACCGATTCTGGCCGTGCGCTGGTCGCGAAAGCGGAAGCGATCCTGACTGCGCTGAGTGCCCTGAAGCAGGATGCGCAGCCCGCCGCGGCACGGCTACGCATCGGGCTGACCCGCACGCTGAACTTTGAACTGATTTCGCCACTTAACCGGCAGCTCGCCGCTTTTCATGCCAGCGAAGAGATGGAGATGCCCCGCCTGACCTCCCCTCAGCTTTTGCAAAGCCTGGCCAAAAACAGTCTGGATTTAATACTCACCGGAGAAAAGGGGTCGGATACGGAAGACACCATTCAGTACGCCTGGGTTTACCGTGAGCCGCTGCTGATTGCCATACCGTCGGCGCATCCTGCCAGTGTGGCGGAACGGGTCTCGCTGGAAGCGCTGGCCGATCTGCCGCTGTTCTGGTTTGCCCGCAGCGCCAATCCGCTGTTTTACGATAAATGCGAGCGCTACTTCGCCACGCTCAGCGTCTCGCTGAAACGGGTGAGAGAGCCGGACGATTCCCTGCTGATGCTGTCACACATCGCCAGAGGAAAAGGATTCGCCCTGATGCCGCAGTCAAAATGCACTTTTAATCAGGCAGGTCTCTGTTACCGCCCGCTGACAGAAGATGCGGCACAGCAGCTGGCGATAGATGTTTACGCGGCTATTCGCGCCGATGAAAAAAATGAGGCGGTTCTTAATGCGCTGAGAGAACTCTCTCATCCCGGGAATGCGATAAAGTCCGCATGATGCCGCCCCGCTGAAACAGAGCGAAGCACCACCACACTCTTCTTCCTTGTTAATCCCCGCTCAGCCTGTTGCTGAGAGCTTACTGTGTCGACACGCCGGATGGATGTCTGAAGCCCTTTCATTCGCCTGATACCTTTTTTGCATGACGGAAAGAGCAATTCATTGCTTTCACGCGGAGTGAAACAATCGCGTCTCACATACGAGGAGCGACAATGAAAAAGCGAACGTTAACTCAGGGTCTGGACGTCAGCGCAATCGGCTATGGCGCGATGGGGCTCAGCGAATTTTATGGTCAGACCGATGACCGTCATTCCCTGCAACTGCTCAATAAGCTGCGCGATCTGGATATCACCTTTATCGATACCGCCGATCTTTACGGGCGCGGTCACAACGAGCAGTTGATAGGTCAGTTTCTTGCCGGGCTCAATCGGGCCGAACGGCTGAAGTTCACCGTTGCCACCAAATGTGGTATTGAACGCCCTGCTGATGCGGCCTATGCCCGCACCATCAACAATCAGCCGGACTACATTACCCGCTGCTGCCATGCATCACTGAAACGGCTGGGCGTGGAGCGTATCGATCTCTTTTATCTGCACCGGATCAGTCCGGCGACACCGATTGAGGAGAGCATGCAGTGTCTCAGCCGTCTGGTGCAGGAGGGAAAGATTGCCCGGATTGGGCTGTGTGAAGCATCGGCTTCAACGCTGAATCGGGCGCAGGCGATCCATCCGCTGGCCGCGCTGCAGACGGAGTATTCACTCTGGACGCGTGACATCGAAGAGGAGATTCTCCCTATGGTGAAAAAGCTCAGTATCGGACTGGTGCCCTACTCGCCGCTGGGCAGAGGATTCCTGACGGGTAAATACCGTAAAAACAGCGATTTTGCCGAGGGTGATTTCCGCAAAAATAATGACCGTTTCCGGCAGGAAAATATCGATCACAATCTCCAGCTTCTTAACGCGGTGACGCCACTTGCTGAGAAATATCACGCCACAACCGGGCAGATTGCGCTGGCCTGGCTACTGGCACAGTATGAAAAAATTGTGCCGATACCAGGCACCAAACAGATCGCTTACCTTACTGAAAACGCGCAGGCCGCAGATATCGAGCTGGAAGAGGAAGATATCGGGATGCTGAACGCTGTTCATCAGCAGATTGAAGTTAAAGGCGGTCGCTACTCTGAGGAGGGAATGAAGGGGGTGAACGCCTGAATACAAACTACGCACTTGCGCACTGTGCCTCGGTGCGTTAAATTGTTTTCAGTGTGATACAGGGAGGTAATGAGGTGGCGACGTTAAGGAATATTGAAAGTTTCAGGGATGACTGGCTTAAGGATTATTTTTTATATGGCAAATTTTCTAAAAGAATACCGTCAAGCCTCTCATCAGCGCTGGCGCGAAAGCTCGACATGATCAATGCGGCGATTAACTATAAGGATTTAAGGTCGCCGCCTGGCAATCGTTATGAGGAACTAAATCCGCCTCTCAAGGGATATGCTTCAATCAGGGTCAATGAGCAATATCGGCTGATCTTTAAATGGATAGAAGGTAAGGCCGTTGACCTTTATCTGGATGCTCATAGTTATAAAACGCACAAGCGATGAAAACTGAGCCTGGCTGCATCAGGCGCTGTAAGACAGCATGTAACACATCAACCTCTGTCAGTAATAAAGAGAGCAAGACTATGAACCAGGCGACCCGCAAACCGACCACTGTCGGTGATGTATTACTTTACGAATATCTGGAGCCAACCGGCCTGAAGATTCTCGACTTAGCGGAGATGCTCAAAGTGCACCGCAACACCGTCAGCGCTCTGGTCAACAATAACCGGAAGCTGACGCCGGATATGGCTTTCAGGCTGGCTGCAGCTTTCGAAACCAGCGTTGAGTTCTGGCTTAATCTGCAAAACAGTGTCGATATCTGGGAAGTGATGCATGATGCCAGGGCACAGGAGGAGATCAGTCGCGTAACACCGTTGAAGGATTTTCTGGTGCAGAAAGAGAATCAGCTGGCGTGAAAAGCTTTATAACGCACTGGTCATGACGGGATTTGAAACGGGTCAATTATCTGTCAGCCGCTGGGTCAGGGTTAGCATCGGTTTACAGCCAGGGTCATCACGTAACAAGGGAGCCAGGAGGCGATCTCCGGCTCGCCTTCAGTCAATTCAGCAACGATACCCTTACTCGTAATTGACCATTACTTCACTGCTCACCACCCGTAATCCGGGTGGCAGCGCCCCGCTTCCGGCAAAACCAAACACCATGTGCAGGGTCTCACCGGCGCTCAGATGTGCCAGCCCGCGCGTGGTGCCGCTGGCCCCCTCCAGGGAAGTGCAGCGCTGTTCGCCGCACAAGCGCACCTGCAGGCCGGACGGGGCCGGTCTGCTCAGCTGATAACGCCAGTTAATAACGCTGACCTCCCCGCCAATGTCGGCGGGCGGCGTCAGCGGCTGCGCCCGTTGCCAGCTGCCGCGGTTCGCCAGCAGCGGCCCATTGGCCGTGGCGCTCCAGGCACCACCGGCCGCCTGCGCCATCAGTGGCAACATCAGAAATGCCATCACCAGCCAGCGCATTATTTGCCTCCGATGGTGGCAGTCATACGGATCTGACGGTTGTCGCTCAGCTCCAGATTAGAGAGCACCACCAGCTGTGGCAGATTGCGGCGCAGGAAACGCGCCAGCAGCGCACGCAGCGGATGATTGACCAGCAGCACCGGCGGCGCGCCCAGCATCTCCTGACGCTGTAATGCCGCCTGTGCCTGACTTAACAGCCGATCGGCCAGACCCGGCTCCAGTCCGCCACCGCCCTGCAACGCCTGTAACAGCAGGCGCTCCAGCGTGGAATCGAGCCCGATAACCTGCACTTCGTCATTACCCGGGAACCACTGCTGAGTAATCGCACGGCCCAGCGCCACACGCACCACGCTGGTCAGCTCCTGCGGATCGCTCTGCACCGGCGCATGTTCCGCCAGCGTTTCGATAATGGTGCGCATATCGCGAATCGACACCCGCTCCACCAGCAGGTTCTGCAGCACCTTGTGCAGGGTGGTTAGCGAGATCACACCCGGCACCAGATCTTCGGTTAGCTTCGGCATCTCCTGAGTCACACGATCCAGCAGCTGCTGCGCTTCCTGACGGCCAAACAGCTCGCTGGCGAACTGGCCAATCAGATGGTTGAGGTGGGTTGCCACCACGGTACTGGCTTCAACTACGGTAAAGCCCTGAATCTGTGCCTGCTCTTTCAGCGCGCTATCAATCCAGACCGCCGCCAGTCCAAAGGCGGGATCAACGGTCGCTTCGCCCGGCAGACTTCCGGCAGCCGTGCCCGGGTTAATCGCCATCCAGCGGCCAGGATAGGCATCACCGCTGCCAATCTCCACCCCTTTCATCAGGATGCGATAGCGTGCCGGTGGCAGCTCCATGTTGTCGCGGATATGCACCACCGGCGGCAGGAAACCGACATCCTGAGCGACTTTCTTACGGATACTGCGGATACGTCCCAGCAGCTCACCGTTTTGCTGATGATCGACCATCGGAATCAGGCGATAGCCCACTTCCATGCCCAGCGTATCTTCCAGCTGCACATCGGTCCACGACGCTTCGGTGGCGGCTGGCGTGTCCGCCGTTTTGGCGATGCCGCCCGTGACTTCCACTTTCTTCTTCGGCTGCATTTCGCGGCCGCGCAGCCACCAGGCCAGACCCAGTAAGGCGGCGGTGAACAGCAGGAAGACGAAGTTCGGCATGCCCGGCACCAGACCCAGCAGACCAATCACGCCGGCGCTCAGCATCAGCACGCGCGGATCTTTGAACAGCTGAGTGACCATCTGTTCGCCGACATCCTGATCGGTGGCAACGCGCGTCACGATAACACCGGCTGCGGTAGAGATAACCAGCGCCGGGATCTGCGCGACCAGACCATCACCGATGGTCAGCAGCGTATAGGTCTCTGCGGCATGACCCACATCCATACCGTGCTGCACCACGCCCACCAGCAGGCCGCCGATGACGTTGATCACCATGATCATAATACCGGCGACGGCATCACCACGAACGAACTTACTGGCACCGTCCATCGAACCGTAGAAGTCCGCTTCCTGGGTCACTTCGGCACGGCGGCGTTTGGCGTCATCTTCACCGATCAGACCGGCGTTGAGGTCGGCATCGATCGCCATCTGCTTACCGGGCATCCCGTCCAGCACAAAGCGCGCGCCCACTTCGGCGATACGGCCAGCACCTTTGGTGATAACCATAAAGTTGATGATGACGAGGATGATAAACACCACGATACCGATGGCGAAGTTACCGCCCACCAGGAAGTGACCGAACGCTTCAACCACCTGTCCTGCCGCGGCGGCACCCGTATGCCCTTCCATCAGGATGATACGGGTTGAAGCCACGTTCAGCGCCAGACGCAGCAAGGTAGAGAACAGCAGAATGGTCGGGAACGCCGCAAACTCCAGGGTCCGCTGGGTGAACATCGCCACCAGCAGGATCATGATCGACAGCGCAATGTTAAAGGTGAACAGCAGATCGAGGATGAACGGCGGTAATGGCAGAACCATCATCGACAGGATCATCAGGATCAGTACCGGCCCGGCCAGCACCTGCCACTGCATATCTTTAAAGTTGCCCGGTAAACGTAGTTTTGCGGCCAGGTTATTAGCCATCGTTTTTGCTCTCTCCTGCAAAGTCCATCTCTGCCGGAACCGGCAGGTTTTTTGGTTTGGTTGGGATCAGGCCGCCTTCGCGCTTCCAGCGACGCGACTGCCAGACCCACGCCAGCACCTCGGCCACGGCGGCATAGAGCGCGCCGGGAATGTGCTGACCAATTTCAGTATGTCGGTATAACGCACGCGCCAGCGGCGGTGCTTCCAGAACCGGGATGCGGTGTTCGGCAGCCAGTTCACGAATTCTCAGGGCGATCTCACCTGCGCCTTTCGCCACCACTTTCGGCGCACTCATCTTCTTCTCGTTGTACTGCAGTGCCACCGAGTAGTGCGTCGGGTTGGTGACGATGACATCGGCTTTCGGCACATCCGCCATCATTCGGCGTCGCGCTGCGGCGCGCATCTGCTGCCGGATGCGCCCTTTAACGTGCGGGTCACCTTCCTGCTGCTTATGCTCGTCGCGGATCTCCTGCATCGACATTTTCAGCTTTTTAAAGTGGCTGTGCAGCTGCCAGAAGACGTCATACCCGACCATCGGGATCAGCCCCAGCATCACCAGCGAACAGCAGACTGCGATCATCTCCATGCCGTGAATCAGCGCGGTGACGGGCGCTTCGCTAATCAGCCGCAGCATCTCGGGCCAGTGGCTCCAGATGTACCACCAGCCCACCGAGCCGACCAGAATAGTCTTAAGGATGCCTTTAAACAGTTCGGTCCAGGCCTGCGCCGCAAACATTCGCTTGAACCCAGCCATCGGGCTCATCTTCTTCGGGTCGAACTTGATCGATTTACCGCTGAAAACGATACCGCCCAGCAGCATGGGCGCGGCGATTGCCACCAGCACCAGACCGCCCATCAATGGCAGCAGCGCCATCAGTGCCTGCGTGATCAGGCTGCCGATGTGGCTGACGATAATTTTGTCATCTCTGACCATGCCGTGATCAAAACGGAGTCCGGTGGCGACCATCGCCGCCAGCCGGTGCGCCATCATGTTGCCGCCCATCCACAGGATCATGATGCCGGCCAGCAGCATCAGTACGGATGTGAGTTCGCGTGAACGCGGAATCTGGCCCTCTTCACGCGCTTTCTCAAGTCGGTGGGCCGTGGGCGATTCTGTTTTGTCTTCGTCGCTATCTTCAGCCACGACAAACCTCGGTTGGCAGGAATTCTGAGCATAGGATGCCAAATCTGGCTTAAGTTAAAGCGGAGATAAGATGAAGAAAACAGGCGTTCTTTCGGGGATGGGTCTGACAATGCGGAACGGGGCCACCCGAAGGTGACCCTGTTTATTATAAGCTGCAGCTGTTTCACCCGCCCGCAGGCGGACGAAACCTAGAACCCTAAGCTGTCCAGCAGGTCATCAACCTGATCCTGGTTCGCCACCACGCCCGGTGCATCGGCGTGAATCTGCGGCCCGTTCAGCAGGCTGGTGCCTTCCTGACGCTTCTCAGCGCTGACTTCTGGCATATTCTCCAGCAGCACCATTAACAGCTGGCGCTCAATTTCCTGGATCACATCCATCATGCGCTTGATCACCTGACCGGTCAGGTCCTGGAAATCCTGCGCCATCATGATTTCAAGCAGCTGCTTGTTGGTAAAGGCGGTATGCTCTGGCACGGCGGTGAGGAATGCGCGCGTATCCGTCACCAACTCCCGCGCATCACCCAGTTCAATCGGGTTCTCAAACCACTCATCCCAACGCCCTTTCAGCTGGGTTGCCCCGGCTTCCATCTTATCCTGATGGGGTTGTGCTGCTTCAACACAGTTCAACGCACGGTCAGCGGCCTGCGCCGTCATCTGCACAACATAATCCAGACGGTCGCGGGCATCAGGAATGGCTTCAGCCGCATCGGCTATGGCTTTATCCAGCCCCAGCTCGCGCAGGCTGTCGCGCAGCATGCGCGTCAGAGAGCCAATACGTGAAATGATGTCGTGTGCCGCGGCATCCTCAGTTGGTTTCGGAAAGTCGCTCATCACATCCCCTTACATGCCCAGTTTTTCGAAAATTTTACCCAGCTTTTCTTCCAGGGTTGCCGCAGTGAATGGCTTCACGACATATCCGCTGGCACCGGCCTGGGCGGCGGCGATAATGTTCTCTTTCTTCGCTTCCGCGGTCACCATCAACACCGGCAGCGAACTCATTGCCGCGTCGGCACGAATGGTCTGCAGCAGCTGCAGGCCATCCATGTTTGGCATGTTCCAGTCGGAAATCACGAAGTCGAAACCACCCGCTTTCAGTTTGCCGAGGGCATCCACACCATCTTCCGCTTCTTCTACGTTATTGAAGCCCAGCTCTTTCAGCAGGTTACGCACAATACGACGCATCGTATTGAAGTCGTCTACTACCAAAAAGCGCATGTTTTTATCAGCCATATCTACTCCTGAGTTGTCTCGCCCGGCGGGACGGGCCTGTTAAATACGCAATGCCTGTCCGGCGCTAATTTTCGCCAGCATGTGCTGGCTGATGTTGCTTAAATCCACGACTTCGCTCACGCCGCCTGTGGCAATGGCCTCACGCGGCATGCCAAATACCACACAGCTGGCTTCGTTCTGGGCGATAGTCCAGGCGCCTGCCCGATGCATTTCCAGCATCCCGGCGGCACCGTCGTTGCCCATGCCGGTGAGGATGACCCCCACCGCATTTCGTCCGGCGTAAGTTGCCACCGATTTAAACAGCACATCCACAGAGGGTTTGTGCCGGTTAACCGGTGGCCCTTCATTCAGTTTCACCACATAGTTGGCGCCACTTCGGGCCAGCTCCATGTGCATTGCGCCTGGCGCGATATAGGCATGGCCTGGCAGAATACGCTCACCATCTTCAGCTTCTTTCACCGTGATCTGACACAACTTGTTCAGACGCTCGGCAAAAGAGCGGGTAAAGCCTGGCGGCATATGCTGGGTAATCAGCAGTGCCGGGCTGGTCGCCGGTAACGGCTGCAGCACATGGCGAATCGCCTCGGTACCCCCGGTTGAGGAGCCAATCGCAATCAGCTTCTCACTACTCAGTAGCGGACCCGCTTTCAGCGTCGCCGGCACCGGCATCGCTGCACGGTTGTGCAGTCGGGCACGGGAAGCTGCACGAATTTTGTCGCCAATCATCTGGCTGTAAGACAGCATTCCTTCGCGAATACCGAGCTGTGGCTTGGTGACGAAATCCACCGCTCCCAGCTCCAGCGCGCGCAGGGTAATTTCAGAGCCTTTCCCGGTCAGCGATGAAACCATCACCACCGGCATTGGCCGTAACCGCATCAGTTTTTCCAGGAAATCGAGGCCATCCATGCGCGGCATTTCCACATCCAGCGTCAGCACCTGCGGATTGAACTGCTTAATCAAATCGCGGGCGACCAGCGGATCGGGCGCCGTAGCGACCATCTCCATATCCGGATGGCTGTTGATGATTTCAGTCATCAACTGCCGCATCAGCGCAGAGTCATCTACGCACATCACGGTGATTTTGCTCATCATCTTTCCTTCGTCAGTCCATAGACGGTTTGCCCGCGCAGCCAGAACTCTTTACTGATCTGACTGAAGTTTTCTGAGTGCCCGGCGAACAGAATGCCACCCGGCTTCAGGAGCGGGACAAACCGACGCAGAATCTTCTCCTGCGTCTCTTTATCGAAATAGATCATCACGTTGCGACAGAAAATAGCGTCGAACTGACCCGGCAGCGCCCAGTCATTGGCCAGCAGGTTAAGCTGCGCGTAAGTGACCATATTGGTCAGCTCGGGACGCGCCCGCACCATACCGGCATGAGGACCGGTGCCGCGCAGGAAGTAGCGCTGCATTTGCGCGGGTGACAGCGTGCGCAGCTCCTCCTGGCGATAAACACCCGCCACCGCTTTTTCCAGCACCTGGGTGTCGATATCGCTGGCATGAACCTGGAACTTGCCCGGTCCGGTGCCCAGTGCTTCCGCCAGCGTCATGGCGATGGAGTAAGGCTCTTCGCCGGTTGACGCTGCGGTACTCCAGACGCTGAAGTTGCCCTGTCGCTTACGTGCATGCTCCGCCAGAATCGGGAAGTGATGCGCTTCGCGGAAGAACGCGGTCAGGTTAGTGGTCAGGGCATTGATAAACGCCTGCCACTCGGCACTGTTCGGATCGGACTCCAGCAGCGCCAGGTAGCGACCGAAATCATCGATATTCAGCGTACGCAGGCGACGAACCAGACGGTTGTAAACCATCTCACGCTTGTGATCGGCCAGTACGATACCGGCACGCTGATAGATCAGCTGGCTGATACGACGAAAATGCGTATCGGAGAGCGGTAAACGCTGCACCATCTGCGACAGCAGCGTTGTCGTCTCATTTTGATCTAAAATTGTCGATTTTTTCATCTCTGCACCTGGCCCGAACTCAATACATTATTTGTCTGCTGCGATGCCCGGCGGCTCAATAGCGGCCGGGCCACGGGCGTTTAAAAGGTTTCCCAGTTGTCGTCGCTGCGGGTAGCAGGCGAACGACCAACGGCTAACGGTGCATCTGACTGGAGAGTTTTCATCGCCGTTGTCTTGTTAACGGCCTGAGCGACAAATTCTTTACCAATATTGAACACTGATACCGCTTGTTTTAAATGACTTGCCTGATCTTCGAGCGCTGCAGCCGCTGCCGCTGACTCTTCGACCAGTGAGGCGTTCTGCTGGGTGACGCGATCCATCTCGGTCACGGCAAGCCCCACCTGGTCAATGCCACGGCTCTGCTCGTCTGACGCTGAGGCGATCTCACCCATGATGTCGGTGACGCGGGTGACCGCGCTGACGATGTTGCTCATGGTGTCACCGGCGCTCTCTACCAGCACCGAGCCGGTATTAACGCGGCTAACCGAATCTTCAATCAGACCTTTAATCTCTTTGGCGGCCTGGGCGCTGCGCTGCGCCAGGCTGCGCACTTCACCGGCAACGACCGCAAAACCGCGACCCTGTTCACCGGCACGCGCCGCTTCAACGGCCGCATTCAGCGCCAGGATGTTGGTCTGGAAGGCGATGCCATCAATCACACTGGTGATATCGGCAATCTTTTTGGAACTGCCCGCAATTTCTTTCATGGTGGTGACCACGCCATCCACCACTTTGCCGCCCTGCTGCGCGGTTTCAGAGGCGGTCAGCGCCAGCTTGGACGCCTGACGGGCGTTTTCGGCATTCTGCTTCACGGTCGCGGTGAGCTGCTCCATGCTGGCAGCGGTCTGCTCCAGCGAAGCGGCCTGCTGTTCGGTACGCGAAGAGAGATCGTTATTGCCGATGGAGATTTCGCTGGCACCGGTATAGATGGCATCAGAGCCGTCTCGAACGGTACGCACGGTACGGACCAGCTCCTGCTGCATGTGCTGCAGCGAAGTGAGTAACTCCCCGATTTCGTTACGCACGCTAATCTCAACCGGCTGGGTCAAGTCGCCCCGTGCGATGTGCTGGATATGCTCAATGCTCTGACGCAGCGGACGGATCAGCACCGAGCGCATCACGTTCCACACCAGGATAATCATCAGCAAGGTCACTGCCAGCGTGGCGATAACGATAGTGATGGAGCGGGTATACGCGTGCTGGTTGGCTTCCACACCCTGCTGAGACAGCGCTTTATTGTGCTCAAGCCACTCGCTGTAATCTTTCTGGAACTTGTCCTGGTAGCTCTGGGTCGGCTGATCCACAAAACCTTTGAAATTGCCGGCGGTGAAGAAGACCATCAGCTCCGCCAGCGCATCGTGATAGGCCTTGTAGTTCGCCTGTAACGCCCGGACGTTTTCGGCCGTTTTGCCTTCTTCTGACAGGTTATCGTTGAATATCTGATAGCTGACTTCAGCCTGCTTCAGCTCCTCGCCCGCCAGGGCGACCAGCTCTTTCACGCTGGCACCCGAGCCCGACATCTGTGCATCCTGCAGAAAACGGATACCGGCGCGGTTAAGGGTGTTGCGCGCCTGAACCAGCGAAACCCATGAGGTGCCCATCGCCTGTTGCAGAGTATTCAGGCGTTGGTTGTAGGCAAAATTCTCTTTATCTGAACTGACAGTTTTGAAAAACATTCCGCCGGAAAACAGCTGCAGCAGCGCAAACAGCGCCAGCACACACAGCAGGCCGGAGACGACTCGTACTCGACTAAACATAAACACCTCATTGGTTGGCGATTCGTGTGTATTTATCGGCGGAGACGGGGGGAACTTTATGCATGGCGACGGCTTTACGCCGCCGCCATGTTGAAAGAGGAAAAAATCAGGCGCGGGAAATTTTGAAAACGGAGACGGCCTGGGTCAGGACGCTGGCCTGCTGCTCCAGTGCGGCCGCAGCGGCGGCAGACTCCTCAACCAGCGAGGCGTTCTGCTGGGTCACGCGATCCATTTCGGTAACGGCCAGACCGACCTGCTCGATACCGCGGCTCTGCTCATCGGAAGCCGAGGCGATCTCACCCATGATGTCGGTAACGCGGGTCACGGCACCCACAATCTCATTCATGGTGCTGCCGGCGCTTTCAACCTGCAGTGAACCGCTGTTGACGCGTGACACCGAGTCTTCAATCAGGCCTTTAATCTCTTTGGCGGCCTGGGCGCTGCGCTGGGCCAGACTGCGCACTTCACCGGCCACCACCGCAAAACCGCGACCCTGTTCACCGGCACGTGCCGCTTCAACCGCCGCATTCAGCGCCAGGATATTAGTCTGGAAGGCGATGCCGTCGATCACGCTGATAATGTCCGCGATCTTCTTCGAGCTGCCGGCGATCTCTTTCATGGTTGTGACCACGCCATTCACCACTTTACCGCCCTGCTGCGCGGTTTCGGAGGCGGTCAGCGCCAGCTGGGATGCCTGACGGGCGTTGTCAGCATTCTGCTTCACCGTGGCAGTGAGCTGCTCCATGCTGGCAGCGGTCTGCTCCAGCGAAGCGGCCTGCTCTTCGGTGCGGGCCGACAGGTCGTTGTTACCGGCGGCGATTTCGCTGGCACCGGTAAAGATGGCATCAGAGCCGTCACGCACATTCCCCACCGTCATCACCAGCGACTGCTGCATCTCATGAATGCCTGCTGCCAGCTGGCTCATCTCATTACGCCCCTCAACCACAATCGGCTGGGTCAAATCGCCGGAGGCAATAGCGCGTATCTGTGCCAGCAGCTGTTGCAGCGGCTGAATCAACACCTGACGCAGGCCAAACCAGCAGGTAATAATCACCGCAAGCACCGCAACACCAATCGCGGCCAGCAGCCACATCATCTGTTTAAAGGCTTTCTGGTTCTGCGCCATTCCCTGATCGGAAAGCTCAGTCTGACGCGCACGCCATTTGTTGTAGCTCTCCTGCATCGCGACCTGTTTCTGCTCAATGTTCTGTTTAAACATCCCTTCCAGGTCACGCGCCTGCAGACTTTTTACCATCGCCTTCAGGCCGTTTTCGTAGTTAGCGTAATCCGCTTCAAGCGTGTCGCCCATGGTTTCGTCAAGACCTGACGTGGTTGGCAGATGGTAATAGATTTTAAAGTGGCGATCGGCTTCCGCTAACTGGGTATTGGCTTTGTTGATCAGCTCATCAAGCTGACCGCCGTTCATCTGCGAGGCCATGCTGGTCTGTAAGCGCAGCATGCCGCGGTTCAGCGTGGTACGGCTGTTGTTCAGTGAAATATAGGCGTCAGTCATCTCGGTGACATTGCGATTGGAGACCTGCGACAGCGCAAAGGACTCTTTGTCTTTATTGAGGGCTGACCAGAAAAGGCTGCCAGCGACTAACTGGAGCGCGCCAAAGATGACCAGGACTGCGATTAAACTGGTCACCACTTTTATTTTTTTTAACATCTTGTTCCCCTGCAGGTTAATTTAGGTGCAGCGGCTATATCGGCGATGTAACAGGATTAATTAACGCTATTCAGCGCTTTCAGGAGAGAAGTGGCTTTTGTAATTATTTTTATCAGCATGAGCTGCTGAGTTTGGCTTTACGCAGAGGAATCGCGAGGGGTTGCTGCGCATCCCGCAGGATGCGCAGCGTGACATCAGAAGGTTTCCCAGTGAGTATCACTGACCGGCGCCGTCAGGGCTTTGCGTGGTGCCAGCGCCGCCGTAGCGGGTGCGGCAATCGGCAGATGCTTTGTCAGCGTCTGCTGCAACGCGCCGCGTTTAATTTTGAAGACCGACACTGACTGACTTAACCGGCTGGCCTGATCTTCCAGCGAGGCGGCTGCCGCAGCGGACTCTTCCACCAGCGAGGCGTTCTGCTGGGTAACGCGATCCATCTCAGTGACCGCCTGCCCGACCTGATCGATACCGCGACTCTGCTCGTCCGACGCCGAGGCGATTTCACCCATGATGTCGGTGACGCGCGTAACCGCACTGACGATATCGCTCATGGTTTCCCCGGCGGTGCCGACCAGTTGCGAACCGACATTGACCCGGTTCACTGAGTCGTCGATCAACCCTTTGATCTCTTTTGCCGCCTGGGCGCTGCGCTGGGCCAGATTACGCACTTCGCCCGCGACCACGGCAAAACCGCGACCCTGCTCGCCGGCACGCGCCGCTTCAACGGCGGCGTTAAGCGCCAGAATATTAGTCTGGAAAGCAATGCCATCAATCACGCTGGTGATATCGGCAATCTTCTTCGAGCTGCCAGCGATTTCGCTCATGGTTTTCACGACACCCGCCACCACGTTGCCGCCTTTTTCTGCGGTTTCTGAGGCGCTGAGTGCCAGCTGTGACGCCTGGCGGGCATTTTCGGCGTTCTGTTTCACCGTGGCTGTGAGCTGCTCCATGCTGGCCGCCGTCTGCTCCAGTGACGCCGCCTGCTGTTCTGTGCGGGCAGAAAGATCATTGTTTCCGGCAGAGATCTCGCTGGCACCTGTGAAAATCGCATCCGAGCCGTCACGCACATTGGTCACCGTGCGCACCAGTGACTGCTGCATGTCATGCAGACTGGCCGCGAGCTGAGTCATCTCATTGCGCCCTTCCACCACAATCGGCTGGGTTAAATCGCCCTGGGCGATATGCTGGATGTGATTAATGCTGCTGTTGAGGGGTGTCATCACGATTTTGCGCAGTCCAAACCAGCAGAACACGATCACGGCGACCACGACAGCCATGATGGTGGAGAGGATCCACATCATACGGCTGTAAGCCGAACTGTTCTCTTCAACACCAAGCGTAGTCAAGCGATTCTGATCGGCTCGCCATTCACGGTAAAGCGTCAGAAACGCACTCTGACTTGGCGCCACCGGGGCTTTACCGGCCGCAATCAGATCGTTTGCCTGTAGCGCCGTCTGCAACTGATCCAGCGCAGCGCCATAGTCGCTGTAGCGCTGCTCCAGCTGGTTGTTTAACTCACTATTTTGTCCCGGCGTATCGGGTGTCTCTTTAAAGACTTTGAAAAAACCGGCGGCCGCCTGCTGAAAGTTTTTGCTGTCGTCAAACAGCGTGGCGACATCGGCCGTTTTGCCTTCCAGCTTACTGGTGGCGAAACGCAGCTGAATACGGGTCAGCAGCACCCGGCTCTGGTTAAGACTCATATAGGCGTCGTTGAGCGACTGCGTATTTTGCATCGCCAGCTGCGACACGGCGAAGCTTTGCTTGTCGTGGCTTAATGCGGAGTAGAAAACAGAACCGGAGAAGGCCTGTAACAGCCCAAACACCAGCAACACCAGTAACAGGCTGGTGACAACACGGATTTTCGTTAACATGAGTAACCCTGAAGAAAGTAGGTAATTAAAGTGACTGAGGGATTATCGGCAGGTGACAGCGGGAAATTAGAGTGCAATGCGGCTTTATTGTATGATTAGAAAGGAATTATCGCTCAGTGAAACTATCACGGGCCAGCCATAACCGGCCCGGGATGATTCAATTACGCGCTACGCAGGTTATCCACCAGCGCCATCTCGTCGCTGCTCAGCAGCTTCTCAATGTCGACCAGAATCAGCATGCGATCGCCCAGCGCACCCAGACCGGTCAGGTACTCGGTGGACATGGTCACAGCGAACTCTGGTGAAGGACGGATCTGATCCTGGGTCAGCGACAGCACATCAGAGACGCCGTCAACCACAATACCGACCACGCGATTTTCCAGATTCAGCACGATAACCACGGTGTTTTCATTGTACTCAACATCGGGTTGCGCAAACTTCACGCGCAGATCGATAATCGGCACGATTACGCCGCGCAGGTTAGTGACGCCGCGGATAAATTCAGGGGTATTTGCGATACGCGTTACCTGATCGTAACCGCGAATTTCCTGAACTTTGAGGATATCGATGCCGTACTCTTCGTCGCCCAGCGTGAAGACCAGAAACTCCTGACCCACAGTTTCGCCAGCGATTTTTGTCACGGTTGCCATTCCATTCATGTTATTTACCCTTTCGTTATCAATCAGGCGGCAGCGCCAGCCACACGTTTTTCACGGTTAAGTGATTGCAGTGCTGAAACATCAACAATCAGCGCCACGCTACCATCGCCAAGAATGGTGGCGGCAGAGATGCCCGGCACTTTGCGATAGTTACTTTCCAGGTTCTTCACCACCACCTGATGCTGGCCAATCAGCTGATCGACCAGTAGCGCGTAACGTTTGCCCGCGCTTTGCAGGATTACCACGATGCCCTGAGTGGCCTCGGTTTTGGCATCCTGCACATCAAAGACGTTCCACAGCTCGACCAGTGGCAGATATTCGCCACGCACTTCCAGCACGCACTCGCCACCGGCCAGCGGTTTCAGCTCTTCGGCGCGCGGTTGCAGCGACTCCATCACCGCATTCAGCGGCAGAATAAAGACTTCATCGGCCACACGAACGGACATCCCATCAAGGATGGCCAGGGTCAGCGGCAGCAGGATACGAATGGTGGTGCCTTTGCCCTGCTTCGAGGCGATTTCGACGTGACCGCCCATCTCCTGAATATTTCGTTTCACCACGTCCATACCGACGCCGCGTCCTGAAACATCCGTCACCTGCTCTGCGGTGGAGAAGCCCGGTGCGAAGATCAGCATGCCGACCTCTTCGTCGCTCATGTTCTCGTGAACCGGCAGGCCCGATGAGAGGGCTTTAGCCAGAATACGTTCACGGTTCAGACCGGCACCATCATCAGACACTTCAATGCAGATGTTGCCGCCCTGATGTTCCGCTGAAAGCGTCAGGTTACCGGTTGCCACTTTACCGGCCACCAGACGTTTCTCTGGCGTTTCGATACCGTGGTCAAGACTGTTACGCACCAGGTGCGTTAATGGATCGATGATGCGTTCAATCAGGCTCTTATCGAGTTCGGTTGAGCTGCCCAGCAGCGTCAGTTCGACCTCTTTGCCGAGTTTGCTGGCCAGGTCACGCACCAGACGCGGGAAGCGGCTGAAGACATATTCCATTGGCATCATACGAATCGACATCACCGATTCCTGCAGATCGCGGGCGTTACGCTCCAGCTGACCCATGCTGTTCAGCAGGTCGCCGTGCGCGACCGGATCGAGTTCGCCGGAACGCTGAGCGAGCATTGACTGGGTAATGACCAGTTCGCCCACCAGGTTGATCAGCTGATCGACTTTCTCTACCGCAACACGGATGCTGGTGGATTCGCTCGATTTGGCAGGTGCCGCGACGCGCTTACTTTCACGCTTCACTGCGGCCACCGGCAGTTCGGTGACGGTGGCGGTGTGAACGTCTTCCACCACCGGTTCGGCCTCGGCTGCAACAGCAGCTGGCGCGGCAACGGCTTCGTCTGCTGCCGGGAAGCGGATCTGTGCTTCGTCGATGACGAAGCAGAGCACCGCCACGATGTCATCTTTACCGACGCCATCAATGCAGACATCCAGCGTGGTGCTGCCTTTCTGTACGTTGGTCAGGGTGCCGAGATTACTCATCTCTTCCAGCATCAGATCGACCTCTTTCTCTTTGAGATCGATCAGCTGTACACGCAGGCCGCTGGTGCTGGCCGGTTCTGCGCTGGCAGTGGCAACACTGGCCGGAACATCAACCGGCAGACCTTTGGCCTCTAGCGCCAGCTGGCGCAGCGCTTCACAGATATATTTGAAGCTTTCCGCGTTAGGCTCCTGCGCGGTTTTATAAGCATCGAGCTGTTCCTGCATAATATCTTTGGTTTCCAAAAACAGGTTGATGATGTCGGTGCTGAGCTGCATCTCGCCGCGACGAGCACCATCCAGAATGTTTTCCAGGATATGAGTCGTTTCCTGTAATACCGTAAAACCAAAGGTTCCGGCCCCACCCTTAATGGAGTGAGCGGCACGGAAGATGGCGTTAAGCTGTTCCGAATCTGGCTCCTGCGGGTCTAAGCCCAACAGGTGTTGTTCCATATCCGCTAATAGCTCATCGGCTTCATCAAAAAACGTCTGGTAAAAATCGCTGATGTCCATACTCACGGGAATCACCTCGGCTGTGAGGGGGCTGCTGTATTCACCGCGCCGCCTGGTGTTGCAGGTGCGGTAATCTGTTCAATGGCCGCCGGATCGCTGATCTGGACGGCATCACTTTCTGCGTTCTCTTTTTCTATTGCCGCTTCGGTGTCGTGGTTCAACACCAGCAGGCTGATGCGGCGGTTAACGGCGTCATTACCGCCACGATTTTTCAGGCGCATGGTGTCGGCCATACCCAACACCCGTAAAATTTTTCCGCTGTCTAAGCCGCCCATCACCAGTTCACGGCGTGAGGCGTTAGCACGGTCTGTCGACAGTTCCCAGTTGCTGTAGCCTTTGTCACCGCTGGCATACTGAAAATCATCGGTATGTCCGGCCAGGCTGATGCGGTTCGGAATGTCGTTAAGGACTGGCGCTATCGCACGCAGAATATCGCGCATATAGGGCTCAACCTCGGCCCGACCGGTCTTAAACATCGGGCGATTCTGGCTGTCGATAATCTGAATACGCAGCCCCTCTTCCACCATGTTGATGATCAGATGCGGGCGCAGCGCTTTCAGACGCGGATCCGCTTCAATCAGCTGGTCGAGCTTTTCACGCAGCCGGTTAAGACGAATCTCATCCAGCTTGCGTTTCTGGGCGTCCATATCGACGACTTTGTTCACTTCGCCAATCTTTTTGGTCGGATCATCACCGCCGCCGGGGATCGGGCTCTCGCTGTTGCTGCTGCGCGCCCCGCCGGTAATCGCTACCTTCAGCGGTGTTTTGAAGTAGTCTGCTATCTGCACCAGCTCCTGCGGGTTGGCGATTGAGAGCAGCCACATCACCATAAAAAAGGCCATCATCGCCGTCATAAAGTCGGCGTAGGCAATCTTCCACGATCCGTGGCTGCCTTCATGGCCTTTATGTTTGCGCTTTTTGATCAGCACAATTGGGCGATTGCCGTGTTTCATGAAGCCTCGTCTGAAGTCTGTTTAGCCGGGTTCTTGGCGTTACGTACGTGCTCTTCCAGTTCGCTGAACGACGGACGCTCGGCGGAATAGAGCGTCTTACGACCAAATTCCACCGCAATCTGCGGCGCGTAACCATTCAGGCTCGACAGCAATGTCACCTTAATGCACTGCATCATCTTGGTGGTTTCCGCACACTTCTGACGCAGCACTGACGAGAGTGGAGAGACAAACCCGTAGGCCAGCAGGATGCCCAGGAAGGTGCCCACCATCGCATGCGCGACCAGCGCACCGAGTTCAGCGGCTGGACGATCGGCCGAAGCCAGTGCATGGACCACGCCCATTACCGCGGCGACGATACCGAATGCCGGAAGACCATCACCCACTGCAGCAATACTTTGCGCTGGTACGTCACACTCGTGTTCGTAGGTCTCAATCTCTTCATCCATCAACGCTTCGATTTCAAAAGCGTTCATGTTGCCGCTCACCATCAGGCGTAAATAGTCAGTAATAAAATCCACTAACTGTTTATCGGCAAGAATGCGGGGATAATTAGCAAAAATTTCACTCTGGCTGGGATCTTCAATATCGCGTTCCAGCGATAACATGCCCTGCTGACGCGACTTCGCCATCAGGCGATAAAGCAGCGCCATCAAATCCATGTAAACCGCTTTGTTGTACTTGGAGCCGCGAAATAACTTAGGCAGCGCCTTCAGCGTTTTTTTAATCGACTTACCGTTGTTGCCGACTAAAAAAGCACCGGCACCGGCACCGCCGATCATTAATAATTCGGCTGGCTGATAAAGCGCGCCCAGATGGCCACCTACCAGCGCATATCCGCCCAACACGGAGCCTAAAACAATCAGGTAACCTATAATTATCAGCACAAAAAAATCCTTACGTCCGTAACGTGTTGGTGGAAGTTAAGCCAGAGAGCCGCAGATGTTATTCCTGAACCGCAAGCAAAAAAAAAGCAGCGGTATTAACCGCTGCTGGATGGCTTCCACAGTGCGAACAAACTTAAACGGCGTGTTTAACCTGTTCATCCAGCAGTTGTGGAAACATATCGGCAGGTTCTGCAGAAAGTTTACGTCTTTTTACTGCCCGTGATGGTGGCTGGCACAGGCTGCAGGTAAAGCTGCCAACCGGCTGATGCGCATGATTAATAAAGCTGCCGTTGCAGCTTTTACAATCTGCCAGTTCCAGCATACCGCTATCAACGAATCGGACCAGGGTCCAGGCACGAGTCAGCGCCAACAGCGGGCCCTCGTCCGATTGAGGACACTGTTCAAGATACAGGCGGTAAGCTTTAATCACGGCATCGACGCCGCTGCACAACCCGGTTTTCAGCAAAAACTTCCAGGCGTTACAGAACATAGAAGCATGAATGTTCTGCTCCCACGTCATAAACCAGTCCGTAGAGAACGGCAGCATACCTTTCGGTGGCGGACTGCCACGTAATTCTTTATAGAGCTTAATGAGACGACCGCGGCTCAGCTGGGTTTCGCTCTCAAGCATCTGTAAGCGGGCACCTAATGTAATGAGCTCCATCGCGAGATGAATATCACGTGCTTCCTGAACAATACTTTTCTCACTCATGACATTGCTCTCTTTTTAGCAGGTGCATCATCTTTAGACGCATTACGCAGTAAACGGCTCGATAATAAAATGCCGGTGTGGATTTGTTGTAAATCATCCACGCGTGATTCCTGCGTCAGGCGATTAATGGTGCTGCTATCGGTAAAACGAAACTGGCAAACCAGTTGATTGGTTTCCGCCATTTTTACCATCTCAGGCAATGTTAATTCAGATAATGCATTCGCCATTTTCTCGTCAATTCCGAGGCGAAACATTGCAGAAGCTTTATCCTGGTTAATTAAACGCTGCGCAAGCAGTAAATAAGACAAGTTGAGATCGTAAATATGTTTCAGTACTTCAGAGGTGCCCATTATTTTTCCATCCTGAGAGATGCGACGTAACTGTATCGCAGAATAAATCTGCGGTTCGAGCTGCTGTTTGTTAAATCAAAAGATGGCAAAAAAAACTTCACGTAACGTTAATGTCACCGTTTTCGCCTTCCATTTTTGTGTGGGTTTCAGACCCACCGAAGGTCGAAAATCCATGCCATTTTATTTTCGAGTTCTGGACATCTTCCGTGACGTCTTCTTACATTTTTTAGGACTATTCCGAAAACAACGCAAATCTATATCGTCTGATTTCGACATACAACGACAGTGATGTGAAATTTTAGATAAAGTGTGACGCAGATCACACTTTTAACGCAAATTTCTTCAGCAACCCTTTACCATTACTTACCGACTGGTCATTTTTTGAGCAAAAAAGCCCGATTTTAAGTCCAATTGGTCCTGAGAAAGGTTTAATAGGGGGTAAAAGCATCGCTATTCGACGCTTTGCGCAGTCCGGAATGAATATCGGGTGTTAATCGTTTTAACACCCTATTTAGAACCACCCAAAGAAAGGTTGTCAGCATATTATGCTGCTGCGACCTTCAGGTATTTGCTTTTAAATTAGTTACTTAAGGGGAGTATCGCAGAGGGTGAGTAATGAAAGCGTTAAGGTTTATACGGCAGCAGGTCAGATTTCTGGCAACCTGACGTTAACAGTGGTGGCGGGGTGTACAGACTCTGAATCCCACTGTAACAAGGGGTTATATAAGAAAGTCGAATGAATTAACGAAGGGTTATGCGTTGGCACTATCACTATCGGCAGCCTGAAGAGAAACTTGAGTTAAGAAGGTAAAGAAAGCGGCAGGGGCTGACAGGACGGGGATTTCCGGGCTTACCTGCATTTATCGGGCCACTCCGGGCAGCCACTGACGTTATCAGCGTAGAATCGTAGCAAACGGTCATCAACAGATAGCAGGCAAGTTTTCTGTGACCTGGGCCGAAAAAAAACAGCGACGCCGTAGAGGCGCCGCTGCTTTCATAACCTGAGTCAGAACAGATATCAGGCGAGTTTTGGGAAGGTCGCGACCTTGTTAACCGTGTTGTGGTCAACGCTGCGCGGTTCAATGCGCTCCAGGTCTTTCAGGAAGCCTTCACGCCAGGCGGTAATATCATTTTTACGCAATACCGCCATCATGTCGTTGTAGCGTGAAATCCTTTCGGTACGCGGCATAGTAATCGCCCTATCCAGCGCGGCTGCCACTTCATCACGGTCATACGGATTTACAATCAGCGCGGAGGTGAGCTCGTTAGCCGCACCCGCAAAGCGCGACAGCACCAGTACACCGGGATCATCCGGGTCCTGCGCAGCCACGTACTCTTTCGCCACCAGGTTCATACCGTCACGCAGCGGCGTAACCAGACCGACATCGGTCAGACGGAAGATTTTCATCAGCAGGCGACGGTCAAAATGCTGGTTAAGGTAGTAGAGCGGGGTCCAGCCCAGCGTACCGTATTTACCGTTGATGCGCCCTGCTTCGGTCTCCAGCTGATGACGGATATCCTGATACGCCTGCACATCGCCGCGCGAGGTCGGTGCAATCTGCGAGTAGCGAATTTTGCCGCGATGCTGCGGGAAGTTCTCCAGCAGCGCTTCATAGGCAAGAAAACGCTCAGGCAGACCTTTGGAATAGTCGAGACGTTCGCAGGCAATAATATTGCGTGCATCGCCCAGCTCTTTCTTCATGGCGGCCATTTTTGGTGGCAGCGGCCCTTCGGCCATCTCTTTAATACTGTCTGGCTCAATCCCGATAGGATAAACCTCAGTCATAAAGGTGTTGCCAAAGGCGCGATGTTTTTTGTCGCCCTTATTCTGCAACTGTGTAAGCTGGCTGACGCTGTCGAGGAAGGCCACCCGATCCGATTCGGTCTGGAAACCCAGCAGGTCATATTCGCACAGCATTTCCAGAAGCTCTTTGTGCGGCGGCAGCGCATTAAATATTTCAGGCGTCGGGAACGGAATATGCAGGAAGAAGCCGATGCGGTTATTAATGCCCGCCCGACGCAACGCGGCTGCAAACGGTAAAAAGTGATAATCGTGGATCCAGACAATATCATCCGGCTTGATCAGCGGTTTTAAACGCTGTGCCACCGCATCGTTAACGTCGCAATACCCTTCCCACGCTTCCCGCTGGAACTGAACCAGGTCAAGGCGATAATGGAATGCGGGCCAGATGACAGTGTTTGAGAACTGGCAATAGTAGAGATCGTAATCGTTCTGGCTCAGCGGGAACGAGGCATACTCAATACCTTCATGTTCCTGAACCGTGACTTCTTCTACCTCTTCGCCTGTGTACTCGCTGATTTCACCGTTCCAGCCAAACCACAGTCCACCGGTGCTTTTCAGTGCATCGAGAATACCGACGGCCAAACCGCCAGCGCTGGTTTTTGACCCATCGGGCATGGCGACACGGTTAGATACAACCACTAAACGACTCATAACCTAAACTCCTTACCGACGTTGTCTTGATCTGATAGTAATAATGTTCTTTCCAGCCAGCCGTAAACCGCATCGACATCATGAAGCCGATAATGGGCCTGGGTGGAACCTTCTCCGACTTTGATCGAGACGCCCTGCCGTGCGTTCACGGCCAGAAAGCCCTTCTCATCCGTCAGATCGTCGCCAATAAAGACCGGCGTACGTCCGGCAAAAGGGGGCTGCTGCATAAAGTCGCTGATTGCGGCGCCTTTATCGATACCTGCCGGTTTAATCTCTACCACACATTTCCCCGGCTGAAGCGCCAGTCCGGGAAAACGTTTCACTGACTGTTCAGCCAGTCGCATCACATCCTGCTCATGCTGCATCGCCTGGCGGTAGTGAAGTGCGAAAGCCATGCCTTTTACCTCCAGCTGGGTGCCAGGCCAGGATGCCATAGCATTCTGCAATTCCGCCCTGAGCGATTGCTCCACCTCGACCGGCAGGCTGATGCGTTGCAGATTACCCTCTGCATCACGGCGCTCTGCACCATGTACGCCCGCAGCCGGGCCGTGCCAGGGAGCGGCCAGCGCATCGAGTTGTTCTATAGGTCTGCCGGAGACCAGCGCCAGCGCGCCCTGCGAGAGTGCAGAGAGCTGCTGCAGTTGCGCGATGACCTGCTCAGGAATAAATACCGCTTCGGGACGGGACTGAATCGCTGCCAGCGTGCCGTCGACATCAAAAAAGAAGGCGTACTGCCCGCCGCTTAATGTCGGGTACCTGGCATGGGTGTCTGCCGCTTGGGTCACGTTACTTCTCCTGAAAATCGAATTTTAATAAAACATTGAGTTAAAACAAGAATGTCCTGACGCAGTCAGGTCAGCAAGCGGGAAATTCTGATAAAGCGGTGATTGAGGGATAAAACGCGGTAACGGGATAGGTCACTCTCCTCAAACTTGCAAGCGCATTGCTGACAATACTGGCTAACTGAGAACATCTTCACAGTAAGTGTAGTCATTAACAGGGGTTATGCCAGAAAGATGCAGGTTTCATGCCAGCCGCTGCGGCTAAGTCAGCATAAAAGCACCATTCAATTCTGCTTCGCTTCTGATGTTCAGGCCGGACACGATCCGCTGCTGACTGGAGTCACGCACGTATCGCACCCGGCAGAGTCGGCCCCCCCAAAGCTTAAGGCTCTTAAGGTATTCCTAATATTGAAAGCGCATTCTCGTGACACTTTTATTACTCTGGTTCCTGCTCACATGGCGTTTACCCTGAAGAGGCCGCTGATTAGCCGCCTTACGTTGCTGATTCTGGCTGCGGTTTACATCGCGGTTTTCCTTAACGTTGCCTATTACCGTCAGGTGCTGGCGGTGATGCCGCTGAACGACCTGCACACCACGCTGGTCTTTTTATCGATGCCGCTGGTCGCCTTTAGCGTGATCAATATCGTGATTACGCTGGCCTCGTTTATCTGGCTGGATCGGCTGCTGGCCGCGCTGTTTATTCTGCTCTCCGCCTCGGCACAGTTCTTTATTCACACCTATAACATCGTGGTCGATCGCTCGATGATCACCAACATGATGGATACCACCGCCTCGGAATCTTTTGCGCTGATTACGCCACAGCTGCTTGTAACCCTGCTCACCTCGGGCGTGCTGATGACGTTGCTGCTGTTCTGGCCGCGAATCAAAAAACAGCAGTGGCGTGGCGTGCTGGCGCGACTGCTCAGCGTATTGCTGTCAGCGGCGCTGATTGTGCTGATCGCCCTGCTCTTTTATAAAGATTACGCTTCGCTGTTCCGTAACAACCGCGAACTGGTAAAAGCGCTGAGCCCCTCTAACAGCATCGCGGCGACGCTCTCCTGGTATAAGCATGAGCAGTTGCAGAACGCGCCGCTGATACGCATCGGTGAAGATGCGCACCTGCAGCCCAGCCGCAGCAGTGGCAAACCTAACCTGACGATTCTGGTGCTGGGCGAAACCTCGCGTGCGCAAAATTTCTCGCTGGGCGGTTACGGTCGTTTGACCAATCCCTTGCTGGCGAAAGATGATGTGATCTATTTCCCGCACACCACCTCGTGCGGAACGGCGACGGCGGTTTCCGTGCCCTGCATGTTCTCCAACATGCCGCGCGCCCACTATGATGATGTGCTGGCCGCCCATCAGGAGGGATTGCTGGATATTATTCAGCGCGCCGGGATCAGCGTGTTGTGGAATGAGAACGATGGGGGCTGTAAAGGGGCCTGCGATCGCGTTCCGCATCAGGACATGACCAGCCTGAACCTGCCCGGCATGTGTATTGACGGTGAGTGTTACGACGACGTGCTGTTCCACGGTCTGGATGAGTACATCAGTCAGTTAAAAGGCAACGCGGTGATTGTGCTGCACACCATTGGCAGTCATGGCCCGACTTACAGCCATCGCTATCCGCCACAGTTTCGTCAGTTTGAACCGACCTGCGACACCAACCAGATTCAGGACTGTTCGCAACAACAGTTGATCAACACCTATGACAATACGCTGGTCAATGTGGATCACATCGTCGATAAAGCCATTAACGTACTGCGTGCACATCAGGACCGCTTCACCACCAGCCTGGTCTATCTGTCTGACCACGGCGAATCCCTGGGTGAAAATGGTGCTTACCTGCATGGCCTGCCCTATGCTATCGCGCCGGACACCCAGAAACATGTGCCGTTGCTGATCTGGCTTTCCGATGATTATCAGAAACGTTATGCGGTTAATCGCGGCTGTCTGAATAAACTGGCGGCGACAGACGATTTTTCACAGGATAATGTGTTTTCAACCATGCTGGGATTAACCGGCACCGCGACCCACGAATATGTGCCTGCGGATGATATTTTGACGTCGTGTCGGAGCCAACCTTAATGAAGATACTGATTGTTGAAGATGATGCCTTGCTGCTGCAGGGTCTGATGCTGGCACTGGAAGGCGAAGGCTATGTCTGTGATGGCGTTACGCGGGTGCGGGATGCTGAAGCGCATTTCGCCAGCGGCCTGTATAGCCTGGTGGTGCTGGATCTTGGCCTCCCGGATGAAGATGGACTGCATTTTCTGATACGACTGCGGCGGCAGAAGAAGATGACGCCGGTGCTGATCCTGACCGCACGCGACACCATCAGCGAACGCATTGCCGGACTCGACGCAGGCGCCGACGACTATCTCATCAAACCGTTCTCGCTGGATGAGTTGCTGGCGCGGATCCGCGCCCTGATCCGCCGCCACGTCAATCAGGGCGACAGTCATGTCAGAGTGGGTGCGCTGGCGCTGGATATGACCCATCGCCAGATTACGCTCAGCGACGTACTGCTGGATCTGACACCCAAAGAGTTTGCGATTCTGTCACGGCTGATGCTCAAGGCCGGGAATCCGGTTCACCGTGAAATTCTCTACCAGGATATCTATAACTGGGAGACCGAGCCTTCTACTAATACCCTGGAAGTGCATATCCATAATCTGCGCGACAAAATCGGCAAAAGCGCTATCCGCACCGTGCGCGGTTTTGGCTATGCGCTGGTGACGCAGGATGGCGTTCGTGAGGCAACATGATAAGACGTTTCGATCATCGCAGTATGCGCTTTCGTCTCATCCTGACCATCGGTCTGATCCTGCTGGTTTTCCAGGTGATCAGCGTGGTCTGGCTGTGGCATGAGAGCAAAGAGCAGATTCAGTTTCTGGTGGAAGCGCAGCTGCAGAAGCGCAACATGGACAGTCACGTTAAGCGTGAAGTGCATGAAGCGGTAGCCAGCCTGGCGGTGCCAAGTCTGGTGATGATTACCCTGACGCTGCTGCTCTGCTATCAGGCGGTGAAGTGGATTACCCGGCCGCTTTATCAGCTGCAGCGTGAACTGGAGAGTCGCAGCGAAGAGAATCTTGATCCCGTCGCCTGCCACAGTCAGGTTCAGGAGATCGATGCGGTGACGCAGGCGATAAACCAGCTGGTCGCGCGTCTGAACAGCAGTCTGGAGCGCGAACGGCTGTTCACCGCCGACGTGGCACATGAGCTGCGCACGCCGCTGGCGGGATTGCGGCTGCATCTGGAGTTAATCGAACGTAACAGCGATGTCAAAGTTCAGCCGCTGGTGCAGCGCCTGGATCAGATGACGCACAGCGTGTCGCAGCTGCTGAATCTGGCGCGCGCCGGACAGTCCTTTACCTCTGGCACCTATCAGAACGTGGGGCTGATTGAAGATGTGATCCTGCCAATGGAGGCAGAGCTGAGTATCATGCTGGAGGCGCATCAGCAGACGCTGGTGCTCGATCTGCCGCAGGAGCAGTTTGTGCGCGGTGATGCCACGCTGCTGAAAATGTTGCTGCGTAACCTGGTTGAGAACGCCCATCGCTACAGCCCGGATAACAGCACCATCAGTGTACAGCTGGTGTTAGCTCCTCAGCCGATGCTGGTGGTGGAAGATCAGGGTCCGGGAATTGATGAGAGTAAAAGTGGCGAGCTGAGTAAAGCGTTTATCCGGATGGACAGTCGCTACGGCGGTATCGGACTCGGGCTGAGCATCGTCAGCCGCATCGTCCAGTTACACCGGTTTCAGTTTTTCTTAGAGAACCGCCGCGACCGAAGCGGTTGTCGTGCCGTGGTGAAGTTTTAAGCGCTGAACCAGGCGGAGAGGAACAGAACGACCGTAGCTGCGGCAATCAGCAGTGCAGCATATTCACTCATCGGACGCGGAGCAGTCACAGACAGGGCAACAGGAGCAGTTTTCATAGCATCATCCTCAGTTAAAGCAGGCAGTATCGCGATTGCATATTAAGGAAACCTTAAGCTCGCGACACTGCCGCTAAAAATGTCTGCGCTGCCAGACGCCGCCATCAACCTCGCATTTCTGCCCGCTGACACGCCTGCTGCATCCGCCCGGTGCTCTACACTTAATGGCTACGTTCCGTTTCAGGAGTTACGCCATGAGCCAACGCATGCACAAATATGCTTTTCCGGTCAGCAAAGCCCGCAAATACCTTGAACCCGGACCGGTGCTGCTGCTCAGTTCGCAGTACGGAGATCAACATGACATCATGACGCTCGGCTGGCACACGGTGCTGGAGTTTTCTCCGTCACTGGTCGGCTGCATGATTGCCGGTATGAACCACAGCCATGAGCTGATCCGCAACAGCGGTCAGTGCGTGCTGAACATTCCTTCTGCCTCGCTGATTGATGAAGTTGTGGCAATCGGCAACAGCCACGGCGACAGCATTGATAAGTTTGAGGCCTTTGGCCTGACGCCGGAACCCGCTCAGGTGGTTGGCGCGCCGATGATTGCCGAATGTTTTGCCAGCTTTGAGTGTCAGCTTTATGACGATTCGATGGTCGCTAACTACAACCTGTTTATTTTTGAGATTGTTAAAGCGCACGTCGCCGAGCAGCCGGAATACCCCACTACCCTGCACTACACTGGCGAAGGCCGGTTCAGCGTGATGAGCGACAAAATACTGGATAAGAGCGGCGATTTTAAACCGGAGATGCTGATCTAGTTGAAAGCGCTCTTCTGCGCCCCCATTCACCTCTTTCGACCTGACAGGAGTAAATTATTATGGCAATCGAATACGCAGTTATCGCTGGCGGCTGTTTCTGGTGTACCGAAGCGGTATTTAAGGATGTGATCGGCGTAGAGTCGGTAGAAAGCGGTTATACCGGCGGTGCTCGTCCTAATCCGACTTATGAGCAGGTCTGCAGCGGTGCGACCGGTCATGCGGAAGCGATCCGCATTGGCTTCGACCCGGATAAAGTCAGCTTTGGCGATCTGCTGGATATCAGCTTTGTGACGCATGATCCGACCCAGCTTAACCGTCAGGGTAATGATATTGGCACCCAGTATCGTTCCGCCATTTTCCCGGCCAATGCAGAGCAGGAAGCGGAAGCACGCGCCGCCATTGCCCGCGCTCAGGCTGACCATGATGTGCCGGTGGTGACCACCATTGAGCCGCTGAAAGAGTGGTATCCCGCTGAAGCTTATCATCAGGATTACTGGGAAGGCGCGGGCCAGCGCAACGGCTACTGCATGGCGGTCATTCCACCGAAATTGCAGAAGCTGCGGAAAAGTTTCGCTAACAGAGTAAAGAGCTGATTCCGGCATCAGTCGGGGCAGCGTCTGACCAGTAACGAGGCTGAGAACGCCGCCCCGAGTTATTTGCTGCTATAAAACTCACCTGACCGGGCTCATCAGTTTGGCGGGATGTGGCCGATAAAACGGCGGGTTTTATGCCGCAGTAAATCAATTCGTTCAGAGCTTAAGCGAATAGATCAAAAGAGAAAAATAGTGCTTGACCGTTTTCAGTCGACTCCCTATAGTACCGCCCCGTTGACCCATCGCGGTCAGCGAAGTAAATCTGGTGAGGTGTCCGAGTGGCTGAAGGAGCACGCCTGGAAAGTGTGTATACGGCAACGTATCGAGGGTTCGAACCCCTCTCTCACCGCCATCTTCAAAGAAGAGCCTGAACTTTTGTTCAGGCTCTTTTTTTTGCATATTTCACGCTGAGAGAGTGTGATAACCCCCGCCGGGGAACGACCGCGGGCGCAGTCCTGCCCCACAATAAGAAAACCCGGCCGGAGCCGGGTTTGGGCGCTACACTTCTACTCAATCAAACGCTAGCTATACGCGTGCAGGGTGCGCTGACACAGCGCAGAACGCACACAATCTTCTTTGCCGAAGCGTACAATGCCAACCATCTCGTCCTCTTCGAAACGCGCCAGCGCGTCTGCGAGACCGGAAGGCACCCCAGCGGGCAAGTCGCACTGGGTAATATCGCCGTTAACAATGACCGTGACGTTTTCGCCCAGTCGGGTCAGGAACATTTTCATCTGCGCGGCGGTGACGTTCTGCGCCTCGTCCAGAATTACCACAGCATTTTCGAAGGTGCGACCACGCATATAGGCGAACGGTGCAATCTCTACCTTGGCAATTTCCGGACGCAGACAATATTGCATAAAGGATGCGCCAAGACGTTTAACCAGAATGTCATAAACCGGGCGGAAATAAGGCGCGAATTTCTCAGAAATATCGCCGGGAAGGAATCCCAGATCCTCATCTGCCTGCAGTACCGGGCGCGTAACGATAATCCTGTCGATATCCTTATTAATCAGGGCCTCAGCCGCTTTTGCGGCACTGATCCAGGTTTTACCGCACCCGGCTTCACCGGTTGCGAAGATCAGCTGTTTTCTCTCTATGGCGTTAAGATAGTGCGCCTGAGCTTCATTACGGGCTTCAATTGGCAACCGGTCACGCGTATCGCGCGCCATGCCAATGGCATCCAGTCCACTCATATGCACCAGCGAAGTGACCGACTCTTCTTCACGCTGACGATGACTTCTTGAGTCACTACGAAGCACTCTTCTTGCTTCACGACGCGCTTTGATCACTGCTTTCTGTCTTCCCATAGTGGCACCTTTCAGTTGGTTTCATTTCCTGCGTCAGGCCGGTGGCCCGTTGCGATAACGTGAACGCTTTAGAGGTTTCAGTTGGCTTCCTTTTGAGCCATGACAGGACAGGATAGTGGGTATGCAGCAGCGCAATAGCGTAGCTGAACACCGGATAAAACAGGATGCGATAAAACAAAAGAGATGGTTGAAGGAAGGAAGAAATAACGAGGCAGAATTGCCCTCGCGGTCAGGCGCAATCTATTTACTGACAGTGACTTTCCATTAAAGACTCGACCCATGCGCGAACTCCAGTGTGATACATCAACACATCCGATTACGCCTGTTTAATAAAGTGCACCATTTTGTTGGGCCTTTGCAATAGTAATTTTACCTGCTGGCAAAAGAATTGCTAATCACGTGTATGTATTTCTTTTAAGGCAAAATGTAAAATCTTTTAATTACAGTGTATTAGCTTATTTTATATATGCCAGACAACCGCTAAAACTCAGTTTAACCTCAGCCAGCAAAGCACGAAAACCGTAAAACGTGGGCGACCAGAACAGGTACGCCCACAGTGGTTGAATTTTAATCAGGCTTCCAGCAACGACTGCGCTAAATAATGGCTGGCGTCTGGTACACCGGGCAAAACAAAAAAGTAACCGCCACCAAAAGGCCGGATATATTCTTCCAGCGCTTCGCCATTCAGGCGTCGCTGCACCGTAAGAAAGCCGCGTTCCAGATCGTGCTGATAGCAGACGAACAGCAACCCCATCTCCAGCTGTCCCGATGCAGAGATACCCGCGGAGTAACTGTAGCCGCGCCGCAGCATCAGGCTGCTTGCCGTCTCTGGCGTGCGGGGGTTGGCAAGACGGATGTGCGCATCCAGCGCAATCACTTCGCCGTCCGGATCACGGGCGTAATCCGGAACGTCGCGCTCATGCTGCATCCCCAGCGGCGCGCCACTTAATTTCTCGCGACCAAAGATAGTCTGCTGCTCGCCCAGCGGCGTGCGATCCCACATTTCGACGTGAAAGCGGATTAACCGTACAGCCTGATAGCTGCCATTGCGCGCCCAGACCGGTTCGTCCTGATCGTCGGTCACCCACAGCAGCTGATTCATCAGAGCAGGGTTGTGGGTATCCGGATTGGCGGTGCCATCTTTGAAACCCAGCAGGTTGATCGGGGTCTCCTGCCCCTGACTGCGCGCGGCGTGATCGGAGATAAAGCCTTCGCGCCGCCAGCGTACGCCAAGCAGGTCAGGCGTATGTTTGATGATATCCCGCAGGGCATGAATCACCGTATCCTGAGTGTTGGCACAGAGCTGAAACAGCAGATCGCCATGACACTGACTGGCATCCAGCGAATCATTGGGAAAGCGAGTCATCGGCTGCAATTTTTTCGGTTTGTGCGGCGCCAGACCAAAGCGTTCATCAAACAGTGAATTGCCGACCGACACGGTAATCGTCAGATTATCAGGCGCGATAGTCGCCCCAAGAATGCCGGAATCCATTGGCGGCAACCGCGGATTGGTGACTACCGGTGCCGGACCGCCCGTGGTCAGGAAGGCAATACGCTGGGTCAGCAACCGGAACAGACGCACCAGCTCCACTTTATCGCTGCTGAGCAGATCAAACGCCACCAGCATCATCGATGCCTGCTGTGGCGTCGTGATACCTGCCTGATGCTGACCATAAAACGGCTGCATCTGCTGTCGGGCCTGCGGCGTAACCGTCCCCGGCGAAAAGCTGTCGGCGGCGGCTGCATGGAACGGACAGCCGCCGCTCAGCGCTGCCGCGCCACCCAGCAGCCCCAGCCCTTTTAGTAACCGACGACGCGCAGGCTGCGCGTCATCTTCCTTGCGACTCATGATTAATCCAGACCCAGGGTGCCACGAAGTAATGAAAGATCTTCCGCCAGTGCGGTGATCGGTCCTTTCAGCGCGTTACGGTCGGCGCTGGTCAGTTTCTCATAGGATTCAAAACCGGTTTGGGTGCGGTACTTACTCAGGATCGCATCCACTTTTTTGAAGTTGGCGTCAACCTTGGCCAGCAACTGCGGGTTCGCTTTGCTTACCATGGGTCGCAGCAGATCGACAATTTTCTGCGCGCCATCAATGTTCGCCTGGAAGTCCCACAGGTCAGTCCGGCTGTAGCGATCTTCTTCACCGGAAATTTTGCTGGAAGCGACCTCTTCAATCAGGCCGGCTGCGCCGCCGACCACTTTGGCTGGCGGGAAGGCCAGTTCGCTGATGCGCACCTGCAAATCTTTCACATCTTTATTCAGCTGCTCAGCGTAGTCCGCCATGCCTTTCGTGCTGTTATCAGCAAACAGCGCTTTCTCCAGACGGTGGAAACCGGTGAACTTAGGATCGGCCGCTTTTTTCTCATAGTCATCTTCACGGGCGTCAATGCTGCCGTCGAGATCGGAGAAGAGCTCAGCAATCGGCTCAATGCGCTCATAATACTGACGGGTCGGAGCAAACAGCGCTTTGGCTTTTTCAACATCACCCGCTTTAACGGCGTCAGTAAAGGCCTGGGTGTTGCTCACCAGCTGGTTCACCTGGTCGGTCACATAGGCTTTATATTCGGTGATCGGGCCTTCCAGCTGCATACGTGCTGAGGTGCCACTTTTCGCCGCGCCCTCACCGGCTTGCACAATCAGCTTGCCTTTTGGATTGCTCAGCAGCCCACAGGTCATCTCATATTCGCCCGCCTCCAGATTGGCGGTCAGTTTCTGACTGAAGCCCGGCGCGATATTCTCACGCTCTTCAACCACCATCACGCCTTTGAGGATCTCCCACTCCAGCGCTTTCTGGCTGTTGTTTTTAATCAGGAACTGGGTCTTACCGGCCTTGACCGTTAAGCTCATCGGCTCGCACTGCTTGTCGGTGACGCTTACGGTAACCTGAGGAACCGCCGCGGCCGCCGTTGCGGAGATCGCCAGCAGAGGAAGCAGCAGTGCCTTGCGGCGGAAACGCATTGTCATCTCTCTTTCCCTATCATGTTGCAGGCGTAAGATGCGCCCGTTAAATGTCAAATTACACAGTGGCCGACGCAGCAGAACGCGCAGGCATAAAGAACAGAATCAGAGCCGGGATCAGGTAGGCGAAGTAAACGGTCACTTCACTGACGCTTGGGGTCTCCTGATAACCCAGCACCCCTTCCAGCAGGGTGCCGAACAGCGAATGGGTCGATAAGGTATTGCTGAGATCGAAGGCGACATCCTGAAAGCGATTCCATAAACCCGCTTCGTGGAAGGCGCGGATGGCGCCCGCTGCCAGACCCGCGGCGACAAACAGGATGAATACGCTGGTCCAGCGGAAGAAATGGGCCATGTTAAGACGGATACCGCCCCAGTAGAGCAGCATGCCCAGCACGACCGCGGTTGCCAGACCCAGCACCGCGCCAATCGGCGGCGCATAACCGACATCCTGGGTAAACGCCGCCAGCAGGAAGAACACCGACTCCAGCCCTTCGCGCGCCACGGCAAGAAACACCATTAGCACCAGCGCCAGACCGCCACGACCTGAGCGTTGCAGCGCCTGATCGACCGCCTGTTCAAGCTCGACCCTGATGTTGCGGGCGACTTTGCGCATCCAGAAAACCATTGAGGTGAGGATCACCACCGCAATCAGCGCCACGATGCCCTCAAACAGCTCCTGCTCTTTCTGCGGGAACTCACCGGTGGTGGCATTGATGAACAGACCCAGGCCCAGACAGAGCCCGGCGGCAATAAACACGCCAGCCCACATCGCGGGAAACCATTGGGTGCGCTGGGTGCGTTTGAGATAGCTGGCTATCAGGCTGACTATCAGCGCGGCTTCAAGCCCTTCGCGCAGCATGATGAGAAAAGGAACAAACATCGCCAACCTCTTGAATGTTAAGCAGCGTCAATAAACAGTAAAATAAGGTAAAGTGTAAACGATACCGATTATCATTATCGCTGAGAAAAAAACAAGTTGCCGGTGGAGATAATTTCATCTTTGAGTGGTTTATCTTTGTAACAAAAAAGCCCGCCCCTTTCGGGACGGGCCAGGCGATTAACGCCTCGCTTATTTTGTCTGGAACTCCGCCTCTGCAGCGGCAAAGCGCTGCTGCGCTTCTGCTGATGGCTCACGGCCCATCAGCGTGAACACTACAATGGCGATGCTGGCGAAAATGAAGCCCGGGATGATTTCATACAGTCCCAGCCAGCCATACTGTTTCCACACCAGCACGGTCAGCGCACCGACGATCATGCCCGCCAGCGCACCGTTGCGGTTCATCCGCTTCCAGCAGACACCAAACAGCACCACCGGACCAAACGCCGCACCGAAGCCCGCCCAGGCGTAGCTCACCAGGCCCAGCACGCGGTTTTCCGGGTTAGCCGCCAGCGCGATCGCAATCAGCGCCACCAGCAGCACCATCAGACGCCCTACCCATACCAGCTCTTTCTGGCTGGCATTTTTACGCAGTAAGCCTTTGTAGAGATCTTCGGTCAGGGCGCTGGAGCAGACCAGCAGCTGACAGCTCAGCGTTGACATCACGGCTGCCAGGATCGCTGACAGCAGAATACCGGCAATCCACGGGTTGAACAGGATACGCGCCAGCTCGATAAAGACCCGCTCCGCATTGGCGTTAACGCCAACCGCCAGCGTCGGGTTGTTCTGGAAGTAGGCAATACCGAAGAAGCCCACCGCCACGGCACCGGCCAGACAGAGCACCATCCAGGTCATACCGATACGGCGAGCGGTACGGATTGAACGATGCGAATCCGCCGCCATAAAGCGCGCCAGAATATGGGGCTGCCCGAAGTAGCCCAGGCCCCAGCCGAGCAGGGAGATCACCGCGACGAAGTTCAGTCCCTTCAGCATGTCGAGGTTTTCCAGGCTCTTCGCTTCAATCACCGCCAGCGAATCAGACCAGCCGCCGACCGCGATAATCACAAACACTGGCGTCAGGATCAGCGCAAAAATCATCAGGCTCGCCTGAACGGTATCGGTCCAGCTCACCGCCAGGAAACCGCCCACCAGCGTATAGAGAATGGTCGCCGCTGCACCCGCCCACAGAGCGGTCTGGTAACTCATACCAAAGGTGCTTTCAAACAGACGCGCACCGGCTACCACGCCTGAGGCGCAATAGATGGTGAAGAATACCAGGATCACAATGGCGGAGATCACGCGCAGGATTTTACTGTGGTCCTCAAAGCGGCTGGTAAAGAAGTCCGGCAGCGTCAGGGCGTTGTTGTGATGTTCAGTCTGAACCCGCAGGCGACCGGCCACGATTTTCCAGTTCAGCCAGGCACCGATCGTCAGGCCAATCGCAATCCAGCTTTCAGAGATACCGGAGATGAAGATCGCACCCGGTAAGCCCATCAGCAGCCAGCCGCTCATATCGGATGCACCGGCAGAGAGTGCTGTGACCACGCTACCCAGACTGCGGCCACCGAGGATGTAATCATCAAAGTTTTTGGTCGAGCGATAAGCCACAAACCCGATTAATACCATCCCAAGAATATAAACCAAAAAGGTCACCAGCAAAGGTGTACTTACACTCATCTGTCTCTCCACTTATTATTTGATATCCCAGAGAAATCGCCAGCTACCCGCCTGCCGGAACGGGGCAAAGCGGGCCGATTTTCTTCGTCAGGGCGTCACTCATTTCCCAGCGGCGCGGTATCCTGCCGGAAAGGCGTTGTGCGCACAATGGATTTAACACAGGCGTTACAGTGATTTCACTAACCGTTTGTGAAAACGTGCTCATAGGTTGCACTCGCTCACAGTTATCCGGTTGCACCGTCGTATTACCTGTCTGAAACCCGCTTTTCATCGGGTCTGCCAGCCTGGCGAGGATCTTGCAGCAATATCCGTGCCGCATTGCGGGATTTAACAATCGTCGACGTTAAAAGGGTGTTAACTGGCTCACATTTAACACGGTTGCACAAAGTTGCAACTTAAGTGATAGTGCAGCCAACGCCGTATCGAACCACTATCAAGGAGCTCTGGAGTCATGGCTACAACTACCATGGGTGTAAAACTGGATGACGCGACACGCGAGCGCATCAAACTGGCTGCGCAGCGCATCGATCGCACGCCACACTGGCTGATTAAACAGGCGATCTTTAATTACCTGGGCCAGCTGGAAACCGGCGATACCGTGCCGGAGATCCCGCTTTCTGCCCAGGCGGCCGCGGAGTCCGACGACACCCAGCCAGAGGAGACGCACCAGCCGTTCCTTGATTTCGCAGAGCAGATTTTACCTCAGTCCGTGACCCGTTCAGCGGTGACCGCCGCATGGCGTCGTCCGGAGACTGATGCGGTGCCAATGATGCTGGAACAGGCACGTTTACCGGCGGCGATGGCAGAGAAAACCCATCAGCTGGCTTACCAGCTTGCCGACAAGCTGCGGCACCAGAAAGGGGCAACCGGACGCGCGGGCATGGTGCAGAGCCTGCTGCAGGAGTTCTCACTCTCCTCCCATGAAGGTGTGGCGCTAATGTGTCTGGCTGAAGCGCTACTGCGTATTCCCGACAAGCCAACGCGTGATGCGCTAATCCGCGACAAGATCAGCAACGGCAACTGGCAGTCACATCTGGGACGCAGCCCGTCACTGTTTGTCAACGCGGCGACCTGGGGCCTGCTGTTCACCGGCCGTCTGGTCTCGACCCACAACGAGTCGAATCTCTCAAGCTCGCTTAACCGCATTATCGGTAAGGGTGGCGAACCGCTGATCCGCAAAGGCGTGGATATGGCGATGCGTCTGATGGGCGAGCAGTTCGTCACCGGTGAAACCATTGCCGAAGCGCTGGCTAACGCCCGCAAGCTGGAAGAGAAAGGCTTCCGCTACTCCTATGACATGCTGGGCGAAGCGGCCCTGACGGCAGGCGATGCCAAAGCCTATCTGCTCTCTTATCAGCAGGCGATCCATGCCATTGGTAAAGCGTCGAATGGTCGTGGCATCTATGAAGGTCCCGGCATCTCTATCAAGCTCTCAGCACTGCATCCCCGCTACAGCCGGGCGCAATATGAGCGCGTGATGGAAGAGCTCTACCCTATTCTGAAATCGCTGACGCTGCTGGCCCGCTCCTATGACATCGGCATCAACATCGATGCAGAAGAGGCGGACCGGCTGGAACTGTCGCTGGATTTACTGGAGAAACTCTGTTTCGAGCCAGAGCTGGAAGGCTGGAACGGCATAGGTTTTGTGATTCAGGCCTACATGAAACGCTGTCCGTTTGTGATTGATGAGCTGATCGATCTGGCGCAGCGCAGCCGCCGTCGCCTGATGATTCGTCTGGTGAAAGGCGCGTACTGGGACAGCGAAATCAAGCGCGCCCAGATGGAAGGCCTGGAAGGCTATCCGGTCTACACCCGCAAGGTTTACACCGATATCTCTTACCTGGCCTGCGCCCGCAAACTGCTGGCCGTGCCAAGCCTGATCTATCCGCAGTTCGCTACCCATAATGCCCACACCCTGGCGGCGATTTATCAGCTGGCGGGCAACAACTACTATCCCGGTCAGTATGAGTTCCAGTGCCTGCACGGCATGGGCGAACCGCTTTATGAGCAGGTGGTCGGCAAAGTGGCGGACGGCAAGCTTAACCGCCCCTGCCGTATCTATGCGCCGGTCGGTACCCATGAAACCCTGCTGGCCTATCTGGTGCGCCGCCTGTTAGAAAACGGGGCCAACACATCCTTTGTTAACCGCATTGCCGATACCTCGCTGCCGATTGATGAACTGGTGGCCGATCCGGTGAGCGCGGTGGAGAAGCTGGGTGCCAGCGAAGGTGCCATTGGTCTGCCGCATCCGAAAATCCCCCTGCCGCGCGATCTGTATGGCGATAACCGCGTCAACTCTGCGGGTCTGGATATGGCCAACGAACACCGTCTTGCCTCACTCTCCAGCGCCCTGCTGAGCAGCGCCGCACAGCCCTGCCTGGCCGAGCCGATGATCGACGGTGAAGCGGGTGCCGGCGAGTTGCGCGACATTCTGAACCCGGCAGCGCCTGGCGACCGTGTAGGTCAGGTCCGTGAAGCCACAGAGCAGGAAGTTTCTGTGGCGCTGGATGCCGCGGTGAACAGCGGGCCAATCTGGTTTGCCACACCACCGCAGGAGCGTGCCGCCATTCTGGAACGCGCCGCACAGATCATGGAAGGCCAGATGCAGCAGCTGCTTGGCATCCTGGTGCGTGAAGCGGGCAAAACCTACAACAACGCCATCGCGGAAGTGCGCGAAGCGGTTGATTTCCTCTATTACTACGCCGGAATGGTGCGTGACGATTTCGACAACGAAACCCATCGTCCGCTGGGCCCGGTGGTCTGCATCAGTCCATGGAACTTCCCGCTGGCGATCTTTACCGGTCAGATTGCGGCTGCACTGGCAGCGGGCAACAGCGTGCTGGCCAAACCGGCCGAGCAGACACCGCTAATTGCCGCACAGGCGGTTCAGATCCTGCTGGATGCGGGTGTGCCGCCAGGCGTGCTGCAACTGCTGCCTGGCCAGGGTGAAACCGTTGGTGCACAGTTGACCGGTGACGTTCGGGTACGTGGCGTGATGTTTACCGGTTCAACTGCGGTGGCGACACTGCTGCAGCGTAATCTGGCGGGTCGCCTCGACCAGCACGGTCGTCCTGTGCCGCTGATTGCTGAGACCGGCGGGATGAATGCGATGATCGTCGACTCTTCCGCGCTGACTGAGCAGGTGGTGATCGATATCGTCGCCTCTGCCTTCGACAGTGCCGGACAGCGCTGTTCTGCCCTGCGCCTGCTCTGCATTCAGGAAGATGTCGCCGACCATACCCTGAAGATGCTGCGCGGCGCGATGGCCGAGTGCCGCATGGGCAATCAGGAACGCTTTTCGACCGACATCGGTCCGGTCATTGATGCCGAAGCGAAAGCTAATATCGATCGCCATATTCAGGCGATGCGTAATAAAGGCTTCACGGTCTATCAGGCGGTGCAGGAAAACCCGCAGGACAGCAAAGAGTGGAATAGCGGTACCTTTGTTAAACCGACACTAATTGAGCTGGGTCAGGTCAGCGATCTGGATAAAGAGATTTTTGGCCCGGTGCTGCACGTGGTGCGTTTCACCCGCAATAACCTGCCGCAGCTGGTTGAGCAGATCAATGCGTCCGGCTATGGTCTGACGCTGGGCGTACATACCCGCATCGACGAAACGATTGCACAGGTCACGGCGAACGCCCGAGTCGGCAATCTCTACGTCAACCGCAATATGGTGGGCGCGGTGGTCGGCGTACAGCCGTTTGGTGGCGAGGGCTTATCCGGTACCGGTCCGAAAGCGGGCGGTCCGCTCTATCTTTACCGCTTGCTGGCGCATCGTCCGGATAGTGCGCTGCGTCTGACTTTTGATCGTCAGGATGCAGAACGCCCGGCGGACAGCACGCTGCGTCAGTCACTGCTGGCACCGCATCTGGCACTCAGCAACTGGGCTAAGGATAAGCCTGAACTGGCTGAACTCTGCCAGCACTATGGCGATCTGGCGCAGGCGGGCGTGGTCCGTCTGCTGCCTGGCCCGACAGGCGAACGCAATACTTTCTCACTGTTGCCGCGTGATCAGGTGCTCTGTCTGGCTGATAACGAGCAGGATGCGTTAATCCAGCTGGCCGCGGTGACCAGCGTCGGCAGTAAAGCATTGTGGCAGGATGATGAGCTGCATCGCGCGCTGCTGGCCTCGCTGCCGGATGCAGTGAAAGCGCGCATCACGCTGGCGCGTGACCCGTTAGCGGCAGAGTTTGATGCGGTGATCTATCACGGTGATGCGGATCAGCTGCGTACCCTGTGTGAACAGATTGCCGCACGTGAAGGCGCGATTGTGTCGGTGCAGGGCTTTGCCCGCGGCGAGACCAATCTGCTGCTGGAGCGTCTGCTGATTGAGCGTTCGCTGAGTGTGAATACCGCTGCGGCAGGCGGTAATGCGAGCCTGATGACCATAGGGTAAGGGCGTTCGCAGGGATTGTTCGCTGCGCGAACGGAACGGGGCTGGGGTGCGGTGCTGAAGCTGGAGTTGTTCGCTGCGCGAACGGGCTGAGGTGCGGTGCTGGAGCTGGAGCTGGAGTTGTTCGCTGCGCGAACGGGCTATGAGAAGGTTTCGTTCGCCTGGTAAGCCAGGTAGTTTCAGATTCGCCTCTGCAGGCGACCGACAAGGGGGCGCCAGTCGCCGCGCCCCCTTGACCCCGGGCTCCGGCCTGCTTCACCGCCGCTTCGCGGTTCCTTCGCTACTTCAGGATTTCTCACGGACCAGCGGGACGCGCCATCCCTGGCGCGAACCCGCCTCTTCGCGACATCCCTGTCGCTCGTCCTGAAATCCCTCATCCGCTCAGCGGTTCTGACGGCCTCCCCACCCCCTCGCTGTTATCTTTTCTTTTTATGTTGGGTTCGCTGTCGCTGTAACTTTGGGAATTGCCTCTGACTTTTGGCTCAGCAGACCGAATGTTATTCAACCTACCCGCTGTTATCTCTTCTTGTTATGTCGGGAACTTTATCGCTGTGGTTTTTTTGGATTGCCTCTGAATTTTTGCTCAGCAGACCGAATGGCATTCAACCCGCCCGCTGTTATCTCTGCTTTTTATGTTGAGTGCTTTATCGCTGTAATTTTTTGGGATTGCCTCTGAATTTTTGCTCAGCAGACAGAATGTTATTCAACCCACCCGCTGTTATCTCTGCTTTTTATGTTGAGTGCTTTATCGCTGTGGTTTTCTGGGATTGCCTCTGACTTTCGGCTCAGCATACAGAATGGCATTCAACCCTAACCGCTGTTATCTCGTTTTCAGGTCACTAAGAGTGTTGCGGTGAGATTCCGGAATTGAGACTGGCTTTCGGGTCACCAGACAACGCTGCACTAAAGAAAACACAAAGAAATCACCGGCAGGGGTTTACCAGAGGCGTCCGAAGCGCTAAGGAACAACCGGAGGCCAGGATGAGCCGACAGGACGTCGGCGAAAGGACGGCACGAGCCAGGGATGGCGAGTCCGGACGGTCCGTCGGCCGCAGGGCGTGACGAAGGCACCCCGCACAGCGGGGCGCGCAGGCAGCCGGACGCCGGGATTGTTAAGGGGCGGGCGTCCGCCCCTTGACGCGTCCGCCTGCTCAGGCAACCTGAAACTCCTCATCGCCTGGCGGGCGAAACCCGCTCAGTGCAAGCCCGCTGCAAAGCGTAACTTCCCCGCTGCTAAGCGTAACTTACCCACCGCTCGCGCCGCCAGGCGCCCTTTTCATTAACGTCGGGAACACAAATAGCGACTGCCCCACTCCGCGATTTGTCAGCGACCAGATTGCCACTGAACAGAGCGAGCAGAGACCCACGATAGCCACCGGATAGAAACAGGCCCAGAGAAACGAAAACCACGCCTGCTCGAACAGATGATGCCGCTGCGCGAACAGAATCGCAGACATACCAAAAAACTCGATAAAAATACGGTGGATGACATAAATTTGCAGCGTATTGCGGCCAACCCAGTTGAGATAACGCATGCTGAAGTGCTGATTCAGCCAGCGACAGGCCGCGATACTGAATAACACCGCCAGTACACACAGGAACAGACTCTTATCCAGACCGAATAGCACATGAATCCCGGCGGCTGCCGCCAGAAGCGCCCAGGGCATCAGATTCTCACGCCGCCATTCACTCAGGCGCAGCATCGTCTGGCTCCAGAATGCCCCTAACAGGAAGAACACAAAATATTGGGCCAGGCTCTGTGGTCCCCAGAACGGGATCACTTTTTCTGCCGCCAGATAATTCAGCAGGATCGCCACCGCCACCAGGGCCAGCTTATATTGACGGAAAACTTTAGCACAGAGGAAATAGAGCCCCAGCCCATACAGATACCACGAGGTACTCATGGCCATAAAGGTCAGCTTGAGAAACTCGACTAGCGAACCCGCATAGGCGGCATTAAGATTCTGCGAAATACGCTGGCCGGTAATTTCAGTGGAGATACCGATAATTGACCACCACTGAATAAACCCCCACAGAATATAGAGATAAAAAAGATTGGTGATGCGACTGGTAAATACCTGCTTCCAGGGCCGATTCAGAATGCCATTGGTCGCCAGTAATCCCGAGACAAAGAAAAAGGCGGGCATACGCAGCGGCGACAGTACCGTATTAAACTGTATCCATATTTCGGCGGGGATCCATCCGGCAGAGAGATATTTCATCGTCCCTTCAAAGCCGGGTAAAACTGTGTGGTACAGGACCACCAGTAATATGCAGGCGCCCTTCAGGGTATCGACCCACAATATCTGATCTGACTTAGTCTGGTTCATTCAATGACTCCTGCTGTGTAGGTCAGAATGCTGGAAAGTAAAAGCGAGGAAATCAGTATTGCTTTTATGATTATCCGGCAATTATTCGCCATTGAACCGGTGATGAATGTAGCGAAACTCTTAAAAGCCGCTGCGTGGCCCTGTTACCACAGTTATTTACTCAGCAGAACGTTTCCTTACACTTATTAATATCGACGCAATGCGCTAATTAGCAGTGCCGCAGCCAGCTTAAAGGATAATATTGCTTCATAATTCAGAGAATATAATTAAGAGAAAGTGGCAACGGGAAAAGCCAATATATCCCCGATGAAAAGAAAAGATTTGTCAGATGTGCCAAAAGGTTTAACAGCGGCAGAGTTATTTATGATACTGCGCCTGCTAATAGCGTGACCATAGCCATTTGCAGCTTAAAAAATGAGGGTTTTAAACAGGTTAAAACTGCCTTCCTGGGAAGGCAGTGTGGATTACTGATTCAGAAATTTATCAAGGAACTGACGGGTGCGCGGCTGCTGAGGGTTACTGAACAACGCTTTCGCTTCGCCCTGCTCCACAATCCGCCCCTGATCCATAAAAATGGCGCGGTCAGCCACATCGCGGGCAAAGCTCATCTCATGCGTGACGATGACCATGGTGCGTTTCTCTTCGGCCAGCGCGCGAATGGTGCTGAGCACCTCGCCCACCAGCTCCGGATCCAGCGCCGAGGTCGGTTCATCAAACAGGATCACTTCCGGCCGCATCGCCAGCGCACGCGCAATCGCCACGCGCTGTTGCTGCCCGCCCGACAGACGGCGCGGATAGCTCTCTTCTTTGCCGTGCAGCCCGACCTTCTCCAGCAGCGTGCGGGCGCGGGCTACCGCATCCGCTTTCGCTTCGCCTTTGACGATAACCGGCCCTTCAATAATGTTCTCCATCACCGAACGATGCGGAAACAGATTGAAGTTCTGGAAGACAAACCCGACCTGCTGACGCAGACGACGCACCTGCTCTTTCTGCTTACTCTGTGCCAGCGCCGCATCAACAGTAATCTCTCCAACGCGGATGGTGCCGCTATCCGGCACTTCCAGCAGATTGATACTGCGCAGCAGCGTGGTTTTACCTGATCCGCTGGGGCCGATAATGGCCACCACTTCACCGGCGGCCACATCAAGGTCGATGTCGTGCAGCACCGTCTGGCCGTTAAAAGACTTCACCAGCTTTCTGACTTCGATGGCGCTCATTTCGACTCCGAATCCTGACGATTAACATGCTGTTCCAGCCGGTTCTGCAACGCAGATAACACCGTTGCCATCACCCAGTAGATCAGCGAGGCTGCCAGATACATGGTAAAGACTTCCAGCGTGCGTGAGGTGATCAACTGCGCCTGACGGAACAGCTCCGGTACCTGAATGGTCGCCGCCAGCGAGGTATCTTTTACCAGGCTGATAAAGCTGTTGCCCAGCGGAGGCAGCGCGGTGCGGGCTGCCTGTGGCAGGATCACCCGGCGCAGGGTTTGCCAGCGCGTCATGCCGATACTTGCCGCCGCTTCCCACTGCCCGCGCTCAATCGATGAAATCGCGCCACGCAGTGACTCTGAGGCATAGGCTGCGGTATTCAGGGAAAGACCAATCATCGCAGAGGGGATCGGATCCAGTTCAATGCCAAACTGCGGCAGGCCGTAATAGATCATAAACAGCTGGGCGATCAGCGGCGTGCCACGAAAGATCGAGACATAGATTCGTGCCAGCCAGCGAACCGGCCAGAAGCGCGACAGACGCATCAGCGCCAGAATAAAGCCCAGCAGCAGGCCAAAGAACATGCCGCCGATGCTGAGCTGCAGCGTAAACAGCGCGCCTTTTAATAAAAAAGGTGCTGAATCCAGCACCAGTTGAAGACTTTCCTGCATTATTTCGTCACGTCCGCGCCAAACCATTTCTGAGACAGCTTGCTCAGCGAGCCATCTTTCTGCATTTCAGCAATGGCCTGATCGATCGCTTTCAGCAGGTCTTCGTTGCCTTTACGTACCGCCACGCCCGATTCCTGACGGGAGAACGCATCACCCGCGACCGCCATGGTATCGCCCGTTTTCTTCACCAGATCCAGCGCAGCCAGACGGTCAACCAGAATGGCATTCAGACGGCCAGAACGCAGATCCTGATATTTCGTCGGGTCATCATCATAGGTACGGATGTCCACGCCCTTCACATTCTCACGCAGCCACTGCTCGTAGTTGGTGCCCAGACCGACGCCCACTTTTTTACCGGCCAGGTCAGCAGGTTTGGTGATGGTGTTCGCATTGGCTTTCATGGTCAGCGCCTGAATGCCGGAGACCGTGTATGGCGTGGAGAAGTCATACTTTTTCTTACGCTCATCAGAGATGGTGACCTGGTTGATGACCACATCGATGCGCTTCGCGTCGAGTGAGGCCAGCATGCCGTCCCACTTGGTCGGTTTCAGGCTCGCCTTGACGCCCATGTGCTGTGCCAGCTGTTCCGCGAATTCCACTTCAAAGCCGGTCAGCTTGCCCTTTTCATCCTGGAAGCTGAATGGCGGATAGGTGCCTTCCAGACCCACCAGCAGCGTGCCGCGCTCTTTAATTTTGTTCAGCAGATTTTCCGCTGCAAAGGTTTTAACGTTGACGCCAGCAATCAGCGCCACGGCCATGACGCCCATCATCATCTGACGACCTGCACGAGAAAAGGACATATTCACCCCATTATTGACAGTATTGTGTGTGTGTTCTTATAAGGGCAGCACGGCTTGTCGCTGCCAGTCCAGTAGGATAACCCACGGAGTATAAACTGTTTTATTCGCTTGTCTCAGACCGAAGGATGATAAGCAAATAACGCCGGTGCGCCGCCCGTATGAATAAACAGCAACGGACCTTCACGGCGGAAACGATTCTGGCTGACGCCATCCAGCAGTCCGGCCATCGCCTTGCCGGTGTAGACCGGGTCCAGCAGGATCCCTTCCAGCCGAGCCAGCAGTTTCACCGCAGCCATGCCTTCATCATTGGGTTCGCCGTAGCGCGGCGCAAAGTAGTCATCCCACAGGGTAATCGGTGCCTTAGCCTGCACTTCCAGCGTCTCCGCCAGCGACTGACGCAGCCGCTCCACCAGCGGCAACTGCGCCTCAACCTGGCGTGAAACGGTGACGCCCACCAGCTCGGCCTCCGGCAGCAGATGCTCCAGACCCACCGCCAGACCGGCATGGGTGCCGGCACTGCCCGAGGCCACGACCACGGCGGCGAAATCGACCACGCCTTCGCTCTGATGAGCAATCTCCTGCGCGCACTCTACATAGCCTAGTGCACCCAGCGCATTTGAGCCGCCGACCGGCACGATGTAAGGACGATAACCCTGGGCTTCCAGACGCGTGGCCTGTTCAGCCAGCTGTTCCGCAGGGTTATTCAGCGCATCCACCATGATCACTTCAGCGTCCATCAGATCCAGTAACAGACGGTTGCCGTTGCTCAGGTAATTTTCAGCGTGGGTGCCAATCGGGTTTTCCAGCAATGCCACGCACTTCAGGCCAAGCCGGGCCGCGACTGCCGCCGTCTGACGCACATGATTGGACTGGATTGCGCCCGCGGTCAGCAGCACATCGGCGCCTTCACGCAGCGCGTCCGCCGCCAGAAATTCCAGCTTGCGCAGCTTATTGCCGCCCATCGCCACCGGCGTGAAATCATCGCGTTTAATAAAAATATCGCGACCCAGATAGTCAGAGAGCCGAGGCAGATGTTCTAACGGCGTGGGTGCGCCCAGCAGTTCAAGACGCGGGAATTGGTGTAACAGATGTAAAGACAATGCTGCCTCCGTTCGGGCATTCAATTTATCCTTACAGTGTTGCAGAAGATGCGAAAAGGATCACCCTGATTCAGGTGTCAGCAGATGCGGTGAGACAGATGCATAATGGAAGATGCAGGAGAAAGAAGCGCCGTGCTCCCCCTTCCCTTTTACCCGGCTGGCGGGCAAAAGGGGAACGTGCCGCAGGCACGCGGGGGAGCAATCGTTGCAGATCAGGGTTAACCCTGCTGCCAGCCTAAGAACTGATCGTACTTGCGCAGCGCGATGCGGTAATTGTTATTACCGGCATCGGGCAGATCGCTTTCCAGACACTGATGCCAGCTATTTCCCTGAAGCCTGTCGGCCGGGAAATTTCTGGCTTTCAGCATCTCATCCAGACGACGCAGCCGCACCACATATTCACGAATCGTGCTGGGGCTCATCTCTGTCTGTTCAAACAGATACTGTTTAAACGCCATTATGTCGAAGTAATTAGGATGGGTATTACAAAAAATATCACTGCAAAAACGACAAAGCGCGGTCAGTTCGGGCTGAAGTTTCAGCCACAGCTGCTCATCAATCATCTGGTCCATCCGAGCGATGGCCTCTTTATTGATGATCTGGCCACGAAAAACGAGCGCCATTCGATCTAATACCTTGCCACAGTGTGAACAGTTGCTCTGGCTGTGTTTATAGTCTTTAAGATAACGACTTAACGGTCTGGCCTTGGTCTTGGCTCCCATTACTGAGTCCCCGGTTTTTTATAATTTTGAATCGCCAGGAACTGATACTGCTAGCGCGCTCCCGCAAGTCGGGCACGCAGGCGTTTAATCGCCTGACTGTGCAGCTGGCTGACACGGGATTCACCCACATCAAGCACCGCCCCAATCTCTTTCAGGTTCAGTTCTTCCTGGTAGTACAGTGTCAGCACCATCTTTTCACGATCGGGTAATGCTTCGATCGCTTCAATGACGCGCTCACGCAGACTCCCTTCAAGCAACTGATGAAGCGGATTAGCCTCTTCATGGCCTTCCGTCACCAGCTCCGCGCTGTCGCCGTGCTCTTCCCGATACTCGTCGTAGGAGAAAAGTTGACTGTTGTTGGTGTCCAGCAGGATCTGCCGGTACTCCTCCATGGAAACATTCAGCTGCTGCGCCACTTCCTGCTCAGAGGCAGAACGCCCCAGCGACTGTTCCACTCTGTGCATTGCTCCGGCCACCTCGCGTGCATTACGACGCACACTGCGCGGTGCCCAGTCCCGACTACGAAGCTCGTCGAGCATGGCGCCACGAATACGCTGCACGGCATAGGTGGTAAAGGCTGTACCCTGGAGCGCGTCATAACGCTCTACGGCATTTAACAGCCCTATCCCACCCGCCTGCAGCAAGTCGTCAAGCTCAACACTGGCCGGCAGGCGAACCTGCAGACGCAACGCTTCATGGCGCACCAGCGGCACGTAGCGCTGCCAGAGCGAATGCTTGTCCATCACGCCTTCGGCGGTATAGAAATCGTTCACGTTGACTACCCTGCGTTAATGAAGTTATCGGCATGATTATCCAATTCTGTAGCGTTTTCGATTGGCTGAATAGGCGGGGTAAAACGAGGCTATTTCATTTTTGTTACGTCAGAGTGCAGATCCTTCTGCACTCTTCAGAGAAGATTAACGACGGGCGCGCAGCCGTTGCCGGGTGGCGGGCGGCACTGCAGCCCACAGGCTGCAGACGCGACCCTCGAGTTCCTGATACCAGGGCGCAAGATGCTGTTGCGCCTCTTCGCCGGGATGCACCAGAATCTCGCCCGATTCACCATCAATGCTAATCAGTCGGTTAATAAACAGCCGCTGCAAATCACTGCGTAAAAACAGGCCGTTATCGATGCTGTTATCTGCCAGGACACCATCATCACCCTCCTGCGTGTCGATATGACAGGCTTCCACCCAGGGCCAGTTGTGCCGTTCGGTCAGCTCGGTGCCGGTCATCACACAGGCGCCGTAGCGGGCTTTGACACCGGCGCTGAATTCCGCCTGGCTGGCGCGCTGCAGCACCCGGGCTTTGACACGACGCCCGACTTCCGTTCCCGGCATCACCGCCGCCGGGACTTTGTGCTGCGGCGTACTCAGCACCACGATGAACTGAATGCGCTGCGACTGCGGAAAACAGGGATCCGCCTGTGGATTGAAGAGCTGCCAGTAAGCGTCTTCATCATCCTGATGCATCAGCACCAGTTTGTAGCCGCGACTGTTCAGCAGATTCTGTGCCGTGGCGGATTGCGGATCGATCATCGCGAAGACCTGGCTGCTGCCCATCACCTTCCACAGGTTGTCGCGCTTTTCGCTATCGCTGCGACGGAAATAGAGGAAGGAGAGATTCTGCTTAAGATAGTGCTCAAAGCGACGCAGGTAATTTTTACGTTCGTTGTCATGGGAGATGAACAGCAGATCCTCCAGCGGGCTGTTGCTCTCTTCCTGCGCGAACACCGCGCGGATTTTCAGCGTGCGCAGCCCGGTTGACGGACTCAGCAAGGCGCGCGCCGTCAGCTCTTTATCATCAGGGTATTGCAGAGCATAACGCCGGGCGATCTCTTCAAAGGTCAGCCGCTCACCCGGTAACAGGTCATAATTGAAGCGCATAGACACTCCACAAAGTTAAAATCAAAAATGATGTTGTTCTGTGAGGAGTTATCGGCAGTCTGGAGGGGAACTGTAACGGGTTGCAGGTTACAGGGATGAAAGACAGCGAACCTGCACCTTTGCGGTCAGGTTTTGGAAAAATGTTGCTTTACTACTCTCGCGTGCGTAGGCCCTGGCGTGCTGGCTTAAAATAGACCCGCACGCCCGCGCTTTCAGACGTCAGCAGAGGCAAATCCCTGGGCAGGGACAGGCGGATGCGGCATATACCTGAAGCGCCGCCATCCGGGATTATTTCAGCAGGTAAATCAGCGATAGATCGTCATTGACCTTAACTTTGTTAATCTCAGCCAGAAACGCACTTACCGATTGTGAACTGTGTTTTGTTATGGAGTGGTAGCTATAAATAATATTGATAATATCCTCTTCATCAATGGTTCCCACTAGCTCAACACTGGCGGCTATCAGTGACTTCAACTGGAACCATTCTGCTGTCAAAAGATACAAACTCAGTAACGGGCTGCGGGTTTCGTCATTAGGGAAAAATTCATCATAGATACGGTACTGAATATAATTGTTCATTATCCACGGACGATCAGCCAGCCAGGGCATAACCTGCTTCTGCCAGACGTTGTCGAGCCGGATCATCGACTGGCTGACGTCATCGGTTTTAGCCCCTTCCGACAAGATATAAATCAGCTTATTCAGATAGTGATCCAGAGTGGGAAAGGCACGCCTGTATGTCTTTCCGCCGAACCAGGTCTGCAATCTCAACAGTAAAGACCATTGCAGATTATGGTCAGGCTTAATCTGGTCGAGCTGCTGTCTGATATGGCCCTGTGCCAGATTATCGAGCACGTCAGAAAAATGAAGCTCCATCTTTTCCAGCCAATCCTCGTTGGGGCTGACTCTTTCGGCCGCCAGCAAAAAGGTGGTCAGCGCGTAAAAAGCTTCATCCAGCTTCTCACCGCTCATTTTAACAATATTGAGACACATCAGATTCAGCAGCTTCTTATGCTGATTGAGATCTTTGGCTTTATTGGCTTCTGGCTGAGTCTGAAGGGTCTGTTCGAAGAGCATGGCATCGGGTGAAGCTAATAACTTCCGGGTTGCTTCCGGGCAGGAGAGCACCAGCGTCTTTTGCTGCTCATATTTAAACGTTCTGGCCGCTCTGGGATAAGTGGCGCAGGTATGGCTCAGGGCAGCTGCGCCCAGGTTTGAGTGCACTTTGCATAGGAGATCTTCATCCATAAAAGCACAGTTGCCAGAGGCATTCAGCTTCATGATGCCCCAGTTGGCGACGCTTTTTCCGGTAATGACGATGTTTTCGGTCGCCAGAGTTTTTATTTCAATCTGTGAGGATTTTAAATAGCGCTTAACCGTGGGCTTATCCAGCGTGATATCCCAGCCTTTGCAGCAATGATCACGACACTCACTGCCAATACATTGAAAAGCAGTGACAAACAGCGGTTCCACAACAGTAATATTTTTCATTATTTACCTGCTCAACCAGGGTGCTTAAAAGCATGAGGGGTTAATGTCAGGATAAATGAAAGCGAGGAGAGTGATTGGCAGAGAAAGGATTAAAAACCAGGCTAATCGTACGCATAAAAAAACCCCGCCGAGGCGGGGTTTTGAATGTGGGTCGAAGGCGATTAGCCCTGCAGCAGAGACAGAACCTGCTGTGGAACCTGGTTAGCTTTAGACAATACTGAGTTACCAGCCTGCTGCACGATCTGCGCTTTAGACATGTTGGAAACTTCAGTTGCGTAGTCAGCATCCTGAATACGAGACTGTGCTGCAGACAGGTTAGTCGTGGTGTTGTTCAGGTTAGTTACCGCTGAGTTCAGACGGTTCTGTACTGCACCCAGGCTTGAACGGAAGTTATCAACAGATGCGATAGCCTTGTCCAGCAGTGCCAGTGGGTTAGCGGTAGCTGAACCGGTGTGCACGTTGGTGTTGGTCGCAGAAGCGATGTCGCCAATGTTGCTTGCTACAGCAGTAGTACCAGTTGCGCCACCATTAACGATAGCACCCGCTGCGGTGTTGTAGTCTTTGCCCTGAACAGTCACATAACCCTGTGCTGCGCCAGTTGCATCGCCGCCAACTTTAACGAACTGACCAGACATAGTACCAGCAGTAACGCCGTTAGCTGAGTCGGTGTAAGAAACGTCAGTGGTGTTCAGTGCAACTTTACCGGTTGTATCGTCAACAGATACTGCATAGTTGTCGCTGCCTGAAGAAACAACGTAAGTTGAAGTTGCTGCGCCAGCTGAAGTCTGTACGTTTTTCAGTGACAGTGAGCTTGCGTCTACTTTCAGCGCAGTGGCAACAGCTGACAGGTCAACGTTTTTCAGTGAACCGCTTGCGCCAACCTGAGTGATTGCATCGCTGGTTTTCAGTGCGTTTTTAGAGACGCCGAAACCTGACAGGCCCAGAGTAGAAGAGTCAATCTTCTTCAGGTCGATGTTGATGGTTTCGCCGTCGTTTGCGCCAACCTGAATTTTCATTGCGCCGTCTTTAGCCAGCACGTTCACGCCGTTGAACTGAGTCTGACCAGATACGCGGTCGATTTCGCTCAGACGTGATTTGATTTCGTCCTGGATTGAACCGAGGTCGGAATCAGAGTTGGTGCCGTTCTGAGACTGTACAGTCAGCTCACGAACACGCTGTAAGTTGTTGTTGATTTCTGACAGCGCGCCTTCAGTAGTCTGCGCAGCAGAGATACCGTCGTTAGCGTTACGAGCAGCCTGAGTCAGGCCCTTGATGTTAGAGGTGAAACGGTTGGCAATTGCCTGACCAGCAGCGTCATCTTTCGCGCTGTTGATACGTAAACCAGAAGACAGACGCTCCATTGAAGTAGACAGAGCTGACTGGTTCTTGTTGATGTTGTTCTGAGTGATCAGCGAGAGGCTGTTGGTATTAATGACTTGGGCCATGATGAATTTTCCTGTTAATCAAGTCTTTCGGTTAAGGTGTGGGCTTCAACCCGCCGGCTTCAGCGCCGTCAAAGTTGTTATCGTCTGCCGTTTAACAACCTTTAGAATTTTTTTAGTACCAGGCGAATTTTTCTGCTTCAACCTGTCACGTTTTAAGTTATCGCCACCCGTCCGAACTTCTTTAGCGTTAATTCATTAATTTTCTAGCCGCTGAATTACCCTTCTCTATAGTGCTTATTTACCTCATTACCCTAAGGCAAATAACCTTAAACTTTCCTTATTCAAGGCCGATAACCCAGGTATCAATTTCTCTGTCGACCTTATAAAGGAATTAACATGGCTAGTATAAGCAACCTCGGTGTGGGCTCCGGCCTGCCACTCAGTACCATGCTTGACAGTTTGACCACCGCTGAAAAAGCGTCACTCACACCAATTTCAAAACAGCAGTCGGCTTACACGTCCAAGCTCAGTGCCTATGCCACGCTGAAAAGCTCACTGACGACTTTCCAGACCGCAAACACCAAGCTGAACAGTGCAGACCTGTTTACCTCTACCACCGCGGCCAGCAGCTCGACGGCGTTCAGCGCCACCACCTCTGGCAGCACCGTGGCCGGTAAATATGCGATTAATGTGACTCAGCTGGCACAGGCGCAGGTCCTGACCTCATCGGTGCAGAGCAGCAATACTGCCGCACTGGGCGACAGCTCTGTGGCCAGCCGCAGCATTGCGATTACCTTAAAAGATGGCACCAGCAAAAGCGTGACGCTTTCCAGCGATCAGACCTCGCTGACCGGTATGCGTGACGCCATCAATGGCGCCAATGCCGGCGTCACCGCCACCATTATTAAGGTGTCAGACGGCAGCTTCCGTCTCTCCATGAGCGCCAATAAAACCGGCAGTGATAATGCCGTGGCGACCATTGCCGTCACCGGTGACAGCACGCTGCAGGGCGTTGTGGGCTTTGATGCATCCGCCAGCAGCAATGTGATGACAGAAAGCGTGAAAGCGCAGAATGCCCAGCTCACGGTTAACAACGTTGCGATTGAGAACAGCAGCAACCAGATCAGTGATGCGCTGGAAGGGATTACCTTAAATCTGACCGCGCAGACAACTGGCGCTCAGACGCTGACGATTACCAAAGATACCTCAAAAGCCTCCAGCGCGATCAGCGGCTGGGTGGATGCCTACAATTCGTTGCTGGATCAGTTCAATACTCTGACCAAATACACCAAAGTGGATACCAACACGGATTCGCAGGACGCCAGCAATGGCGCCCTGATCGGCGACAGCACGTTACGCACGATTGAGACGCAGCTGAAAAGCATGCTGACCAACGCGCAAAGCTCGTCATCCTACAAATCACTGGGGCAGATTGGCATCACTACCGACCCACAGACCGGTTCACTGAAAATTGATTCCACTAAGGTCAGTGCTGCGCTGGATAAAGATGCCGCAGGCGTGAAAGAGATGATCGTGGGCGACGGTAAAACCACCGGTATTACCACCAAAATCGCGACCAGCGTCACGGGCTGGTTGTCATCTAAAGGGATTGTTCAGGCCGCTACCGATGGCGTCAGCAAAACACTGAATAACTTAACGGCCCTGTATAACACCACCAGCGATCGCATTGATGCGGATATCGCACGTTATAAAACACAGTTTACCCAGCTGGATCTGGCCATCAGTAAACTCAACTCGACCAGTACGTATCTGACGCAGCAGTTCGATACCTCAAGTTCTAATAAATCATAGGAGTGACCATGTACAGCGCTACAGGCACCAAAGCCTATGCAAAAATTGGCGTAGAAAGCGCCGTGATGAGTGCCAGCCAGCAGCAGCTGGTTGTGATGCTGTTCGACGGTGCACTGAGTGCGTTAATCCGCGCCCGCTTGTTTATGCTGGATGGCAATATTGCAGGCAAAGGCAACTCTATCTCCAAAGCCATCAATATTATCGAAGCCGGCCTGAAAGAGGGCCTGACTGAAAACCGTGGTGATGAGCTGGCCGATAATCTGCTGGACCTTTACAACTACATGACGCGTCGCCTGTTGCATGCCAACCTGAACAATGATGTTGCAGCGGTCGAGGAGGTCGAAGGCCTGCTGCGCAACATCGCGGACGCGTGGAAAGAAGTAGTTCAACCTAACCTGATTCAGGACGCCGTTTAATGACTACTGCACCGCATCTGATTACCGTTTACCAACAGTTACTCGATCTCAGCCAGGGAATGCTGCGTCATGCAGCACAAGGCGAATGGGATGAATTGATCAGCAGGGAGATGGAGTATGTCAGTGCGGTGCAGAATTTAGCCCAATCGACAGAAGCCGTGTCGCCGTCGGCACAGACTCAGGAGCAGTTACGTCCGGTGCTGCGCCGTATTCTCGATAACGAATGTGAAGTGAAACGTCTGCTGCAGGCGCGGATGGATGAGCTGGCCTCACTGGTGGGTCAGAACAGCAGGCAGAAATCGGTGATGTCCGCTTATAGCAATCAAGGCGGCGTAGTTATGGTGCCGCACGAAACCCTGTCCTGATCCCCTGCACTGTCACGCCGCCAGATTTATTTTTCTGCGCGGCGTCTCTTTTTTGCCGCTTACTCCATACTTGATTTTCATCATCCCATGGAGTGTGGTACATGCAAAACCCAACGTTATTACAGTTTTTCCATTGGTATTACCCGGATGGCAGCAAACTGTGGCCGGAAGTGGCCGATCGTGCGGCCTGGCTCAGCAAAATCGGTATCACTATGGCGTGGTTGCCACCGTGCTACAAAGGGGATTCGGGTGGCTATTCTGTTGGTTACGACAGCTACGATCTGTTTGACCTGGGTGAATTTGATCAGAAAGGCGGTGTTGCCACCAAATATGGCGACAAACAGCAATTACTGGCGGCGACAGAAGCCCTGCGCAGCCACAACGTTGGGGTACTGCTGGATGTGGTGCTGAACCACAAGATGGGTGCTGACGAGAAAGAGGCGATCAGCGTAAACCGCGTCAATCCCGATAACCGCGATGAAATCTACGACGAGGTGGTCGGGTGCGAGGCCTGGACGAAATTCACTTTTCCGGCACGCGCCGGAGAGTTTTCGAAATTTGTCTGGGACCACAAATGCTTTAGCGGCGTAGACCACATCGAAAATCCGGATGAAAACGGCGTATTCAAAATCATCAATGACTACACCGCCGAAGGCTGGAACGACCAGGTTGATAACGAGCTGGGTAATTTCGACTATCTGATGGGTGCCAACATCGATTTTCGCAACAACGCGGTCAGGGAAGAGCTGAAATACTGGGCGCGCTGGGTGATGGAACAGGTGCCCTGCACCGGCTTTCGTCTCGATGCGGTAAAACATATCCCGGCCTGGTTCTACAAAGAGTGGATCGACCATATTCAGGAGGTTGCTGAGGAGCCGATGTTTATCGTCGCGGAATACTGGTCGTTTGAAACGGAGAAGCTGCAGGAGTATGTGCGTCAGGTGGAAGGCAAAACCATGCTGTTTGATGCGCCACTGCACATGAACTTCCACCAGGCTTCAACTGCGGGCAGCGCCTACGATATGAGCCAGATCTTTGCTAACTCGCTGGTGGTCGCTGATCCGTGGCATGCCGTGACGATCGTGGCTAACCACGACACCCAGCCGCTGCAGTCGCTGGAAGCGCCGGTAGAAGCCTGGTTTAAACCACTGGCCTATGCGCTGATCCTGTTACGTGAACAGGGTGTGCCCACCATCTTCTATCCCGACCTGTTTGGGGCGACCTATGAAGATGAAGGCGGCGACGGCGAGAAGCACAAAATTGAGATGCCGGTGATCCCTGAACTGGAAGGATTGATCCGGGCGCGCCAGCAGTATGGCTGGGGCGTGCAGACCGACTATTTTGATCACCCAAATTGCGTGGCCTTCAGCCGCAGCGGCACCGAAACACAGCCAGGCTGTGTGGTGATCATGTCGAACGGCGATGCCGGTGAGAAAAGTGTGCCGATGGGTGAAGGTTTTGCCGGTAAGGTCTGGCGCGATCATCTGGGGAATCGGGAAGAGACCATTACTGCCGACGAGCACGGCACGGCGGTCTTTGTCTGTAACGGTGGCAGTGTCAGCGTCTGGGTGGTGGCAGAATAAGGTCCTTGCAGAAGAAATGACTCAAAACTAAAACCGCCCCGGCAGACAGAAGCGTGAAGTGCGCTCTGCCCGTCGGGGCGGTTTTGTTATGGGTCGGCTGTTACGACTTCGCGTTGTTTTCTGTAATCGGTGTGCGCAGCAGCTGCGGTTCGATGTTCTGAATCACGGCGGCTTTCGGCTGTTTCGCCACCTCTTCCAGAGCCTGCTGACACTCAACGGTCGGACGCGCCACTCTACGCAGAGTCATCCTGTCATAGCTAAGCTCGCCATTCTCCACGACCAGCGGCATCACCCGCACCTGACGCGTTACGTTGACATAATCGCCGCTTAACCGGGTCAGTTTGCCCGGCTTCGCAATCACCCGCATCCACTGACGGCAGTCCAGCGTGCTGCCATCCGCATTGATGATCACACTGGCTATCGCCTTATCGCTGATCAGGCTGCTCTGTGGACCGACGGTTTGCCAGGTTCCCTGCAGATCAGCGGGCGCCGGCGTTTGCACCGCATTTTCATAATCGTTGATTTGTGCACAGCCACTCAGTGCCAGCGCGGCAATCAGCATCCACTTTTTCATGTTTAATCCCTAAGATCCCATCAATGGCGGCTACGTTATAATTTTTCCACCGCGTTGCGCAAGGTATCTGGGTGTTCAAACACCACGCAGACCCTGATTGCGCCAGAATTTATCCCGCACTGAGCTCCACGGTCAGGTTTTTGACCGGAAGTTCAGAGGCTGAACTGATGCAAACTCCGTCCTTTGTCACGCCTGACAAGCGGAAGACAACCCGCTACACTGACGCGCTGCAACAGACTTTCAGGAATATGAATATGAAAACGCCAGAAGCCTACTATGCCCAGGCGCGCGAGATGTTTTTTACCGCGCATCCCGACTTTCAGTCTGCACTTGATGAATTAACGGAGAGCGATGCCCGTGCGGCTAACCTGTCACTGCGACAGCTGCGCGAATGGCATGCCGAACGCATCTATGCGGCCTTTTTGCGGCAGAAGAATCTGGATGGAATGATCTTTTCTATTCAGCTCGCTGAGCCGGATAAAGCGGTGGCGGCTGAAGCTATCGAGACTTATCTCAAATCTCATGCTGAGTCGCTGGGGATGAGCTGGGAAGAGTTTTGCATCAAAAACGAGCTTTAATCAGGGCCGCGCTGAAGTTGTATATTGCAAACACCTCCAACCAGTTCCGGCACTGCAGATAAAATTGTACTAACCGGGGGAAAGTGTATAACTTCGGCGTGCGACTCAGGTCGTGATTGTCCTTTAACGAATAGTGCTGATGCACTGCCTCTGCAGGTGTTGTCTCAATTCCACCTCCAGAGGCGAATTTTTTTATCCGCCCCTACCCTTCACCTTCCGTCGCTTTACCCTTTACTTCAACATAACTCGCTACCGCCAGCAGACGATTAATATGCGTCAGCAGCAGATCCACATCAGACTGCAGAAACTCGGTCGAAGATTGCGAAGCGGTAACAATGGCATCCTGCACCGTTTCTGAAATAGTCAGCGAGTTGTCCTGTTTCGCCTGCACCAGCAGCGCCGCAACCAGCAGGGACTGCGCTTCAAGCTGCGCCGTCAACTCTTTTGCATCGACGTCCATCTTTGCCAGTTTTAGCAGAATATCAATTACCAGTTGTCGCATCGCGGACCTCCTAAAAGTAAGCCGCCATTATGTCGCGATGCGTGCGCATTTTGCTAGTCGAAGATTGAGGTTTATGCGAGATAAAAATTTACACGAAATCAGGCGCGCTGCCTTGCTACTGTTTTTATTTACAGTATTATATGTCAGCGATTTTGCCCTGAATGGATTGCCATCATGTTTGTTGAGTTGATTTATGACAAGCGCAACGTTGCCGGTTTACCGGGTGCTCGCGAGATGATTCGTGAGGAGCTGGAAAAGCGGGTGCATCGGGTGTTCCCTGACATTGAAGTTAAGGTCAAGCCGATGGAACGTAACGCGATTGATACTGATTTGAGTAAGAACGATAAAGCGACGGTTGCGCGGATTGTTGAAGAGATGTTCGACGAAGCGGAAATGTGGCTGGTGGCCGATTAATCCCTTAACGGCCACCACATCAGTTAGCGGGAGATGACTTAGCTCTCCTGCTCGCTGTGATTAACTTCAATCTCGATGTCCTGAATCGCGGCATCCAGATCTTCCAGCAGTTTACCCTGCTTATTAAGCAACGCATCGATTCGGTCGGCGTTGGTCTTGTCTTTATACTCACCCGCATCAAACGCTAACCATTGGCTGGAAAGGGTTTCGGTGTTGGTCTGAGCATAGTGACGCATCTCTTTTAGCTGAGAAGTCACGTCACGCAGATATTCAGTTTTGGTCTTGGTTTCTGTTGAATCGCTCATGCTAAATTTCCTTCTGGTCATTTATCCAAAGTGAGTAGGCTTAGCGGTTCATCAACCGGCCAATCAGCGGGCCTGCATTCAGGTACAAAATGTTGCCCGGATATTTAAAACTAGTCGATAATAGCGAAGCCGCATTAAGAATAATCGGAAGTTATGGTTTATGACCGGATTTCACGGCTGGCACCTCACTCTCAGTGACGACCTCTTTGACTTTTATGACCGTTTTGTCGGCTATGCGATCCGGTATTGCATCCAGCTTGTGCTGTATTGCTGCAACCTGATCGGTCAGCAGCTCCACTCTGTCATCACGCCGCGCCGCAATTAAGCGGTAATCCGCCCGAATCTCCTCGACCCGCTTGTTTGCGGTGTTACTGACGTAGAGAAAAATGATCGTCATCAGGATGCAAATCATCGAACAGCTCAGCAGTACGCAGCCGAGAATAACTTTGCGCCGGTAAGACATAGGTGCCTTAGTGCTATTAATCGTGGCCATCACTGCGATCCTCCAGAGTTGAGATAAGCCGATCAATCTCATTACGAAATTTATCGTTCTGATCGGTTTCGGTCATTGCCAGTAAAATCCCTACCGCATTCTTGATTAACCGAAGATCGGTTTCGAGTGTCGAGATACGCCGCAGATTCCTGTCGTGCCGTTCGCGTAATTCATCGTTCTCCTCCCGTATCAGCAGGTTGCTCTCTTTCAGCAACACCACCTGCTCTTTGTAGCTGGTAATAATTTCGCCGCCGGCTCGATTACTGGTAACGATTGACGCAATTCCCGCCAATAACGGTTTCCAGAACAGTGCTGCTGCCCCCCCACCCAGAACTAACGCACCCATACTGGTAATCAGACTACTTTCCATGCCACACCCCTTTGTACGGTAAGGTCTCTGGAACTTACTGCGTGCTGCTTAGCCACGTCCCCCGCATGAAATTTAAGATTGCTTAAATACCAGGCTTAAGTATACTTAAGTCACTCTCAACCAAAAAGTCAAGCTTATGAAAAACGAAACGCTGGGTGACCGCATCCGACTCCGACGTAAATCGCTGCAGTTAACGCAGAAGCAATTGGCGCAACAGGTAAAAGTGTCCCATGTGGCGATTTCGCAATGGGAAAAAGAAGAGACGCTGCCGCGCGGTGAGAACCTGCTGCGGCTCGCCGAAGCGCTGGGCTGCGCACCGGCTTTTCTGATAGATGGGGATGGTCCTGTTTTCAGCGAAAGCGCCTGGAGTGGTCTGCACCAGATCCCACTGCTTGCACAGCGCGACGTGCCGCGATGGCTGAGCGAGGCCGGTTCCGTCCGGCATGAACTGCTGATGCACAACGACATGGCGCTTTCGCAGCAGAGCTTTGCCTTCCGGGTGGAAGAACAGGCGATGACGCCCGCGATTCTGCGGAATGATGTGGTGATCATCGATCCCACGCAGTCACCTCAGCCCGGCGACTGCGTGCTGGCATTGCAGCATCAGGTCGTGCTGCTACGCACCTGGCGTCAGCGCGGCAGTGAAAATGGCGTCATGCAGTTTGAACTGGCACCGGTCAATATCAACTTCCCTGAGCTGCAATCCAGCCGGGACAGCCTGAAGCTGATTGGTACGCTGGTGGAACTGCGACGCTACCGCCAGCCATAAAAAAACCCGCCGGGCGCGGGTTCACTTTTCATCGTACAACAGTGGCTGAGTTTATAGCCGGGCAACTACAGGGCATCGGTCAGTTGATCTACCACCACTTTGCCCTGCAGATCGGTCTGCATAATGCGGTAATTGACGGGCCATGAGCGGCGGGTACTGAGTTTATCGAACAGGGTTACGCCGCCTTTTTTAACTCCCTGGCTATTTACAATAATCCATTCGGTGACCTCTTCCTGACCACGATTTTTCAGGCTCAGCGAGCGTTGTTCGATTAACTGATCTTCAGCTTCAATCTTTAAATAGTCTCTTAACATAATTTCTATCTCCTGGTAACGCAGGCCACTATATGCCTTTTGCTAATCCGTTCAATCGAATTTATTTATCGATCTGTTTATCGACGGGAATGTGACCTGCCGCAAGCGACATAGCAGGTTTGTCCATTACTGCATCAGGGATTCCCGGTTAGCATGAACCTGCTGTACACACCCAAACATCGAAAAATGACGTGTTCAGTATGAGAGAAACTCCGATTAGCCCGCCGCTGGCGGGCTTTTTTTTCTTCTTTAATCCGCTGCGCATGCGGGATGTCAGTGCTGGTCTAAACTTAAGAGACTGGAATAAAAGGAGAGAGTTATGTTTAAACACAATACGAATGAAGAACGTAAGAAAGAAGGTGATGTCAGCAAAAGCCTGCCCGAAGCCGCGCCAAACGCTGGTAATGCTTACGAGGAAGATGATCATCCCGCCACTGATGCACCGAAAGATCATGGCGAAGTGCCGCGCAAAAATGATGACAGCCAGGATGACAAAAAAGATCCTTACAAGGCAAGCTGATGTGCGAGAGGCGCGCCCGCTGGGCGCGCTGCTAGCGTTAAGATTTAATGAGATCGGCAAGCTGGTGCTGATTTTCAACCAGCCAGGCTGGAAAATGTTCGGATGTTACCGGCACTATCTCCATCCTTCGCGGACGATTCCAGATATCAATATTGTTCTCAACGCAGCGCCGTATGTGATCCGGATTATTAAATTCGGGACAGTTACGTTCGGTATGAGAAATCGAAGACATTTTTTCACTGATGCGCTCATCGCTCATTACCCAGGAAAAATGCCATCCTGCGTTCTTAATGGTTTTCGTCCGGAAATTTAGCCACTTCCAGCGCAACCAGTTCTCGCGTATCGGTGTTCCACGACGCTTAACATTGCGAAGCAATTCCGGTTGTCCCATAAAAAAGTTTCGCAGCGTTTTACAGGTCACCATTTTTGCCAGGGTGGCACAGCGCGGTGTGCCGTCGTCATTTAAAACCCGGACATTAAATTTAAAATTGAAATATTGCTGATGCAGCGTCGTGCAAAGATGCTGATGACTGAATGCTTTTATCGCCTCGGGTCGGGGAATTTCATCGACGTCTGACACAATAACAATATCATCATCCTGCGCGCCGGCCAGCCCCTGCATAATCTGATTACGTGCAGTGGCTTCATTTTCCCAGGGATCAGTCTCACCCGCATTAACCAGAGAACTATTCGATTTAAAGGCTTCCTGATAAAATCTGGGCGCAATATCGTTAACAATATAAATAATTTTATCGCGGAAACGATCGAACTTCTCAATATCAAAATGAAGCTTTTCCCGGCGTTTTCCGGTAAAGGTATAGCGCGATTCCACAATGACAAACCGATCAACAACATGCTCAAGCGTGTTCAGACGCATCTCAAGCAAGATATCTTCATCGTAGTACAAAAAACAGTCATAAATCATAATATTCAGAGGCACTTAAGTAGTAAGGATTTTCATCAGGACACCTCAACATGCGTAACACAACAGAGGTATAACGCCTTTTACTGGGTCGTTTTTTAGTGAACCTGATGTGTGTGTAATGTACTGCGTAAAACTATCCATGTTTATAATAAACTGGCTAACAAAGGCTGCAGGCAATGATTTTCGGGCATCCACCTCAAAGCAGACTAACGATATGATGAGCAACCATTCAGAGTGATATTTACCTGACAACGGTTAACACCAGCAGACAGCATGAGTCACCTGATGCGGGCTACTGAGTTCCTGTCCGTTGCTTACATCATAATGCGTTGCGCAGAATGTTACATATAGTCCGTAACGCCAGCAATATTAAGCGCAGATTTTTGATTAAAATGAGCGATACGATCAATATCCGGATATTATTGGTCAACAAAATAACTATGATGGTTTAGTTAATGAAGAAGATCATTATTGCCCTGAGCATAAGTCTGTTGGGCGGATGCGTAGATATGGGACGGGTTGGATTACACCCGACAACAAAAACCGCTTATTTCGACGGTCCTCCTTTTCAGGTTGAATCCTGCCTTAACGTAGCGGCACAGGATCAAAAACTCTATCTGGAGCAGGATGACCCCCTGCCGGATGGCACGAAGCGATATAACCTTGAACAGGATGATGAAACCGTGGCCTGGGTTGAAATTGCAAAGTTCAGCCATCATCAGACTAGTGCGACATTTTACTATGATCCAAAAGCATCAGATATCAGCACAGCAGTTTCAGGGATGATCGCGCGGTGCAAAACATCGAGTTAGAGGCATCGTCGCCATGTGCGTGATGCAGAATGGATGATCAGGAGTTGGCATACGTTGTCAGGCCAGCCAGAGCACAAGCGCTTGCCTGACAACCTTTCGCACTCTTCTAATCAAAGGCTTTTATCAGGCCCGCTTCCGTGCTATGCCATGTTCAGAAGTGGGCAGTCGAAGCTCAGCCTATTTAGCCGGTTCGCAATCATAGGCGCCTCGTATGCGGATCTGACTCTGGCTGGTGCGGACGATTTCAGCTCTTAACAGCCCTTTGCCCTGACGGTTCGTCAGTTCCATATCCACCATCCCCGGCGCTTTGCTGTTTTTCACCAGCAGTTTGACGGTCGCGTTATCGTAATCGCCCTTCTCTTTCGCAAAGGTGACTTTCTGCGTTTTTGCGCGTTCCCCATTCACCGAGAACCAGCCGCTCTTGTCAGGTTTAAGATAGAACGGCCCGCACTGCGTGGCAGCAAAGGCTGGAACCGATAAGCTGATTAACGATGCGATAAGGATAAGTTTTTTTAGCATTGAGCTGGCGTCCTGCTGATGGGTGATGAGGTGTCGGGTCGCCTGCACCGAAGAGTGAGTTCCCTGCTGCACGGCTCGTAATAAAGAGCAGTATAGTCAATGACACCTGCATTATCGCCAGTATAGGGTCATAGACTCAGCAAAGGGATCGGCCTTGATGCGGGCATCCCACTCCCTCATCGCCTCCACGCAGGCGTGCCTTGTTCAGCGGAATCAGCTCACTAAACCTGCATATTCATAATTTCACTTTGAATATTTAGCATATCAGGTTGCTGTGCGTTGAAGCGTGGTTTTACAGAGACATACCGCAAGTCACAAACTGCCGTCGTGGTGGTTTTGAGGTGATTTGCGGTATTTTTTTGTGCTACATGTGTGCTACGGCTAAATTGTAGGCCGGAGTGGCTCGTACACAGACACAACCTCCGCCGTCACTTTCCCCAGCACAATGATGCCTTCCATTCCCTCTCCGTCGATCGTCTCTCCGTCTGAGGTGATAATCCCTGTATTGAACAATCTGCCCAGTTGCGGGAACTCGCCTACCTGGAATGCGATTTTGTCTCCCGGCGCTGGCTTAAGTGATTTGTCAGCCAGCGAGAACCCGTCAGGTGTCTCGATTAGCAACATGTTGTTCCGGTGAGGCATCAGCACGTCGTTGAGGTCGATGCGCCGCTCTATTTAGTCCAACGCAGGTGATGGAAATCCCATATCTACCTCACATATCCCATGTTGCGTAACGACCAGGTTTTATTCTCACTTCCCTCTGTGACCAGTTCGAAGAAGAAGTTCTAGTAGTACCTTATCCACCGGTTGCACTCCTGCAGCGTCCACACGTGATTCACGTCATCCAGCCGCTTCTGGAATGCCGCTGTTGTGACAATCTGCCGCCCCTTGCTGTCCTTCGTTATCGCTCCAACGAAGGTCGCATGTATGTCACTCTCTCTCGCCATAACAAATCCTTCCCTGACAAATACTGTATGGATAAACAGTAATATCGATCGGTATGTTTGATCAAGCAGACAAGTTCTCAGATTTGTAAGCATTTGAGGAATAAGAGTTTTACACAGGTAGGGGCAACGAAAAGATTCTAATCTCAAATCTTGCAAACCTATCCTCGAAGAAATAAGCGCCATGCACTCCTCTGTCGAGAATATTTCAAAGTAAACAATACATTAACCCAATTTTTATTAAAAAAAATTAGTAGGGTTGCACGACAAAATTAATATTTTTTAGTAAAATTTCTTCAAAATCACATTAAGGAAAGCATGAAATGCATTATCGTGGGTTAAAAATAGCTTTGGTAGTACCATGCCATAATGAAGAAACAACTATTTTTCAAGTAGTTACTGACTTTAAAAAACACATGCCTGAGATTGAGCCTTATGTTTTTGATAACTGCTCTACTGATAAAACCAAAGAAGAAGCCTTAAAAGCCGGTGCAACGCTAATCTCTGTGTATGAAAAAGGTAAAGGCAACGTTGTAAGAAGAATGTTCGCTGACGTTAACGCAGATGTCTATGTAATGGTCGATGGTGATGCCACATACGATGCATCCTCAGTCCATAAATTAGTCGATAAGTTAATTGATGATAACCTTGACATGGTAGTTGGTTGTCGAAAAGTTGTGTCTGATAAAAAAGTTAAAGCATACCGGTTAGGCCATGAGTTTGGTAATAAGATGCTAACAAGCAGTGTTACATCTATTTTCGGCGGTAAGTTTACAGATATGCTTTCAGGGTATAGAGCATTTACTCGAAGATATGCAAAATCTTTTCCAGCATTATCTCAAGGCTTTGAAACTGAGACTGAACTTACTGTTCATGCCCTTGAATTAAGAATGCCCTATGGTGAAGTTTCAACTTTATATGGAGAAAGGCCAGAGGGTTCAGTAAGTAAACTTTCAACTTATAAAGACGGGTTAAGAATTTTAAAAACTATTATAAAGCTTTTCATGCGAGAAAAACCTTTGTATTTCTTTAGCATTTTGACCGTATTACTTTCAACAACATCAATTATTCTTGCTATACCGATTTTCTCCGACTATTTTCTTACCGGATTAGTACCCAGATTACCAACAGCCGTTCTATCTGCAATGCTCATGCTTGCCGGGCTAATGACATTATCCTGCGGTCTTATTTTAGATAACATTAACGTTGCTCGTCATGAGAGCCGGAGACTTTCATATTTACTCATTACTAACTCATTAAGCTAAAATATGAGCAAGGTCATAACTGAAATAATAAAATTTGGTGCTGTAGGGGTATCAGGCTTTTTAGTCGATACTTTTTTTGTACTGCTATTGAAATCATATGCTGGCGCATATGGTGCCCGAATTATTTCTTTCTCATTCGCAGTAATTACCACTTGGTTACTTAATCGCAATATCACATTCAAAAAAGCTAATAGAAGTGATGGGCTCATCACTGAGTTCTCCAAATATGCAGTAAGTATGTGTATAGGTGGGTCAGCTAACTTGATATGTTACAGCTTAATAATATCTTCAAGACCGCATACTACAGAGAATATTATATTCGCCACCGCAATAGGTAGCATTGCCGGATTGGTTTTTAACTTTACATTATCTAAAATATTTATTTTTAAGGAAAAATAGCGTGCGAGTAAGAACTGGGGTCATAATTTTCCTGGCATCTATGTTACTTTTTTCATGGGTTTTAACTGTGAAGCCCCCTTTTAGCTCACCTGATGAAGGGTTCCATCTGAGCCGGGCAGACGGTATTCTCCAAGGATATTTTATACTTAAGCCAATATCTCCAGATGGTTCATCCGGCGCAAAAGTTGATATATCATTAGATAAAATGGCTAATCTCTTCAATTCAACATTGAGTGCAACACACCTTGGAGATCTCAATGATTCATTAGAAGAAATGAAAAATCTTAAGTGGAGCCATGCTTATTTAGCTAAAGGGATGCCCAACGTTAGTTTTTATACTCCCAGCGTTTACCTGCCACAGGCTCTCGGCTTTTACATTAGCAAAGCCTTAGATCTCAACCTTTACTCATCATATTTATTTACTAATGTAGTAACTTTTGCAGCATGTTTAATACTACTAATTCTTGCCTATTATATTTACCCCATACCATTATTAACCCTTGTTTTTTTAACAATCCCAATGTCTGTCTTTCAGTTGATGTCACCAACTATTGATGGCCTTAGTATGGCATTTACTGTTCTAGCCATGTCATGCTTTATGAGGCTTCTTTTTGACAAAGAGATAAAAAATTACAACGGGCTTGCTCTCTTAATGTCGATTTGTATATTTTCAGCAACTGGTAGTCGCGCAAACTTGTTATTAATGTCATTAATGCCTTTGTGGCTTTTTTATAAAAACAGGAAACTTTCAAATCTTTTATTTCTGGCACTATGTTTAGTTACCACCCTCTCATGGACCACATATAATCTTTTGAATGTACACGACGCTGGCATGGGTCGACATCCTGGTTATAGCAATACTGAGTTAGTCATTTTTTACCTGAAAAATCCTTTAATCTTCTTTAAAATATTCTTCAATACTATAACTGACGTCAATACATTAATATTATATTTAACATCTATGATAGGTGTGCTAGGTTGGCTTGATGCGCCAATTTCTAAAACTTCTTTTTCTTTATTTTTTGTTATAATTTTGACTGCATTAGTAATCTCCGTAATGTCATTTAGAAAGTCGAATGACAAAGCAACATCGTATTTTATTTTCATCTTATCAGCACTTTCATTATTATTGATTTTTCCCGCCTTACTTGCTCAATGGAACTCATTCCCTACCGAGAAGATAGTTGGTGTCCAAGGAAGGTATTTTATCATACCTGCACTTATATTTGGTTATTGCTTTCACACTTATGAAAGGATGAATCTGGAAAAATTACTAGTATTGTCATCAATTTTAGTTGCATCAACTTACACAGTTCATTCAGCAATCAGCAATCATTATATTCACCCTAAATTTACATTTGAAACAATCAATTCTCCTGACGAATTGAAAAACTCAAGACCCATAAATATTTTGGGGAACTCACAGCCTCCTTATGCCCTTTCAGTGCCTAATGGGAACATTAGCAGTATGCTCATCTATTTTGGAAATTATAATAACAAAGCTAAAGGCACGGTAAATCTTAAGGTTTGCAGCGTAGAGAAATGCCAAGAAACTTTTGTTAACACACACAAACAGCAGGATAACTCTTTTTATGAGTTTAACCTACCGCAGGGTTTAAAGGTAGAGAATAGAAAAATCACATTAAAATTTAATTTTTTTGAAGATGACAATTCATCCCCCCTAGCTTTGTGGGAATATAGCCCAACAAACGAAAATAACTCATTTTCTCCACGAATTAAAATAAATTATATCAACTAAAATTCCGGGCGGCATGTCCGCCCTTATCTCCGTCTACCCTCCCTGTTTTAAAGTCTCATTTTTACTTTCTCAGAAGACTTTCACATTATTAGCTTATTAACAGGCCCTTTTGGAAGAACATCTCGACCAGATGCTTCAGCAATATAGGCTCTCAGAGCTTTGCGGTAAGCAGTCAATTCAGCTTTTGACTTTGCCACCGCCGCTTCCGTTAACTCGCCGCTATAGTCCTCATCTTCAATTCGCTGGTTGAGAGCGGTGATGTGGGCTGACGCGTGATTGTATTCCGACTGCGCAATATTGAGGTTTTTCTGTGCCTGCTCTTCCGGGGTGATTTCAACTACCGGAGCAGTAAATACCCAGCTACCTTTTTTGTCCTTCTCTGCAGTAAAGCTTGGGCCGACCTGATCCTCCTCTTTTATCTCGTAAGTTTCATACTCAGGGAAAAGGTCACCTTCTCCGTTCCACAGGACTGCATTTACTACAACGCCGTCTTTAATCAATGCGTAAGATGAAACTGACATTATGCATACTCCCAGATAATGACAATGCCATCAGCACCCGCGCCACCTTTGTAGCCGGTTAATGCATTGTTAGGTCCGCCAACTGCGCCGCCTCCACCAGAACCTAATCCATTGGCATCGTTTCCGACTGAGTTGTTATTTGCCAGACTGAAACCACCTTTACCGAAAAACGAATCTCCGCCTTTACCAACAAAGTTTGATCCGGTACTAAGAGATACGCCGTGTTCAGAACTCCCTCCGGGGGTGTTAACAATGTTCCCGCCCGTTGCGTTACCACCCAGAACACCCGTACAGGTGAACGGCGGTATTGACTGCTCTTGGCCGTAACCGCCGCTGCCACCCTTACATAAAATAAGGCTGCCTATTGAGGAGTCGCCTCCTACGCTACCCGATGCGGGTAATCCACTATTCGATTTGCCCTCGTACCTACTGTAATAAGTTGTCCGTCAATCTGATCTACTGATAGTTTTGATTTTGCATAACCACCTGCACTACCGCCGGTAGCCAGGGAAACGGTTGATGACCCTGAATACCCAGTGTTGCCTCCCGAACCACCTGCGGCCTGAACCTCGGAAATAACATTTATCGTACCTGGCGTTTTTTTATAAATGGCACTGGTTTTAAAAATCTGTACATTGATCAGCCGTCCGGGTCCGACCACCGTGTTCATGGCGGCGAGCAGCTGCGCCCTGTTAGATTTGGTAAGCGTCAGGCCCCCGCCTCAATAACCGCAGCTATTTATTCCTGAACTGAATCAAAAAAATCTGCATTCAGCGCAGTAGGCAGTTCACCGGCCTGAGGATTACCGCCGGTAAAGCCATTTTTACCCGCGCCAAATTTATCCACCTGCGCGGTAGATGTGTCAATACGATGCATTTTTACTCCGGGTATCTGAAAATAACGTAGGTATGTGACAGTGGCTGGTTGTTAAGTATGCATTCAGCGATAGTGTCTCCCCACGTTCTAAGACTGTCCGTGCAGTTACTGATGGCCGTCATTGGGGTTATCTGCGTGGAAGCAGGCATGTTTACCTGCCAATAGTACCGCCACTCATCGCTGTAAAGTGAGTCAGTACAAACAGACAGGCAGGTAAACTGGCTTTTGTTGTAGCGAGTAATGGTGACGCCGGTGTAACCCAACGCCTCAAGCTGGGCCAGGTAGAATGCCTCATTAATACCGCCAGCCAGATTAAGCTTTGCATCCAGCCGCTGCCGCCGCTGCTGAAGCGTCCGAACACCTGCAGGTGCGCAGCTGTCAGGCAGTCCACTGATGTTCTCATAGCGATCAATCAACTCCGTCACTGAGTGCGGGTCCGTTTCCAGCATCAGTGCATCACCGCGACCATGTACCTCTGCCAGTGACGGTGCCAGCCCGGTTAGCAGCAGGTCTTCACTGTCCCACGCAGGGCCGCGTGGCAGCAGTGCGCCCAGCATCCGGCGATACTGCGCCGTTAATTCCATGAGATAGTCCCCACCACACCCACCTCGCCTTTACCGATGGTGATATCAGCTGCAGGACTGACCAGCGTGTGGCTGTACTCGCCGGTTGCGATGCTGATGGCCTCACTGATGCGTGACGGCTTCAGCACGTTCTCAGGACCGCCATCGCGCAGCATCATTGAGCGGAGCTCAGTCTCAACGGCATAGCGCACAGTTGCGGTGTCCGGGTTGAGTCGAATCTGGAAGTTAACCGTGTGCTGCGTAGGTGCGAAAACATAAATGTCTGCACCGGCTACCGGGGCCAGTGGTTCAATATAGGCTTTGACGGCGGCCACCGTGGCGGCATCCGGGATCGGATTAATCAGGTCGCTGTTCGCCACCATGATACCGACTGTTCCCCGCCCGCTCCAGTGACGGTATGTCCAGGCGCGGGTAATGCCTGCCACTTCTTTAGCCCACACCTCATAATCGCCGTCTACCGCATTAAGACAGGGACGTTTGATTACAGGAGTGAGTTCCCAGACTCACCACTATTTAAGAACCAGGCTGGATCGTCAAAGTCGGTAGCTATCAGGGAGATTGCTGATTTGTGGCTGAAGCTCAAAAAGCCTGACTGGGCCAATAGCTCTTATGTCACGACAGAACGTCGCGCCAGGGTGACGCTGGATATCATCGGCAACGGAAAGGACATCCGGTCGATCATGCAGAAGGACCTACTCAACCTGCGCATCGAGCTTCTCAGTGGCAGCTACTTCACGGGCAGGAAGATGAATATAGAAAAGAAAGGGAGGACGGCGGCCACGGTAAACTCCAGCATGGCAGACCTGAAAGCTATCTTCGCCTTTGCTCATGGCAACGGGTATATAGAGGCAAATCCCATGACGGGAATAAAACCGCTCAAGAAATCCAGTAAACGGCCAGACCCGATCACGCGGGAAGAGTACCCTCGCCTCATCGCAGCATGCTCAACACACCAGACGGCAAACATGTGGTCACTTGCCATCCTAACGGGATTACGTCACGGAGAGATATGCGCTCTGGCATGGGAGGACATTGACCTTGAAGCGAAGAAGCTGACAGTCAGCCGAAACCTCACGCCACAGGGTTCTATTCACGCCGCCGAAGACGGAAGCGGGAAACCGCGTCATCTGTCTGATAGGCGCAGCCGTTGATATTCTGCGTGATCAAAGGGAGCTGACCCGAATGTATCCTCAGACCTCATTCACCTTTCATACCAGGGAGTATGGCGAGCGCATTGAGGAACAGAAGACATTCGTGTTCAATCCCTGCGTTAACGCAGTCAACGGCAGGTCGGGAGCATATTACTCAACAGAGTCACTGGGACAGATATGGACCGGCGCACTGAGGCGTGCAGGCCTGCGTCACCGGAAAGCATATCAGTCCCGTCATACGTTCGCGTGCTGGGCTCTTTCAGCAGGCGCAAACCCGAACTACGTTGCATCGCAAATGGGTCACTCCGATGCGCAGATGGTGTACCGGGTTTATGGCGCCTGGATGTCAGAGAACAATACTGACCAGCTATCACTCATCAACACGAAAATGAGCGATCTTGTGCTACATACGTGCTCCACTAAAGTGGCAGTGTGATAAACCTTAACAGCTTCAGACAGTTACCCGCCTAAACCTGCATATTCATAATTTCACTATACGCCGACACCAGCTTGTTCCTGACCTGAATACCCATCTGCATTGAGATTGACGATTTCTGCAGATCGACCATTACATCATTAAGCGCGATACCGGGTTTCCCCATCTCAAAATCCTGCGCCTGGGTGCGGGCGGTGGTCTGCGTCTCGCTGATCTTATCCAGCGCCGCTTTCATAGTCGCACCAAAATCGATCTGATTAGGGGCTTCACTACTGCGGTTGCTGGCCTGCAGTGAGGTCGCCTGAAGCTGCTGCAGTACGCCATCAATTGCCTGAATGGACATGAACGATACCTTATTAAAGAGGATGACATTTTTGATGTGAGCAAAAGTTAGCACGTTGTCAATGAGACAAAGCCGCTAAATGACATCAAAAACCCTACCTTATCCAGGCATCGAATTTTGCTTATCACCTAATAATGCCTGGCATTGAAGTGGAAATTTTATCTACGCAGGTCAGGGAGTCTGTTTTGCCATCTCAACTTACCCGGTCAATTACGTCAGGCAGGAATCGGTCATGAATGCGAGTACAGCCGCCACAACAGAACAAGAAAAGAAAGGCTTCGGTGACCTGCTCGCTCGCCTGCGCGCAAATCCGCGTATTCCTTTAATTGTCGCTGCCGCCGCCGTTGTGGCGATAGTGATCGCGATGGTGCTCTGGGCGAAGCAGCCCAGCTATAGCGTCCTTTATAACAACCTTACAGATGAAGATGGCGGTGCCATCGTCACGCAGCTGACGCAGATGAACATCCCTTATCGCTTCGCCGAAAATGGCGGCGCGCTGATGGTGCCGGAAGCGAACGTGCATGAGCTGCGTCTGCGTCTGGCTCAGCAGGGTCTGCCGAAAGGCGGCTCGGTGGGTTTTGAGCTGCTGGATAAAGAGAAGTTCGGTATCAGCCAGTTCAGCGAGCAGGTTAACTACCAGCGCGCGCTGGAAGGCGAACTGGCTCGTACCATCGAATCACTCGGCCCGGTTAAAAGCGCCCGTGTTCATCTGGCGATGCCAAAACCAACCTTATTTGTGCGTGAGCAGAAAGCGCCATCCGCTTCTGTCACCTTAACCCTGCAGCCTGGCCGTGCGCTGGATGAAGGCCAGATTCAGGCCATCGCCCACATGGTCTCAAGCAGCGTCGCCGGTTTACCGCCGGGCAACGTCACCGTGGTCGATCAGACCGGTCGCCTGCTGACCCGCTCTGATTCCGCCGGTCGCGACCTGAATGATGCACAGCTCAAGTATGCCTCTGAAGTTGAAGCACGCTACCAGCAACGTATCGAAGCGATCCTGAATCCGATTCTCGGTCAGGGCAATGTGCATGCGCAGGTTACCGCGCAGATTAACTTCGACACCGCCGAGCAGACCGACGAGAAATATCAGCCTAACGCTAACCCGTCGAACTTAGCGATTCGTTCGCGTCAGACCAGCACCAGCGACCAGTCAGGCAGCCCTTATCCGGGCGGCGTGCCGGGCGCGCTCTCTAACCAGCCTGCGCCAGCTAACACTGCGCCAGTGACGACGCCGAACAACAATGCCGCCAATGGCCAGAACGCCAATGGTCAGAATGCTAACGGTCAGAACAACGCGGCGAATAACGCTAACCAGACCACCAGCACCGCAGCGGCCAGTGCCGGACCGACCAACTCGCGTCGTGACGACACGGTGAACTACGAGCTGGATCGCACCATTCGTCATACCAAGGTCAACGTTGGCGACGTACAGCGCCTGTCGGTGGCGGTCGTGGTGAACTTCCGTGCAGATGATAAAGGTAAAGCGGTTGCGCTGAACGAACAGCAGCTGAAGCAGATTGAAGATCTGACCCGCGAAGCGATGGGCTACTCCCAGAACCGTGGCGACAGCATCAACGTGGTGAACTCGCAGTTCAACACCACTGAACCAGTGACCACCGATCTGCCCTTCTGGCAACAGCAGTCGTTCTTTGATCAGCTGATGAACGCCGGTAAGTGGCTGTTGATTGCCCTGGTCGCTTTCATCCTCTACCGCAAACTGGTTCGTCCGCACCTGGTTCGCAAGCAGGCCGCAGAGAAAGCCGCCGCGGAAGCCGTTGCCGCTCGTGCGACTGAGCAACCGGAAGAAGAAGCCTTTAATGTGCAGCTCAGCAAAGATGAGCTGGATCAGGAACGTAAGTCTAACAACCGCATGAGCGCAGAAGTGATGAGTCAACGCATCCGCGACATGTCAGAAAACGATCCGCGCGTTGTAGCGCTGGTAATTCGCGAATGGATGAGTAAAGAGCTATGAGTCTGACCGGAACCGAAAAAAGCGCCATCCTGATGATGACCATTGGCGAAGAGCGCGCCGCGGAAGTTTTCAAACACCTGAACCAGCGTGAGGTCCAGCACCTGAGCGGCGCGATGGCCAACATGCGTCAGGTGTCGCATAAACAGCTGACTGAAGTGTTGCGTGAGTTCGAAGCGGATGCTGAGCAGTTCGCGGCGCTGAGCCTGAACTCCAACGAATACCTGCGTTCGGTGCTGACCCGGGCACTGGGCGAAGAGCGCGCCTCCAGCCTGCTGGAGGACATTCTCGAAACGCGCGACACCACCAGCGGCATGGAAACGCTCAACTTTATGGAGCCGCAGGCTGCTGCCGACCTTATTCGCGACGAGCATCCACAGATCATCGCCACCATCCTGGTCCACCTCAAGCGTGCCCAGGCCGCCGATATTGTGGCGCTGTTCGACGAACGTCTGCGTCACGACGTGATGCTGCGTATCGCCACGTTCGGTGGTGTCCAGCCAGCCGCGCTGGCCGAACTGACCGAAGTGCTGAACGGCCTGCTGGATGGCACCAACCTCAAGCGTGCGAAGATGGGCGGCGTGAGAACCGCAGCCGAGATCATTAACCTGATGAAAACGCAGCAGGAAGAGGCGGTTATCGAAGCCGTACGCGACTTCGATGGCGAACTGGCGCAGAAAATTATCGACGAGATGTTCCTGTTCGAAAACCTGGTGGCAGTGGACGACCGCAGCATCCAGCGTCTGTTGCAGGAAGTGGAGTCCGAGCAGTTGCTGGTTGCACTGAAAGGTGCCGAACAGCCACTGCGCGAGAAGTTCCTCAAAAACATGTCAGCCCGTGCGGCGGATATCCTGCGCGACGATCTGGCCAACCGTGGTCCGGTGCGTATGTCCGCAGTGGAAAACGAACAGAAAGCGATCCTGCTGGTGGTACGCCGCCTTGCCGAGTCAGGCGAGATGGTGATTGGTGGTGGCGAGGAAACTTATGTCTGATGCATTTTCTGCGCGCCCCTGGCAGCTGTGGCAGCCCACGGATTTAGGCCGTTTCGATGAGCCTGCTGAGCCGGAGCTGCAGCCAGAAATTTACGAAACTGAAGATGGCGTTGATGAGCAGCAACAGCAGCTCGAACGCCTGCAGCAGCAGATGCGTAAAGAGGCACAGGGTCAGGGTTACAACGAAGGCTATCAGCAGGGTGTGACCGAAGGCCAGAAAGCCGGTTACGACGCCGGTTTTCAGCAGGGTCTGGCCGATGCCCAGCAGCAGCAGGCGCCACTTCAGGCGCGTATGCAGCAGCTGGTAACCGAGTTCCAGAACACGCTGGAGTCGCTGGACAGCGTGATTGCGGCGCGTCTGATGCAGCTGGCGCTGGAAGCGGCACGTTCGGTGATTGGTCAGGCGACCACGGTGGATGGCACCGCCCTGCTGCGCCAGATTCAGGGTTTACTGCAGCAGGAACCGATGTTCAGCGGCAAACCGCAACTGCGCGTTCACCCGGATGACTTACAACGCATTGAGCAGACCCTGGGTCCGACGCTGGATCTGCACGGCTGGCGGCTGATCGCTGACAGCACCCTGCATCCTGGCGGCTGTAAACTCAGCGCAGAAGATGGTGACCTGGATGCCAGCGTCGCGACACGCTGGCAGGAACTCTGCCGTCTTGCCGCACCGGGAGAATTGTAATGACCACTCGTCTGAATCGCTGGCTCGGCTCGCTCGATGCCTTTGAGAAACGCATCGCCCAGGTGCAGCCGGTGCGCCGTTATGGCCGCCTGACCCGCGCCACCGGCCTGGTGCTGGAAGCAACCGGCTTACAGTTGCCGCTGGGTGCGACCTGCGTAATCGAACGCAACGATGGCAAAACCATCAGTGAAATCGAAAGCGAAGTGGTGGGATTCAACGGTCAGAAGTTGCTGATGATGCCACTGGAAGAAGTGGACGGCATTTTACCGGGTGCGCGGGTCTATGCGCGCCAGAACGGAGAGAACCCGCAGGCAGGCAAACAGATGATGCTGGGGCCGGAACTGCTGGGCCGCGTACTCGATGGCAGCGGGCGACCGCTGGACGGCCTGCCGTCTCCGGATACCGGCTATCGCGCGCCGCTGAACACCCCGCCGTTTAACCCGCTGCAGCGTACGCCGATCACCGACGTGCTGGATACCGGCGTGCGAGCGATCAACGCCCTGCTGACGGTCGGTCGCGGACAGCGTATGGGCCTGTTCGCCGGTTCGGGCGTGGGTAAAAGCGTGCTGCTTGGCATGATGGCGCGTTACACCAAAGCGGACGTCATCGTAGTCGGTCTGATTGGCGAACGTGGCCGCGAAGTCAAAGATTTTATCGAGAACATTCTCGGCGCTGAAGGCCGCGCCCGTTCGGTGGTGATCGCCGCCCCGGCCGATGTTTCGCCGCTGCTGCGTATGCAGGGTGCCGCTTACGCCACGCGTATCGCAGAAGACTTTCGCGACCGCGGCCAGCATGTGTTGCTGATTATGGATTCCCTGACCCGCTACGCTATGGCGCAGCGTGAGATCGCGCTGGCGATTGGTGAGCCGCCGGCCACCAAAGGCTATCCGCCTTCCGTATTCGCCAAACTGCCTGCCTTGGTTGAGCGTGCCGGTAACGGCATCGACGGCGGCGGCTCGATCACCGCCTTCTATACCGTCCTGACCGAAGGCGACGATCAGCAGGACCCGATCGCCGACTCCGCGCGCGCCATTCTCGACGGCCACATTGTGCTGTCGCGTCGGCTGGGCGAAGCGGGTCACTATCCGGCCATTGATATAGAAGCCTCGATCAGCCGTGCGATGACCTCGCTGATCGATGAGAACCACTATGCGCGAGTGCGCCAGTTTAAGCAGTTGCTCTCCAGCTTCCAGCGTAACCGCGATCTGGTCAGCGTCGGTGCTTATGCCGCGGGCAGTGATCCGATGCTTGATAAAGCGATCACGCTCTATCCGCAGATGGAAGCCTTCCTGCAACAGGGCATCTTTGAGCGCAGTGATTACGACGACGCCAGCCTGCATCTGCATGCGCTGTTTGGCTAGTCACACGAATTAACGCGAGGTAACGGCAATGAAAACTGCAAATGCCATCGATACGCTGCGCGACTTAGCGGAGCAGGATCTCGAACGCGCTGCCATCTATTTAGGCGATATGCGTCGCGGCCAGCACGCCGCGAACGAGCAGCTGACGATGCTGCTCGACTATCAGGACGAATATCGCAACAAGCTCAACGATGACATGTCGTCGGGCATTGCCAGCACCCGCTGGACCAACTATCACCAGTTTATTCAGACGCTGGAAAAAGCGATTGAGCAGCACCGCAACCAGCTTAATAACTGGAATCAGCGGCTGGAACAGGCGCTGATCAACTGGCGTGACAAACAGCAACGGCTGAACGCCTATCAGACGCTGATTACGCGCGCAGCGGAAAATGCATTACGACAGGAAAACCGTCTCGATCAGAAACGGATGGACGAATTTGCCCAACGGGCCGCATCGAGGAGAGGTGAATGATTACGCTGCCAAACATTGCTATGAAAGCGACGGTAAAAACCGACGCAGAACCCTCAGTCTCAACTGACCTTGCTGCGGGTGCCGATGCCCTGCCGCAGGACTTTCTGACCGCACTGGGAAACCAGTTACTCGGCCTGGCTAAACAGCAGGGAAAAGCGGCGCAATCCGCTGACGTCAAAGCAGAAACTGCCGATGACGCCCGCCCGAAGGCCCCGCTGAATGCACTGATGGCAGCACTGGAAAATCCTGCTGCGCTGACCGCTCTGTTTAAGCCGGAAAATATTAAAGGTGGGTCAAAATCAGCCGATGATAAAGACAAGCCGGACGTTGCACCCTTAAGCGCCAGCGATATGCAGAATATGCAGGCGCTGTTCGCCATGTTACCGGGTGTAGCGGCTGTTACAGCCACCACGTCGACCCCGGTCAGCAGTGAAGCGGGCGAGATGATCGCCCAGACCGATACCGGCCGGAAAAGCCAGAGCTCGCTGATGCAACTGCTGAACAGCGCGCAGCAGAGCCTCGCACCGGGCGAAGATGAAAAGTCTGATGCCAGAAGCGACGTACAGAGCAAACCTGCCGTCACCACTGCCGCCAGCCAGAACAACAACACCGCGCAGAGTGCGACCAGCAGCGGCCTGACACTCGACAGCAGTTTCCAGCAGGCGCTGAGCAACATGGTTAAGCAGGATGATCAGGCTGCGATTAAAGCCAGCGCCAGCGATAACGCGGTCAACGCTACGCCAATCGCCACCGCCAGCAGCCTGCCCGCGCCGGTGACCGCCTCCGCGACCACCAGCACACCGTCAACGCCGATGCTGAACTCACAGCTGGGCAGCGACGAGTGGCAGCAGGCGCTGAGTCAGCAGATTGTGATGTTCAGTCGCAACGGCCAGCAGAACGCGGAATTGCGTTTACATCCGGAAGACCTTGGCGCTATCCAGATCAGCCTGAAACTGGATAACGACCAGGCACAAATTAATCTGGTTTCCAGCCATAGCCACGTCAGAGCAGCACTGGAAGCCGCGATACCGCAGCTGCGCAGCGCGCTGGCAGAGAGCGGTATCAACCTGGGCGAGAGTCAGGTGAGCAGTGACAGTTCCGCGCAGGGTCAGCAATTCCAGCAGCAGCAGGAGGCGCGCCGCGATGGACAACATGGCCGCTTCTCCCTCACCCAGGACAGTGACACCGACATTACGCCGATCGCCGTTCCCGCCGCCCTTCAGGCTCGCGTTAGCGGCAACAGCGCCGTCGACACTTTCGCCTGACAGCGGCAAACGCTGAAGGTAAGCGTAAAACCCGCGTCTTTTCTACCCATTGGTTTGACTTAAGACGCGGATAATCTGTCTCGTGAGCCGAGAGGCTTGCCCATAATTCACAGGAAGTAACTGCACCATGTCTGATAACGCGAAAGCAAAAAAAGGCAGCAAACGTAAACTCTTAATACCAGTGTTGCTCATTTTGACGCTGGCCGCTTGCAGCGTGGCAGGCTATGCAGTCTGGCGAATGATGAATAAACATGAGGGCGATAAGCCTGAGGTGGCGAAAGTTGAACCGCCTCCCGCTCCGGTCTTTTTTGCACTTGATACATTTACGGTTAACCTGGTCAATCCCGACAACGATCCCGACCGCGTGCTTTACGTAGGCTTTACCCTGCGTCTGGCCGATGAGGATACCCGGCGTCGGATGAACGACTATCTGCCTGAGGTGCGCAGCCGTTTGCTGCTGCTGCTCTCGCGTCAGAGCGCTACGGCGCTGGCGACAGAGCAAGGAAAGCAGGCGCTTGTTGAACAAGTCAAACAGGCGCTGACACCCCCGCTGGTAAAAGGTCAACCTCCGCAGGCTGTAAACGATGTGCTGTTTACTGCCTTCATTTTGAGGTGAATCAATGGGCGATAGCATTCTCTCCCAGGCTGAAATTGACGCCCTTTTAAACGGCGACAGCGGCAGTGCGGAAGAAGAAAAGAAACAAAACGGACCGGAAGGCGATATTCGTCCTTACGATCCGAACACCCAGCGCCGTGTGGTTCGCGAGCGTTTGCAGGCGCTGGAGATTATTAATGAGCGTTTTGCCCGTAGTTTCCGTATGGCGCTGTTTAACCTGCTGCGCCGTAGCCCGGATATCAGCGTCGGGGCGATCAAGATTCAGCCGTACCACGAGTTTGCACGCAATCTGCCGGTGCCAACCAACCTGAACCTGATCCACCTGAAGCCGCTGCGCGGCACCGCGCTGGTAGTGTTCTCACCGAGCCTGGTGTTTATCGCTGTCGACAACCTGTTTGGTGGCGACGGACGTTTTCCGACTAAAGTCGAAGGCCGTGAGTTTACCCATACCGAGCAGCGCGTTATTCGCCGCATGCTGAAGCTGGCGCTGGATGGTTACAGCGACGCATGGAAGGCCATTTATCCACTGGACGTCGAGTATGTACGTTCAGAGATGCAGGTAAAGTTCACCAACATCACCACTTCACCGAACGACATCGTGGTTAACACGCCGTTCCAGGTGGAGATTGGTAACCTGGTGGGTGAGTTTAATATCTGTATCCCGTTTTCAATGATTGAACCGCTGCGCGAGCTGCTGGTGAATCCACCGCTCGAAAACTCACGTCAGGAAGATAACCACTGGCGCGACAACCTGGTCAAACAGGTGCAGCACTCTGAGCTGGAACTGATCGCTCACTTTGCCGAAACCTCACTGCGTCTGTCACGGATTTTGCAGCTGAAACCCGGTGATGTGCTGCCGATTGAGAAGCCGGAACGCATTATCGCCCATGTCGATAGCGTCCCGGTCTTAACCAGCCAATATGGCACGATGAATGGTCAGTACGCGCTCCGTGTCGAACACCTGATTAACCCGATTTTGAATTCGCTGAACGAGGAACAGCCCCATGACTGACAGTAATAAACCGTCTGACGATATCTCTGCGGACGATCTGTGGGCTGAAGCGATGAATGAGCAGGTCGGCAGCGGCAGTGCGCCGCAGACCGACGAAGTCTTTAAATCATTCGACAGCGGCAACGTCGCTGGATCGCTGCAGGATATCGATCTGATTATGGATATCCCGGTGAAACTCACCGTGGAACTGGGTCGCACCAAAATGACCATCAAAGAGCTGCTGCGTCTGGCGCAGGGTTCAGTGGTGGCACTGGATGGCCTGGCGGGTGAGCCGCTGGATATCCTGATCAACGGTTATCTGATTGCTCAGGGTGAAGTGGTGGTGGTGAACGACAAATATGGCGTGCGCATCACTGACATCATCACCCCATCTGAACGTATGCGTCGTCTGAGTCGCTAAAGAGTTACATTATGAATAGCCAGAATCAAACGCTGCAACCGGCTGCACCACACGCTCAGGCGATCTCGACCGGCTCCATGCTGGCCCAGGTCAGCAGCGTGTTAGCAGTGATTATCTTATTGATTCTGGCCTGCGCCTGGCTGGCACGCCGTGTCGGCTTCGCGCCGAAAAAGGTCAGCGGCCAGGAGCTTAAACTCACAGCCAGCGTTTCAGTGGGCCAGCGCGAGCGGGTGGTGATTGTCGATACCGCTGATGCGCGTCTGGTGCTGGGCGTCACCGCACAGCAGATTACCCATCTGCATACTTTGCCGCCGGGTGAACCGGTCTCTGTGACGCCGGTTAACAGTGCGCCACAGGATTTTCGTCAGCTGTTACAGAACCTGGTTAAACGTCCCGGAAAACCACAATGATGCGTCGACTGCTTCCTTTATTGCCACTGTTGTTACTGGCACCGGTTGCCCATGCCCAGCTGCCGGGTCTGGTGAGTCACTCGCTGCCGAATGGCGGTCAGAGCTGGTCACTGCCGGTACAGACGCTGGTCTTTATCACTGCGCTGACCTTTATCCCGGCCGTGCTGCTGATGATGACCAGCTTCACCCGTATCATCATTGTGTTTGGTTTACTGCGTAACGCCCTGGGCACGCCCTCTGCGCCGCCTAACCAGGTGCTGCTCGGACTGTCGCTGTTTCTGACCTTCTTTATTATGGCGCCGACTTTCGACAAGATTTATCAGGATGCTTACCTGCCGTTCAGCCAGGACAAGATCAGCATGGAAGTGGCGATTGATAAAGGTGCCCAGCCGCTGCGCGAGTTTATGCTGCGTCAGACCCGTGAAGCGGATTTAGCCCTGTTTGCCCGTCTGGCGAATACCGCCCCGATTGCCGGTCCTGAAGCGGTGCCAATGCGTATTCTGCTGCCTGCCTATGTTACCAGCGAGCTGAAGACGGCTTTCCAGATAGGCTTTACCGTCTTTATTCCGTTCCTGATCATCGACCTGGTGGTTGCCAGCGTGCTGATGGCGCTGGGGATGATGATGGTCCCGCCAGCGTCCATCGCGCTGCCGTTTAAACTGATGCTGTTTGTTCTGGTCGATGGCTGGCAACTGCTGGTCGGTTCACTGGCGCAAAGCTTCTACTCCTGATCCCCCTTTTCTTACCGGAGCAACATATGACACCCGAATCAGTAATGGTAATGGGACAGGAAGCGATGCGCGTCGCCCTGATGCTGGCCGCCCCGCTGCTGCTGGCCGCACTGGTCAGCGGTTTGCTGATCAGCCTGATCCAGGCCGCGACCCAGGTCAACGAACAGACCTTATCCTTTATTCCTAAGATTCTGGCGGTTGCCACCACCGGTATCATTGCCGGCCCGTGGATGCTGAATCTGCTGCTGGACTATATCCGCACCGTCTTTACCAACCTGCCTTACATCATCGGCTGATGATTACTCTCGACAGCAGTCAGCTGGTTCAATGGGTCAGCCAGTTCTTCTGGCCTCTGGTGCGCATCATGGCGCTATTCGCCACCGCACCGATCCTCAATGAACGATCCGTCAGCAAACGTGTCAAAATCGGTCTGGCGGTAATGATCACCTGGCTGCTGATGCCGCTGTTACCTGCGGTCAATGTCACCCTGTTTTCCCCTGAGGGCTTCCTGCTACTGATTCAGCAGATGCTGATTGGTATTGCACTCGGCTTCACCATGCAGTTCGCTTTTGCTGCCGTGCGCCTTGCCGGGGAAGTGATTGGTTTACAGATGGGCATCTCGTTCGCCACCTTTTTCGATCCTGGCAGCCGTCTTAACATGCCGGTGCTGGCCCGTTTTCTCGACATGCTGGCGATGTTGCTGTTCCTGACCTTTAACGGACACCTGTGGCTGATCTCGCTGCTGGCGGACAGTTTTCATACGCTGCCGATTGGCGGTCAGCCGCTAAATGCCAATGCGTTTATGGCGCTGGTGAAATCTGGCGGATTAATTTTCCTTAATGGCATGATGTTAGCGCTGCCCTTAATCGTTTTGTTACTCATGGTAAATCTGGTACTGGGTTTGTTAAACCGTGTTTCACCACAGTTATCAATCTTCGCAATTGGCTTCCCGATTACCTTATCAGTCGGAATTTTAACCATCAGCTTGCTGATGCCTCTGCTAGCCCCGTTCTGTGAGCATTTGTTCGGTGAAGTATTTGATTTACTCGCCGTGTTCCTGACAGAACTATCCCGTCCCTGAACATTAAGTTTCTAACTATCTTTGCATAACGATACTTAAGTATCGCAAAACCATCCGTGCATTTTCCGAACCATGTTTTCCAGAATGCAACTAAGGAAATTCTGATAAACGTGCGGAGAGTCTGAAAATAATTCTTATTAAACCGGGCTTCGCGTATTTTAGTGGGGTGGTTCACAGGAGCGGTCAGACTGTGAATGTGCAGGCAAAATAGACAAGACACTGAATTTACAAGAAAAAAATCTTTAAGTGATTTTTCTTGTTAAAAAATGTTTTTTCCGGCATTGTCAACGCACGCTGAGACATCACACTTTCGTAAAACAAATGTTTTTGAGAATTGTCCTATCAGAAAACTCCGCGTTTTCAAGGATAGTGACCTGGCTCCCAAAAAAATGAGTCTTACTTAACCTCCGACATTTCACTGGCACTCCCCGCCATGGCCGGAGAATGTGTGACGTCATGGCAGCACAAATTTTTTGCAGAACGGGTCAGGGATGAAGACTTTTACGGGCGTTTGCCTGTTGCCAAACTGCACGAGCAGAATAAAAAAGTACCTAAGAAATCTCTCTCGTACCGCAACGCGTATTCATCGTTGATTTAAACGGATAACAAATTGGTGAGGGTCGCTATTATGCCAACTATTATTATGGATTCCTGCAACTACACACGCCTGGGATTATCAGACTACATGTCTTTAAAAGGAGTTAAGAAGAAGAATATCTCTTCTGTCTCCGATATTGAGCAACTACAGCAAAAATGTGAGCAATTAAATCCTGGTGTCGTCTTTATTAATGAAGATTGTTTCATTCATGAATCCGATTCCAGTGAACGTATCCGCAGCATTATTACGCAGCATCCTGATACGCTGTTCTTTATATTCATGGCGATTAGCAATATCCATTTTGAGGAATATCTCTACGTTCGTAAGAACCTGATTATTACATCAAAATCGATGAAGACATCGACCCTGGATTCCTTACTCAGCACCTATTTGCAGAAGAAGCTTAACCAGTCTGCGCGTATCTCTTCGGGCATGGATGTACATCCATTAACGCTGAGCCAGACTGAGTCAAACATGCTGAAGATGTGGATGTCAGGTCATGATACCATCCAGATCTCAGATAAAATGCAAATTAAGGCCAAAACGGTATCGTCACACAAAGGTAATATTAAACGCAAAATCAAAACCCATAATAAGCAGGTTATTTATCATGTGGTGCGTTTAACGGATAATGTGACTTCAGGTATTTACGTTAATATCCGCTGATCATAACATCTGAAGAACCGGCCTCTCTGGCCGGTTTTTTTTTGCCCGGAATTGCGATCCAGATCTCACTCTTACCGCTAAGCCTTTACGCTCTTTTGCCGATGTTATGCCTTATAACAACAGCCTCAAGAGAGCAAGGATATGAACACTGCACGAGATAATAATGGACAAAAAAGCGCAGGCATCTGGCAGAATCTCCGCCTGGTGCCGCTGTTTAGCCTGATCTTCGGCGGCATTTTGCTGCTGTTCGCACTCTGTATTGGTGTCGCCAGTTACTTTCTGATTTCCGGCAATCACTCCCTCGATGATGCCACGGACGAAATTCAGGTTCGTATGGGCCTCTCTAACAGTTCAAACCACCTGCGTACTGCGCGCCTGACCATTATTCAGGCCGGTGCCGCCGCGCGTATTGGTGAAATGGACGAGTTTCGCGCCAATATTGCCGCCGCCGAAAAACGGATCCAGCAGGCAAAAGATGGCTTCGCGATTTATCAGGCACGTGAAGTTAAGACGCCCGCGGATATGGAACTGGATGCCACGCTGCAGGCTCGCTTCAACGATTACATTAACAAAGGCCTGATACCGATGATTGAATCCGGTAAACAGGGCAGCTTTGAGGGCATCATTGCTCAGGAGACCGATGTAACCCGCAAGCTGGATGACGACTATAACGCGGTGTTGCTGAAGGCGATCAAGATCCGAACTGATCGCGCCAATGCCATTACCGCCCAGGCCGATCAACAGTCGCGCATCGGCTTTATCTCCATGGCCGTAGCATTCAGTGCCGCCCTGGTGCTGGTGCTGTTGACCTTTGTCTTCCTGCGCCGCGTGGTAATTAGTCCGCTGCGTCAGTCGGTGCTGCGTATCGAACGCATTGCGCAGGGTGATCTGACCTCCGCTCCCCTGCCCCATGGCCGGAGCGAGATTGGTACGCTCATCCATAACCTGCAACTGATGCAGCAGGCGCTGGTGACCACCGTTGGTACGGTGCGTGAAGGCGCCGTCGCGATTTATCAGGGCTCCAGCGAAATTTCAGCCGGCAACACCGATCTCTCTTCACGCACCGAGCAGCAGGCTGCGGCACTGGAGCAGACCGCAGCCAGCATGGAACAGCTTACCGCTACGGTGAAGCAGAACGCCGAGAATGCGCATCACGCCAGCCAGCTGGCCGCGGATGCCTCGGGTAAAGCGCGCAGCGGTGGCGAGCTGGTGAACAGCGTCGTGAAAACCATGACCAATATTTCCGGCAGCTCGAAAAAAATCGCTGAGATCACCAACGTCATTAACAGTATTGCGTTTCAGACCAACATCCTGGCGCTGAATGCGGCGGTAGAAGCGGCGCGTGCCGGTGAGCAGGGTCGTGGCTTTGCGGTGGTGGCCAGCGAAGTGCGTAATCTGGCCCAGCGCAGTGCGCAGGCGGCTAAAGAGATTGAATCGCTGATTGCTGAGTCCGTCACGCTGATCAATGACGGTTCGCATCAGGTTGGCGCAGCCGGTAGCACCATGGGTGAGATTGTTGAAGCCGTACGACGCGTTACCGATATTATGTCGGAGATCGCGGCGGCGTCGGACGAGCAGAGCCGCGGTATTCAGCAGGTGAGCCAGGCGGTCACCGAAATGGATAACGTCACTCAGCAGAACGCCTCACTGGTGGAAGAAGCCTCCGCTGCAGCGGCCTCGCTGGAAGATCAGGCGGGTAAACTGACGCAGGCGGTCGCGGCATTCCGCCTGCAGGACGCCCCTGCAACCGCAGGTGTGGCTGCACGCGTCTCTTCACCCTTAAAGACACCGGCTCTGGCACCCCGTCCGGCGCTGGCGGGCGGCAGCGATAACTGGGAAACCTTCTGAGGTCATAGCAGTTAAACGTCAGCGGCTGATGTCAGCCGCGTAATCTCCGACAGCAAAAAGCCGCCTTTCCGGCAAACGGAAAGGCGGCTTTTTTATTGCGCGTCAGGCTCAGGCTTCGTGGTAAGGCTCCACGAAAATGCCATCCGGCTGGTGGGTCTCGTTAAAAAACCAGATGCCCAGCGGATAATCTTCCAGCGCCACCAGGAACATGGTGCCTTCATTAAACGGCTCCATAGCCAGAATGGTGCCAACACGACGCGGGCCGCCATCGGTTTTGACGCTGACGCGGTCATTTACCTTCATTTCGGTTCTCCAGATTATTGACTGATTACAGTCTAAACGAAGAACCGTGGTGATGCAGCGCGTTAGCGACGGGCAATGACCCAGACGGCGTGGATGATACCGGGGATATAACCACAGAGTGTCAGCAGGATGTTCAGCCAGAAGGCGCCGCCAAAACCGACCTGCATAAACACGCCCAGTGGTGGCAGCAGAATAGCGATAATAATTCGTAAGATGTCCATAACCATTCCTTTAGGTATTGATAAAAATCAGCTTTATCGCTAACTATAGCTGATTCTGCTCTGTTTAGTCGAAAAGTCAGGTAAATCTGAGTAAGGAGGAACTTTTGCAATTCCTTAACATTTCACCGCAAGACTTCTTACGCGTCAGACCTTTAAACTCTTCTCACTGCACCACCCCATAGGTGCAGCCAACCTGAAAGTAACAAGGATTTTGCCCGCGCAGCGCGGGCTTTTTTTTGCCTGCGATCTTTCCGCTCCCGCCTTTCTGCCCTGCGTTCTATACTGATTACTCTGTTTGCTCTCAGGAGTCAGAAAATGACAGACGAAAAACAGCACGGCGATGCTCAGCCATCCGATCTGCAGATTGATGTCGAAGGTTTACTGGCGGCGATTCAGGCCAGAACGTCGGGAGAGGTACGGGAGTATATGGAGCAGGATCAGACGCCACGGCTGGAAGTAGAAGGCCGGGTTTTCCACTCCTATAGCGAACTGGCAGAGGCGTTTGAAATTGATATTTGTGATTATCGCGCCTATGAAGCGAACCGCTGAAATCGATTTCAAAAAAAACCCGGCGGGAAGGCCGGGTAAAAAATCAATTCGTTACACCAGGGAATTCTTAACACCCCTGCAGATTACCCTTTCCCGACTCCGAAACAAGCATCAGATATGCACGTTTCTGCAACCGATCGGGTAATTATGGAGCGACTGTTACCAAAAACACCGCGCCCGCCAGTCACTTAGCCCTGCACACTTCTTGCATACCCACTTTTACTGCGGTTTCGTTTTAAGAATTATCCTGGATTTCCAGCCAGCGTGGCAGGAAAAAAAGTGTGAGCCATATTCAACTATAATATTGAAAAATCGCCGCTTTAGCCGCGAATGTGATGAAAGGAGCCTGTAAATGCCCGATCTCCACCAGCCGTTAATGATAATTACCGATCTGGATGGTTCGTTACTCGACCATCATACCTATCGCTGGGATGCGGCCACCGAATGGCTCACCACGCTAAAGCAGTACGCTGTTCCGCTGGTGATCTGTTCCAGTAAAACGGCAGCCGAGATTATTCCGCTGCAAAAAAGGCTTGGCATCAGCGGTTCACCGTTTATTGCTGAAAACGGTGCCGTGGTGCAAACGCATGATCAGCAGCGTATCCGCCTGCCCGATAACACCCTGACCTATGACGCTATCTGCCAGCGGCTGGCTGCCTTGAAAACAGCGTACCGTTTTACCGGCTTTCATGACTTCTCTGATCCGGAAGTGGCCGCAATGACCGGCCTGAGTGAGGCGGATGCAGAACTGTCGCGTCAGCGCGATGCGTCAGAAGTGATTGTCTGGCGCGACAGTGACGAGGCGTTTGAGCAGTTCCATGATGCGTTGCGTGCACAGGGCCTGGCGCTGACCCAGGGCGGGCGTTTCTGGCATGTAATGCCTGCGGGCAGCGGCAAAGGCGAAGCCCTGCGCTGGCTGCTGGCGCATTCACCCGGTGAGGCACGCGTCACTATTGGACTGGGTGACGGCCCTAACGATGCGCCGATGCTGGATGCGGTTGATTATGCGGTCGTGATTAAGGGCTACAGTAAAACACCGGTGACACTCAGCCGATCCGATCAGCAGCAGATCTATCACACGGCTCACCATGGCCCTGAGGGCTGGCGTGAAGGACTGGACTATTTTTTGACTCAACCTCAATGAGCTGCCCACGGGCATTAAAAGGATGATGCGATGAGTGACTTTTATCAGAATGGCGTAATCACCAACTTTCACAACCTCACCCACCGTAGCGTGGAGTCGCTGGAAAAAGAGATGGTACGCTTTGCCCGCAAACGCAAAATGGGGCTGATCCTGCCATCGCTGTTTTCCGAACTTGAAGGCCCGGCGCTGACGAAAATCGTCGATGAGCTGGCTAAAGTGCCCTATCTGGATGAAATTGTGATTGGGCTGGATCGCGCCGACCGCGACCAGTTCCTGTTTGCCCGCGAGTTTTTCTCCCGTCTGCCGCAACGGCATCGCATTCTGTGGAACGATGGCCCGCGTCTGAAGGCGATTGATGCCGAGCTGGATAAAGAGGGTTTATCACCCACTAATCCCGGCAAAGGTCGCAACGTCTGGTTCTGCACCGGCTATACGCTGGCGTCAGACCGTACCAGCTGTGTGGCACTGCATGACTGCGATATCGTCACCTATGAGCGCGGAATGCTGGCACGCCTGCTCTACCCGGTAGCGAACCCGGCGTTTCAGTATGAATTCTGTAAGGGGTTCTATGCGCGCGTCGCGGATGGCAAGCTTAATGGCCGCGTGGGACGTCTGCTGGTCGGGCCGCTGCTGCGCTCGCTGCAGAAAGTTTATGGCCATTCAGAATACCTGGAATATCTGTCGAGCTTCCGCTATCCGCTCTCCGGGGAGTTCGCCATGCGGACGCATGTGCTGAACGGGATTAAAATCCCCGGCGACTGGGGGCTGGAGATTGGCGTGCTGTCAGAGATTTACCGTAATTACACCACCCGCCAGTCGTGCCAGGTTGAGATCGCCGATAACTACGATCACAAGCATCAGCCGCTGGCTGAAGATGACGGCACCGGCGGCCTGAAGCGCATGAGCAGCGATATCGTCCAGTCACTGCTGCGTAAGCTCGCCACCATGGGTGTGCCGCTGACCAGCGACTCGTTCCGGGTGCTGAAGGCAACCTATTATCGTAATGCGCTGGATATGATGGAGACCTATAACCACGAGGCGGCGATGAACGGGCTGAAGTTTGATCAGCATGTGGAAGAGGCAGCGGTAGAGATGTTTACCCAGTCGATTCTGGAAGCGGGTCAGGCGTTTATTGAGCGTCCTAACGATAAGCCGTTTATACCGAGCTGGAGTCGCGTCCAGTCAGCCTTCCCGGATGTGCTGCAGCGGATCTATCAGGCGGTTGAAGAAGATAACGACGGTAACGTCTGAAAACAGGGCGGCACAGGGAGTGTGCCGGGCCAGAAAAAGCAGAAACCGGGCCTGACGGGGTCGCAGAACCCACAGGCCTGAAGCTGTCAGCTCGCCAGTTGCTGCGCGGGATTCAGAGCGCAGAGTTCATCGCTGCGGAAGGCTTCGCTGCGCACGGCATAGCCATCATACCAGCGGCACTCCACCATGCCACTCGCGTAGCCGGTCACCACCATCGTTTGTCCCTGTTCCTTGTGCTGCACTTCTTCACTGATTGCGAAAACCATGATGCGCTCCTTTTATTAACCTGAGTGTTATTAACCTGAGTGATTATTTTCTTTATAGCAGGCGAATAACGTTCCTGCCTGTTAAGGCACGCAAAAAAAGGGCAAATTAGGAATTAATCAGCTGGATATGCGGAAAATAAAAAAAGCGGATAAAAAAACTTATCCGCTTTGATGAGTATTGACGCTGACGTCAGATTTTACAGCCTTCGCAATCGGCTTCGTCGCCGAGATCATCCGGCACTTCGCTGGCTTTTTTCTCTGCTTTCGCTTCAGCCTGTTCCAGTTGTGCGTCGATATCAAATTCAAACATGTCGTCGTTCATCGTCATTCTCCTGACCGTAAATCACAGTGCGCTTTATACCGATTTTCCGCGCACTCTGGCAATAAGGTTGACCACTAACAGCACGATCGACCCAATGATAAAGCCGAGCACCAGGTTGGCGCCGTTGCTGAGCAGCATAGCGATCCAGCCGCTGAAGCCACTGCTGACTTCCTCGATCAGATGATGCAGCGGTGCGATGCCGTGTACCACAATACCGCCGCCGACCAGGAACATGGCGATGGTGCCGACCACCGAGAGGATCTTCATCAGCCAGGGCGCGGCAGCCAGCAGCACACTACCCAAACCCTGCGCAAGGCGGGACGGTTTCTCACGCAACCAGAATCCGAAGTCATCAATTTTTACGATGGCCGCCACGATGCCGTAAACGCCTACCGTAACCAGAATTGCGATGCCCGCCAGGATAATCACCTGGTTGAGCAGCGGCGATTCCGACACGATGCCTAAGGTAATCGCAACAATTTCGGCTGACAGAATGAAATCGGTGCGCACCGCGCCTTTGATCTTCTTCTTCTCAAACTCTGCCGCATTCTGATTCGCCAGCGAATCGAGTCGCTGCTGACGCGCTTCCGGTGATTTGCTCTGCTTGTCATGCTGCAAACTGTGCATCACCTTCTCCACGCCTTCGTAGCAGAGATAGGCACCGCCAATCATCAGCAGCGGCGTAATCAGCCAGGGCGCAAACGCGGAGATAATCAGCGCCAGTGGCACCAGGATCAGTTTGTTAAGAAACGATCCTTTGGCAACGCCCCATACTACCGGCAGCTCACGGTTGGCTTTTACGCCGCTGACCTGCTGAGCATTCAGCGACAGATCGTCGCCCAGTACGCCAGCGGTCTTTTTCGCCGCCACTTTCCCCATGACGGAAATATCGTCCAGAAGTGTTGCAATATCATCAAGTAAAGTCAGTAAACTGGTTCCCGCCAAAATCTTATCCTTAGTCTGGTTCGTTATGTTGACAACATGGGCAGCGCTCAATTTCCGTAACGGTCATCTCGGCGATGCCCTCACAATCCCACTCTACCCGCACCGTCTCGTCTGCTGCTCCTTCAGCATGCAGATATTTGCTGACCGGGCTTTCGGTCATGCCGGTGATCTCCTCCGTGGCGACAAGCCTGTCACCGCAGTAAACCCGCGCGGTCGCTTTGGTATTCACCATCCGCTCGTCACGAATCTGGTAAAGGCGTTTTACCGTCAGTTTTATGCTGCTCATTTCAGGCTCCTGGCCACGGAGAAAGCGCAGATCTAACCAATTATGTCTGTGATTAGCAATCGGCGTTGTAATGATGAATGCCCTGATGGTCGACTTCGGCACTCTCCGGCATCGCCAGCAGCCACTCCTCCAGCCGCTCCAGCAGGTCCTGATCCGTCAGGCGCAGTTTGCCACGTAGCGCACACTCCCAGATGATCAGCACTTTCCAGCCGCTCTCCTGCAGCTGGCGCACATAACGCCGATCACGTTCAACGTTGCTGTTGATTTTGCCGGTCCAGAATTCTGTGCGTGTCGCTGGCAGTTTAAACAGATAGCAGTGATGACGATGCCAGAAGCAGCCATGAACAAAAATAATTGCCTGATGTTCTGTCAGAACGAAATCGGGCCGACCCGGCAGGTTTTTATCCTGCACGCGGAAGCTGAAGCCCCGATCTTTTAGCAGCAGCGCAATACGTTGCTCGATGGCCGTATCCTGAGCGCGAATGGCACGCATATTTTTGCTGCGTATTTCGCTGGAATGAACATCAGCCATAAACTCTCCTTTTTTGCTGGTACATCAACTTTAGTCTGCGCCACGAAAAGCGAAAGCCGCCGCCCGATGACTTCACACAGTGCACCGCAAAAACAGAACATTCCGGGGGTCTGGCACAGGGCACATCCAGGCAATTTCCTCACAGCGTCTGGAGTGATAGCATAGGCACCTTACTGTTAAGGAAAAACGCATGCATCCCGCCGCCCTCGCTGAACCACTCTCTGCTGCACTTTCATCTGCTGATGCGTCTGAACTCTTTCAGCAGGTGCTGGCAATCTATTCGGTTCGTGATCTCACGGCCCGCCTGCAGCAGGCAGGATTTTCCTGCTGGACGCCGGCACTCCTGAACCGGATTCGTCAGGGTAAAACCGCCCTGCCACCGCTGTGTGAGGCGGAACTGTCGCTGTTACAGGGGCTGCTGCCATCCCGTCCCGCCCATTATGATAATCCTGAATTTCGTTTTATCGATCTCTTTGCCGGTATTGGCGGCATTCGTAAGGGGTTCGAGGCGATCGGCGGCAAGTGCGTGTTCACCAGTGAATGGAATAAAGAGGCGGTCCGCACCTATAAAGCTAACCACTACAGCGATCCGCTGGAGCATCACTTCAATACGGATATCCGCCAGGTCACCCAGCCGGAAGGTCTGACCGACGATGAAGCGATATACCGCGCGATTGATGCGGCGATCCCCGATCATCAGGTGCTGCTGGCCGGTTTTCCCTGTCAGCCCTTTTCGCTGGCGGGCGTCAGCAAGAAAAATGCGCTGGGCCGTGCACATGGCTTTGAGTGTCAGGTACAGGGCACGCTGTTTTTCGATGTGGCCCGTATCCTGGCTGCCAAGAAGCCGCCGTTCTTTGTGCTGGAGAATGTGAAAAACCTCAAGAGTCATGACAAGGGCCGCACCTTCGCCATTATCATGGAGACGCTGGATGAACTGGGGTATGACGTTGCGGATGCGGGTGCCAGCAGCCCGGATGCCAAAGTGATCGATGCGCGTCACTTCCTGCCGCAGCATCGCGAACGCATTGTGCTGGTGGGTATTCGCCGTGACCTGAAAAAGCAGGATTTTACGCTGCGCGATATCCGCCGTTTCTACCCGGCGCAGGTACCCAGCCTGCAGAGCCTGCTGGAGAGTGCGCCGGACGACAAATATATCCTGTCACCGGTCCTGTGGCGCTACCTCTACCAGTATGCGAAAAAACATAAAGCCAAAGGTAATGGCTTTGGCTTTGGCCTCAACGATCCGCGTAATCCTGACTGCTGTGTGCGTACGCTGTCAGCGCGTTACTACAAAGATGGCTCAGAGATTCTGATCGATCGCGGCTGGGACAGTGCGCTGGGCGAAGCGGAGTTTCAGGATGCCGGTAACATGGCGCGTCGGCCACGCCGCCTTTCCCCGCGCGAGTGCGCCCGTTTGATGGGCTTTGATGTGCCAGGCCGCGAGCCGTTCCGCATTCCGGTTTCGGACACCCAGGCTTATAAGCAGTTTGGTAACTCGGTGGTAGTGCCTGTGTTTGCAGCGGTGGCTCAGCTGTTACTGCCACATATCCGTCAGCTGAAGTCGTAAGCACCGTGAAATGAAAAAACCCGTCTGGCGACGGGTTTCAGGTTCCTGTAAAACCTGGCCAGATTAGCGGTGAGATCGAGCTTGCTCAGGGAACAGGGTCAGATCGGAAAGACGCAAAAACTGTCATCCATGACCGCTCGGCCCGCGTAATTACGCACCTCATCCCTGAGGTGCGCCCGTAGCCGGGCCAACGCTTTGCGTTGTTCAAAAACGCTCCCGGCGTTTTTGTCCCTGGCGCGGGACGCTTTCCTTATCTGACCCTGTTCCCTGCGCGCTGAGGTATTGAGTTGCGGCCAGATTTAGCCGGTTTCAGCAAACCCTGAAAAGTAAAAACCCGTCTGGCGACGGGTTTCTGTTTTATTTCTTCTTCTTGCTCTGCTTCTTCAGCAGCAGCCGAATCTGCTTCAGCTCTGTTGCACTTAGTGCATCGGTCTTCACGTCAGCGGCACTGGATCCCTCAGTCCCCTCTTCTGTGATGTCCTGATTATCAATCGCCGGATGTGGATGCGTTTCCAGACTGGCCTGCAAACGTTGCACAATCTCCTGGCTCATCGAAATCTGATTTTCCAGCGCCAGCTGTTTAATCGTTTCTTTCAGCTCAGGATCAATTTTAATTGTTAAATTAACAGTTTCAGTCATCGGGCAGCTCCTTTTTTTTATTGCTACAAGCTACCGGATGACCGTTTCGATTAATACACTGTCACAAAAATTTAATATTCGGTTTGCAAAGGTGTGAAGTCCCGCAGCACACCCTCATCCATACCCACCAGATTGCCCTGCAGCTCGGCATAAAGCTTCGCCATATAGCGCACCAGGAAATCTGCGTTATGCTCAGCCAGCATGCGACCGGTTTCAGTGTGCATGGTTTCCGGCAGACGTAGCAGCTTCTTCTGGAAATGATCCAGCGTCCACTTAACATCATTCAGCTCGCGATCTTTACCCAGCGGGTCCTGGCTGTCGAATAATGGCCGATTCAGCGCACCAGCGGTGTAGAAGACCCGCGCCAGCCCGATCGCGCCCAGCGACTCCAGCCGGTCAGCATCCTGTACAATTTTAGCTTCCAGCGTCTGAGGCGGTATGCCGGCGCTGAAACTGTGTGTTTTAACGGCATGCATCACGGCATCAATCTTTTCAGCCGGGAAATCGAGAAAATCCTGCTGCAGAATGCGCTGGGTTTCCGTCGCGGCATAGGTAGAGGCGAGATGACGTTCCGGATGATTCTTCGGCAGGTTCACCACATCGTGAAAATAGCAGGCGGTCAGCACCACCAGCGGATCTGCGGGCGTGCCGTTCATGATTCGCTGTGCGCTCATCCAGACACGCCGCAGATGGGCGATATCGTGCGCGCCGTCGTCGTGGATCCAGTTCGCCTGAAACCAGCTTTCATAGCGAGATTGCCAGAGTGTAAGTGACATAATCTATCTCCCTGTAGTGATCGACAGCAGTTTTTCTGTCGCGATCAGTGCGCAAACGGCAAGCCATCATAGCGACTGGCTAATGACACTTTTTTTACAGTGCAGTTGAAAAGAGCAGCGCTGCCAGCAATTCCGGGCAGAAAAATGAGATCTGGATCATCTGTATAGCATCTCTGTTACACAATAACCGCAATTTCGGCTGTTTTCAGTCTTTCCTCAGTGAATTGCTGCTAAGAAAATTAGTTTAACAGGCGTAATGTTTGGTTCGATCTTAACCAACTTCCTGCCTCATGCTCAGCGTTTTTTTGTCACGCGATTAAGTGTAAAACTGCACGTTATGACAGGTGAAAAAGTCTGAAAAGGTTCCTATTTTTACGGTTATAACGTACTGTATCCGGGCTATTCGTCGCTTTTTGCCAGTTGCGTGATAAGCTTTGGTGCGCTTTTTGCATTTTGCTGGTTTTTAACTACTAAAGTGACAATTATACAGTGACAGTCAGCCTACAAATTATTAAGCAAAATGATTTAAAGCTTTTATGATAACTCTCAGATGTGAAGCAAATGGACTTTTACAGCAGTAACCGGGTTCTACTAATAAAAAGAGGTAATCCATGAAAGAACGGCCGATTCTTTTTTCCGAACAGCGTGTTCGTGCCCTGTTGGTTGGCCAGCAAACGCAAACCCGGCGCATTATGAAAACTCAGGCTTTCGGTCCGGGACAGGATCATCACGAGGGCGTACACGCTTTCGATGTGAGTGCTAATCATCTGCATGGTTATAAAATGATGTCGATGACGGACATCAGCTATCAGTGTCCTTACGGTAAACCGGGTGACGTGCTCTGGGTGCGTGAAACCTGGCGTGGCCCGATGGTACCCGAGCAGTATCTGGCCGATTATGAACGCGACCCGACGCCCTTCCGCCAGCCAGAATATTGCCAGTATCGTGCAGACAGCAACGAGCTGGGCCAGCATGCACTGAGCACGCCGGAAGCAGAACAGTTTGGCTGGCAAACCGCCATTCATATGCCGCGCTGGGCCAGCCGCATCAATCTGGAGATTACCGGCGTGCGCGCCGAGAAAATTCAGGACATCAGTGAAGATGACATTATGGCGGAAGGTGTGCAGACCGATTCGCACTTCCTCAACAACTTTTTCACCATGAACGTCAATTCTGAATCGCCCAAAGAGGCGTACCGTAAAGCCTGGGAAAAACAGTATGGTGCGACCAGCTGGGAAGTGAATCCCTGGGTGTGGGTGATTGAATTTCATCGTATTGAGCGCAACTGACGCCCCGGCCCCACGCTTTGCGGGCTGAATCACAGACAACGACCGTGCTAACGGGTTGAATAGACGGCCCTTAGCCCTGTCGCCAGATGAACAGTGCCAGCATGGTGTTTTCGATGCTGGCATTTTTATGTCTGGCGCGTCAGGATAGCGAAATAGTCCGGTTCTGTGCGGGAGTTGCGATGTTTAAATGGCCCTGGAAAACGCATAACGACGCCACCCTGGCCGCGCTGCCATGGCAGCATGGGCTGGCGCAGCCGATATTCAGCCAGCTGGATGAGGCTGAACAGCAGGCGCTGGTTGAGCTGGCGCAGCGCTTTCTGCAGCAGAAAAAGCTGGTGCAGCTCGACGGTGTTCAGCTGGATGAACTGCGCAGTGTGCGGATCGCCCTGCTGTTCTGCCTGCCGGTACTGAAACTGGGCCTGGAGTGGCTGGACGGTTTCCACGATGTCCTGATCTATCCCGAGCCGTTCGAGGTCGACGATCAGTGGCAGGATGACGATGGGCTGGTTCACAGCGCGCCTGCGGTTCACGCCGGACAGAGCTGGACGCAGGGGCCGGTCGTCCTCAACTGGCTCGATATTCAGGACTCGTTCGATCTCTCTGGCTTTAATCTGGTGATCCACGAGGTTGCGCACAAACTGGATGCCCGCGGCAGCGGTTACACCAGCGGTATTCCGGTCATGTCGCTGCGTGACGTCGCACTCTGGGAGAAGGATTTGCGTGCCGCGATGGCGGAGATAGAAAGTGAAGTTGAACTGGTGGGTGAACAGGCCGCCACGATCGATCCCTACGCCGCCAGCGATCCCGCTGAGTGCTTCGCCGTGCTCTCTGAATATTTCTTTACGGCTCCGGTTCTGCTGGCCGAACGCTTTCCCGCCATGTATCAGCATCTGCGCCAGTTTTACCAGCAGGATCCCCTGGCCAGAATCGCCGCTGACACTGCGCAAACTGCTTAAATCACGATCGCTTTGCGTTAAAGCTAGCCAGTTGAATGATAATGTATTTTTTGCTGTTGACACCTTAGAGCGACGCCGTTAATATTCGCCTCGTTCACACGATTCCTCTGTAGTTCAGTCGGTAGAACGGCGGACTGTTAATCCGTATGTCACTGGTTCGAGTCCAGTCAGAGGAGCCAGATTAGAAAAACCCGCTCAGGGAAACCTGAGCGGGTTTTTTGCTTTTCAGCGATCCCAGTTTTCTCTTCCTGTCTGACTGTTCATCTCAGCTCGTCTGCGGCTGCTATTACCGAGACCACCGTTAAGTCTGGATCAACGCATGCTGTATGGCGCAACCCTGTCATGGTGTTATGACGAGCTGGCTTTAAATGAAAAACCAGCCGGGCAATATTTACGCCGGCTGGCTCATACTAGTGACGAATTATTACTCAGGAATGGTCAGTACCTGACCCGGTGCAATTTTATCCGGGCTGCTGAGAAGGTTTTTATTCGCCTCAAAGATTTTCATATATTGGGACGCATCATTGTAAAACTGCTTTGCGATGGCGCTGAGCGTGTCGCCTGATTTAACCGTATATGTACGATTACTTCCTGCGGCGGTGACAGACTTATCATCAACATTTTTATCCACAGCATGTAACAACTCACTGCCTATATTTTTAATATTATCCAGAATGCTCATATTTACTCCCCTATCGTTTCTGATACGTTTAGTTTAATAAAGAAAACAGGATTGCCAGGCAAATACTGCTCGGCGTACGATACACCTGCTTTTAATTCATGGGTTAAACCACTGCTAAACGTTGCTGTAAATAATATAAAAACAGAGGATATTAATGATGGGTATATTGTCATGGGTTGTATTTGGATTACTTGCCGGCATTATCGCCAGATGTATTATGCCAGGCAAAGAACATATGGGCATTTTCATGACCATTATTCTGGGTATTATCGGTGCGCTGATTGGCGGTGTCGTCAGTACCGCTCTGGGTTTTGGCAAGGTCGATGGCTTCAATATTTACAGCATTGGCATTGCCACCGTGGGCTCAATTATTGTGCTGTTCGTCATTCATAAAATCAGAGCGTGTAAACAGTCTTAATAGATTACGTTAAAGGGGATAACAGAATGAGTTTACTGGAAACAGTACTGGCCATGTGCGGCCTGAATAATCAGACCAGCCAGGAAGTGAAAGGTGTGCTGGAGTGGGTTGAGCAGCAAGGTGGTTTACATACTATCGTGAGTCACCTGCAGAGCGGCGAGTACAGTGAGGTGGTTAACTCCTGGCTGGGTGATGAGCAGAACGTTGCGCTGAGCAGCGACCTGGTGCAGAAGATGATTAACTCTGAGGCGATTGAGCAGCTGGCTGCGCGGATGGGCATCAACACCGGCGATGCACTGAACCTGCTGGCGAAATATCTGCCGCAGCTGGTGGATAAAGCGTCAACGGCGGGCGTCGTGGATAAAAAAGCCGATCTTACCGGACTGGTTAGTCAGTTAATGCACTAAGCATGACGTAATTGAAAGATAAAAGCCTGCTGCGAAAGTATGAGGCTTTTATCTTTTAGATTAGTCAGGATAAATTAAGACGAATGCTGGAAAGCTCTTTTAAACGTTTATAGAAACCCTTCAGATGTTCCTGTAGAAAACATCAAAAATAGACTTTACAACCTCTCTTATATACCCTGCCAGATAAACTCTAAAAACAAGCGCCATTACGCAATTGAATAAAAGTGATTAACATTATCTGAGTCATTTCCCTATATCAGGAAATTATATTTAATCATTTTCCGGAACCAGCACAAGACAACCCTGCTCAATTTTCACCGTAATAATGGTTCCGGTATCAAATCCTGCCTCACGCAGCCATTTTCCGCTCAGATGTATTGCAGGTGTACTGCAATCACCGCGTTTAGGCTGATAGCCGATGGTATAGCGACGTTGTGTTTTAGATGGCGCGACTTCAGATGAGAAGTGGCATTGATCGAGGTTCGTGGTCATGGGGATGTCTCCAGTATGCTTTTAAACCGCCACCTGAGGTTCCAATCTCATGGGTGGCAGACTGAACGAGGTTGGAACTACCGGGCATACTGAACCGGCGCACCCTGAGGTGCCCTCGCCCAGCCCACCATTGAGGTGTAGCAAGACGTACGACAATAATACATTGTCGCCAGTATGATTAACCGGAGTTCCAATTCCGTCGCCTGATTTTGCAGGCGCAGAAAAAGAATACGTCGATTAACGCTGGACGACAACAGGCAGAACTGGAACACAACTCGCAGATATTAAACGAAGTTTCCTGACATGCCTATCAGAGATCTCTACCCTGTATTAATCGGAGAAATGAAGTCCACACTCTATCCTGGCCCAAACGCAAAAAGGCCCGCAACGTAGCGGGCCTTTAACCAGACAACATACAACAACCATTATTTTTCATGGTAGCGATGCACTGCCGGATAATATTCCAGTCCATACAGCTGGCTCAGCGGCAGCAGCAGTTCCACGTTAATATCATGCACACGGTCACTCGCCACAGGGCCGCTCAGCAGCTGTTCAAACCAGGCTATCAGTTTCTGTTTCATCTCAGGCTCTCCGCATCAGTTGATGCCCTGAGTAAACCCGCTTACACGCCCGATCAGAACCAAAAATTTCTGCGCTGCTTATGCCGGAAATGGCATAAGCAGCCCGCATCTGTTTAGCCAGTGCCATATGCCAGCGGCTCAAAACGGTTACTGCCTTATCAGCGTCACCCAGTTCGCGCCTTTACCAGCCGGGGCTTCAGCAACCCGTTTGAGTTCACCGCTGGCGGAATCGATAGCGTAACTGCCAATCACCGCGCTCTTCTCCCCGCTGACGATCAGCCATTTACCCTGCGCATCAATCGCAATACTGCGCGGCTGTTTTTCAACCGGCCAGCTGCCGATAAGTGTTAACTCACCCGACTGTTTATCAACCCGGTAGCCGCTGACGGTGCTGGAGGTGCGCTCGGTGACATAGATAAATTGCCCGTCCGGGGTGATTTTAATGTCTGCCGCCCAGATGCGCGGCGTGGGATCGCTGTAGCCCGCCGGGCGCTGCTCGCCATGCTGCAGGTTATATTTCTTCGCCACCGCATTCGGCCAGGTTTTCAGCTCCGTCAGCGACCCATCCGCCGCGCGCCGGAACTGCGTAATGGTGCCGCTCATCTCCGCGAGGTTATAGAGAAAACGATTGTCGGGCGATATCACCGAATGTCGTGCGCCGCTGTTCTTCTCGCCCTGAACAAATCCGGTTCCCAGCGGCGTTATCGCGCCGTTATCCGCAAAGGCATATTGCAGCACGCGATCCGCGCCAAGGTTGCCGACGTAGAGTGAATGATTGCTGACGTCGGTGATCACCGAGTGGGCATGCGGCCCGGTTTTCACCTCGCCCGTGACCTGGGGTGTCACAACTCCTTTGTCATCAATCCGGTTGCTGGTGACGATATCGCTGTCATAGGAGGCAGCCAGCAGATAGCGCCCACTTTTGTCGGTGGTGATCCACGGAAAGCTGGCTGCAACCGGCGTCACCGCCAGTTTCTGCAAGTCACCGTGCGGACCCGAGACGCGCCAGCTGATGATCGAATAAGGCGGACTCCGCAGCGCACCATAGAGCCGTTTACCATCCGGGCTGGCCGCCAGCGGCATAATCTTTTTACCGGCAGGCGTATCGCCACGCCATTGCAGGCTGCCATTCGCCTCGCTGAGCTGATAGCGGGAAACGGTGCCGGATTCAGCATTGGAGACATAGACAAAGGTTGTCGCCCATAACGGGGCGCTACACAGCAGCGGCAGGAGTGCCAGCGCCGTTTTCAGACGGATCATAGGGTCACCTTGATAAGTAGTGTCTGCATCATTGCGCAGCAGGCATTACGCTAACCCTGTCTGAGAAGACTGGCTTTGTGCAACTGTCTGAAATTCGGTTCGAAAGTCTGGAGATGTGACGGAGATGTTATTTTTAATGGTGCTGAAAGAGGTAAGACGCCTTTCCCCACGGCGGGTGAAAGGCGTTAACAACGCGCTAACCGGTTTTCGCGATCATTTTTCGATAGCGGTTGAGCCACTTGCCGCTGTTAAGTCGCCACCAGAAGAAGATGCCACGCACCGTCCAGTCGAGGAACATCCCCAGCCAGACACCGGTCACGCCCATCCCCAGTTCAATACCGAGCAGGTAGCCGACCACCACGCGGGCACCCCACATGCTGAACATCGACACATACATGGTGTAACGCGCATCGCGTGCGCCCTTGAGTCCGGCAGGTAGCACCCAGGAAGCGGCCCATAACGGCATAAACAGCGCGTTAAGCCAGATCAGCTGCTTCGTCACATTAATGACCTCCGGGTCGCTGGTATAAAACCGTGCCAGCAACCCGGCCAGCGGCACCGTCAGCAGGGCCATCACGGTCAGGCAGACCGTCGCCAGCCAGAAGACGTGCCGCACCTGGCGTTCCGCCTGGAACACCTGATTCCTGCCCAGACGGGTACCGGTGATAATCGTTGAAGCCGAACCCAGCGCATTGCCTGGCAGGTTGATCAGTGAGGCGATAGAAAAAGCGATAAAATTACCGGCAATCTCGCTGGTGCCCATTCCGGCAACAAACACCTGTGTCAGTAGTTTGCCGCCGTTGAACAGCACCGACTCGATACTGGCAGGCACGCCTATTCCTAAAACTTCCATCAGAATGCTGCTGTTCCAGCGCCGGAAATAGCTCGACAGCGTAATTTTCAGTGAGGCGTTAAAGCCGATCATCAGCACGTAAATCACCGCGATCGCCCCGATATAGCGGGTGATGGTCAGTCCGAGCCCGGCACCGATAAACCCTAAACCGTCCCACGAGAAGCAGCCATAAATCAGCACGCTACTGATGATGATGTTGAGGATGTTCATGCCGCCATTAATCAGCATCGGAATTTTGGTATTACCTGCACCACGCAGCGCCCCGCTGCCAATCAGGGTGATAGCGGCGGCCGGATAGCTCCAGGCGGAAGTCTGCAGATAGCTCAGCGCCAGCGCTTTGACTTTCGGATCGGCGGCACCGGCAATCGCATCGACAATCAGATGGCCCCAGAACTCAATGGCGATCACCAGCACAAAGGCGAGTATCGTCATCATGGCCAGCGACTGACGCGTGGCGGCGCGGGCGCGCTTGCCGTTGCGTTTTGCCAGGCTGAACGCCACCACCACCGTGGTACCGAGATCGATGGCAGCAAAGAACGAGATGATCACCATGTTGAAGCTGTCGGCCAGGCCGACGCCCGCCATTGCCTCTTTACCCAGCCAGCTGACCAGGAAGGTGCTCAGTACGCCCATCAATAGCACACAGGCGTTCTCGAAAAAGATAGGCACTGCTAATGGCGATATCTCACGCCAGTAGAGCGTGCGATACGAACGGCGTTTCGGGTACCACGCCGTGCGCTTGATCGCCTGCATCACTGCTACGCCGGGATTTTGCAAAGGATTACCAAATCAGAAGAGACTGGACAGGAGTTCTAATGATGATAGTGGGCAGGGAAATATGCAAAGTCTTTCCGGTGCAAATTAATCATGGTTACAAACTTTTTAATGTCGCCACGGCACAATCTGCCTCACTGCCCCGCCCGCTGTAGCAAACCTGATTATTTCCCTGACGTTATGATCGGTTGGGCATGCTTTGCTGCTGGCGGTTTTTCCGCCCTCTCCTCATCGGTAACGCATTTAAACGTGGCGAATCACCGCTTCTGATCGTAAAGATTTTCTTACTGGATTTCAGTGCAGCGAATCCTCATTTAAAACAGCACTGCTCAGAATTCGCGCTTCGCTGGCGCAAAAAAACGGCGATCACAGATTCTTCACCAATCTACGCAACAAACCCGCTAAGCTTGGGGCAAATTGCGGAAAAAAATGGAAGGAGAAACCATGCCGACACTACGGAAAAACCTGACCAGCCAGCAGGCGCTGGATGAACTTGAACGCCTGTACGATGGCGCCGTCGATGCGCTGCGCGAGGCGATTAAAGCCTTTACCGAAAACGGCACGCTGCCCGATGCCACCGCACGGGCGCAGGGACTATTTGTTTACCCGGAGCTGCGCATCACCTGGCGCGGCGACGGTCCGCAGCAGAACCGCACGCGTGCCTGGGGACGCTTCACCCACACCGGCAGTTACAGCACCACCATCACCCGCCCGGCATTGCTGCGCCACTATATTTCGGAACAGCTTCAGATGCTGGAGAAGGAGTATCAGCTGGAGATCGACGTGGGGCCCTCCAGCCAGGAGATCCCCTACCCTTACGTGATCGACGGTTCCGACCTGTCACTGGATCGCACCATGAGCGCCGGTATTGCGCGCCACTTCCCGACCACCGAGCTGTCACAGATTGGTGATGAGACAGCCGATGGCCTGTTCCATGCCGATGCAAAATCCCCTCTGTCGCACTTCGACGCGCTGCGAACCGACTTCTCGCTGGCCCGCCTGCGCCACTACACTGGCACCAGCGTAGAGCACTTCCAGCCGTTTGTGCTGTTCACCAACTACACCCGTTATGTTGATGAGTTTGTGCGCTGGGCGATCGAGCAGGTGCGCGATCCCAGTACCCCTTACGACAGCCTGGCCTGCGCGGGCGATGTGGTGCTGACCGCCGACACCGCTGACAGTGAGTCGATGCTCTCGGATCTGGCGTGGAAGAAGCACCAGATGCCCGCCTGGCATCTCACCTCGCCGAATCGTCGCGGTATTACGCTGATTAATATTGGTGTTGGCCCGTCGAATGCCAAAACCATCTGCGATCATCTGGCGGTGATGCGTCCACATGCGTGGCTGATGATTGGTCACTGTGGCGGTCTGCGCGAGAGCCAGCGGATTGGTGATTATGTGCTGGCCCATGCCTATCTGCGCGACGATCACGTGCTGGACAGCGTGCTGCCGCCTGATATCCCGGTACCCAGCATTGCCGAAGTGCAGCGCGCGCTGTATGACGCCACCAAATCAGTGAGCGGCATGCCAGGCGAAGAGGTGAAGCAGCGGTTGCGTACCGGCACCGTGGTGACCACGGACGACCGCAACTGGGAACTGCGCTACTCCGCTTCGGCACTGCGCTTTAACCTGAGCCGTGCGGTGGCGGTCGATATGGAAAGCGCCACTATTGCCGCACAGGGTTATCGTTTCCGGGTGCCATATGGCACGCTGCTGTGCGTTTCAGACAAGCCGCTGCACGGTGAGATTAAGCTGCCCGGTCAGGCGAACCGTTTCTATGAAGGGGCGATTTCGGAGCATCTGCAGATTGGTATTCACGCTGTTGAGCTGCTGCGCGCCGAGGGCGATAAGCTGCATTCGCGTAAGTTGCGTACCTTTAATGAGCCGCCTTTCAGGTAAGCGTTTAACCACCTGATGCGAGGAATAAGGCCGGTACTGCTGACAGGCAGTACCGGCCTCCTGCTTTGGAATTTACCCAACGCGCATGTCAGTGCCGGGACAATTTATACTTTAAAGGTCTCTACAATCAGCCTGAGAGACTGCGCTTGCTCAGAGAGAGACTGAGAAGCACTTGATGATTCTTCTACCAGAGCAGAGTTATTTTGCGTCACCCCATCCATCTGGCTGACTGCAATACTCACCTGAGAAATCCCCTGCATCTGTTCAGCCGACGACAGCGCAATAGCATCCATGGATTCAGCCAGTTCATCCACTAAATGCACGACTTTGAGAATACTCAAACCCGTATCACTGGCAACAGTGACGCCGCATTCAACCTGTCCGACAGCCTGCTCTATTAACGCTTTAATATCTTTTGCGGCAGTCGCACTACGTTGTGCAAGCGTTCTGACTTCAGACGCGACGACAGCGAAGCCCCTTCCCGTCTCTCCCGCTCGTGCCGCTTCAACGGCTGCGTTCAGGGCAAGAATATTAGTCTGGAATGCGATGCTTTCGATGACGGCGGTGATATCTCTGACTTTAGACGCGCTTTTTGAAATATCACTCATCGTATCTGACATTCGTTTGACGTCCGTTTCCCCTCGTTTTGCAATCGAGGCGGTATCTCTCGCTGAGTTGGCTGTGTCCCTGGCAGTTTTGCTGTTATTTTGTACCGTAGCGGTGAGCTGTTCCATACTCGCAGCCGTTTCCTGCAAGGCAGCGGCCTGCTGTTCAGTGCGGGATGCAAGCTCATTGTTTCCTTCAGAAATCTCATTCGCAGAAAGGGCGACTGAAGAAGAGCCTGATTTAATTTCTGAAACGATATCCCGTAACCGAACTTGCATGCTGTTTAAAGAGGCCATGAGACTGAGAGTGTCATTTTTCTTCAAGCTAACCGGTGTGGTCAGATCCCCATTAGTGATCGCATTAGCAAGTTTCCGCGCTGTACTCGGTTCATCGCCAAGCTCGCTCATGAGTTTACGAATAAGATAGATGCTGGTGCCCGTGCCGAACAAAATAGCCGCAACTAAAAGCGTCACCAGGATGATGTAGGCTCTTTCGGTATTTTTCGCGTTTTGAATAACTGAGTCATCCGACTGCTTTGCCAGGATTTCACTCATCAGGGTAAGACCTTCAAGCAGCGGAACCTGTGCGGGCCTGACTTTTTCCAACAGATACTTAACGGTGATATCACTTTTTTTAGCCAGTGCCAGCGGAACAGTGTTGCTGAAGGCATCCAGAGCATTTTTCTCGCTGTCACTGATCTTCGCAAAGGCTTTATATTCTTCCGTATCGCCAGACTGGCTGATCATCGTATTCAGTTGATCCCTGCTGGCTGCAAATTTAGCCTTCAGTTTAACCAGACGATCAGACTGCTCCTGGATAAGAGCCTGATCTGAAAAGAGTGATAAATTCCTGACGGTTATCGCCATATCGCGCTGCGCCAGGGTAAGTTCATTGATTAATTTTGTTTTTTTCATATCACCCTGAACAACTGACTCAAGCGTGCTTTTAGCCTGATATAAAGAGTGAATAGCGACAACGATACATATGGAGAAAAAGATGATTAACGTGCCAAATCCGGAACCGAGGCGCGTAGAGATTTTCATTAAAATTCCTTGAAGGGGGGCGGCGATATAGATCTATCGGCATCTCTTTTTTTAACTTCAATGAATATTTATCACATAAATAATATTAACCAGAATTAATGGCACCGCTGCAAAGCATCACAAAAACTCATAAATTTGTCAGGCTTCGATGATTTCCAGTTCAACCAGAAATCGTTTTTTGTGCGTTATAAACAATCAGAACCCTTATGCTTACCGTTGTCTTAACTTATTACTGCGTTACGCTACACTGGTTTGCATGTCATAAAAATTTCATTTAACCCTTGCAGGCGCGGCTTTTAAGGCTGCTACAACCTGGATGCTTTTCGCATGCAAAAAATACCGCAATAAAAATCAGGAATACATAAATTATAATTATAAATAACGTCAGGAACTTCTGTAGATCACTTTAAACGCGGGCCGGTTCTGTGACGTCTCGCAGGATATAAATGCTTTATTAGTACGATGAATATGGCAGAACAGACCGGCATAAGGATGCTTCAGCCCGGCCGTAGCAATCCAGCCTTCAGGCAGAAAACGCGCTGAGTGCGTTGATGAGCGTGCCCGTCTGCACGATAGCCCTGGTCTGATATGCATCACGAATAAACTCTCCATCATCAGCCCTTGATACGAACGGATAGCCCGGGCAATCGCAGAGAGAAATAGATTTGCCTGACTCGCGCATCAGCTGCAGTAACAGATGAAATTAAAAGCCGTAACATAACTGAAGCATATTGCAGGCGAAATATAAAAACATACACAGCAACAAAACTCATCATTATTGAGCTTGTCACTCCATAATTGCTGTTCAATATAAATAACAGCCAACTGGAGAAGCTATTTCTTAAAATTAGTGCCACATACTGGCAATGTATTCCCGCCTTTCACATAAAATAAAATAAAGGACGCATAAAGAAACTCCAAAACGGAGGAAGACTGACAAGAAGTATTTGAGGAAAATTAACATACCTTTGGCAGCGCAGATAATAAATTTAATTACTCACTTAAAGAGGATTTATTGTGAAAGTTAAAAATATGACTGTGTTAGCGAGTATGGTTTTATTCTACTCCGCTCAGGGTATGGCCAGGCAATTTGATATCAGTGCAGCAAACATTGACGTCAATACCTCTAAGTTTTCCTTCATTCTTACTGGTGCGGGAGGTGCCGGCGGCGCAGGTGGCGCGGGGGGTGCAGGAGGCGCGTTAGGCGGGCAAGGTGGTGCCGGAGGTGTTGGAGGCGCCGGAGGTGCTGGCGGAAGTGATGGTAATGGCGCCGCTAACGCCAGCCAGAATGGTAATAATTCCAATAATGATAACGGCAGTAAAAACGGCAACGGTTCTGATCAGGGTAATAACAGTAATAACGGCACCGGGAATGCTAACGGGAGTGGTGACGGTAACGGAAATGATGCAGGCAACGGCGGTGGTAATGGAGGAGGTGATGGTGGCGGAGATGGTGGTGGTAATGGTGGTGGTGATGGCGGCGGTGATGGCGGCGGAGACTGATAGTCTGGCGTCCATTAACTAAAAAGCTCCTGTTTGTAACCGTTATAGCAGGAGCATCATCACTGTTAGCACAGGAACAGCACATGAAACTTACCAGAAGTTACCCATTATTTTTAGCCACCGTACTGACAGTGGCATGTCCGTTTTACTCGCTGGCTCAGACTGCCAGCGACATGAATACTTCATCCTCAAATACCTCCCTCCAGCCCTCAGCAGGCAAAGACGGACAACAAGGCAATGGTGAAAACGGAGGCGCGGGAGGCAAAGGAGGCGTTCCGGGAGAAGGTACTAACGGAGGAAAAGGAGGTAATGGCGGCAATGGCGGCAATAGTGACAATAGTGGCAATAGTGGCAATAGTGGGAGTGCCGATAATCCCGATACATCAAGTAAAGGCGGTGCGGGCGGCGCAGGTGGTGCGGGCGGCGCAGGTGGTGCGGGCGGCGCAGGCGGTGCAGGCGGTGCGGGCGGCGCAGGCGGTGCAGGCGGTGCGGGCGGCGCAGGCGGTGCGGGTGGTAACGGAGGGACCGGTGGAGAAAGTTTTCTGAAAAGGATTTTCAAATGAAAATAATCACTTTGTTAGCTTCGCTAATCATCATTCCGTATGCGCATGCTGAGTACAAAACGGATATGTTGAGTTCACACCATAATGTCATTCTCATTGATGCCGCTGCAGGTTCTGATGGCGGACCGGGTCAGAACGGCGGTGCCGGGGCCAATGGCGGTCCGGGTGAAAATGGAGGACGAGGGGGAAACGGAGGTATCGGCGGAAATGGAGGGCCAGGAGGAAATGGTGGTGCCGGAGCCAATGGCGGTGATGGCGGAAATGGCGGCCTGGGAGGAAGCGGTGGAAATGGCGGGAACGGAGGTGCTGGACAGAATGGCCAGGCCGGAGGCAATGGCGGGAATGGAGGAAACGGCAGTATGGGGGGAGATGGCGGAAATGGTGGAAATGGTGGGAATGGCAGCAATGGTAGTGATGGTGGCGCAGGGGGGAACGGAGGGAATGGTGGCAGCACGGGAGGTGACGGCGGTGCGGGAGGTAACGGTGGTGACGGAGGAGATGGCGGCGACTAAATTCAACCACGCCTTAATATCTCTTCTCTCCTGGCAGCAGGCTTATAAAACAGGCGAGAACAGCAATTATCACGGGTTAATTCACAGCTAAAACAGGCATTTGAATAACACTGATTTAGCGTAATAAAACTTTCCGTCAGCTCCGTCAGCTCCGTCAGCTCCGTCAGCTCCGTCAGCTCAACATTAAAATCAGCTTACCTGAACTAACAAAAACGCTCAGAGATCCTGTCAACGCTAAGTATGTGTGAAACTCCTCTTTTTTTAACATCAGGGAAATGCACCCTGGAGTTGGCGTACAGTGGAGCCCCGGACTTTTGATAGCCATGATGTGAGAAATAATGGAATTAAATACACCGCTGAAATGGAGTAACGAGTAACAACAAACGCCACAAGTGAAATGCTTTTATAATTTAACCGCACAAACGAGAACAGCCGCGAATAACAACAGCTCCGCCATATTCGCTCTATTGCAATGTTTCGCAGTGTATCAGACACCGCCTGCCCCATAGCCTGGCCGACGAAACCCGCTCAGTGTTAACGCGCGGCTAAGTGATCTGAAACTCCCATACGTCTGGCGGGCGAAACCCGCTCAGTGCTAACGCGCGGCTAAATGACCTGAAACTCTCCTCGCCTGGCGGGCGAAATCCGCTCAGTGTCAGCCTGCTAAAAGCGAAACCTTATGAATCTTTCCCCGCTTTCAGCGGCCTGAGCCCAGCCAGTCCGGGTGACAAACCCACCGGCAGGGGTTTGCCAGAGGCGTCCGGAGCGCTGAGGAACAACCAGAGGCCGGGAGCCGACAGGACGTCGGCGAAAGGACGGCACGAGCCAGGGATGGCGAGTCCGGACGGTCCGTCGGCCGCAGGACGTGACGAAGGCACCCCGCTACGCGGGGCGCGCAGGCAGCCGGACGCCGGGATTGTTAAGGGGCGGGCGTCCGCCCCTTGACGCGTCCGCCTGCACAGGCGACCTGAAACTCCCCATCGCCTGGCGGGCGTAACCCTCTCAGCGCTAACGCGCGGCTAAGTGAACTAAGACGCCCCATCGCCTTGCAGGCGAAACCGCTCAGTGCAAGCCCGCTACAAAGCGAAACCTTATGAATCTTTTCCCGCTTTCAGCGGCCTGAGCCCAGTCAGTCCGGGTAACAAACCCACCGGCAGGGGGTTTCCCAGAGGCGTCCGCAGCGCTGAGGAACAACCAGAGGCAAGGATGAGCCGACAGGACGTCGGCGAAAGGACGGCACGAGCCAGGGATGGCGAGTCCGGACGGTCCGTCGGCCGCAGGGCGTGACGAAGGCACCCCGCTACGCGGGGCGCGCAGGCAGCCGGACGCCGGGATTGTTAAGGGGCGGGCGTCCGCCCCTTGACGCGTCCGCCTGCACGGGCAATCTGAAACTCCCCATCGCCTGGCGGGCGAAACCCGCTCAGTGCTTACGCGCGGTAAGTGATCTGAAACTCCCCTCGCCTGTGCGGGCGAAACCTGCTCACAGCCAGCCCGCTGCCAGGCGAAACTTACTCAGTGTGCCTGCCCGCTGCACAGCGAAATCCGCCCGCTGCTAAGCGACCTTCCCTGCCGCCAGGCAACAACTAAGCACTCAACCATCCCAGCTTAATCACAAACAGAATCGACAGGATCACCAGCGCCGCATTCACCTCTTTCACGCGTCCGCTCAGCAGCTTCACCAGCGTCCAGGTAATAAAACCAAACGCGATGCCGTTGGCGATCGAATAGGTCAGCGGCATGGTCAGCGCGGTGACGGTGACCGGCGCGGCGGTGGTGATATCTTTCCAGTCAATCTCTGCCAGACCCGATGCCATCAGCACCGCTACAAACAGCAACGCAGGCGCGGTGGCATAAACCGGAACACTGGAGGCCAGCGGCGAGAAAAACAGGGCCAGCAGGAACAGCACGGCGACCACAATCGCGGTCAGGCCGGTACGGCCCCCGGCACTCACGCCCGCCGCCGATTCCACATAACTGGTAGTGGTCGAGGTGCCGAGCAGTGAACCAAACAGCGCAGCCGCACTGTCAGCAATCAGCGCACGGCCCATCTTCGGCACGTTACCCTGCTCATCCGCCAGACCGGCGCGTTTGGTCACACCCAGCAGCGTGCCCGTGTTATCAAACACATCAACAAACAGGAAGGCAAAAATCACGCTGATCAGGCCGACGTTAAACGCGCCGGCAATATCCAGCTGCATAAAGGTCGGTGCAATCGATGGCGGTGCAGAGAAGACCCCGGCAAAGGGCGACAGACCAATGCCCATGGAGATAAAGGTCACCAGCAGAATACCGATCAGCACTGCGCCCGTCACCCGACGCGCTTCCAGTACCACGATAACCACAAAGCCGAGCATCGCCAGCAGCGGACCCGGTTTAGTCAGATCGCCAATGCCCACCAGCGTTGCCGGGTTATCGACCACGATGCCTGCCCCTTCCAGCGCAATCAGTGCCAGAAAAAGGCCGATACCGGCACCAATCCCGGCGCGCAGCGGCAGCGGAATACTGGCAATAATCCATTCACGAATCTTAAATAGCGACATCGCGAAGAAAATCACCGCCGAGAGAAACACCGCGCCCAGCGCAATCTGCCACGTGTAGCCCATGTGCAACACAACGGTATAGGTGAAAAAGGCGTTCAGTCCCATACCCGGAGCCAGCGCAATCGGATAGTTGGCGATCAGCCCCATCAGCACGCAGCCAATCGCCGCCGCCAGACAGGTGGCGACAAATACCGCGCCCTTGTCCATGCCGGTCGCGCCCAGAATGCTTGGGTTCACAAACAGAATATAAGCCATCGCCAGGAAGGTGGTGATCCCGGCGATAATCTCAGTACGAACCGTCGTGTTATGCGCTTTGAGTTTGAATAGTTTTTCTAACATCATCATCTCTCGATACAGGAGACATCAGTCTCACTTGCCAAAGGGGTTTGCATGCTGATTATTCTGTTTCCGGGACACTGATACCGGCCGCTGCATACTTGCGTGCCAGAATCGCCTGAAATCCCTGACTTACCCACTGCCCAAAGCAATTGCCATGCCATCTACCGACGCAATCGATTACCTGGCAGAGCCGGGTACGCCTAAGAGAATTCCGAACCAAAACGAGGCGCGATTATGGTGCAATGCACCGATGCCGCGCAATCGTTTTCCTGCGGCAAACAGGCAGCCCCGAAAAACTCTGCGCCAGCGCACGCTTCCGCACTCTCACAGGCGAAGCTGGTCACGTTTCAGCACGCTGCCTCAGCAACCTTTTCTGGCCTGTGTAGACTCCTGAATTAACTCTTTCGTAACATTGAGGCCGCGCAATGAAGCCAGCAATTTTGGTGGTGGATGATGATCCTGCAGTCTGCGACGTCTTGCAGGATGCGTTAAGTGAACATCTGTTAACGGTCTACCGCTGTCATCAGGGACGCGAGGCGCTATCGATGCTAAGCGAACACCCGGAAATCTCGCTGGTGATGCTGGATATGATGCTGCCCGATACCAACGGGCTACTGGTGTTGCAGCAGCTTCAGCGTCAGCGACCCGAAGTGCTGGTGATTATGCTGACCGGTATGGGTTCTGAAGCGGAGATGGTGGTGGGCCTTGAGATGGGCGCAGATGATTACATCGCCAAACCCTTTAATCCACGCGTGGTAGTAGCGAGAACCCGGGCGGCCCTGCGTCGCAGCGGACGCATTGCCCATGCCGACCCTGAACAGGAGGGCTGGCGTTTTGGCGGCTGGCAACTGGATGATGGCCGCTGCCAGCTGTTTAATCCGCAGCGCGAGCTGGTGCCGCTGACCCAGGGGGAATATAGCCTGTTACGCGCGCTGGTTCGCCACGCCCGAAAAGTGCTTACCCGCGATCAGTTGCTGGAGCTGACCCATAGCGAAAGTCTCGACGTGTTTGATCGCACCATCGACGTGCTGATCATGCGGTTGCGCCGTAAAATCGAAATCAATCCGCACCAGCCCGACCTGATCCGCACCATCCGCGGACTGGGCTATGTCTTTTCGGCCGATGTGGTGAAACCCGATTCAACAACGCATGCCAGTCAGATTGCCTGATTACGCCTGCCGCGCTCAGGATAGCCAGTGCGCGTAATCGTTGCACAGCAGCCAGCGCGGCGCTTCATCCTCCTCCAGTGGGTTGAAACGAGCCAGCGGCGTCAGAAACACATTGTCGTTTTCGTCATCGTTGGTCATCGACACCTCGCCCACCAGCACGTCGCCGAAGCCACTTTCCCCCCAGAAACTGTGCCAGATGCCCGCCTCCAGCGTCACGCTTTCACCCGGTGAGAGCCGCAGTTGTGAACCGGCGGCATGGGCCTGGCGCAGGCCATCCAGTGACACCGCCACCAGCGAGTCAGCCAGCCCGTCACCGTCGCGGTTATGCAGTTCGACAATCAGATTCCCGCCGCCGCGATTAATGATGTCTTCCATCTTGCGCGGATGGTAGTGCATCGGCGTCTGCTGCCCTTCCCGCACGTGCATTATTTTCTCGGCGTAGGGTTTATGCCACGGCTGCCCGCCTGGTGAACCGTTGCGCAGGGTAAACAGCGTCAGCCCGGTCTGCAGAAAATCAGCCGCGCCAAAACTGGTGAGATCCCAGCCCAGCCGCAACGCCAGAATCTCCTGCGCGACCTCACGATCCTGAGCCCGCCACTGGCTCACATCGAAATCGGCCCACGGCGGCAGATGCACATCCTGCTGTCGGAAAAACTCGCGCGTATGTTGCAGGTAATAATTAACCTCTGAACGTTGCATGGTGGCCTCCTGAGAGCGGCACCTTAAAGGTGCCGCACTAAAGCTTATTTCACCGTCCAGCCCTGATAGCTGCCGATATTATTACGATCGATCAGTTTCACCGGGATCAGCACGGGCTTATCGGGTGCCGGTTTGCCCTGCAGAATGTCATAACCAATCTCGACCGCTTTGGCGGCCATGACCTGTGGATCCTGCGCAGGCGTCGCGACGAACAGTGAATTCTTGCGCTTGAGCGCCTCTTCACCGTCCGGCGAGCCATCAACGCCAACGATAAAGAACTCACTGCGCTGCGCCTGTTTCGCCGCTAAGTCTGCACCAATCGCTGTCGGGTCGTTGATGGCAAACACCGCATCAATTTTTGGATTGGCAGAAAGCAGACCGGTCATGACTTCCAGTCCGCCTTCACGACTGCCTTTGGCGTTCTGGTTGTAAGAGAGCAGCTTGATGTCAGGATGGGTTTTCAGCTCGGTCATGCAGCCTTCAACGCGGTTCTGCACTGCAGAGACCGGTGGTCCGTTGATGATCACCACGTTGCCTTTGTTCTTCAGGCGGTCAGAAATATATTTACAGGCCATCGCGCCCGCCTCGGTGTTATCGGAGGTGATGGTCGCATTCGCGCCATCGGCCGCCACGTCGACCGCCACCACTACAATACCGGCATCACGCGCCCGCTTCACCGCCGGGGCGATCCCTTTGGAGTCGGCGGCGTTGAGAATAATCATGTCGACTTTGGCCGCAATAAAGTTATCAATCTGGCCCACCTGCTGACCGAGATCGTAGCCGCTGGAGACCAGCGTCACATTCACCTTATCGCCCGCCAGCTGACGCGCCTTCATCTCTGCGCCTTTGGTGATCTGCACGAAGAAGGGGTTTGCCAGATCGCCGACCGTTACGCCGATAGATTTGAGTTCTTTTGCCTGAGCCAGGCCGGTACTGAACAGCGTCGCCGCCAGCAGCCCGGTTACAATCGGATTAAAACGCATAGACCTTCTCCTGCTGTTTTCAAGGTGCCAACCACTTAATGGCGTTTTTTAGATGGCGGAGGTGTAATGGCACATCCGCCCTTTTAAGACTCAACTCACATGATGACGGGTACGGTATTTGTCGATCAGCACCGCGATGATGATGACCGCGCCCTTGATCACCAGCTGCCAGAAATAGGAGACCCCCATCAGCGTCATGCCGTTATTCAGCGTGGCGATAATCAGTGCGCCAATCAGGGTGCCGGTGATGGTGCCGATGCCGCCGACAAAGCTGGTGCCGCCGAGGATCACCGCCGCAATCGCATCCAGCTCATAGCCAACCCCAAGGTTGCCGTTGGCGCTGTAAAGCCGCGAGGCACTCATCAGTCCGCCCAGCCCCGACAGCAGCCCGCTCATGCCGTAGACAAACAGCAGCACCATCCCCACCTTGATGCCGGTGAGACGCGCCGCCTGGATATTGCCGCCGACCGCGTAGATATGGACGCCCAGCGTGGTGCGGCGCAGGATGAACCAGCAGATGGCGATCACCGCAAAGGCAATCACAATCAGCCACGGCACCGGCCCGAGATAGCCGTTGCCGATCCACTCAAAGTTAATATCGGAATTGATTACTGTGGTGCCATCCGCCAGCAGGTAAGCGGCTCCGCGTAGCGCGGTGTAGGTGCCAAGCGTGACGATAAAGGGCGGCAACCCGGCCCAGGCGACCAGGATGCCGTTGAACAGCCCCATCACCAGGCCTGCGCCCAGCGCCATCGGAATGGTCATGGAAGCCAGCATCGGATCCAGTGATGCCACCAGCGCCACCACCGCGGTGGTCCCCAGCATTGACCCTACCGACAGGTCGATGCCGCCGGTGAGGATCACAAAGGTCATGCCCGCCGCCAGCACGATGTTAATCGACGCCTGACGGGTGATGTTGAGCAGGTTTGCTTCGGTGAAGAAGTTCGGCGTGACGAAACCAAATATCGCCACGATCAGGATCAGAATCGGCAGGATACCCACCGTTTGCAGCAGATCGCCCATCAGGGCGCGTTTCAGCGTCGGTGCTTTGGTGCGGGCCAGTTGTGTCATGGTGGTCTCCTTAGATTTCGCCTGCTGCCGCGCTGTGCGCACCGGTTGCCAGCGTCATAATATTTTCCTGACTGATGTGGCTGCCCTCCAGCTCACCGACGATGGTGCCTTCGTGCATCACGTATACGCGGTCGCTCATCCCGACCACTTCCGGCAGTTCGCTGGAGATCATCAGAATCGCCACGCCCTGCCGCGCCATCTCCTGCATCATGCGGTAGATCTCGCTTTTCGCCCCGACATCGACGCCGCGCGTCGGTTCATCGAGGATCAGAATGCGCGGACCAATCGCCACCCAGCGCGAAATCAGCAGCTTCTGCTGGTTACCGCCCGACAGACCGCCCGCCCGGACCTGAGCGTGAGGAACGCGAATATTGAGTGAAGCGATCGCCTCATTGGCGATGGTCTGCCCTTTGCGGCGGTTCAGCATCCCGTAACTGGCGTCACGTTCCAGCGTCGCCATCACGATGTTCTCCTGCGCCGCCATCTCCAGAAACAGTCCCTGCTCTTTGCGGTTTTCGGTGAGGAAACCGATGCCGCGTGCAATCGCATCGCGCGGTGAATGGATGGTGACCTTTTCGCCATCGATCCAGATCTCGCCCTCTTTCGGCTTGTGCACGCCGAAGATCAGCTGTGCCAGTTCGCTGCGACCTGCGCCCACCAGACCGGCCAGGCCGACAATCTCGCCGGCCCGCACTTCAAGACTGCTGGGATGCACTTTGCCGCCGTCGGTAAGGTGATTGACCGCCAGCCGGATATCACCCAGCGGGATAGCACGGTCTTTGTTAAACAGGTCGCTGAGCGGCCGTCCGACCATCATCCGCACCAGTTCGCTGGCGTTGAGCTGGTCACGGGTCAGGCTGCCCACATACTCCCCGTCGCGCAGCACACTGACGCGATCGGACAGCTCATACACCTCCGCCATGCGGTGGCTGATATAGATGATCGCCATGCCTTCGCTGCGCAGCCGTTTGATCAGCGCGAACAGCTGTTCGGTTTCGCGGTTGGAGAGCGCGGCGGTCGGCTCATCCATCACCAGAATGCGGCTGTTGCGCTGCAGCGCGCGGGCGATCTCCACCTGCTGCTGCTCGGCGATGCTCAGACGGCTGACCAGATCCCAGGCGCTGAACTGCGCGCCGAGCCGGTCAATGACCCGCTGCGCCTCTTCGGCCATCTGCCGCCGCCTGACCAGCCCGCCGGGCGCGATTTCGCTGCCGAGAAAAATGTTCTCCGCCACCGTCAGGTTAGGTGCCAGGTTGATCTCCTGATAAATCAGGGTGATCCCGGCGGCCAGTGCCTCTTTCGGCCCTTTCAGCGCCCAGGGCTTGCCTTCAATTAAAATTTCCCCGCTGCTGGCGGTATAGGCACCGGCCAGAATCTTCATCAGTGTGCTTTTACCCGCGCCGTTCTCCCCCATCAGCGCGTGGACCTCACCGGGATAAACCGTGAGATCAACGCCCTTCAGGGCATAAAAGCTGCCGAAGCGCCGGGTAATTCCCCGCATTTCCAGTATCGGTGTGGCTGTCATCGCCTCGCTCCTGCGGACTGTGGATAGCCGTTAGTAAAGCAACGCCAGATAAACGGAAAATGTCAGCGCCCATTCATATTTGTCATAAACGCCCGCCTGCACGCTCCTATACTCGGCCCATCGTTGCAGTGAATAAGAGGTCGTGGGATGCAGCGCACTTATCCGTGGCAGGCCGGGGCACGTGGACGCCTGTTGCTGTTCAATCTGCTGGTGGTGTCGGTCACGCTGATGGTCAGCGTGGTGGCGATCTTGGGCTTTCGTCATGCCGGGGCGATTCAGGAGCAGGCACAGGCGCAGACCCTGGCCGACATGAACGGCAGCCTGGCGCTGGCGCGGGATACCGCCAACGTGGCGACAGCGGCAGTGCGGCTGTCACAGGTGGTGGGCGCGCTGGAGTACCAGAGCGAATCACAGCGGCTGCAGCAGAATCAGCAGGCGTTGCAGCAGTCGCTGAGCCTGCTGGCCAGTGCGCCGCTGGCGGCACGTCAGCCGGAGCGCATCGCCCGGATCCGCGCCCGCAGCCTGATGCTGGAACAGACGATTAACAGCCTGCTGCTGACCGGTCACCAGCGTCATCTGCAGCGCAACAACATGCTGAGCGACCTGTGGCAGACGCAGATTCTGCTCAGCCATATCGACCAGCTGGTGCAGCGGGAGCAGCGGACGCTGCCGGATGCCGCACTGCGGGAGCAAACCGAACGGCTGATCACCATCGCGATCCGCACACCCTCGCCCATCGCCGTCATCGAACAGCTCCAGCAGGTGATGGCGCAGTGGCGCAACGTGCCGCTGACGGGCGTGACCGGCGAAAACGTGCAGCGACTGCTGGCTACCCAGCAGCGCCTGCTGCCGCTGGCAGAGGCGCTGGAGCAGAGCGACCTGGCGATCGCCTATGCCACCTACCGGATTAAAGCGCTGGTGGCGATGCTGAATGAAGATATCAGCGCCTCGGTGCAGCAGGTGGCGTTACAGAGTGAGGCGCGCACCCTGGCGACCCACCGTGAGCTGGATTCCATCATCGGCTTTATCGCGCTGTTTGCGCTGCTGGCGCTGGCAATTACCGGCTATGCCGGTATCTACATCTATCGCAATCTCGGGTCGAGCCTGACGGCGATTGCCGGGGCCATGACGCGGCTGGCGCAGGGCGAGCAGAACGTCAGCGTGCCAGGGCTGCAACGCCGCGACGAGCTGGGCGAGCTGGCGCGGGCGTTTAACGTCTTTGCCCGTAACACCGCCTCACTGGCTCACACCTCACGGCTGCTGAAAGAGAAGAGTAATCAGCTGGAGTCCACCTTTCTGGCGATGCGCGACGGCTTTGCGCTGTTTGATAACAACGGACAGCTGGTGGTGTGGAATGCCCAGTATGCGGAGCTGCTCGGCATCGCACCGCATGAGCTGCATCGTGGCGTTCCCTGGCAGCAACTGCTGGCGCCGCTGGCGGTGGATCTGCACGATCCCGGTGAACCGCAGGAGATCCGGCTGGCCGATGGTCGTACGCTGGAGCTGCGCTTCAGTCCAATCCCGCGGCGCGGCATGGTCAATACCGTGCTGGACCGGACCTCGCGTAAAACGCTGGAGGAGGCGCTGCAGCACAGCCAGAAAATGAAGGCGGTTGGCCAGCTGACCGGCGGACTGGCGCATGACTTCAACAATCTGCTGGCGGTGATTATCGGCAGTCTGGCGCTGACCGAAGGCCAGCTGACGTCCGGCCCGCTGGCCAGCCGGATTGAGCGGGCGCGGCAGGCGGCCGACCGCGCTGCACAGCTGACCCAGCGGCTGCTGGCGTTCTCCCGCAAGCAGGCTCTCTATCCCCGTGCGGTGTCGGTGGTGACGCTGGTGGATAACCTGCAGGGGCTGCTGCAGCACTCGCTGCTGCCCGGTCAGCAGCTGATTATTGATGCGCAGCGTCCCGGCTGGCCCGCCTGGATTGATGCCAGCCAGCTGGAAAATGCGCTGATGAATCTGGTGGTGAATGCCCGCGATGCGATGCATCAGCAAAGCGGTGAAATCCGGCTGCGCATCTGGAATCAGCGCCGTCTGGAAGGGGATGAGAAACGTGACAGGGTCACAATTGAGGTGATAGACCACGGCTGCGGCATGTCGGCAGGGGTTCGTGAGCAGGTGTTTGAGCCTTTTTTCACCACCAAAGCTACCGGCAGCGGCAGCGGGCTGGGCCTGTCGATGGTCTATGGTTTTGTACGGCAGTCAGGCGGCCAGATCGAACTGGAAACCGCGCCAGGCCAGGGCACCACGGTGCGGCTGCTGTTGCCACGCGCGCCGGAAGCCGCCGTCGCCGCAGTGATCGCCCCGCCATCGCCTGTGCACATTGAGACGGACATTGCGGCGGCCAGTAACCGGCTGGTGCTGGTGCTGGATGATGAACCGGCGGTGCGCCAGACGCTCTGTGAGCATCTGCATCAGCTGGGTTATCTGACGCTCGAGTGTGGTGACGGTGAAGAGGCGCTGGCGCTGCTGCGCCAGACACCTGATATCGACCTGCTGATCAGCGACCTGATGCTGCCCGGCGAGATTAACGGCGCGGAGGTGATCCGCCAGGCGCAGCAGAACTGGCCGCAGCTGGCGACGCTGCTCATCAGCGGTCAGGACCTGCGCCATCAGCCGGTGACGCTACCGCTGTGCGAACGGCTGGCGAAGCCCTGGCAGCAGGCACAGCTGGTGCAGGCGTTACAGCGCGCCTGGCAGCGCAGCAAAAGGCTTAATCGCGCGCAGCAGGCTGCCACAACGGCACCGGCTTCCCACTGATGTAGCGCTTGCGCAGGCGGCTGGAGATCACATCCATCACCATCACTACCACCACCAGAATCAGCGTCAGGAACATCACCACATCCCAGTTCCACAGGCGCATATTCTCAGCGTAAACCAGACCGACGCCCCCGGCGCCGACAAAGCCCAGCACCGCCGCTGAGCGGGTATTGGACTCTATCTGGTAAAGGCTCAGCGCCAGAAACTGCGGGAATGACTGGGTGAAGATGCCGAAGCGGTGTTTCTGCAGGCTGTTGGCGCCGACGGCGCCCAGTCCGCGCCCCGGTGAACGCTCCACCGCTTCGTGCCCTTCGGCGTAGAGTTTGCCGAGCAGACCGACATCCTGCAGGATAATCGCCAGCACCCCGGCCAGCGGCCCCATACCGACCGCCCGGACGAAGATCAGCCCCCAGATCGCCATGTCGATGCCGCGCAGCAGATCGAACAAACGGCGCATCAGAAACGCCAGCGGTTTCGCAGTTCGGCTGTGCATCACGTTGCGCGCCGCCAGAAACGACAGCGGCAGCGCCAGCAGCGAGGCAGTCAGCGTGCCGGCAAAGACAATCGCTAAGGTGATGCCGACCTGCGACAGATAGTAGCCAAACGGCCAGTTCAGGAAGTCGTGCCAGACAAACATCCGCAGGAAATAGCGCCCCAGCTGCTGGCAGCCCATCAGCAAACGCGACCACTCCAGACCAAACACCGAAAAGAAAAAGAGGTAATAGAGCAGTACCGCCAGTGTGATCAGCGCCAGGCGACGCAGATAGCGCGGCTGTGCGGCGAAGAGTTCACGATGCTGCTGCTTCATTAGCGCGATATCGGGAACGGTGCTTATCATGTCCTGTCTCCTGTCACACGGCGACGAAGCTGGCCGGAGAGCGTATCCAGCAGCGACACCACAATCAGGATCAGCAGCAGCGTCATACTGACCTGATCGTAGCGGTCCAGTTTGATGTTGGTCATCAGCTCCTGGCCGATGCCGCCCGCGCCGACCAGCCCAAGGATGGTTGAGGAGCGGAAGTTAATCTCCAGCCGCATAAAGCTGTAGGAGAGAAAGACCGGCTTAACCTGTGGCCAGAAGGCGAAGCGCATCCGCTGCAGTTTGCTGGCTCCGCAGGCGGCCAGGCCGCGTACCGGCTTATCCGACGCCGACTCAATCGCCTCGTAAAACAGCTTGGTCAGGCTGCCCACGGTGTGCAGCGCCAGCGCCAGAAAACCGGGGATCGCCCCGATGCCAAAGGCCATCACAAACATCACCGCCCACGCCAGCTCCGGCATGGTGCGCAGGAAGGCGACAAAGGCGCGAATCGTCATCCGCACGCTGACCGGCGTCTGAGTGTTGTCGGCGGCGAAAAAGGCCAGAACCGCGGCCAGTGCCACCGCCACCAGCGTCGAAGCCAACGCCAGTTGTAGTGTTTCCCAGATCAGCGGCAGCTGGATCGGCAGACGGTAGCCCCAGTAAGCCAGCGAGCCTTCGGTCTTGCCGTCGGCAAAGAGCAGCGGCAGATGCAGCACCGGCAGGATTTCGTGCAGGTAGTCAAAGAAGTGCGGCAGCGACTTCCAGACGGTAAGCAGATTAAATTCTGCCACCCTGCCCGCCGCCAGGTAGAGTGCCACCAGCAGCAGTGACCAGAGCAGCGTGTCTCGTTTCTGCTGGCGGCGGATGCGTTGGTAGTAGTGTTCGAATTCGGTCAAAGGGGATCTCCGGCGCTAAAGCAGCGGGACGCAGGCGAGTTTGCTGCGTCCCGCTTTCCCCGCCTGAGCGGAGAAGATAAGAAGTAGCTGGATTTAGCCGCGGCTGCCTTTCATCAGGTCGCGCTTCATATCGATGATGTTCTGATAATCGGCAACCGTCGCCTGACCGATATGCTGCTCGCCGCCCACCGCTTTCACGAAGCAGGCGTGATCTTCCTTATCCAGCTTTTTAATCGCCGACACCACTTTCGCTTTAAAGCCAGCGGGCAGCTTGTTGCTGATCAGCACGGGACCGTTGGGGATCAGCGGTGACTGCCAGATAATGCGGATCTGCTTCATCAGATCCGGATGGTCCATGCGGATCAGACGGCCAAACGCGCCAGAGGTATAGCCGCTGTTGTAGTCACCGACCAGTGAGGTCCAGGTCACTGCGCCATCAAACTGGTTATTCAGCACGCCCAGAATGTCCTGCTCATGGCCGCCGGAGAAGGTGACGCTGGAGAAGGTGTTGTTATATTTGTCATCCACTGAGCCGCCGAACATCTTCTTAAACGCCTGGTTCGGCATCAGGAAGCCGGACGTCGAGTCGGGATCGGCCATACCGAATGATTTCCCTTTCAGGTCTTCCAGCTTTTTGTACGGGCTGTCCGCTTTGACAATCACCACCGAGTGGTAGCCACGTGACTGATCTTTGTCATCCACCACAATGCCAACCACATCCACCGCTTTCGGGTCCTGAATGTAGACCGACGCAAACGAGGCTGGCGACATGCTCAGCACCATATCAATCTTGCCACCCAGCAGACCCTGAATCACGCCAGAGTAGTCGGAGGCGTTGCGCATCTGGGTATCCACACCCAGCTCTTTATCAAAGAAGGTCTTCACACACTGATTATCGCCAATCTGCTGGGTGGCGTTCTGACCGCCCAGAATCCCCAGATTAAGCTGTTTCGGCGCATCCGCTGCGCTGACACCAAACGCCATTACACTGGTCAGGAGTGCTAAAGAAGTCAGTTTCATTCGGGGTTGTTCTCTTGCTGTGGAAGTTAATGGATTTGGTTAAGTTCATCGCCGTACAGCTGGTGCAGCAGGCTGTCGGTCAGTCCTGAAGGATGGCCGTCAAACAGCACCACGCCGCGCTGAATGCCAATCACCCTGGTGCAGTAGCTTTTCACCAGCTCAATCGAGTGCAGGTTGACCATCACGCTGATGCCCTGCTCGCTGACCTGACGCAGCACATCCATGATGCGCTTGGTATTTTTGGGATCGAGTGACGCCACCGGCTCATCGGCCAGCAGGATTTTGGGGTTCTGCATCAGGGCACGGCAGATCGCCACACGCTGCATCTGCCCGCCAGAGAGGTTTTCCGCCCGCTGCAGCGCCTGCGGCAGCATGTTCATCCACTGCAGCAGTTCGATGGCGTGCGCCCGGTCGTTGTCGGAGAAGATTTTAAAGAAAGATTTCAGCGTACCGGTCTGGCTCAGACGGCCCAGCAGCACGTTGGTCAGCACGTCGAGGCGTGGCACCAGACAGAAATCCTGAAAGATCATGCCGCACTGGCTGCGCCATTCGCGCAGCTGGCGGCTGTTGAGCGTAACCACGTTACGATCCGCTTCGCCATGATGCAGACTGATAATCGCGCCGGAAGTCGCTTCAATCGTGCCGTTGAGCATGTGCAGCAGGGTCGATTTACCCGCGCCAGAGCGGCCAATCACCGCCACCAGCTCACCGGCGTGCAGGTCGAAACTGACCTGATCCAGCACCTGAGTGTCGCCGTAGGCTTTGCTCAGTTTCTGCACCGACAACACTTTTTGTCCGCTGAGGCTGGCCGGTGACAGGTCGTTGTCGACCACCGTTTTCAGAAGTGCCTGTGCCATGGTTTCTCCGTCATCGCTGATTGCGTTCTGCGGGTTATTAAGGCGTGACGCGATGAACACGAGATGACAGTCAGATGATCAAACCGTGACAGGCCAGTGCGCGCCGCACAGCAATGTCTGGCCGTCACGGGCAGCCAGCACACCGTCCGGCAACGGGTTCTCAGCTAACCAGTTATCCATCTCATGACTGAGATGGGTGAGCCAGGTCTGACGCGGCTGGAGCATCTCTGCTATCGCCAGCGCCTGGGTCACATCATTATGGTTACGCGGTTCTGCTTGCGGCGGATCGTTGCAGTCAATCACCAGCTGGTCCAGCGGCTGACCGCGCAGGAAGTCGGCGGTGTCGGGTGGCAATCCGCAGGTATCACACAGCCAGGCGAGCCGGGTGCCGTGCCAGTCGAACAGATAGCCATGCGTCAGCTTCGAGTGCTGCAACGGCAGCGGCGTAACCTGCAGTTCACCAAAGGCGTGTGCTACAAACGGCGTTAAGGCGGGACGGAAATCGAGCAGGCCTGGATGTTTATAGAGATCGTCACAGCCTCGCGGATCGGGTGGACCCCAGACCGGAATCGGCGCGCCCACTCCCCAGCGCAGTGCAAAAAGCCCCTGCACATGATCCATGTGGTAGTGAGTCAGCAGAATGCGTGTCAGTGTGCCGGGCGGGAAGCGCGACGCCAGCAGCGGCAGACCGGCATCCAGCAGGATGCGTTCGCGACCAAACTCAATCAGCGCGCTGCAGGGCGCACGCGCGTAGCCACTATTGAGCTGCGCCCGCTGACAGGCGCGACAGTCGCAGCCCGGCAGCGGTGCGGCAGTGACCCCGCCAGTACCCAGAAAAGTGAGTTTCATTGATGCGCCTCCAGTATCTGACGCAGCAGGCACACGGTATCCGCCAGCGCGCCGTCGTTGTTGAGGATAAGGCAGCCATCGGGCTGCGGCTGTGCGGCGCGCGCCAGCCGCCGGGCGATCTCCGCCTCATCTTCCCGTCCGCGCTGGCGCAGCCGCGCTGCCAGCACGGCGGGTGTGACCTGCAGACAGACCGGCAGCAGCTGCGAGCCGAAACGGGCCTGCGCCTGCGCCAGATGCAGCCGCGAACCGTTCACCACCACATTTTGCCCGCGCAGCAGCCACTGTTCCGTCTCACAGCCAATGCCATAGCTGAAACCGTGCGCCTGCCAGCTCACCGCGAACAGACCGAGTGCTGCGCGACGGGCAAACTCCGCCTCGGTCAGCGCCACATGGTTTTCGCCGCCCGCATCGGCGGCGCGGGTAATGTAGCGATGGGCGATCAGCAGCCGTGGCGGAGGTGCCGCCCGCAGCGCATCCAGCAGGCTGTCTTTACCCGAGCCCGAGGGACCGGTGAGCCAGATCAGCCGCGCCATCAGTACACCTGCCGGCCTTTGCTCCAGACGTGCCGCACGTGCGGGTAGCCGTGTGCGGTGTGCGCCAGCACCAGATCGGCGCGGCAGCCTTCGGCGATTACCCCGCGATCTTCGAGCCCTAAGGCGCGCGCCGGGTTACAGGTGACCAGTGCAATCGCCTGCGCCATGCTGAGGCTGTTGCGCTCATCATCTGCCAGCCGGAACGCCGCATCCAGCAGGCTCGCCGGATAGTAATCGGAAGAGAGAATATTCAGCAGGCCGTGTGACGCCAGCTCCCAGGCGGCGACGTTCCCGGAGTGCGAGCCGCCGCGCACGATGTTAGGCGCGCCCATCAGCACCTGCATATTGCGATAACGCGAGGCGCGTGCCGCCTCCAGCGTGGTAGGAAACTCTGCAATGCGGCTGCCCGCGGCGTGAGACTCTTCAACGTGCGCCGCGGTGGCATCATCGTGGCTGGCAATGGCGATGCCATGTTCCCGGCAGAGTCCGGCAATCGCCTGACGATTGGGCTGTGACCACGCTGCCGCCAGGGTGAGCTGGTCATGCTCGAACTGATCCATCTCCGCGTCGTTAAGCTGATATTTGCCCTGATAATATTCGCGATACTTTGTCAGGGACGCGTACTGACGCTGGCCCGGTGAATGGTCCATCAGCGACACCAGCGCCAGCTCCGGCGTGCCCATCAGCGCTTCAAACAGCGGCGCAGTGGTGGGATGCGGCAGTTCACAGCGCAGATGCAGCAGATGCTCGGCCCGGTTCAGACCTTTGCGGTTGCTGTCGCGGATGGCGTCGATCATCTTGCTGAGGTTATCCAGCCGGTGCCCGCCGTCGCGCACATCCCCGACGCCAATCGCATCCAGCACCGTGGTAATGCCGCTGGAGACCATCAGCGCATCGTGGCTGCTCATCGCCGAGTGTGCCGGCCAGTCCACTTTCGGACGCGGCGTGAAAAACTTGTCGAGGTTATCGGTGTGCAGCTCCACCAGACCCGGCATCAGCCAGGCGCCCTCGCCATCCAGCGCGCCCGGCTGCTGGCTGGTGGTTTCGCTGAAGCTGCTGATGCGCTCGTCGCGAAACTCCAGCGATCCGGTTACCACTTCGTTTTCCAGCACCAGTCTGACGTTATTGATGATCATGCCTGCGCTCCTGTCTCGATTGGGTGCATCAGGTGCAGCCGGTCCGCTACCCGCTCGCGCACCGCCCGATCGTGAAAAATACCGACGATGGCGGCACCACGGGCGCGCGCCTGTTCAATTAGGCTCACCACCGCCTCGCTGTTGACACTGTCGAGCGAGGCGGTGGGTTCATCCAGCAGCAGCACCGGATAGTCGGCGATAAAGCCGCGAGCGATATTGACGCGCTGCTGCTCTCCGCCAGAGAAAGTGGACGGGGCCAGCGACCAGAGACGCTGCGGCACGTTGAGCCGGGTCAGCAGTTCGGCGGCACGTGCTTCACATAAGGCGCGCTCGACGCCGCGCTCCAGCAGCGGCTGCATCACAATCTCCAGCGTCGGCACGCGCGGTATCACCCGCAGAAACTGGCTGACCCAGCCCAGCGTGTCGCGGCGCAGGGCGATAATCTGGCGCGCCGATGCCTGCGCCATGTCGATCCACTCGCCCTGATGCGCGACCCGAATGTGGCCGCTGTCGGGCTGATAGTTGCCGTAAAGCGCGCGCAGCAGTGTGGATTTACCGCTGCCGGAATGACCGTGCAGCACGACGCATTCGCCCTCGCCTGCCGTCAGGCTGGCGTTGTGCAGCACCGGCAGCGCCGCGCCGTTCTGGTTATGCAGCACAAAGGTTTTACACAAATTCTCTACCCGCAGGCGCGGAGTGATAGTTGTCATTTAATTGAGCACCGAAGAGACCAGCAGTTGAGTGTAAGGATGATGAGGATCGTCCAGCACGCGGTCAGTCAGACCGCTCTCCACCACCCGCCCCTGCTTCATCACCAGCAGGCGATGCGCCAGCAGTCGTGCTACGCCGAGATCGTGGGTGACAATCACCACCGCCAGATTCAGTTCGCGCACCAGCGTCCGCAGCAGATCCAGCAGTCGCGCCTGCACCGACACATCCAGCCCGCCGGTCGGCTCATCCATAAACATCAACTGCGGCTGCGTCACCAGGTTCCGGGCGATCTGCAGCCGCTGCTGCATGCCGCCGGAAAAGGTGGTGGGCAGATCGTCGATGCGACCGGCGTCAATCTCCACCGCCTGCAGCCAGCGGCTCGCCTCGGCGCGGATATCGCCATAGTGGCGCTGTCCGGTCGCCATCAGCCGTTCGCCGATGTTGCCGCCCGCGCTGACCTGCGAACGCAGCCCGTCCATCGGATGCTGATGCACCACGCCCCATTCGGTGCGCAGCAGGCGACGGCGATCGCTTTCACTCATCTGATAGAGGTCGCGGTTCTGATAAAGAATGCTGCCCTGCTGCGGCGTCAGACGCGCTGACAGGCTCTGCAGCAGCGTGGTTTTACCGGAGCCGGACTCGCCGACAATGCCCAGCACTTCACCGGGCCAGAGATCAAAACTGACCTGCTCAAACCCTTTGCCCGGCGCATAAAGGTGGGTGAGCTGGTTCACCGCAAGCAGCGGCTGTTCACTGTGCATGTTGCTGTTCCTGCTGCTGATGGCAAAAGTCGGTGTCGGAGCAGACAAACATCCGCGTTCCCTGATCGTCCATCACCACCTCATCGAGATAGCTGTGGCGCGAGCCGCACAGCGCGCAGGGTTCATCCCACTGCTGCACGGTGAACGGATGATCGTCGAAGTCCAGGCTTTCCACGCGGGTGTAAGGCGGCAAGGCGTAGATGCGCTTTTCACGCCCGGCACCAAACAGCTGCAGCGCGGGCATCATGTGCATCTTCGGGTTGTCGAATTTGGGAATGGGCGAAGGATCCATCACATAGCGATCATTGACCCGGACCGGATAGGCGTAAGTCGTCGCGATGTGGCCGTAGCGGGCGATATCTTCATACAGCTTCACCTGCATGATGCCGTACTCCTCCAGCGCATGCATGGTGCGGGTTTCGGTTTCGCGCGGCTCGATAAAGCGCAGCGGCTCCGGGATCGGCACCTGGAAAATCAGGATCTGATCCTCTTCCAGCGGCGTTTCCGGGATGCGGTGCCGGGTCTGGATCAGGGTGGCATCGGCGGTGCGCTCGGTGGTGGCAGCATTGCTGACTCGCTTAAAGAACTGACGGATCGACACCGCATTGGTAGTGTCATCTGCGCCCTGATCGATCACTTTCAGCACATCCTGATCGCCAATCACGCTGGCGGTGATCTGGATGCCGCCGGTGCCCCAGCCGTAGGGCATCGGCATCTCACGTCCGGCGAACGGCACCTGATAGCCGGGGATCGCCACCGCTTTCAGGATGGCGCGGCGGATAGTGCGTTTGGTCTGCTCATCGAGATAGCCGTTGTTATAGCCGGCGAGTTCAGCCATGGTTGCGCTCCTGATAATCGTGCTGCAGCTGTTTCAGCAGTTCCAGTTCCGCCTGGAAATCGACGTAGTGCGGCAGCTTGAGATGCGAGACAAAGCCTGCGGCTTCCACGTTGTCGGCGTGCGACAGCACAAACTCTTCGTCCTGCGCCGGGCTGGTAACACGCTCATGCTGTTCGCGGCTTTGCAGCGCCCGGTCCACCAGCGCCATCGCCATCGCTTTACGTTCGGCGCGGCCAAACACCAGCCCATAACCCCGGGTAAAGTGCGGCGCCGTGTCGTCGCTGTGGGCAACGCCGTTGACCATTTCACACTCCGTCAGCAGCAGCTCACCGATCTCCAGTTCAAAACCCAGCTCTTCGGGACAGATACTGACGCTGAGAGTGCCGGTGCGGATCTCGCCGGCAAACGGATGGGTGCGGCCATAGCCGCGCTGGGTCGAATAACCCAGCGCCAGCAGAAAGCCTTCGTCGCCACGCACCAGCTGTTGCAGGCGGGCGGCGCGTGAGGCGGGAAAACTCATCGGCTCGCGAGTGATATCGACAGGCTCGCTGCCGTCATCCATCTCAGCGGCGGCCAGCCCTTCATCGCTCATCATGCTGAACATGTGCGGGCACTGGTCAGGCACCGAACGATCGTCACGCGGCGCGGCAGGCGTTTCGCCATTGGCCAGCAGGGTGAAGTCGAGCAGACGGTGGCTGTAGTCGTAAGTTGGTCCCAGCACCTGGCCGCCCGGCAGATCTTTATAGACCGCCGAGATGCGGCGTTCGATGCGCATCGCACCGGTCGCCAGTGGCGTGCTCTCCGCCAGGCGTGGCAGCGTGGTGCGATAGGCGCGCAACAGAAAGATCGCCTCGACCAGATCGCCGCTGGCCTGCTTAATCGCCAGCGCCGCCAGCTCAGGATCGTAAATTCCTCCCTCGGTCATCACCCGATCCACCGCCAGTCCCAGCTGCTGCGCCACCTGATCGCAGCCGAGTTCGGCTACCGCTCTATCGCCGCGCCGCAGATCGGCCTGCAACTGGTGGGCATTTGAAATGGCTTTTTCGCCCCCTTTCACCGCGACATACATCAGCACACCTCCACAACGGTGGTGCGCGGCACGGCCATGATCGCTTCGCCACAGGTGAAGATCAGGTCCACGCCCTGTGGAAACGGATGCGGACGAGTGCGCAGATATTCCAGCACGCTTTCGGGCAGCTGTGGCGCGATGGCGCGGGTTTCCCGCAGGCCAGGGCCGGAGAGGCGCAGCGTCAGGCCGCCATTCAGCGACGGCACTTCGATAATCAGCGTGGTGCTTTTTTCTGGTGACATGTTGTCACCGGCCGCGAACTGCGTCGGGTCGGGCTGCGCCGCCGCATGGCTCAGGGCAAAAGGCGCATCCTGCTGCGTGGTGATCGGCGCACCGGTATGGAAGCGCAGATTGTTGCGCAGCTGTTCGTTGTCGATTTCCGCATCCAGCCAGACCGGGCTTTCCTGATCGACCAGCGTCAGCAGCAGCGCCGTGGCCGCCGGTGACAGTGCGCCCCAGCCCTGTTGCAGCGGCAGCGAGACCATCACGCCCGGTTCGCTCATCGCTTTCAGAATGCGGCGAAACGCGCGCTGCGCATCCGCCACCGGATGGTTAAAACTTGCCAGTAAAGTCATCAGTTATCTCCGCGAACCAGCGTAAAGAAATCCACTTTGCTGCTGGCGATCTCGCGGGCGCGCAGCTGTCGCTGCTCATCGCGCCACGCCGCCAGCGGGGTAATAATCTTCTCTTCCAGCAGTTGCCGGGTTTCCGGCTGCTGCAACAGCGCATCCAGCAGGGCGCAGCGCTCGGCATGGGCTTTGTCACGCCCTAACAGATAGCTGTAACCCAGTGTGCCGTCGCTGAGCTGCACCACCGCGCGCGTCACCGTGGCATCACCCATCACAAAGCGTTTGCCGGTGGCCCCCATCCGCGCCTGCAACCGTGTCAGCCCGATCTCTGCCGGACGGATCAGGGTAAAGGCGGGCTGGAGGTTAAGCGCCTGCCAGTGCGTCTCAAGCAAGGCGGCGCTGCTGTGCGCCAGCACCGACAGCCAGCGCTGGCGATCCGTTTGCTGTTCCATTAGTGCTCCAGAGTCAGTTCAATCATGTCGCCGCGCGTCAGGCTGACGGAGTATTCCGCCACCGCGCCATCACTGGTTTTGTTCAGGGTCCGCACACAGAGCAGTGGGGAATGCAGCGCGATGTCGAGCTGCCGACACTCTTTGGCCTGCGCCCGGCGGGTGCTGATGCGGGTCTGGGTGCGTACCAGCTGCTTTCCGGTGTGCTCCACTAAGAAGTCGTGCAGCGATCCGCTGTTAAATTGCTGAAGCTGTGGCCACCAGCTGAGGTCGGCGAGGAAATGGTTAATCAGGCAGAGCGGCACGCCGTTGGCGCGACGCAGGGTGCGCAGATGAATGACGTTGTCGCCCTCTTTCACGCCCAGCGCATTGGCAACGTCGTTGCTGGCCGGACGCAGCACCGCCAGCAGCCGTTCGCTGGTGGGATGACTGCCCTGCTCCAGCAGGTTCTGGCTGAATCGCGCCTGGGCATGCAGCGGATAGTCATAAGGGCGCATCAAAACCAGGATGCCGACGCCGTGACGGCGCTGCAGCAGCCCTTTGTGCACCAGCTCATCCACCGCCCGACGCAGCGTGTGGCGATTCACCTCATAGTGATCGGCCAGCTGTTGCTCGGAAGGAAGATAGTCGCCGCAGCGGTAGCGCTCTTTCAGCGCCTGCTCCAGTTGTGCGGCAACAGCCTGATAGACAGTGGTCGGATGTCTGGATAACTCCATCACGATGAAATCCTCACGGGTTACAGAGTGGGAACGCAGTGAAAAGACGCTGCGGGATGGTGTTAGCTTGAGGGGATCAGATGACAGAACCGTGACGCGGGGGTGAAGGAGAGGTGAATGTGGTGGCTGGAAAATGAGGAGTATTTGTCAGGGTGAGTGGCTGGCAGGAAACCGCCGGGCATGGGGTGATAGCCCCCGCTTCAGCGGTCATTTTCTCTGCCGGGCCGGGAGTCAATCAATCAGAAGAACGTCATTCCCTGATAAGGCTGAGCAAGGCAGGCTCTGATACGGCTCTCAAGATCGCCATCATGGATCTCGAGCCTGTGGCCATCGGGGTCCAGAAAGTAGAAGGAGTTCCCCTCGCTTTTATTGCGCTTCCACTCTGTCACACCCGCCGCTCTCAATCGCTCAACGAACGCATTAAATTCGTCACCAGCAATAGTGAATGCATAGTGTGAATCGCCACGGATAATCTAGACACTTCCGAGCCGTTGATAATACTGGTTTTCATATTCTGTCGGTGGCATCTGATCGCTAGAACCATGCCGACGCTTACTGTTATAAAACATTTCGATGTAATCAAAAATATCGCTGCGGGCTTCTTCCCGCGTTCCGTAGATCTTTTTCTTTATCCGTTCGCGTTTCAACAACTGGAAAAAGCTTTCTGCAACCGCATTATCATGGCAGTTACCGCGACGGCTCATGCTGCCCTCCAGGCCGTGTGATTTCAGGAACGACTGCCACTCATGGCTTGTGTACTGACTGCCCTGATCCGAATGAACCAACACCTGTTTTTGGGGATTACGCCGCCATACAGCCATCAGCAGTGCGTTCAGGACAATGTCCTTTGTCATCCAGGATTGCATGGACCAGCCGATAATTTTGCGTGAGAACAGATCAACAACCACGGCAAGATACAGCCAGCCTTCGTGGGTCCTGATGTAGGTTATGTCCGTTACCCAACGCTCATCCGGAGCATCCGGATTGAACTGTCGCTGGAGCCTGTTGGGCGACACGATACTGGCCTCGCCTTTACGTGCCCGCGGGCTCCGGTATCCGACCTGAGCCTTTATCCCGACACGTTTCATCAGTCGCCAGACTCTGTTCACTCCGCACTGTTGCCCGCTGTCCCGCAGATCCAAATGGATTTTGCGATAACCATAGACGCATCCCGATTCCAGCCAGAACTGTTTAATCTGTCCTGTCAGTCTTAGGTCTGCCTGATGGCGTTGTGAATGCGGCTGCTGAAGCCAGGCGTAAAAACCACTGGGATGAACATCCAGCACCCGACAGAGCAGGCGACCAGGCCAGCAACAGATGTTGTCACGGATAAAGGCGTACCTCAGTCGGACAGCTTTGCGAAGTACGCCGCGGCTTTTTTTAATATGTCCCGTTCGTCGGTAACCCGCTTCAGCTCTTTCTGGAGACGGCGGATCTCGGCCTGAGCATCTGACTCTTCTTTATTAGTGGAAGAATCTGGACCGTACTTCTTTATCCAGGCGTAAAGGCTGTGGGTGGTGATATCGAGACGTGTTGCAACGCTGGCAACAGAATAACCGCGATCAACAACCTGTTTGACTGCTTCAATTTTAAACTCTTCGGGATAACGCTTACCGCTCATGGACACCTCTCTTTAAGCCATCTTAAATGACTCTGAGGTGTCTGTTAAACTCGTGGCGATTCAGTGTGTGTAATCATTTCCAGCCGAGACGGTATCCACAGAGAGACAGAGCCAGAGTTCACCCAGCGAAAGATAAGCGCCGTGATCCCATGCCGCTTTGGGGATGAATCCAAGGGTCTCCGTATAAAAATTCAGGCTACTGGCCAGGTTGCTAACTGCGAGTGTGAGGTGATTGAGTCCGGTCAGCATGTAAAACTCTTTATCAGAATGCAGAAGAATTTAATTTACAGGAATCAGATTTCTTTGCACACAAAGAGAATTAACAGCCGTTTGTATATCAGCCGAATCTCTGCCGGACCCACCCCGGAAAGAGGAAACTGGAGCCGGCAATACAGCCGGGACCGGCGCGCGATGAGCAGATAATGAAGACCGGGCTTGCACGAAAGGAACGACGGGTTTCATGGTGTACACTGGAACGAACTAACGTTGCGCTTAAGGAGAGAATATGTACGGACCGGATCCCACCAATCCCCATCCAATGGAAGGTTTCCCACAGGTTTGTTTTATCAAAAATACGGTGAAAAACCCCAACATCATAATCGGGGATTTTACTTATTATGATGATCCTGAAGACTCAGAAAACTTCGAGCGCAATGTCCTTTATCACTTCCCCTTTATTGGTGACAAACTGATCATGGGTAAATTCTGCGCGATAGCCAGAGGCGTTCAGTTCATCATGAACGGGGCAAACCATAACATGGCGGGTTTCTCCACTTTTCCGTTTTACATTTTCGGAAACGGATGGGAAACAGCCCAGCCTCAGGCCGGCGATCTGCCCTATAAAGGCGATACGGTGATTGGTAATGATGTATGGGTGGGTTATCAGGCGCTGATTATGCCAGGCGTTAAAATCGGCAACGGCGCAATAATCTCGTCACGTTCTGTTGTGACGTCGGATGTCCCGGCCTATTCGATTGTGGGTGGCAACCCGGCCAGAGTGATCAGGCAGCGTTTTACCGATGAAACCATATCCCGACTAGAGAAGCTGGCCTGGTGGGACTGGCCGGTAGAAAAGATTACTCAAAACCTACCGGCAATTATCTCCGCAGACCTTGAAGCACTGCCAGATGAATAGCCGGGCAGAAGTGGAATAAACGCTGTCCGCTGCTGACATAGGGCGGCGATCATCCGACACGGGTTCGCATAATTTCGCGCAGATTGATGTATCAATGTGTCTGCTTTAGCACTGGAGCGCAGGTTAAAACAGGAGTTGTTATGCTCTACATCTTTAGTGGCCTTCCGGGTTGCGGAAAAAGCACTATCGCTAAAATGTTATCTGAAAAATTAAAAGCGGTGTATTTACGCGTCGACACAGTTGAACAGGCTCTGCGTAATAGTTCAGCAACTTTCAGGGATATTGGCCCTGAAGGCTACTTCATCCTTTATGAGCTTGCGCGGGACAATCTGAAACGGGGATTACCGGTTATCACTGACTCGGTGAATGACCTTAATCTTGTACGTGATAGTTTTCGTGATATCGCACTATCATCAGGTGTTCCCTTTCTGGAAATTGAAATCCTCTGTTCTGATCCGGAACAGCATCGTGCCCGTGTAGAGAACAGAATCTCAGATATTCCTGGTTTAAAAGTGCCTGACTGGCAAGCCGTTGTGGATCGTGTTTATGAACCGTGGAGCAGAGAGCATCTGAAGCTGGATACGGCGGAATTTTCGCCTGCTGAGTGCGTTGATATCATCCTCCAGACAAGCATTTAGCCCTGACCACGTTTAGCCCGCACCCTTAACGGCAATAAATGTTTTAACCTGAGGCTGCATGTTGCCCTACCCTCAGGGATTAAAACCGGTAAAACAGAAGTAGCCACGCTATTCCCTCAGCTTAAGCGATTATATCAGCAGTCGCTGGTAAAGGATGAATGAAGCAACCTAGTTATTACAATGGTTTTGTCCGCTATGAGCGAAAAGCAGACATCCGCAATGTTCACGCCCAGTGGCGATTTTGTTTAAATAGCCATGTATTAGTTAACAGGGATCAGGTCACATCTATACAATCTGGACCTACTATTAGATTAGGCATCGTCCATTTAGCAAAATTTGTAGTAAACTATCACCAAGAAACTTGGTCAGTATAAAAAGGAAAGTTTATCTATGGCTCCAGGCTATGTATATATTCTGGTCAATCCGAGCATGCCGGGATTGATTAAGGTCGGTCGAACACTACGTGATTCTCGTATGAGGGCGCGTGAGCTATCCTCTACAGGTGTTCCAACACCCTTTCAAGTGGCCTTCGAAATATTTGCAGAACAACATGAAACGCTGGAGGCTAGAGTACATATTGAGTTAACAGATTTTCGTGTCAATGCGGCACGCGAATTCTTTCGCTATCCGCTCGACAAAGCCATTGCATTATTGCTCCAATTAGCGGAACCAATCCAAATTTCCGCTGAGCAATATGTAGCCGAAGATGTAACGCAACGGCTTCGAGAAAAGTATGCCATGTACCTACGTTCCGATATTGTGGCAGTCAGGGTTGTTCAGATGCCTGGACGTGTCTGGTTAGAAATTACGACCGAGAAAGAAACTGCTGGTTATCTCGTGGACCAGACAATCCAACGTACGGACCTAGCATTCATTGCTGACACAGATGAGGCATTCTTTCGACCAGAAGATGATGTCCGCCTAAATGCAAATAAACTAGTTAATGACTACGATGTATATTCTATAATCATGACTACGGATCTTTTTCATGATGAAGCTTGTCAACAAATAGTGCGTATGCATCAAGCGCAAAAATAATTTGTCTGATGCGCTAGGCATAACTCTATTCTAGAATCATATTATGCAAATGACGTCCGTTTCTGAAACGTATAGTTTGGAGGATTCCTGATTGCTATTAGTTAGTAACGGATGTTCGCAGTTTTCTGCAAGCAACGGAAGGATTTATTTACGTGTAATCGCGTGCTAATCGTAAGGAAGCCGATCAAGCAAGATCCTTATGATGAGTTCATTGTTAGAGCATATGCGAAGAAACTAATTTGAATCATCCGCCATTCCCCCACGATCAGCCGCTAGCTATCTTAGTTCTAATTTCGATTTCAATGCTGGAAATTGTGTGCCAAGGATCTTTTCCGTTGAGGCCAAATATGGATAGCGATCCAAGGCTAGTAGAAGCATTTGAGCCTCAAGTATATCTCCTTCTTTAAACAGTTCTCCTTCCTTGTATGGTGTAGTTTTCAAAGACAACTTGTCTTGATGACCTTCTTTAGTTTTAACTGAAACTAACCTGCAACGCTTATCCGCAGGGGCTTCGACAAAGGCTGCATGGTCGCCACGTGGATTACGATGTATGACTTCACAAAATTGCCCCATGTAAGGTTTTCCTCGCAGGTGTTCGCATTTAGAGTAACGCTCACCGCAAATGGAACAGTCCAATCTATCGGAAACAAATCCTGCACTAATGAATACCTGTGGTGGGAAGATGTTATCTTCTAACCGCTCCAAAGCCTCCATCCGTTGCTCGCAGTGCACAAATCCCCTATGTGCACGACTTGCGTCTAAACAGCCCATTTGTGCTGCCACAAGTTGGTCCCATGCCTCATTAGGCATGTCAAGTTTTAATAAAATCCACATCATTAATTCTGATCGCACAGCACCTATAGCGCACTCGAACCCCAAGAAGAGGTTCGCTTTATCTTCTTTATCGCGATGCACGGCCTCGAATTTTAACCGCGTAGCGTTAAACAACAAAAGGTCTAGTGCCAAACATTGTTCCAATTGCAACTGACTAGATCGGGCGAGAGAGAGATAAGTTTCAGCTTTCTGTATACCTTTATTGAAGAAACTGATTATCTGTTCGAACGTCATTTTAACTGATTGCTCCACGGGTGAAATTTTCACTATTTGTCCCCCAACGCCTTGACAATATCGGCGATATCACTCAATCCATCAGGATGACCACTATAATGGACTTCTTTGCAGGAACCGTCTGCTTGCTGGATGATGACATTGAGCGAGGCTTTGCTACTTTTGGATCCTTTAAACAAGTCATAAAGATAGTTCGTAATAATTCCTAGAGTTATGGATAGAACATTGGGATTCTGTGATAACAAGCCGGTCGATAGAAAAAGTGTAGGCCCGAACCACTCAAAGCCATACTGTTGCAGATAAGCTGGTTGATTATCATCGTCGAAAATCTCGACATAGGGGATCTTGCTTGACCTTAGCAGAGTCCTCACCGTGTCAGATTCAACGTGCTGACGAAACTCTTCGATCGATTTTGCCGTTGCTAGGTTGCTCGGCAGGATTGCAAGCCCATTGGGAACGGTGATCCCAAAGTTTTTTAATTTCTCAGAAACGGAAACGTGGTTGCGCACTTTTGTGCTCATTGAAAAACCCCTCAGTTTTTTTTAGAAATGACTTCAGGCAAATTTTTATATTAATCGTTTCCGAAGGAATTAAAACTTATAGTGAGTGTATTCCCACCGAAAATGTGTACATTTCCTGCCCTTGCCACAATGATCATAAAACGGCCTGATGTCTAATACTGAATTGTTACGTGCAAATAGATATGACTTGTTCCCCGCTGACTAAGGCCAGCTGCTTTAAAACTTCACCTTCTGGCACAAAGCGGACACATCCACCAGCGCCCAACATCATATTAATAAAGAATGGAGCGACAGCCATCAGGATGCACACACCCACTCAGACTGCCGCTACCAGCTTGCCCCTATTCTGCCGTCCCTATTCCCACCTTCTCACGCCCACTATCCGTCAGTGACGCTCTCACCTGCGGCAGGCTTTCCGGGTAATTCTGCTGAATAAACTCAATCATCTTCTCACGCACGTAACAGCGTAAATCAAAGGCGATTGGGGAGTTCTGCGCGGTCATCAGCATCCTGATGGTCATCGTTTTCTCGGTGGTGTCGGTCACCTGTAGCACAGACGTTTCCTGATCCCAAAGCTTGGTTTCACTCAGCACCTTTTCAAAATGCTTGCGCAGCGGCTCCAGCGGCATGGAGTAATCCACGTAAAGGAACACCGAGCCTAAGATCTGGGCGTTATTGCGCGTCCAGTTCTGAAACGGGTTTTCGGTAAAGTAGGTGATCGGCAACACCAGCCGACGCAAATCCCAGATGCGCACCACCACATAGGTCAGGTTGATCTCCTCAATCCAGCCCCACTCTTTTTCTACCACTACCGCATCATCAATTTTAATAGGCTGGGTAAAGGCAATCTGAATACCGGCGAACAGATTGACCAGCGACTTCTGCAGCGCAAAACCAATAATGATGCCGGCGACACCCGCACCGGCCAGAATGGTGGTGCCGAATTTCCGGACGCCAGGGAAGCTGAGCAGAATCAGCGAAACACAGAACAGAACCAGGATGACAATAACCACTTTTTTGACATAGATAATCTGCGTGCGAATTTTACGCGCACGAAGGTTATTGGAAATATTAATGTCATAGCGGATATAAAGCATATCCTGCGCCACATTGGTCAGCCGGATTAAGACCGAGCAAAATGACATAATAATAAAGACATTGATGATATTGGTGATTAAAGAGAGAGATTCCGGTTGGAAATCGATGTAATTAACGCCGACATTAATCATTAATAACGGAATAAAAAAGAACATCGAGCCGCTAAGATGCTTCTCAAGGGATTTAAACAGTTTTCTGTCACGAATCTGCCAGTAGCGGATGAACCGGAGCAGGATAAGGCGGGCCAGAAATCCCAGCACAAAAGAGAGCGAGACGAGTAATACAACAGGCACCCATGACGGGAAACCAGATAACTCACCGAATAACAATGGCATTATTTTCCCTTATAGTAAGCTGACAACCTCAGGCTGTCAGATAAGTGACAAACTCAGTAACCGTTGTCTTCACGGCTATCCGTTCGTAACACAATCAGCGCACATAAGTATGAACCATAGCGGCGAAGTTAACAGGAAATGCACGGTGATGCGTCCAGAGAGGCTGTCGCGCGCCAGCCTTATGGCTACTGATACAGAGGCCGAATGTTGGCCCTCATGTCACCGTCCAGCCAGCTAACCCCATTAAAATATCTGATACAACACGGCCACTTTTTCACTCCCCATTATTTAGGCTGCCCTGGCCATCCGGCAACAAAGACGTTGCCAGAATCACTAAGCGTAACGCTTTGCGTGGACGTTTTTGTGCCATCTGCTAATTTTTAAGCTGTTCCCCTGCTGCTGAGAAAAACAACAATATGATTAACACCCTTAAACTTTCCTCTGATTTTCGTCGCAGTTTCCTGCGTGAAGTCCTGGTGCCGCTGGTCGCTATCTTATTGCTGACGTTTGTAGGTGCAGGCGCTGCGCTCTTTGTTGGTACCTCACTCACCAATACGGAGGCCCGCCATCAGCAGCAACGGATGATTGAAGCCTCTTTTTCACAGAGTCTGAATGAGCATCTGCGCCAGCTGCATAGCCTGTCGCGCTGGGGACCCTTTGAGCAGCATCTGGCGGAGGGCAACAGCAGCAGGTGGCTGGATGAGAACATTGGGCTGTGGCTGTATGAGATGTTCGGCCATCAGCTGATTCTGGTGCTGGACCAGCAAAATCAGATTGTCAGAGTCTGGCGCGAAGGCCAGCCGGTCTCCGCCCCTGAAAATGACCCGCTGATTGGTGAGGTGCTGCAAAGCCCGCTGGTCAACGATCCGGCGCGCCACGATAACGCGGATTATGTCCGTGTGACAAACCGTGCCGCCGCGCTGGCTGTAGGTAACATCCAGCGGGAGAGCAATGCCCTGCCGCGTTTCCGGCTGGTGAGCCTGAAATTTCTTGATGACGGCTATCTGACGGGCCTGGCGGAACGCAATCAGCTGCAGGGGCTGCACTTCTCCGACGGCACGCCACAGCCGGGAATCGGTGCGCGCTATCTGCTGATCGCGCAGGCGGGTGAGGCGGTTGGCTATCTGAACTGGATCCCCTCCCGTCCCGGTGCGCAGATGCTGCGCACCATCGGGCCATCTACCGGGCTGGCGGTACTGGCGATATCCCTGCTGTGCCTTTATATGGTGCGGCGACTCTGGAATTCGTCGGTGAACCTCTCGCAATCCATGCTCAGGCTCGGCGCGTCGGAGGCTCAGGCACAGCACCTGGCGTTTCATGATGTGCTGACCGGCCTGCCGAACCGCGCACTGGTCGAAGACCGCTTAACCCAGGCGCTGGCCCTGGCGACGCGCCACGATCAACGCGTGGCGCTGCTGCTCATCGACCTCGACCGCTTTAAAACCATCAACGATACCCACGGTCATCACGCCGGAGATGAACTGATCATCGCGGTCGCACAGCGCCTGAGCCGTATCGTGCGGGCCAGCGATACGGTAGGACGCATCGGCGGTGATGAATTTATCGTGGTGATGCCAGATGTCGATAATATCGGCCAGGTGCATAGCCTGGCGCAGCGCATTATCGATGAACTGAGTGAGCCTTTTACGCTGTTTGGCAGCGATGTCTGGAGTGGTGCCAGTATCGGACTGGCGCTGGCACCCAAAGATGGGGTTGATCGGCTGGAACTGATGCGCAAAGCGGATATTGCGCTTTATGAGGCCAAAAGCGGCGGGCGCGGCACGTATCGACAGTTTGAACGGGCGATGGATGAGTCGGTGCGGACCCGACAGACCATCGCTGCCGACCTGCGTACGGCGCTGCATACCCATCAGGGGCTGGAGGTGTGGTATCAGCCGCTGATGGATATTGGCGGCCAGCAGATGGTGGGCATCGAAGCGCTGCTGCGCTGGCACCATCCAGCCCGCGGCCTGATTGCGCCTGGCGAATTTATCGCGATTGCCGAAGAGACCGGCCTGATTATTCCGCTGGGCGAATGGGTGCTGGCTGAAGCCTGCGTCACTCAGCAGCGTTTTCCCGAGCTGCTGGTGGCGGTCAACGTCTCGCCGGTACAGTTCCGCTCTACCGGCTTTGTTGAGCGGGTGATGGCGATTGTCAGCCAGAACGGCGGCGATCCGAAGCGCCTGGAACTGGAGATCACCGAAGGGGTGTTAATCGAAGATGAACGCGAAGCACGCGCCATTATTGTGGAGCTGCGTGACGCGGGCTTCCGGATTGCGCTGGATGACTTTGGCACCGGTTACTCCAGCCTGAACTATCTCAGCAACTTTCCGGTGGATAAAATCAAAATCGATCGCTCATTTACCCAGTCGCTGGGCGTGGCGGAAAATTCAGTGGCGATTGTTGAATCGGTGGTGAAACTGGGTCATGCCATGGGTCTGATGGTGACAGCAGAAGGCGTCGAGACGCCAGGGCAGATGTCTGCGCTGGCAGATGCGGGCTGTAATCAGTTGCAGGGCTATCTGTTCAGTCAGGCGGTGCCCGCCGATCAGCTCTCAGCACTGATGAAAACGATTGCGCCAGACAACGCGCAGCACGAGTGATCGCTGATGTGGAAAGCCTGAGCACAACGTTGTGCTCAGGCTTTCCGGCTGCGTGATGCATCTGAGATCAGAAGATCAACATCGCCATTTACCCGTCGTCGCGGGAAATTAAACCCCCAGGCTATCCAGCAGCGCGGCAGAATGGGCGACCGCGCCAAAGATGCCGCCCTGCATATGGATCATGCTCAGCGCCGCCTCATGATGACGCTGCTCGGTCGCAGCGCAGCAATCGGACAACACCAGGCACTCAAAGCCGCGATCGTTGGCTTCGCGCAGCGTGGTGTGGACGCAGACGTCGGTGGTAATGCCGGTGAGGATCAGATTACGGATGCCGCGACTGCGCAATATCAGCTCCAGATCGGTGGCATAAAACGATCCCTTACCCGGCTTATCAATCACCACTTCACCCGGCAGCGGTGCCAGCTCCGGGATAATCTCCCAGCCCGGTTCACCGCGCACCAGAATACGGCCGCACGGTCCGTCATCCCCGATCCCGGCGTTCATTCGCCGCGAGCGCCAGCGTTTGTTGGCGGGCAAATCACTGAGATCGGGCCGGTGCCCTTCGCGGGTATGAATAACCGGAAACTGCCGGGCGCGCATCGCCGCCAGCACCTGCTGCAACGGGACAATGGGGGCGCGGGTCAGACTCACGTCATAGCCCATGCTGTCGACATAACCGCCCACGCCACAGAAGTCGGTCTGCATATCAATCACGATCAGCGCGGTGTCAGCCGGCGTAAAAGTGCCGTCAAACGGCCAGGCGTAGGGGGTTGAATTAACGCTGTAGTCGGGCATTGCTGTTCTCCATTACCGGGCGCGGCATGCGCATTCTGCTGATCACGCTGTAGCTGATGGCGGCAGTTACCAGACCAATAACCGCTTCACCAAATTGAGGGAAAGCGACGTGGGCGATCACCGCACACAGGCTGCCAATCGCCCAGGCGGCAAACGCAGTACCACGAAAACGCTGCGCCGGACGCTGCTCGCTGATGCGCGCCATAAAAATTAAATCCACGATCATCACGGCACCAAACGGCGGCACCACAATGCCAAGCAGGCTGAGCCACTCCAGGAAGTAAGACCAGACGCCCGCCAGCGCCAGTACGCCGCCAATGGCACCCAGGATCAGCGTCCAGAGCCGCATTTTGCTGCTGAACAGATGACTGAAGCCTACCGCCCCGTTATAGAGGCAGTGTGTGCAGACCGATCCGAGATTGATAAAGACAAACAGGCAGGCCACTACCGACAAAAAGGCGCTGTGCCCCATCAGCATCGGCAGGAAGTTACCGCCATTGGTCAGCGGATCAACCGCGGCACCCACGGCCACAATCACCACACCGAACAGGTAAGAGATAACATTGGCAACCGGGAAGGCAGAAAACGCGGCGATCACCGCCGAACGGCCATTCTTCGACCAGCGGGTAAAGTCAGCGGTCATGGTGCCGGAGTCAGCAAAACCGGCCACCACCATGGTGACGGCGGTGCCCATACTCATTGCACCGGCTGCGCTGGCGCTGCCCTTCCACTGCGTCACCACGGAGAAGTCGTGCTGTTTACTAATCAGCCACAGCGCCACCATTCCCAGCACCACAAACAGCGGCGCGGCGATCATCCCCAGTACCGACAACGCCCGCACGCCCAGGAAGGTAATGCTGGTATAGAGGATCATGGCAAAGGCCGTCACCGCCAGCGCATTCCAGCCGAAGGTCTGATTAATGACCGTGCCGGTAAGGCCGGTCTGGAAGGCATACCAGCCGATCACCACCGTCGAGAGAAAACCCGAGACCAGGATGTAGCCTTTGCTGCCAAAGGTGCGTCTGGCCTGCAGGGCGAAATTCATTCCGCTATTACCGGCGTACCAGCTCAGCGCGCCGACATAGGCGAACAGCACCAGATTTCCCAGCAGAATAGCAATCAGCGCGGGCCAGAACCCCAGATGCCAGGTGATGATGCCGCCAAACAGCGCATTGGTGAGGATCATCGGAAATCCAAACCAGACGGCCGAGACAGAGCGGGTAGAATGACGGTGCGAAAGCGGTACCGGCTCATGTTCAAACTCCTGCTCCAGCGCAGGCGTAGTAGACGTTTTCATTGGGCGATTCCGGGTTGAAGGTGATTCCACGGCTGAATGCGCTCGAAAGCGGCACTGGCAGCCAGCACTAAGGCATCATCAAGATGACGTCCGACAATCTGCAGACCGATGGGCAAGCCGCTGGCAGTAAAACCGGCGGGCACGGACGCGGCGGGCTGACCGGTGAAGTTGAACGGGTAGCAGAACGAGAGCCAGTGATCGCTGCGGACCATGCGGCCATCAATGATCTCCGGTCCCTGCATCCCCAGCGGAAACGGCGGCACCGCCAGCGTCGGGGTAATCAGCAGGTCAAAGCGCTGCATAAAGCGCCACAGGCAGTTGCTGACCGCTTTGCGGGTGGTGATGGCATCGGTGAAGTTTTCCGCCCGCCAGTCGCGCTGCAGCATGGCGACCAGATGCGGCGACATCTCGCCGCCCTGCTCCGCCAGCATCTGGCGCATGCCGGTGAGATCGCTCTCCATCGCCACCAGCGCGCCAAAGGCCGCCGACGGATCAGGGAAGCCGGGATCGGCCAGTTCCAGTTCAGCACCGATTTCAGCGGCAAAACGCTGCACCGCCGCGCTGACCACTGCCCGCACTTCCGGATCAACGGCCACATAGCCAAAATCTGCGCTGAAGGCGATGCGCAGTTTGCCTGGCAGATGGTGTGGCGCGCCCAGCCAGTCGACATCGCTGCAGGGAATCGAGTGGCGATCGCGCATATCCGGTCCTGCCATCAGCGACATCATCAGCGCGGCATCGCGCACGCTGCGCGTCATCGGACCGATGTGCTCCAGCGACTCCCAGCTCGACACGCCGGGGTAGCGTTCATCACGGCAGCCGGGCCAGAGCGGCACCCGGCCCATCGACGCCTTGAAGCCGAAAATACCGCAGTGCGCCGCCGGAATGCGTACCGACCCGCCGCCGTCGCTGCCCAGTGCAATCGGGCAGAGCCGCGCCGCCACCGCCGCACCCGAACCGGCGCTGGAACCCCCTGGCGTCATGCTCAAATCCCAGGGATTCCGTGGCGACGGAAACAGCGGATTGTGCCCGACCCCGCTGTAGCCAAACTCCGGTGCGGTGGTTTTGCCAAGCAGAATGGCGTCGGCGGCCAGCAACCGTTCCACCGTGATGTCATCATCTTCCGGCACGAAATCTTTGTACGCCGCCGAACCGGAGGTGGTTCTGACGTTTGCGGTGCAGATTAAATCTTTCACCGCCAGCGGTACGCCTGCCAGCGCGCCCAGTGTTTCACCGCGTGCCCGTCGGGCATCCACGGCGCTGGCCTGTGCCATTGCCAGTTCAGGCGTCGGGGTACAAAAAGCCTGTATCGCCGGTTCCCGCTGTTCCATCCGTGCCAGCGCCGCCCCGGTCAGCTCATAAGCCGACACGTCCCCGCTGCGAATCAGAGCGGCCATCGTGGTGGCATCTTCGTCTAATAAGGAGTCAAGCATGGGTTACCTCGCCAAAAGTGTACCTGTCAGCTAGTGCATGAAGCGTGCCAGTTAGCGGTGAATCAACCGGTCTGAGGTGGGGATGCCAGATGGAATACGGGCTGGGATACAAGATCGAATTCTTATGATGCCAGGTGGAGGCGACTGTTTATTTTTCCAGCACGATGATGGCGCAGGGCTGCGCGATAAGGGGGCGTAATAGCTGAATGGTTTGCGGGCTGCTTTACAAAACGATGTCGGTAATCAGCAACAGCGGCCGATATGCTGGAATGAATAACCACATTTTTACCAGGGATGTTTGACCGGTCTGAGCAGGCACTGAAAAATCACGGCTTAAAGATTCACATGCAGCCTGCAGGGATGATAAGTGCGCATTGAGGAAGATATTTATCTCGAAAACTACGAAATCAGACGAAAAAGATTCATTTATGATCGTCAGGTTTATCACAGCTACGTGTTTGTTGTCGGTAATGAGACTTACACCGTCATCGTTGGCGACCGGATAGATGAACAGACCTTTAACCGTATCGGATACCGGATGCCACCCGGTATCGCCTTTCCGGTTAACGGGCTGGCTGAAGTCTGTTTTGACGTGTTCGATGGTCTGGAGTGCCTGGGCGATTTCCGCCATATCAGCTTTGCAGGATTAGGCAGTGCTGTCGTTTACAAAAGCGTACTCCTGGCGTTAATGGCACACCATGAAAGCTTCTTTATAGGCGGTTTTGTTTTCCAGGCTGCATCAGGAGAGATCGTTGACCGCAATCGCCCGACACCCCTTGAGGAGATCTACGACGCTTTGCTTGGGTTAAAAAATGAACTACGCTACAATCGCCGGACAGGGTTGCCAAAGAAAGCGCCGCAACCTTTAATCCCGGACTGTTTCCGGGCTTATAAAGTAGTGACTACAGGGAGAGCTTGCTATGTCGTTTTACAATAAACACGATGAAACAACCCCTTTGGCTCCGGTCGAAACCAGGTATAAGGAGTTAAGGGCACTATTGATTGCTGAATGGCTGGCCAGACCCGATCTGCCCGCCATTAAAGCCCAGTTAGCTCAGAGGAAAAAACGCTCGTCGTCTGCCCTGTTACGCCGAAAGTTGAAAGAGCTGAATGCGCGCGAAATGCAGAAAGCTAAGATCAGCGCTTAACGCTTAAAGGCCCGATAGCGGGCCTTTCGTTTTTTTATCAGCTTCTGGCTCACTCGCAGACGGCTTTCCGCCACCCGCAACTCACCTCTACTCCGGAAAATCCGTCTCCACCGACGTCTGTTTCCACGCTTCGATCTCAGCCAGCCGCTCTTTGAGCTTGCTGGTTACGGCATCATGGCCCCAGGCGCCCATTACCAGATGGCGTGGCGGGTTATCATGCTCAGTGATGGCAATCATCGCCGTGGCGGCCCGCGCCGGATCGCCCTTCTGCGTGCCGCTGTATTCGGCGGTGGCTTTCATCCGTGCGGCTGCAGTCTCTGCATAGTCTGGCAGCGTGCTCGGTGTCTGATGCAGGGAGCGTCCCGCCCAGTCGGTGCGGAACGGACCTGGCTCAACACAGGTGACGCGAATGCCCAGCGGTCCCGCTTCCAGCGCCAGCGAATCTGACCAGCCTTCCACCGCATGTTTGCTGGCAGAGTAGTAGCCTGAGCTGGCAAAACCAATTAAGCCTGCCACCGAGGTAATGTTGATGACGTGGCCGCTGCGCGCCTTTCTCATCGCGGGCAGCACGGCGCGGGTCAGGGCAAACAGGCCAAAGACGTTGGCATCAAACTGCGCGCGGATTTCGCTTTCCACACCCTCTTCCACCGAGCTCTGATAGCCGTAACCGGCGTTGTTTACCAGCACATCAATGGTGCCGAACCTGTCCAGTGCCGTTTTGACGGCCTGGTCGATGCTCGCCTGGTGGGTCACATCCAGCGCTACTGCCAGCGCGTTGTCGTGTCCCTCAACCAGATCGGCAATGGAAGAGGTATCACGTGCCGTCACGACGACCTTAAAACCACGCGCGATGGTCTGCTGCGCCAGTTCACGACCAAATCCGGTCGAACATCCCGATATTAACCAGACAGGGCTGGAGTGAGCAGTCATGGTAAGACTCCCGTTGATGATGATGAAGTGACTGGAGACCCGGACGCGAGTGCATCCGGGATTTAAGGTTAGCGAGGCGCGACCACCCCACTTAGCCCTTAATGCTTTTTATTGAACAGCTGGCTGGCGGTGTCGCTGATGATCTGTGCCGCACCGCGATCGCCTTTCACCATCGACGCCATAAAAGCTTTCGCCTGTTTAAAGGTGATGTGCGGCGGTAACGGGGCAACTTCCGGATCGGTTTTCACCTCCAGCAATACCGGGCGATCGGCGCTGAGCGCACGCTGCCAGGCCGCCGCCAGATCGTCAGGATTATCGACAAAAATACCGACCATCCCCAGCGACTGCGCAAACTCGGCATACTTCACGTCCGGCAGTTGCTGCGAGGCGTCAAAGCGGGGATTGCCCTCCATGACCCGCTGCTCCCAGGTAACCTGATTGAGATCCTGGTTGTTGAACACGCAGACGATCAGGCGTGGATCGGCCCACTGCTGCCAGTATTTCTGAAGCGTGATCAGCTCCGCCATATTGTTCATCTGCATGGCGCCGTCACCCACCAGCGCCACTATCGGTTTATCGGGATGGGCAAATTTTGCGGCAATCGCATAAGGCACCGCCGCGCCCATACAGGCCAGGCCACCGGAGAGCGAGGCGCGCTGACCCTGCTTAACCCGATAGTCGCGGGCGAACCAGTTGGCACAGGAACCAGAGTCCGAGGTGACAATGGCGTTATCCGGCAGTTGTGGCGACATCTCCCACACCACCCGCTGCGGGTTGACCGGATTAGCGGGTGCCATGGCGCGCTCTTCCATCAGCGTCCACCAGTCGCGCACCTGAAGCGCGATATCTTCCTGCCAGCTGCGATCCTCTTTGTGCTCCAGCAGCGGCAGCAGAGCGCGCAGGGTTTCAGCCGCATCGCCATGCAGGTTCACTTCGCTGGGATAGCGCAGTCCGAGCATGGCGGGATCGATGTCGATCTGCACCGCACGCGCCTTGCCCTCTTCCGGCAGGAACTCCGTCCACGGGAAGCCGCTGCCGATCATCAGCAGGGTGTCGCAGTTCTGCATTAAATCGGATGAGGGCTTCGTGCCCAGCAGGCCAATCGAACCGGTCACAAACGGCGCATCGTCCGGCAGCACATCTTTGCCCAGCAGCGCTTTTGCCACGCCCGCACCCAGCACATTGGCGACCTGTACCACCTCGACGGCGGCGTTACGAGCGCCTGCGCCAATCAGAATCGCCACTTTTTTACCGGCGTTAAGCACTTCAGCGGCGCGTTGCAGATCCGCTTCATAAGGGATCACTTTAGGACGCTGATAGCCGCTGCCAGAATGGGTAAAACCGTGCAGATGCTGCGGCGGCTGCCACTCTTCATCCTGAATATCTTTAGGGATGATGATCACCGCCACGCCGTTTTGCGCTTTGGCTATGCGCACGCCCCGGTCGAGCAGATGGCGCACCTGGGTCGAAGTCGAGGCTTCCTGAACGAAGTTGGCAACGTCCGAGAAGATGCGATCCAGGTTCATCTCCTGCTGATAACTGGAGCCGCGCGCGGTCGCTTCCGCCTGGCCGGCAATCGCCAGCACCGGAGCATGATCCATTTTGGCGTCATAGAGTCCGGTCAGCAGATGGGTCGCGCCCGGCCCGCCGGTAGAGAGGCAGACGCCCAGCTCACCGGTGAATTTGGCGTGTCCGGCCGCCATAAAGGCCGCCATCTCTTCGTGACGTACCTGAATAAATTCGATGCCGTCGCCTTTGGCGTTAGCACGCTGAATGGCGCCCAGCACCCCATTGATGCCATCTCCCGGATAGCCATAGATGCGTGTGACGCCCCACTCTTTCAGGCGCTGGACAAAAAAATCACTGGTTTTCATGCTCATCGTCGCGTTTCCCCTTGTAGTCCATGCAGACTTAAAGCGTAGTAGACGATGCGCAATCGCCGTTAATTGTTCGCCATTGCCGGGTATCGGTGACGCAAATCACTGAATATTTGTGCCATATCCGCCGTTTCGCCTATCTCTGCCACCGCCCGGAATACCTGGGTTTTCAGGAAGCGACGCCAGCTCACCGGCGCGCTTGCCAGAAAGGCGGTAAGTAACTGATAACGCTGTGGCGTCCAGAGCATTTCGAAGCGACTCCGTGCTTCGCCGTGCTCAAAATGGTGCGCAGCCTGCTGCGGCATCGTGGCGCGCAGGTGCTCCGTTGCTGCCCGATCCACGTGGTGATCAACCACTACCACGCCATACTGCGTCCTGGCTGCCGCGACGCTGAGATAACCGCAGCGCACATCCTGCATCACCGCATCAGCATCGCGCTGTGTCGGCAGGCCATAACCGCCCGCGCCGGGTCCGCGCACTTCGACCACGTCACCCGGCAGGCAGTGGATCACATCAGTGTTACCGTGATTGATGACCTCACCGTCGCGCCGGGTACGGAAGTAAGAGAGCGCCCCACTCTGGCCGCCGACGACACCCGCCGAGGCAAACACCGATCGGTTACGGTTGCGCGCGGTAATGGTGGTATTGGGCGAGAAAACCTCAAATGCCATTTCGGTGGCTAAACCGCCGCGATAGCGACCGGCTCCGGCGCTGTCCTGAGCCAGTCCGTAGCGATGAAAGCGGATTGGCACTTCCGCTTCGTTGATCTCAATCGGGGTGTTTTTCAGAAAGGCTGAAAGACCGCCGGAGCCGTCAGGCCCATCGTGACGCGGCGTGCCGCCCGCGCCGCCGCCCACCGGACCCAGCGAGGCGACCACACTGCGATTCTGCGTCTGGGTACGAATGTTCATGATTGAGTTGCCGCCCGGTGAATTCGCGGGCAAACGCTCCGGCATCGCCAGCGAGAAGACGCCGATAGTGGCAATCTGCGACAGTGCACAGGTCAGGGAGCGCATCCCTACCGCTGCGGGCGCTTCACAGTTCATGACCGTGCCAGGCGGCAGGATTGCCCTAGTGGGTCGCAGCGTACCGGCGTTAAGCAGCAGTGAACGGTCCAGCGTAGAGAGCGCATAGGTAACACCCACCAGCGCCAGCGGATGTCGCTCACGTCCGCCAGTCGGCATATTCAGCGACGAGGCCAGTTGCGGATCGCTGCCGGTGTAGTCCAGCTCCAGCTGATCGCCCTGCACCCGCAGAGTAATGGCGATACGGCAGGGATAACCGCCCTCGCCATCTTCATCGGCGTAGTCGGCATAGAAGTATTCCCCGTCGGGAATGGTTTTGATAATGCTGCGCGCCTGCGCTTCGGCGTAATCGAGAATGCCCTCAATGCCCTGCAAAAAGTCGGCGATGCCAAATCGGGCAATAATGTCGTGGATTTTACGCTCGCCGACGTTCACCGACGCCAGCTGGGCTTTGAAATCGCCCCAGTTCTGATCCGGCACCCGCACATTGAGCCGCATGATGCTGGCGACCTCTTCGTTGAGCTGACCCTGCCGCATGATCTTCAGCGGCGGGATGCGAATCCCCTCCTGCACGATATCGGTCAGCGAGCGCGACAGCGAGGCAGGCACCGCGCCGCCGACGTCGGTGTTATGAATGTGGCCCACCACGAAGCAGACAATTTCACCCTGGTGGAACACCGGTTTCCAGATATGGATATCGGGCGAGTGGGTCGCCACGTTGCCGGCGTAAGCGTCGTTGGTAATGCAGATGTCGCCGTCAGCGTACTCTTCAATCAGTGCCAGCACCGGCGCATAGTCGATGCCGCTGTACCAGGGGGCGCCGAAGCTGCGCGGCGAGGCAAACGCCAGGCCGCTGCGGCTGACAATCTGGCAGGAGAAATCTTCCGTCTCTTTAACAAAGGTGGAGTGCGCTGTGCGCATCAGCGTAAAGGCCATCGCATCGGCAGCGGCGGCGCAGTAGTTCGCCAGGATCTGTAAGTTACGTCCATCAATCGCCATGTTATGCCTCGTTCGCCGTGATCAGCAGATTACCGAATGAATCGACCGTGACGCCCATGCCGGGCGGCACGCAGGTGGTGCAGTCATCCTGGGCGATGATGACCGGGCCACTGAGCTGATGTCCGGCACGCAGCACTGAACGCAGCACTAAATCAACCTGATGCCAGCCGCCGTCGATCCACGCCCTGGTCTGTTTCAGTACCGGCACCGGTTCCGTGGCCGGAGCCAGTGGGTTAATCACCGGTTTCGGCGTCGGTGATGCAATCACCAGCCGCAGGTTGATCAACTGCACCGGCGCCTGCGGGTCACAGTGACCAAACAGCTGCTGGTGCTGGCGATCAAAGGCGTCATGCAGCGCAGTGAAATCCGCCTGCGCCAGCCAGTTCGCCTCCAGCGGTACGTCGATCTCAAACGACTGACCGCGATAGCGCATATCCGCGCTGAACTGCAGGCTGTAAGGCATATCGCTGCTGTGCTCCTGGGCCAGCCAGCCACAGGCGCGTTGCTGTAATGCTTCGGCTTCACTGGCCAGGGTGTCGGCCAGGGCGGGTGTCAGATCGCCGTAGAGCGTGCGGATAAAATCGTTGCGGATATCTGCTACCAGCCCGCCCAGCGCGGACAGCACGCCCGGCGTCGGCGGCACAATCACCCCTTTCATATTCAGTTCGCGGGCCAGAAAGCAGCCCATCATCGGACCCGCTCCGCCAAAGGCGAGGAACCAGAATTCACGCGGATCGAGACCAAAGCGCGACAGCAGCCCGCTGGTGTCGCTGTACATGCTGGAGATCGCCAGCTGGATGGCGGTTTCTGCCGTTTCCTGCACCGTGACGCCAAGCGCATCCGCCAGCGGCTGCCAGGCCGCACAGGCGGCGTCCACATCAACAGTGACGGCGTTATAACCCAGCGCGCCATGGCCCATCATGCCGCAGGCGGCGAACGCATCGGTGGCAGTGGGTTGCGTGCCGCCGCGCTGGAAGCAGACCGGGCCAGGCAGCGATCCGGCACTGTCCGGGCCCATCTGCAGCACGCCCTGACCATCGATCCACGCCAGCGAGCCGCCGCCCTGACCCACCGAAGTGACGGCGACAGAAGGAATAAAGATCGGGAAATCCCCGATGATTTCGCCGTTGCCCTGTGCCACTTTGCCGTCGATGATCACCGCCACGTCGGCGCTGGTGCCACCGATATCCAGGCTGAGGATTTTGTCAAAACCACAGGCGCTGGCGAGATAGCTGGCACCAATCACCCCGGATGCGGTGCCGGAGAGCACCATCTGCACGCATTCGCGTTTCGCCTGATCGACGCCCATCACCCCGCCGTTGGATTTGGTGATGCGCGGCGGCGGCCTGACGCCGAGCCGTTGCAGCGCCTGCTCAAAGGATTCCAGGTAGTGGATCACCATCGGCTGCACGTAGGCATTAATGGTGGCGGTAATGGTGCGTTCATATTCACGGATGATCGGCCAGATGTCAGCGGAACAGGAGGTCAGCAGCTCGGGTGCCACCTCGTCGATAATCGCCTTCACCGCCGCTTCATTGTGCCGGTTGCGATAGCTGTGCAGCAGCGACACCACAATGCCCTGACAGCCTGCCGCGCGTGCCTGAGCGATTGCGTCGAGCACGCTCTGGCGATCAGGCGCGTGCAGCACGTTGCCGTGCGCGTCACTGCGTTCACGGATGGCAAACACCCGATCGCGGGTGATCAGCGGAGCAGGACGCCGGGAGAAAAGGTCGTGGATATGCGGGATTTTAAGCCGGGCCAGCTCCAGGACATCGCAGAAGCCCTCCGTGGCGAACAGCGCCAGCCGCACGCCGCGCCGCTGGATCACCGCGTTAATACCTACCGTGGTGCCGTGGGTGAAGTAGCCAATCTCAGCGGGGTCAATACCCTGATGCTGCTGAAACTGCGCCAGCCCGGTAACGATTTCGCTGCCTGGCTGATCCGGTCGTGACAGGACTTTCAGGGTGTGAATCTGGTTCGTTTGCTGATCGAGCACGGCGAAATCGGTAAAGGATCCGCCAATATCCACGCCAACGCGGTATCGCATATCGGGGTAACTCCAGTGTCAGGAAGGGGGAAATTCCATCAGTGCCTCGGGATGCTGCACCACACGCCAGCCGAGCCGCTGATAGACCTGATGGGCATCCTGGGTTGAGAGCATCCAGCGATGCACCGTTTGCAGCTCCGGGTGTTCACGGACGCAGGTTGCCAGCCAGCTGCCCAGCCCGTGACCGCGCCAGTTTTCATCAATCATCACGTCGCACAGCCAGCCAAACCGGGTGTAGTCGGTGATGAGGCGGGCAAAACCAATCTGTCTCTGCTGGTGATAGAGGCCAAACGGCAGCGAACCGGCAATCGCCCGCACGGTTTTAGCCAGCGGCTGGCCTTTGGCCCAGTAGGACTTCTCCGCCAGCTGGATGTGGATCCACGCCAGGTCGAGCTGCTGGCGGCTGGTGGAGACAGTGAACGCCTCGCGCTGCCACTGCTGGTCAGCAATCTGTAATGAGTCCATGACAACTCCTTGTATCGGTTGAAAACAGTGTAAAAGGGTTCGCCCAACGGTTGAGGCTGTAGCGTGCTACAGAACCGGCTGTTGCGACTGAATTTTGCGTCATGAAGAAATTTTATGCTGAGGGGGCGTCTTGCAGATTAACGGGAGAAGTGAAGCGGATGGGCGAACATAAGTGCGGCTGGTGTGAATCGCGAAAGAGCAGACAGATACAAGACAGGTGACGGCCCTCTCTCCACCGGTAAACATGGCGAGGGCGACGCCTGGCCGCCCGCTACACGCCGAACTCCACCGAATTGTGCTTGCCGATCAGCGATCGCAACGGCACGCTGCTTTTCATGATCGGGGATTTGATCACGATATAGCTGAAGTACTTATCGATGCCGATCTGAGCGTCGAGCATCTTCTCAATCACTTCCTGGTAATGTTCAATGCTGCGGGTAATAAAGCGCAGCAAATAGTCATAGCCGCCAGTGATCAGATGGCACTCCATCAGCTCATCGACGTCGCGCATCGCACTTTCAAATTTCATAAAGTCTTCGCGGCGATGGCCTGACAGAGTGACTTCAGTAAAGACCGTCACCGAATCGGTAATGCGGGTGAGATTAATGTGCGCTTCATAACCGGTGATAAAACCGGCCTGTTCCAGACGTTTGACCCGTTGCAGACAGGGACTGGGCGAAAGGCCTACGGCGTCGGCGAGGTTAACGTTGCTGATACGGCCATCTTTCTGGAGTTGCACCAGGATGTTGATGTCGATGCGGTCGAGTTTCATTAAGCCGTTCATAGCACCCCCCTCATTGTCAGAGCCTGTCCCGCCAGGCGTCATTGTTGCAGGCAGTCTGGAGACGGACAGCGCGGAACAACCGGCGCGTACATGGCGTACGTGAGGATTGTAAGCACTGACCAGGTTCAGACTGACAAATGAAATAGCCTGATGGGATAGACGCTTAATTAAATGTGCAGAACCTCCCGAAGGTATATCACGCTTTACCGTAAACGCGCCAGCGCTTCGCAGTGGTTATACCAGCGGGAGATTTTCAAATTACTTTAACAATATCAATGAGGAATCGCGCTTTATCCCAACCGGCCTGTGGCGCGGGCCAGCGCAATATCGAAGATATGCAGCGCCTCTTCAAGCTGTGAGTCGGTGGTGACCAGCGGCGCCAGGAAACGGATGGTGTTGCGATGCAGGCCGCATTTGATCAGCAGCAATCCTTCCTGGCAGGCGCTGTCGAGGATCTTCTGGGTTAAGGCCGCATCCGGGCGACCGGTTTCGAAATCGAGGATCTCCACCGCCTGCATAAAGCCCACGCCGCGGACGTCACCGATGCAGGCATATTTATCCGCCAGTTGCCGCAGTCGTGCATTGAGTTGCTCACCAAGCTGGCAGGAGCGCTGCAACAGGTTTTCCTGCTCAAACAGATCCAGTACCGCCAGCGCCGCCGCACAGGCCAGTGCGTTGCCGCCATAAGTACCGCCTAACCCGCCAGGCGTCGGTGCATCCATGATCTCTGCACGCCCCACCACGCCAGAAATCGGCAGACCGCCGCCCAGGCTTTTCGCCAGCGTGACTAAATCGGGTTTAATACCCAGTTGCTGGAAGGCGAACATCGTGCCGGTACGCCCGAAGCCGGACTGGATTTCATCACAAATCAGCAGAATACCGTGCTGGCTGGTGATGCGACGCAGCGCCTGCATAAATTCCGGGCCAGCGGGCAGGAAGCCGCCGTCACCCTGAACCGGCTCAATGATAATCGCCGCGACCCGCTCCGGCAGGATCTGCACCGCAAACAGCTGATCCAGCGCTTTCAGGCAGTCCGCTTCAGTAATACCGTGCAGCGGGTTCGGGAAGGGCAGACGGTAAATATCGCCGGGGAACGGGCCAAAATTCTGTTTGTAAGGCGCGGACATGCCGGTCAGGGTGATACCCAGCAGGGTGCGGCCATGAAACGCACCATCAAAAGCGATGATGCCAGAGCGCTGGGTGTGTGAGCGGGCAATCTTCACCGCATTTTCCACCGCTTCCGCGCCGCTGGTAAAGAAGACGCTTTTGTACGCCTCATCGCCGCCCACCAGTTTGTTCAGCCGCTGCGCCAGCTCGATGTAGCCCGGATAGGCCACCACCTGAAAGCAGGCATGAGACACCAGACCGAGCTGGCGGGTCACCGCATTGACCACCGCCGGGTGATTGTGGCCGACATTCAGCACCCCGATGCCGCCGACAAAGTCGAGATAGCGATTGCCCTCCACGTCCCACACTTCACTGCCTCTGGCGCGTTCGATCACCAGCGGATGGGCGGTAACTACGCCGCGCGGCACGTTCTGCTCGCGTGCATCCAGTAACAGGCTGTTATCGGAGTATGCTTGCTGCTCTGCCATGACATTCTGCATTTTAAACCCTCATCCACGTAACGTTCGGTTGGCTCAAGTATCGCAACCCGCTGGTTTGTCACGCTGCCGTAATTCCTCAGACAGCGGCATTTCCTGTCAAAATCCTGCGGCATTCAGCAGGGAAATTTCTCTGCCAGCGCCTGACGAATCAGCGTGACAAAAACGTTAACGCCATGCGGGATCAGCGCATCGTTGAAGTCGTATGCAGCATGATGCAGCGGCTTGCAGGGTGCCGACCCCAGCCACAGATAGGCACCGGGCCGCGCCTGCAGCATAAAAGCAAAATCTTCTGAGGTAAGTGCGGGCTGGGGCGCGGCCTCAGCCGTAATGCCCGCCTGCGTCAGCGCCTGCAGGCAAAACTGCGCTTCAGCATTACTGTTCAGGGTCGCCGGGTAGTAGCGCAGATAGCTGACCTCTGCGTGCAAACCGTGGGCGGCGGTGATGTGCTCCGCCATCTGACGCAGTCGTGCTTCAATCGTCGCCTGCGCTGCAGGGCTGAAAGTGCGCACCGTGCCGGTGATGTTCGCCTCCGCCGGGATCATGTTGTGTGAAAAGCCGCCCTGCATCCGGGTGACGGTGAGCAGCGCCGTTTCGCACGGATCCAGGGCGCGTGAGACCAGAGTATTCAGCTGCACCACCAGCTCGCTGGTCGCCAGCAGAGTATCGCGCGTCAGATGCGGCTGCGCGGCATGACCGCCTCCGCCCAGTACCCGGATATCAAAACGGTCAGCCGCTGCCATGATCGCGCCAGGGCGGGTCTGTACCTGGCCGAGCGGCAGTTCCGGCCAGTTGTGGATGGCGTAGACCGCCTCACAGGGAAAACGGCTGAAGAGGCCATCGTCAATCATCGCCTTTGCGCCCGCCAGCCCCTCTTCGGCGGGCTGGAAGATAAAGCAGACGCTGCCATCAAAGCTGACGTCGCGCGCCAGTTTTTCTGCGGCTCCCAGCAGCATCACGGTGTGACCGTCGTGGCCGCAGGCGTGGCTCACCTGCTCCGCGCGGCTTTGCCAGTCGGTGCCGCTCTGATCCTGCATCGGCAGCGCATCCATATCAGCCCGCAGGCCAATCATGCATTCACTGCTGCCCTTTTTCAGTATCCCGACCACGCCGGTTTTACCGATGCCGCGATGCACCTCAATGCCCAGCTGTTTCAGAAAGTTCGCCACGATGTCGCTGGTGCGCTGCTCCTGAAAGCCCAGTTCCGGATGCGCATGCAGGTCGCGGCGCAGTGCCACCAGATGTTCCATCTTAATATCCTCGCGAACGGTCAATCTCACCATGCAGCGGCTCGCCACGCTGATGGCGCCGCAGGTTTTCCAGCAGTGCCGCAATGGCGCTCTCATTCTGCGTCTGGCTGGCAATGTGGGGTGTGAGCCAGATGGCGGGATGGTGCCAGAAGGGATGACCCGGCGGTAACGGCTCCGGGTTGGTCACATCGATCACGGCGGCACGGAGCTGCCCGCTCTCCAGCGCCTGCAGCAGATCGTCCTGATTCAGCTGGGGGCCGCGCCCGGCCTGCACCAGCGCCGCGCCCTGTGGTAGCTGATTAAACAGGGTTCGGTTAAGCAAACCCTGTGTGGTGTCAGTCAGCGGCAGCAGGCAGACCAGAATCTCGCTGTGCGCCAGAAACGCATCGAGCTGATCGTCACCGTGCCAGCAGCGGACGCCGGGAATCTGGCGCGGTGTGCGGCTCCAGCCAGCGCAGTCAAAGCCCAGCGCCACCAGCTGTTGCAATGCGGCCTGGCCCAGTTCGCCCAGCCCCATGACGCCTACCCGACGCTGCGCGGCAGGTAATACCGCGTGTGTCAGCCACTGCTGCTGGCGTTGCTGATGAAAATAGCGCGGCATGTCGCGATGCAGGCCGAGTACCGCGAAGGTGACATACTCCACCATGCCCTGGGTCAGGCCTGGCTCGATCATCCTGATCACCGGCAGGTCGGGCGGCAGCGCGCCAAGGTCAAACTGATCGGCCCCGGCACCCACGGAGAACAGTAGTTTCAGCCGGGGGAAAAGCACGGTGATGTCAGCCGGTGGCTGCCAGGCGACCAGCGCCTCAACCTGCTCTGGATCGCCGGTCTCAGGCCAGATATGCAGCTGAATGTCAGGCGCATGCGCTGCCAGCCAGCGCTGCCAGATGCGGCCACGTTCCGGCTCCGATTTATAGACGATATGCATCAGGCCATCGCCTGCGTCATCAGTCCAAACGCCTGCATACCCTGCGGTGTCCAGGGCGTGCCGCGCACCATAGTCGCAGGCGCATCGACCTGAGGGATGCCCAGGCTCTGTAGCCAGGCGGCCATCGGCAGCGCGGCATCGGTGTCGATGCGCAGGAATTCCCCCTGCAGCGACTGCATCAGCGTGGCGACCAGCGCTTGCGCGACTGAAAAATCTGCCGCGATCACCGGGCCAATCGCCCAGCCGTGACCAAAGCGACGCAGGCTGGCGAAGCCCTGAATTTGCTGATGATCATCCTGCAACAGCACCGTCTGGCAGTCGCGCAGCAGGTGGTCGAACAGTGCCGGACGATGCATGCCGTGCGCCTGCTGATCCAGCGTCACCAGTGTGGCGTGATCGGCCAGTGTTGCCGGACGCAGCTGCAGTCCCGCCGGGATCACGACGTCTGGAAGGGTGGTCACTGCGCGGGTCTGGTGCTGGCGAATCTCACCGCAACTGACAAACCCGAGTTTTTCATACAAACCTTTGCCCATCTCGGTGGCGTGCAGACGCACGTTACAGTCGGGTAATTTTTCCAGCTGCGCCAGCATCAGCTGTTTGCCCAGGCCACGCCCCTGCTGCTGGTTATCGACGATCACCAGCCCCAGCGTGGCGGCGCGCTCCCCCCAGCGCCAGAGCACCGCGCTCGCAATCAGCTTGCCCTGCTCTTCAATCACCGTGCCCTCGCCCAGCTGCAGCGCCAGCTGCCAGTCTTCACGTCGATGGGGCCATTTCAGTGCCTGCGTTAAGGTGAAACAGGGGTCGATATCGTCCGGCGTCATTGCGCGTATTTTCAGGCTCATTGCAGGTCTCCTTACATCATGCCTGGCGTTTCAAGTCCGCTGCCGTCAACCAGACGGCTGTAGCGATAAGGGGTGGGATCAACAACTGGCGTGGCTTCGGTCGCCAGATCGGCTGCCAGTCGTCCGGCACCCGGTCCGATACCGAAGCCGTGGGCGCTGTAGCCCGCCGAGAGCACCAGCCCCGGCAATTTCGCCACGGTGGAGATCACCGGAATCGCATCCGGGGTGCTGTCAATCATGCCGCCCCACGACTGCGCCAGCCGCAGGTTCGCCAGCGCCGGGTATTCACGCCGCATCGCCGCCAGTCCCTCTTCCACGATCGTTGCATCGGCTGCCGGATCGAGAATGCGCATGCGCTCAAACGGCGACTCGCGGTCAAATGCCCAGCCACCCATCGCTTCCGGGCCATTGAAGAACGGCGAAAGGCCAAGATTCAGGGTGAGATTCTTGCGGCGGCTTTTAAAGGTCGGGTAGAACTGGCGGGCATAGCGCAGCCCCTGCGCGCCCGGCTCCAGACGCCCGCGACCCGAGACGGAGACGGTGTAACTGCCGTCCATCTGTGGCCGACAGGCAAAGCCAGGTGTGTAGAGTGGCATGGCAATCGCCTGCTCAATGGGCTGCGTGCGGAAAGCGGTGCCAATCACGTTGCCCAGCGGCAGATCGATACCGTGACGACGGCAAAACATGGAGGTCCAGGCCCCGGCGGCACAGATCACCCGGCTGGTTTTGATCAGGCCGCGCTCGGTCCAGACGCCGCTGACCTGTCCGGCGGCGATATCCAGCCCGCGCACCGCGCATTGCTGAAACAGCAGCGCCCCTTTTTTCAGCGCGCCCGCCACCAGCCCGGGCGCGGCCAGCCGTGGTTCGGCGTGACCGTCGGTAGGCGCTGAGAGACCGCCCCGCCAGCTTGTGGTGCTGCCGGGCGTCATCGCTTTGGCCTGCTCCGCCGTGAGGATCGAACTGCGCACGCCATAGCCTTTTGCCATCTGGATCCACTTATCCCAGGCCGCGATGTCCGACTCTTCCTGCGTGGCGTAGACCAGCCCGCTGCGGCGGAAACCCAGCTCTTCGCCGGTTTCATCGTTAAGCTCACCCCAGCGTTGCAGCGCATAAATAATCAGCGGCAATTCACGTTCATCGCGGTTCTGCTGGCGACACCAGCCCCAGTTACGGCTCGACTGCTCCGCTCCTACCAGGCCTTTTTCGATTAGCACGACCTTCAGTCCCTGCTTCGCCAGCTCCCAGGTGGCGGCGGCTCCGGCGATACCGGCGCCAATCACCACTACATCGGCGGAATCGGGAAAATTCGCACTGTCCTGTACATAACGAATCGGTGCAGGCATAACAAGACTACCTCTGTTGTCAGTATCTGGTCTGGCACAGGGCGATATCACCGCTGTGCCTTGACCCGTGCCGCCCGCGCATTACATCAGTGCTGTGCAGGCGGATTAATCAGGGTGCCAGTTGCTTCAGGCAACTCACTCTGCTTTTAAAATCTCTTCATGCTCATCCAGCCAGCCCTGACGCAGCTCCGGCACCGCGCGTTTCAGCCGCTCGAAATACAACTCGCTGGTCGGCTTGTCGTAGTCGCTGCGCGCCAGCTGGGTGACGATACGACCGCTCTTCATCACTACGATTTCATCACATACCGCGCGTACCGCATGCATGTCGTGGCTGATGAAGATCACCGAGAGTCCCAGTTCGCGGCGCAGTTCGCTGATTAAGTCGAGGACGGCAGCGGCAACCACTGTATCCAGCGCCGAGGTCACTTCATCACACAGAATCAGATCCGGCTCAGCCGCCAGCGCGCGCGCCAGATTGACGCGCTGCTTCTGCCCGCCGGAGAGCGCCCAGGGACGCCGCCACAGCACGCTGCGCGGGAGCTGCACCAGATCCAGCAGCTGATAAAGCCGCTGCTGTCGGGCCGCACCGTTCAGACCGTGAAACAGCGTCAGTGGACGCGACAGGATGCGTTCAACGCTGTGGGCCGGGTTCAGCGCGGTGTCTGCCATCTGGAACACATACTGAATGCGGCGCAGCTCATTGTCAGGCCGTTTTTGCATATCGCCCGAGATGTAGTGGCCGTTAAACAGAATATGGCCGTGGCTTGCAGCGTTGAGTCCGGCAATAGCGTGCGCCAGGGTGGTTTTGCCTGAGCCTGACTCACCAATGATGCCAATCGCCTGCCCTTTCCACAGCCTGAGGTTGATATCTTCCAGAATGCGTATTTTCGGGTAGCCATCGCTGCCGCGCGGACCATAACCTGCGCTGAGGTCGCGCACCTCAAGCAGCGGCTGAATATCGGCGGCAACCGGGCACCAGTTGCTGGGCCGCTCTTTCTGCCGCGCCGCCTCCATCAGTAAGCGGGTGTACTCCGCCTGCGGTGCGCCGATCAGATGCGCGGTGCTGCCATACTCCGCCATTTTGCCGCGCAGTAGCACCAGTATCCGGTCTGCCATCTGCGCCACCACGGCTAAATCGTGACTGACGTAAATCGCCGTGACGCCGCGCTGCACCACCACGCGGCGAAACGCCTTCAGCACTTCCACCTGCGTGGTCACATCCAGCGCGGTAGTAGGTTCATCAAGGATTACCACGTCAGGATCGCCAATCAGCGCCATCGCCGTCATCAGACGCTGCAACTGACCGCCCGACACCTGGTGCGGGAAGCGGTCACCAATGGTCTCGGGGTTGGGCAGCGCCAGTTCGCGGAACAGCTCAATCGCTTTGGCTTTTGCCGCTTTGCGGGTCAGGGTGCCGTGGATAACCACCGGCTCAATCACCTGGTCGAGGATCTTCATGCCCGGATTAAACGACGCTGCCGCGCTCTGGGCGATATAGGCGACTTTGTTGCCACGGAAAGCGCGCAACTGCCCCGGCGTCAGGCTGTTAACGTCGGTGCCGGCAACGTGAATGTTGCCTTCGGCGATGCGGCAGCCGCTGCGGGCGTAACCCATCAGCGCCATGGCGATAGTGGTTTTACCTGAGCCGGATTCACCAATCAGCGCCAGCACTTCGCCCTTCTGCACGGTAAAGTGAATATCGGAAACCAGGTCGATCTCTTCGCCGCGATCGGTCTGCGCAGTGACGCGCAGTTTGTCCACCGAAATCACCGGCATGGCGGTATGTGGTGTCACGTTCATGCTCCCTCCTTCGCCAGCGTCATCGGACGCATCGCCTGCAGGCTGTCAATAAACAGGTTGGCGCCAATGGTCAGGCTGGCAATCGCCAGCGCTGGCATCAGCACCGCAGGCGAGCCGTCAAACAGCCCCTGCATATTTTCACGCACCAGCGTGCCCCAGTCGGCGTAGGGCGGCTGAACACCCAGACCGAGGAAGCTCAGGCCGCTCAGCAGCAGCACGATGTAGACAAAGCGCAGACCAAAGTCAGTCAGCATCGGGTGCACCATATTGGGCAGGATATCGTGAATGGCGATATACCAGCGGCTTTCGCCCCGCAGCCGTGACGCCCGGACGTAGTCCATGCTGCGCAGCGAGCTGGCCATGGCAAACGCGATACGAAATGCGCCCGGCCAGTAGGTGAAGACCGCCGTGAGGATCAGCATTGGCAGTGAGGAGCCAAATACCGCGACTATCATCAGGGACAGCACTTTACCCGGCAGTACCAGCAGCGCGTCGTTGACGCGGCCCAGTACCTCCTCCAGCCAGCGCCCCGCCACCGCTGCCAGCAGCGCCAGCAGCGTGCCGATCAGGCTGGCCAGCAGCGCCGCACTCAGCGCCAGACCGATAGAGAACTTCGCGCCATAGAGAATGCGGCTCAGCATGTCGCGCCCAAGGTAGTCGGTGCCCAGCAGGTTATCAGACGTCAGGCCGCCCATCAGCGGGCCGCCGCCGATGTCATCAATGCTGTGCGGGGCCAGCGGGGTGCCGAATACTGCCATCAGCAGCCAGAACAGCGACATTATCAGACCCAGCCGTCCCGACCAGGAAAGCGACTGTAAGAAACGCCAGGGCAACGAGAGAATATTCATGCGCTTCTCCATTTCGGGTTAAAGGCGATAGTCAGAATGTCTGCCGCCAGCAGCAGGGCCAGGTAGCAGGCGGCGAACAGCATCACGCAGAGCTGCACCACCGGCAGGTCGCGGTTACTGACCGCATCCACCAACTGGCTGGCGAGACCGGGATAGCTGAAGATGGTTTCGATGATGATCACCCCGCCAAACAGATAGGAGAGGCTGAGTGAAATGGCATTGGCGATGGGGCCGACCGCGTTAGGCAGTGCGTGACGCAGCACCGCTCTCAGCGGTGAAACCCCTTTCAGCAGCGCCATCTCCAGATAAGGACTGTCGAGCTGGTTGATAATGGCTGCCCGCGTCATACGTGCCATCTGCGCCACCAGCACGCAGCAGAGGGTCAGCACCGGCAGCGCATAGGCTTTGAGGTAACTCAGCAGGTCGCTATCCGGGCTGCCGAACGACATCGCCGAGACCCAGTGCAGCTTGACGGCGAAAATCAGTACCGCCACCGTCGCCACCAGAAACTCCGGCACGGCAACCGTCGCCATGGTGCCGATGACCAGCGCCCGATCGAGTCGGGAACCGCGATTCATCGCGGCAATAATGCCGATAATCAGCGCCAGCGGCACGCAGATCAGCGTGGTGATACCCGCCAGTTCAAAGGTGGCGGGAATGCGCTGCGCCACCAGTTGCGAGACCGGCAAATGGCTGGCAAACGAGGTGCCAAAGTCGCCCTGCACCATGCCTGTCAGCCAGTGGAAGTAGCGCATCAGCAAAGGCTGATCGAGACCCAGCTGCTGCCTTAACGCCGCCACCGTTTCCGGCGTGGCGTTCTGGCCGAGGATCATCTGCGCTGCGTCGCCCGGCAGCAGGCTGGTGATGAAAAACACCACCGCCGAGACGATAAGCAAAGTCAGGATGCCAGCACCAATTCGCCGGGCAATCAGGAACAGCATGTATCGGTTCATCGGCGTACTCCTTCCTTAAATAACGTATCAGGCGCTCAGCCACGCAAATTCATGGAAGCGATAGCCCATCATCATGCCCGACGGCCAGGCCTCCACCCCTTTGACCTTTTTGTTGTAGCCATCCGTGGAGCTGATAAAGGTCGGGATAAGGGTGCCGCAGTGGTCATAAATCAGCGTCTGCATGTCGCCATACATCTGCTTGCGTTTCGCCTGATCGCGCTCACCGCGTGCCGCGACCACCAGCTGATCAAACTGAGGATTTTTCCAGCCCGATTCGTTATTCGGTGCGGTAGAGAGATAAAACTGTGAGAAGAGCATGTCGAGCGTCGGACGCGGGTTTATCGAGCCATATCCCACCGGATCTTTCATCCAGTGCGAAGACCAGTAACCGTCATACGGCACACGTCGCACTTTGATGTTCAGCCCTGCCCCGCGCGCCATCTGCTGGATCATCTGACCGCCTTCATTTGCCCCTTCGATATTCGGCGTGGTGATGATCTCCACCGTGGAGCCGGCCATGCCCGCTTTTTTGATGTGGAACTTCGCTTTTTCAATGTCCAGCGCACGCGGTTTGAGATCGGCGTTATAGAGCGGATGCCACGGCGGCACCGGGGTGTCATTACTGACGTCGCCGTAACCCTGCAGCACCGTTTTCACCAGCATTTCACGTGGCTGCAGATATTTCATCGCCAGCACGAAATCTTCATTGTTACCCGGCTTCACATCGGTGCGGATAATCAGGTTGGTGTACATGCCCGATTTACTCTCCAGCACGCCAAATTCGCTGCTGGCTTTAATGCGCTTGCAGTCGGCAGCGGTCAGGGTGGAGACCATCTGCAGATCGCCCGACATCAGGGCATTAACGCGCGCTGCGCCGTCAGTGACGCCAATCAGTTCTACCTCATCCAGATGCGGCAGACCAGGCTTGTAGTAGTCAGGATTTTTGGTACCGATGGTGCGCGTACCCGGCATAAATGTTTTGCAGACAAACGGACCGGTGCCGATGCCTTTGCTGAAATCTTTGGTGCCGTCCGGCACGATCAGAAACGGCGGTGTCGCCAGCATATAAGGGACGTCGAAGTTAGCGCTGCTCAGCTCCAGCTGCACCTCATTATCATTGACCGCGCTGAAGGTTTTGAACTGATCGGCGAGCTTAAAGGCGATAGAGGCGATGGCCGGATCTTTGTGACGGCTGAGTGAGTAGATGACATCTTTGGCAGTCAGCGGTTTGCCATCATGGAAAGTGACCCCCTTACGCAGTTTGATATGCCAGGTAATGCCGTCGCTGGATTCCAGCGATTCGGCCAGCGCCGGTTGCGCCATCAGGTTTTTATCCAGCTCGGTCAGGCCGCTGTAGAACATGAACTGGCGGGTGTAATCTGCACTGTTGTTACTTTTGGCCGGATCAAGTGTATCGGTGGCCGAGGCATTCGACATCGCCGCCCGCAGTTTACCGCCCCTGACCGGCTTATCGTCCGCCAGTGCCGCCCCTGAAAAAGTGATCAGGCCGCTGCTCATCACCGCACCGGCTGAGAGCATTTTCATCAGACTGCGACGTGAAAGTGAGCCTTCGGTGATCATGCGCGTCAGTGCCGGATTTACCGCATCAGCGTCGTTATTATCAAATTTACTCATCTCTGTACCCTCAATAGTCAGGCGAACCGGGGATCATGTTCTGGCGGTGCTGATAACCTGGCGGTCAGCACCCGACGGGACGTTATGAAAGGCGATCCTTTGCTTTGTAATAGAGTCCTGCGAGCGGTAAAAACCATGGCTTGCCGTGATAACCAGGCAGCGCGGGCCATGTGTCGCGCTGCCAGGGATTTTCAGTGCGCTTTTCAGCCAGCAGACTGGCCATGACGCGTCCCATCCACACCGACATCTGGGTACCGTGACCGCTGTAACCCAGCGAATAGAAGAGGCCATCCTGTTCACCCGCGTGCGGCAGACGGTCGGCGGTCATATCAACCATACCGCCCCAGCAGTAATCCACCTGCGACTGGCCGAGCTGTGGCAGCATCTGCGTCATCGCCCGGCGCAGGATCTCGCCGCTACGCGAGTCCGACGTCGGGTTGCTGACGGCAAACCGCGCCCGCCCGCCAAACACCAAACGGCGATCGGCCGTGGTACGGAAGTAGTTGCCGATATTCAGTGAGGTAACATAGGTGCGATCGTTTGGCAGCACCTGGCGCAGCAGCGCCGGGTCGAGCGCCTCCGTCACCACGATAAAGCTGCCGACCGGCACAATGCGGCGCTGAAACCAGGGAAAAGGGCCGACGTTGGAGCAGCCGGTCGCCATCAGCACTTTGTCCGCCAGAATGGTGCCCTGCGCGGTCTCTACCCGATGCTGATAACCCTTCAGGCGTTCTAGCTTCGTCACGGCGTGGTGCGGAAAAATCTTCGCGCCGCTGCGGGCGGCGGCCTCAGCCAGCCCGACGCCGAACTTGCCCATGTGCATCTGACCGCCACGTTTCTGCAGCAGGCCGCCGTGGAAGTCATCGCTGGCGATCTCGTCACGCACTGCGATTTTGTCGAGCAGTTCGATCTCCGGGTCAACGGTGCGCCGCATCAGCTCATACGCTTCCTGCAGCCCGGCCACATGCGACGCTTTGCTGGCGAGCTTGAGTTTGCCGCACAGCCGGAAGTCGCAGTCGATCGCTTCATCCTGGATCAGTTGCTGGACATAGCTCACCGCCTCATCAAACGCCCGGTAGAAGCGGCTGGCCTGCTCCAGACCCTGGCTCGCCACCAGCGAGGCGAAGTTCTGCGCCACACCGGTGTTGCAGTGGCCGCCGTTGCGCGCCGAGGCCTGACTCATCACGTCGCCACTCTCCAGCAGCACCACGCTGATGCCGCTGCGCGCCAGGTTCAGGGCCGCCGAGATGCCGGTGAAGCCACCGCCAATCACCACCACGTCCGCCTGTGCGGGCAGCGGTTCGCGTGCGGCACCGGTAAAGGCCGGAGCGGTGGCCTGCCAGAACGATTCCAGTTTCATGGGGTGTTCCTCAGAGTCCGACGACGCCAGGCAGGCCGCCGATATCGTTGATTTCGGTGTACTGGTAATACGGATTCGCCGGTTCATGACCGCGATTGACCCAGACTTTGTTTTTGATGCCGAGATCGTGGGCAGTCATCAGGTCATAGCGGAAGCTGGAGGAGACGTGCAGGATCTCCTCAGGGCCGCAGCCGAGCTTGTCCAGCATGTACTCGAAGCCCTTCATCTGTGGTTTGTAGGCTCCCGTCTCTTCTGCCGTGATAGCCATATAGATTGGTGCACCCAGACGCGGTTCGTGATGCGGGATCAGGTCTTTCATCGAGTTGGTCAGCAGCACCAGCGGAAACTCCTTAGCCACCTTTGCCAGCCCGGCGGGCACGTCGGGATGCGGACCCCAGCTGGCGCAGTCGGTGTAGATAAAGTCGCTGTCGGCTTTGTCCCAGCGGACGCCCCACTTTTTACAGGTGCGCTGCAGGGCATTACTCACCACGTCGTAGTAGGGTTTCCACGCGCCGAGCACCTCATCCAGCCGGTAGCTGGAAAAGTCGGTGGTAAAAGCGTGCATTGCGTCCGGGTCGACGCGGTCGCTGAAACAGCGCTGCGCGGCACCCGCCATATCGAAGCGAATCAGCGTGCCGTAACAGTCAAACGTGATGAATTTCGGTTTAAACAGTGCCATGTAACACCCTCGTCATTGTCAGTTGCGCTTAGAAATCGATGAGTACACTCTTCTGGCGCTGGCAGGCCTGAAACGCCTGGCGGCCTAAATCTTTACCAATGCCGGAGCCGAGAAAGCCACCGGTCGGAATGATGAAGTCGCCGGAGCGTCCATAGCGGTTGATCCAGACGGTGCCCGCGTCAATGGCGCGCATTGCCCGCAGCGCGCGCGGCAGACTCAGGGTGTGAACACCGGCGCAGAGGCCATAAGTGTCATGGGCGGCCATCGCCAGTCCCTGCTCTTCATCATCAAACGTCTGCACCGTCAGCACCGGACCAAAAATCTCCTGCTGGACTGCCGGGTTATCCTGCGCCACTTGACTCAGCAGCGTGGGCTGCCAGAACCAGCCGTCGTCGGTGTCGGCAAAACGCTCACCGCCCACCAGTACTTCTGCGCCCTGCGCTTTTGCCGCTTCAATAACCGAGCAGACTTTGTTGCCCTGTCGTTCATCGATCAGCGGCGCGTAGCGGCTGTCCTCCTGCCAGGTGACGCCCGGTTTAACCTCCCGGCAGAGTTGAGCCAGCCGCTCAACCAGCGGATCGGCAATGTTGCGCTGCACAATAAGACGGGTGCCCGCCACACAGGCCTGACCGCCGTTGGCGGTGAAGCCGCGCAGAATACGCTGGGCCAGCACCTCAAGGTCACCCGCGTCATCAAACACCAGTTGCGGACTTTTGCCGCCCAGCTCCAGCGTCACTGGCTTCATGCCGTTTTGCGCGGCATCGCTCATAATGCGTTGACCCGTCAGGGTCGAGCCGGTAAACGAGACTTTGCGCACCAGCGGATGTTTTACCAGCGCGCTGCCGGTCACCGCGCCACTGCCCTGTACAATGTTCAGCACGCCCGCCGGTAAGCCCGCCTGAATGGCCAGTTCGGCCATGCGCACGGTAGAAAACGGGGTCAGTTCAGAGGGTTTAAGCACCACCGCATTGCCCGCCGCCAGCGCCGGTCCGCATTTCCACGACGCCATCGACAGCGGGAAATTCCACGGGGTAATCGCGGCGATAACGCCATAAGGTTCGGCAATCAGCATACCCAGGCTGCTGTCGCGGGTGGGAAAGAGATCCCCGCTGTATTTGTCAGCGCATTCGGCATAGAAGCGAATCGCTTCGGCGGTAAAAGGAATTTCGTGCAGCACCACGTCATTGATCGGCCGGGTGGAGCCCAGCGCTTCCAGCTGTGCCAGCAGCGCGTCCTGCTCAATCAGATCGGCCCAGCGGCGCAGTACCCGTCCGCGTTCGCGCGGCGGACAACCGGACCAGCCGCTGCTTTTCAGCGCCTGATGCGCCACAGTCACGGCACGATCGACATCCTGCAGCGTGGCGTCCTGCAGCGTGGCATAGACCCTGCCATCCGATGGACGTTTAACCTCAAAGGATGCGCCCTGGCTCTGGCAGTGCTGGCCGCCAATATAATGGCCAGCTGGAAGAGAAACTTTTTCCGGGTCGAAACTTAACATGGAAGAATTCCTTATTTGTTACACCCATCAGTTGCTGGTTTATTAGCGTTTAAAACTGCCGGTTTCTGCGCTGTTAATAAGCTAATGCAGAAAGTATGCCAGCCGGGCAAAAAATAAAAATGCGTTTAAAACAGTGCAAAAAAATTTTCTGCCGTATTGGCGGTAGATTTTTTGTGGAATTGCCGAACAATTAAACAGATGATTTACTTCACAAAATTTATGCGCCCTGCTGGTGCAACCTGCACGGAAATTGCACCAAAGCGGATATTTCGGGTCAGGCGGCTCATTCCGGTTCACATGACCCGCCGATTTAACGACCCGCTTCACATCCCTGATAAATTCTTTAATTTTTCAGAACAATTATTTGACGCCGGTAAGTTTTTACGGAGCCTCAGGCAAAAAAAAGCCAGCCGGATTATCCGGCTGGCTCTTTTCATTTTTAGTTACAGACTGCCAATGTGAAATGTTTTCTGTTCCAGATATTCATCAATTCCGTAGCGGGAACCTTCCCGGCCAATACCGGAGAGTTTCACGCCGCCAAACGGCGCGACCTCCAGGGAAATAGCGCCGGTATTAAAGCCGACCATGCCAAACTCCAGCGCCTCCGCTACCCGCCATGCGCGCCGGATGTTCTCGGTAAAGAAATAGGCACCCAGGCCGTAGGGCGTGTCATTTGCCATCGCGATCGCCTCCTCTTCATCGTCGAAGATAAACAGCGGCGCGACCGGACCAAACGTCTCTTCATGGGCGATGCGCATGGCGGCGGTGACCTCACCGAGCACCGTCGGCTGCACAAAGGTCCCGTTGCCCTGGCTGATGCCGCCGGTCAGCAGCGTTGCACCCTGACTGAGGGCATCGTCGATATGACCGTTCACTTTCTCTACCGCGCGGCTATTGATCAAAGGGCCAATAGTGCTGTCGGGCGCAAAACCATCGCCCACTTTCAGGGTGGCGACCGCCTCCAGCAACCGGGCGGTGAAACGCGGATAGATACTTCGCTGCACCAGGATGCGGTTAGCGCAGACGCAGGTCTGCCCTGCGTTGCGGAACTTGCTGAGCATAACCCCCGCGACGGCAATCTCAATATCGGCATCATCAAACACGATCAGGGGCGCGTTGCCACCCAACTCCAGACTCAGGCGCTTGATGCTGTCGGCGCTCTGTTGCATCAGCAACTGTCCGATGCGGGTTGAACCGGTAAAGGAGATTTTACGTACCGTGCGGCTTTCAGTCAGCGTCGCGCCAATCTCCGTGGGCAGGCCGGTCAGCACCTGCAGCACGCCGGACGGGAAGCCCGCGCGCTCTGCCAGTACCGCCAGTGCCAGCGCCGACAGCGGTGTTAACTCGGAAGGTTTAACAATAATCGGGCATCCGGCGGCCAGCGCGGGCGCCACCTTGCGGGTGATCATCGCAATCGGGAAGTTCCACGGCGTGATCGCGGCGGCAACGCCTACCGGCTGTTTCAGCACCAGGATGCGCCGGTCCTCGCTGGGTGCGGGAATGGTGTCGCCATAGATGCGGCGTGCCTCTTCCGCGAACCATTTCACGAAGCTGGCTCCATAGAGCACTTCGCCTCTGGCTTCCGCCAGCGGTTTGCCCTGCTCGGCGGTCATGATAATCGCCAGGTCGTCAGCGTGTTCAATAATCAGTTGATGCCACTTTTCCAGCAGCGCGGCACGGCTGGCATTGGTGGTTTTGCCCCAGCTGATGCGCACCGTTTCCGCATAAGCTATCGCCTGCCCGGTTTCTGCCCGACCCAGTGCCGGAATCGTCGCCAGGGTTTCGCCCGTGGCGGGATCGATAACCGGCAGCGTGGCGCCCTGATGCGCATCCTGCCAGCGTCCATTAAACAGCGCCTGCTGGCGCAGCAGATCGCTATCGTTAAGTTGTAGTCGCGACATATCATCCCCTTGTGGTCAGCTGATTCCACTTTATCGCGCCGGGTCAGCGCAGGATGTTGTTGTGCGGGGTGAGAAAGGTCGATGAGAGAAATTTTCGCGGTGATTTGAAATTTTATGCCGTGCGGAAACAGGCGCGCATCCGGGTGGATGCGCCGTGTGCTTAAATCTGGAAGTCGATAACCGGTTCGTCGTCATTGCTGTAAGAGAGCGCCTGACGCTTGATCTCTTCCAGCGACAGGTTGGCGTTGCAGAGTTCCAGGAACTGCCAGACGTAGTTGCGTTGCAGCTGGCCGCGCTTGAGGCCGAGCCATACGGTGCTGGCATCGAACAGATGGGTGGCATCGAGGCGTACCAGCTCTTCACTCTCTTCAGTTTCACACGCCTGATCGGCCAGTATCCCCACGCCTAAACCGAGTTTGACGTAGGTTTTCACCACATCGGAGTCCTGAGCACTGAGCACAATATCTGGTTTTAAACCGGCCGTCTGGAATGCACGGTCAACCCGCGAACGTCCGGTGATACCCTGCCGGTAGGTGATCAGCGGATAGCGGCTGAGCGTGCTCAGTGAAACTGGTTGGTTCTGCACCAGTTCATGCCCTTTCGGCACCAGTAAGGCGTGATGCCAGCTGAACCAGGGGAACGCCGCCAGGCTGCTGTTGTTGACAAGTAATTCACTGGCGATGCCAATGTCCGCCTCACCCGCCAGCAGCATGGTGACAATTTCCTGCGGCGACCCCTGATTAAGTTCAAGCCGGACGTTAGGATAGAGCTGACGAAACGCTTTGATCACTTTCGGCAGGCTGTAGCGCGCCTGAGTATGGGTAGTGGCAATAGTCAGGATGCCGCTGGTTTCATTGGTAAAGACATCGGCCAGACGTCGTACTTTGCCCGCTTCATCCAGGATACGCTCAGCGATGGTCAGCAGCGCTTTGCCCGGCTCGGTCATCCCCAGCAGGCGCTTGCCGCGACGAATAAAGATCTCAACCCCGAGTTCATCTTCCAGGTCGCGGATGTGCCGACTTACTCCCGACTGGGAGGTAAACAGCGTGTTAGCGACTTCCGTTAAGTTAAACTCACAGCGGGCCGCCTCGCGGATGATTTTAAGCTGCTGGAAATTCACGGTATTTACCTCCCTTTACATAATCTGATTATCTGATGGTAAGAACTATTATTGATAACCGGAAATACTAAAAAATTCGGATTTATGACTTTAGGGAATAACGGGGTGGGTTTGGGGGGGCAGAGAGGTTTGAGATGGGCGGCCGGACTTCAGAATCTGACTGAAACCCGGCCTGGGGGAGAGGCTATTTTACAGAAGGCGATAGATTACGCATTCTGGCGCTCTCTGCTTTCATCTCTTCATAGCTTGCTTCCAGGATCCACAGACAGGTCGCACCCTGGTCAGTTGCCAGTAGCGCCAGACGGGTTTGTTGATAAAAATCCTCTATAAAGGCTGTAGGTTGCTCAGCCGGAACGCTGCAGACAATGTCTGTACCTGCCATATGGGGCCAGGATCTGGCGTCAATAACCCGGAGCGTCTCCAGCACGCCCGGGGTATTCTTTGCTAACGCCGAGGCAAGGGCATCCTCCATCCGGGTTGCCTGCTGAACATCAGCCGTAGCTGCCAGTTGGGGCACTTTTGCAAGCCAGGCTTGCTCTCCTGACGTGATGCCCTTCAGCGAATTTTCCCAGTCGGATGTATTCGCTCCAGCCCAGACCGCGAAGGGCAGAAGGCCAATCAATATCAGATATTTCATCGGACCACCTCCAGCGTCCCGCCTTCACGCAGCACGCGTCGCCGGGTTGCAAGTGACATAATGATGCAGCCTTCTGAGGCGAAGCCCGCTGGCTTATTGACCCTTTCGCCATGAATGCGAAATGCCGAACGGCCAAAAGACTCTCCGGAAGTTTGCACCAGAATAATGGTCAGGGGTCCTTTTGATGTGGAGTGCCCTGCAATTCTGTACGTTCCCTGAGGAAGGGGCCCCATCCCTCTTACATGCTGGCGATCGGGATTATTTTTGTTAGTCAGACTACCTGAGTAGCCGGCCTCAATAAATTCACTGTTGTGGTATAAGTGACCCGTGCTTTGCTCATATGTCCATGTCATCGTTATATTCCTTTATGCTGTCACTCGATCATTCCAGCTGTCCGAGTGGACGATATTTCCGTCTGCATATCGCCAGGTAATTTTTTCGTAAATCAGCTCTACAGTTTCCAGATGATCCCGCGCCTCACCATAGCGGGATTTAACGTCATACATCATCGGGCCCACACAGATAACGGTTACGCCTTCCATCAAAGTATTGAAATATTCCACCTCCTGCCCCGCGTCATTTATCCGGTAAAATCTTATTTCCGCTGAGCAAAGCTTTTGACCTGAGGTCACAGCCCTGTAAAGGCAGGGACTGGACTTATCGATCTCTTTATCAAAACTGTAAGAAGCGTGTTCGCGGACAGCGGTTGTTTTACCCGTCACGTTGTCTGTGGAGAGCATGACGCCGTGATTCAGGCCGAGGACTTCAATAGCGCCTTCACGACCTGCCACGTCGACTGATCCGACAATAATGTTGTTACCGTCATCTTTAAGCCAGAGATAAGCTGGAATAGCCATCGTTTTAAACTCCATTTTAAAAAGAGAAAGCCAGCCTGTTTTCTGCTGACAGGCCCACTGCTTTCACAGCCTGATTAAACTATCTTCCGGCAAACATCAGATCAATTTTCATACAGCGTGAAATCAACCTGATTGAAGTTTTATTGTTTCAGATATAGAGATCGCGGAATAACCCGGTATCAGAGAAAAAAAACGTGCCCAAAAGCTATTCAGAATAATTTAAAAGTCGCATCAGCAATTCTTCACGCCAACATGGATTTATCATTCGTGCTATGAAGTTCACATTGTGTCGAAATGGAAAGATAGAACCTCTTCCTGTCCAGCCAGTAAACAGCTCTGTCCAGCCAGTAAACAGCTCTGTGCAGCAAATAAATACAGAAATTACAGACGAAGGTTTACCAGAGGCGTCCGGAGCGCTGAGGAACAACCGCAGGCAAGGATGAGCCGACAGGACGTCGGCGAAAGGACGGTACGAGCCAGGGATGGCGAGTCCGGAAGGTCCGTCGGCCGCAGGGCGTGACGAAGGTACCCCGCACAGCGGGGCGCGCAGGCAGCCGGACGCCGGGATTGTTAAGGGGCGGGCGTCCGCCCCTTGACGCGTCCGCCTGCTCGGGCAACCTGAAACTCCTCATCGCCTGGCGGGCGAAACTTCCTCAGTGCATACCCGCTGCTAAAGGCTCACAGCCTCCATCGCCTGGCGGGCGTAAACCGCTCAGTGCTAACGCGCGGCTAAGTGACCTGAAACTCCCATACGCCTGGCGGGCGAAACCCGCTCAGTGCAGCCCGCTGCAAAGCGAAACCGGCTGGTTGCCAAGCCCGCTGCAAGCGCCCTCTTAACTCACTAACATTAACTCCCGCTCCTCACTCAGCGGCTTATTCAGCAGCGACAGCAGAATGTTCTTCACTGCCTGCGCTGAAGGTGACAGTGGCAACCGGGCGGAGACGTTCAGTGACAGCGGCAGACTCAATGACGGGCTGTTGATGCGTGACATCCAGGCATCGGTGGAGCCCACCAGCGAACGGGCGGCGGACTCAGGTAATACGGTCACGCCCATGCCGCTGGAAATGGCTGCGGTCAGGGTTGAAATCGATTCGATCTCACCGATGATGCGTGCACTCAGACGACGCAGCGAAAAGGCCTCATCGACCCGCTTGCGCACTGCGCTGTAATCGCGCGGTAAGAACAGACTCATCTGCGCCACATCGGCCAGATCGACGCTGGCTCCCGGGTAATCGGTGGCGCCTACCAGAAAGAGATCCTCTTTCATCAGCGGCATGCTGGTGATCCCGGCAGTGGGTGCACGATCGTACAGCACCGCCATATCCAGCTGACCGTTCATCACTTTCTCATTCAGCACGCTGCCGCTATTTTCGTGCAGATAAACCAGCACTTCCGGAAATTGATCGCGCACGGTCTGCAACAGCGGCATGGTCAGCGATGAAGCCGCCGTCCCTGGGGCCAGCCCAATCGATACCTGTCCACTCAGTACCTGACCAGCGTTAATTACCGCAGTCTGGGCCTGCTCACACTGGCGCAGAATGGTGCGCGCATGACCATAGAGAATCTTACCCGCCTCAGTTGGCGTAACACCGCGCTTGGTACGAATCAGCAACTGCTGATCCAGTTCATTTTCCAGCGTCGCGACCTGCTGACTGAGTGCAGGCTGGGCGATGTGCAACACTTCTGCTGCCTGCGTCAGACTGCCGATATCGACGATTTTCACAAAGTACTTCAGTCGTCTTAAATTCATCTTGCCTCCGTCACTCATCCCGAATAGCGAAATGGGTCTGATCCCATCGCCCTGATAACAGAGATTTTGCAAGATGCAGGCCAGGTTTAAAAAACTCAGGCCATCAGGCAGCCAGATTTTTCCTAACGGCCCGGAAAATAAGCGTTTCTGATTACCTCTTATGGGTTAATAAGCATCAGGAATGGCTGAGAAGAGAGAGTAAAACCGTCAGGCGCACTGTGACAGTGCAGACGCTGCGAGTCAGACGTGCAGAAAAGTGATGACAGGCTGTACAGTTTGAGTGCAGTGGAAACGCATTGCACCTGATGAAGGCTGGCAGGGCCTGAAAGGAGGCGTGAAAAACAGGGAGTGAATGTAACCGCTATCAGCAGGATTTCTTATCGCTGGCGAATGCCGGATGATAAAAAGCAACCGTTGCCCTCTCCCGCATCCGGAAGAAGGCAACGCCTGCTGATTAACGTTTTTTGCGGTTACGGTGCATGTCGATAGAGACCGCAGCCACAATAATCATCCCTTTGATGATGTCCTGAATGTACGCATCGACACCAACGAAGGTGAATCCGCTTTTAATCAGGCCAAGGATCACTGCGCCAATCAATGTACCGGTGATACGGCCCACGCCACCCATCAGGCTGCTGCCACCGATAACCGCTGCGGCAATCGCATCCAGCTCGTACGACATCCCCATGCTCGACTGACCGCTGCTGACACGCGCCGCCAGTACTACACCCGCCAGGCCAGAGAGCGCGCCTGCAATGGTGTAGACGATAATCAGATACTTATTAACGTTGATACCGGAGACTTTCGCCGAGGTCATGTTGCCGCCGATGGCGTAAACATATTTACCGTAGCGGGTATGCTTCAGGGCGATATGGAACAGCAGCGCCACCACCAGGAAAATGACTACCGGCATGGCACCCTGTCCGATTGAGGTGAAGCCATCGGAAAGGAAGCTGATCGGATTGCCCTGGGTGTAATACTGCGCCAGACCACGTGCCGACACCATCATGCCCAGCGTGGCAATAAAGGGCGGAATGCCGGTGCGGGTAATCAGTACACCATTGACCACGCCCGCCAGCAAACCGACGCCGATACCGGCCGCGATAGGGATCACCGCAGGCATATTCACCAGCGACGGATACATTGGCGACAGGCTGTCAGAGGTCTGCGCCAGGCTCGCGGCCACCACTGCCGCCAGGGCAATAATGGATCCGGAGGAGAGATCGATACCGGTGGTGATGATGACCTGGGTCACGCCGACGGCGATAATCCCGATAATCGCCACCTGCAATACAATCAGGATCAGACGGTTGGTGTTGAGCAGGAAAGACTGGTCACGCACGTACCAGCCGAACATTTCAAAAATTAACGCAATCCCCACCATCACCACGAAAATGCCGGTATCTTTCGGCAATTTATGACGCAGGCTGGCAAAAAAAGAGGGTTGCTGCGGGGCTGCCGGGGTGGCAGTAGCTTTCATATTGCTCATAGTGGTCTCGCGCCTCACTCGGATGCCAACGACAGAATGGTTTCCTGATCGGCTTCTTCTTTATCGAGGATGCCGGTTATACGCCCGCCGTGCATGACCATTACCCGGTCGCTCATGCCAAGAATTTCCGGCAGTTCAGAGGAGACCATGATGATAGCCACGCCACGGTTGGCAAGTTCACTGATTAAGCGGTAAATCTCCGCTTTCGCGCCGACGTCAATGCCGCGCGTCGGTTCGTCCAGAATCAGAATCTTCGGTTGCGCCAGCAGCCAGCGGGCAATCAGGACTTTCTGCTGATTACCGCCGCTGAGGTTATTGATGATTTGATCCATGGTCGGCGTTTTGATGTTGAGACGACGGATTTGATCCATGCAGTCCTGCGCCATCTTCACATGGCTGACAAACCCGCTTTTGCCGCTGTACTCCGGCATGTTAACGATGCTCATGTTCTCCATCACCGATAGCACCAGAAACAGGCCGGACTTTTTACGGTCTTCGGTGAGGAACGCCATGCCCTTTTCAATCGCGGTTGAGGGTGAGTCGATCGTCACCGGCACGCCATCAATCAGGATCTCGCCGCTGTCGAAGCTCTCCATGCCGAACAGGCTCTCCATCACCTCGCTGCGACCCGCACCCACCAGTCCGGCGACGCCGAGGATCTCCCCCCGGCGCACACTGAAACTGACGTCGGTGAAACGATCTTTGCAGGTGAGATTGCGCACCGTCAGCACTTCTTCACCAATTGCGCTGTTGAATTTCGGGAACAGCTGGGTCAGTTCGCGTCCCACCATCTGGGTAATCAGCGACTGGCGGGTATATTTCGACGTCTGATCGCTGGCGATCCAACTGCCGTCACGGAAGATACTGACTTCGTCGGTGATGGTGAAAATTTCATCCATCTTATGGCTGATGTAGATGATCGCTTTGCCCTGCTCCCGCAGGTCACGAATGATGGTAAACAGATGCGCCACTTCGGTTTCTGTCAGCGCGGAGGTGGGCTCATCCATGATCACGATGTCTGAATCCCATGAAACTGCTTTGGCAATCTCAACCATCTGCTGCGACGCGATGCTCAGCTCGCCCACCATCCGATCGGCTTTCAGGCGGATATTCAGGCGGTTGAGCAGTTCCTGCGTCATCTGATTAAGTCGGGCGTGATCGACAAAGCCAAATCTCATCGGCTCGCGACCCAGCCAGATATTCTCGGCGACGGTCATGTAAGGCACCAGGTTGAGTTCCTGGTGGATCATTGAAATGCCGGAACGCAACGCGTCCATGGTGTCCTGAAACTGCACCGGCTCCCCTTTAATTTTGATGGTGCCCTGATCGGGACGATACATCCCGATCAGGCACTTCATTAAAGTGGATTTGCCCGCGCCATTTTCGCCCATCAAGGCATGTACCGTTCCCGGACGCACCCGCAACGAGACGTTGTCGAGGGCTTTAACGCCGGGGAAGAACTTGCTGATGCCTTCGGCTTCAAGCGCAAAAGCGTTCATACATCACCTCCGTACAGCTGGGTCGGGAACGACTATTTCAGGTTACGCTTGGTAAACTGTTCCATGTTTTCTTTAGTAATCAACTGGTAGGGGATATTGATGACTTTCTGAACTTTCTCGCCATTCACCAGTTTGATTGCCGTCTGCACCGCACCTTCACCCTGGCCCTGCGCATCCTGGAATACCGTGGCGACCATCTTGCCCTGCTTCAGCATCTGCAGCGCATCGGGTGTGCCATCGACGCCAGCGATCAGGATTTTGTCCGGATTTTTACCCAGTGCCTGCAGCGCACCGATCGCCATTTCATCGTTGTTAGAAGCGATGGCATTGATCTCATCACCGGCGGTCATCCAGTTACTGACTACGTCTACCGCATCGTTACGGGTAAATTTGGCGGTCTGTTTCTGAACAATTTTGATGCCAGGGAATTTAGCCGCAACCTCTTCCACACCTTTGGTACGGTCACGGGTCGCTTCATTCGCCAGGTCACCCATCAGGATGGCAACGTTGCCTTTGCCGTTCATCGCTTTAGCAAGCGCTTCCATCTGTAAGCGTCCCGCCAGTTCCGAATCGGACCCGACGTAGGCCATTTTGCCGGTCAGCTCAGCCTGTGGACGGCGGTTGACAAAGATCAGCGGGATACCCGCTTTGCTCGCCTGGTCCATAATCGGTTTCACCGCATTGGTATCGACCGGGTTGACGATCAGCGCATCAACCCCCTGACCGATAAAGTTCTGAACCTGCTGCAGCTGCTGTGAAACGTCGCCTTTTGCATCCTCAACCTGCCCTTTAACGCCATCTTTCTGCATCTCTTTCTGCATTGAGGTACGCAGAATGGTGAGGAAGTTGTCATCAAACAGCGCCATGGAGACGCCAACTGAGATATCTTTTGCCATAACCGCGGCAGGTAACATGCAGGCTAACAGTGAGGCGACAATCGTTTTTTTAATGTTCATAGGGACCCTTCTTATTTGTTAACTTGCTCAGCGGCTGTGACCGCGAATGAAAAATATCTTTTACATTCACCCAGCCTGTCTGGCGTCTGTTTCGGGAAATTTGAGGTAAGACTTCAGGTTCTGACTATTTTTGTGATCGACCACTCCTTTTCACAATCACTTGATCTGCAAACAGTTAACTTCAAAATAGCGTTTCACTTTCAGACGATAATGACGACCGTGATGATAAGCAGTTTATTTATTCCATATAATCACGTTTTGAAATTTTTATCATAAAAGCACTGAAACGGTTGTTTTAACATCGGCAAACAACAAAACTTTGACATGCCTCTAACATCTGCGGAGAAATGCCCGCAAAGTGAGATCCTGTTGGCAGTTTGAAAATCCAGCAGAATCGGGTAAAAATCGCCAATCCGCTGCTTTTACGAGCATCTGAACGCAATTCGGTAAACAGGGCTTTGACAAGCGGGATCTGCGCCGCTAATATTCGCCCCGTTCAAGCGATTCCTCTGTAGTTCAGTCGGTAGAACGGCGGACTGTTAATCCGTATGTCACTGGTTCGAGTCCAGTCAGAGGAGCCAGAATTAGAAAAGCCCGCTCAGGGAAACCTGAGCGGGCTTTTTGCTTTTATGTTTTCGGTCACTACGGCATGATATCCCCGTCTGAATGGCTTACACCTCAAACCCGTAGTGCGAGCCGTCCGGCAGTTCCACCACCAGCCGCAGCTTACCCCCTGCCGCATCGATATAGCGCTTGAGCGTGGAGAGCTTCAGATCGCGGCCCGGCTTCTCCATACCCGCCACGGTAGGCTGTGTAATGCCCAGCGCCTTTGCCATTTCGACCTGTGTTTTCTGCACTTTCTCGCGCAGCTCGGCAAGGTGAATGTTGAGCAGGATATCCGTCGCCATCGCTTGTGCGTCGGCAACGACTTCCGGTTTTTCATCCGCAATAAGCTGTTCAAGCGTTCTGCCCATCTGGTTACTCCTCATCTTTAAAACTATTCAGCCAGTGTGTAAATTCCCGATCGGCAACCGGAAGCATCTCCTGATAAAAACGCTTTTCATTGCCCACCTTATTTCCGGCACAAAGCACAATCGCCGTTCGGTTTGGGTCAAAAGCAAAGAAAGCCCTTATCGGATCGCCGCGACTCTGAATACGCAGCTCTTTCATGTTGATATAAACAGAGCCTTTTAGCGTATCCGCGTATGGCCTGGACAACCCCGGCCCTTTTTCGCGCAACACCATTAATGCTGCCAGTACGCAGGCGCGATCGCTCTCATTAAGCAAGGTAAACCAGCGATCAAACCTCTCCGTCGTTTTAATCATCCACACGGGATCTCCTTATTAATATAGGTTAAATACTATATAGGTGTAAAGCGATAATCGAGTGTGATGCAGGGAGATTTCAGATGCCTGTGCTTTTAGTGCAAAGTGAGAGAAGCGTTCAGCCGGGTCAGTGATGAATCCACACAACCTTCATCGTTTTGCGAGCTGTACCGGATTGGTTATGGGGTGAGATGATGTGAGGCGTTGTTCTCAATAAGAAAGCCCGCTCAGGCTTCCCGGAGCGGGCTTTCACTTTGTTCGCATCGCTTCCCTGCCAATGCAGAGTGACGCTTTTAGCGCGTGATTACGGCAGCGCGATACGGGCAATCTCGTCAGTGCCTTTGGTGGAGGAATCTTTGTTAAATTCCGCCTTCAGGGTGACATAGAGCGTGTTGTTGTCCGGGCCAATCAGCAGGCTGTTTGGGTTCTTGTCAAACGACCAGCTGTTTTTCACCGCGTAGGTGGTGGCATCCAGTTGCAGCACTTTCTTCGATTCGCGCTGGCTGATGTAAAGCTCATTGCGTTTAGCGTTGAACTTGATGCCCATCGCATCGCCTTCGATGCGCTTGATCACTTTGCCGGTGCGCTCATCAAAGATCAGCGTGGCTTTGCCTTTGGAGTCGTCAGTAACAAACAGGCGACCGGTAGCAGGATCTTCCGCCATGTTCAGGAACAGATACTCTTTGCCATCGCCTGCGGTCCAGCGCTTCTCGATTTTATGGCTGCGTGGATTGATCACCAGAATTTCACCCGAGCCGTTAGCCGCATAAATGCGCTCAGTCAGCGGGGAATAGATGATACCGGTGACCCATTTCCCGGCGTTTTTAATCTCGGTTTTCAGCTTAAAGGTTCGGGTATCTACGACGGAGATATAGCCCGGTTCGGCTACGCGACCGACATAGAGCTCGTTGCCGTGCCACAGGACTTCACGCGCACCCGCCGGATAGCCCTCTTTACTGATCTTGCCCGGGAACACCAGACGCTGCAGCACTTTGCCACTCTGGGCATCCACTTTGGAGATCGCGCCATCCAGTGAGTTGGTGGTGTAGAACACCTGACCGTTTTCATCGATAGCGGTACCGAAGTTTTTCATGTCGGTATGCGTTTCGCCTTTGGTCGTCAGCGTGGCCGGATCGAGACGATAGATCATGCCGCCGTTCACATCCTTAAACGCCTGCGCGCTGGCGACAAATAACGCTTTTGACGCAGGGGAGTAAGCCATTTCGTACAGACCATCACCCAGAGCGCGTTGTGTCACTGCGGTATTAACCGGTTTTGGGGCTTCAGCGGCAGGCGCATCGGCTTTTTTAGCTGGTGCCTGACACGCTGTCAGGCTAAAGGCAGCGGCAACTGCCATGGCAACAGCGGCTTTGCGCGGGCTTAACGATTTCATGCTGAACTCCGTCAGGGAATAAAGAATGAGAATCATACGCATTAACAGCCAGTAATCAAATGACGATGCTGCTATCCATGCCTGTCCGGTCATTTAACCCGCATTAAACCGCTTAACTGCCCCGTGAAATTCCACCTGAATGCCCTTTTTCTGCTTTCAAATCTGATAAACACCAGCAACTAAAAGGCTTTAAATTTTCCTATCACATTGAATTATAAACAATAAACATAAAGTTACACTTTCGATTGAATCCTTTGAAGAATATATAAAGCAAATGATTATCATTGGCGTTCTCATAACTGGCTGAGCGTCTTTCTCCAGAAGATGAGTGGATAAAAAATAACAACCAAAGACACAACGGTTTAACTCAATACCAATTTTTAATGGAAAATTTTATGGCTCGTAGTGGCAGGGAATCAGGTTTCAGAAACAGCTTTAGCGTCTCATTACTGACACTGGCGATACACGCCCTCTTCCACCCCGCCCTGGCGGCGGAGGAGACATCGCAGGATATGGTGGTCAGCGCCACGACTGACGAAACCAGTGACAGCGGTAAGCAGAATTACGCGGTGCAGACCACCCGCGCGGGCACCAAATTAATGCTGACACCGCGAGATGTGCCTCAGTCACTCAGCGTGGTGACGCAACAGCGAATGCAGGATCAGGATCTGCAATCGGTTAATGATGTGCTGACCAACGCCACCGGTATCTCCACCAATCTTATCGACAGTGAACGCTCCGAGTACTATTCACGCGGCTTCAAAGTCAGCAACTTCACTTTCGATGGCATTCCGACCTCGGTTAACGATAGCTGGAATTACGGCGATGCGGCGTCCGACACGGCAATCTATGACCGTATTGAAATTGTGCGCGGTGCGACCGGCCTGATGACCGGAGCGGGCAGCCCTTCGGCCTCGATCAATATGGTACGTAAACATGCTGACAGCAAAACTGCGACCGGCACGCTGAGTGCCAGTTATGGTAGCTGGAACAAGCAGCGCTACGTGGCGGATCTCTCTGCCCCGCTTAACAGCGATGGCAGCCTGCGCGGCCGCGTGGTGACCGGTTATACCGATCAGGAGAGCTGGCTGGATCGCTATCAAAAAACCAAAAAATTCATCTACGGCGTGATTGATGCGGACCTTACCGACAAGACGACGCTGTCACTGGGCTACGACTATGAAGATGACAACACCGGCAATCCAACCTGGGGTGGCCTGCCGATGTTTTACAGTAACAAAGCCACGACACATTACGACCGCAGCCTGAATTCATCAGCTAACTGGGCGCGTTACAACACTAACTCGCGCAAAGTCTTTGCGGATATCGACCATAACTTCGATAACGGCTGGAATATTCATATCAACGGCACGCATGCTGAGAATACCTTCAGCGATAAGCTGCTCTATGTGATGGGCAATCCCGATCAGGAGAGCGGTGAAGGCACTACCGGTTACGGCAGTATGGATCGCGGCAAGCGTAAAATGGATTCAATCGATGGCTTTGCCAGCGGCCCGTTTGAACTGCTGGGTCGTCAGCACCTGTTGATGGCCGGAGCAAGCTACAGCCGCCAGCATAATGCCGCTTACAGTCAGGATGGATTCAGCGATGCGGAGGCGGGTGAAATCACTGCCGCCGATATGGGGATTTTCAATAATAGCTGGACCGGTAACGTAGCGGAGCCGGAGTGGCAGGGCTGGTATCTCAACGATGATGACACTGTTCGTCAGAAATCGGTCTATAGCGCTGCACGTCTGTCGCTGGCCGATCCGCTGTCGCTGATTATTGGCGCTCGCTATACCCAGTGGAGCACCCATGGCAGTAGCGGAGAGATGACTAAAAATAACACCACGCCTTATGCAGGGCTGGTGTATGACATTAATGACACCTGGTCCGCCTATGGCAGCTACACCGCCATTTTCCTGCCGCAGACTTATCGCGATACTCACGGCAGTTACCTCTCACCGGTGACAGGTAAAAGTTACGAGACCGGTCTGAAATCCGCCTGGAACGATGGCCTGCTGACCGCCAGCGTAGCAATTTTCCGCATCGAGCAGGATAACGTTGGACAGGCGATTGATGGCGTTTATCTGAGCGGCAATGAGCAGGCCTATGACGCCGCCAAAGGTGCAGTGAGTAAAGGTGCCGAGTTCGAGTTGAATGGCGCGCTGACCGATAATCTGCAGCTTACCTTTGGCGCAACCCGCTATGTGGCACGCGATAAAAGTGGCCGGTTCAACAGCTATCAGCCGCAAACCTCATTCAAGCTTTTCACCCGTTATCAGTTAGCCGCGATCCCCGAGCTCACCGTTGGTGGCGGAGTTAACTGGCAGAACCGGGTGTTTAAAAACGTGACCAATGCCAGCGGCGACACCGTACGGGTATATCAGGGCAGCTACCCGCTGGCCTCGTTGTTTGCCCGCTATCAGGTGAATAAGCAGGTTGCCGTACAGGCCAACGTCGATAATCTCTTTGACCGTGAATATTACAGCTATATGAACAGCTACGTTTACGGTGAGCCACGTAACGTGAATGTCAGCGTGTCTTATCAGTTCTGATAATGGTGAACTGAGAGGCCAGACAGCCCGCGATTGCGGGCTTTTTTGTATTGCAATTATCTCCTCCAGGCCGGAGGTTTTCTCAACCGGGTCGTCATTCCCTCTTTAATGTCCGATAGAAGCCATTATTTTTAATAAAAATAACGCGACAGATTACTGCCTGATCACCGCTAAATAGCGGTACTGCTGCAAACGTTTTTTTAAATCATCGTTCCGGAATTCAAATATGCACATTGGCCCGACTACAGCCCAGGCAGCCCCAGATTCTCCCGCAGCGTGGCAAACTCATACTCATCGCGAAACAGTCCGCGACGACGCAGTTCCGGGATCACCAGCTCCACAAACAGATCCAGCTGTTCCGGCATAATGGCTGGCATGATGTTAAAGCCGTCCGCGCCGCCCTGCTCCAGCCACTGCTGGAAGTCGTCGGCGATATCTTCAGCGGTACCGACAATCACGCGGTGTCCGCGTGAACCGGCGGCGACGGCGGCCAGCTCACGCAGCGTCAGATTCTCGCGCTTTGCCATATCGGTCATCAGCTTAACGCGGCTCTGATTACCTTCGCCCAGCGGAACCTCCGGTACCGGGCCATCCAGTGGATATTGGCTGAGATCCATACTGAACCGCAGTGAGAGCTGACGAAGCCCGTTCTCAATATCCACCAGCGTATTCAGCTTTTTCCACAACGCCTTCGCCTCCTCACGCGTGCGGCCAATAATCGGCATGACACCGGGCATGATCACAACATGATCCGGGTTACGCCCGGCGGCAATGACCTGCTCCTTTTGAGTGCGATAGAACGCTTGCGCTTCCTCCAGACTGGCGGAGGCGGTAAAGATCACTTCCGCTGTCTCAGCCGCCAGCTTCTGACCATCAGCAGAAGAACCTGCTTCGATAATCACCGGACGTCCCTGTGGCGAACGCGTGATGTTCAGGGGGCCTTGTACCTGAAAATGCTCGCCCTGATGGTTGATCGGTTTGATCTTCTCATCAACAAAATAGTCCCCGGTCGCTTTATCAGGCTGCACTGCCCCCGCTTCCCAGCCCCGCCACAATTTGTCTGCCACCTCAAGGAACTCCCGCGCACGGGCATAGCGGGAAGCGTGGTCGGGCATATCGCTGCGGCTGAAGTTACGTGCAACGTCAGTGGAAAACGAGGTCACGACGTTCCACGCGGCCCGGCCACGGCTGATGTGATCCAGTGACGAGAAACTGCGCGCCAGTGTAAAGGGATCGCTGAAGGTGGTAGAGGCGGTTGCGGCCAGGCCAATACGTCTGGTGTTGACCGCCAGCGCCGCCAGCATCGTCAGCGGTTCAAGGCGTGCCATGGTCGACGGCAGACGATACATGCTGGTTGCCAGTGCATCACCCACAAAGAACAGGTCGAACTTACCCGCTTCGGCTTTTTTAGCCAGCGTGATCAGCCAGTCGATGTCAGTGGGATCGCCCAGCTGTTCCGTCAGACGCCAGCCGCTCACGTGCTGACCCACCGGTTGAACAAACAGGCCGAGCCGCAGGCGACGTGATGGAGTGAAATGATTCATGAACGATTCCTGGTCTGTAAAGTAAAAAGGCGCGCCGCAGCGCGCTTAAAAAAGGGAGTCCGTCGCCAGCAGCGCCTGCTCCAGCGCGCGGGCGGAGACGCTAAACGGCAGCCGTTCTGCGCAGGCCTGGGGGAATTTAATCTGCTGCGCGATGTTGCGTAGCGCGCTATGGCGATCGCCGCGTAACACCGGCAGCTTCAGCGGCATATCGTAGTGTCGCAGCAGCGCAAGGAGTTCCGCATCCGCGACGCCGTCATGTTCCATCAGCGACTGCACCAGCAGGCTGAAGCCGACTTTCTCACCGTGCAGCCAGTGATGCAGCTCCGGCAGGTGCGTCAGTCGATTGTGAATGGCGTGCGCAAAGCCCGGCGTCGGCAGCAGGTCGCGCACACTATTCGCCAGCCCGGCGAGCACGATAGTGGCATCAATAACTCTGACCAGTTCAGGCGTGACCCGCTGCTGCTGGCAGGCCAGGATCGCGGCGTCTCCCTGCTGCCGGAAAGTGTCCAGCGCCTGCCGCGCGGTCATCACCTTAAGATCCAAAGCCAGATCATCAGGGTTGTGCTGCTGGTAAGGCCGGAATTCATAATATTTGGCCAGCGCATCCACAATACCCGCTTTCAGGTAGCGCACGTCGCTCCGGGCGATTACTTCACTGTCCACCAGCACCAGCTCCGGCATTTTCCCCAGCGGCTGGCTGCGCAGATGGCCGCCTTGCTCGTTATAGATGATGGCAATCGGTGACCAGGCCGCGCAGGTTGCCGCCTGGGTCGCAAAGTTAACCAGCGTGACCGTCGGCAACTGGCTGGCAGCGGCTTTAGCCGCATCCAGCACGCGTCAACCCCCAATCGCCAGCAGCAGTTCTGCGCCCTGCTGTTCGGTATGATGTTTTAAGCTGGCGATGGCCTGTACGGTACATTCGCCCTCTAAATAGTCGAGCTGCCAGCGGATGCCATTTTCTTCAAGACTCTGGCTTAATTCCGGATTAACCGCCTGCCACGCCTGAGGAGAGGTAAAAATACGAATATGGGTGGCATAGGGTTTAATAAACTGACCGGCGCGGATGCGCAGGCCCGCCTCATGCGCATAGGCTCGCGGAGATGTAATGGCTAACACAGCAGCATCCTGATTATATAAAATAGAAAAAGACTTTTATTACAATGAGTTAATAGTGTCTCATGGAATTTAATTTCTTTTCTGAATACTACGACAAATAACAATTTAAGCAATCAAAAACCGGCCATTTCATATTCACAAATCCGCATTAGGTTAGTTATTTTTCACACATAGCGACCCGGCTTTTACTGTTAATCTCTCATTCTGGCTGAATGAATTAACTGCCTGCCTGGCAGTTTTCCGGGAAATATTATGCAACTCGATTTTCGTCAGGTCAGAGAAGATGAGGTAGATGTTTATCTGGCGCTGATGCATGCCGCCTATGCACCCGTTAAAGCACTGGGCATTAAATTTGATGCCGCCACGGCTGACCGCGCTACAGCATTACGCCATCTGCAGAATCATGGCGTGTATGCGCTCTACATGCGTGACCAGATGGTTTCATCAGTGACCGTTCGCTATCCCTGGGGGCCGCTGCCCGGCCCGTTTGGGCTGCCGCATATCGGCTGGTTTGGCGCGCATCCCGACTATCCCGGCCACCATTTTGGTCGCCAGGTTCAGGATCGGTTAGAGCAGGAAATCCTGATCGATCAGTTGCATGCCCCAGCGGTCTCGCTGGGCACCGCCACCCATCACCCCTGGCTGAAAGAGATGTATCTGAAACGTGGCTTCCAGCCGATGCATACCCGCGATCTCGGTAAAGGTTACATCACCCTCTATATGAAAAAAGTACTGGACCCGGCGGCACATGATGCCTGGCTGAGCCGCCAGACAGCAGCAGAAGGAAACCCGCTATGAGCAGCGATAATCCCGCATCACTGGGCGAACAGCCGATCGCGTTTCGCCACGAACTGCACCGTTTTCCGGAGCGACCGCAATGAACCTGAGCGCAATGCTGGCTGAACATATCCTTTATAGTCAGCCGGATGAGTCAGCGCACCAGCACGCGCGTGAAGGTGTGCGGGACTTCCTGGCGGTGAGCTGGCCGGTGTTACAGGGCGAGGTGCCGGATAGCGGCTTACCGGCACTGCGCACAATCTACCGCGACGGCAGCGTGCGCTCGCAGGCGCTGCTGCTGGGCTATGCCGGACATGCGCTGGACTACGATGATTTTCATGCCGATTTTCGCGGTCACCCCAGCGTAGTGATCCTGCCCGCCCTGCTCGCCTGGCAGCAATATCAGCCAAAGCGCCTGAACCGTTTTCTGGATGCTTACGTCACGGGTGTGGAAATGGCAGGTCGCCTGGGACTGGCTGTCAGCCAGCAACATTACGCGCTGGGCTATCACAACACGGCAACGCTGGGCACCCTGGCAGCGGCGGCGGCACTGGCGCGTTTGCTGGCGCTGGAAAGTGATGCAACCGCGACCCTGCTGGGGATCGCTGCCACCCAGGCCAGCGGGCTACGCGCGCAGTTTGGTTCGGCGGTGAAACCACTGCACGCTGGTTTTGCCGCCGAACGTGCGGTGTCAGCGGCTCTGCTGACACTGGCCGGAATAGATGGCCGTCAGGCGGGTGTGATTGAGGCTTTTCTGGCAGCCAGCAGTTCGGGTCAGGCGCAGCCGGAGAAATTGCTGGAAAACTGGGGCCGCCCCTGGCGGATTAGCGCGCCCGGACTGGAGTTCAAACCTTTCCCAACCTGCGCAGGCACCCACAGCGCAGCGGAAGCGGCACAAATGCTGCGCCAGCAGTGGCTGGCAGCCGGCAAACCTCTTGATGCGCTGCTGAGCCAGATTGTCGATATCACCGTCGCCTTCCCGCCAGGCGGTGACATCGCCGCTTCCATATCCGTTCCGACGCACGGCATTGAAGCGCGTTTCAGCCTGGAATATGTGATTGCTGCGATGCTGATCTACGGCGATCTGCGTTTGCAGGATTTCGCCGAAGGCGATCTCAATCATCAGATTATGCCGCTGGCCGCCCGCGTCCGTCGTACTCCCGATAACAGCGCGCCGCCCGATGCGATCAATCCCGCCCTGCGCTTCCATGACGTCACGCTGACGCTGAGTGATAGCACAAAGCTGCATCAGCGCCGCACGCGCCAGCAGTCACTGGCAGAGAGTGTGGGTGTAAACAGGAAACTGCAGCTGGTGCTGCAGGCGTCGTCGCCCGATCTGCTGGCAGCCAGTGAGCTGCGTTCAACGGCAGATTTGCAGGCGCTGGGCCGCGCAGTGCTGAGCGCCCTGTAACCGACTCATAACGGGGGAATAAAGGCCTGCACCGGCGTGACTTCCCCGGCAAATTTACGTACCTGCACCACCGTAATCTGCCCGCTACATCCCTGTGCCAGAGATGACGTCCCGATATCCAGCGTCAGCACATTGGGATTACCGTGACGACAAAGCGGACGGGCGGCAGTGGCGTCGACCGGATCGTACCAGGCACCGGTTGGCAGCTGTACCACGCCAGGCATAACCGTGTCGGTGAGACGTGCGCTGGCGAGCACATGGCCCCGATCGTTATAAAGCTCAATGATGTCGCCATCCGCGATAGCCCGGGCTGCGGCATCCTCGCTGTTGAGGCTACAGACTTCGCGCCCGCCACGCTTGCCACTCTGACTGAAATCACCAAAATCGAGCTGACTGTGCAGGCGCGTCGCGGGCTGATTGGCAATCAGCCAGAATGGGTAGTCGGCGCTGGGTTTTTGCTGGGGTTCACGCCATACCGGATGGCCGGGACAGTTGTCATAACCAAAGCTGGCGATAGTGGCGGAGAAGATCTCAATTTTGCCGCCTGCTGTGGGCAGCGGTGCAGCATCAGGGTCAGCGCGAAACGCATTGATCATCCGTCCACCATCCTTCACCTGCGGCAACGCCAGGATGCCCTGCTGCCAGAACTGATTGAAATCCGGTGTCTGCACCTGATGCGCCGCCAGTTTTTCCTGTAGCTGATGGTAAAGATGCTGCAACCAGCCTCGCGCATCGCGCCTTTCACTAAACGCTTCTTCCCGGCCAAGTTGCCGGGCCAGCTCACGGAAAATCGTGTAATCGTCCCTGGCTTCGGCGTAAGGCTGTGCCACTGGCTGCATGGCGATTAAATGGCGATCGGTCGGCGCACCGCCGATATCCTCTCGCTCCAGGGTCATGGTGGCGGGCAGGACGATATCAGCATGACGCGCACTGGCGGTCCAGACGCTCTCATGCACGATGAACGTATCCAGCTGGCAAAACGCCTGACGCAGCCGGGCCAGATCCTGATGGTGGTGAAACGGATTGCCACCCGCCCAGTAAGCCAGCCGGATATGAGGATAAGTAAGCTGACGGCCATTGTAGTCAAACCTGGTGCCGGGATTGAGCAGCATATCGGCAATACGTGCTACCGGAATAAAGCGGTCGATACCATTTTTACCCTGCGGCAGGGACGGAAAGCTGACCAGATTGTGATGTTTGCCATAATGGCCCAGCGCACCCAGTGCATAGGTATAGCCGCCGCCGGGCAGCCCGGGCTGTCCGAGTGCCGCCGCCAGCACCAGGCCAAGCCAGACCGGTTGTTCGCCATGCTCGGCGCGTTGTAAGGCATGGGCGACCGTAACCAGTACGCGCTTGCCGTGCAGCTGTCGGGCGAACTGCCTGATCAGGTCGCTGCTGACGCCACAGATCGCGGCCGCCCAGGGCGCGTCACGCACCACGCCATCCTCTTCACCCCGGATGTAGGCCACCATCTGAGGCCAGCCGACACAGTAGCGCGCCAGAAATGCCTCATCGGTTAACCCTTCGGTGATTAATACCGCCAGCAGGCCGAGTATAAACGCCGCATCCGTTCCGGGTCGCAGCGCCAGCCACTCACCCTGTGCTTCCTCTGGCAAATCGCTTTTCAGTGGGCTTACCGAGATAAAACGGGTGCCGCGCTGTGCCGCACGCTGCATAAATCCGCGCTCGGTATGCTCACTCAGGCCGCCGCTGGCCACCTGGGCATTTTTCAGCGCCAGCCCGCCAAACGCCAGCACCACCTCGCTGTGACCGGCAATCTCTTCCCAGCTCACGCCACGCCGGGCGACTTCATTCATGTCGCCCACAATATGCGGCAGCAAAACCGATGCCGCGCCGGAGCTGTAGCTGTTAACTGAGCGAACATAGCCGCCCAGCGTGGTGTTCAGGAAACGGTGCACCTGACTTTGGGCGTGATGGAAACGGCCTGCGCTTGACCATCCGTAAGATCCGCCAAAAATCCCCGCCGGGCCGTAAGCCTCACCGACCCGCTTAAGCTCCTGTGCAACCCGATGACTGGCTTCCTCCCAGCTAACCGCGACATATTCATCTGCCCCACGACGCCGATCCGGGCCAGGCCCGTTTTCCAGCCAGCCACGCCGTATCATCGGCCGTGCGACGCGTGCCGGGTGATTAAGTGAATGACGGAAGTTTTGCAACAGCGGACTGGGGTCGGGATCGCCCCCGAACGGCTCAATAAGCAGTTGATCGCCGCTGCGCTCAGCGTGAAAAGCGCCCCAGTGGGCGCTGTGCATTACCGGTTTTTGCGTCATCCTGCTTCCTGGTTATCACAAAAGAAACGGTGCTCAGAGCACCGTTGCGATAAAGTTTCTGACGCGTCCGTTGTCCGGATCGTCGAGTACCTGCTGCGTCGGGCCAGCCGCCACAATTTTGCCGCTCTCCATAAAGACGATGTTATCGGCGACCTCGCGGGCAAATCCGATTTCATGGGTGACAACCACCATGGTGATACCGGAATGCGCCAGCTGTTTAATGACCTGCAGCACTTCACCCACCAGTTCCGGGTCAAGCGCCGAGGTCGGTTCATCAAACAACATAACGCCAGGATCCATCGCCAGTGCGCGGGCAATCGCAACGCGCTGCTGCTGACCACCGGAAAGGTTTTGCGGCCACTCATCTTCGCGACCAGACAGCCCCACCTGTTTCAGCAGCGCCAGTGCTTTACTGGTCGCCTGATGGCGGCTCTGCTTTTTCACCCGCATCGGCGCATCCGTGATGTTCTGCAACACGGTACGGTGCGGGAACAGGTTGAATTGCTGAAACACCATGCCGATTTCCGCCCGCTGGCGTGCAATGGCACTGCTGTTGAGTTCGTGCAGCGCCTGGCCTTTTTGTCGGTATCCCACCATCTGGCCGCCGATACGGATGGTGCCACCATCCAGCTTCTCAAGGTGATTAATGCAGCGCAGCAGCGTGGATTTACCGGAGCCGGATGGCCCCAGAATCACCGTGACCGACCCGGCAGGTATATCCAGGTTAACGTCGTCGAGGATGGTTACGCCAGAGAAGCGCTTAGTGACCTTGCGCAGTGCAATTGCTTCAGCCATTGCTCACACTCCTTTGGGTTTTCGGCAGCGAAAAGCGCGGCAACGACGGCCAGAGGCTGCGCTTTTCACGTCGCGTGACACCGCGGCCAAAATAACGCTCCACGTAATACTGGCCCACCGACAGCACTGAGGTCATCAGCAGATACCACAGGGTGGCGACCAGCAGCAGCGGGATCACTTCATAGGTGCGCTGATAGATAATCTGCGCCGAAAACAGCACATCCTGCAGAGAAATCACTGACACCACTGCCGTGGTTTTCAACTGGCCAATGATCTCGTTACCCGCTGGCGGCATAATGGCGCGCATCGCCTGCGGTAAAACGGTATGACGGAAAATCTGAGCCGGGCGATATCCAAGCGCGCGTGCCGCTTCAATCTGCCCATTACCCACGCTCTGGATACCCGCGCGCACAATTTCTGCGGCATAGGCGGACTGATGCATGACCAGCGCGATCACTGCCGCACTAAACGGGCTGACCAGCGCGTTGGACTGTGCACTCCAGAGCTCACCTAAACCGGGAATCGACAGCGCTATTCTGGGATAGAGCGCCGCGATGTTGTACCAGAGAAACAGCTGCACCAGCATCGGCACACCACGGAAAAACCAGGTGTAGGCCCAGCTCACCGCAACCAGAACCGGGTTTGATGAGAGACGCATCAGCGCCAGCACCGTGCCGAAGGCAAAGCCCAGCACCACTGAAATGGCGGTGAGCTGCAGCGTCATTAACACCCCCTGCAGAATGGAGGGCGCAGTGAAGTTGTCTGCGATGATCCCCCACTCAAAGCGCGGATTGTTAATCATCGAATGTGCCATCGCCACCACGCACAACAGCACCACCAGCGCACTCAGCCAGCGTCCGTAGTAGCGTTTACTGACGATTTTCAGATCGTCAGTGTGGTTCTGAATCTCACTCATTTAAAAATCTCTTCGTTGCGTCGGGCTTCGGTCACAGCACCAAATCCGATTCCCCAGTTATCGAGGATTTTCCGGTAGCTGCCATCTTTGATTAATGAGTTCAGCGCGGCCTGCACGGCAGGTTCAAGCGGAGAGGCTTTTGGGAAAGCGACAGAGACCGGTGCATCGTTAACGGTGATTTCGCCGCTCATGGTCAGCGGTTTGATTACCTTAACCTGCCACAGCAGCCCCTCATAGGGACCCAGGAACAGCGGTACGCGCCCGCTGACCACCGCCTGCACGCCAGCCGGACGATCCGGGAATATCGCTACCTTGATGGGCTGCTTACCTGCGGCCTCACAGGCTTTACTGGCTTCTTCCAGCCGCGTAACCTGGGTGGTACCGGAACCGGCGCCGACCTCTTTGCCGCAGACGTCACTGAGTGATTTAAACGGGGCGATACTGGCGTCTTTTCGGGAAATAATTCCCAGCAGGCTGGCGTTGTAGTAGCCGACAAAGTCGATCTGTTTCAGGCGGGTCGGTGTGGCATTTATGTTCGACAGCGCCACATCGTAACGTCCGGTTTTCAGACCGGGAATGATGTTGTCGAAGCCGCCCGTGTCGCGCCACTCTACCGCGATACCCAGACGTTCACCCACCGCATTCATGATGTCGATTTCGCGACCGGCCAGCGTCTTATTATCTTCTTTATAAAAGGTAGTTGGCGGCGTATTCGGGTTTGTTCCTGCCACAATGTAGCCACGCTTGAGGATATCCGCAGGAATCAGCGTTTTCAGCGCCGGATCGGCTTTAACATGTATGCTGCTGTCAGCAGGCACTGAGGGTTCTGCCGCAAAGCTGACGGATGCGTTGAGCACGAGTGTGAAAAGGGTCATTCTTTTTATCAATTTCACCGGAACCTTTCTCCTGATATTTAAAATGTTCCCCCAGAGGGAAAAGCGATCGTGACCTGTTGTCAGCGCTGAAAGAAAGCCAGATAAGCGGCGGGCTCCAGAGCTTTTATCATCCTCGTAACGTTCTGTTGTCATTCTCAGTGAAGACCGGCGGCGATCACAAATGCTAAAACCGGGAATATTTTGCTGGAATATGGCAATGGCGCGCGTTGCGAGGCTGTTGAACAGGCGCTGGCATCCTGTGACCGAAGAGATGAGCCGTTTGGTAAGGATTGGCGAGGCGAGAAAACGTCATACTGCGGTTAATTAATTGGCACAGCCAGGCTCTGATGATTAATAAAAATATAATTTCATTGATAAGTATTTATTGAAAAATCATCTCTTTGCGCCTGACCGATTCTTTTATCCGGGACTTATTTGATCAAAATCAATAACTATTTATTCAGGTAATGTAAAGACTGCAGCAGGCACGGGAATCATAATTTTAATCAAAATTATCAATACATTACACGAAGTAAATCAAAGATTAGCAGGCAGATAGTTTCCCTTGAGAATAATGAAAGCCTCATTAATCAGATCATTGAGTAAGCATAAATAATATTAAAGATTAGTCTGGCGCTGACGATAAGAAGATTATCTTTGAATTATTTAACAGCCTCTTCTCTGCTTCTGATATCTCACTAAAGGTGAACCTTATGGGCCTTGCTCAACGCATCTCCGATATTAAAATTGGGAAAAAACTGGGCGTCGGTTTTATCGTCGTCATTGCTGCCTCCCTCGCCATTACTTTTATCGCTTTCGATTGTTTTCGCAGTATTAAAGACAACTCCGCCCGGCGCACGATTACCGTGGAGATGGTAAACACGTTAAGCAAGGCACGCCTTAACCGCACCCTCTACCAGTACACCAAAGATCCCAAATTTGCCACGCAGAACGTTCAGGCCCTGAAGGAGTTAGATGCCCTTTATAAACGGCTGGATGGATTCAAATGGGATGAGATGGGCCAGCAGAAAGTCGCGCTGATGGGGCAGTTACTTAACGATTATCAGAATCAGCGCCAGACATTCGTGACGTCTGCGCAGGCGACAAGCAGCGCCTTTGATGCCATTAAACCGGGTGCCCTGATTGCGCTTGCGCATCAGTTTGAATCACTCGATATGGCTCTGACACCCGATGCGGCGCTGCCGGTCATGCACCTGGCCGCAGCGCTGTTTGATGCGGCCAATGTTGAAAAAGCGTTTCTCGATAAGCCGTCTGAGGCCAGCAGAGAGGCGATTCTTGAAGAATACACCGCTATCAACACCCTGAGCGAGCAACTGGATATTTTCGCCCAGCCGAATATTAATGACGTAACGCGAAATGTGCTCAGCACTCTGACGCAGCAACGCCAGGCTTTAACGCGCTATGTCGATGCGACAGAGAAAGAAAAGAGCGAATCGGCGGGCCTGACCACCACCGCAGAGCGGCTCAATGCGGTGGTCTCCGATACCTTTGCCTATCAGTCCCAGCTATCCTCTGAATTTATCAAACAGGCGGAGTGGCGCATTGCTTTTGCCGCGCTGATTTGTGTGGTGCTGAGTCTGCTGATTGCCTGGCGGATCACCCGCAACATTACGCTGCCATTGAAAGAGACGCTGAACGCAGCGCAACGTATTGCCAGCGGTGATTTAACAACCTCACTGAAAACCACACGTGGTGATGAGTTAGGTCAGCTGATGCAGGCGGTAGATGCAATGAACATCAGCCTGCAGAATATCATCACCAACGTGCGTGATGGCGTCAGCAGCGTGGCGCGTGCCTCGGCGGAAATCGCGGCAGGTAATACCGATCTTTCATCCCGCACAGAACAGCAGTCTGCCGCAGTGGTTCAGACCGCGGCCAGCATGGAAGAGCTCTCTTCAACGGTGAAACAGAATGCGGAGAACGCTCACCATGCGAGTCAGCTGGCGACAGACGCGTCAGTGAATGCCGGACGTGGTGGCGAGATTATCCGTGACGTTATCGAAACCATGAACAACATCAGCCAGAGTTCGGGCAAAATCGGCGAGATCATTCACGTCATCAACAGCATCTCTTTCCAGACCAATATTCTGGCCCTTAACGCCGCCGTCGAAGCGGCACGAGCCGGAGAGCAGGGTCGCGGATTTGCGGTGGTTGCCGGTGAAGTCAGAAATCTGGCCCAGCGCAGTTCACTGGCCGCCAAAGAGATTGAAACGCTGATACGCGAGTCACTTGATCGGGTTCATGATGGTTCTGAGTTTGTGGAACGCGCCGGTACCACCATGGATGACATCGTCCGCTCTGTCAGTCAGGTTAAAGATATTATGGGTGAAATTGCTGCCGCCTCTGACGAGCAAAACCGCGGCATTTCTCAGATCGCCACGGCAATGGCCGAGATGGATACCACGACGCAACAGAACGCCGCGCTGGTTGAAGAGTCCTCCGCCGCAGCCAGCTCACTGGAATCTCAGGCTGATGAACTGGAAAAAACAGTGGCCGTATTCCGTCTCTCTCCCGGACAAAGCAGCGTCAGCCGGGGCGCACCTGCCCTGTCGCCGCGTTTAGTGCCCGCAGTGCCCGTTAATGCATCAGCAGACTCAAGCTGGGAAAGCTTTTAACGGTTAGCGAAGCGTTAATTCTGTCTGACCGTAAATAGAGCCAGCCTTAATTATTGAGGCTGGCTGAAATAACAGCCCTCTTCAGACAAATAAGTGATCTGATTAATCAGAAGATAATAAGCCGTAGCGGTTAACGCGGGAATGACAGGGTCAGGCGAGCATCCGGAAACTGAGGGAAGGTCATATTATCGGCCACGACAGCTGAAACAAGCTGGCTCGTGCCTGATGATTCCGGTTTATATCCCGGCTGGCTTTGAAATGAGGGTAGATAAGAATCGCGATCGGTCTGTACAGAAAGCGATGGAGAGAGAGTTGTCGTCCCTGACAGCTTCTCCGGCCGGTATACGCTTTCGCGCAACCGATGAGGTCATCCGCTTCGTCGTTTTCCGGCCGGAGCCGGACTACGTCCATTGGCATCAGTTCCGTTACTGCTAGTTCAGCTCTTCGTTCAGGCTTGCAAGCGTCTGCAGGTACGGCACCTGCTGTTGAGCAATCGCCGGTGACTCAAAACTACTCAGCCAGCTTCTGGCTTCGGCGATTTTCGTCAGCCGATCCGCGTTGCTTTCAGATTTCGCCATATAACCCAGTTGGGTAAAGAGTGTTGCGATACTGATTTCTTTTTCACCCAGGGCAAGGTTTAGTGCCGCTTCGCCAATAATGACGTGGCCTTTCTCGTCGTTTTGAAATAACACAGAAAATCCTCCATTAGATACGAATTGATGACAACCTCACCAGAGACTGTAGTCGTAAAAGAGAGAACTGCCCGAATTTATCACTAAAAATCGCGCAACTTGCTGAACAAATGTACTTAATGTTTTTTTTCCGGATTGTTCTGTTTGTCTCTGCCGCCCTTCCTGTCAGACTTGCTTTTAAATTCACGATGGGATGTCACCATGAAACTTTCCATTCTCCTTACGCTGCTGGCTGCGACGGTCTGCTCCGTTTTTGCTGCCCATGGCAAATTTGAAACGCAGCAGGCTGGCCAGTCACTCTTCACGCAAAGCGGGGAAACGATCAGCGAAGAATAATGGCTGCGCGCAGCATCGTCAGTGACCGGCCAATCGGTTATGATCCGTTGCCATTTACCTGCCGGTTGCCCGATGTCTGCCATTATCGATACGTTTATCGCCCCGCCCTGCTTTGATGAGATAACCCTCCTCTTTCAGGACGACCATCTGCTGGTGATCAATAAACCCAGCGGCTTGCTGAGCCTGTCAGGCAAAAATCCGCAAAACCTCGATTCGGTGCATCATCGGCTGGTGAAGCTTTTTCCTGGCTGCACGCTGGTTCATCGGCTCGATTTTGGCACCTCCGGGCTGATGGTCGTAGCACGGAGCAAAGCGATTAACGCGGCACTCTGCCAGCAATTCAGCCAGCGCAGCGTGTGTAAAACTTATCAGGCGCTGCTGTGCGGGCACCTTGCCGATGACGAAGGCGTTATTGATGCCGCGATAGCGAAAGATCCGGCGCAGTTTCCCCGGATGGTGATTTGCCCGATCCAGGGGAAACCTGCGCGCTCATGCTACCGGGTCACAGAACGCGGTTATTATCAGGAAAAAAAGGGAAAGGGATTGCCGGTCACGCGGGTTGAACTGATGCCGGAAACCGGGCGCACCCATCAGCTGCGCATTCACTGTCAGCAGCTGCGGCACCCGATTCTGGGCTGTGATCTCTACGGCGGGCTTTTGCTGCCTGGCGCGGATCAGGCAGAGAGACTGATGCTGCACGCCAGCGGATTGACGTTTGTTCATCCTGTCAGCGGCAGCACGCTGCAACTCTCTGCCGACAGCCCGTTCTGAATGCGTCAGCGCGCTGTTACCACATCAAATCATCGGGCACTTTGAAATCAGCATAAGGATCATCTTCGTCCTGTGCTTCTTCGCTTAATGCACTGTTTAATACGATGGCACTGGCATCACGCTGCGCAATTTTATCCGCTACGCTGGCCGGGATGATAGCGTACTGGCTCTCGCCATTATTGTCAGCCGCCAGGCGGGCAATGGCGAGACGCCCATTCATCAGCTGAGTCTGCGTCAGCTTATCCACCATAATCTTTTTGATCAGGTTATTGTCGGTGAAATTGAAGCTGATGTTGCCTCTTGCCACGTCAATTTTGTTCATTTCGATCAGCTGTTTGACCTGCGCTTTGTACTCTTTAGACAGCACAGCCAGCTTCTGCTGCTCGTTCAGCTGCTTATCCCGCTCAAGCTGCGCTTTTTTGTTATCTTCCACCGCCGCTCTGGCTTCGCGTGCCTGAACCCTGGATTTCTTCGCTGTCCGCTGAACCTTGTCCATTTTTTTGCTGGATACTAATCCCGCTTTCAGCATCTGCTCTTGCAAGGTGAGTTTTGTCATTGTCGTCTCTGAACCCGTGAAATAATGTCCGGGATTATACCTGTAATCATCCGGGCTGTACCAGGTTGCCGCACCTGCCGCGCCCGCGATTGCGGGCAGCCTCTCAACACTGTGCTAACATTCCCCGGTCAAAATCACCTTATTGAGCACCATGTCAGAGCTAACAAAACGTAAAAATGACCCTGAAGGGCTGAAAAAACGCATCATCGCAGGCGCACTGAAAACCTTCGCGGAGTTTGGTATGCAGGGTGCCAGGCTGGAGCAGATTGCTGAGCATGCGCAAACCACTAAACGCATGGTGGTCTATCACTTTGGCAGTAAAGAGCAGCTTTATATCCACGTGCTGGAGCAGGTTTATCAGCAGATACGTCAGCACGAAACCGGCCTGAACCTGGCGGCGATGGAGCCGGAACTGGCCATGACCCGCCTGGTGGAAGCCAGTTTTGATTACCATGTCGAGCATCCCGATTTTATCCGGCTGGTCTGCAGTGAGAACCTGTTGCGCGGGCGCTACATCACCCAGTCGCCGCAGATTAAAGCCCTTAACCGCAGCGCGCTGGATCTGCTGGATGACATTCTGGCACGCGGTCAGCAACAGGGCGTGTTCACTGCCGATGTGCAGACCATCGATGTCCATCGCCTGATCAGCAGTATCTGCGTTCATCACGTCTCAAACCGCTACACCTTCAACGCCCTTTTCAGCCCGGACAACAGCGAAGCAGAGAGTATCCGCCGCAATCGTCAGCTGGCTGTAACCGCAACGTTACGCTATATCCGCAAATAATTGCCCGCAGGCCGGGCTGCGCTTAGCCATAGTCTACGCTTACTGATACTTGTCACTAAAATGCAATAATAAGGAATGCTGTTGTGAGCAGAGATGCACGCCTCTATCCGCTTCGTCAGACCCATGTTGAACCCGATGATGATGCGCTGTGGAACTGGGCGCAGAACGCGCAAATCGGCAGCCGTCACCAGGTTCAGCGTCCCGCCAGTGAAGCGGAATTACAGAGACTTATCCGGGAGTCACACGGCCAGATTCGGGTGATCGGCAGCAAGCTGTCGCCTGGTCGTATGCTGCATGTCAGTGATGACGATGTGCTGCTCGATCTCAGCGCACTGAGCGGCCAGCTTGCCAGTGATGAACAGAGCGTAACCTTTGGTGGCGCGACCCCGCTTGAGCAGGTCTATCGCAGCCTGACCGAAATGAACCGCATGCTGGCTTCATCGCCAGGCGTGATTGCGATTCAGACGCTGGCGGGCGCGATGGCGACCGGAACGCACGGCCAGGGATTGCAGCAGAGTTCGATTGCCGACGAAGCGCTGGCAATCAGAATGGTGCTGGCCGATGGCAGCGTGCGCGAATTTGTTCGTGGCGACGCTGACTTCCCGGCAGCGCAGGTCTCACTGGGCGCACTAGGCATTGTTACCGCGGTAACCCTGCGTACCCAGCCGTTTAGCATCTTCACCTGCCACAAATATGCCGTCTCTGCCGATACCCTTGAAGAGGATCTGCTGCGCTGGAACAACGACTATCCGCTGAGCAAAGCCTGGTGGTTTGTCGATGACAACCTGATGCACGTCTGGAACGCCCATGAGGCGAGTGACGAAGAGCGTCAGCGCTACGAAGCGCAGGGTCGTCAGGTGGTGGAACATGAGGGCGACGTTGACGAAAGCCTCAACGACACTATCGACCAGACGCTGGCACATATGCACCGCGATACGCAGATTGAGGGCAAAGGGGGAAAACAGTTTCGCACCGTCACCCGTTTTCGTGATTTCACCGATGTTACCGGTGACATTTACCAGCTCTTCTGCCGCGGCATTGCGGTGCCGCAGATCAATGTGGAAATCGGCGTGCCGCTGGCAAAAACCCCGGCCATCATTCGCCGCATCAAGCAGTGGTATGCCGAGAACCGTCCGCATATGCACTACCCGATTATCCTGCGCTGCACCGGTGCATCATCGGCCTGGCTCAGTCCGGCCGCTGACCAGCCAACCTGCTTTTTCGGCTTCGTGGTCTATTACGCCGACGATGGTTCGCTGTCACAGGAAGGACTGCACTTCCTGACGGAAGTGGAAAAACTGCTGGCCGAAGAGGGCGGACGCCCGCACTGGGGCAAATATTACGATGAAGAACGTTACAACTGGCGTGAGATCTATCCGCAGTGGGACGCCTTCCGCGCCCTGCGCAGCCAGCTCGACCCAAATGGCCGACTGGGTAACGACTACATCACGCCACTTTTTGACTGATTGAGGAAAGCTATGTTTGCCTGGGTAACGCTGTTAACTCAACCCGATTATCTGGTGGGCGTGAAAGCGCTGCACCGTTCGCTGCAACAGAGCCACAGCCAGTGGCCGCTGGTGGTGATGACCACGCCGGCGATTTCAGCGTCTGACTGTCAGATTTTGCAGGATGAGGGCTGTGTCATTAAACCGGTCGACCCCCTCTATCCGCGCGACGATCTGGATCAGCACTACGCATCGGCGCAGTTCGGCGAAGTCTGGACCAAGCTGCGCGCCTGGCAGCTAACCGATTATGAGCGCGTCGTGTTTCTGGATGCCGATATGCTGGTCCTTCAAAACATGGATGAGCTTTTTACCCTGGATCTGGGCGATAACCCGCTCGCCGCCTGTCACGCCTGCCGCTGTAATCCCAACCAGATTGCCTCTTATCCGGCAGAGTGGCAGCCTGAGCAGTGCCACTATACCTGGCAGGCGCGCGGTGAAAAGGCGCCAGAGAGTGTGGATCTGTACCTGAACGGCGGTTTTCTGGTGCTGAAGCCCGATAATGCGATGTTCGACGTACTGGAAAAGCGTATTGCCGGCATTGATGATCTCAGTAACTATCCCTTCTCCGAACAGGATCTGCTGAACGAAGTGTTTGCCAATCGCTGGAAGCCGCTCTCTTACATCTACAATGCCTTGAAAACGCTGCCGTTTCAGCACAGCGGTCTCTGGCACGATGAAGAGGTGAAGAACCTGCACTATATTCTGGCAAAACCGTGGAAACGCGATCTCAGCCAGCCCGAGAGCCAGCGCGATCGCTTTTATGCGCTGGATAAATTGTGGTGGGAAAAAAGCGGTCTGATCTGATTGGGTGTGGGCGGGAAGCCAACGTTTTCCGCCCTGTCCGCCTGGGTTAATCAACACATCGGCAATACCCTCTATCCCTTTGATTCTGCCCTACACCTCAATCCAGCGGCGTTGCTCTGCTGAGTGAGCAATCGCTTCCAGCACCTTCTGAACCTGCAATCCCTCTGCAAAATCGGGCCACATGCGATCGCCCGCCGCGATGCCGTTGATCAGGTCGCGAATCTCCACCGTTTTCTGATCGTTAAAGCCGATACCGTGCCCGGCAGAAACACAGAAGTTCGCGTAATCAGGGTGCGCTGGTCCGGTCAGGATAGTTTTAAATCCCTGACGCCCGGCCGGTTCGTCATGCAGATAAAGCTCCAGCTCCGCCATGCGCTCCTGGGTGTAGCGCAGTGTGCCTTTAGTGCCGGTGACAACGTAAGTCAGGCCCATTTTTGCGCCACAGGCGATGCGTGAGGTTTCAATCACGCCGTGCGCGCCGTTATGGAAGCGCAGCAGCGCGCTGGCCTGATCTTCGTTTTCGACCGGTAACTGCCGCGCAGGCTCTTTCGGGTCGGGCCGGGAGGCGATCACCGTCATCATGTCGCCGCTGACCTCAGCAATGTCACCCACCAGGTAGTGCGCCATATTAACGATATGCGCCGCCAGATCGCCCAGCGCACCGAGGCCTGCCAGCGCTTTCTGACAGTGCCAGTCGAGCGGCGTTTCCGGTCTGGCGAGATAATCCTCGTTATGGGTGCCGTAGAAATGCACCACGTCGCCTATTTCACCATTGGCAATGATCTCTTTCGCCAGCTGGCTGGTAGGGTTTTTCATATAGTTGAAGCCCACCAGCGTTTTGACTCCGGCCGCATCGGCTGCCGCCACCATCTCCTGCGCATCCGCCACGCTTAACGACAGCGGCTTTTCTGAATAGACGTGTTTGCCGTGGCGTATCGCCTCCAGCGCCATCTCTTTATGCAGGAAGTTGGGGGCGCAGATATCCACGACATCAATCGCCGGGTCGCTGACCAGCGCGCGCCAGTCACCCGTCGAGCGCGCGAAACCAAAGGTCGCCGCCTGACGGGCGGCGAGCTCCGGGTTCACTTCAGCCAGCATCTCCCGCACGATTTCGCCTTTCAGCGAAAATACGGTGGGCGCCTGCGCATAAGCAATCGCGTGGCAGCGTCCGATATAGCCGCTGCCAATCATGCCGATTCTGACTTTGTTCATTTCAACTCCAGAGATTCTGTTCAGGGTTGAAATGGAATCTACGTTTCGTTTTTATTGCTGACAAAGCCAGAATGGAGACTTTGTGACGCCCGTAAAAAACTATCCGGTTAAATCACGCGCCCGGCCGCCTGACAAGGACAATACAGCGCCAGAACACCTCATAAACACCTCAGTTTTACACGTGGCGTTTTGCCGGATGAGTCAGCCGCACAGGCCGCTCTTTCAGTGCTTAAAACGCCATAGTGGCGACTATTTCAGCAGTCGCGCTAATTTATGAAAAAGAGCTTTGACATGGCCCGGCGTGGCCGTTACTATGCGCCCCGTTCAAACGATTCCTCTGTAGTTCAGTCGGTAGAACGGCGGACTGTTAATCCGTATGTCACTGGTTCGAGTCCAGTCAGAGGAGCCAAATTTGAAAAGCCTGCTTAGGAAACTAAGCGGGTTTTTTGCTTTTCATACTTCTGATAAAATACCTGCGTCTTACTCAGTCTGTTTCCTCTTCAAATTCCCCGTTCTTTTCGTTATTGCCTGATACTTAGACATTCGGTTCCGCCCTCACTTAAAGGTTCATTTCTGACCCCTACATCTCATACTCTCTTTAACAAATGTTTTAACAGTGGCTTAAAGTGTCATAAATGACCTTTCATCAGCATATTTCGCATTCTGGCGGTAAGATGAGAAGATGCTGCCGTTAATAGGTTCAAAAATGACCCTATTAGAACTATAGTCGGACCATATCGTTTCAAAAAACGTACTGAGAATGCAGAAAAGGTCAAAAATGAACCTTGATGAGATTAAATCTTCGCTGATAAACCTTTCTGAGTCAGATCGGCGAAAGGTATTGGCGGGGTTCGCTTTGAGTAGAGAAGCCACAACAGAAGCGGACGAACCGGACACCCGATCGGTGCTGAGTGCTCTGACGTTTCCGACACTGCCACAACTACTGGCCAATGAACTCAAACGACAAAACATCACCTATGAAGAGATGGCGATTCAGATTGGTGTATCACTCTCAACATTTAAACGACTGATTGCCAGACCATCTTCTGCAAAGGCAATAAATCTTCACGCCTTACTTAAAGAACTGGGTATAAAAGTATGGCTCGAAAAATAGAGGTGTGGCTTTACAACACGCTGGCAGGGACGCTGAGTGAAGGGCATAACGGTTATACTTTCTGCTACCTGCCTACTTATGTCGGCTGTGCGATATCTCTCAGCATGCCGGTAAGACCTGAGCCCTATTTAAGTGAAGAGCTACATCCCTTCTTTAAAGGTTTAGCGCCGGAAGGCTGGTTGCGAAAACGCTATTCTGAAATTCAAAAAATTGATGATAAAGATCTGTTCGGCTTACTGATGGAAAATGGCAACGATTTGCTTGGGGCTGTCGTCTTTAAAGAGATAACATCATGAATTCAGAACGCTGCCTGATCACATTAAAACGGCTTAAAGAATCTGAGCTAAAAACCGGCTACTCAACAAAAGGCATCCGGCATCTGCTGGGTAGTCTGAATGTGGCTCTTAGCCTGCCGTTTACGCGCAGTCAGTTTATTCAGGAACTCCCTGAACGTCAGAAAGGCATGAGCATTTCAGGCTATCAACCCAAACTGTCGCTTCGCCTGGAAAAGGGAGAACTGGTGGTCGTCAGCAATGATGGCACCTATATCCTGAAACCCTCTCCGGAAGAATATCCACACCTGGCAGAAAACGAGCATGCCACTATGTGCGTTATGCAGCGTCTGAAATTTGACGTTCCCCCGTTCGGGCTGATGCCATTCAGACACGATGAAAATCGGCCAGATGAAATGGCGTTTGTCATTAAAAGGTATGACCGGACAGCGTCAGATAACGCGAGATTACATCAGGAACAGCTGGATGGCGCGATGGGTCTCGGCGATAAATATGGCAGGATTGATAATCATAAAGCCATCAGTTACGAGAAAGCCGCTAAATTCCTGAATACCAGAGTGAACAGCAGTTTAAAGAGTAAACGAGACCTCTTTTTGCGCATCGTGTATGCCTATGTGCTGGGAAACAATGATTTTCATCTGCGCAATATCGGGATTATCCTGCCTCCGCAGGGTTCACCCTGGCTGGCCCCGGTTTATGACTTTATCAGCGTTGTGCCCTACCCTGCAGCGTTTGGAGAGTATTTAGCTTTGCCCCTGCTGGAACGTGAAGAAAATGATGCAGGAAACGCACCTGGGATGAATTCAGAGTACGGAGAATATCTGGGTGCAGACTTTATCCTGCTTGCCCAGGGTATGGATATTAATCCGACACTGGCACGAAAATGGCTTTCCGAGGTGGTGAGTCATCATCAGCTTATTATCGATACTTATAATGAAAGTCATATGCCTGAATCGCAGCGGGAAGCCGTACTTGACTACGTGGCCCGAAGGATCACGTTACTGGCAGTGACCGAAATTTAAATGATGCCATTAACCTGTTGTACTTGGGTTGTAAAAGGATAGTTAAGCGGTCGAATAACTCACCTGCTCTCATAAAAAAACCCGCTAATATCAGCGGGTTTCAGGTTTTACAACGTCAACAGCAATCAGAGTTCAAACCGATCCAGATTCATCACTTTGGTCCAGGCGGCAACAAAGTCTTTGACGAATTTTTCACGGGCGTCGCTGCTGGCGTAGACTTCCGCCGAGGCGCGTAACACCGCATTGGAGCCAAACACCAGATCGGCGCGCGTGGCGGTGAAACGGGTTTCGCCAGTGACGCGATCCCGTCCAATGAATTTCTCATTGGTCGAATCGGCGGCTTTCCACTCGGTGCGCATATCCAGCAGATTCACGAAGAAGTCTGTGTTCAGCGTCCCTGTGTGGTGCGTGAAGACACCGTGCTGGCTGCCATCAAAGTTAGTACCCAGTGCACGCATCCCACCAACCAGCACCGTTAACTCCGGCACGGTCAGGGTCAGCTGCTGCGCTTTATCGATCAGCAGATTTTCGGTGGTGGTTTTGCCGAAGCCAGTACCGTAGTTACGGAAACCATCTGCACGCGGTTTCAGCAGATCGAATGACTCGATATCAGTCTGATCCTGACGCGCATCAACACGGCCCGGAGTAAATGGCACGTCAATTTCAACGCCAGCTGCTTTCGCCGCCTGCTCAACGCCGATCACACCCGCCAGCACAATCACATCTGCCAGTGAAGCCTTGTGCGCTTCACGCTGCACCGCTTCCAGCGTCGGCAGCACGCGTACCGCGACGGCATTGACGTCCCACTCACGCTGCGGCAGCAACGCCAGGCGGGCACCGTTGGCACCACCACGTTTGTCGCCGCCACGGAAGGTTGATGCCGAGGCCCAGGCAACCGAAACCAGCTCGCTGACGCTGAGGCCGGTTGCAGCGATTTTCTCTTTCAGCTGCGCGATATCCGCCACGGTTGGATGATAAACCGGTGCAGGCAGCGGATCCTGCCAGATCAGATCTTCCTGCGGGACTTCAGGTCCGATGTAGCGCGCTTTTGGCCCCATATCACGGTGAGTCAGTTTAAACCAGGCACGGGCAAAGGCTTCGTTGAACGCTTGCGGATCGTTGTGGAAACGACGCGAAATCTTTTCAAACTCCGGGTCAAATCGCAGCGTCAGATCGGTCACCAGCATGGTCGGCTTGTGTTTCTTCGCGGCGTCAAACGCATCCGGGATAATATCCGGCGCATCAGCTGCCACGAACTGGATGGCACCGGCCGGGCTGCGCGTCTGAACCCACTCATATTTGAACAGGTTCTCGAAGAAGTAGTTACTCCACTGGGTTGGCGTCTGAGACCAGATTACTTCCAGACCAGAGGTAATCGCATCTGCGCCAACGCCCGTGCCGTGGCTGTTGACCCAGCCCAGGCCCTGCGCCTCAATCGGTGCGGTTTCCGGATCGACACCGACGTGGCTGGCCGGTGCGGCACCGTGGGTTTTACCCAGCGTATGTCCACCAGCAATCAATGCCACGATCTCTTCGTCGTTCATGCCCATGTTGCCGAAAGTGGCGCGAATAGCCGGGGCCGCAGAGGCAGGATCGCCGCTGTGTTCCGGACCTTCCGGGTTCACGTAAATCAGACCCATTTCGGTAGCGCCCAGTGGCGACTGCGCCAGGGATTCCGGGTGACGGTGTTCCAGCCAGGCGGCTTCTTCGCCCCAGTTCACATCCATATCCGGTTCCCAGACATCTTCACGTCCGGCACCAAAGCCGAAGGTACGGAATCCGGAATTTTCCAGCGCGACGTTGCCCGCCAGAATGTAGAGGTCGGCCCAGGAGATCTTCTGACCATATTTCTGTTTAACCGGCCACAGTAAGCGGCGCGCTTTATCCAGACTGACGTTGTCTGGCCAGGAGTTTAGAGGTGCGAAGCGTTGCTGACCACGACCTGAACCACCGCGTCCGTCCACGGAGCGATAGGTTCCGGCGCTGTGCCAGGCCATACGAATAAACAGGCCGATGTAGCTGCCCCAGTCAGCGGGCCACCAGGCTTGTGACTCGGTGAGCAACCCTTTGATGTCAGCTTTCAGCGCTGAGTAATCTAATTTGGCAAATTCTTTACGGTAATCGAAGGATTCATCAAGCGGATTCGAACGGGATGAGTGCTGGTTCAGCAGGTCAACCCGAAGTTGATTAGGCCACCAGTCGCGGTTGGTTGTTCCGCCGCCCGGCGCCTGATTTTCCTGAGAAGGCTTACCGGCATGAAAAGGACATTTGCCCTCGGGCGCTTCGCGATCGGCTTCGACAATAGGCTTTGCATCTTTTGCATCTTCATCAATGGAATTGCTCATGGTCACACCTCTTTTTTGTATTTTCATCGCTACTCTATAGAGGATTTTCAGGATCGCACACCTGTCTCATCCTATCTGTTTGATAGCTTTTACCTTTTTATACACCTTCTTCAAAAGCTTAAAACAATGAATTGATGGTTCCCGCCAGGCTGTAAAGAGCAGCGAAGCGGCAACCGTCACCCTGAGACTATTCCGACAGCGCCGGTTTCACAACTGCCGTTTTGCTGCCCGGCAGGCGGATGCGGAACCAGATGGCGTACATTGCGGGCAGGAAAACCAGCGTGATCAGGGTGCCGCCCAGCGTGCCACCAATCAGGGTATAGGCCAGCGTTCCCCAGAACATCGAGTGGGTCAGTGGAATAAACGCCAGAATCGCCGCCATTGCCGTCAGCAGCACCGGACGGGCACGCTGCACTGTCGCTTCGACCACGGCATCAAAGGGTGCCAGACCCTCCTGTTCATTGTGGTGGATCTGCCCTATCAGAATCAGCGTGTTACGCATCAGGATGCCCGACAGGGCAATCAGCCCGACCAGTGCATTAATACCAAACGGCTGACTGAACAGCAGCAGCGTCGGCACGACGCCAATCAGCCCGAGGGGCGCAGTCAGAAAGACCATGATCATCGCCGACAGAGAACGCACCTGCAGAATGATGATCAGCAGAGTGATTGCAATCATGATTGGGAACAGCGGGGCCATCGCCTGGGTCGCTTTACCGGACTCCTCTATTGAACCGGCCAGTTCAATGCGGTAGCCCGCGGGCAGCGTCGCGATGATCGGTTGCAGGGCTTTGTTCAGCGCCGTCGAGACGTCAGGCGGCTCCAGGGAATCGGCGATATCACCCCGAACGGTGATGGTCGGCGTGCGGTCGCGCCGCCGCAGCACGGGATCTTCCATTTTCACCTGCACATCACCAATCTGCGATAAGGGGATACGCTGACCCGCGGTGCCCACCAGCGTGAAATCGGCGATTTTAGCCGGATCGAGCCGGGTTTCTCCGGCCGCACGCCCCACCACCTGGACCGCGCGGATATCTTCCCGCACGGTAGTGACAGGCACGCCCGACAGCAGAAACTGTAATTGCCGGGCGACGTCACTGGATGTCAGCCCCACTGCCTGCAGCCGGTTCTGATCCAGTGAGAAATGCAGCGTCGGCACGGGGGCGCCCCAGTCGGTGTTCACCGTCCTCATCATCGGGCTGGCCCGCAGGACCGCTTCCACCCGATCGGCAATCGCGCGCAGATGGGCCGGATCAGGCCCCATCACCCGCCACGCCACCGGATAAGGGGAGTATGGGCCAAACACTAGCTGCGTAACACGAACCTGCGCTTCAGGCACCAGACCGCTGGCAATGGCGGCGCGCAGCTGCGTTTTCAGTGCCTCACGCGCGTCCTGACTGTCGGTCAGTACCACCAGCTTAGCAAAGGCCGGATCGGGCAGTTCCGGTGCCATCGCCAGATAAAAACGCGGTGGCCCCTGACCAATATAGGTGGTGACGATTTTTGCCTGCTGCTGCTGTTTAAGCCAGGTCTCAACCTTTTCAGCCGCAGCGCGGGTCTGTTCTATGGCGCTGCCGTAGGGGAGCTGAACTTCAACCAGCACTTCAGGCCGGTCTGAGGTCGGGAAAAACTGTTTTTTCACCAGCGCCATACCGAGCACAGCGGCGATAAACAGGGCAATCACCACGCCTGCCACCCAGCCTTTACGGGCAATCACGCGGGTCAGCAGGCGGCGAAAGCGGTTGTAGTGGCGGGTGTTGTAGATCGCTGCGTGACCGCCTTCTACCGTTTTGATGGCTGGCAGCAGCTTTACGCCGAGATAAGGGGTGAACACCACAGCGACGATCCAGGAGGCGATCAACGCGATGCCGACTATCCAGAACATATTGCTGGTGTACTCGCCCGCCGTGGACTGCGCAAACCCATTGGGCATAAACCCGACGGCCGTAACCAGGGTGCCTGCCAGCATTGGTGCCGCCGTATGACTCCAGGCATAGGCAGAAGCCTTAATGCGGTCGTAGCCCTCTTCCATTTTCACTACCATCATCTCAATGGCGATAATGGCGTCGTCCACCAGCAGGCCCAGCGCCAGAATCAGCGAACCGAGCGTGATGCGGTCAAAGTTTTTGCCGGAAGCCTCCATCACCACAAACACCACCGCCAGGGTGAGCGGCACCGCAGCCGCGACCACTACCCCAACGCGCCAGCCCATGCTGACAAAGCAGACCACCATCACCACCAGCAACGCCACGACGAACTTAACCATAAATTCATCAACCGCCGAGCGGATATTGACGGACTGATCGGTGACCTGAGTCAGTGAGAGCCCCAGCGGCATCGCCTGATTAATGCGGGCGGTTTCAGCCGCCAGTGCCTTGCCGAGTTCCAGACCGTTCCAGCCTTCACGCATTACGATACCCAGCAGCAGCGCCGGTTCGCCCTGATTGCGCACCATAAAGGTGGCGGGATCTTCGTAACCCCGGGTCACCGTAGCCACGTCCGCCAGCTTCAGGCTTCTCCCCTGCGCCACAATCGGCGTCTCACGGATTTTTTCCAGTTTATCGAACGCGCCATCCAGGCGGATAAAGACCTGCGGCCCCTGCGTATCAATCGATCCCGCTGGCGTCAGGACATTCTGATCGTTCAGCGCAGCAAAAATTGCCTGCGGGGTGATGCCGAGCGTCGCCAGTCGATCGTGTGAAAACGACACATAGATGCGTTCACTCTGCTCACCGATGATATTGACCTTTTTCACGCCAGGCAGATGCAGCAGTCGCTGACGCAGTGATTCCGCTTCACGAACCAGCAGGCGCTGCGGCTCCCCTTTTGCCTTCAGCGCCAGCAGTGCAAAGGTCACGTCGGAGAACTCGTCGTTGATCATCGGCCCGATGACCCCGGCAGGCAGATTTCTGCTCTCATCACCCAGCTTCTTACGCGCCTGGTAAAACTCATCCTGAACCTGGGAAGGCGGCGTTTTATCCTGCAGGGATAACATAGTGAAAGCCAGACCGGGGCGCGTGTACGTCTCGCTACGGTCATACCACCTCAGCTCCTGCAGACGCTTTTCCAGCGGCTCGGCCACCTGATCCTGCATCTCCTGAGCCGTCGCACCTGGCCAGGCGGAGATAATCGTCATCTGTTTTACGGTGAACGGCGGATCTTCTGCCCGTCCCAGTTCGAAAAAGGACAAGACGCCCGCCACGGTAATCAGGATGATCAGAAACAGCGTAATGGCGCGCTCGCGCACGGCCAGCGCTGACAGATTAAAGCGTCCCTGGCTCATGGCTGGCTCCCGGCAACGGCAGCGTCATCGGGGCGCACGCGCTCCCCCTGCTGCAACAGATGCGCGCCCAGCGCCACTATCTGATCGCCAGCATTAAGCTGACCCGTGACGGTGGCCGCCTCATCACTTATCGACACCACCGTCACCGGCCGCCAGGCAACGGTAGCGGGCTGGCCGGTAATATCCCAGACGCCTGGCCCTTTACCGGCATCGTAGATCGCCGCCAGCGGAACCTGCAGCAGCGGTTGCGACGGTTTATTCGGCAGCGTGATTGTGACGGTGGCTCCCAGCGGTGCGCTGGCCAGTGCGCCCTCCAGCACATATCTCGCCTCAAAGGTGCGCGTCATCGGATCGGCCACATCAGCCAGTTGGCGCAGCCGGGCAGAAACCGGCGCACTGCCCGCACCATACAGCGTTGCCTTTGCCTCACTTCCCACTGCCGGGCGCAGGGTCTCCGGCAACTGAACACTTGCCTCGCGCTGTCCGGCTCTGGCCAGTCTGATGACAGCCTCACCGGCACTCACAACCTGACCCGGCTCCGCCAGCGTTGCCATCACCACGCCATCGTCATCAGCCAGGAGCAGCGCATATCCGCTGGCGTTACCTGCCACGCTGGCCTGCGCCTGGGCGGCTTTCAGCTCAGCCTGAGCGGTGGCCGCAGCGGCCCGAATCTGGTCGTATGCCGACGCAGAAACTGCCCCGGTTGCCACCAGAGTGCGGTAACGCGCCTGATCGGCGCTGGCCTGTCTGACGCGTGCCTGCGCGGCGGCAACGGCCTGCTGCTGAGCCTGGGCCTGCAGCCGGAGATCTGCCGGGTCGAGCCGCATCAGCGGCTGACCGCGCTTCACCCGCTGGCCGCTATCCACCAGCCGTTCGAGGATTTTTCCTGAGACCCGAAAGCCGAGGTCGCTCTGAACCCGGGCAACCACGACGCCACTAAACGCACGGCTGCCATCGGTGGCGCTGATGACCTTTGTGACCCTGACCAGCGGCGGCTGCGTGCGCGGATCGTCTTTGGGTGAATTATCCCGGCAACCCGCCAGCGCCAGTGGCAGCAGACAAACAACCAGAATGGCAGGATTGAACCTGAGCATAGATTACCTTCAACAGTAAGCAGGAGAGTGCCGCCATTCTCTTATCATGTGACCAATTCTGTCAATAGTCACAAATTACGTAAAGGCATTGTCCGTTCATACAGGTTATGAAAACACGTTAAACCAGGGAGATGCGTTGATTAAGGGTTCAGACCCACCCTGAGCAGAGGAAACATCCCATTCAGCAACAAGTGACGAAATAAATCATAAGTCACAAAACCTGCATATTCCGTACACTGGAAACAGAGTGACGAAAAGGCTCTGCCAGGGCCTGGAATGGCTCGCCAGAGAGAAGTTCAGAGAGGATAAAGCAGAAAAAGCGGGGAGTGATGACGCGCGTTTACAGCAGAATCACCGCAGGCGCTTTGTCATCTGCGCCTGCGGTGGATCTCACAGCGCCCTGCTCTTCAGGGCGCTCTGTCACTTAACGCCAGCCGAGTTCCGGGGCGACATACTTCAGGATCGCCTCAATCACATGGGCATTATAGGCAACACCAAGCTGGTTAGGCACGGTGAGCAGCAGGGTATCGGCTTCGGCAATCGCCTCATCCTGCGCAAGCTGCTTAATTAACGCCTCTGGCTCTGCGGCATAGCTGCGGCCAAAGATAGCGCGGGTTTTCTCATCGAGAAAGCCGACGGAATCCTGGTCGTTACCGCTGCGGCCAAAGTACGCGCGGTCCATATCATTCACCAGCGCAAAGATGCTGCGACTGACGGAGACGCGTGGCGCATGCTGATGCCCCGCCGCTTTCCAGGCCTCACGGTAGGCGCGAATCTGTTTTGCCTGCTGAATGTGGAACGGCTCGCCGGTCTCATCATCTTTCAGGGTTGAACTTTGCAGGTTCATGCCCATTTTTGCCGCCCATTCTGCGGTGGCGTTGGAGCCGGATCCCCACCAGATGCGGTCGCGCAGGCCTTCAGAGAGCGGCTCAGGACGCAGCAGGCCTGGCGGATTGGGGAACATGGGCTGTGGATTTGGCTTAGCAAAACCTTCGCCGCGCAGCACCTCCAGAAACTCTTCGGTGTGACGACGGCCCATATCCGCATCACTTTCTCCCGCTTTCGGTTCAAAGCCGAAGTAACGCCAGCCATCGATTACCTGCTCAGGTGAACCGCGGCTCAGACCCAGTTGCAGACGACCATTGGAGATCAGGTCTGCCGCGCTGGCGTCTTCCACCATGTAGAGTGGGTTTTCGTAGCGCATGTCGATGACACCGGTGCCGATCTCAATCGTTTTAGTGCGCGCTGCAACGGCAGCCAGCAGCGGAAATGGCGAGCTGAGCTGACGGGCAAAATGGTGGACGCGGAAGTAAGCGCCATCTGCGCCCAGCTCTTCGGCGGCGACCGCTAAGTCGATCGATTGCAGTAACACATCCTGCGCGGTACGGGTGGCGGACTGCGACGAGGGCGTCCAGTGACCAAAGGATAAGAAGCCAATATTTTTCATCTGTATTTCTCCTGACAGGCGGTAAACGCCCGTGGATGCAAGGCGATTTCTGATAGAGAAAGGTTACGCCCCCGGAGCCGCGACTGATAGTCAATATCTTTCAGCGCCATATTCAGGAATTTCGACATAGCTAAGCAGATTATCCACTTTGCCTTTGCCCGCCCTTTCTTTCACTGTTCAGATTCCCGCTTCCGCTGTCAGGTGAATCATGCACACCGGTTATCTCTCTCTACAACAGCGCGCCTGGCTTAAAGCGCGCGCACGCAGCTGGCTCTGGCGCAGCGAACTGCCGACCTGGCTGCTAATCGGTGTGATCTATGGCGGCTGGTTTGCGGTGATGCTGAACGCGCAGACGCTGGGACGGCTGCCCGCCACCCTGCTGCTGATCGTCTTCACTGGCTGGTATATGTCGCTGCAGCATGAGCTGATCCACGGCCATCCCACCCGCTGGCCGCGGGTAAATCAGCTATTTGGCACCCTGCCGCTGGCGGTCTGGTATCCCTACGGACTCTATCGCGATTCTCATCTGGCCCATCATCGCAATCACACCCTGACCGAGCCGGATGAGGATCCGGAAACCTACTACCTCTCCGCTGCTCGCTGGGCGAAGTTACCGCGCTGGCAGCAGCAGCTGATTCATCTGCGTAACACTTTTTTGGGACGGTTGCTGCTCGGCCCGCTGCTGGATGTAGCGGCGACCTTCGGCGGGATGTGGCAGGCACTGCGCCGCGGCGATCGATCCGCGATAGCGATGTGGCTGCTGCACGGGGCGCTGCTGGCACTACTGTTTTTCTGGATGGCACGGCAGGGATTTTCGCCGCTGTGGTATCTGCTGGCGGTGAGTTATCCGGCGCTGGCGCTGACCAAAGTGCGATCCTTCTACGAGCATCGTGCGGCGGACGATCCGCTGGCACGGTCAGTGAATAATGAAGCGGCGTGGCCGTGGCGCATGCTATTCCTGAATCTGAACTACCATTCAGTGCATCACGACCTCCCCGGCGTCCCCTGGTATGGCCTGCGTCGTCTCTATCTGCGCGACCGCGAGCATTACTACCAGCGCAATCATGGCTTTCGCGTGGCGGGCTATCAGGTCTGGCTGCGTCAGTTCTGGGTCAGACCGGTCGGGGTCAATGTCCATCCGGGACGATCAGCGGAGAAAACGCATGAATAACCTGCTCGCCTTGCCGATGTATGCGATTCACCCGCCCGCCACACGGGCACTGGTACAGGCTGTGGTTACCCTGCTGACGCAGCACGGCATCGCTACGCAGCCGGTCTGGCCTCAGGATCTACTGACACACTGGCAGGATAACCGGTTGCTGCTGAGCCAGACCTGCGGCTATCCGCTGGTCAGCCAGCTTCCTGCGGTTCAGCTGGTCGGCACCTTTCACTATCAGGCCCCAGGCTGCACCGGCCGTGACTATCGCAGCTGGCTGGTGGCGCGGGACAAACAGGCGACGCTGGCCGATTTTAACGGCCAGCGGGCCGTAGCTAACAGCCTGGACTCTCACTCCGGTTATAACGCGCTGCGGTTTGTGGCAGCGCTTCAGGGCGTGAGATTTTCGCAGCTGCTGCTGAGCGGCGGCCATCGTCAGTCGCTGGCGGCGCTGCGTGATTCACAGGCGGATATCGCCGCTATCGACTGCGTCAGCTGGGCGCTGCTGGCGCGCTATGATCCGGATGCGCTGCGCGGCCTGCATATCATCGGTGAAACGCCAGCCGCACCCGGATTGCCGTTGATCACGGCAGCCCCGACGTCAGTGGACCGGCTGGAGAGACTCCGCTCGGCGCTGCATCAGCTGGTGAACGATCCCGCCTGGCGCACCGTCTGCGACGACAATTTGATCGGCGGATTCAGCCCGGTGCAGAGAGACGATTATCAGGGCGTGCTGGCGTGGGAACAGCAGGCTGCCGCGCTGGGCGTCACCCGGCTGTAACACACCCCTCTGTTTCGAACTGCTTACCGGGCAGGGAAAATCTGATTTCTCTGCATCGTCACCTCCCTGCCCGCGCTTTCCCGACCTCTCATTTCATGCTCCCCGATGCGCTCTGACCCAGGCTAAGACTGGTAAGCCCGGTCACGGCGTTCTAAGGTAGAGGTTTTCAGCAGAGGGAGAGTGGGATGCGCATTCTGATGGCAGGCGCCGGCGCGACCGGTGGATATTTTGGTGCACGGCTGGCTCAGGCGGGCCAGGACGTGACTTTTCTGGTCCGCGAACGGCGTTATCAGCAGCTTCAGGCCAGCGGTCTGGTGTTGCAGACGCCACAGGGCACTGAAACGCTACAGCCGCAGCTGGCCCAGGCGAGCAGCCTGACGGGCCACTATGATCTGATTATCGTGACGGTGAAGAGCTTTGCCCTTGATCAGGTGATGGAGGATATTGCACCTGCAGTGGGTCCGGAAACGCTGATCATGCCGATTCTGAACGGATTGCGGCACATCGCGACGCTGCAACAGCGTTTCGGCGAAGATAGGGTGATTGGCGGCCTGTGCAAAATCAACGCGACGCTGGGTGACAATGGCGAAGTAATTCAGATGACGCCGCTGCATCAGCTCTATTATGGCGCGCTGGACGGTAACAACGATGCGCGACTACAGCGGGTTGATGCGGCGCTGCGTGACTGTCAGGTCGATACCCGATTCAGCGATAACATCATGGATGAGCTGTGGGAGAAGTGGCTGCTGCTGAGCACGCTCGGCGCGGTTTGCTGCCTGGCGCGCGGAAATACCCAACAGATACTCACCTCGCGCGGCGGCGAAGCGCTGTTACAGGGTGTTTTCTCGGAGATTCTGTCAGTCATTACTGCCGAAGGCTATCAGACGCGTCCGGCGGCCACTGCCCGCATTCTTGAGCTGTTAAGCGATCCGGCCACCCCGATGACCTCCTCAATGTACCGCGATTTAACCCAGGGCTTTGATATCGAAGCCGATCAGGTGATAGGTGACCTGCTGCTGCGGGCGAAACGCCATAGTCTCGCCACGCCACTGCTTAACGCGGTGGATGTGAACCTTCAGGTCTATCTGCAGCAGCGTTAATGGCCCTGCCAGATACCGTGACCGGGTGCTGCAACGGACCCGGTTTTTGTGGTCGTGAAAGTGTGGTGTGCAGCAGCAGTGCAGCAGGAAAATTTGCTACACTCGTCGCTTCATCTTTTGGAGAGTTCAATGACTTCCCGCTCCGTGACCCTCGATGATGTCGCTCAACTTGCCGGCGTCTCATATCAAACCGTTTCACGTGTTTTAAATCGTTCTGAACAGGTGTCAGCCCGCACGCGGGAAAGGGTTGAGGCGGCGATGCTGCAGCTCAATTATGTGCCCAATCGTGTGGCGCAGCAGCTGGCCGGTAAGGCGACGCGCACGCTGGGTCTGGCCACCAGCGACCTGGCCCTGATGGCTCCTGCGCAGATCGCCTCGGCGATCCAGCAGCGCGCCGCCGGGGCGGGTTATCATCTGGTGATCGCCATGGACAGTGGTAACGATGCGGCAGCAACGGTGAATGAACTGCTGGCACAGCGGGTCGATGGACTGCTGATCAACCTGCCGCTGGAGGCAGATGAGGCGCAACAGATCCAGTTGCTCTGCGGCAGCAAACCGGTGCTGTTTCTGGATGTCGAACCGCAGGCGGCGGTAGCGCAGTGTCAGTACCCGAATGAGTCTGGCGCACGTGCCGCCGTTGAACATCTGGTGGCGCTGGGTCATCGTCAGATTGGTTTGTTAAACGGGCCGCTGCGCTCGGTCTCGGCCCGTCAGCGTGAAAATGCATGGCGTCAGGCGCTGGCCGATCATCAGCTGACACCGCACTGTTCTCTGCGCGGGGACTGGAGCGCGCAGTCGGGTTATCAGGCGCTACTGGCGCAGCTTCCCGACGATCTGCCGCAGGCGCTGCTGGTGGCGAACGATCAGATGGCGTTGGGTGCGATGCGGGCGCTGCATCAGTATGGCGTAGCCATTCCTGGCGAGATATCGGTGATTGGATATGATGACACCGCTGAGAGCGCGTGGTATCAGCCGCCGCTGACCACGGTGCGGCAGGATTTGCAATTTCTCGGCGCGCAGAGCGTCGAGCGGATGCTGGCCCGGCTTCAGGGAGCAGAGGCGTCAGACAACGCGCTGGAAACCACGCTGGTGATCCGGGAGACCACCGCCCCGCCTGCTGATGAGCGGGTCAATTTAGTGGCGCTGTCACAGCAGTTACAGGTGATCGCCCGCAGGCTGGCGGGAAAATAACCCTGCGCTGACGCAGGCAATAAAAAACCCGCCCCACCGGAGTGGATGCGGGTTTGCATAGGACGTCTGGCGCTTGCGCGCTGCTGTCTGCCCTTACGCTTTCGGGTGTTCGCCCACGCCCATCGCTTTGATCTTTTTCGACAGCTCGCGACGCTCTTTAGACAGGTCGGCGTTTTTGATGATGTACTCATCCACGCGATCTTCATAATCCACACGCATGCTGGCGATGATTTCCTGAATAGCCTCAACGCTCATGCCGGGTTTGATATATTCGCTCAGGTTGTCGAGCAGCAGTACGCGCTTCTGGTTGTCGCGAATTTTCTTCTCGTTGTCGACAATTTCACGCTGCAGTTTGTTTTTGCGGCGGAACATACGCACGAACTCCAGTACGTCCTGAAATGATTGCTTGGCATTTTCCATGATGGCACCTTTCTTTGAGCCTGCTGACGCAGGGAGAGAGTCAAAACGATCAGCTTAGCGGCTAGCCCGCCAGGTAAGCAATTTTCACAGCTAAATTCAGACTGGCTCTTATCTTAGCGCAAAGAAACCCTGTTTCACATTAAGTCATTGTCTGAGGTGATTATTTGCGCAGCGCCATCCGCATCAGGTCGGTCATCCGTTCCAGCTGTTTTGCCAGTTCCAGTGTCAGCCAGACGTAGCCGTAGATCGGCGTCTCCTCCAGACCTTCGCTGCCCGCTTCCGCGATCAGTCGCCGCAGTTCGCCACTGATTTCGGTCAGCTCGTGACTGTTAGCCACCACCTCTTCCGTTTCCCCTTCAATCGCCATGACCGACAGCGCCCGCAGCGTGTTCTCAGTCATCTGCTGGGTGCGGCGCAATGCAGGCGCGTTAAGCATAATCAGATGGCTCTCGCGCGATGCCCACCAGGCATTAATCTGCATCTCAATGGTGTAAACCATATTACGGTTGATGGTCTGGATCGCTTCAAGCACCGATTTTGGAATGCGCGTCTCTTTGCTTGACGGCTCCAGCAGCGCCCGCATTTTGATCACGCTGCTCAGCAATTTGCCCAGCGGCTTGTTCAGGCGTGGCTTTTCAACCAGGTTGGGTGAGAAACCGGCGTGATAGATTTTTGCCATTTCCGCCAGCGCGTCGGAGAGCTGAATGCGCCAGTGTGTATAGGCACGCTGCGCCCAGATAGCGGTAAACAGCAGCGCCATCAGCGAGCCCAGAATCACATCACCGCCGCGCCACAGTGCCATCGTGAAATCGCCGGTTGGTGCGCCCACGACCACGCTCAGCGTAATCCCGATCAACAACGCCATGTAGGGATGTTTGCCCAGCGTCAGGTAGCCACTGATCATCATGATGATGCCGCACCAGGCCAGCATCATCGGCATCGAGATCAGCTCCAGCTTCAGGGCGATCAGACCGGATATTGACCCGGCGACCGTGCCGCTGATGCGCTGCAGTGCACGTGGAAAGACATTTCCCCAGGTGGAGATGGGCCCCATCACCACCACTAGCGTAATCAGCGGCCAGGTGCCTTCAGGGATATCGGTCGCCCGCACAAAGATAAAGCAGAGCAAAAAGGCGATGGCAATACGCACACCGTGGACGGAGCGATAATGGCGATAAAACCAGAACTCCAGTTTTGATATGGGCTTATCGGGACGCAAAATGACTTTCCGGTTGCGGGAACATGGTGTGGCTATCTTAACGCTGAACGCGGCTCAGGCTTAGCGCGGGCCGGATATTTAAAACAGTTTTGACGTTCGCTTACAATTATCAACATCCGCCTCACATACTTTCCCGGTAGTTAAAAACAACTTAATGCGATTTTTTAACCTTTATCGGCTCTCAGTAACACATTCAGGGCAGCCAGCGTGCAAGTAAAAACGGGCAGCCCGCAGGCTACCCGTTTTAGTGCTGACAATCGGCTAATCAGAACTTCTGCTTGAGATAATCCGTCAGGCGGGTAATGACGCCTGCAGGTTCAACCGCACTCAGCGCCACCAGCGGATAGTGGGCAATCTGCTGATCTTTATCCATCACCTGAATTTCACCAATGACTTCGTTGGCTTTCAGCGGGGCTTCCAGATCTTTGCGATCGATGACGTACTTCGCCTTCACGTTCTGCACTTCACTGCGCGGCAGTGACAGATAAACATCTTCTGCGGTACCCACATCCACCTGATGAGGATTGCCATACCAGACGTTTTCGCTGCCAATTTTCTTACCGGCATGGAACAGCTGAACGGTATCAAAGGTGTTCTGTCCCCAGACCAGCAGTTTACGCGCCTGCTCTTCGCGGCCTTTCGGGCTTTTACCGCCCATGACGACGGCGATCAGGCGATGCTTGCCCACCACATTCGAGGCGATGATGTTAAAGCCCGCGGTCTCCGTGTGACCGGTTTTCAACCCATCAACGTGGAGATTATTATCCCACAACAGGCCATTACGGTTGTTCTGGGTAATGCCATTCCAGGTCAGGGTCTTCTCACTGTACATGGCATAAAAATCAGGCTCACCATCAATAATGGCGCGTGACAGTTTCGCCATATCCAGCGCGCTGGAGAACTGACCCGGCGCATCCAGACCATGAACCGTTTCAAAATGGGTATTCTGCAGGCCGAGCTTCTCAACGTAGTGATTCATCATGCCGACGAAGTTCGCTTCGCTGCCCGCCACATAATCAGCCAGGGCAACGCAGGCGTCGTTACCGGAGTCGATGATGACGCCACGGCTTAAATCCCGGACGCTCAGCTTATCGCCTGGCTTCAGGAACATCAGCGAGGAGCCTTTGAACACCGGATTACCCGCCGCCCAGGCATCTTTTCCGACCGTAACCATGTCGTCACGGCTGATTTTCTTCTGGTCAATGGCGCGATCAACCACGTAACCGGTCATCAGTTTGGTCAGGCTGGCGGGATTACGGCGTTCATCGGGATTGCCAGCGGTCAGAACCTGTCCTGTGGTGGCATCCATCAGCACCCAGGAAGCCGCATCAACCGCCGGAGGCGTCACAGGAAAGGGAATCGCATCAGCCTGCGCCAGCGAGGCCCAAAAAACAGTAGCGGTAACGGTGAACAGCAGACGCCTTTTCAACACTTCATCCTTAATTGCACGGGAGAGAAAATTTCTAAAACGAAACGGAAACAGCCGCACGTTTTACGGCAAAAGCGTTGTGAAGGTTTGAATAAATTGAAAAAAAGTATGAACTGCGACGAGTATGGCTGATGCCTGCAGGGGGGTGGTAACGGCTAATTGATGCAGGAAATGAGACCGAATATTTCAATATCATCCTGGAAAACGTTAAGGTCACTACGGTATCGCCCTGCCTTGCACCCAGCGGCATGAGCAGCACGCATCTGGAAACACCGGAATTACGCTATGCAGCAATAACCTGGAAATATGTCGAAGGGAATATTATCTATCGTGACTCATGGAATGAGCGAGCTACAGCCTGAGAGGTAAAAAGTCCGCTTTACTCCTTGCCCCTGACCGCTCAGTCAGATACTACGCCCCCCGCTACCATCCGAAACTTCAGGCCAGTCGGATTATGGTTTACCATGTAGTGAGTGAAGCCTGAGCCTGTATGACCTTGCCCGGCAAAGGCACCGCTCTCGCACCAGCAGCCAGGCGCCGATGAAGAAAGGCATCCAGCGAACGGGAAGCCTGATGACTTTCTGTTCATCAGTTTAGTGAACGCAATGAACGGATATGAAATTTGAATAACGACCGCGTACAGCCCACTTTCCTCTTCCACGATTACGAGACCTTCGGCACCAGCCCCTCTCGTGACCGGCCAGCCCAGTTTGCCGGCCTGCGCACCGACAGTGAGTTTAATCCGGTCGGCGAACCCGAAGTGTTCTACTGCCGTCCGCCTGATGACTATCTGCCACAGCCCGAAGCGGTGATGATCACCGGCATTACCCCGCAGATAGCGATGAGTCGCGGCGTGATCGAAGCTGAGTTCGCTGAACGCATCCACGCGTTGTTCACCACGGAGCAAACCTGTGTGGTGGGCTACAACAACGTGCGTTTCGATGATGAAGTGACGCGCAATATCTTCTATCGCAACTTTTACGATCCCTATGGCTGGGCCTGGCAAAACGGCAACTCACGCTGGGACCTGCTCGACGTGATGCGTGCCTGCTACGCGTTACGGCCAGAAGGGATCAACTGGCCGGAGAATGAAGAAGGTTTTCCCAGCTTCCGGCTGGAGCATCTGACCAAAGCAAACGGCGTGTCACATGAAAATGCGCACGATGCCATGTCCGACGTTTACGCCACGCTGGCGATGGCGAAGCTGGTAAAAGAGAAGCAGCCAAAACTGTTTGAGTTTTTGTTTACCCATCGTAACAAAAACAAGCTGATGAACCTGATTGATATCCCGCAGATGAAACCGCTGGTTCATGTCTCCGGTATGTTCGGTGCCGCGCGCGGTAACACCAGCTGGATCGTACCGCTGGCCTGGCATCCCGATAACCGCAATGCGCTGATCGTGGTGGATCTGGCGGGCGACATGTCACCACTGCTGCAACTGGATGCCGATACGCTGCGTGAGCGTCTTTACACGCCGAAAAACGATCTCGGCGATCTGCCTGCGGTGCCGGTCAAACTGGTGCATATCAATAAGTGTCCGGTGCTGGCGCCTGCCAGTACGCTGCGGCCGGAAGATGCGGCCCGGCTGAATATTGATCGTCAGCACTGCCTGGCGAATCTGGCGCTGCTGCGTCAGCAGCCCGACGTGCGGGAAAAACTGGTCACGCTATTTGCCGAAGCGGAGCCGTTTACGCCGTCAGATGATGTGGACACACAACTCTATGATGGCTTCTTCAGTGATGCCGACCGGGCGGGGATGAATATTATCCGCCAGACAGCGCCCGCGAATCTGCCTGCGCTGGACCTGAGCTTTGAGAGTGCACGGGTAGCGAAACTGCTGTTCCGCTATCGGGCGCGTAACTTCCCCGGCACGCTGGACGATGCCGAGCAGCAACGCTGGTTGCAGCACCGTCGTGACGTGCTTAATGCCGATCGGGTGCAGGCGTTTATGCAGGAACTGGAAGCTCTGGCGAATCTGCATGAAGCGGATGCAGAAAAGGTTGGGCAGCTTAAAGCGCTCTATCTCTATGCGCAGGAGTTGGTTTCCTGAAGCACTAAGAGTCTGACCCGGTATCGCCTGCCGGGTCAGACTTTCTGATGCTGCTTAATCAGAGCACGGTCCACGCCAGCCAGGTCAGCGCAAAGCCGCTCAGCCCCATTAGTGTTGTCAGCACCGTCCAGGTGCGTAAACCGTCGGCCACCGAAAGTCCCAGATAACGGGTCACCACCCAGAATCCCGCATCATTGACATGCGACAATCCCAGACCACCAAAACAGGCCGCCAGTGTGACCAGTACCCGTTGCATATCCGTCACGCCGGTCACCGCCTGCGTCAGCAGCCCGCTGGTGGTCAGGATCGCCACCGTGGCGGAACCCTGTGATGCACGCAGCGCCAGCGACAGGATAAATGCCGCGGGCACCAGCGGCAGATGCAGCGTTTCAAGGGTGACCGCCAGCGCTTTACCCACGCCCGACTCCACCAGCACTTTGCCGAATGCACCACCGGCCCCGGCCACCAGAATCACGCTGGCTGAGGTGGGAATGGCCCGGCCGGTCAGATCTTCCAGCTTATCTTTGCTCCAGCCACGCCGTACGCCCAGCAGCCAGGCCGCCAGCCCTAAGGCAATCAGCAGGGCAATCGGCGGTGTGCCGATCACGGTCATCACACTACGCAGCAGACTCCCTTCAGCCAGCAGTGTGTGTGACAGAGTTCCCAGCACGATCAATACAATCGGGACCACAATCAGGCCGCTGATGGTGAGCGCACCGGGTGGTGCCGGTTCATTCTTCTTTTCCTGCCCTTCCGGCTTCGCCATCTGCAACTGTTCCAGCACCTCCACCGACAGGGGGTAGTGGCGACGGTTCATGAATTTCGCTACGTAGTAGCCGATGATCCCGACCGGCACGGAAATCGCGATCCCCAGTATCATCAGCCATCCCATGTCGGTGTGCAGGATCCCGGCTGCCGCCGCTGCGCCCGGATGGGTCGGCAATGCCACATGTACCGTCAGCATCACACCCGCCATCGGCAGGCCAAACTTCAGCGGCGAGACCCGCGCCACTTTGGTAAAGCCATAAATCAGCGGAATAACAATGATAAAGCCGACTTCAAAAAATACCGGGATGCCAAGGATAAAGGCCGCCATGGTCAATGCCGCAACGGTACGCTTCAGCCCCAGCGTTTTACTGAAACGCTGCGCCAGCGACTCGGCACCGCCCGAGGCTTCAATGATCGCCCCGAGCATGGCACCAAGCACGATGATGATGGTGATGTGACCAAGCAGGCCGCCCATCCCGGTGATAATCGTCTCCATGATTTTTTCAGCCGGAATGCCGGTGGCGATGGCCACCAGCAGACTGACAATTAACAGGGCGACAAAGGGATGAACTTTGGCTTTGATGACCAGCAGCAGCAGGATCACGATGCTGGCGGTCGCTATGGCTAACAGCAGTGAGGTGGACATAGTAAACCTCAGAAATTGTTATATTTTTTAGGTTATCGGCGTACAGAATAAACAGGTGCAGGGTCAGAAAAAGGACGAAAAAATCTCAACCGGTGCCGAAACACCGGTTTTTTTAGCCCGTTAAATCAGGTTTTTCTCGCCCAGGGCGCAAACCAGCCAAGACCAGCGGTAGTGTTGCCGCGCGGGATATATTCGCAGCCCACCCAGCCGGAATAGCCAACCTCATCCAGCAGTGAGTAGAGATAGGGGTAGTTGATTTCACCCTCATCCGGTTCATGACGATCCGGTGCCGAAGCAATCTGCACGTGCCGATAGCGTCCGGCATAGTGGCGAATCAGATGGCTGAGGTTGCCATCCACCCGTTGCGCATGGAACAGGTCGAGCTGAGTGAAGACATTGGGTCGATCGATCTGTTCAACCATCTCCAGCGTCTGATACTGGCTGGCATAAAGATAGTTGGGTTTGGTTGTGGGATTCAGCGCCTCAATTAGCAGGATGATGCCGTGCGGCGCAAAGCGCTCAGCCGCATAACGCATATTGCTGATAAAGGTCTCAACGTAGCGCTGACGGTCAGCGTCGGGCGGCACCGTCGCCGCCATGATGTGCACCTGCGGGCAGTTCAGCGCCAGCGCATAGCTCAGGGCGCGATCGATATCCGCCTTTGCTTCCGCTTCCCGTCCAGGGATGGCCGAAACGCCCCACTCACCCGCTGCGACGTTGCCGGGTGCGGTATTGAACAGCACCAAGTCCAGCTGGTTATCATCAAGCCACTGCTTGATCTGCGTGGCGGGATAGTCATAAGGAAACAGAAATTCGACGGCAGTGAAACCGGCTTCCGCCGCTGCAGCGAAGCGTTCAGCAAACGGCAATTCAGTAAATTGCGTCGAAAGGTTAGCAGCAAACTTCGGCATTATCGGCTCCTTAATTCTGCCACTTCGGCATCATTGAGATAACGGATCGGGCGGTCGCCCAGGGTAAAGATCAGCCGGGCGGTCTCCTCCAGCTCTTCAGTGTTGTCTGCCGCTTCCTGCAACGATTTCCCCACTACCACCGGGCCATGATTCGCCAGCAGGAAGGCACGGTAACGTGGAGCCAGCGCCGCGAGATCCTCGGCCAGTCGCCCATCACCCGGCTTGTAGTAAGGCACAACCGGCACATCACCGACACGCATCACCACATAGGGGGTAAACGGACGGATGCAGTTGTCCGTGTCCAGCCCCTGTAAACAGGAGAGCGCCGTCAGGTAGTGGCTATGCAGATGCACTACCGCCCTGCAGTCGGGATTATTCAGATAGAGCGCGCGGTGAAACGCAATCTCTTTGGAGGGTTTATCGCCTGAGATCCATTCGCCGTCAGGCGTGACTTTGGCCAGCCGGTCACCCTGTAATTCACCCAGGCATGAACCGGTGGGAGTCGCCAGCAGATTGCCATCCTCCAGCAACATTGAGAGATTGCCCGCCGAGCCGGTGGCATAGCCGCGCTGAAAAAACGAAGCGCCAAGACGCACCATCTCGTCACGCGCCTGCTGTTCCGTTAAAGAGAAAGATTCAGACATCAGTAAACTCCGTTTGCGCGCGGCGGAAGAAATCTTCATCGCCAAAATTGCCCGATTTCAGTGCCAGAGAGAGCGGCTGATGAATGTCGCGCACCCAGGGCACGCCGGGCGAAATCGTCGGGCCGATATGAAAGGCCGTCACACCCAGGCTCTGCGCGACCACGCCGGAGGTTTCGCCACCCGCCACGATAAAGCGCTGCCATTCGCGCCGTTTCAGCTCGCGGGTGACGGCAGCAAACAGTTGCTCAACGGCTTCGCTGCTGCGCTGAGCACCATAACGCTGTTGAATCGCCTGCAATTGTTGCGCGTCAGCGGTGGCAAACAGCAGGGGTGCCAGCGTCTGATCGCTGTTCGCTTCCACCCAGTCGCATAACTGCCGGGCATAAGCCCCGGCATCTTCCAGACAGCGTTCAGTCTCAACTTCGCAGGCCGGTGCCAGCTGGCGGTACGCGGCGACCTGACGATTGGTCATCTGTGAACAGGAACCGGAAAGCACCACGGCGCGATCGCCCTGCGGACGGCCTGCCTGCTCCGCTTTTGCATCACTCTCAGCCGCTGCCCACTGCCGTGCCAGACCGATGGCCAGCCCGGAACCGCCGGTGACCAGGCGCAGATCGCTCAGTGCTTCGCCCAGGGTCAACAGATGTTCCTGATGCAGGACGTCAGTTACGACGTAGTTGATCCCCTGCGCCGCCAGATGATCCAGCGCCTGCCGTACTGACTCAGCGCCCTGATCGACCTGTGCCGCAGCGATCAGCCCGGCTTTGCCCGTCGCCTGTGATGTCATCAGCCGCAGCAGGTTGCTGTCGTGCATCGGTGTGACGGGATGATGCCGCATACCGGAATCTGACAGCAGCTGATCGCCGACAAACAGGTGGCCCTGATAAACGGTGCGGCCATTCACCGGCAGCGCCGGACAGATTACCGTCTGCGTTTCACCCAGCGCCTGCAGCAGGGCGTCGGTTACCGGACCGATATTGCCCTGCGCGGTGCTGTCGAAGGTGGAGCAATATTTGAAGTAGAAGCGCTCACAGCCCTGCTTCTGCAGCCAGGCCAGCGCAGCCAGCGACTGAGCAACCGCCTGGTCTGCCGGACAGGAGCGGCTCTTCAGGCTGATCACAATCGCCTGCGCCTCTGTGATTTCCTCGCTGTCAGGAATGCCGTTGAACTGAATGGTGGTCAGCCCGTTCTGCACCAGAAAACTGGCGATGTCAGTCGCACCGGTAAAATCGTCCGCTATCACGCCAAGCCGCATCAGATTTTCTCCTCTGCCTGCGGCAGCGTGATGCCGCTGAAGATTTTAATCACTGCACTGTCATCTTCACGGCCGTAACCGGCGTTGCTGGCTTCGGTGAACATATTGAGGGCGGTTGAGGCCAGCGGCAGCGGGAAGTGCAAGGCTTTCGCGGTATCGGCCACCAGGTTGAGATCTTTCACAAAGATATCGACCGCCGATTTCGGGCTATAGTCGCCGTCCACCACATGCCGCATGCGGTTTTCGAACATCCACGAATTGCCTGCGGCGTTGGTGACCACTTCATACATGGTTTCCAGCGGGATGCCGGCACGCGCCGCCAGCGCCATCGCTTCTGCCCCGACCGCGATGTGAACACCTGCCAGCAGCTGATGGATAATTTTGACGGTTGACCCGAGGCCGATCTCACTGCCCACGCGATACACTTTGGCTGCCACGGCATCCAGTACAGATTGCAGTTGCGTAAAGGCTGCTTCACTGCCGGAAGCCATCACCGTCATCTCACCGCTGGCCGCTTTAGCGGCACCGCCGGAGACCGGTGCATCCAGCATCAGCAGCTGATATTGCGCCAGCTGTTGTTCAATCTGCTGCGCATCCCGGGCGGACAATGTGGATGAGACCATGACCACGGTGCCGGGACGCAGTTTTGCGGCCAGGCCCTCTTCACCAAACAGAATGGCGTTAACCTGCTGCGCATTTACCACCAGCAGCAAAACGGCATCAAGCTGTTCTGCAAAGGCGGATGCTGAAGGCTGCGCATCACGCGCGCCTGCCTGGCGTAAGTTCTCAAGCGCGGCGGGATTCAAATCGACACCCCAGGTATTGAGGCCGGCACGCAGGCAGGATTTCGCGGCCCCCATGCCCATGGAACCTAACCCGATAACGCAGATATTTTCAGCTGGCACGATACGCCTCCACTGTTAATTTAAGTGATTATTTGTTTGTTACTGTTAATCCTGCCAGTTTACTGTCGGCAAAAATGTGTTTCCGCTCACAAAAAAACATTCCAGATGTGAACCAGAACAATTTTTAACATTACCAGATTGGCAGCACCGGCCCTGCCGCAGTGCAGTTACCGCCGTCGTTGCCGGGATTGCCGCTGTTATTATTTGTTCTGGTTAACCGGCAGATCCTTTATAATGTGAAAAAATGGTAATCATCAGGGAGCCGATATGATTCCGGTTGAACGTCATCAACAGATTCTTGCGCTGGTGGCCGATCGTGGCGTGGTGAGCATTGCAGAACTCACTGAACGGCTGGGTGTGTCACACATGACCATACGCCGTGATGTGCAGAAACTGGAGGAGCAAGGGGCCGTGCTGTCGGTCTCCGGCGGCGTGCGCTCAGCCGACCGGCTGGCGGCTGAGCCGTCACATCTGACGAAAAGCGCCCTCTACAATGAGGAGAAGCGCGCAATTGGTCGCACCGCCGCCCGACAGATCCCACGTAACAGCTGCATCTACCTGGATGCCGGAACCACGACGTTAGCGCTGGCAAGAGAAGTGGTGGATCGCGATGATTTACTGGTGGTGACCAATGATTTTATGGTGGCGAATCTGCTGATGGAGGCCAGTCAGTGCCGGGTTATTCACACGGGCGGCACCGTATGCCGGGAGAACCGCTCCTGTGTCGGGGAGTCGGCGGCACGCAGCCTGCGTCAACTGGCCATTGATATTGCCTTTATTTCCGCCTCCTGCTGGGGGCCGCGTGGCTTGTTTACGCCGGATGAAGATAAAGTGATGGTGAAGCAGGCGGTGAGTGAAGTGAGCAGTAAGCGGGTATTGCTGAGTGACAGTTCGAAGTACAACAGGATTGCGACGTTTCTGGCTTTACCGCTGGAGAGCTTTGATCGGGTAGTGACAGACACGCATCTGAGTGAGTCGGCGCGGGAGCTGTTAAGTGCGGGGAGCTGTGAACTGATACTGGCTGGTTAAGCTGTCGCCGCCTTCCCTGAACCGGGAAGGCGGCAACGTGAGCGTGATTAAACTTCTTCGCTGAACTGCGGCACCGGATTACGGAAGCTGCGGGTTACGAATGCCAGGTAGATAATCCCGATGGCGGCCCAGATCAGGCCCAGCTCCATAGAACTCTCTTCCAGATTCACCCACAGCGCTCCCACCGTCAGCGCGCCAAGCAGCGGCAGCAGCAGATACTGAACGTGATCTTTCAGCGTGCGGTTACGCTTCTCACGGACCCAGAACTGCGCAATCACCGACAGGTTAACGAAGGTAAACGCCACCAGCGCACCAAAGTTAATCAGCGCGGTTGCGGTCACCAGGTCGAAGTTAATCGCCATCAGCGCAATCGCACCCACCAGCAGCACGTTCAGCGACGGGGTACGCCATTTCGGATGGATGTAACCGAAGAAACGCTCCGGGAACACACCATCACGGCCCATCACATACATCAGACGCGAGACGCCAGCGTGCGCCGCCATACCGGATGCCAGCACCGTGACCACCGAGAAGATCAGGATGCCGACCTGCAACGCTTTACCGGCCACGAACAGCATGATTTCAGGCTGCGATGAGTCCGGGTGCTGGAAGCGTGTGATGTCCGGGAAGTAGAGCTGCAGGAAGTAAGATGCCGCGATAAAGATCACCCCACCAATCAGCGCGGTCAGGAAAATAGCGCGCGGAATGGTGCGTTCTGCATCTTTGGTCTCTTCGGACAGCGAACTGATGCCATCAAAGCCGAGGAACGAGAAGCAGAGTATCGTCGCACCGGTAATCATCGGCACCACATGCGCATTCTCAGACCAGAATGGACGGCTGCTCACCAGCGTGCCGGAACCCACGCCGCTTGCCACACCGTAGATTACCATCGCGGTAATCCCGACCATGACAACCACCTGTAGCACCACAATCACACTGTTGAAGTTGGCGACGGTTTTGATGCCCTTGAGGTTAGAGAGCGTCATAAACCCGACCAGCAACACCACAAAAATCCACGACGGAATGCCCGGCACCAGCGATTCGAAATAGTTTTTAGCCAGCAGGATGTTGATCATCGGCATGAACAGGTAGTCCAGCAGTGATGACCAGCCGACCATAAAGCCGACGTGCGGACTGATCGCCTTCTGAGCGTAGGTATAAGCGGAGCCCGCAGAGGGGAAGCGGCGTACCAGCTTACCGTAACTCACGGCAGTGAACAGAATCGCAATCAGCGCGAAAGCATAAGCGGTGGCGACGTGACCTTCGGTCAGCCCGGAAACGATGCCAAAGGTATCGAACAGGGTCATAGGCTGCATGTAGGCTAAGCCCATCATGACGACCGGAAGTAACGTGAGTGTTTTTTTGAGTTGCGCACGCTGCGGTGCGGCGGAGGTATTAAGCGACATGCTTCAGTCCCCCATGTGCGACAACCTGGCTGGGCTGGGTCACAGGGCAACTGCGCATTAAGCGACAGGGAGTAAGGTTAGCGGTTAACGCGGCGCCGTAGTCATCACGAAAACGCGTACCAGCGTTGGCTGGCAGAGTGTAAAACATCCCCATCTTTGTCATCCTCAATCTCACGCTTATGCGTGTTTTCAGTGTTTATCTATCCGGGTGCGTGCCCGGCCTCGGTTAAGTCAGCAAAAAACGCTCTAGTAAAACTGGATGCAAAAAAATAACCGGCGCGGTAAGCGTCGGTTATCATCTGATTTTGCAGGCCGCGTATTCTGCCCTAACCCATGGCAGGAATACAAGCCATCGGGGCATCTTATGCAAAAAAAAGCCCGTCAGATAACAGGTAAAAAAACCTGTCAGGCATTTTTCAGCATCCAGTCGATCTCGGTCGACGTAATCAGCCGTTCAAACTGCATCAGTTCATGATGCTTACAGCTGTGCCAGACACTGGCAAAGCGTTCGCCCAGTAACTTCTGCAGCGGATAGCTGTTGTCAAACTCATACAGCGCATCGCTCTGGCGGATCGGCAGTGCCAGCCCCTCGGCATGGTGACCGTTGCCGGTGACCGGATGGGGCAACGGCAACTGGGTATCCAGCCCATGCAGCATCCCGGCAAGAATAGCCGACACCACCAGGTAGGGATTAGCATCCGCGCCCGCAACCCGGTACTCAATACGATGATTGTCGATATCCCCGCACGGCACCCGCAGCGCAACGGTCCGGTTGTTATGGCCCCACGATGCCTGCAACGGCACATAGGCGTCCGGAACAAAACGGCGATAGGCATTCACATTGGGTGCCAGCAACGCCATTGAGGCGGGCATCAGATCGATCATCCCAGCCAGCGCCCGTTTCATCAGCGGCGAATCACTGCCGTCATCGCAGGCGAAGGCGTTGTGATCGGCGGCATCCAGCATGCTGATATGCACATGCATGCCGCTGCCCGCATACTCCTCATAGGGCTTCGCCATAAACGTCGCGGTCATACCGTGGTTTTCTGCCACCTGACGAATCAGTCGCTTCAGCTGCACCGCATGGTCACAGGCCCGCAGCACGTCGCGGGTATGATGCAGGTTAATTTCAAACTGTCCGGGCGAGGCTTCCGCCAGCGCACCATCGGCCGGGATGCCCTGCTGACGGGCCAGATCGTCGATGTCACGCAGCACATCGGCGAAGTGATCGAGGTTATCTACCGAGTAGACCTGGCTCTGCATATTGCGTTCATCACTGCCGGGCGAACACGGCGGCTGGATAAAGCCTTCGGCATCGCGCTTTTTGTCCACCAGATAGAACTCCAGCTCTACCGCTACCACCGGAAACAGACCTCGGTTACGCAGCTGTTGCCACAGCCGGTTAAGGACATTTCGGGGTTCAACGTCAAAGGGAGTGCCATCTTGGTTGCACATGGTTAACAGCAGTTGCGCAATGTGCTGAGGGTCAGACGCGGAGGGAACTAAAGTACCGGTGACGGGCAGACAGAGATTATCGGGTTCGCCCAGTGACTGGCCGAGTCCCGCTTCTTCTACTGTGTTGCCGAGGATATCCATGGCAAACACCGAGGCGGGGAAATAACACCCTTTTTCCAGCTTAGGCAGCGCAGAGACCGGAATGCGCTTGCCGCGGAACACACCATTTAAATCATTTAACAGGATGTCGACATACTGCGTGTCAGGATGGCGCTCCAGCCAGGTTTTCACCTCAAGCTGGAACGCGCTGGTTCGTTTCTCTTCACTGTGAAGCGTGAAGTCTTCCACTTCTACCAGGTTAGTCATGATCTCACCCGCCCCTATTAGGTTTGCGTAATGCTCAAAATAACAGCCACACCACTAACATAGCGCCAACATAAAAAGTGTGCAAATGTAACAAATCTGTTTGAAGAACAAACAGCAGATTGCTAGATTGAAAAAATATTGCACACTTAACCGCCAGACGTGCCCTTTCGGTAGATATTTCGAACAGCGATGCGAGGACGTGAGATGGGCATTATTTTTGACAAGCCGTTGATTGGCGTAGTGATGTGCCAGAAGGATCTGGGAGGCCATCCGAGCCAGACGGTTCACAATAAGTATACCGATGCGGTTGTCCTTGCGGGTGGCGTACCGCTGGCCCTGCCCCACAGTCTGATGAATGCGCCTCATCTATTAGAAAACGCTATGGCTGTTCTGGATGGCCTGCTGCTGACCGGCAGCCCCAGCAATATCGAACCCTGGCATTATGGCGAGGCGGGCGAAGAGCTGCATGCCGATCCGGGCCGTGACCATCTCGCCTTTCAGCTGATCACCTGGGCCACCAGCCACAAGATGCCGATGTTCGGGATCTGCCGTGGGCTGCAGGAGCTGGTGGTGGCGAATGGCGGCGCGCTATGGCGGGAGCTCAGCGGGCAGCCGTCGTTTCAGCGTCACCATGAAGATGAGACGCTGCCGCTGGAGCAGCAGTATGCTCAGGCGCATCCCATCACTATCGAACCCGACGGCCTGCTGGCGACGCTGCTGGACAGCAACAGTCCGCTGGCGGTCAATTCACTGCATCATCAGGGGGTACGCGAACCGGGCCCGCAGTTGCGCGTTGAAGCGCGCGCGCCGGATGGCCTGATTGAGGCGGTGAGTCTGCGCCATCATCCCTTCGCCCTGGCGGTGCAGTGGCATCCCGAGTGGCAGCCGGAACACACAGCGGGATCGCAGGCGCTCTTCAGCGGCTTTATTCAGGCCGCCATTCGTTATCACAAGGAAAAAGAAAATGAGTGATGCCACGCTGGCGCCGGGACGACGGCTGGCGCAGATCCGGCAGACACTGGGGCTGTCGCAACGCCGTGTCGCCGAACTGGCCGGACTGACCCATAGCGCCATCAGCACCATTGAACAGGATAAGGTCAGCCCGGCGGTCAGCACCCTGCAGAAGCTGCTGAAAGTCTATGGGCTCTCGCTGTCAGAGTTCTTCTCGGAACCCAAACCGGATGCGGAACCGAAGGTCATTGTCCGCGCCAGCGACCTGCTGGAGATTGGCAGTCAGGGGGTTTCGCTGAAGCTTATCGACAATGGCCGTGCACAGCGCACGCTGGGCATGCTGCTGGAAACTTATCAACCCGGTGCCAGCACCGGCGAGAAGCTGCGTCATCCGGGCGAAGAGACCGGCACGCTGCTGGAAGGAGAGATTACGCTGGTCATCAACGGAGAGCACTATCATCTCTCCGCCGGAGAGAGCTACGTCATTGATACGGGCTTACCACACAGTTTCACCAACCGTGCTGAAATCCCCTGCCGCATTGTCAGTGCCCATACGCCAGCCAACTTTTAGGCGCTTCCGGAGGTTGTTATGAATTACGTGGAGAGTTATTACGCAGCGACCGCCAATCCGCATGCGCCCTGGCCGACATTACAGGAGAGCATTCAGTGTGACGTCTGCATTATTGGCGGCGGTTTCACCGGTCTTTCGGCGGCGCTGCATCTGACCGAGGTAGGCTATGACGTGGTTGTGCTGGAAGCGGCGCGGGTCGGCTTTGGTGCCAGCGGGCGTAACGGCGGTCAGGTGGTGAACTCCTACAGCCGCGACGTGGATGTGATTGAGCAGCGCTACGGTAAAGAGAGCGCCCGTATGCTGGGCAGCATGATGTTTGAAGGCGCTGAAATCATCCGCGATCGCATTAAGCGGTACGCGATCGACTGCGATTACCGGCCTGGCGGCGTTTTTGCGGCCCTGAATGCGCGCCAGATGGCGCATCTGCGAAAACAGAAAGCGTTATGGCAGCAGTATGGGAATCATGATCTGGAACTACTGGATGAGCGAGCCATTCGCCGTGAAGTCGCCACCGAACGCTACGTTGGCGGGCTGCTGGATCGGCGCGGCGGCCATCTGCATCCGCTGAACCTGGCGCTGGGGGAAGCGGAGGCGATCCGGCGACATGGCGGACGCATCTATGAACAGTCCGCGGCGACCAGTGTGGTTTATGGTACACCAAACCGGGTAAAAACCGCCCAGGGCGAGGTCAGCGCAACCTTTGTGATCTTCGCCGGGAATGCCTATCTGGCCCCGCAGCTGGAACCGCGACTGAGCAGGAAAAGCATGCCGTGCGGATCGCAGATTGTGGCAACCGAACCGCTGTCAACCGACCAGGCGTTGTCGCTGATGCCGAACAACTACTGTGTGGAAGATTGTAACTATCTGCTGGATTACTTCCGTCTGACTGCGGATAACCGGCTGCTCTATGGCGGCGGCGTGGTTTATGGCGCACGGGAACCGGCCGATATTGAAGCGTTGATCCGGCCCAAGCTGCGCCGCACTTTCCCGCAGTTGCAGAACGTGAAGCTGGACTTCAGCTGGAGCGGCAATTTCCTCCTGACGCTGTCGCGCATGCCGCAGTTTGGCCGGCTGGAGAAGAATGTCTATTTTATGCAGGGTGACAGCGGTCATGGCGTAACCAGTACGCATCTTTCCGGCAAGCTGATCAGCGAAGTGTTACGCGGCGATGCCGAGCGTTTTGATGCCTTCGCCCGCCTGCCTCACCTGCCGTTTCCCGGTGGGCGACGGTTTAAGGTGCCGCTGACGGCGATGGGCGCGGTGTGGTATGCGTTGAGGGATCGGTTAGGGGTGTGAACCCGTGTAACTAAAATCAAAACGACCTTTAAGATCATTGGTTATCTAAATTGTAACTGCATTAGATAGCTTGAGTCTTTATTCAACCCTGATTATGGGGGTTCCCCCCCCCATAACTATGAATGTTTAATGAGTATTGTCAGTCATTTTGTATCCCTTCCAGACCCACTCTTTACCTTGTGTAAATTGATCTTTAAGATAATCTGGCATGGCAAACTCAGGATAAACATCGTGCTTATCCGTTATAAAGAAACTGTCACCATATGCGCTGATATTCGCTACGGGATGGCAATTGTTGTCAAGGAGTGAGCATCCCATAAAATAATTTTTAGCCTTTGCTATTTTTAAAACATTGAGCAATGTTGGCGCAAAATTCACACTATTCTTTCCTTCGGCATCAATCACCTGATGCTGAACACCTTCCCAATACATAAGTAAAGGAATTTTATCAATAAAATAATTCTTTGGAGTATCAATGACCGATGTAAACTCTGGAGCCGGGAATGAGGCATGGTCAGAAGTTAGAACGAAAATGGTGTTTTTCGACATCCCACTGTCCTTAAGATATTTAATATAACGACCAACCTGCGCATCTAAATTATGGAATCTATTCAGTGCAATACTTCGTCCATCTTTGTATTTAATGTCAGGGCTATCAATAGTAAGATGAGTACCAAAATTATAAAGACCAATAAAGAATGGTGCTTTATCACTTTTGGTTTTTTTGATTAGGAAATCAATAAGTGCTTTATCACTTAATGGCTCTGTAGAGGAACCTTTAAACTGCATATCATCTGCACGTGTATAAACGCGGTCAAAACCTAGAGATGCCAGCATAGTATTAAGGTTAGCACCTTGATAATGAGGACTGATGAAGTAGGTGTTATAACCCTCGTCACGCAGAATATTTGGCAGTGTAGTTAACTTATTTAATGTATGAAGCACTACCTGTTCGGATGACAGTTGATCAAGACCTTTAGCTAATGAATCTGTCCCGCCTATATATTGATAGGTAGATGTCAATTGTCCTCGCAATCCCCGGAAAGTGGCAGCAGTATGATTGTAATAGTTTTTAAAAACCAGAGAAGAGTTAGCTAATTGATCAATATTAGGGGTAAGATCTTTGTATTTACCACCATAATAATCAATGATATTTGCTGACATACCTTCGACAAAGAAAACTACCACATTCGGTTTATGTGGTATTTTACTAAATAACTCTTCATCCTTTCCTTCTGACGGATAGATAGTGTAATGTTTAAATTCATTATATATCTTTTCACGCTCTGAACCATTTTCTTTCATAGCATCCAGCTTTCGGTTCATCTCTATATAATTATGCATTGTTGTCACAATAGAAAGCAAAGGCGAACGCCATTCTGAAAAAGAAGGTTCATGCTGGACATTCGCATAAACAATACCACAATATGATAATATAGCCCCAACACTAACTGCTTTAGTGAATTTTTTATTAATATAGCCTGAATTAGGACGACAAATTAAAAAAAGAACAAGAAAAACAGCAAAAGGAAAATAACTTGATGCTGAGATATTTATAAAATCAGCGGAATCTCTATTCCACAGTGATAAAACGGTTATAAATGCACCAGACTTCTGAACAAACTGAAGTTGTAATAATATGAAAAAAGCTAAAATTACAGAAATAAACCTAACTATGGAAAAATGTAATTTTGCAAACTTGACAAATAAAAAAAGAGTTACTTGAATAAAAAATATCTCAACAAGTGTTGGAAGTATATAAACCACTAAATTATATTGAACATACGTAACTGATGCATATACAGCAAGTAACAACCACACAAAACCCCAGCGACAATTGAACAGAAAATTCATTTTACAATCATTATTAGTTAAGTAATTTTTAGTATTATAATGCTTATGAGAGTTAGTGTGAACCCCCATAAACATCACGTATATACAAAATTTTTTTAGATAGGCATTTTAACCGGATCGTCATAGCGGTACTCAAAACCGAGTTCGCTACAGATGCGGGAACCATCAATCAGCTTGCCGCTATTCTTTTCCGGCTCGGGTGCGAACTGCGGCGGCTGCAGCCCAAGCTGGTGCGTGACCGCAGGATAGAAGGTGTCACGCGAGGGATGTTTCGAGGCACACAGATTGTAGACCCGTCCCCCTTTGGGCGACTGCAATAGCAGCGTGATCGCCTCAACGACATCATCCAGATGCACCAGATTGACGCCCTGCGAGCCATTGGCCACATCCTGCTTACCGGCGAGGAAGCGTCCCGGATGGCGCTTTGGTCCTACCAGACCGGCCAGCCGCACAATATCCACGCTGGTGCCTGGCAGATCGTGCAGCCAGTTCTCCAGTTTAACCAGCGTCTTTCCGGCCACCGTTTCTGCGTCCAGCGGGCTGTTTTCCCGCTTAGCGCCGGCGCTGCTGCCATAGACTGAGGTGGAACTGGTAAAGATAATGCGCGGTACCTTATAAACCAGCGCCGTATCGACCACATTCTGCACCGCCTGCAGATAGGCTTCGCCCCCTTCCGCAGTGCGGCTGGCGGGCAGTGTAACGATCAGCGCATCGACGTTGAATAGCGGCTCAATATCGGCGGCATCACAGAGCAGTTCCGGCGTCAGTTCCAGCTGGAACGCCTCAATGCCGCAGCGGCGTGCCGCGTCTACACCGTCTGGCGTGGTTTTGCTGCCGGTGACCTGCCAGCCTCGCGCAGTTAACGCCGTGGCCAGCGGCATGCCTAACCAGCCCAGTCCCACAATCGCGACCTTCTTCATTTTGACTCCTGACGTGAAACATCAACCCTGACTTCACCGTAGTTTGCCCCCGGATTGCAAACCAGAACAACCTGTTTCAGCGCTTTCCGAACCGCCCGTTTAAAAAAGTGTTGCCAAGCGCAGCCATCTTCGCTAGGTTAAACCCCACAAATGAATACTCATTCATCGACGAGATTATTATGACACGCGTTCAGTTCAACCATCATCACCACCATCATCCTGACTAGTCTTTCAGGCGATTGGTGCTGGAAGACTTTCAAGATCTTCCAGTGGTGTGAACGCAAGAGAACCCCCGGAAGATCGTCTTCCGGGGGTTTTTTTATGGGCTGACGTAACCACACATTCAGGACCGAATTAAGAGGACAGGAACCATGTTAGATAACACCCGTTTACGCATAGCTATGCAGAAATCTGGCCGTTTAAGTGATGATTCACGCGAACTGCTGGCGCGCTGCGGCGTTAAAATCAACCTTCAGCAACAGCGCCTGATTGCGTTTGCGGAGAACATGCCGATCGACATCCTGCGCGTGCGCGATGACGATATTCCTGGCCTGGTGATGGATGGTGTGGTCGATTTAGGCATCATCGGCGAGAACGTGCTGGAAGAAGAGCTGCTGTCGCGCCGTGCCCAGGGTGAAGACCCGCGCTACTTTACGCTGCGCCGCCTCGACTTCGGCGGTTGCCGTCTGTCACTGGCGATGGCGACAGATGCCGAGTATACCGGCCCGGAATGCCTGGATAAATCCCGTATCGCCACCTCCTATCCGCACCTGTTAAAACAATACCTCGACAAAAAAGGCGTCAGCTTTAAGACCTGTTTACTGAACGGTTCCGTGGAAGTGGCGACCCGCGCCGGTCTGGCTGACGCCATCTGCGATCTGGTCTCTACCGGTGCTACGCTGGAAGCCAATGGCCTGCGCGAAGTTGAAGTAATCTATCGTTCAAAAGCGGTGCTGATCCAGCGTGACGGCGAGATGCCTGCCGCCAAGCAGGAGCTGATCGACAAGATGATGACCCGTATTCAGGGCGTGATTAAAGCGCGTGAATCGAAGTACATCATGCTGCACGCGCCGAGTGAGCGTCTGGAAGAAGTGATCAGCCTGCTGCCTGGCGCAGAGCGCCCGACCGTGCTGCCGCTGGCAGGCGATGTCAGCCGCGTGGCGATGCACATGGTCAGCAGCGAAACCCTGTTCTGGGAAACCATGGAAAAACTGAAAGCGCTGGGTGCCAGTTCGATTCTGGTGCTGCCTATTGAGAAGATGATGGAGTAAGCCATGGCCTTTTCTACCCCGATTGAGTGGCAGCAGTGCACCCCCGAACAGCAGCAGGCGCTGCTGTTACGTCCTGCTATCGCCGCCTCTGAAAACGTGACGCTGACGGTGCGCGATGTGCTGGAGCAGGTAAAGCTGAACGGTGATGACGCTCTGCGCCAGTTCAGCGCCCGCTTCGACAAAGCGCAGGTGGATAACCTGCGTGTTACCGCGCAGCAAATCGCAGAGGCCAGCTTACGTCTGAGTGACGAGCTGAAGCAGGCGATGGCTGTCGCGGTGGGCAATATCGAAACCTTCCACAACGCGCAGATCCTGCCGCCGGTGGATGTGGAAACCCAGCCAGGCGTACGCTGCCAGCAGATTACCCGTCCGGTGAAATCGGTCGGACTCTATATTCCTGGTGGTTCCGCCCCGCTCTTCTCCACCGTGCTGATGCTGGCGACCCCGGCCCGTATCGCGGGCTGTGGCCGCGTGGTGCTCTGTTCGCCGCCGCCGATTGCCGATGAGATCCTGTATGCCGCCCAGCTGTGCGGCGTAGAAGAGGTGTTCCAGGTAGGCGGCGCGCAGGCCATCGCCGCGATGGCCTTCGGCACCGAAACCGTGCCACGCGTGGACAAGATTTTTGGCCCGGGCAACGCCTGGGTGACAGAAGCGAAACGTCAGGTAAGTCAGCGACTCGATGGCGCGGCGATTGATATGCCAGCGGGTCCTTCTGAAGTGCTGGTGATTGCGGATGAAGGCGCCACGCCCGCGTTTGTCGCGTCTGATTTGCTTTCACAGGCAGAGCATGGTCCCGACTCGCAGGTGATTCTGCTGACGCCTTCATTAAAGCTGGCCGAGGCGGTCGCGGTCGCGGTTGAGCAGCAACTGGCGCAGTTGCCGCGGGCTGCCACAGCGCGTCAGGCGCTGGAAAGCAGCCGCCTGATCGTGGCGCGTGACCTTGAGCAGTGTGTCGCGATCTCTAATCTCTACGGCCCGGAGCACCTGATTCTGCAGACGCGTCAGCCGCGCGATCTGGTGGAGTCGATCACCAGCGCCGGTTCGGTATTTTTAGGTGACTGGTCGCCGGAGTCCGCGGGCGATTACGCCTCTGGCACCAATCACGTGTTACCGACCTACGGTTACACCTCGACCTGTTCCAGCCTGGGCCTGGCCGATTTCCAGAAACGCATGACGGTGCAGGAGCTGACGCCGCAGGGCTTCCTGAACCTGGCCGCCACCATTGAAACCCTGGCCGCCGCCGAGCAGCTGGATGCCCATAAGAATGCCGTCACCCTGCGCGTTGCCGCACTGAAGGAGCAAGCATGAGTCAGGATATTGAGCAGCTGGCGCGCGCCAATGTGCGCGCCCTGACGCCCTATATGTCGGCGCGTCGTCTGGGTGGCAACGGAGATGTCTGGCTCAATGCCAACGAGTTTCCGCTGCCGGTGCCGTTTGAGCTGTCGCAGCAGACGCTGAACCGCTATCCGGAATGTCAGCCTAAACTGGTGATTGAGCGCTACGCGGCTTATGCAGGCTTAACGCCGGAGCAGGTGCTGGTGAGCCGTGGCGCAGATGAAGCCATCGAACTGATCATGCGTGCCTTCTGTGAGCCGGGTCAGGATGCGATTCTGTTCTGTCCACCGACCTATGGCATGTACAGCGTCAGCGCCGAAACCATCGGCATTGAATACCGCACCGTCCCGGCCCTGACCGACTGGCAGCTTAACCTGCCTGCTATTGCAGAGCAGCTGGATGGCGTCAAAGTGGTTTACCTCTGCAGCCCGAACAACCCGACCGGCAACCTGATCAATCAGGACGACATCCGTCAGCTGCTGGCAATGACCGCCGGTAAAGCGCTGGTCGTCGCAGATGAAGCCTATATTGAGTTCTGCCCGCAGGCGACCCTGACCGGCTGGCTGAAGGATTATCCGCATCTGGTGATCCTGCGTACGCTTTCTAAAGCTTTTGCGCTGGCTGGCCTGCGTTGCGGCTTTGCGCTGGCGAATAAGCCGGTCATCGACCTGCTGATGAAGGTGATTGCGCCCTACCCGCTGGCCACACCGGTTGCCGATGTCGCCGGTCAGGCACTGAGCGACCAGGGAATTGCGCTGATGCGTGAACATGTGGCACAGCTGAATGAGAACCGTAGCTGGCTGCAGGCTGAACTGGCTCAGCTGGCCTGCGTTGAGCAGGTTTTCTCCAGTGAAACCAACTATGTGCTGGCGCGCTTTACCGATTCACCAAAAGTCTTCAAAACCTTATGGGATCAGGGCATTATCCTGCGTGATCAGAACAAAAATCCGGGCCTGTCGGGATGCCTGCGCATCTCCATCGGCACGCGTGAAGAGTGCGAACGAGTGATCGCCGCGCTGCAAGCCTTTTCTGTGGAGCAAGCATGAGCCAGAAGACCCTTTTTATTGACCGCGACGGTACGTTAATCTCTGAGCCGCCTGAAGATTATCAGGTGGACCGCATGGATAAGCTGGCGTTTGAGCCAGATGTTATCCCGGCGCTGCTGGCACTGCAGGCCGCCGGTTATCGCCTGGTCATGATCACTAACCAGGATGGTCTTGGCACCCCGGGTTTCCCGCAGGCCGATTTCGATGGCCCGCACAATCTGATGATGCAGATCCTGACCTCGCAGGGCATTGCGTTTGACGATGTGCTGATCTGCCCGCACATGCCGGACGATCACTGCGACTGTCGCAAGCCAAAAACCCGAATGGTGGAAGCCTGGCTGGCCGAAGGCGCGCTGGATACCGCCAACAGCTACGTGATTGGCGATCGCCTGACCGATGTTCAGCTGGCGGAGAACATGGGCATCCAGCCTATCCGCTACGGTGCTGACGGCCAGAACTGGCAGACTATCCAGCAGCGTCTGACCCAGCGTGACCGCCATGCGCTGGTGCAGCGCAACACCAAAGAGACACAGGTGCGGGTAGAACTGTGGCTGGATCGCGAAGGCGGCAGCAAGATTAATACCGGCGTGGGTTTCTTCGACCACATGCTGGACCAGATCGCCGTACACGGCGGGTTCCGCATGAACATCGAAGTGAAAGGCGATCTCTATATTGACGATCACCACACGGTGGAAGATACCGGTCTGGCACTGGGCGAAGCGCTGCTGAAGGCGCTGGGCGACAAGCGAGGCATTGGCCGTTTCGGCTTTGTGCTGCCGATGGATGAATGTCTGGCGCGCTGCGCGCTGGATATCTCCGGCCGTCCGCACATCGAGTTTAAAGCGGAGTTCAACTATCAGCGCGTGGGCGACCTCAGCACCGAGATGGTCGAGCACTTCTTCAGCTCGCTCTCCTACGCCATGATGAGCACCCTGCATCTTAAAACCAAAGGCAAGAATGACCATCACCGCGTCGAGAGCCTGTTTAAAGCCTTTGGCCGTACGCTGCGTCAGGCGATCCGCGTTGAGGGCACTACGCTGCCAAGCTCGAAGGGAGTGCTGTGATGAACGTGGTGATCATGGATACCGGTTGCGCCAACCTGTCGTCGGTGAAATGGGCGATTGAACGTCTGGGCTACACCCCGGAAGTGAGCCGCGATCCCGATGTGGTGCTGCGTGCCGACAAACTGTTTCTGCCCGGCGTCGGCACCGCGCAGGCGGCAATGAATCAGCTGGAAGAGCGTGACCTGATCGATCTGGTCAAAGCCTGTACCCAGCCGGTGCTGGGGATCTGCCTGGGTATGCAGCTGCTGGGTCGCGGCAGCGATGAAAACGGCGGCGTGCCGACGCTGGGGATTATCGATGAGCCGGTGTCATTAATGGACACGCACGGCCTGCCGCTGCCACACATGGGCTGGAACCAGATTACCGCGCAGGCGGGCAATCATCTGTTCCGTGGCATCGACGAAGGCTGCTATTTCTACTTCGTCCACAGCTATGCCATGCCGGTCAACGCCAGCACTATCGCCCAGTGTCACTACGGTGAAGCTTTCACCGCCGCGGTGCAGAAAGATAACTTCTTTGGCGTCCAGTTCCATCCTGAACGCTCGGGCAAAGCGGGCGCGCAGCTGCTGAAAAACTTCCTGGAGATGTAATGATTATCCCCGCGTTAGATTTAATTGACGGCAAAGTGGTTCGTCTGCATCAGGGCGATTATGGTCAGCAGCGCGATTACGGCAGCGATCCGCTGCCGCGTCTGCAGGATTACGTTCGCCAGGGCGCGACCGTGCTGCATCTGGTGGATTTAACCGGCGCGAAAGATCCGGCGAAACGCCAGATCGCGCTGCTGAAAACCCTGCTGGATGGCGTTGATGTGACGGTGCAGGTCGGTGGCGGCATTCGCAGCCGTGACGATGTTCATGCGCTGCTTGAAGCCGGAGCGAGTCGTGTGGTGGTCGGTTCCACCGCGGTGAAACAGCCTGAAGAGGTAAAACGGTGGTTTGCGGAATTTGGCGCAGAGGCGATTGTGCTTGCGTTAGATGTGCGCATTGATGCCAGTAACCGCAAAGAAGTGGCAATCAGTGGCTGGCAGGAAGCGGCGGGTGTCACGCTGGAAGAGGTGATTACCGACTTTCAGCAGGTGGGCCTGAAGCACGTGCTGTGCACCGACATTTCTCGCGACGGCACCCTGAGCGGCTCCAATGTTGCGCTCTATCAGGAAGTGACGGCGCGCTTCCCGACGATTGCTTTTCAGTCCTCGGGTGGCATTGGCGACCTCAATGATATCGCCGCCCTGCGCGGCAGCGGCGTTCAGGGCGTGATTGTCGGACGTGCGCTGCTGGAAGATAAATTCACTGTTTCGGAGGCGATCGCATGCTGGCAAAACGGATAATTCCCTGCCTGGACGTACGTGACGGCCAGGTGGTCAAAGGCGTACAGTTTCGCAATCACGAGATCATCGGCGACATCGTACCGCTGGCGCAGCGCTATGCCGCCGAAGGTGCCGACGAGCTGGTGTTCTATGATATCACCGCCTCATCCGATGGCCGGGTCGTCGACAAAAGCTGGGTATCGCGGGTTGCGGAAGTGATCGATATCCCGTTCTGCGTCGCGGGCGGCATTAAAACCCCGGAAGACGCAGCGCGCATTCTGGAGTTTGGCGCAGATAAGATTTCGATTAACTCGCCGGCGCTGGCCGACCCCACGCTGATCACCCGCCTCGCGGACCGTTTTGGCGTGCAGTGTATTGTGGTCGGGATCGATACCTGGTTTGATGAAGCCAGCGGTAAATATCAGGTGAATCAGTATACCGGCGACGAAGCGCGCACCCGCGTGACACAGTGGGAAACGCTGGAGTGGGTGCAGGAAGTGCAGAAGCTGGGCGCAGGCGAGATCGTGCTGAACATGATGAATCAGGATGGCGTGCGTAACGGCTATGACCTGGTGCAGCTGAAGAAAATGCGTGAAGTCTGCAAAGTTCCCCTGATCGCCTCTGGCGGCGCAGGCACCATGCAGCACTTCCTGGATGCGTTTACCGAAGCTAACGTGGATGGTGCTTTAGCCGCCTCGGTATTCCATAAGCAGATTATTAATATTGGTGAGCTGAAGAGCTTTCTGATCGACAACGGAGTGGAGATTCGCGCGTGCTAACTGAACAACAACAGGCCCTTCTCGACTGGGATAAAACACAGGGCATGATGCCGGTCATTGTCCAGCACTTCGTCTCAGGCGAAGTGCTGATGCATGGCTACATGAACCCGGCCGCGCTGGAGAAAACGCTGGCAGAAGGCAAGGTCACCTTTTTCTCCCGCACCAAAAATCGTTTGTGGACCAAAGGCGAAACCTCCGGCAATTTTTTGCAGGTCGTGAGCATCACGCCTGACTGCGACAATGACACCCTGTTAGTGCTGGCGGATCCTATTGGCCCGACCTGCCATCTGGGCACCACCAGCTGCTTCTCACCGGCGGTCCCTGAGTGGACGTTCCTCTATCAGCTTGAGCAGTTGCTGGCTTCGCGCAAAACCGCCGATCCTGAAAGCTCCTACACCGCACGACTCTACGCCAGCGGCACCAAACGCATCGCGCAGAAAGTGGGTGAAGAAGGCGTTGAAACCGCACTGGCCGCCACGGTCAACGATCGGGATGAACTCACCAACGAAGCGTCTGACCTGGTCTATCACCTGATGGTGCTGTTGCAGGATCAGGATCTCGACTTCCGCGCCGTGATCAACAACCTGCGTGACCGCCATAAGTAACTGTGCAATATGCTGCTCAGAATTTCGTTTTTTATGCGGATTCTGAGCAGTCTTCAGCTCATTCCTCACGTCCATCCGGCACAATGACGGCAACTCAAACCTCAGGGAGAGAACCGTGACCACCCATGAGAAATTAATCGCCCTGCTCGACCAGCACCAGGCACGCTATCGCCTGATGGAGCATGAGGCGACCGGTAAATGTGAAGCGGTCGCGGCGATACGCGGCACCAAAATCGGCCAGGGTGCTAAAGCGCTGGTCTGTCATGTGAAAGGCAACGGCGTTAAACAGCATGTACTGGCGGTTTTACCTGCCGATCATCAGGCCGATCTGGGCAAAGTCGCGGCCGCGGTCGGAGGAAGACGCGCCTCACTCGCCAGTCCGGCGGAAACCGATCTGCTGACCGGCTGCGTATTCGGGGCGATACCACCGTTCAGCTTTCATCCCGACCTCAGACTGATTGTTGACCCCGCGTTGTTTGAACGTTATCCGGAGATCGCGTTTAACGCCGGTCTGCTGGAACGCTCAGTGATCCTGAATACCGAAGATTATCGCGCGTTATGCGCGGCTGACGTGGTGAAGATTACGCAGTAATTGCCATCCCGGCAGCCCGGCGATACTCTGCATAATCACTCATCACGACAGAATAAGAGCAAAATCATGAACATTTTCACTCAACGCCTGCGTCAGACGCTGGCTGTGGCCGTTATGGCAGGCTGCGCTTTTGGCGCGCAGGCAAAAATCGAACAGGTGCGTTTCGCGGTCGATCCGACCTATCCGCCATTCGAATCGAAAACGCCACAGGGCAAGCTGGTCGGCTTTGATATTGATCTGGGCAATGCGCTTTGTACTCAGATGCAGGCAAAATGTGTCTGGGTTGAAAGCCAGTTTGACGGCATGATCCCGGCCCTTAAAGCGCGTAAATTTGATGCCATTCTGTCCGACATGGGCATTACCGAAGAGCGCCTGAAGCAGATTGATTTCACCGCGCCGCTCTATGACACCCACACCCAGCTGATTGCCCGTAAAGGTGCTGGCATATTGCCCACCGTTGAATCCCTGAAAGGAAAAACGGTCGGCGTAGAACAGGGAACGGTTCAGGAGCGCTATGCGCTGGCGAAATGGCAGCCTCACGGTGTGACCGTAGTGCCTTATGGCGATCAGGCACAGGTTGAAAGCGATCTGGTTTCAGGCCGACTGGATGCGGTATTCACCGATGCGGCACAGGCTGCCATCGGCTTCCTGAAGCATCCGCAGGGCAAAGATTTTGAACTGGCTGGCCCGATTATACAGGATCCGATCATCGGCCCCGGCACGGCGATTGGCCTGCGTAAAGGCGATACCGAGCTGAAAACCGCACTGGATAACGCCTTCGTCGAAATCAAAAAGAATGGCACCTTTGACCAGATTCAGAAGCGCTATTTTGCTACGGATATCTCTATCCAGCCTTAACCTCGCGGTCGCCCTTTTTCATCCTCAACGCGATCCGGCACTATACTTTAACTTTTTCAGGACGGCGCGCTGTCGTCCTTTGCCGATTAAAGGACATTAACACGGTATGCATCAACAACATCATCCACTGTTAAGCGCCTCTTTAGGCACCCAGCGTGAAATCATCAGTTTCCATTTCGCGGAAGACAACGAGCGTCAGGTCTATATCCAGGCTGCGCTGCATGGCGACGAACTGCCCGGTATGGCAGTGGCGTGGTTTTTAAAGCAGCGACTACAGGCGCTGGAGTCCGCCGGTCAACTTAAAGCCGCTTTTACCCTGGTGCCGGTTGCCAATCCGCTGGCGCTGGGACAGCACTGGCATGGCACCCATCTGGGCCGATTCCATACGCTCTCTGGCCAGGACTTCAACCGCCGTTTCCCGTCACTCGGTACTACCCTGGCGGCCGGGCTGGCTGACAGTCTGACTCAAAGTGAATCGCAGAACCGGAGCCTGATCCGCGAGGCGATTGATCGCCACTATCGCGATACCGTGCCAAAAACCGAGCTGGATGCGCAACGCCACACGCTGATGCGGATGGCCAGTCAGGCCGATCTGATGATTGACCTGCACTGTGACTGGGAAGCCGTGCCACATCTCTACACCACGCCGCACGCCTGGCCGGACATTGAACCGCTGGCGCGCTGGTTAGGCAGCGAGGTGCAGCTGCTGGCGCAGATCTCTGGCGGTGAACCGTTTGATGAAGCCTGTTGCGAACCCTGGCTGACGCTGGCGGAACGGTTTGGCAAAGATTATCCGATGCCACGGGGATTGCTGCCGGTGACGCTGGAGTTGCGCGGTGTACGTGATGTGTCGCCTGAACAGGCGGAGAAAGACGCGGAGGCGATTATTTCAGCGCTACAGGAAGGCGGTTATATCGGCTACAGCGAGCCTGCGATTTCCGTGGAGGTGGCGGCACCCGTGATTGGCGGCGACGAACTTGTCCCGGCGAGCGCGGGCGGAGACGATATCGTGGCTATCAATGACGGCCCGATTGGTTTAAACGTGCCAGATATCGCTGAAGCACCTGGAGAAGCTGGCGTCATCAAAGAGCGTCACAGCGAAGGATCGGCGGCAGCCTCCCCTGCCCTGAAAAATCCACCTACGCCATTAGCGGGCTGCGAATACATTCACTCACCAGTATCCGGTCTGATCCTGCATCGTAAACCGCTGGGCGCAAAGATTCGGCCAGGAGAAGTGGTGGCGGAGATTGTTGATCCGATAACCGACCAGATCACCCCGCTGGTGACGGAACATGGCGGTATTCTCTATGCAAGACACTGGGCTAAGTTTGCGACGGCAGGTATGCTGGTTGTGAGGCTGGCAGGTGAGCGAGAGATTCGGAGCGGGGATTTGCTGGTAGGATAAAAAAAGGGCTTCCCGAGGGAAGCCCTTTTTAGTGATTAATCTAACCACTCGGTGTGGAAAACACCGTCTTTATCAATGCGCTTGTAGGTATGCGCACCGAAGTAGTCACGCTGCGCCTGAATCAGGTTAGCAGGCAGCACTTCTGAACGGTAGCTGTCGTAGTAAGCGATCGCCGCAGAGAAGGTTGGCGTCGGGATACCGTTCTGAATCGCGTAGGAAACCACATCACGCAGCGCCTGCTGATACTGATCAGCGATATCTTTGAAGTACGGTGCCAGCAACAGGTTAGCGATGCCTGCATCTTCTGCATATGCATCAGTAATCTTCTGCAGGAACTGGGCACGGATGATGCAGCCAGCGCGGAAGATCTTCGCGATTTCACCGTAATGCAGATCCCAGTTGTTCTCTTCTGACGCGGCACGCAGCTGTGAGAAGCCCTGAGCATAAGAAACGATTTTACCCAGATACAGAGCGCGACGAACTTTCTCGATGAACTCCGCTTTGTCACCGGTGAAGGCCTTCGCCTGTGGACCGCTCAGTACTTTAGAGGCTGCCACACGCTGGGTTTTCAGCGAGGAGAGGTAACGAGCGAACACAGACTCAGTGATCAGTGACAGAGGTTCGCCGAGATCCAGTGAACTCTGGCTGGTCCATTTACCGGTACCTTTGTTCGCTGCTTCATCCAGAATCACATCAACCAGGTATTTACCTTCTTCGTCTTTCTTGGTGAAGATATCTTTGGTGATGTCGATCAGGTAGCTGCTCAGCTCGCCGTTATTCCACTCGGTGAAGGTTTCAGCCAGTTCTTCGTTGTTCAGACCCAGCGCGCCTTTCAGCAGAGCATAGGCTTCAGCGATTAGCTGCATGTCGCCATACTCGATGCCGTTGTGAACCATCTTCACGTAGTGGCCCGCGCCGTCCGGACCGATGTAAGCCACACAGGCTTCGCCATCTTCTGCGCGTGCAGCAATTTTATCCAGAATAGGAGCAACCAGCTCGTAGGCTTCTTTCTGACCGCCAGGCATGATAGATGGGCCTTTCAGTGCGCCCTCTTCACCACCGGAAACACCGGTACCGATGAAGTTGAAGCCCTGGTCTGAAAGCTCTTTGTTACGACGGATGGTGTCTTTATAGAAGGTGTTACCGCCATCGATCAGGATGTCGCCTTTATCCAGGTGTGGAGTCAGGGAGGCGATTGTCTTATCGGTCGCTTCACCCGCCTGAACCATCAGCAGGATACGACGAGGTTTTTCCAGCGATTCGACAAACTCTTCAACGGTGTAAAAAGGAGCAAGTTTCTTGCCCTGGTTCTCGGCGATGACTTCATCAGTCTTTTCGCGTGAACGGTTAAAGATAGAAACAGTGTAACCGCGGCTCTCAATGTTAAGAGCCAGGTTGCGGCCCATCACTGCCATACCTACAACGCCGATCTGTTGCTTGGACATCTTTTACTCCTGTTATATAAAACGTAATGAATACGTTTAGAACTATATATCACATAGAAGATAATAACTTACTGAATGAGAAGATAAATAGCATTTGGTGCCATTAGTTAAAATCTTAACAGTGCGCTGACGGCAAATTTATTTAGAAAAACTTCCATCCATGTTTATTAAAGAATTTAAACATCGAATGTGAGAAAAGGAGTATATGCTTAAGACCTTTCCTGGAAACATTACCACCATGGTGGATTATTTTCACATCCGGAACATAAGCAACCTCAGTAACCTGACGAGCTCGTAAACTCAGGTCTGTATCTTCAAAATATAAAAAAAAGTTTTTATCAAAACCATTCAGTTGCAAAAGAACGTTATTTCTGAAAAACATAAAACAGCCACTAACACTATCTGGCTGCCACAAAACTGTCTCAGATTGCGTTTCTTTCATCATGCAGTATGTTTCAAGTTTATTTTTGAATAAATGATGGAGTGATTTTGGAAGAAAAGCGCGAAGAAATAATGTGAAAACATTTGGATAACGCTTGCAAAGATATTGCCTATCGCCATTTCTCCAAAAAGCCTGCGGTGATAACAAGCCACAGCCTTTATTTTTTTCCATAAAAACCAGAGCATTAGACAAAGAGTCATCTGTAAAAATAACATCAGGATTAAGAATCAGATGATAATCATAATCTTCAGAAAAAGTAACATTATGGCCCCGACCATAGCCCAGGTTTTCACCACTTATGATGATTTCACAAAACTGGAATTGATCAACAACTTTGTTATGGAGTGGCTTTAATTCTTTATAACCGTTTTCTACAATCACAAAATCGTAACGCAGATGATCAATGTAAGATGCGGCCTTTTTAAATGATTCAAGTAATTCAAGTATATCATCATCAATATAGTAACAAACAATTGAAACTCGCAAAGAAATCTCACGTTCGGGATTGTTGGAGTTTATTTCATTTGTTTGAGAATTATTGACTGTATCTTCCGTGGATGCCACGTAAACCATGCATAACTCCCCTGAAAATCATCTTTAACTCGAGCGACTTGTTTCGAGATGCAATAATGTAAAAGGACATCTTTACTATTAATTTAAATGCATCTACCACTTTCCAGTTAAAAGGGATGTAGTTACGCTTGTATAATAGCAAAGCATTTCGAGCCTGATAGTAATGTCTGAGGGGAGAATGAATAGCAATTGAGTTACTTAAAAAATTAACTCTTTCATCGCCTAACGTATGTGTCATATGGGCGTTACAAGCTCCATAACTCTTAAAGCCTTTACTCTTAGCCCTTAAAGCCCATTCAACATCCACATAATCAATAAAGAGCGTATCGTCCATCAAGCCAACTTTTTGAATACTTTCGACGGATATTAATGAACCAGAAGAAATTAGATGATCAACAATAACACATCCATTATCATCTGGCTTAAGTTTTTTATCAATCTTTAACCCTCTAATTTGGATAAAGCGTGACCGCACATTGTTATTTACGTCTAAAAATTGTGGTCCCACCGCTGCAGCATCTGGGTATTTAACCAAAACTTCCTGTAAGGAAGACACCATATCATTTGCAGGTAAACTATCTTGATCCATCAGTAATATATTTTTATATCTATTGATGATGGCATGATTTATACCTATATTTTGAGCTGCCGCAATTCCTAAGTTGCTATCGCACAAGATAACTTCAATGTGCTTATCAAATTCGAAAGCCATATTTTTCAGTGCATAATTATTATCCGAAGCATTATCAACAATAATAATATCGACATTACTTTTTGACAATATATTAACTTGAGACATTAATTGCTCAAGCTGTGGATGATAAGTAACAATGATTGCGAGGGTGTTATTTGGCATGTGATTATCTAATAAAAGGGCCAAAGGCCCTTATTTGATACAGCTGCGATAGATATCTTTAAGCTCTTCGTATTGCTCGCCGAATGATCGTATGTGTGAATGAGGCAGTTGTACTACGTCAGTTTGTGGCAAATAGGAGAAATGCGCTATGGTTTTTTTAACACATTCCAGAAGCGTGCCACCATCATTATTAAAAGGGATAATAAACCCATTTTCGCCGGGTATAATATCTTCTACAGCACCACCCGCATCTGAGGTAATAACCCAGACGTTTCTGATTAGCGCTTCACGTACAGTCAATCCAAAACTTTCTTTAGACTGAGTTGGATATAAAAGAACATCGATAGAATTGAAAAATTCGTCCATGTTATCCTGTGAAAAAGCAGGCACAACTTCAACATTTTTCAATCCGGCTAGATCGCTCTCATGGAAAGACTTAAAACCAAGGTTAAGTGCATTATCAACGATTATTAACTTACCTTCATTTTCTGCTATATGATTAAATGCATATTTTATTAAGTGATAACCTTTTATGTCTGTATTTCCTCCCGCATACCCGAATCGTAATGGTCGGCCAGGAACTTTAGGCGAAATACTCTGAGGATAAGTAACTCCATTTTTATTAAGCAGAGCTTCAGTAAAACCTTCTTTACGATAAAGCTCAGTGGTAAACATACTTGGAGAAATTATCTTAGTAGCAAGAGATAGTGCATCTCTTTTCTTCATTTCCAGATAGTCCATTTTTGCTGGAATGTTGCCATTCGTATCGTCACTACTTCCACGGGACTTGTGATCTTCTTTAAAGCTCAATATAAATTGATGCTCATATAACCACCAATAATCATGTGTAGTTACAACGATGGGGATATTACGTTCAGCGCATATCCGTAGCATAGTAATGCCAAGCCCTTGAATAGAATGATAATGTACAATATCTGGTTTAACTAGATCCAGTACATCTGTAAACGCTTTATCTATATCAGGGTTAATAACCTGACGGTTTTCAGAAAGTAAGTTGGGCAAAACAATACCATAACAATCCTGGCCGTAGGCTTCGTATCGTCGAAGAGTATTAGCAGCACCATATTCTTCTGGTAAAGAAGTTAATATATGAATATTAAATTCTTTATCATTAACGAAGCATTTATTCAAAGCCTCTGCTACAACAGTCGCTCCACCAAAAGAACGTGGATTATAATAGCAATTGACAGAGAGAACATGCTTAACCTTATTATTATTTAAACGCTCAAAATCCTTAATAATTATGGAAGCTTGTTCACGGGCAATGCTTTCAGGTGAATAGTGTTTCAAAACAGACTTTTTAGCGTTTTCACCGACATTCTTTCGTAATAAAGGATCTTCAATAAGCATCTTAAATGATGCCTCCCATTGCTCTGTGTCATAACAGAGAAAACCATTCACTCCATTTTCTATTACGGAAATAAAGTTTGGACGAGGAGAGCAAACACTTGGCAAACCTAAGATTGAAGCTTCCAGATACTTAATATTTGATTTTGAGTCGTTGAAAATATAATTTTCAAGTGGCGCAATACTAATATCACACTCAGCAAGAATCCTTAAATAATCTGCATAAGGACAAAACCCTATTCTTTCTATTTGATTTTTTACTTTATCAAACTTGTCAGGTAGTTCTAACATACCCGCTAAACGTAAATGAACATTAGGAGAAGAAACAAGAATATTATAGATGGCATCTGAAGCTTCTAAAAAGTCTACATTATGAGTACTTGTTCCAGACCCATAGACAATACGAATTATATCATCAGTTTCACTTTTTCTTATTTCTGGGATAGATTCTGCTGTTTCAATTGTTTCAGGATCAAGCGCATTTTCAATGACTATTGATTTACTAGCTCCTGATTTTAACATAGCTTCTGCCAGAGGCTCAGTCGATGCAATGACGCCTTTACAACGCATCATTGCATCATGGTATAACCTGGCACCATCTATTAACCCTTTAAAGGTTTCTTTATCAAGCTCATTTAACGTTTTACTTTTAAGAAGTATGTCTTCATCGAATATCAGATCATCGACTTCCCAGTATGTTTCTAAATTTAAACGTTTACACTCATCAAAGAGTGTCATCACTGTTTCAAACGCAGGTACACGATAAAAAATGATTATCGAATGATACTGTAAAGCCTCCATACAACCAATTAAGTCGGTCCAATTCAGAGTTTTGACAGGAATTCCTAGCTGTTTAAATAAATCGACTTTCTGATCTACACGATATTTCTTACACTGAGGAATAGACATTTCAGCAATAATAAGTACTCGTGGTAAGAGCAAAGATTCGTTATTTAACATTACAGCTGGGAGAGTTTTAGCTGATAAAACACTTTGTGACGCGGATTGTAAGTTATTAATATGATATATCTTGCGAACAATCCCTTTAAGCCCATTCTTTTTATATAGAGAAAGTGTTCGATTCACACTTCCTTTTATGCCATAACTAGAGACCACACTTTTTGCAACTTTAGCCGCTTTCTTAACGCGACGCGCGTTAAGAACTGCCTTTCTCATAGGCGCAGTAATTTTCCAGCTAGTGGAGGTCAGCAGAGCATTATTTTCAAAGGATAATCTATTTGCTAGCTCAGACTGATTGTTTAGTTGCGCCTTAAGATCGTCAATTTCAGTTCGTAGTACATCTTCAATTCTTTTATAAAGATTAATTTGCCTTGCGCTTACAGATAACTGATCGGATAAGCTGGCATTCTGCGTAACAAGTTCTTTCCACTCCATTTCCGGAAAGACACTTAGATTACTCCATGGGTTTTCTGTTTGTTCTGGCGCTTTAAATACGCTGCCATTTAACTCGAGATTACCAACTACTACTTCTTCATCCTCACCAACAACGTGACGTAGACCTAATAAATTCTCTTTTCTAGATTTTTTTGTAATTATACATAATGAATTTATGAAAGTGACGGAGTGAATTTCTGAATAATCAACATTATCTAGTTCTGCACTATGATAATGTTTAAATAATGAAGAGAGGTAGTCTGAAGCAGAACGCTCAATACCCCAGTGTTCAAAATTGGTAATATCAGCAAGTTTTTTCAAAAAGGCCATAGAAGAATATGGGTCATAAAGTCCTCCTTCCCATTCTTGCCAGTAACTACAGTGTAGGTCTTCAACAATATAAACACCATCCTGCTCCAGCATAGGGAAGTAAAGTAAAAAAGACTTTATTATATCTGATGAATTGTGCGAACCATCATCTATTATCAAATTATATGAAGGGGTAATTTCACTAATTTTGTTTTTAATTTCTAATGTAGAAGAGTTCCCGATCAAAACTTTAATCGATTTATTTTCGTATTCAAGACGAGCACAATCAGGATTAATATCACAACCCACTATGTTTTCAGCATTTGGAAAATATTTACTCCATATTTCCAAAGACCCGCCATTCTGGACACCAATTTCAAGAAGATTTTTTAGAGTTTTTTGTTGTCTGGAAAGGATATTATGATAAGTTTCAAGATAAATATCCCATTTATCGGATGATTTACCATGATGCTCCTGATAGAGCTCTTTTAAATTTTTCATTCTTGTCTCAGCTTAACTTTATCAAATTTAATTCCAACCAGTCCCCAGCGTACTTCACTGGATGATACATTAATGATCATAGCATCATGAAGCCAGTGATGCTGAACATGATTATTCAAATCTCCGTTTGCAAGGGAGACCATTAGTGCATATTCACCATTAGGTAGCATTGGCAATGTAAATTCAAATGTGGCATGAATCTTACTATCCGCAGAAGCAACCAACGGTTTTTCAGTAGTGAAGGGTAACGTATTTTCTCCAAATAATACCTGCCCCAAACGGTCCTTTACTAAAAAACCAATAATTGGCGAGTCAAAATCCTGATAAATGTTAGCCCTGACAGATAACTCAACTTTTTCGCCTCCTTTAAAGAGATTCTTGCTTTTATGATCTTTATTGATAAATGACACATCTGTTATTTCTGCAGCACCTGTTTTCCATCCATTAGCTTCAGAAAGGTTGTTAGCAATCCCATATTGAACCTTATAATCGATAGCTGGGGTTTCATTTAATTCTTTAGGGGTTAAATGCTTGTCGTTTTCTTCTAATGTTGCTTCACTATCTTGTTTGATACTTTCGAGATGTGTTTCATCTCCATAAACTTCCTGCAGAGTATATTGCAGATATTTTTCTGCAACTTGCTTCGCCGTTCCTGAAGTTATCATTTCACCTTTGTGTAGCCAGATAGCTTTATCACACAGGTTAATGACAGAGTTAGTATCGTGGCTAACGAAAAGTAATGTTCCATTTTCTTTAAATTTTCGTATAAATCGCATGCATTTCTGTGTAAAAACTGCATCACCTACGGCAAGCGCTTCATCGATAACCAATATGTCTGCATCTACATGTGCGATGACAGCAAATGCAAGACGCACATACATACCACTTGAATAGGACTTAACCGGTTGATCTATATAATCACCAATATCAGCAAAGGCTAATATTTTTTCATATCGATCGCGGATCTGTTCATTGGTTAATCCGTATAGCGACGCTGCCATGAACACATTTTCATGCCCGGTAAACTCAGGGTTAAAGCCCGCACCAAGTTCGAGCAATGCAGCAATACGTCCATTGACTGTTACACTGCCATTCGTCGGAGTCAGTGTTCCACATATCATCTGCAGCAGCGTCGATTTTCCCGATCCATTCCGTCCGATGATGCCTACTGTTTCCCCCTTTTTGAGGGAAAATGTTACATCCCGAAGCGCCCAGAATTCTCGATACATTTGTTTATGCGATCTATAGAACATCTGCATAAGACGATGCTGAGGTGATTCATAAATCTGATAACATTTACTCAACCCAGCGACTTCAATGATATTATCAGATGACATCAGCAAATCCTTTACGTGTTTTCTGAAACCACAAATATCCTAACCATGCCAGAATCGCATTTATAATTAATCCTTTAATATAAGGGATTATTTCAGGAACTTTTCCCCAATACATAACATCACGCGTTTGCTCGATAAAATGGGCTAACGGATTTAAAGATAAAAGCGGTCTTACTGAATCTGGCAGTGCCGAAGTAGGGAAAAAGATAGGTGATAAGAACATTAAAACCATCGTTAAAATCCCGACGATTTGACTCACATCTCTTAGGTATACTCCAAGTGAAGCTAGTATCCAACTGATGCCCATTATCATAAACATCAGAGGAAGCAAAATAAAGGGTAACAGCAGAATTGTTAAATGTGGCATCCCGACTTCAAATACATAAAATGTTATCCATACAATGCAACTGATCGCAAAATGAAACAATGCAGCGCAAAGATTTACCCATGGCAATATTTCTAAGGGGAAGATAACCTTTTTTACATAGTTTGAATTGGCAAGAATGATGCCAGGCGCCCGGTTTATGCATTCCGAAAATAAATTAAAAATTATTAATCCGGAAAATAACAGTAACGCAAAAGACGATTTAGAAGTATGACCTTCACTCCACTTAGCCTGAAACACTACGCTAAAAATAAACGTATAAACGACTAACATTAATACAGGAGTGAAAAACGACCATAACAAACCCAATACTGAGCCCCGATAGCGGCTAATAACTTCTCTTCTAGTCAGTGTATAGATTAATCTTCGATTAGACACTGGCGATTTAACACATTGCCACGTCATTTTAAGAAGCGAATTCATTCAAAGACCTCAGCTCCGGAAAATAAAGAAGCAAGCTTATCTTTTTCTGATAGCAGGACCTCATTTTTCGGCCACTCAATATTGATTGAAGGATCGTTCCAGACAATGCTACGCTCATTTTCTTTTGAATAAAAGTTAGTGGTTTTATAAACAAATTCAGTATTATCAATGAGTGTTAAAAATCCATGTGCAAAACCTTCCGGTATCCATAATTGCCTTTTATTTTCACTGCTAAGTTCAACACCAATCCATTGACCAAAAAACGGAGATTGCTTGCGTATATCAACCGCTACGTCAAACACAGCTCCCGCAACACAACGTACTAGTTTACCTTGCGCATAAGGATTAAGTTGATAGTGCAAACCGCGCAAAACACCTTTGCTTGATTTAGAATGGTTGTCCTGTACAAAATCAACATGCCTGCCGACAGCTTCATCAAATTTTTTCTGACTAAAGCTTTCAAAAAAGAACCCACGTTCATCGCCAAACACAGCAGGCTCAAAAATTTTAACATCAGGAATTTTAGTATCGATAATCTTCATTATAAACGCCCTTCCACCAGCGCCATCAAATATTTGCCATATTCGTTTTTTAGATACGGCTTAGCAAGTTCCTGTAATTGCGCTTTATCAATAAAGCCCATTCTGAAGGCAATTTCTTCCGGACAAGCTACTTTCAGGCCCTGTCTTGATTCTATAGTCTGAATAAAGTTGTTCGCTTCCATCAGACTCTGATGCGTACCGGTATCAAGCCAGGCATGACCGCGGCCCATAATTGATACAGAAAGTTTGCCTTGCTCCATGTAGATACGGTTAATGTCCGTAATCTCGAGTTCACCACGAGGTGAAGGCTGCAGGTTTTTCGCCATTTCCACAACACTGTTGTCGTAAAAATAGAGCCCAGTAACGGCATAATTACTGCGAGGGTTCTCAGGTTTTTCCACCAGCGAAATAGCTTTACCCTCCTTATCAAATTCTACAACACCATAACGCTCAGGATCGGTAACGTGATAAGCAAAGACGGTAGCGCCATCATCCTTCAATGACGCAGCTTCAAGCTGCTTGTAGAGGTCATGCCCGTAGAAAATATTATCGCCGAGGATAAGTGCGACTGAATCATCACCGATGAACTCTTCACCAATGATGAACGCCTGAGCCAGGCCATCCGGACTCGGTTGCACTTTGTACTGAATTGAGATGCCCCACTGAGAGCCATCACCTAGTAGGCCTTCGAATCGCGGCGTGTCCTGCGGTGTGCTGATAATCAGGATATCGTTAATTCCTGCAAGCATCAGCGTGCTGAGTGGATAATAAATCATCGGCTTATCATAAACCGGAAGCAGTTGCTTACTGACTGCCATTGTTACCGGGTAAAGACGCGTTCCTGAGCCGCCAGCGAGAATAATACCTTTATTCTTTTTCACAATTTCACCTTACATGAACAGGCAGCTTTCGCTACCTGTTTAAATTATTTAAGAGTTTCAAGCAACATACGTTCAACACCCAATTTCCAGTCAGGCAGGGTCAAACCAAACGTATGTTGAAACTTCTCAGTATTGAGCCGGGAATTTGAAGGACGTCTGGCAGGCGTAGGGAATGCACTTGTTGGCACAGGATTAATCACCTGAACATTAAGCTCAACACCCTGCAATTTTGCAAAGTCGATTACGCTCTTAGCATAAGCATGCCAGGTCGTCTCACCTGCTGCAATCAGATGGTAGATGCCAGCAACTGCATTATTATTCAATGCCACTCTGATTGCATGTGCAGTGCTGTCTGCGATCAGTTCAGCGCCAGTTGGCGCACCAAACTGATCATTAATCACTGACAATGAATCCCGATCTTTAGCAAGCTTCAGCATCGTCTTAGCAAAATTATTGCCCTTTGCTGCGTAGACCCAGCTGGTACGGAAAATAAGGTATTTCGTCATGGTGCGGACGATTGCCTGCTCCCCTTCCAGCTTAGTCTGTCCATAGACATTCAACGGGGCTGTTGCATCATCCTCACACCAGGCACGATCGCCCGAGCCGTCAAAAACATAATCGGTAGAGTAATGGACCAACCACGCGCCGATTTCTTCAGCGGCCTCTGCCAAAGCCTTAATTGAAGTGGCGTTAACAAGGCGAGCCTTATCCTGCTCTGATTCAGCTTTATCAACAGCGGTGTAAGCTGTCGCGTTCACGATTACAGCTGGTTTTATCCTGCGAACCGTCTCAGCCAGCCCCTGTGGGTTTTCGAAATCGCCGCAATAGTCAGTAGACTGACGATCGACCACAATCAAATTGCCCAATGGCGCCAGCGCACGCTGTAATTCCCAGCCGACCTGGCCATTTTTACCAAAAAGGAGAATATCCATTAGCTACGTTTCTCGTAATTTTCTTCGATCCAGTTCTGGTACGCGCCACTCTTCACATGCTCAACCCACTGTGAATTGTTAAGGTACCACTCAACGGTTTTCTTCAGGCCCGTTTCAAACGTCTCTTCCGGTTTCCAGCCCAAATCCTTTTCAATCTTAGCGGCATCAATCGCGTAGCGACGATCATGTCCCGGGCGGTCCTGAACATAGGTAATTTGATCACTGTACGGAGTCGCTTTTGGACGCAACTGATCCAGCAGTTCGCAAACCTTCATCACAACATCGATATTTTTCTTTTCGTTATGTCCGCCGATGTTATAGGTGGTGCCAGTCTTCGCATTTTTAACTACGGTGTAAAGCGCGCGCGCGTGGTCTTCAACATAAAGCCAGTCACGAATCTGATCGCCTTTACCGTAGATAGGTAGTGGTTTGCCTTCCAGCGCATTACTAATAATCAGTGGGATCAGTTTTTCCGGGAAATGATAAGGGCCATAGTTGTTCGAACAGTTGGTGACAATCACCGGCAGCTTGTAAGTGCGGCCCCAGGCGCGAACCAGATGATCGCTGGCAGCCTTGGTAGAAGAATAAGGGCTGCTGGGTGCATAAGGCGTTTCCTCGGTGAACAGCGGGAGGTCGCCATCCATTTCATCCGGATGAGGTAAGTCGCCATAGACTTCATCCGTTGAAATATGGTGAAAACGGAATGCTGATTTACGCTCATCAGGCAGCGCACTCCAGTATTGGCGGCTCGCCTCTAACAGAGCATAGGTGCCCACCACGTTAGTCTGAACAAATTCAGCCGGACCGGTGATCGAACGGTCTACATGGCTTTCAGCGGCCAGATGCATGATGGCATCAGGCTGAAATTTATTTAATGCTTCAGTGATAGCCTGACCGTCGCAGATATCGATCTGTTTAAAGGTATAGCGTGGATTGCTGCTCACCTCTTTAAGAGACTCAAGATTGCCTGCATAGGTTAGTTTATCAACGTTAATGACTTCATCGTTCGTATTGTTGATAACATGACGCACAACCGCTGAACCGATAAAACCTGCACCACCAGTGATAAGAATCTTCATAACGTATTTATTCCTGACAAGCTATCTGAGGCATGGGTGCCTGAATAAAAAGCAGACAATCATAGGCGTTTTAAGAGCACGCTACCGCCCCTGGGTTACAGCTCCCACGATGCTGATTATCTTTGACCGAATGAGTATGCTGACAACATGAATCCGCCAGATGTTCAGCATTCAGTTGATTGATATCACTTTATTAATGAAATTGTTTAAGTGGGTTTATCATTCAACAATCGTAAATTCTATCACTCAGGTATAGCTATTACGAATAAAATGCGTTTATGTCGCAGGTGTTAGTTCAACTAATGAGCACTTTTCTGGCGCAGGAGATGGTTGCTGATGCCTCAGGGTGATGCAATCAGAATTATGAGAAAGGTCTGATAAGATATTTCAAATCAAATATAAGAAAGGCGAACCGTAGTTCGCCTTTCTTTTCAACTACCTGAACCCATCCGGGTTCTTGCTCTGCCAGTTCCACGTATCGCGCATCATCTCATCGATGCCGCGCGTCACGCGCCAGTCGAGCGTCGTGTTCGCCAGTGACGCATCGGCCCAGAACGCAGGCAGGTCGCCATCGCGACGTGGCTTTATCTCAAATGGGATCGCCTTGCCGGATGCCTTCTCAAACGCTTTGATCATCTCCAGCACCGAGAAGCCTTTGCCGCCGCCCAGGTTAAAGGCGGTGTAGCCCTCAACTTTGCTCAGATAATCCAGCGCTTTCAGGTGCCCTTCCGCCAGGTCAACGACATGGATGTAGTCACGCAGACAGGTACCGTCTGGCGTATCGTAATCACCGCCAAACACGCCCAGCTTCTCCAGACGGCCAATCGCGACCTGTGCAATGTACGGCAGCAGGTTGTTTGGGATGCCCGCCGGATCTTCACCGATTTCGCCTGACTCATGCGCGCCAACCGGATTGAAGTAACGCAGCGCAATCGCCTTGAACTTCGGCTCCGCTTTGGCGAAGTCGCGCATCACGAATTCAGTCATCAGCTTAGAGGTGCCGTATGGACTGGTGGTGCCGCCAATCGGGGTGGTCTCAACGTAAGGAACCGGGGCATCTGCGCCATAAACGGTTGCTGATGAGCTGAAGATAAAGTTCCAGACGCCGGCATCACGCATCTCTTCCAGCAGCACCACGGTGCCCGCGACGTTGTTCTCGTAGTACTCCAGCGGCATACGCGTAGATTCACCGACGGCTTTAAGCGCAGCAAAGTGGATTACGGCTGAAATGCTGTTGGATGCAAACAGGTCACGCAGACAGGCGCGATCACGGATATCGCCTTCAACGAAGGTCGCTTTTTTGCCTGCCAGTTTCTCAACGCGGTTAATCGCTTCGCGTGAGGCATTGCAGAGGTTATCCAGAACCACAACATCATCACCGCGCTGCAACAGCGCCAGTACCGTATGGGAGCCGATATATCCTGCTCCGCCCGTGACTAAAATTGCCATGTGAGCTCCTTTCAATCTGCCGCGCAGGACGCGGCAAATAAATTACTGTTGTTTTGCGAGGATGGTCTGGATAGCTTCGCGGAAATCGCGACCCTGCGCGTTGCTGCGCAGGCCGTAGGAGACAAACGCCTGCATGTAACCGAGCTTACGACCGCAGTCAAAACTGTGACCGGTCAGCAGCGAAACATCAACGGTTTTATGTTTGCTCAGGCTGGCGATGGCATCGGTCAGCTGGATACGGCCCCACGCGCCTGGCTCAGTGCGCTCCAGTTCCGCCCAGATATCAGCAGAAAGGACATAGCGGCCTACCGCAGCCAGGTCAGAGTTCAGTCCGGCGGTATCTTCAGGCTTCTCAACGAAATCGGTAATGGTGCTGATGTCGCCAGGGTGATCAATCGGCTCTGCAGTGGTGATTACCGAGTACTCAGTGAGATTGGACGCGGGCATATGCTGTGCCAGGACCTGGCTGTGGCCGGTCTCTTCAAAACGGGCAACCATCGCCGCAAGGTTGTAACGCATGTGGTCAGCGGTAGAATCATCCAGCAGCACGTCTGGCAGCACGACCACGAACGGATTATCACCGATCATCGGACGGGCACAGAGAATCGAGTGACCCAGGCCCAGTGGCTGCGCCTGGCGCACGTTCATGATGGTTACGCCTGGCGGGCAGATAGACTGCACTTCGCTCAGCAGCTGACGCTTCACGCGCGCTTCAAGCAGCGCTTCGAGCTCATAGGTGGTGTCGAAATGGTTTTCTACGGCATTTTTCGATGCATGCGTGACCAGCACAATCTCTTTAATACCCGCGGCAACACACTCGTCAATGATGTACTGGATCATCGGTTTGTCGACGACAGGCAGCATCTCTTTCGGAATGGCTTTAGTCGCAGGGAGCATATGCATACCGAGGCCCGCAACCGGGATTACTGCTTTAAGCTTGGTCATATTTATTCCGTTTAATAAAATGAAGATGTGGGTCGATTATGCAGGATCGGCCGGAAGAGCAAGTATAATCTTTATCTGAAAATCGGACAGTAACTCTCTGTCATAACTTGGAAATTCGGCATTTTGCCCATTGCCAGCAACGGCATAAACTGAATAAAGACAATCAGTAATCGAATATCGCCTCTGTTATTTCCACCCCTGGTCGCCGCGCGGCTGAGACCAGCCATAAATGAAAACGGGCGACCCTGAGGCCGCCCGTTGATATAACGCAATTGTGATTACAACCAGCCTTCAAACCACTCCGGCATCACAAACAGATTAAAGTGATTGACCAGCAGCATTATGCCGACAAATACCACCGACACCGCCACCCACTGCCGGGCATAAGGGATAAACCGAATGCCAATCACCGGCTTAATAAAGAACGGATGAGCCAGTGCCGAGATCAGAATCTGCGAGATGGAAAGCGTCAGCGCCACATAGAGCACGTTCGGCCAGATAAAGGTGGTTGCCAGCACCGCCAGAACCACAATACTCGCCACGATGTTCCAGTAGAACTCAACGTTGGTCCGTCCGTTGGCCTGGGAAATTGCCCCGGTCAGTCCGCCCATCGGCCGCAGCATACCAAACAGCAGCATCAGCGGAATCAGATGATAGACCTGCTCGTGGGATGCGCCGTAGAGCACACGAACGATAACCGGCGAGAAGATGCCAATCACCAGGTACATCGCGCTGCTGAACAGCATGATCCCCAGCGTGCCTTTGAGGAACAGCTTCTTCAACTGCTCGGCATCGTGCTGCTTCTCTGCAAAGCGCGGCAGTGCCAGACGGTTAATCACCGGCGTCACCAGCTTCAGCGGTTGCAGCACCAGCTCTTTCGCCAGCGAGTAGACACCCAGCATCTCGGCGCCCATCACTTTACCGACCACCAGCGCATCGGCCTGGGTTCGCAGCTGGTTAATGGTCTGCGAGCCGAGCTGATAACTGCCGTAGCGAATCGCGCCAATAAAAGTCGCTTTATCGAACTCCCAGGTCGGACGCCACGACTTCTCACCCAGCGCAATCATGCAGAGGATGCGGGTAAAGGCGTTGATAAACAGACCAAGAATCGCCGCCGCTACGGTGAGCGAGGTGAACTCCAGCATCGCCACCACACAGAGGAAGGCAAACAGCTTGGTGCCCATCTCAATCTTCGCCAGCGAAACCATCCGCTTGGTTTTGATGTAGTGCGCCTGATACTGCGACAGATGCCCCAGCACCAGGAAGTTGAGGCTGGTCAGCATGATCAGACCCACCAGCTCCGGCAGGTGATAGAACCAGGAGACCGGGAAGGCGATCAGCAGCATGATCAGGCCAGTACACAAGCTGAGTGAGACGTTCACCCAGTAGATAGTGCTCTGCTCACGACGGGTAATGTTCTGACGATGCACCAGATAACTGCTCATCCCCATATCCTGCAGCACACCCGCCACCGCCAGGATGGCGTTGATGATGGCTAACAGACCCAGCTCGTGGGTTTCCAGTTTGCGGGCGAGAAAGCTTAGCTGTGCAACCTGCAGCACTGCCGAGAAGCAGGTGCTGCCGAACAGCCAAATCGCCTGTGACTTAAATCCACTCACACCAGTCGCTCCAGAATCTGTGCCAGTTCGCCGTAGGCGATATGCTGATTAAATTCAGTCTCAACTTTGTGACGGGCGGCCGCGACCACGGGCGCCACATCCACTTCACCCTGAGAGAGCTTCAGCAGCGTCTCCGCCAGCGCCTCAGGATCGTCCTCTTCCACCAGCCAGCCAGATACGTTGTTTTCGATCAGCTCCGGAATGCCGCTGTGGAAGGTTGAGACCACCGGCAGGCCGACCGCCATCGCCTCCATCAGTGCAACCGGAATACCTTCCATATCGCCATCTGCGGCGGTTTTGGAGGGCAGCAGGAAGATGTCAGCCTCACTCAGCGCGCGACGGATCTCCTCCTGAGGTTTAAAGCCCGGCATGCTGACGCAATCTTCCATCCCCTCGCGGGCGATGAAATCACGCATCATCTCATCCTGATCGCCGTTACCGATAATGGTGTACTGAAACTGACCGCCACGCTGCTTCAGGATGGCGCTGGCTTTGACCGCCACATCCAGCCCTTTCTTCTCGGTCAGACGTGCCACCGAAACGATACGCAGCGGCGTCTGAAACGCCTGGCGCGGCTGGAAGTTAAACTTCTCCGGCTCAATGCCCATACGCGTAACGTGAATTTTTTCCGGCGGGCAGCCCATCTCAATCAGCTTGTTCTTCCACAGATTGCTGATAGGCAGCATCAGCTCACTCTGGCGGAACAGATTCACATAGTCGAGTTTGTGCTCTTCCAGAATGTGACGACGGGAAATATCGGCGCCGTGAAACACGGTCGCCTGTTTACCCTTGAGCACGCCCAGCTCACGCAGCTTGTTCGCCAGGGCACCGGCATAGCCGAAATGCACCAGGAACACATCTGCAGTGAAGGTCTGCTTTGCATTCGCCACAATCGACGGCAGCAGCAGTTTGCTGGACTGTGCGCCATAACGGCGCACATTCAGCGAACGCAGCAGCGACGGCTTCGTCACTTTTGGCAGCACCAGCTTGATGCGCTGGTTCAGCTTATCGACAATCGAGATCTTCTCTTCCGGCAGCAGATAATGCGTCTTCGCCGCCAGACCATACTCATCAAAAGCGGCATGCCGGTTCACTAAATCGCCGGGAAAGACTGAAATAATCTCCACCTCGTAACCGGCATCAATAAAGTGGGTTACCTGATTTAATACGAATGTCTCAGAGGCAACCGGGAAACGCATGGTGAAAAAAGTCAGTTTCATCACATTACCCTAATACTTTGAGAATCTCTTCAGTGATCCGGTTGCCAATTTCCCTTTCATTCGCAACGGCCGTGTCGACCTTAAGCTTGATGTTGTCGTAATCGGCAAGCACAGTTTTCACCTTGTCGATTAGCGAGCCATCCATCAGGCTTTTCACATCGGTTGCCATCTGCGGCAGACCAAGCTGGTTCATCACACCCATCGACTTGTGCTCGTAGTTGATCGCCACAGCCGGGGTGCCAAAGTTCATGGAGATAATCGCCGAGTGCAGGCGGGTACCAATGGTCAGATGACAATGATTCAGCAGGATGCCCAGTTCCAGGTCATTAAACTCATCCATAATGACATGGTAATGTTCAGGCTGCGTCACGTGGTCACGCAGGGTCAGTGCAACCATGCGGTCATCTTTGGCATAGCTGTCGATGCCGGTACAGGTTGAGAACGCCACAACCTGATAGCCTTCAGCAATCATGGCATTGATCACCCGGCCAAATGCCGCTTCATACTCTTTCTGCGTCACACCCAGACGTTTATCAAACGGTGCCAGTTCACGCACGGTGATCGCGATGGTTTTACGGCCATCGATAATGCCCTGCCAGTAGAGCAGGTTATGGCTCGGATTTTCGACTTCGCGTGCGCGCACCAGGAATGCGGTATCAACGCCAGACGCGACTTTAGAACTGGTCACGCCATCGCGCTTCATCAGGTCAAGACTCACCGATTCACGCAGCACCAGGCTGTCGACCCGATCAAAGACAAAGTTTGCCAGCGCATTGACGCGCGGGTTCTGGAACGGCCCCACCGAGTGACCGATCAGGTAGATCGGCTTTTTCGCCATCAGCGCACAGAGCGCATGGTCAAACTGGGTCACACCATAGAGGTCAACGAAGAACGATCCGCCAACCTGAATAATCGCATCATATTTTGCCAGACTGTCAGTAAACGCTTTCAGGTGCGGGGGTACAGCGAACGACTTAAAGATCCCGCCCTTGCCCAGATGCGCCATCATGATATCAGGCATCAGGCGGTTCGCGACTTTACGCTTGAACGAACCGACCAGACCTTTGCCTGATTTGCTGTTGTGCAGATACAGCGCATCCTGCTTAATATCCTGCTGAAGCAGATAACCGGAGCTGGTTGGATAACGGCTTATAACATCAATTTCTAAATCACTGCGTGCAGACTTCATTGAATCAATCAGTCCACGAAGAATCGCGCCATCCCCGCGATTTCCACACGTATGGTTACCCACCAATAAAATTTTCATAACAACTCCGAATGAATTTTTTTAATTCTGTAAGCCGCCCAGATCCGCAATGGGCAAAATGAACTCTGTTTAAAGTAATGCTTTACGGGATAACGCACCCAAAGGTAGTGCTCCTGTTAAAACCGGCCGCCTCCATTGTGGCGGCCGTGATGCAAGGGATTACGACTTGATTGCGAAGTAAGGCAGTGCGACCTGTTTGCCGTTGATCACGACGGAAACAAAGCCTTCTGGCTTGCTGGTATCGACCTGATCGGCGGAGAGCGGACGGGAAGCCATCAGCAGGTCGCCCTGTTCATTAGCGCCCACGCCCGCTTTGCCGTTGTGCAGGCTGAAGCGCTGCGGCGCGCGTTTAGTCGCGTCGCCCGCCGGAGGATTGCCCTTCTCCATCTTCGCGTTAACGCGCGCACAGCGACCAGTGACAAAGCGATCTTTACCGGTGGTTTTCACCAGCACGGCCACCGACGGCGTCCAGCCCGCCAGTTTGACGAAGATGCGGACATCGGTGTCATGCTCAGCCACATAGCGCACATCGACAATCGGGCTGCTGCCTTCGGCCGACCAGCTCGCTTCAGAGCGATCTTTTTTGCGCTGTACGTGGATCATCGCGCGGCCACCGGTGGTCTTGTCACCGATCAGGTCCATCAGCGGCTTATCGCCACTGCCGTTACTGAACTGCGACTGACCAAAAATTTCGATCTCCCACGAATCACCCACGGTCGGGGAGTAGAGGCTGCCGAGATCAAACCAGGTTTCCTGATTCGTGTTGTTCTCTAAACGCCAGCGCGAGGTGATGTAGTTGTACTTCAGGCTGCCATCCAGCGCGACGCCATAGGACTCCACGCGGGTCGATCCCATCTCCCAGATGCTGAGCAGACGGTCGCCCTGCATGGAGTTGTCGATCCAGCTGCCCGACTGCAGGCTGGTCTGGCGCATATTCAGGCGCGTGTTATGCGCGATCAGCGGATTCTTACAATCCTCCAGGCTCAGCGCATCGACAATCCACTGACCGTTGGAGAGATCACCCGGGTTATCACAGTGCTCAATCCAGCCGTTATGGATAATCGACTGGCCGCAGCGCGGCAGGTTGAGGACTTTGCCACCACGACAGTACTGCGCATTAAAGTTCGACAGCTCAATCGCGGTGCTGTGGTCCCATTTGCCCTGCTTCTGACCTGACCAGCCCGATTTGATCACATCGCCGCTACAGCGTGAGGCGTACCACTGGTCGATTTTACAATCCAGAGTATCCTGCAGGCTGATGGCGGTGCCGCCGACTGCGTTAAAGCGCAGGCAGGCACCACGGAAATATTGTCCGCCAGGGCAGTTGTTATGGAAAAAGCCCTGCTTGTTGGGGCTTTTATCGCTGTTGCCGTTAAAGTTCAGGTTGGAAAGCTCAACCCGACGTGCATTCATCTCAAAGACGAACTCTGACTTACCATCGGAGACAATCGTGGTCGCCGGGAAGTAGCCGAAGTTTACCATCGCACCGGACATGCGGAAGAAGTTGAGATACTTATCGCCAAGGTTACAGGCTGAGACCATGAAGGTACCGGCCGGGAACTGGACACAGATCTGCTGGTTAGCCTGCTGTGACCACTGGAACATCGCCATAATGGCGGGCGCCGTATCGGTTTTGCCATCGGCAATCGCACCGAAATCAAACAGGGTCAGGCGGTTAAAATCGTCTACCACGCGACGCCAGGAAAAACCCTCACCGGCAAAGTTTACGCCGCCATCATTCTGAGCGGGCTGGAAGCTGCCGACAAACTCGCCGCCGCCGACCTCCCGTCCTTCATGCCAGCTTTTCAGCTTAACCTTAGCCCCTTCAAACAGCGGACGGGTTTTGCGTAACTCCGCTACGGACGGGATCTCACCAATCAGCTGATAACCCGCGGGCTGCGCCAGACGCTGGCTGAAATCTGCAGCGCCCGGACGGCTGACATCTGCGATGTTGAACAGCGTCTGACCACTGCTGTCTTCAACTGCCATCGAATGCGACGGATTGGCAATCAGCGCAGCATTGTCCTGAATAAACTGGGCAAAGTTGCCTTTGTTCAGCGCGATAGGCTGAGCAATCTCCGACACTTTGCCGCTGGCATCACGCAGGAAGACCGGGATCTGGTTGCCCGGTTTGCTGGCATCTGCGCCCGCTTTACCAATCCAGAGTTTGCCTTCAAAGCCCTGCCAGAACTGCGGCGGCATGGCGTAGACATTTTCCGGGGTCAGAATTGGCACGTCGCCTTTAGGCACGTCAGTGGCATCAACCGGCTTCAGGGCGATACCGTTACTTTTTGCAGCGTAGCTGGAAAAGGTGCTCACGGAGAGAGCCCCCACCAGAGCGGAGGCGGCGGTCTGTAAAACTTCTCTTCTTTTCATGCATCAATTCCCGTAGTCAATAAGGCCATTGGCCATGGCGGTGTCCCTGAGGCACGTCGCAAGTGAGCTTTTCCAGCTCCGGTTAAACCAATGACAGCCAGCTTTGCTTAATCTGATTACCGTCGAATTTCAGCGCGGTCTGTTTCGTTTTTTCGCTCATGGCATAGAACAGCGCGTCATCGCTGGCGAGCTGCTCCATTCGGGCCAGAAACGTGGCTTTGTCGTTCATCGGAACCAGGAAACCATCTTCACCGTGATTGATGATCTCCTGTGGACCGGTCGGGCAGTCATATGCCACTACCGGCAGTGACCAGGATTTTGCTTCCAGCAGCACCAGTGGCAATCCTTCATAGCGCGAGGTCATCAGCGCCATATCGCTGTCGCGATAGTAGTCGTTGATATTGCTGACCTTACCGACAAACTTCACGCTGTCGGTGATGCCCAGCACCGCCGCCTGGTCATGCAGTTGCTGACGCAGTTCACCGTCACCGGCAATCACCAGCGTCCAGTCAGGATGGCTGCGGGCGAAGTCGCGCCAGATATCCAGCATCAGGTCAAAGCCCTTCTGGTTATCCAGACGGCCTACGGCCAGCGCCTGGCGATGACGAGTCTGGCGCTGATAGTCTTTGTAAACCACCGGGTTGGGGATTTGCTTGCTGGGAATGCGCCAGCGGCTGAACACCTGATGATCTTTGTCGGTCAGAACAATCACGCGGTCGTAGTAGCGCAGCAGCAGAAACTTGAGGAACTTAATCGGTTTGCTGAAGGAGTTAATGGCGATGTGTTCGCAGGCGTAGGCTTTGCCCCGCTTCTTCTTCATCGCCAGCAGATTCCAGAAAGCGAACATCACGCTCAGGCGACCCATGCTGATCAGGAAGACGGTATCAAAGCCCTCTTCGTGAATCCGGGCAACCGCGCTTTTGATCGGATTGCTCTGCCCTTCAAAGCTGACGATCTGTTTGACGTGCTCAAACGGGTAAAAGGTTTTTCCACTGCCTTCCAGCGAGTAGATGGTGACTTCATGGGTCTCGCCAAGACACTCTGACATGAAGTTACAGATGTTCTCGGTGCCCGCATACGAATAAGCATCTTTGATCACCAGGACAATTTTTTTCATGAAACGCTATCCACCTCAAATTTTAAAGACAATCCTGCCGACAGGCTTAACGATGCTTAAGGGTAAACAGCACACCATTCACCATATACCAGGCGTAATAGTAATAGATTTTTAAAGGATTGTTTTTATAGATAATTCTTAATAATTCAAGGTGCCACTGGGCCGCTTTGTTCTTATTACGGGAAAGGGAATCGCCTAATTCGTAATAGTTGACCAGAATCGTCTGAATTACGCGTGCCTGCTTATAGCGGGTGAATAATTCATACAAAAACAGGAAATCTTCGTGGCCTTTGCGCTGGAAGAAAAGCCCCTGCGGCGGACGGCGGAAACAGACGGAGGAGAAGCAGACGCGATACTGCTTCTTCACAAAGTTTTCCTGCTGCAGGTAAGGTTTGCCGTAGGTAATGTCGTGCTCAGCCTTGCGGGTTTTATAGTGATATTCGGTAATCACAAAATCATCGCCGGCCGCAATGGCAGCAACCTGCTGGGTCAGCTTATCCGCATGCCACTCATCGTCGCTGTCGAGAAAGGCGATAATCTCTTCAGTGGCCGCGCGCAGCCCGACGTTACGGGTTTCTGCTGCGCCCATGTTGACCGCGTTATCCAGAATGGTAATGCGCGGATCCTGACAATGCTCACGCACAAATTCCAGCGAGTCATCGGTCGATTTATCGTTGACCAGATAGAGATGCCAGTCGGTATAGTGCTGATTGATAACCGATTGCACCGCGCGTAACACCGTCTGACGTGCATTATACATAGGCATGACAATGCCAACGGTTCCAACAGAAGTATTCATCTTCAACCCTGAATTAATCGTAAAAAGAGTCGCTCCTGGCATCAGGAGCAGAGCGAGGCGCGGCGCGCGTCAGGAGATCGCTTTCTCACCGCCGAAACGTGCTTTGACCTTGTCTTTAACCCGGTTCATAAAGTAAGCACGGTTGTCTTTGTTGGTGAGGAAGAAGTAGCGCGCAAAGCTCAGGCTCGCCATCAGCGACTTACCATCCATCTTGTAGCGCAGCGGCAGCTTAAAAGCTTTGTAGGTGTGGATGTCACGCGGGGTCAGATGCGGCTTCATGCTATCGAGCCAGAACATCGAGTAGTTCACCGATTCGCCTTTGTGTTTCGAGCCAAACTTAGTGACCAGGTGGTAGTTCGCCAGCGGTGCGGCGATCATCACAAAGTCATAGCCCATGCGGTCGGCACGTATGCAGAAATCATAGTCCTGATGACGGATGTAGCGGGTATCGAACTGAATTTTCGCCGCGTCTTCCCGCTTCAGCACAATGGTGCTGGTCTGGATAAAGCCGTAGCAGCCGAACAGATACTCCGCGACCGTTTCATTTTTGCCTGGCGGCTGCATCGGCATCACTTTCAGGAACGTGCCATCCTGATAGATATTCACCTGGCTGAAAATGACGAAATTCTTTTTGCCCTGCGCGTCCAGCTGAGCAATTTTTTCGCTCACCTGCTGCAGTTTGTCCGCCGCCCACTCATCATCGGCGTCAAGGAAGCTGACGTAGTCACCGGTCGCCAGCTCAATGCCTTTGTTACGCGCACCGGCTCCGTTGAGTTTGACCTCAGAGAGCACCAGATTGATATCGAGATCCCGGTAGCGTTCGCTGCGCACCACATCCGCCAGCGCGGCGGCATCCGCAGATTTATCATCAACGATGATGACTTCGAAATTGCGATACGTTTGTGCTTTAACGCAATCCAGCGTCGTGACAATCGATTCTGACGCGTTATAAGCCGGAATTACGATGGAGAAACGAATGTCCTTCATTGCCAGCACCTCATTAAAGTAGTTCAAAAATAAACAGTTCATTCGACAACGGTCGATGAAAAACCTGTGTTCTGACCGACGACCGCCCCTGGGTGAAACTCGTCATCCAGAGGCGGTCGTCAGATTGATTAGTGGATCAGCCAAAACTCCCGCGCCACTTCATAACCGGTAACGGCCTGTTTGGTTGAAATGGTGTTGTAGTAGAGGTAATAGAGCAGGAAGAACACCAGCATGGCATACAGCGCTGGCTTCCAGGATCGCCTTGCCTGATAAATCAGCGAGGTCAGGATGATCGGCTCAACCTGCTGCAGATAGTTGGACAGGCGCGAACCTGACGGGAAGTTGTACAGGAAGATCCTGATCGCCCCGCCGATGGCAAAACTTAAAATCAGCAGATAGTTAAGGCGATACTGGGCGTAATTCTCGCGCTTCAGCTTATCGGTCAGCATGAAATAGAAGAAGACGAACACCAGCATGATGTTTTTCAGGTTCGATACGGCCAGGATGCTGCCACCCATTGCATAGGAGGGGTCATTGTTATAGCCCGATGCCCTCTCTCCCAGCGATCCCAGATGACCGGCAATCAGGGCAATAAAGCCCGAGCCACCCACAACCGATAGCGGCAGACTGGCAACGATGATAATGACCGGCCACCAGCGCCAGTCCCGGATAAACAGGAACGGCACAAGCGTCACCACCATGACACCGGTGTTATGGCTCGTGAACGACAGAATAAAGAAGGCAAATGCCCACCAGTAGCGCTTGAGATAGATCGACCAGAGAACGCCAAGGAACAGCGCAGAACTCAGGCCAAAGCGAATCTGGTTAATGTCTTTGTTGATAAAGATGTGCGCCGAATAGAGCACCAGCGCCAGCACCGGATACGGAGACATCTTCCTGAAAAACCAGGTATTGATGGAAACGGCAATGGCGCAGAAGACAAACAGGAAGATGCTGGCATTGTGCGAAAACAGGCTGGTGAGCCAGGCCATCGCAAAAATCAGCGGTTCGTAACGGAAAAACGCAACGGTATTAAAGAAGCCATTAATCTCAATACGTCTTACAAAGTCTTCGAAGAAGCTCCGGTACTGAAAGTCATCCATGCCGGTACCAAGACCGCGTATTCCCCCGAAAATAATCAAAGTCACGGCGGCAAAACAGAGTAGCCAGGTCAGAATATAATTTGTGCGTTCGTCTTTTTTTAGCGCTATTTCAAACAGCGAAAGCAGCAGTAAAAAGCCTGATACATACCAATATGGAGCCATGGTGTGATTCCTTAATTCCACAAGTTCTCATGCCAGCAATAATCACGCTTCGCCTTACCGACTGGCTTTACAGCGAGTCTGATTGCACGGTCACAAATTGCGTGCGGGCGATGCCTGCTGGTGATGAATTCTGTTGAGTGACGCTCGCCATGCGATTTATAGATGTATCGCTTTTGTGGGTTTGGACAGAATAACCTGTGTAAATTGATGCGTGTCGTCATTCAAAGGGACGATAAAAAGGGGCGGTCAGACCGCCCCCTGTTTTATTGCTCAATGATCAGCTTTTGTTCGTCTTGCCGTAGTCATAGGCGTAGTAGTCATACCCATAGCCATACGCATTAGCGGCTTTACGCACCACGGCGTTGAGGATCACACCTTTAATCTCAATACCGTTCTGGGCAAAGCGTTTGAAGCTGACGTCCACTTCTTTGGTGGTGTTGGCTTCGAAACGCGCCACCATCAGTGAGGTGCCGGCCAGCTTACCGATGATGGAGGCATCGGTGACGGCCAGGATTGGCGGCGTATCGATTAACACCAGGTCGTAGTTCTTGCTCGCCCACTCCAGCAACTCACCCATGCGACGATGCATCAGCAGCTCAGACGGGTTCGGCGGAACCTGACCACGTGGCAGGAAGTCGAAACCGTACACGCCCTGCTGAATCAGCGCCGGGCTGAACTCAGTTTTACCGGACAAGACGTTGGACAGACCTGATTTGTTATCTGCGCCCAGCAGTTCGTGGGTATAACCACGACGCATGTCGCCATCGATAAACAGAACACGCTGACCCGCTTTCGCGACCAGGGTCGCCAGGTTGGCACAGATAAAGGTTTTACCAATACCCGGGCTGGCACCGGTGATCATCAGGATATTGTTTTTCGCTTCCATCATCGCGAAGTGCAGGCTGGTACGCAGGCTACGAATCGCTTCGATGGAGAGGTCAGTCGGGTTACCCAGCGCCAGCAGCGTTTCGTGCGGATCGGTTTTCACCTTGCTGCCACGACGCGCCAGGGCTTCGGTATCCTTCTTACGCTGCCAGTCTGACAGTGGAACGCTGGCATAGACATTCATGCCCAGCTCTTCCAGCTGATCCGGGTTCTCGATGCCGTGATGCAGCAGCGCTTTCAGCAGAACCAGACCCACTGACACGAACAGACCGAAAATCAGGCTCGCGGCGATGATCAGCAGCTTCTTCGGTGCAACAGGCGAGTTAGCAGTCTGCGCGCCATCGATGATGCGGACATCACCCACGGTGCTCGCTTTACTGATACCCAGCTCCTGCTGACGGTTCAGCAGCTGCATGTAGATCTCCTGACCAGACTGAACGTCACGGGTCAGACGCAGGATTTCCTGCTGAGTCTGCGGCATGCCAGCAATTTTCTTGTTCAGCTGAGCCTGCTCACCTTCCAGCGTTTTGCGTTTTTCAAGCAGCGCGCGATACGTCGGGTGATCTTTGGTAAACAGCTGAGAGACTTCGGCTTCACGGAAGGTCAGTTCGTTCAGCTGACTCTGCACGCTGACAGAGGAGTCCAGAGCGGATTTCGCTTCCAGTGACAGGTCAACAGATTCGTTCTGACGACGGAAGGTGTTCAGCTTGTCTTCCGCTTCATCCAGCTTGCTGCGCACGGCAGGCAGCTGAGTGCGTAAGAACTCCAGGCTTTTCTCTGCCTGCGCTGACTTGCGCTCAACGTTCTGTAACAGATAGTTATTCACAATCTGGTTCAGCACTTTGCTGATCTGCTCTGGATCTTCACCCAGATACTCCAGACCCAGCACGCCGGTATCTTTACCTTTGTCTGCCACGGTCAGGTTAGAGAGCACTGAACGGATCGCCTGCAGGTTATTCAGCTTGGTCACGGTGAAGCTGGTGCCTTCATCAGCGTGGATCTCGCTGACCAGCATGCTGATGTCGCCGTGCGACTCCAGCTGGCCGACTTTACCTTTGAACAGCTCATCGCCATCTTTTGAGACGGTGTAGCTATCCGGACCGGTCACTTCCAGTTCAACGTTACGTTTGTCGATAGTGCGTGGGATTTCCAGGCGCGAAATCGCGATACTGGCGGGTTTGTTGCCCATCAGGCGCGACAGACCTTTACCGATAACCGGGAAATAGTTCTGCTCAACGACGGTATCCAGACCCAGATCGTCAACGGTTTTGCCGATGACCATACGGGATTCCAGAATCTCGATTTCCGTATCAGAGGCTGGTGTCGGTGGCAGAATGCTGTCAATTTCGTTCAGAACGGTGCTGGCATTCTTCTGCTCAACCTGAACTAACGCATCTGCGCTATAAATGGGTGTTGCAAACAGTGTGTAGAGTGTTCCCGCCAGCATGAAAAAAGCGGTAACGGCAACAATGATCCAGCGATGATCAATTAGCTGTCCCACAAGATGCGCCAGATCCCATCCATTCGAATCCTCTCCCGGCGCGGTTCTGACCTTATTTTTTATATTCATGGATAATCCCAACTATCGGCTTAATACGTTCACCCACTTCTGGGTAGCGTTTTCCAGTAATCCGTAAATCTCTTCAAAGGCCTCACGGCTTTTTCTGTACGGATCCGCAATTTCTTTCTGATTGAGCCAGTGACCAAGCAGCATGGTTTTGCCACGCGCGGCCGGGTCGATGCGATTCACCTGTTCAATATGTCGCTTTTCCATCACCAGAATCAGGTCAACGTTGCGGCACATCTCTGCCGTCAACTGTTGCGCCTCATGTCCTTCCAGCGACAGACCCTGCGCAGCAGCGACTTCAGACGCCGTCTTGTCGGCCGGGTGGCCGACCAGCGCCCCCAGGCCGGCAGAGCGAACGTCTAAATCAGGCAGCGCACGTTTAAACAGGCGCTCTCCGGTAGGAGAGCGGCAGATGTTGCCAACGCAAACGACTAACACGGACTTAATCATGATGGGACCTTAATTACCCCAGGTACGGATACGCGATGCGGCCTGTGTTGCATCGTTGATACCTGCGATGGTCGGTATCAACTGCCCAATCACACGGTTCCAGCGCGTCAGCGGCGTAGAGGTGACATAAACGATGTCGTAAGGCTGGAGCTGGAAATCGGTTCCCATCACCATGGATGCCGCATCTTTGGTGTTCAACTGATAGATGTTGGCAATCTTGTTGCGATCGGTGCCGTGCAGTGGACGGATAACGAATACACCGGTGGCGTCAGAGGTGGTTTGATCCATCCCGGCCGCATTGCCCAGTGCTTCCGCCAGCGTCATGCCGCTACGGTCCATTTTCAGGGTAGTCTGCTGCTTCACTTCACCCATCACGAAGATTTTCAGATCATCGTTACGCGGAACGTAAAGAATATCGCCTGGATAGAGGAGGTGGTTCTGGCTCAGGTCACCATTCTGCATCAGTGCCTGCAGAGAGATGCGCTGTTCACGACCGTTGTGCGTCAGCACCACGTTGCGCCAGTCAGCATCAGCGGCCAGGCCGCCAGCGGCGTTGATCGCATCCAGCACCGTCAACGGAACGTTGGTGATGGGCTGCTGACCAGAAGTGGTCACTGAACCCGTCACATAGGTTTTCTGTGATTTGAACGAGGCGATGCTGACATCAACCTGTGGGCTTTCAATGTACTGAGCCAGACGACGTGACACTTCGTCACGCACTTCGCCGACGGTACGGCCCGCTACACGCACACGACCGATGTAGGGATAGAAAATGGTGCCGTCAGAATGCACCCAGTTACCGGTATCGCTGGCGCTACGGTACTGACCCGCTGGGGTGGTCAGTTCCGGGTGGTCCCAGACCGTTACGGTCAGGACATCGCCCACACCGATACGGTATTCGTAGTTCTGAATTTCGTTCTGCAGGGCAGGATTCGTCTGAGCCACCAGTGGCTTCGGACGCATCCTTTCAACCAGTGAAGGCGTTAACGGGAAGACGTTGACATATTTATCGATGTCAAAGTTGCTATCCTGCTGTTCAACAACATCTTTTCCTGATGTAGAAAGGTGAGAACCTGGTTCGATCGTACACCCGCTAAGGAATGTGGCGGATACCAGCAAGGGTATCAATTTCATTTTGATTGTAATCATTTAGATCTTCGCTATCAGTTATTTATTGATAGAGGCGAAACCGCCGCTGTGTAAGCGTCCAACAAAAAGTAAATCCTACCTGACTTAAGCACTGAACCTGTCGTTCATTATCCTTGCTCCACTTGTTATAAGTAGCGGCCATCTACCAGGGTGTACCCTGAACGCCACGCATCATAGCGGACTATGGATGCACAGCGATATCCCTGATGATGGCCACTATCAACGACACGCCTGACAACGGCAAAACACCTCTGAGCGCGCATTAACGCGCTCATTCCGACTCACGATTAATAGGCACCATCGCGTTTCAACACCACGCCCACTGTTTTAAACAGAATCGCGATGTCGTTCCACAGTGACCAGTTTTTCACGTACCACGAGTCGAAATAGACGCGGGTTTCATAGTCAACATCATTACGACCGCTGACCTGCCACAATCCCGTCATGCCTGGCTTTGCCATCAGGTAATAATCAACATCACCGGCATAACGACAGAGTTCATCTTCAATGACCGGACGCGGTCCGACCAGACTCATATCACCGCGCACCACGTTCCAGAGCTGAGGAAGCTCATCGAGGCTTGTTTTACGGATGAAGTGGCCCACTTTAGTAATACGTGGATCATTTTTGAGTTTGAAATCTTTATCCCATTCCGCACGGGCAATCGGATCAGTGCGCAGCACCTCTTCCAGCACTTCTTTTGAATTAATGACCATCGAGCGGAATTTCAGGCATTTGAATTTACGGCCATTCATTCCCACACGCTCGTGACCATAAATCGGTGGTCCACCGTCACGACCCACCAGGAAGCCCAGTACCAGCAGCGCTGGCATCAGCATCAGGATAATCGAGAGCGCACCCACGATATCGAATGCCCGCTTCAGGAAGCGCGACGTGCGTTTAGCCAGGTTGTTCTGAACCCGCAGGATCATCACTTCATGGCTGAAGATATAGGCCATGTCAGTACCGTAGAGCGGTACACCACGCAGGGTTGGGATCACTGACACTGAACGGCAGTTGTGCATCGCCAGCGATTTAAGCCAGACATCACGGTACTGACTCTGCTCATACTCAACCGCAACGATAAACTGCGTTTCGCTGTTGGTGAGGCTCCAGAGCTCCTGCTCGTCGCGCAGCACCGGCACGCCGTTCATGATCTCCTGCGGACAGGTTCCATCAACGTCATAGAAGGCGATAACGTCAAAACCCATGACCTCTTCGCTTTGCAGCGCCTGCCAGGCTTCGTGCGCATTTTTGCTGCTGCCGATAATAATGGTCTGTTTTTTCCACAAGCCATTTTTATTCAGCAGACGTTTAGAAAGCGCGCGGCAGGTCGGAATTAAAATCAGCGCCAGGATCCAGGTCAGTAACCAGACGAAACGCGACATCTGCCACTGCGACAGGGCGGTAATCGACAGGTCGATAACAGAAAATATAAGAATGGTACGAAAAACTTCTTTTAATTCGAACCAGAAAGGTTTGCGGTAAGTGTAGTGACGCAGCCTTACCCAGAACCAGCCAATACAAATTACCGACAGACAAATGTGTGTGGCAATTTTTAAATTCATTTCTTTTTCAGAAATATCTGCCAGCGGCGAATCTGACTGCAAATTAATTAGCATCATCGCCAAAAATAACGCTGCGTTGAAACAAATTAAGTCTGAACATGCCAGCATTAATTTGGTAATAAGACTTTTAAACGTAAATTCTGTATCGCGCATATTTAACTCTTTATTTTATTTCCTTAAACCCGCAACGGCTATCGCCTGTTTAATCATTAAGCGACGAAACCTCTCCAGAGTGAGCCGTTTCTAAGGGGAGCTCCTGCGGCGTTTACGCCAATGATCTTAACCATGAAACCAATAATATCGTGATGAATACCAACAGATTACTCTGACTTAACCACCGCCAGCGCTGCTCACTTTATCAACAAAAACGCGATTCGGGCACGCTACCGCCCTTGGCTGTCGCTGCCAATATCGCTGTCATCATTCATAATGCTCCCCGTAATGTGTTAGCGTTACCGCAACGCATCATACAGACGTTCACAGGCGAATTACTCATTCGTGACATTGCGATTAATGTCGAATAGGTACGCAGATTACGACTCTGGGGCAGAGTTTGCTAACTTGTTGCTATACTAGTTATTACTGGCTTGTTTACAAGCAGGTCCCGCCATCCCTGGACTATTTTAGGAAAAAGACTACCAGCAATTAGTATTGAGGCCTGACGGGCAGTGCAATCCTTTCTTCACAATTCGGATTAATGCCATACTCCCGATGAGATAAATCGCATAAGCCCGACAGGTGAATATCTCTTTCCTGTCAGCCAATGACTAAGAATTATCTCTACTGCGCCCTGTGAAGTTAATCAAAGCGTCACACTATTATGTTCATATTTTGCACGATATAGCGCGGTTATCTGAGAACATGCCCCCTGCCCTGCCATTTGTACGTGGCTTCGCACTCCACTATCATCAGAGAAAACTCAATTTAAGACATTCAGGTGAACAACGCATGCTGGAGGTAATTGCAGATCCCTCGCTATGGGCGGGATTAGTAACGCTAATCGTTCTGGAACTGGTTTTAGGCATCGACAATCTGATCTTCATCGCCATCCTGGTGGAGAAGCTTCCAGGGCCGCTTCGCGACCGCGCGCGCGTGATTGGACTGCTGCTGGCGTTATTGTGCCGATTATTGCTGCTGGCATCGCTTTCGTGGCTGGTTACGCTGAAAGAACCCTGGATTACGCTTGCGGGCCACCCCTTCAGTGCGCGCGATTTACTGCTGCTGACAGGCGGGATTTTCCTGCTATTTAAAGCCACCACAGAGTTGAATGAGCGTCTTGAAGGGGGTGATGAGGCGTCCGGTCAACAAAAAGGCGGCGCTAAATTCTGGCCGGTGGTGGCGCAAATCGTGGTGCTGGATGCCATCTTCTCGCTGGATGCGGTGATTACTGCCGTCGGCATGGTTAATGACTTACCGGTCATGATGATTGCGGTCACCATCGCCATTCTGCTGATGCTGCTCGCCAGCAAGCCGTTAACCCGCTTCGTGAACAACCATCCTACGATTGTGATCCTCTGCTTAAGCTTTCTGCTGATGATCGGCTTCAGCCTGGTGGCGGAAGGCTTTGGCTTTGTGATTCCCAAAGGCTACCTCTATGCGGCAATCGGCTTCTCGGTGGTGATTGAGGCACTGAACCAGCTGGCGCACTTTAATCGTCGTCGGGTGCTGTCGGCCGGTCGTCCGCTACGCCAGCGCACGGCGGAAGCGGTGTTACGGCTGCTGCGCGGCGCGGCAGAACCGGCGGAACTGGATGCGAAAACTTCGTCACTGATTGCTGACAGCGATGACAGCATGCTGTTTAACCGGCAGGAACGGGTGATGATTGCCCGCGTACTGGGCATGGGTCAGCGCCACATTAACAGCATCATGACCTCTCGCCACGACGTCGAACATATCGATCTCAGTGATGATCCGGCAGAGATTATGTCGCGCCTCGACCGCAACCAGCACACGCGAATACTGATTACGGATCACTCCAGCGAACCGCTGGGCGTGGTTCACGTTATCGATCTGCTGCACCAGTCACTGCACCACAATTCCCTGGATTTACGCGCCCTGATTCGACAGCCGCTGGTCTTTCCTGAGCGGCTGACGGTGCTGCAGGCGCTTGAACAGTTTCGTCAGGCCCATACTCACTTCGCCTTTGTGGTTGATGAGTTTGGTTCGGTGGAAGGCGTGGTGACGCTGAGCGATGTAATGGAGACCATCGCCGGCAATCTGCCGAATGAGGCGGGTGAAATCGATGCTCGCTACGATATTCAGATTCAGGATGAAGGTCACTGGATTGCTAACGGTCATATGCCGCTGGAAGATCTGGCGCTCTATGTGAAATTGCCGCTCGATGAGCAGGGTGACTATCATACGCTGGCGGGATTACTGATGGATAAGCTGCAACACATCCCTCAGGAAGGCGAAGTGTTGCAACTGGGTGACTATCTGCTGCGAACGCTGCAGGTCGAAAATCATCGGGTGCAGAAAGTCGAGATCCTGCTGCAGCCCGATATCAGTTACGAGGTCTGAGTGGTTAGCTGGCAGAAGGGAATGCGCCCGCTACGGGCGCATGATTTTCTTCAGGTTCTCTTTGTTCTCGCCCTCTTTCTGGCGATCGATCCACTGATTCAGCCGTGATTTCGCCTCACTCTGCAGCCGGTTACGCAGAACGTCATCCACCGGCAGAGAGTATTGCAGGCTGTCCCAGCGACCATACATGCGCAGCGGAACCGGCTGACTGGAGAGCGCCTTCACCAGCGCATCATCGCCACGCCAGCCGCTGATTTTCAGCCCCAGGGTCATATCCAGCTGTTGCTGCACCATGTCAACTTTGCCCGCACCCTGCAGGCCCAGATTCTGTCCGTTGCCATTGATATCGCTGAAGCTGAGTACGCCCTTATTCAGCGCCACCTGTGCGCTAATCGACTCAATCCCCTCATCCACCGCCTGATCGCTGCTGACCTTATCGCTGACCCGCGCCACGGCACGCTGCACCATCTGCTGCAGATTCAGCTGTGCCAGCTTCAGGTTGCTGGCGCTGATGGTCGCCCTGCCCTGCCAGCGACGTTTGGCTGCTTCGACCGTCAGCGTATCACCCGACAGGTCGCCATCCAGACTCAGGTTCCCCTGCACACTTTCCGGCAGTTCAAACGCTTTAAGCAGCGGCTGAATCGCAATTAAACGGAGTTGGGGTTTAAGGCTGACCCGCGTCTCTGGCTGACGGATATCGATACTGCCGGGAATGGAGAAGCTGCCATTGCCCAGCTTGCCGCTGAGCGTCTTCAGCGTCATCACTCCCTGCTGATTGCTGGCGTTCACCGAAAGACTGGTCAGAGAGAGTCCGCGCCATACCGCATTGTCAGCCTGTAACTTCAGCGCCAGATCCAGGTCATTCAGCGGAGAGTCGGCGTTGGTGCGTTCCCGCGGCGCAGCAATCACCGGCGAACGGGCTACGGTGGCGTGCTGCACGCCAGGTGCGTCAGAGACGGGCGCACTGGTGAGTAAATTATCGACGTTAAGGTTGCTGGCTTTCAGATCCAGCGCCAGCTGCTGCGGTGGCGCAATATGGCCACTGCCCTGCCCGGTCAGGGTGCTGTCATTGGCGGTGAGCTGCAGATTACTGAAGGAGAGCTGCTGGCGGTCGCCATCCCACTCGCCCTGCAGGCTCAGCGAGCCTTTGATCCCCTGGGCCGGAATGTCGGCGCCGGACAAGGTGTAATCAAGCTGCTGCAACTGGCCGCTGAGGCGATGGGGATATTGCGCGGCATCCAGCTGGCCTTTTAGATTCAGTGTGGCGTTGCGCTGGTTGCGCATCAGCGTGGTGCTCAGCGACAGCGTCGCCAGCTTGTTCGCGTCCTGTTCCATATTAATGTTGAGGTCGCGGAAATTATATTCGTCGCCGCCTGGCTGCTGCCAGATCAACAGACTGTCTGCTACCCGCAGTTTAGCGATATCGAATGACCAGCCGCTGGAAGGCGAAGCCGGCTCCGCATCACGCGGACCCTGGGGCGCATTTCTGGCACGCTGCGCGCGGCTATCTGGCGTCACCCGCACTATCGCATTTTTCAGCATCACCTGGCTGACGCTGAGCTGATGGGATAACAGTGGCCAGAGATCTACATCCAGCCGCATGTTTTCCGCCGAGACCATTGGCTGGCTGGCCCCCGGCGCGGTCAGGCTCATCCGGCCGGCCAGAATGCTGAGCTGAGGCCAGACGTGCCAGCGCAGATCGCTGCTGACCTCAAGGCGATAACCACTGCGTTGTTCGACCTGCTGCACCATATAGGCACGAAAGTCGTTGGGATTGACCAGCAGCACCAGCGCGCTCATTCCCGTTACGGCCACCACTAACAGGATGGCCAGCGTGGTTATCACTCTTTTCATTACATCCTCAGATCAGTCTTTGTCGATACGGCTGGCATCAGCGCCCTGCTGACCGCGATATTTCGCATCTTCACGCCGGTTGTAGGGACGCGCAGCCGGGCCTGAAAGCGGTTCAAAACTCAGCGCGCCGATCAACATGCCGGGACGCAGAGCCAGCGGCAGTTTACCTGAATTGTAGAACTCCAGCACGATACGGCCCTGCCAGCCAGGATCGATGCGGTGAGCCGTAACGTGTACCATCAACCCAAGTCGCGCCAGCGATGAACGGCCATCCAGCCAGCCGACCAGATCGTCAGGCAGCGTCACGGACTCCAGCGTCACCGCCAGCGCCAGCTCTCCCGGATGGAGGAAAAAGGCTTCGCCATCAGGCAATACGATCTCATCGCTCATGACCCGATCCAGTGCCGCGCTCACTTCCTGTTTCGGGCCGCTCAAATCGATAAAGGCCGCGGTATGACCGCTGAAGGTGCGGAACTGATTACCCAGACGCACATCGACGGTGGCTCCGTTAATGCGCTCGACCGGCGGGCGTGGCTCAATGGCCAGTTTGCCATTGTCCAGCCAGGCTTCAATATCGCGATCGCATAATCTCATTGCGGTAACTCCATGGCATAAGTGTAGCAAACCGGCATGCTTGCCTGCCGCCGGTCTGCACCACGTCCGGACGGACGTGTGTTATTCAAAAAACTGGTTGATTTTCGCCTTGAGGATATCGATGGCGATACGGTTTTTTCCGCCGCGCGGCACAATGATATCGGCGTACTGTTTTGATGGCTCGATAAACTGCAGGAACATCGGACGCACGGTCTTCTGATACTGACTCATTACCGAATCCATTGAGCGGCCACGCTCATTGACGTCACGTTTCATACGACGCATCAGACAGATGTCGAGCGGCGTGTCCACGAAGATAGAGAAGTTGAGTTCCTGGCGCAGACGGGCATCGGTTAACAGCAGAATGCCTTCAAGGATGATGACCTTTTTTGCGCTCAGATGATGCGTTTGCTGGGTGCGGGTGTGCTCAACGTAGCTGTAGACCGGCAGCTCAATATCCTGACCGGCTTTGACCGCCTGCAGATGCTGCAACAGCAAATCATGATCCATCGCGCTCGGATGGTCATAATTGGTTTTAACCCTCTCTTCCATGGTGAGGTGACTTTGATCTTTGTAATAAGCATCTTCCGGGATGACCCCGATGTGCTCGCCACCTACCTGATCACGGATTTCACGATAGAGCGTGCTGGCAATTAAACTTTTACCGGATGCGGAAGCGCCGGCAATGCCTACAATCACGCACTGATGAGACTTGTCAGTCATACTTTTTTAAGACCTGATAACTGGAGCCTGCCACTGGTCACACTTTACGCGGGCAGCGGACGGGCCGAAATGGAGAGGGTGTGTTCGCGCTAAGTATAGGGATTTCGGCCTTTTGATGCCAGAGAAATGGCGTCGGCGACTTTTCAGACTTTCTCCTTTGGACGCCACTCATTTCACCGATAAACTAACGGCACACCATACTATAAAAAAAATGGCCTGCGCGGCGCGCTGTTCAGACAACGCGTGTCGCTAACGTGACGACCGAAGATGCATCAGGAGTGGTATGCACTGGAAGACTTTGACCTATTTTGGCGACAGCATGCTGTTGATTCCAACAGCCGTGATTATTGCGCTGATTTTGCCGTGGAAGAGTGATAATCGTCATACGGTCTTTTACTGGATTGTGGCATTTGGCCTGGCTGGCCTGACCGTCAGCATCTCTAAAATTCTGTTTCTGGGGTTTGGCATCGGCAGCGCCCGCTTTAATTTTACCGGTTTCAGCGGTCATAGTGCCATGTCCGCCACGCTGTGGCCGGTCATGCTATGGCTGATTTCCGGGCGCTGGTCCGCGATGTGGCGCATTGCGGCGATTGGGGTTGGCTATCTGATTCCCCTGATGGTCGGTTTCTCCCGCCTGGTCATCCACGCACACTCAAAAAGTGAGGTGGTCACCGGGCTGCTGCTGGGCTTCACGCTGAGCACGGCGTTTCTGATCTCCCAGCGTCGCACCTCGCTCAAAGGCTTCAGCTGGCCGCAGGTCGGTGCTGCGCTGTTAGTGCCGTTTGTATTGATGAGTCACGGTCGTGTCGCCACCACGCAGCAGTTCCTGGAGCGTTTCGCCGCCAGCCTTGCGGGCATGGAGAAACCCTATACCCGCGCCGATCTTTTCCGCCAGTAATCAACGTGCTGGCAATCAATCTTAGCGTGCCCGTCAATTCGCCGAATAACGGGCAATATTGATTTCACCCCTTTTTTCTTTGCCGGATGTGCTAGCATGCAGTGAGAGAATGACTGGTGCCTGATACGCCATTGTGGAGCGCTGCACCCTGCCGGAAGTCCGCATGACGATAGAGATCCTGTCCCCGCAAAATAGCACGCCAAACCGCTGGCTCTCGGCGCTGCTCCTTGGCTGCGTGGTGTTTGTCCTGACACTCTTCTGTCTGGAACTGATCGTCGTCAGCGGCAAAATCTCCCCGCTCTGGTTTCCGACTACGTTAATGACCGTCGTGGTTTTCCGCTGCCCGTCACGCCAGCTCCCGCTGCTGCTGACAGCCTGCGTGCTTGGCACCGCCGGGGCTAACGCCATCATCATCGGGCCTGCCCTCTCGAACATTAAATTCGCCCTGCTCAATCTTATCCAGGCCGGTGTGGGTGGCATGCTGCTGCGCGCCCTGCTGGATCGGCGCGCGCCGCTGGATTCACTGCATGACTGGGCACGGATGGTACTGTCGGTGGGCATCGTGACGCCGGTGCTCGGCGGCCTGCTGGCACTCTGGACGCTACAGGTCAGCGGCCACGCCTCGTTTCCCTTCTTTTATACCTGGGTGATCTCCGAAATCATCGGCATGCTGGTGTTAGGCCCGATGCTGTTACTTCTGCCGTGGCCGCTGCGTCGCACGGGGTTCAGCAATCTGCGCCTGGCCGAAGCTCTGCTGACGCTTCTTCTCACCCTCGGGGCCAGTTATCTGGCGCTGCGCTTTTTGCCGTGGCCCTTTACCTTTATCGTGGTGATCCTCTTCTGGTGCGCGGTCCGCCTGCCCAAGCTGCAGGCGTTCGTGCTGTTCTTCCTGAACGCCAGTTTTATCTCGATACTGCTCGCCTTTGATCTGGTCACCGTGGTGAACAACAACAGCGCGCTGGGCCCGGTCTCCAGCTGGCTGCCGTTCCTGCTGGTGCTAATCCCCAGTCACATTATGTCGCTGGTGATGGATGCGCTCCGGCGCGAAAAGCTCCATATCACTGACAGTGAAACCCGCTTCCGTCACGCCATGGAGTATTCCGCCATTGGGATGGCGCTGGTGGCGCCCCACGGCATCTGGTTGCAGGTCAACCGCTCGCTGTGCCAGATCCTGGGCTACCCGGCTGAGGAGCTGAAGCGGCTGACTTTTCAGCAGATCACCCATCCCGACGATCTCAGCCTCGATTTGCAACATGCGAACCGACTGCTGGCGGGTGAGATTGATACCTACACCTTTGAGAAGCGCTATTTCCGCAAAGATGGCGAGATTGTCTGGGCGCGGCTGACGGTATCGCTGGTGCGCGATGGTAACCAGGAACCGCTCTACTTTATTGCGCAGATTATCGATATCTCTGAGCTGAAGCAGAGCGAGCAGGTGAATCGCCGGCTGATGGAGCGTATTACGCTGGCCAACGAAGCGGGTGGCATTGGCGTATGGGAGTGGAACCTGCTGACCGGCGAGATGTTATGGGACAAGCGCATGTACGCGCTGTTTGGTCTTGCCCCGCATGAGTCACCCAGCTATGACCTCTGGATCCATCTGCTGCATCCCGCCGATCGCGAGTATGCCGCACTGACGGTGCAACAGGCGATTGAGCTTCGCAGCGCGTTTCACATGGAGTACCGCGTGGTCGATGACCAGGGACATCGCTGGGTGCGCACTCAGGCCAACCGGCTGCTGAGTAAAGAAGGCCGCATTGAGCGCATGCTGGGCATCTGTCAGGACATCACGCCGCTACGCAATCTTAACGAGGCGCTGTTTCAGGAGAAAGAGCGCATGGCGATCACCCTGGATTCGATCGGCGAAGCGGTCATCAGCACCGATAAAGAGATGCGCGTTGCCTTTATGAACCCGGTGGCGGAGAAAATGAGTGGCTGGTCGCAGGAGCAGGCCGCCGGTCAGCCGCTGAGTGAGCTGCTGCATATCACGCAGGGACGTAACGGCCCTGAGGTAGAGAGTTTGCTGTTATGCCAGCTGCCGCCGGAAAAAGTCACCCCCGGTCTCGCTGAAGATCTGGTGCTGCATACCCCGGACGGCGGCCATATCGATATTCACTACAGCATCACGCCGCTGCGTTCGGAAGCGGGTCTGGAACAGGGGGCGGTGATGGTCATTCAGGATGTGAGTGAGTCACGCAAACTGATGAAGCGCCTGAGCTACAGCGCGCTGCATGACACCCTGACCCGTCTGCCTAACCGCGCCAGCTTCGAACTTCAGCTTAAGCGTCTGCTGTTTGATGCCGCTGAACATCAGCATCAGCACGTGCTGGTGTTTATCGACCTTGATAAGTTTAAAGCGGTCAATGACAGCGCCGGGCATGCTGCAGGCGATGCGTTACTGCGCGAACTCTCCGATCTGATGCAGCACCCTCTGCGCAGCAGCGATTTCCTTGCGCGACTGGGCGGTGATGAGTTTGCGCTACTGATGCCCGATTGCGATATCGCACAGGCACATGATGTGGTGCAGCGCATTGTCGCCGCGGTAAATGATTACCGGTTCCAGTGGCTGGGACGCCTTTATCAGGTCGGTGCCAGCGCGGGCGTGACGCAGATTTCAGCAGAAAACTGTCAGAGCAGCGACGTGCTTTCGCAGGCGGACATCGCCTGTTACAACGCCAAACGCAGCGGGCGTGGACGGCTGGTGGTCTACGAACAGCATCGCTTACCGCTGTCGGGCAACCATCAGGGCATGGATGCGGCGATGATTGATGCGCTGCAGATCGAACTGCCCGCCTGGGCCGTTGCCCCGCCAAAAACGCCGCAGGCTGCCTTTATCTGGCTGCTTGAAGTGCAGCTGTTAACCGCTGACGGATTGCTGCTGGATGAGACACTGTTACGCAATAACCTGCCTGATGAAACGCTGCGTCGCCGGCTGGATAACAATATTCTTGAGGCTTTTTTCCGCCACGACGTGCAGCGGCTCAATAACAAAGGCATTCCGGTGATTCTGCCGCTTAATGCCCAGGTACTGAGTGATGCCGCCTTTGTGCAGCAACTCTGTCAGCGCTTTGTCGCCGCCGGACTCTCCAGCAGCGGCTGTGGTTTTGCTTTCCCTGCCGCCAGTGTGCTGAGCCAGGGCGATCAGCTCTATGCCGCGCTGCTGCAACTGCGGCAGTGCGGCTGCCGCATCGTATTGCAGCATTTTGGCCGTAATCTGGATGCTTTTAATCTGCTGAGTGACGAGGTGGTCGATTATCTGGTGCTGGCGCCTGAACTGGTTGCCAACGTTCACAATAATCTGATGGATGAGATGCTGCTGACCATCATTCAGGGCCAGGCCACACAGCGCAATATCTCGGTGCTGGCCGGTCCGGTTTCGGTACCGGCCCTGCTCAGCACCCTGGCTAACCTTGATGTTAATGGCGTCTGGGGCAGTGCCGTGGCGGAGCGCCAGCCGTTGCGTTCACTGGCTGAAGATCACATCTTCGCTATTCGTTAATTCCGGCGCTGCCCGCTTGCCACCCTGCTGAAGCTGCGCTAAAGTCGCCCCCTTTTTTCCGGCATGGGGGCGAAAATGTTCATAGGATTCGATTACGGCACGGCTAACTGCTCTATTGCAGTCAGCGAAAATGGCACGCCACGTCTGTTAACGCTGGAAAATGATCAGCGCCTGCTGCCGTCGATGATCTGTGCGCCGACCCGCGAGTCGATCAGCGAATGGCTCTATCGTCATCATCAGGTCGCGACACCTGACAGCGAAACCACGGCGCTGCTGCAGCGCGCGCTGCGATATAACCGCGAAGAAGATATCGATGTCCAGCCCAATAGCGTGCAGTTTGGCCTCACCGCGCTGCAGCACTATATGGTCGATCCCGAAGATGTCTGGTTCGTTAAATCCCCCAAATCGTTCCTCGGTGCTACTGGCCTGAAGCCACAGCAGATTGCCCTGTTTGAAGATCTGGTCTGCGCCATGATGCTGCACATCCGCAAGCAGGGTGAAAGCCAGCTTGATCAGGTTATCGATCAGGCGGTGATCGGACGCCCGGTCAACTTCCAGGGTTTAGGCAGTGAAGAGTCTAACCAGCAGGCTGAAGGTATTCTGCTGCGCGCCGCCCACCGCGCCGGTTTCCGCGACGTGGAGTTTCAGTTCGAACCGGTGGCGGCCGGACTCGATTTCGAAGCCACGCTACAGCAGGAGACGCGGGTACTGGTGGTGGATATTGGCGGTGGTACTACCGACTGCTCAATGTTGCTGATGGGGCCGAAGTGGCGTGATAAAGCTGACCGCCGTGAAAGTCTGCTGGGCCACAGCGGTTGCCGCGTCGGCGGTAACGACCTGGACATCATGCTGACGTTTAAGACCCTGATGCCGCTACTCGGTCTGGGCGGTAACACCCAGAAAGGCACCGCCCTGCCTGCGCTGCCGTGGTGGAATGCGATCGCCATCAATGATGTGCCGGCACAAAGTGACTTTTACAGTCCTGCCTGCGGAAAGTGGCTGCGGGATTTAGTGCGTGATGCGGAACAGGGTGACGTAGTGGCTCGCCTGCTGAAAGTGTGGCAGCAGAAGCTCAGTTATCGCCTGGTGCGCGCAGCGGAAGAGAGCAAGATTGCGCTGTCAGCCAGCCCGGCGCATACCGCCTCCCTGGACTTTATTGCCGCCGCATTAGAGACAGAGATTGGCGTGGATCAACTGCAGGATGCCATCAGTCAGCCGCTGGAGAAAATTCTGGAACAGGTGCAGCTGGCATTAGCCACCAGCCAGATTAAGCCTGATGTGATTTACCTGACCGGCGGCAGTGCGCGTTCGCCGTTGCTGCGCGCGGCGCTGCAGCAGACACTGCCGGATACACCGATTGCGGGCGGCGATGATTTCGCCTCCGTCACCGCAGGGCTGGCCCGCTGGGCGGAAGTGATGTTCCGCTAGGCTTGCACTGCAATAACAAAAACGGCACCTGAGGGTGTAGCGACAGGTGATAACGCAGGCTGGTGCCGGGCAGGGGCTGGCGGTCCTCGCGCCGCTGCGCGGTTCCTTCACTTCATTCGCCTGCCTGACGGACCGCCGGGGATGGCACATCCTGTGCCGCCCCGCCTTTCGCCCGCGTCCTGCGGGCTCTCCTGGCAGACTCATTCTGTTCAGCGCTGCGGATTGCCTGCCCCTGCCCGGCACCGGCCTGCTCTGAAACTTCAGTGTGTATTGTTAAAAAGGGCACGAGAGTGAAGGCCTGAGCGCCGCTGCTGCTGAAAGGGCTATCCGCAGCGCTGAGGCGTGACGGTGGGCCAGAAGTCCACGCCGGGAAGCGTGGACAGTTCGGGGCCGGCCAGGGAGGGCCGATCCCCGAACGGTTCGTCGGCACGACGTCAAAGCCGAAGGAACCGCGTGAGCGGCGCGAGGACGGCCCGGCAGCAGCAGAGGTGCTCAGGCCCGTACTGCGGCTCGCTCGCCCGGAAAATCAGAATGCAATATTGGCGCTGATACCGCCGATAAACGCATCTTTCACTTCACTGACTGCGCCAGGGGCAACCACATACTGCAGGTTAGGACGCAGTGACATCCAGTTAGTTACTTTAGCGTTGTAGTAAACCTCATAGTTGTACTCTGAGCCTTCCTGAATCGGCAGATAGGTCGGGCTGTCAAAGCGGCTCTCGCCATTAGCCTGATTCTGCTGACGCAGTGAGCGGGTATAGTCGCTGTTCACATGAATACGTGACGCGCCCACGCCGATCTCATCCTGAGGACGGGCATCAAACGGTCCTGTCCAGGTAAACGCAATAGACTGATAGTTGTCGGTCTTTGAGGTCTTGTGATCGTTCATCACCGCCTGCACCCGCACACCCAGACCGCGATTCACATCGCCGTCCTGCGCGGTCAGCTGTTGCTGTAACAGCAGATAGCCGCCATAGGAATGGGCCTGATCCTGATAGCCGCCGTTGCGCCAGCTGCCATAAACATCGCCATCCACCGAGGAATAGTAATAGCCGATGCGGTAGTTACCCGGTAATTTCTCCGGCCCGAAGGTTGGCTTCCAGCCCAGTTCGACCGGCACCAGATTCCCTTCTGAATTGCTGGTATCCAGACGGAAACCATCACCGCGATCGTAGTTAGCGCTGTTCTGATTATAGAAACCGACCTGGAAGAAAACGTCCGGCGTGATATTGAATTTCACCCGGCCGCCCCACTGCGAGACCGGCCAGTTAAACCAGCGATCGCCGCGCCAGTTACCCGCCTGCCCGCTGCCCAGCGCCAGGTTCTGGAACAGATTGCCATCGAAGTTATCGAAGTCTTCCCCTACCGTCACCCGCCCGGCTTTCACATCGACCACATCGTTAAACAATCCTTTGCGCAACCAGAACTGGGTCAGACGCCAGGTCTGGCCGCGACCGTAAACCTCCTGCACCGAGGAGAGCATACCGGTGCGTTGATCCGCGACCTGTTCAGAAAGATTCTGTCCGTTACGACTGGTCACGGTCATCTGGAACTCGGCATCCTGCCAGTCCAGCAACTTCTGCAGATCGAAATTGGTGCCAAACGACCACTGATCGCTGTAGCGCATGGTGGTATTGGTATCTGCCCCGCCGCCTAAATTCGCGGCGCTTTCCATGGTGTAGTTAACGTCAAACTTAATGCCGTCGTCCTGCAGCTGCGTTCGGTAACCGCCCCAGTCACCAAACATCCATTCGGAGTCCGGGCTCAGGGCGTCAGCGGCCAACGCCTGCGCGGAAAACATGGCCAGGATCAGGGTGCCGGTTGCCACACGGCGCAGCGGGAAACGCTGCTCTGCTTTTCTGTTTTTCATCTTGCTTATTCTTATGTAAGTTACGGAAAATGACGCGCAGAGGATAGTGCTGGATAACCTCTGTTTTTTGTAAATACGTGCGCATAATTACCCGTAACATCCGTTTATTAACGCATTTGTGATCGGGATCGCTGATTGGCTATTCTCTGGGCGGGGTGCGTATTTTTTGACAGGTGCAGCGTAAAAAGGGGCGCTATCGCCCCTTGTGTTTACTGGCTTGCCTGATTCAGTTGTTCAATCTGCGCCGGGGTCAGCGTCAGCTGCATCGCGCCAGTCAGATCGTCGAGCTGTTTCAGCGAGGTGGCACTGACAATCGGTGCGGTGATACCGGGACGGGCGATCAGCCAGGCCAGCGCCACCTGCGTTGGCGTCACCTGATGCGCTTCGCTAATAGCGTCCAGTGCGTCGAGGATCCGCAAACCGCGCGGGTTAAGGTATTTATCTACGACACCCTGACCGCGCGCGCTTTTACCCGCATCCGCCGCCTCGCGGTATTTGCCACTGAGAAAGCCGCTGGCGAGTGAATAGTAGTTGATCACGCCCAGCCCCTGCGCCATCACCACCGGCTCCAGCTCCGACTCATAGGGCTGGCGGTCATAAAGGTTGTATTCAGGTTGCAGGGTTTCATAGCGCGCCAGCCCCTGCGTTTCACTGACCTGCAACGCCTCCTGCAGCCGTGCCGCGCTGTAATTGGAAGCACCAATCGCCCGCACTTTGCCCTCTCTGATCAGGCTGTCGAAGGCGCTCAAGGTTTCCGCCAGCGGCGTATCCTGATCGTCGCGGTGCGCCTGGTAGAGATCGATATAGTCGGTCTGCAACCGGCGCAGTGAATCTTCAACTGCCTGACGGATATATTGCGGTTTCAGCCCGGTTTTCTCCGGCGACAATTCCATGCCAACCTTGGTTGCCAGCACGATCTGGTCGCGTTTGCCGCTTTTTTTCAGCCATTCACCCATAATGGTTTCCGATTCACCGCCTTTATTGCCCGGTGCCCAGCGGGAATAGACGTCGGCGGTATCGATAAACCACAGGCCTCGATCCACCAGCGCATCCAGCAGCGAAAAGGAGGTGGTTTGATCCACTGTCCAGCCAAACACGTTGCCGCCAAACGTCAGCAACGGCACCGCGATACCACTGTCACCCAACTGCCGGGTTTGATTCTGACTCATTTCCTGCTCCTTATTTGCCTGAAAAAACCGTCTGTCTTTCAGCATAGCAAAGTGATTTCACGGCTTTATGACGATTGTGATGCGATTAATGAAAGAACAGGCATAATTACCCCGCCCTGACAGATATCCTTATTTCCTTCAACTTCTGCCCGTCAGAGGCGGCTACACTCTGTCGTTTGCAGGCTACCCATTTGATGCCTGCGCCTGGGACTACGTCACTGCTGGAGAGCACCAACAATCATGAGCACCCGACATCCTGTTATGAAGAAAACCCTTATCGTGCTGGCCCTGATCGCCGTGGCCGCTGGCGGCTATTATGCCTGGCAGCGCCATGTCCAGCCGCAGAGCAGCAGTCAGAGTGACGCACCTGCGCCACGTGGCGGCAAAGGCGGCGGTGACGGTGCCCGTCGTCCCCTCGCGCCGGTTCAGGCCGCTACGGCTACCAGCCAGAGCGTGCCGCACTATCTGAGTGGACTGGGTACGGTGACCGCGGCTAACACGGCCACGGTGCGCAGCCGGGTCAATGGCGATCTGCTGGCAATCCACTTCACCGAAGGGCAGCAGGTGAAAGCGGGCGAGCTACTGGCAGAAGTCGACCCGCGGCCTTATCAGGTGGCGTTAACGCAGGCACAGGGCCAATTGGCGAAAGATCAGGCGACGCTGGCCAACGCCCGTCGTGACCTGGCACGCTTCGAGAAGCTGGCAAAAACCTCGCTGGTGTCGCAACAAGAGCTGGATACCCAGCGCTCACTGGTCAGTGAAACGCTCGGCACGCTGAAAGCGGATGAGGGAAGCGTCGCCAGTGCGCAGCTCAATCTTACCTACAGCCGGATCACTGCGCCGATTGCCGGCCGGGTCGGGCTGAAACAGGTGGACGTCGGCAACTACGTCACCAGCGGCGACACCACCGGTATCGTGGTGATCACCCAGACGCACCCGATTGATGTGGTCTTTACCCTGGCTGAGAACAGCATCAGTTCCATTCTCAAGGCGCAGAAAAGCGGTGAATCGCTGCTGGTGGAGGCCTGGGATCGCAGTAATCAGAATCTGATCGCCAGCGGCAAACTGCTAAGCCTTGATAACCAGATTGATGTCACCACCGGCACCATCAAAATCAAAGCGCGTTTTGATAATCAGGACGACACGCTGTTCCCCAATCAGTTCGTGAATGTGCGGCTGAAGGTCAACACCCTGCAGGATGCGATTGTTATCCCACCTGCCGCGCTGCAGATGGGCAACGAAGGCAACTTTGTCTGGGTGGTTAACAGTGACAACAAGGTCAGCAAGAAAAGCGTGATTGCCGGCTTGCAGGATAGCGAGAAAGTGGTGGTCAGCGCCGGTCTGGAGGCGGGCGAACGCGTCGTGACCGATGGGCTGGATCGCCTCACGGAAGGCGCAAAAGTCGAGGTGGTCGCGCCGCAGAGCAACGCACCGCGCGCTACCCGCGCCACCCTGCCGTCAAAAGGAGAGCGTGAGTAATGCAGGTCATGCCTCCCGATCATAGTGGCGGACCGTCACGCCAGTTTATCCTGCGGCCGGTCGCCACCACGCTGTTGATGATTGCGATCCTGCTGGCCGGGGTGCTGGGCTACCGCTTCCTGCCGGTCTCGGCGCTGCCGGAAGTCGACTATCCGACGATCCAGGTCGTCACGCTCTATCCGGGTGCCAGCCCGGATGTGGTCACCTCCTCCATCACCGCGCCGCTTGAGCGCCAGTTTGGTCAGATGTCTGGCCTGAAACAGATGGCGTCACAAAGCTCCGGCGGTGCCTCGGTGGTGACGCTGCAGTTCCAGCTGACGCTACCGCTGGATGTCGCAGAGCAGGAGTTGCAGGCTGCCATTAACTCCGCCACTAACCTGCTGCCCAACGACCTGCCTAATCCGCCGGTCTACAGCAAAGTGAATCCTGCCGATCCACCGATCATGACGCTTGCCGTCACCACGCGCAGCATGCCGCTGACGCAGGTGCAGGACATGGTGGAAACGCGGGTGGCGCAGAAAATCTCTCAGGTCAGCGGCGTCGGACTGGTGACGCTATCGGGCGGTCAGCGTCCGGCGGTGCGGGTGAAAATGAATGCGCAGGCGCTGGCTGCGCTGGGTCTGACCAGCGAAACGGTGCGGACCGCCATCAGCAATGCCAACGTTAACTCCGCCAAAGGCAGCCTGGATGGTCCGACCCGCTCAGTTACCCTGTCAGCCAATGACCAGATGAAATCAGCGGAGGATTATCGCCAGCTGATTATCAGCTACAAAAACGGCGCACCGGTGCGTCTTGGCGACGTGGCGACCATAGAACAGGGAGCAGAAAACAGCTGGCTCGGCGCCTGGGCCAACCGCGATGCGGCGATTGTGCTCAACGTTCAGCGTCAGCCTGGTGCCAATATCATCGCCACAGCAGATAATATCCGTGCCATGTTGCCCGCCCTGACCGCAGCCCTGCCGAAGTCGGTGGAGGTTAAACTGCTCACCGACCGCACCACCAATATTCGTGCTTCGGTCAACGACACGCAGTATGAGCTGATGCTGGCGATGGCGCTGGTGGTGATGATTATCTATCTGTTTCTGCGCAACGTGCCCGCCACGCTGATCCCGGCGGTTGCGGTGCCTCTGTCACTGATCGGCACCTTCGCGGCGATGTACTTCCTCGGCTTTTCAATTAACAACCTGACGCTGATGGCGCTGACCATCGCCACCGGCTTTGTGGTCGATGATGCCATCGTGGTGATTGAGAACATCTCACGCTATATCGAGAAAGGGGAAAAGCCGCTGACCGCCGCGCTGAAAGGTGCCGGCGAGATCGGCTTTACCATCATCTCCCTCACCTTCTCGCTGATTGCGGTCCTGATCCCGCTGCTGTTTATGGGCGACGTGATCGGCCGTCTGTTCCGCGAATTTGCCGTGACGCTGGCGGTGGCGATTCTGATTTCAGCGGTGGTGTCACTGACCCTGACGCCGATGATGTGCGCCAGGATGCTGAGCGCGGAGTCGCTGCGCAAACAGAACCGCTTTTCGCGGGCCAGCGAAGCGATGTTTGATCGTATCGTGGCCGCCTATGGCCGCGGCCTGAAACGGGTACTTAATCATCCCTGGCTCACGCTGTCGGTGGCGCTTGGCACCCTGGTGCTGACGCTGGTGCTGTGGATGATCATTCCGAAAGGCTTTTTCCCGCAGCAGGACAACAGCATTATTCAGGGCACGCTGCAGGCACCGCAGTCGGTCTCCTATGCCAGCATGGCGCAGCGCACCCGCGATGTCGCCTCCATCATCATGAAAGATCCGGCAGTGGAGAGCATGACTTCGTTTGTCGGCGTGGATGGCACCAATGCCTCGCTGAACAGCGCGCGTCTGCAGATCAACCTCAAACCGCTGGATCAACGCGACGACCGCATTCCTGCTATTCAGCAGCGTCTGCAACAGCAGGTCAGTGAGGTACCGGGCGTGCAGCTGTGGCTGCAGGCGGTGCAGGATCTCACCATCGATACCCAGGCGAGCCGTACGCCCTATCAGTTCACGCTGCAATCGGGTTCACTGTCGTCGCTCAGCACCTGGGTTCCGGCGCTGCTGACCCGGCTCAGCACCCTGCCACAGCTGCGCGATGTCAGCAGTGACTGGCAGGATCAGGGACTGGAAGCCTATGTCAAAGTGGACCGCGACAGCGCCAGCCGCCTCGGCATCAGCATGGCGGATGTCGATAACGCGCTGTACAACGCTTTTGGTCAGCGGCTCATCTCCACCATTTATACTCAGGCGAACCAGTATCGGGTGGTGCTGGAGCAGGACAATAGTGCCACTCCAGGCATGGAGAGCCTGGAGGCGATTCGCCTTAACAGCAGCGACGGCGGCAGCGTACCGCTGAGCGCCATTGCCCGCATTGAACAGCGCAACACGCCGCTCAGCATTAACCACCTCGACCAGTTCCCGTCGGCGACCTTCTCCTTCAACGTGGCTGACGGCTATTCGCTGGAAGATGCGGTGAAAGCGGTGTCGCAGGCTGAAGCCGAGCTTGGCATGCCCGCAGAGCTGATGACGCAGTTCCAGGGCAGCACGCTGGCGTTTGAGGCGGCGCTGAGCAGCACTGTCTGGCTGATTGTGGCGGCTATTGTGGCGATGTACATCGTGCTGGGCGTGCTTTATGAGAGCTTTATTCACCCCATCACAATTCTCTCAACGCTGCCTACGGCGGGTGTCGGCGCGCTGCTGGCGCTGATGCTCAGCGGCAATGAGCTGGATATCGTGGCGATAATCGGCATCATCCTGCTGATCGGCATCGTGAAAAAGAACGCCATCATGATGATCGACTTTGCGCTGGCGGCCGAACGTGAACAGGGTATGAAGCCTGTTGATGCCATTTATCAGGCCTGCCTGCTGCGCTTCCGCCCGATTCTGATGACCACGCTGGCCGCCCTGCTCGGCGCGCTGCCGCTGATGCTCAGCACCGGCGTCGGTGCCGAACTGCGTCATCCGCTGGGGATTGCCATGGTCGGCGGGCTGATTCTGAGCCAGGTGCTGACCCTGTTTACCACCCCGGTGATCTACCTGCTGTTTGATCGACTGGCGCACGCCACCCGCCGCCGCTTTGCCCGCACGGAGGCCGCAGAGTGAAGTTCTTTGCCCTGTTCATCAACCGGCCCGTCGCCACCACGCTGCTGACGCTGGCCATCGCACTGGCGGGGATGCTGGGTTTCCGGCTGCTGCCGGTGGCGCCGCTGCCGCAGGTTGATTTTCCGGTGATCGTTATCTCGGCTTCGCTGCCGGGTGCCGCACCGGAGATCATGGCGTCGTCGGTGGCCACGCCGCTGGAGCGCTCGCTGGGACGCATCGCGGGCGTCAGTGAAATGACCTCCACCAGTTCGCTGGGAAGCACCCGCATCATTCTGGTGTTTGATTTTGATCGCGACATCAACGGAGCCGCGCGCGATGTCCAGGCCGCGATTAACGCGGCGCAAAGCCTGCTGCCTACCGGGATGCCGTCGCGCCCGACCTATCGCAAAGTGAACCCTTCAGATGCGCCGATTATGATCATGACGCTGACTTCGGATACCTATAATCCGGGTCAGCTCTACGATTACGCCTCGACCCAGCTGGCGCAGAAACTGTCACAGATTGAGGGCGTGGGCGACGTCACCGTGGGCGGCAGCTCGCTGCCTGCGGTCCGCGTGGCCCTGAATCCACAGGCGCTGTTTAATCAGGGCGTCTCGCTGGATGCGGTGCGCACCGCCATTTCCAACGCCAATCAGCGACGGCCGCAGGGCGCACTGGATGATTCGCAGCAGCGCTGGCAGTTGCGTACCAATGACGCGCTGCAGACCGCCAGTGAGTATCAGCCGCTGATAGTGCATTACAACAACGGCGCGGCGGTCAGGCTGTCGGATGTGGCGACAGTCGAAGATTCAGTGCAGGACGTACGCAACGCCGGGATGTCGCGCGGTAAACCGGCGGTGCTGCTGCTGATCCGCAAGACGCCTGAAGCCAACGTCATCGATACGGTGGACCGCATCCGCGCCGAAATGCCGCTGCTGCATGAGGTGATCCCGGCCGCCATCGATCTGCAGATCGCTCAGGATCGCTCACCCACCATTCGCGCCTCGCTGCATGAGGTGGAGCAGTCGCTGGTGATCGCCGTGGCGCTGGTGATTCTGGTAGTGTTTGTTTTCCTGCGTTCGGGCCGCGCCACGCTGATCCCCGCCGTTGCGGTGCCGGTTTCGCTGATCGGCACCTTCGCCGCGATGTACCTGTGCGGCTTCAGCCTCAACAACCTGTCGCTGATGGCGCTGACCATCGCCACCGGCTTTGTGGTGGATGATGCGATTGTAGTGCTGGAGAACATTGCCCGACACGTAGAAGCGGGCATGAAGCCGCTGGCCGCCGCGCTGAAAGGGGTGCGTGAAGTCGGCTTTACCGTGTTGTCGATGAGCCTGTCACTGATTGCCGTGTTCCTGCCGCTGCTGATGATCGGCGGACTGATTGGCCGCTTCTTCTCAGAATTTGCCATTACGCTGTCGGTGGCTATCGTAATCTCGCTGTTTATCTCGGTCACCCTGACGCCGGTGATGTGCGCCTATCTGCTGAAGCCGCACGCGCCGCGCAGTCAGCCGCGTCAGCGCGGCGCGGGCCGGTTACTGATGGCGATCCAGCAGGGCTATGGCCGCTCGCTTAGCGTGGTACTGAACCATGCGCGCTGGGTGATGGTGCTGTTTTTCGCCACCATCGTCCTGACCGGCTGGCTGTTTGTCCATATTCCGAAAACTTTTATGCCGGAGCAGGATACCGGACGCCTTTCCGGGTTTATCTCTGCCGACCAGAGCATTTCGTTTCAGGCGATGCGCAGTAAGCTGCAGGATTTTATGGAGATTGTCGGGGCCGATCCGGCGGTGGAGAGCGTGGTGGGCTTCACCGGCGGGATGCGTACCAACAGTGGCTCCATGTTTATCTCGCTGAAGCCGCTGTCGGAGCGGAAAGAGAGCGCAGTGGAGATTATCGCCCGCCTGCGCAATAAGCTGGCGAAAGAACCCGGGGCGAGTCTCTATCTGAATGCGGTGCAGGATCTGCGCGTCGGCGGTCGGGAATCGAATGCCGGTTATCAATATTCCCTGCTGTCGGACGACCTTAAAGCCCTGCGTGAGTGGGAGCCAAAAATCCGTCAGGCGTTCTCTGCCCTGCCGCAGCTGGCGGATGTGAACTCCGATCAGCAGGATAAAGGCAGCGAGATGGCGCTGACCTATGACCGGGAAAGCATGGCGCGGCTTGGCATTGATGTCTCTCAGGCCAATGCCCTGCTGAATAACGCCTTTGGTCAGCGTCAGATCTCCACCATCTATCAGCCGCTTAACCAGTACAAAGTGGTGATGGAGGTCGATCCGCGCTACACCCAGGATATCAGCGCCCTTTCGCAGATGTTTGTAATAAACAGCGAAGGTAAAGCGATTCCGCTGTCGTGGTTCGCCCACTGGCAGCCCGCGAATGCGCCGCTCTCGGTCAATCATGAAGGGCTGTCTGCCGCCTCGACCATCTCATTTAACCTGTCGGAAGGGGTGTCGCTGTCGCAGGCGTCGGAGGCGATTGAACGCACCATGACCGCGATTGGCGTGCCCTCCAGCGTGCGCGGCAGCTTTGCCGGTACGGCGCAGGTGTTTCAGCAGTCGCAAAGCAATCAGCTCTGGCTGATGCTGGCGGCGATTGCGGCGGTCTATATCGTGCTGGGGATCCTTTATGAGAGCTATGTCCATCCGCTGACGATCCTCTCTACCCTGCCCTCGGCGGGTGTTGGCGCGCTGCTGGCGCTGGAGCTGTTCGATACGCCCTTCAGCCTGATTGCGCTGATCGGTATTCTGCTGCTGATCGGTATCGTGAAAAAGAACGCCATCATGATGGTCGATTTTGCGCTGGAGGCAGAGCGCAACGGCCAGCTCAGCGCGCGGGAAGCGATTTTCCAGGCGTGCCTGTTGCGCTTCCGGCCGATTATGATGACGACGCTGGCGGCGCTGTTTGGCGCGCTGCCGCTGGTGCTGACCAGCGGCGACGGCGCAGAGCTGCGTCAGCCGCTGGGGATTACCATTGCAGGCGGGCTGGTGATGAGCCAGTTACTGACGCTCTACACCACGCCGGTGGTCTATTTAATGATGGATAAGTTGCGCCGTAAAAAACGCCCGCTGGCTGCCGCGCAGCAGCCGTAACAGGTATGGCGGCAGCAGGCATCGGACGTGACGCCTTTATCGGGGGGATCGATGAGTACGCAAAGCACTAACGTCCGCTGGCAACTGTGGATTGTTGCCATCGGCTTCTTTATGCAGACGCTGGATACCACCATCGTGAATACCGCGATCCCGTCGATGGCGCACGATCTGGGTGTCAGCCCGCTGCACATGCACTCGGTCATCGTCTATTACGTGCTGACGGTGGCGGTGATGCTGCCGGTCAGCGGCTGGCTGGCCGATCGCTTTGGTGTGCGCAACATTTTCTTCTGCGCGATTGTGCTGTTCAGCCTGGGATCACTGCTGTGCGCCCTTTCCGGCACTCTGGATCAGCTGGTGCTGTCGCGGGTGGTTCAGGGGATTGGCGGGGCAATGATGGTGCCGGTGGGTCGCCTGACGGTGATGAAAATCGTGCCGCGCGAGCAGTATATGTCCGCCATGACGTTTGTCACTCTGCCCGGCCAGATTGGCCCGCTGCTGGGTCCGGCACTGGGCGGTGTGCTGGTGGAGTACGCCAGCTGGCACTGGATCTTTCTGATCAATATCCCGGTCGGCATTGCAGGCGCTATCGCCACCCTGATGCTGATGCCCAACTACAGCATGCATACGCGGCGCTTTGATTTCGGCGGTTTTATCCTGCTGGCCGCCGGAATGGCAACCCTGACACTGGCGCTGGATGGTCAGCGCAGCAGTGGCGGCTCTCCGCTGCTGCTGGGTGCCATGATCCTCATTGGTATGTTCTCTCTGCTGTTCTACCTGATGCATGCGCGCAGCAATGATAATGCGCTGTTCAGCCTGAAGCTGTTTGATAATCGCATCTACTCCATTGGCCTGCTCGGCAGTTTTACCGGCCGCATCGGCAGCGGCATGCTGCCCTTTATGACGCCTATCTTTCTGCAGCTCGGCATGGGTTACAGCCCGTTTCATGCTGGTCTGATGATGATTCCGATGGTGCTGGGGAATATGGGGATGAAACGCATTGTGGTGCGCATCGTCAATCTTTATGGCTACCGCAACGTGCTGGTGATGTCGACCGTGGCGCTGGCGCTGGTGGTCCTGCTGTTCCCGCTGGTGGCAATTCTGGGCTGGGTCTGGCTGCTGCCACTGGTGCTGTTTCTGCAGGGCATGGTCAACGCCATCCGCTTCTCTTCAATGAATACCCTGACGCTGAAGGAGCTGCCTGATGAGCTGGCGTCCAGCGGCAACAGCCTGCTGTCGATGATTATGCAGCTGTCGATGAGTATTGGCGTTACCGTGGCCGGGCTGCTGCTGGGGGCATTTGCTCAGGAAAGCGCAGCGAACAGCACGGCGGAACATCAGATGTTTATTTATACCTACCTTTGCATGTCGCTGATTATCATCCTGCCCGCGCTGGTGTTCTGGCGCGTGCCGCCACAGGTGAGTACCAACGTTGATTTGCGACGCCGGAGAAAAAAATGAGAGATAACCTGCGCCTGGGCATCGGTGCCAAACTGTTTATGGCGATTTTCGCCACCTGCATGCTGGTGCTGATTACCATGCACTGGGGGGTTCGCCTCAGTTTCGAGCATGGCTTTGTCGACTACATTAAGCGCGGCAACGAGCAGCGGTTAAATCTGCTCAGCGATGCCCTGGCCGATCAGTATGAGCAGCACGGCAACTGGGATTTTTTGCGCCACAACGATCGGCTGGTGTTCACCATGCTGCGCTCGCTGGAGCAGAATCCCGACAGTAACAGTCAGCTGCCGCCGCACGGCTGGCGCACCCAGTTCTGGATCCTCGATCAGCAATATAAAGTGCTGGCCGGGCCAAAATCGCCGGTGCCGCCCGAAGGCACGCGACGCAATATCACCACCAGCAATAATAAAGTGGTCGGCTGGGTCATCGGCTCGCCGCCGGAGCGGCTGACGCGCAGCACCGACATTAACTTTGATCAGCAGCAGCGGCGCACCAGCTGGATTATCGTCGGGCTGTCCACGCTGCTGGCGGCGCTGGCAACCTGGCTGATGGCGCGCGGTCTGCTGGCTCCGGTCAAACGACTGGTCGACGGCACCCATCATCTGGCGGCCGGTAATTTTGCTACCCGCGTTGAGGTCAGCAGCCGGGATGAGCTGGGCCAGCTGGCCAGGGACTTTAACCTCCTTGCCAGCTCGCTGGAGAAAAATGAGAGCATGCGCCGCGCCTTTATGGCCGATATCTCCCATGAGTTACGCACACCACTGGCGATCCTGCGCGGTGAACTGGAAGCGATGCAGGATGGAGTTCGCAAACTGACGCCGGAAGCGATCGCCTCGCTACAGAGCGAAGTGGTGGTGCTGACCAAGCTGGTCGACGATCTGCATCAGCTGTCGCTGTCCGATGAGGGCGCCCTTGCCTACCGCAAACAGGCAACCGATCTGGTGCAGCTGCTGGAAGTGACGGCAGGCAGCTTTGCCGAACGCTATCGGGCACACGGCCTGACGCTGAAACTCAATCTGCCCGATAACGCCCCCTTCTTTGGCGACCCCGACCGCCTGATGCAGTTGTTCACTAATCTGCTGGAGAACAGCCTGCGCTACACCGACAGCGGGGGCCGGGTTGAAGTGACGCTGAACTATGAGGCGCCCAACTGGCGCATCGAGTTTGATGACAGCGCACCGGGCGTGGATGGGGAACATCAGGCCCAGATTTTTGAGCGCTTCTTCCGCACCGAAGGCTCGCGCAATCGCGCCAGCGGCGGCTCGGGACTGGGCCTGGCCATCTGTAAAAATATCGCTGACGCGCATGGCGGCGATATTCATGCGGCGCACTCTGATTTAGGTGGACTGAAAATCGCGCTACACTTGCGCTATGTTCCCCTTGTGTAGACGCTTATGAGCCTGGAAAACCACGACCCGCTGATTCTGGTGGTCGAAGATGAGCCGAAACTGGCGCAGCTGATGATCGATTATCTGCATGCCTCGAACTACCGTACCCATCACATCGCCGACGGTAACGCGGTGCTGGAGTATGTGCGCCAGACGCCACCCGACCTGATGCTGCTGGATTTGATGCTGCCAGGCACCGACGGTTTAACGCTGTGCCGTGAAATCCGTCGTCATTCCGAGCTGCCGATCATTATGGTCACCGCCCGTACCGAGGAGATCGATCGGCTGCTGGGGCTGGAGCTGGGCGCGGATGACTACATCTGTAAGCCCTTCAGCCCGCGTGAAGTCGTGGCGCGAGTTAAAACGATTCTGCGCCGGGTAAAACGGTCGGCGGAAGAGCCGCAAAGCGCCTCGTTACTTCGCGTCGATGAGAGCCGCTTCTTCGCCAGCTGGCGCGAAAAACCGCTGGATTTAACACCGGCGGAGTTCCGCCTGCTGAAAACGCTGTCGCTGGAGCCGGGCAAGGTCTTTTCACGCGAACAGCTGCTCAACCATCTCTATGATGACTACCGCGTGGTCACGGACCGCACCATCGACAGCCATATCAAGAACCTGCGGCGCAAGCTGGAGACTCTCGACAGCGAGCAACCTTTTATCCGCGCCGTCTACGGCATGGGCTATCGCTGGGAAGCCGATGCCTGTCATTTGATCTAGTTTGATCCTGATCAATTTACTTCCCTTTTCTCACTGCCTACAATTCCGCACCTTTTGCAGGGCTTAACTGCCCTGCACCTGCCGCCTGAGGCGACATGCTGACCTGACATCAGTGAGAAAATCATGAAACCCGAACTGCTTTCCCCCGCTGGCACCCTGAAGAACATGCGTTACGCGTTTGCTTATGGTGCCGATGCCGTTTATGCCGGCCAGCCGCGCTACAGCCTGCGGGTGCGCAACAACGAATTCACCCACGAAAACCTCGCACTGGGCATCAGTGAAGCGCACGCGCTGGGTAAAAAATTCTACGTGGTGGTGAACATTGCGCCGCACAACGCCAAGCTGAAAACCTTTATACGTGACTTAGCGCCGGTAGTGGCGATGCAGCCCGACGCGCTGATCATGTCCGATCCCGGCCTGATCATGCTGGTGCGCGACGCTTTCCCGACGATGCCGGTTCATCTGTCGGTGCAGGCCAATGCGGTCAACTGGGCCACGGTAAAGTTCTGGCAGCAGATGGGCCTGAGCCGGGTGATTCTGTCACGTGAGCTGTCGCTGGAGGAGATCGCCGAGATCCGCCAGCAGGTCCCGGAGATGGAGCTGGAAGTCTTTGTCCATGGCGCACTCTGCATGGCCTACTCCGGTCGTTGCCTGCTCTCCGGCTATATGAACAAACGCGACCCGAATCAGGGAACCTGCACCAACGCCTGCCGCTGGGAGTATAAAGTGGCGGAGGGTCAGCAGGATGAGGTGGGGAATATCGTTGGTACCCACACGCCTGTCGCCGTACAGGATGTGACGCCAACGCTGGGCGTTGGTCAGCCCACCGACAAGGTGTTTCTGCTGGAAGAGAAGATGAAGCCCGGCGAGGTGATGAGCGCGTTCGAAGATGAGCACGGCACCTACATCATGAACTCGCGGGATCTGCGCGCGGTTGCCCACGTGGAGCGGCTCAGCGAGATGGGCGTTCATTCGCTGAAGATCGAGGGACGCACCAAGTCCTACTACTACTGCGCCCGCACCGCTCAGGTTTATCGCCGGGCGATTGATGATGCCGCTGCCGGTAAGCCGTTTGATCCCTCACTGCTGTTAACCCTGGAAGGCCTGGCACATCGTGGCTATACCGAAGGTTTCCTGCGCCGCCACACTCACGACAGCTACCAGAATTATCAGCAGGGCTTTTCGGTGTCCGACCGCCAGCAGTTTGTCGGCGAATTCACCGGCGAACGCCGGGGCGAATGGGCTGAAGTGGCGGTGAAGAATAAGTTTATGCTGCACGACAGCGTGGAGATCATGACGCCTCAGGGGAACCTGAATTGCCAGCTGGAAGCGCTGCAGAATGCACGTGGTGAGCCCACTGAAGTTGCCCCGGGCGATGGCCATCGCGTCTGGCTGCGGGTGCCAGAGGAGGTGGATCTGCGTTTTGCACTGCTGCTGCGCAACTTCGATCACGGTGAAGATACCCGGGACCCTCATAATCGTTTACCAACGGAAACATTTTGAGGAAATCAGAACAGGATCACAGACCCCTGCGCGGCGCTGCTTTATAGTCCCGCCTGCTGCTAACGAGTAACAATAAACGGCAGATTTACCAGGAACCACCTCATTTACCCGCCCGGCTCCCCCGTGCGGGTTTTCTTTTTTCTCTCTTTCGCCAATAATTTACTGCTGGCAGCTGTGTTATAAATCCCTTCTTACTCTGTAGATCTTCAAGGAACGCAAAATGGATAATAAACCGCTTACGCTGCTCATCCTGAACGGGAAAGGCGCGGGTAATGATGATCTGCGCGAAGCTATTACGACCCTGCGTGAAGAAGGCTTCGACATTGCGGTGCGTGTCACATTTGAAAAAGGTGACGGCGATCGGTACGTCAAAGAGGCCATTGCGCTGCAGGCCGCGACCGTGGTGGCCGGTGGTGGCGATGGCACCATCAATGAAATTGCGACAGCGCTGGCTTCTTCTGAAGCGGATCATCGCCCGGTGCTGGGCATCCTGCCGCTGGGTACCGCCAACGATTTTGCCACCAGCGTCGGCATCCCGGAAGAGATGGAACCGGCACTGCGACTGGCGATTCAGGGCAAAGCCAGTGCCATCGATCTGGCCAGGGTAAACCAGAGCCACTACTTCATCAATATGGCGACCGGCGGGTTTGGCACCCGAATCACGACTGAAACCCCGGAAAAGCTGAAGTCGGCGCTGGGTGGCGTCTCCTACTTTATTCACGGCCTGATGCGCATGGATACGCTGAAACCGGATACCTGCGAGATCAGCGGCCCCGATTTCGCCTGGCAGGGTGATGCGCTGGTGATCGGTATCGGTAATGGTCGTCAGGCGGGCGGCGGTCAGCGGTTATGCCCTTCTGCCCTGATCAACGATGGCCGACTTGACGTCAGTGTTGTCACCGCGCAGGAGTTGCTGCCTACCCTGCTGCACTCGCTGACCGGCGACGATGACAATCCCGGCATCGTCACCACGCAACTGGAATCACTGACGATCCGTTCTCCGCATGAGATGACCTTTAACCTCGATGGCGAGCCGCTTTCCGGGCGCGAATTCGTGATTGAGGTGATGGCGGGCGCGCTGAGCTGCCGCCTGCCGCCACAGTGCGCGCTGCTTGCCTGAACCGACATCAGGGGCGAAAGCCCCTTTTTCTTCTGCTGCCATTAGCGCCCATTTTCTTCGTAACATCCCTCCTGCTGCCTCGCTTTATCACGCCTTAACGGGCGTTTTCAGGCAATGTAAACACTCTGTGATTCCGTTCACAACTCTGCCACCCCAACTTGTATGGTAGTATTAAAGAGCGTACTTTTTCAACATTGAACGCTGACTTAAGGCAACCAGGATGAAAATTGTTAAGGCAGAAGTATTTGTAACCTGCGCAGGCAGAAACTTTGTCACCGTAAAGATCACCACCGATCAGGGTCTGACCGGCATTGGCGACGCAACGCTGAATGGCCGTGAATTACCGGTCGCCTCCTACCTGAAAGATCACGTCTGCCCGCAGCTGATTGGCCGCGATGCGCATCAGATCGAAGACATCTGGCAATATTTCTACAAGGGCGCTTACTGGCGTCGTGGCCCGGTCACCATGTCCGCTATCTCGGCCGTCGATATGGCACTGTGGGATATCAAAGGCAAAGCCGCCAATATGCCGGTTTATCAGCTGCTGGGTGGCGCATCACGCACCGGCGTGATGGTCTATTGCCACACCACCGGCCACTCCATTGATGAAGTGATGGATGACTACGCGAAGCACAAAGAGCTGGGCTTCAAAGCGATTCGCGCGCAGTGCGGCGTTCCGGGCATGAAAACCACCTACGGCATGGCGAAAGGCAAAGGTCTGGCCTATGAGCCTGCAACCAAAGGTAACTGGCCGGAAGAGCAGCTCTGGTCAACCGAGAAATACCTCGATTTTACCCCGAAACTGTTCGCCGCCATCCGTGACAAGTTTGGTTTCGACGAGCACTTGCTGCATGACATGCATCATCGCCTGACGCCAATTGAAGCGGCGCGTTTTGGCAAGAGCGTGGAAGATTATCGCCTGTTCTGGATGGAAGATCCGACGCCTGCTGAGAATCAGGAGTGCTTCCGCCTGATCCGCCAGCATACCGTTACGCCGATTGCCGTGGGTGAAGTGTTCAACAGCATCTGGGATTGTAAGCAGCTGATTGAAGAACAGCTGATCGACTACATCCGCACCACCATTACGCATGCGGGCGGCATTACCGGTATGCGGCGTATCGCTGATTTTGCATCGCTCTATCAGGTGCGCACCGGCTCGCACGGTCCTTCTGATCTCTCCCCTGTTTGCATGGCGGCTGCACTGCACTTTGACCTCTGGGTGCCGAACTTCGGTGTGCAGGAGTACATGGGCTTCTCTGAACAGATGATGGAGCTGTTTGATGCAAACTGGACCTTTGACCAGGGCTACATGCATCCAGGCGACAAACCCGGTCTCGGCATTGAATTCAACGAGAAACTGGCGTCGAAATATCCCTATGAACCTGCCTATCTCCCGGTCGCCCGTCTTGAAGATGGCACCCTGTGGAACTGGTAAGGAGAAGCTGATGAAAAGCGTTGTTATTGAACAGCCGGGTGAACTGGTGGTGGCTGAACGTCCGCTGCCACAACCTGCGGCGGGCGAAGTCCGGGTCAAAGTGGCTTATGCCAGTATCTGCGGCTCTGATGTGCATATCTGGCACGGTCATAACCCGTTCGCGAAATATCCACGGGTAATTGGTCACGAATTTTTCGGCGTTATTGACGCGGTGGGTGACGGTGTTGATCCGGCCCGGCTGGGCGACCGCGTGGCGGTGGATCCGGTGGTGAGCTGCGGCAGCTGCTATCCCTGCTCGGTGGGCCGTCCCAATGTTTGTACCACACTGCAGGTGATTGGCGTGCACCGTGATGGCGGCTTCAGCGAGTTTGCGCTGGCTCCGGCAAAAAATGCTTTTTCCCTGCCGGACAGCATCCCCGATCGGCTCGCCAGTCTGGTTGAGCCTTTCACGATCGCCGCCAATATCACCGCATTTCTCAAGCCGCAGCCAGACGATGTGGCGCTGATTTACGGTGCCGGTCCGATGGGGCTCACTGCGATTCAGGTGCTGAAGGGCGTCTATAAGGTTAAAAAGGTGATGGTGGTGGATCGCCTGCCGGAAAGGCTGGCACTTGCAGAGCAGAGCGGTGCGGATCAACTGTTCGATAACAGCGAAATCCCGCTGGCGGCACAGCTTGAGGGCGTGCAGCCTACGCTGATTATCGACGCGGCCTGCCATCCCACCATTCTGGCTGAAGCAGCTGCCCTCGCCTCACCGGCCGCGCGCATTGGCCTGCTGGGTTTCTCCGGCGAGCCGTGCAGCATTACTCAGCAGAGCCTGACCAGCAAGGAGCTGTCGCTGTTTACCTCACGTCTTAACAGCAATCGTTTCCCCCAGGTGATCGAATGGATGGAAAAAGGGTTAATCCAGCCAGAGAAACTGGTCACGCACTACTTCCCGCTGCAGGAGATTGAGCGTGCGATGACCCTGTTTGAAAAAGATCCGCGCACCTGCTGCAAAGTCATACTTCAGATGGGTTAATTATCCGCTGAACACCAGGTCTCCTCAGCCGGTGCGTACCCGCCGGCATGACTATAAAGATAAAACAGATCACGGAGTTTGTATGTTCAAGAATCTGCGCTGGACCCTCGTTTTGCTGCTGTTCCTGGTTTACATGATTAACTACCTCGATCGTGTCGCCCTGTCGCTGACGGTGCCGCTGGTGGAAAAAGATCTGGCGATCAATGCTGAGCAGTTTGGCATGATCTTCGGCAGCTTTTTCTTTGGCTATGCCCTGTTTAACTTCCTTGGCGGCCTTGCCACTGACCGCTATGGCCCTAAAATCGTGCTGGCCGTGGCGGTAGGTGCCTGGTCCATTTTCTGCGGCATGACCGCACTGGCCACCGGCTTCTGGTCACTGCTGATCCTGCGTGTGCTGTTCGGCATGGCTGAAGGCCCGATCTGCTCCTCGGCCAACAAAGCGATTAACGGCTGGTTCCCGAAAAAACAGGCCGCGACGGCCATGGGCTTACTGAGTGCCGGATCACCTTTGGGTGGTGCGGTCGCTGGCCCGATCATTGGTTATCTGGCGCTCGCCTATGGCTGGCGTCCGGCGTTCGTAATTGTCTGCTGTATCGGACTGGTGTGGATGGCATTCTGGCTCTTCTTCGCCGCTGACAATCCGGCGAAGAGCAAGCGCGTCAGCGAAGAGGAACGTCTGCTGATTGATCGCCTGAAAGCAACGAACCCGAATGATGAAGTTGATCTGTCGGAAACGTCACATCCGTTTGGCTACTACCTGCGCCAGCCGATTATCCTGGTCACCGCTTTTGCCTTCTTCTGCTACAACTACATTCTGTTCTTCTTCCTGAGCTGGTTCCCGGCCTACCTGGTGCAGGCGCACGGCCTGGATATCAAATCGATGAGCATCACCACCATGATCCCGTGGATCGTCGGTTTCGTTGGCCTGGCGCTGGGTGGCTGGATCTCCGATAAGATCTTTAACATCACCGGCAAGCTGTTGTTGTCCCGCAAAATTGTGCTGGTGGTCTCACTGCTGGCCGCCGCAATTTGTGTGGCGCTGGCGGGTACGATAAAAGATGTGGTGCCTGCGGTAATTATGATGTCGGTGTCGATTTTCTTTCTCTATATCACCGGCGCAATCTACTGGGCGATTATTCAGGATGTGGTGCACAAGAGCCGTATCGGCAGCATCAGCGGCTTTATCCATCTGGTGGGTAGCCTCTCCGGCATCATCGGGCCCATCGTCACCGGGTTTATTGTTCATCACACCGGTAAATTCGATAGCGCCTTTATCCTGGCGGGCTGTGTCGCCGCGCTGGGTGCCTTCCTGGTGTTATTTGTGATTCGCAGTCCGAAAACCCAGGATAAACCGGTTTCGGTCTGAGTGTTGTTTCGTTAACAGATGTATGATTTCGGGGCGCTTTGCGCCCCGTGTGCCATAAGGATGGACTATGTTACAGATTGATCGCCTGCCCGCGGAGGTCAAGCGCCCCGCTTACGACCGCAGCCAGTTAAAAACCCGCATGGTACATATCGGTTTTGGTGCATTTCACCGCGCCCATCAGGCGCTCTGCAGCGATAAGCTGGCTGAACAGGGCAGCGACTGGGGTTATTGTGAAGTGAACCTCAACAGCGGCGCGTTGATTGAGGCCCTGCGAGAGCAGCAGCTGCTTTATACCCTCACCGAGATGGCCGATGATTCATTGCATACCCGGGTGATTGGCGTCATTACTCAGGCACTGCACGGCAAAAGTGACGGTATTGAGGCGGTGATCAATGCCATGAGCCAGCCTGAGGTGGCGATTGTCTCCATGACCGTCACCGAGAAAGGCTATTGCCACCAGCCTGCCAGTGGCAATTTAAATGCCGATCACCCTGATATCGTGCATGACCTGCAGAATCCGCATTCGCCGCGTTCGCTGCCCGGTCTGATTCTGGCCGCGATTCGCCGCCGACGAGATCAGAGCTTACCCGCCTTTAGCGTGATGTCCTGTGACAACATGCCGGAAAATGGTCACGTGACCCGCAACGTTGTTGTGCAACTGGCACAGCATCAGGATCCGGCCCTGGCAGACTATATTCAGCAACACATAACCTTCCCCTCCACCATGGTGGATCGTATCGTTCCGGCCATGACCGATGCAGCGTTTGCGGCACTAGGCGCGCGTCTGGGTTCCGATGACCCGGTTGCGGTTGAAGCGGAGCCCTTCTTTCAGTGGGTGATTGAAGATAACTTCGTCAATGGCCGTCCGGCGTGGGAAAAAGCGGGCGCAGAACTGGTCAGAGACGTTCTGCCCTATGAAGAGATGAAACTGCGCATGCTGAATGGCAGCCACTCTTTCCTGGCCTATCTCGGCTTTCTGGCCGGTTATGAGTACATCAGCGACTGCGTGGCCGATCCCCATTTCCGCGCCGCCGCCCGTTCACTGATGATCGATGAGCAGGCGCCGACGCTGCGTACCCAGGGCGTGGATCTCAACGCCTATGCCGATTCGCTGATCGCCCGTTACGAAAACCGTGCCATTAAACATCGCACATATCAAATCGCCACTGACGGATCGCAAAAATTGCCACAACGCATGCTCGACAGCCTGCGCTGGCATCTGCAGCGCGGCAGCCGCTGCGACCTGCTGCTGCTGGGCGTGGCGGGCTGGATGCGCTATGTCGGCGGCATCGATGAACAGGGTCAGCCGATTGAGATCCGCGATCCGCTGAAAGCCACGCTGGCAGAGACGGTTGCCGGAAGCGAAGAAGGCGAAGCGCGTGTCCGTGCGCTATTGGGTCTGCGCGACATCTTTGGCGACGATCTGGCGCAGAACGCCGATCTGGTGGCCCGACTGACGACGTATTACCAGCAGCTGACGACTCAGGGCGCGCGGGCGATGGTGCAGCAGTGTATGAGCCAGGCATAACAGCCTGGTGACAAAGCGCTGGCGCAGATGCAGCGCGCTGATTAGACTGACACTTTCCCATCGCGCTGGCCCCTGCCAGCCGTAATATGGATATTGCTGCATGTCGATCGCCTATACCATTACTACCAGCGAACCGGTAAATCAGCAGATTTACCGGTATCTGCGCAAAGATATCGTCACCTGCGCAATTCAGCCGGGCTCGCTGCTCTCGGAAAAAGAGGTGTCCGCGCGCTTCAACGTTTCACGCCAGCCGGTGCGTGAAGCGTTCATCAAGCTGGCCGAAGCCGGACTGGTACAGGTATTGCCGCAGCGTGGCACTTTCGTGCGCAAAATCTCCGCTAAGCGGGTGGCGGATGGCCGTTTTATCAGGGAGGCAGTCGAGGTGTCGGTGGTTCGCCGTGCGGCACTGGAGATTGATGATCCGGCCCTGATGGCGCTGGAGCATAACCTGCAGCTGCAGCGCATGGCCGCTGAACGGCATGACAGCCAGGCTTTTCTCACTCTGGACGATGAGTTTCATCGCCTGATTGCTGAAAGCATCGACTGTAAGCTGGCCTGGGAAACGGTGGAGAACATCAAAGCGGCCATGGACCGGGTGCGGTTTCTGACGCTGAGTGAAGTCTCTCCACCGGACAAGCTGATTGAGCAGCATGAAGAGATTTTTGCGGCGCTGAAGCGTCATGACGCCGATGCAGCCGAAGCGGCAATGCGTCGTCATCTGCAGGAGATGATCTTCTCTATCACCCCGATTGCCGAGCGTAACAGCGCCTGGTTTGAAGCACCCTGAACCTGGAACCGCCCGCACCACCTGATTACCAGGTCGATGCGGGCCTTCGTCGTTACCACCATTGATGAAAATGGTGAACCGGCCCGATACCCTTCCCGACCTCCAGCGAATCTGCCTGCAGCAGCGCCTGCTGTAACCAGTTTTTGGCTTCCCCAATCGTCTCTGCCCAGTCAGCATGACGTGGTCGCAACGCGGCTAAGGCTGCCGACAGCGTACAGCCGGTGCCGTGCGTATGCCGGGTATTCACGCGCGGCGTACTGAATCGCTGCTCTGCTGAGTGCGTGATCAGCCAGTCCGGGCTCTCTGCCGCCGCAAGGTGACCGCCCTTCATCAGCACGGCCTGACAGCCCAGTGCCAGCAGTGCCCGTCCCTGCTCGCGCATCTCCTCTTCATCTGCTGCAATGGCGCAATCCAGCAACGCCGCCGCTTCCGGCAGATTAGGCGTGATCAGCGAGACCTGCGGCAATAACAGCTCCCGTACACTGGCTACGGCGTCTGGCGAGAGCAACGCATCACCACTTTTCGCGACCATGACCGTGTCCAGCACGATAAACGGGATTGCCGCATTTCTCAGCCGAGCCGCGACTTGCTCCACGATAGCCGTTTCTGACAGCATGCCAATTTTTGCGCTGTCGATGCGCACATCACTGAGCACCGAATCGAGCTGGGCAGCAACAAAGTCAGGCGTAATGCGATAAACCGACTGCACGCCGCAGGTGTTCTGTGCCACCAGCGCGGTGATGACGCTGGTGCCATAGGCTCCCAGAGCGGAGAAGGTCTTGAGATCGGCCTGAATCCCTGCGCCGCCGCTGGGATCGGTACCCGCAATCGTCAGAGCGTTAATACGCTTCATGATTACCCTCCAGCGTCCAGAGTGCATCAATAAACGCCGTGGCAAAGCTGCCGGGGCCGGCAGCCTGCGCCGCTGCCTTTTCACCCGCCAGCGCCATCACCTGACAGGCGGCCGCGACATTCATCAGCCGATCGCCAGGCAGAGAGCTGAAACCCGCCACCACTGCCGAGAGGGCGCAGCCGGTCCCGACTACCCGTGTCATTAAGGGGTTTCCACCGTGTACAGCAAGGAGTCGTTGACCATCGGTGGCGTAGTCCACTTCACCGGTGACGACCACCAGCGTGCTCCAGGTTTCCGCGAGCTGTTGGGCCGCATCGAGTGCTGCATCCGCCTGATGCAGCGTGTCGACACCGCGCCCGCCGCTGGCCTGTTGTGCCAGCGCCAGAATCTCTGACGCATTCCCCCGAATCACCGCCGGTTGCTGGCTTAACAATTGCTGGCAGAAGTCACTGCGCAGCGTCAGCGCGCCGACGGCAACCGGATCGAGTGTCCAGGGCGTGCCCGCCTGATTAGCCGCGGTGACGGCAGCCTGCATCGCCTGCTGGCGATCGCGGGTTAAGGTGCCCACGTTAATCAGCAGTGCATCGGCCATGCTACTGAACTGGGCAGTCTCAGCGGCATCGATCACCATCGCCGGTGAGGCATGGAGTGCCAGCAACACGTTGGCGGTGAAGTTCTGGACCACGTCATTGGTCATACAGTGCACCAGCGGTGACTGGCGCCGGAAAGCGTGCAGAATGGGCGCGAAGTGCGCGGCAGAAAGGTGTTGAGATTGATGTGTCATCGTAGCTCCCAACCGGCGAACAAGAAGGCGAATGCGGTCAGGCATCAGACTTCCCTACGCTGGCATTATCCAGTTCAGGTCAGCGGGTTTTTCTCAGCCCTTTCCGTGTGGAAAGCGGCACCCCGAGTCGTATTACGGCTTGCAGCATAGGCAAGCCGCGCAGCGAAAGCAAGCGACTCCCGCCTGGGAAATAATCGGAGCTGAAACAATTCACATGATCCCGATCAACGCCTGAGGGTGCAAAAAAAGGCTTAATGCTGCGGGTTAACGAGATACCTCTTTATAGGTAGCCCCGCTTATTACCCGGATAGGTAATATTTCCCGCAGTGACTCTGGTCACCCCATAATAATTAACCTGCTTGCAGCATCATCGTAAAAAACACTTTATTTCATGGAGTCAGAAAACTCCTGAAGCGGAACTTCATACTATTCAGGATGTATGATGCGATTTTTAGCGCTTATTCCACACCGCCATCGATGGCAGGATATTAATATTGAACGCAAGGGTGCCGTGGCACCCAATGGCAGACAGTACCTCTCCACCTATATTTCCGCCCGCTGCACAGGCTGTGGCGAAATTATTCACCGGGTCTATTATCGCGACATCAGCGATCGGCAGGCGCGCCGCTGGTTAGGTTAGCGTCCCGGTAACGGTCATTCCGGACACAGTTCAGGTTAACTGTTAGTTAGCAATTTGTTAGTCTGGTAACTAATCATCGTCTGACCAGACTCTCTCTATGCCACTGCTGTTTGAAAGCTTAAGCCATCAAATTTACCTGTCAGCCCCGCTGTTTATCCTGATCCTGCTGGGGTACTGCCTGACGCGCCTGGGGAAATGGCCCGCCAGCATCAGTGAAGGGATGAACCGCTTTGTGTTTAATGTTGCCCTGCCCTGCATGCTGTTTCGGGTGATGAGCACCTTCTCGCAAAGTCCACCGGTAGATGCGCGTCTGTTGCTGGCCTTTTTCGGCAGTTGCCTGCTGGTGTTTATCGTGGGACGACTGCTGGCAACAAGGCTGTTTAATCTGGATGGCGTAGCGGCGTCGGTTTTTGCGCTGGGCGGCATCTTTTCCAATAACGTGATGCTGGGGATCCCGGTAGCCACGGTACTGCTGGGGCCAGAAGCCCTGCCCCCGGTGGCGCTGGTGCTGGTGTTTAACAGCCTGATCCTCTGGACCTTACTGACCGTTTCGGTCGAGTGGGCAAAACAGGGCAGCTTCTCGCTGGAAGGACTCTGGCGCACCCTGCTCGGCGTGCTGAAGAATCCGCTGATCATCGGTATTCTCAGCGGTACAGCCTGGAGCTTTCTGCAACGTCCCTTGCCGCTGCTGGCCGCTGAACCGCTAAAGATGCTGGCCTCACTGGCCGCACCCCTGTCGCTGGTGACGCTGGGCATGAGCCTGGCGCACTATCGGGTGCGGGATGGCTTAAAAGAGAGCTATACCATCTGCCTGCTGAAGCTGGTGCTGCAACCGATGACAGTATGGGCTATCGCGTGGCTGACCGATCTGCCGCCACTGGAGAGTAAAGTGGTGGTGTTGCTGGGATCGATGGCAGTCGGGGTTAACGTCTATCTGATGTCGCAGAAGTTCAATGTTATTACCGGCCCGGCGGCGGCGAGCATGCTCTTTTCTACCGTGTTTGCGGCGGTCACAACGCCAATCTGGATGATGCTGATGACGCTGGCGGGCTATTAACAAAAAAGCCCCTCAGCACACGTGCTGAAGGGCTATTGTCTGGCTAACTAAATGTTACTCTGCCGATTTGGTACGAATCAGATAGTCAAAAGCGCTCAGTGAGGCTTTAGCACCTTCGCCGCTGGCGATGATGATCTGCTTGTACGGTACAGTGGTGCAGTCGCCCGCGGCGAACACGCCTTTCAGGCTGGTTTCGCATTTACCATCGATGATGATCTCACCCATTTTGTTGCGCTCAACCGCACCTTCCAGCCATGGGGTGTTAGGCAACAGACCGATCTGAACGAAGATACCGGAGAGCGGCAGCTCATGAGTGGTCTGCGTCGTGCGATCGATATAGTGCAGGCCGGTGACTTTGGTGCCGTCGCCTTTCACTTCGGTGGTCTGCGCGTTCAGGATCACATCCACGTTCTTCAGGCTGCGCAGCTTATCCTGCAGCACCTGATCGGCGCGCATCTTACCGGCAAACTCCAGCAGCGTAACGTGTTCAACGATACCGGCCAGGTCAATAGCGGCTTCCACACCGGAGTTACCGCCGCCGATCACCGCCGTGCGTTTGCCTTTAAACAGCGGGCCATCGCAGTGTGGGCAGTAGGTCACGCCTTTGGTGCGATACTCTTCTTCACCCGGCACACCCATGTTACGCCAGCGTGCGCCGGTCGCCAGGATGATGCTGCGTGATTTCAATACTGCGCCGGAGGCGGTTTCGATGGCGTGCATTCCGCCCTCTTTCGCTGCCGGGATCAGTTTGATGGCGCTCTGGCTTTCAATGACGTCCACGTTGTAATCATCCACGTGTGCGCGCAGTGAACCGGCCAGTTTTGCCCCTTCGGTTTTCGGTACGGAGATATAGTTTTCGATATCGACCGTGTCCAGCACCTGGCCGCCAAAACGCTCACCCAGCAGGCCGGTACGGATACCTTTACGTGCTGAGTAGATGGCTGCCGCTGCGCCCGCCGGGCCGCTGCCGATAATCAGGACTTCATACGCGTCACGCTTGTTCAGCTCTTCTGCCGCACGTTTGTCTGCATTGGTATCCACTTTGCTGACGATTTCCGCCAGGCTCATGCGACCCTGACCAAACTCTTTACCATTGAGGTAAACCGCTGGCACGCCCATCACGTTACGTTCCTGAATCTCGTTCTGGAACAGGCCACCGTCGATAGCGGTGTGGCTGATGCGCGGGTTAATCACCGCCATCAGGTTCAGCGCCTGTACGACGTCAGGGCAGTTATGGCATGAGAGTGAATAGTAGGTTTCGAAATGGAAGTCGCTGTCCAGCGCGGCAATCTGATCCAGCAGGCTTTGTGCTTCTTTCGACGGATGCCCACCGGTCTGTAACAGTGCCAGCACCAGTGAGGTAAATTCGTGACCCAGAGGTGAACCGGCAAAACGCGGGCCGCTGTTCGAACCTGGGTTGGTGATCAGAAATGAGGGCTTACGCACCTGACGATCGTTCTCTTCGCGGAAGCTGACTTTGTCAGACAAACCGGCGATATCAACCAACAGTTCACGGATCTCGGTTGATTTTGCACCTTCGTCCAGCGTGGCAATCAACTCAACAGGTTTGGTTAATTTCTCAAGGTAAGCCTTGAGCTGGGTTTTCAGATTTGTGTCGAGCATAGTGATATCCTGGTCAAAAAATCGGGTGCCGCAGCACCCGATTGGAGAATGGTCGAAAGGCCGAAGCGGAATTAGATTTTGCCAACCAGGTCCAGAGACGGAGCCAGTGTTGCATCACCTTCTTTCCATTTAGCCGGGCACACTTCACCTGGGTGAGAAGCCACGTACTGAGCCGCTTTCACTTTGCGCAGCAGGTCAGAGGCGTCACGGCCAATGCCTTCAGCAGTGATTTCGATTGCCTGGATAACGCCTTCCGGGTCAACGATAAAGGTACCGCGGTCAGCCAGACCTTCGTCTTCGCGCATGATTTCGAAGTTACGGGTCAGCGCGCCAGTCGGGTCACCGATCATCGTGTACTGGATTTTCGCGATGGTGTCAGAAGAACCGTGCCAGGCTTTGTGGGTAAAGTGGGTATCGGTAGAAACGGAGTAGATATCTACGCCCAGTTTCTGGAACTCTTCGTAGTGATCAGCCACGTCGCCCAGCTCGGTCGGGCAGACGAAGGTGAAGTCAGCTGGATAGAAGAAGAACACACTCCATTTACCTTCAACGTCTTTCTCGGTTACGTCGATGAATTCGCCGTTTTTGAATGCTGCGTTTTTGAACGGCTTGATTTTGGTATTGATAATAGACATCTGGTGGCCTCCGTTAAAATATGTGATGCAGGTTACATAATTTCCGGGCCAACATCTAATATGCAGTCGTTATCAATTTGATTAACGAAAGCTATCAAACGCTAAGAGCCTGATGCTCTCTGGCCCGGCAGGCAGTGTACAGTGATTTACGTGACATTTAACCCGCTTTATCTTTTCCGCCCCTCTCCGCGAATCGCTGCTAGTTTTGTAAGACCGGATTAAAAGGGAGCTGACTTGTGGAGATTCGTCCGTTTACTGAAGCCGATCGTCCTTTTCTGCGTACGCTGTTTCTGGCGGCGCGTCGGCATAACTGGCGCTGGCTGGACGGCAGCGAGTGGCAGCTGGAAGATTTTGATGGGGTAATCCTGGGTGAAACCGTGCTGGTCGCGGAAGCTGATGGACAGCGGGTCGGATTTGCCGGCCTGCTGGAGAACGATAACTTCCTGCACAGCCTCTATGTCGATCCTGACTGGCAGGGGCGCGGCGTGGGCAGCGCTTTGCTTAAGGCGGCAGAGGCGCGCTTTACCTCAACCGGTGCGCTAAAGTGCCTGCAGAAGAATAAAGCAGCGCAGGCCTTTTACCTGAAACATGGCTGGAAGATGATTTCACAAGGCGAAGGCGAACATGGCGGCTACGTGCTAATGCACTACCCGCTGGCTTCGCAATATGCCAGCGGGTCGGGTCGTGCTTAGAGCGCGCGGAAGGCGATGTCGCCGGGGATGACTTCGCCCTGCCAGTAAAGCTGGGCAGCAACGCGTCCGGCCAGCTGGCGATAAAGCGCGGTAAACTCGCTTTCGGGCCGGCGAATCACCGTCGGCTGTCCTTCATCGAGATCTTCGCGCAGGTCAATGTGCAGCGGCAGCTGGGCCAGCAGCTGCGTCTGGTAATCCTCTACCAGTTTCTGTGCGCCGCCGGTGCCGAAAATCGGCTCATGGAAGCCACACTGACTGCAGATATGCAGGCTCATGTTTTCCACCACACCAAGTACCGGCACATTAACCTTTTCAAACATCACCAGCCCTTTGCGGGCATCAATCAGGGCGATATCCTGCGGCGTAGTCACCACCAGCGCGCCGGTGACCGGTACGTTCTGCGCCAGTGTCAGCTGAATGTCGCCGGTACCGGGTGGCATATCCAGCACCAGATAATCCAGCTCAGGCCACAGCGTCTCGTTCAGCAGCTGCATCAGCGCTTTGCTGGCCATCGGCCCGCGCCACACCATGGCATTGTCGTCCGTGACCAGATAACCAATAGAGTTGGTTGCCAGCCCGTGCGCCATGATCGGCGCCATGTGGGTGCCATCCGGCGAGGTAGGCCGTTGATTCTGGGTGCCAAGCATGTTCGGCACTGACGGGCCATAAATGTCGGCGTCAAGAATGCCGACCCGCGCCCCCTCTGCTGCCAGCGCCAGCGCCATGTTCACGGCGGTGCTGGATTTACCCACGCCGCCTTTGCCAGAGCTGACCGCAATAATATTTTTCACGCCGTTGACGCCCGGCTGGTTTTTCACCCGTTTCAGGGTGGCAATGTCATGGCTGAGTCGCCAGTCGATGGCACTCGCGCCGGTCTGACGCAGCAGTTCGGCGCTGACCTGCTCTTTCAGGACGTCGAACCCGCTGGCCCAGGCAAACGGCATCAGCAGCTCCACATGCAGCGTACCGTCAAGCTGTGCCACGTGATGTAACGCCTTCAGGGCGGTGAGATTCTGCTTAAGGGTCGGATGCTCAAAGCTTCTCAATACGCCAGCCACGATGGCGCGCAGGCCTTCTGGCGTCTGCGGTTCCCGGGATTGTGCTGTCATCCCCTACTCCTTATTTCTGCTGTGCTTACGCTGTGTTTCAGCGATGTATTGTCAATGATATCAGATGCTCGTGGATCTGCGGTGACCGGAGGGGGTGAATCCCTTGTGTTTACGCAGGAGAAGCCTTCAGTTACCATCTAAGCCCGTTTTTTCAATCAACAGAAAGCTACGCAAACTATGACTCAAGTCGCTAAAAAAATTCTGGTAACGTGCGCACTGCCTTACGCGAACGGATCAATCCATCTCGGCCACATGCTCGAGCATATCCAGGCCGACATTTGGGTGCGTTATCAGCGAATGCGTGGCAATCAGGTTTATTTCATCTGCGCCGATGATGCGCACGGCACGCCTATCATGCTGAAAGCTCAGCAGTTAGGGATTGCACCGGAGCAGATGATTGCAGAAATGAAAAGCGAGCATGAAGCCGACTTTGCCGGTTTCAACGTCAGCTATGACAACTATCACTCGACCCACGGCGACGAAAACCGTGAGCTTTCTGCGCTGATTTATGGCCGTCTGAAAGAGAACGGTTTTATTAAAAACCGCACCATCTCCCAGCTTTACGATCCGGAAAAAGGGATGTTCCTGCCGGACCGTTTTGTAAAAGGCACCTGCCCGAAATGTAAATCTGCCGATCAGTATGGCGATAACTGCGAAGTGTGTGGCGCGACCTACAGCCCGACCGAGTTAATCGAGCCAAAATCGGTGGTCTCTGGCGCGACACCGGTTCTGCGCGACTCTGAACACTTCTTCTTTGATCTGCCCTCGTTCAGCGCCATGCTGCAGGCCTGGACCCGCTCGGGTGCGTTGCAGGATCAGGTGGCGAACAAAATGCAGGAGTGGTTTGAATCGGGCCTGCAGCAGTGGGATATCTCCCGCGACGCGCCCTACTTCGGCTTTGAAATTCCGGATGCGCCAGGCAAATATTTTTATGTCTGGCTGGATGCGCCTATCGGCTACATGGGCTCGTTCAAGAACCTGTGCGACAAGCGCGGCGACATCGACTTCGACGAATTCTGGCGTAAAGACTCCACTACCGAGCTCTATCACTTCATCGGTAAAGATATCGTCTACTTCCACAGCCTGTTCTGGCCAGCGATGCTGGAAGGCAGTAACTTCCGCAAGCCGAACAACCTGTTTGTGCACGGCTATGTCACCGTCAACGGTGCCAAGATGTCGAAGTCGCGCGGCACCTTTATTAAAGCCAGCACCTGGCTGCAGCATCTGGATGCGGACAGCCTGCGTTACTACTACGCGGCGAAACTCTCTTCACGTATCGACGATATCGACCTGAATCTGGAAGATTTCGTCCAGCGCGTAAACGCCGACATCGTCAACAAAGTAGTTAACCTGGCGTCACGTAACGCGGGCTTTATCACTAAACGCTTTGACGGCAAACTGGCGGCTGAGCTGGCCGATCCGGCGCTCTATCAGACCTTTGTGGACGCGTCAGAGAAGATTGGTGAAGCCTGGGCCGGTCGTGAATACAGCCGGGCTATTCGTGAGATCATGGCGCTGGCCGACCTGGCGAACCGCTATGTCGATGAGCAGGCTCCGTGGGTGGTGGCGAAGCAGGAAGGCCGTGATGCCGATCTGCAGGCGATCTGCTCAATGGGCATCAACCTGTTCCGCATTCTGATGACCTGGCTGAAGCCGGTGCTGCCGTCACTGAGCGCCCGTGCAGAAGGCTTCCTGAGCTGCGAACTGAGCTGGGATGCTATCGCGCAACCGCTGCTGGACCACCAGGTTGCGCCATTCAAAGCGCTTTACAGCCGCATTGAGATGGCAAAGGTTGAAGGACTGATTGAGGCCTCGAAAGAGGATGCCGCTGCCGCCAGTGCACCGGCCGCAAGCGGCCCGCTGGCAGATTCGCCGGTAGGTGACACCATCACCATCGACGATTTCGCCAAAGTTGATATGCGCGTGGCGCTGATTGAGCAGGCGGAACTGGTTGAGGGTTCGGACAAGCTGCTGCGCCTGCAGCTCGACCTGGGCGGTGAAAAGCGTCAGATCTTCTCGGGTATTCGCGCCGCCTATCCCGATCCCTCTGTGCTGGTCGGTAAAATGACCATTATCGTGGCCAACCTCGCGCCACGTAAAATGCGCTTTGGTATCTCTGAAGGCATGGTGCTGTCAGCGGGTCCTGGCGGCAAAGATCTGTTTGTGCTGTCCGTAGACAGTGGTGCTGTACCGGGAATGCCCGTTAAGTAACACTCTGCATTCTGCGGCTTTAACCGCTTAGCGCAGTGCCGTTCTCACACCCTTCGTGCCTCATCACGGGCGCGAAGGGTTATCACTCCTCGCTCTGAATGTGCACCGCTTCCATTCCACTCCCGCCCCTGAAAATCTGTATCTGCTACGGCCATACCGCTGCATAAATGTGATCGCTAGCACGCTAAGCGGTTAATGCGTATGATGAAGCTCAGTGAAAACAGGAGCCTGCCATGCTCACCGTGCTGTCTGTCTGCGGGCGCTATCTTCGCGCCTTTATCATCATTTATCTCTGCTTATACGCCGGAATCGGCATCGCCTCGCTGCTGCCCATCAAACTGCCTGGCAGCATCCTTGGGATGTTAATTCTGTTTGCCCTGCTCGCCTCGCAGATCCTGCCTGTCAGCTGGGTTAAACCGGGCTGCCATCTGCTGATTCGCTATATGGCGCTGCTATTTGTGCCAATCAGCGTCGGGGTAATGAGCTACACCGATATTCTGACCGCGCAGTTTGGCCCTATCGTGATCTCCTGCGTCGTCAGCACCTTCCTGGTTCTCTCTATTGTCGGCGTAAGCGCCCACCAGCTTCATAGTCGCTGTCCGGCCGGGGAGTCAGGCGATGAGTGAAATATGGTGGTCACTGCCACTGACGCTGGCGGCATTTTTTCTGGCGCGCAAACTGGCGATACGGCTGAAAATCTCGCTGCTCAATCCGCTGCTGGTGGCGATGGCGATAATTATCCCGATTCTGCTGCTGTTGCAGCTGCCCTATTCGCGCTATTTCGCGGGCAGTCAGATTCTTAATCAGCTGCTGCAACCGGCTGTTGTCGCGCTGGCACTGCCGCTGTATGAGCAGATGCATCAGATCCGTGCCCGCTGGAAATCGATTATTGGCGTCTGCTTTATCGGCAGTGTGACCGCCATGACCTCTGGCACCGCTATTGCTCTGTGGATGGGTGCCACGCCTGAAATCGCCGCTACCATCATTCCTAAATCCGTTACCACGCCCATTGCGATGGCCGTCTCCGGTTCACTGCACGGCATTCCCGCCATCAGCGCCATCTGCGTGCTGATTGCCGGAGTACTGGGTGCGGTGTTCGGACATACCGTACTGAATCTGCTTGGCGTGAAATCTAAGGCAGCGCGCGGGCTGGCGATAGGTAACGCGTCGCACGCCCTCGGCACAGCACGCGCCGCTGAACTCGACTATCAGGAAGGGGCATTCAGCTCACTGGCGCTGGTGATCTGCGGCATCATCACCTCACTCCTGGCGCCGTTTATTTTTCCGCTGCTGCTGCACTGGTTTGGCTGAAAGTTTGCGAGAGATCTCGCAAAGTTGAAACATGCAACACAGGTTACATTGTCAGAGCGATGTGGATCACATATAAACCGGTGACTGGCACATCGCCCTGCTGAATCTAATGAGGCTCACATGCAATCCCGTTTCCTCTCTGCCTTTGAGGCATTGCCGTCAACGCTGCAAACCGCACTCTCTCCGCTGCTGGACGATCCTGGCTTTCAGGCGGTGCTGAGCGCCGACCAGGTCGCCTCACTGCAGCAACAGACACAGATGGATGCCGATGCTCTGGCGCTGGCGCTGCTGCCCCTGGCGGCGGCCTGTGCCGTTGCTACCGTGTCGCATTTTAACGTCGGGGCTATCGCCCGTGGCGTCAGCGGCAACTGGTACTTCGGGGCCAACATGGAATTTACCGGTACGCCTTTGCAGCAGACGGTTCACGCCGAGCAGAGCGCCATTACCCATGCGTGGCTGCGTGGCGAAAGTCAGCTTGAGACGATCACCGTTAACTACACACCGTGCGGTCACTGCCGTCAGTTTATGAACGAGCTGAACAGCGGCACGAACATTCGCATCAGCCTGCCACAACGCGCGGTCAGCACCCTGGCCGATTATCTGCCGGATGCCTTTGGACCGCGCGATCTGGACATCACGACCTTCCTGATGGACAGCGTGGATCACGGCTATGTAGCCGAAGGCGATGAACTGGTGCAGGCCGCGGTTGCCGCTGCCAATGCCAGCCACGCGCCTTACAGCCAGTCACACGCCGGTGTTGCGCTGCTGACCGCAAACGGCGCGATTGTCACCGGGCGCTATGCGGAAAATGCCGCCTTTAACCCGAGTTTCCCGCCCCTTCAGGCGGCGCTGGTCCTGCTCAACATGCAGGGTGGCGATGTTCGTCAGATAAAAAAAGCGGTATTAGCCGAAGTGGAAAATGCCACGCTAAGCCAGTTCGCCGCCACACAGGCGACGCTTGAGACATTTGGTTGCGGTGAGCTGCTGCAGGTGACGCTGTACAAAGCATAACCCGCTGTCAGAGAGGCCACAGTTTTGTGAGCTTTTATGAACAAACGCTGTACTTCTGCGGGAAATTTCATAGGATCTGGCGCCAGAATTCACGACATTACAAATTACTCTGAATAATTCAGGTTGCAGGATAGCAGCACGGTCGTGAATGTTTCTGCAGCGGTTCCCCTGCCGCTGCCAGGCCTGCAGTCTGAGCTATAACGGGTAAGAAAACTGGCGCTACCTTTCCGGCGTGACGCCAGACAACACTGCAACCGGAGCATTACCGCATGGAACTCGACTACGAAAGTAAACGCCCGCTGTATATCCCTTATGCTGGCCCGATTTTGCTGGAATTTCCCCTGCTGAACAAAGGCAGCGCCTTTAGTATCGAAGAACGTAACGAATTCAACCTCAACGGTCTGCTGCCAGAAGCAGTGGAATCGATTGAAGAGCAGGCGCAGCGTGCCTGGCGTCAGTTCCAGGACTTCAAAAACAATAACGATAAGCATGTCTACCTGCGTAACATCCAGGACACCAACGAAACGCTGTTCTACCGCCTGCTGGATAACCATCTCGAAGAGATGATGCCCATCATCTACACCCCGACCGTCGGCGCAGCCTGTGAACACTTCTCTGAAATCTACCGTCGTGCGCGTGGCGTGTTCATCTCCTACCCTAACCGCGACCATATCGAAGATATGCTGCAAAACGCCACCAAGCAGAATGTGAAGGTGATTGTGGTGACTGATGGCGAGCGTATTCTGGGCCTCGGCGATCAGGGCATCGGTGGTATGGGTATCCCGATTGGTAAGCTTTCACTCTACACCGCCTGTGGCGGCATCAGTCCGGCTTACACCCTGCCGGTGGTGCTGGATGTTGGTACCAACAACCAGCAGTTGCTGAACGATCCGCTCTATATGGGCTGGCGTCATCCGCGCATCACTGGCGAAGAGTATGATGCGTTCGTGAACGATTTTATTCAGGCCGTTAAACGCCGCTGGCCGAAAGTGCTGTTGCAGTTTGAAGATTTCGCCCAGAAGAATGCCATGCCGCTGCTGAACCGCTATCGCGATGAAGTCTGCTGCTTTAATGATGATATTCAGGGCACTGCCGCCGTGACCGTGGGTACGCTGATTGCCGCCAGCCGCGCCGCCGGCAGCCGCCTGTGCGAGCAGAAAGTGGTGTTCCTGGGCGCCGGTTCCGCGGGTTGTGGTATCGCTGAACAGATCATCGCACAGATGAAATCCGAAGGTCTGAGTGACGAGGAAGCGCGTGGCCGGGTAATGATGGTGGATCGCTTTGGTCTGCTCACTGACAAGCTGCCTAACCTGCTCGATTTCCAGAGCAAGCTGGTGCAGAAGAGCGAAAATCTGCAGCAGTGGGATGTTACCAATGATTCCATCTCGCTGCTGGACGTGGTGCGCAATGCGCAGCCCGATATTCTGATTGGTGTCTCTGGCCAGCCGGGCCTGTTCACCGAAGAGATCATCCGCGAGATGCACAAGCACTGTAAGCGCCCTATTGTGATGCCACTGTCGAACCCGACATCACGCGTGGAAGCGACGCCAGCCGATATCATCGCCTGGACAGACGGTGCCGCGCTGGTCGCAACCGGCAGTCCGTTCTCGCCGGTGAGCTGGAACGGTAAAACCTATCCGATTGCGCAGTGCAACAACTCCTACATCTTCCCGGGCATTGGTCTGGGTGTGATTGCTTCGGGTGCCAGCCGCGTTACTGATACCATGCTGATGACCGCCAGCCGCGCGCTTGCTGACTGCTCTCCGCTGGTGAATGAAGGTGAAGGCCCGGTGCTGCCTGAGATTAAAGATATCCAGGGTGTATCGAAAATCATTGCGATGGAAGTGGGTAAAGCTGCTCAGCTGGCGGGTGTCGCCGTGGTGACCTCTGAAGATGTGTTGTCACAGGCTATCGCCAACAACTTCTGGCTGCCGCAGTACCGTCATTATCGTCGTACCTCGATTTAATCTTCAGACTGCCGGATTGCATCCGATCCGGCAGTGTTCAAAAAGAGCACAGCCAGCCGGCAGTAACTTGCTTCACAGTGACAGCTCAAGTAGCCTTGTCCCATCTCACTATTCTGACATCGAGTCTCCAGGCGCATGCTGAAACGCGTTTTCATTGGTCTGCTTTTCATCATCTTACTGATGATGGCAACGGCGCTCGGCCTTGATCGCTGGATCAGCTGGAAAACTGCGCCCTTTATCTACGAAAATGTCGCCTCTTTGCCACATCGTCAGGTCGGTGTGGTACTGGGTACGGCGAAATATTATCGCACCGGCGTCATCAATCAGTATTACCTCTATCGTATGCAGGGCGCGCTGAATGCCTACAACAGCGGCAAGGTCAATTATCTGCTGTTAAGCGGTGATAACGCGCTGCAAAGCTATAACGAGCCGATGACGATGCGCCGCGATCTCATCAAAGCCGGTGTCGATCCGGCTGATATCGTGCTGGACTATGCCGGTTTCCGCACACTGGATTCGATTGTGCGCACTCGCAAAGTGTTTGATACCAACGACTTCATTATTATCACGCAGCGTTTCCATTGCGAGCGTGCGCTGTTTATCGCCTTACAGCTGGGTATTCAGGCGCAGTGTTATGCGGTGCCCTCACCGAAGAACATGCTTAGCGTGCGCTTCCGTGAGGTAGGTGCCCGGCTGGGCGCGCTGGTGGATCTCTTCCTGCTTAAGCGCGAACCCCGCTTCCTGGGCCCATTGGTGCCGATCCCCGCCGTACGCGATGTCCCTGAAGATGCGCAGAGTTACCCGGCAGTGACGCCGGAGCAGCTGCTGGAGCTGGAACAGAAGCTGCGGAAATAGGTCACACACTGCGGCTTCTTTATGCTGGTTACTGCTGTGCCGAAGTCTGGCAGTGACGTGCAGGGCTCAGGGAGCTGACGGTAATATGCTGGCTCAGGGAGCATACGTTTAGTCGCCGTCTGTTACTATGCAGCGATCATTAAGCTGATTAATTACATGACTACGGTAGATAATTCAGTGCTACTTCCCCTCTGAAAGCCGACTTAGACTGCTGAGAAATCTGAAGAGGGTGAATCTTATAACAATGAATAAGCTCAACGCGCAGGGAACACGGTCAGAAGAGGAAAGCATCCCACGCCAGGGACAAAAACGCCGGGAGCGTTTTTGAACAACGCAAAGCGTTGGCCCGGAAACGGGCGCACCTCAGGGATGAGGTGCGTAATCGCGTGGGCCGAGCGTGTCATGGATGACGGCTGTTGCGACTTTCCGATCTGACCGTGTTCCTGCGCATACTCGATCTCACAGCAACGACCCCAGCACTCTCCGCTATAAAAAGCGTTCTGCGGGGGGAATGACACGGGCAGATCATTTACTGGCCTTAGCGTCTTTCCGATCTGACCGTGTTCCCTTCGCAGCCTCGACCTCATAGCAGCTCCCCCTTGACTCCCCATAAAAAAAGCGACCCGAAGGTCGCTTCTTTAGCGTGGAGTTGGACTTACTTCTTACGGGAATATTTCAGGGAATCCAGCGCCACGGCGAAGATGATGATGCCGCCTTTAATAATGTACTGCCAGTAAGGGTTAACGCCGATATAGGTCAGACCATAGTTGATGACGGTGAAGATCAACACACCGGTCACTACGCCCGCCACGCTACCCACACCACCGGCGAAGGAGACACCGCCGACCACACAGGCCGCAATCGCATCCAGCTCATACATAAAGCCAAGGTTGTTGGTGGCCGAACCGATACGCCCCGCTTCCAGCATCCCGCCGAAGGCGTAGAACACACCTGACAGGGCATAAATCATGATCAGGTTCAGGTTGACGTTAACGCCTGAGACTTTCGCCGCTTCCGGGTTACCGCCGATAGCAAAAATGTTCTTGCCGAAACGGGTTTTATTCCACAGCACCCAGACGAAAATAATGGCAATCACGGCGTAGAAGGTGATGAACGAGAGCTTAAAATCACCAAAGCGTAAGAAGCCCTGGGTAAATTTCGAGAATCCTGTATCAAAACCGGCAATCGGTGATGCGCCAACAAAGTCGTAATAGAGTGAGTTGATACCGTAAACGATGATCATGGTGCCCAGCGTGGTGATAAATGGCGTTACCTTGAGGTAAGCAATAATCACACCGTTGACCAGACCAATCACGCCGCCGATGATGCACACGGTCAGAATAACCAGTGGAATCGGCACCGTATCCAGCGTCGGGAAGACCTTGTTCGCGTTATCCATCGCCTGCAGCAGCGTCGCGGCAACCACCGCCGCCAGACCGACCTGACGTCCGGCTGACAGGTCAGTACCCTGCGTCACAATCAGACCCGCCACACCCAGTGCAATAATAATGCGCACCGAAGATTGGGTCAGAATATTACTCAGGTTCATTAAACTTAAAAATGAGGGGTCCTGGAAAATAATAATAGCCAGCAATACCAGCAGCACGACATAAATGCCGCCCTCTTTTAACCAGGTTAGCGCATTCTTTTTTGTAGTCGCTTTCATGTTAACAGCCCTTGCTTCATTAAAGGTGTAATGACGCTAAACGCAATATTTCGTTCTGCGTGGTCGTTTTGGTATCAACTATGCCTGCTACCAGACCATTACTCATTACCAGAATACGATCGGTAATGCCTAACAGCTCCGGCATTTCGGATGAGATAATAATGATGCCCTTTTCTCTTTTCGCCAGCTCAGCAATTAACTGGTAAATTTCGAATTTTGCACCAACATCAATACCGCGAGTGGGTTCATCAAGCATCAGGATTTCAGGCTGGGTCAATAACCAGCGGCCAATAATTACTTTTTGCTGGTTACCGCCCGAAAGCGAACCAATCTGAGTATGGTGGCCTGGCGTTTTTACACGCATAGAATCGATCACCCACTGGGTATCACTCTTCATGCGTTTATTATCCAGCAGTCCCATACTGTTTTTATATTTTTTGATATTGGAAATAAGCGAGTTAAAACCAATGTCGAGGAAAGCATAAATACCGGTTGAGCGACGCTCTTCAGTCACCAGCGCAAAACCGTGGTTAATGGCTTCATTGGCGCTGTGATTATTAATCGGTTTACCATGCAGTTTAATGGTGCCGCCCGATTTTTCGCGAATGCCAAACAGCGTTTCGACGATATCGGTACGTTTGGCGCCCACCAGCCCGGCAATGCCGAGTATCTCCCCTTTACGCAAATCAAATGAGATGTCGCGAATCGATGGCTGACGCAGTGACGTCAGATGACGCACCTCAAGAATCGTCTCGCCTGGCACGTTAGTACGATCAGGGAAACGCTGGTTCAGTGAACGGCCAACCATCATGGAGATGATCTTATCCATATCCAGCCCTTCCAGCGGCTGAGAGGTGATCCACTGACCATCACGCAGGATAGTGATCTCATCACACAGCTGGAAAATCTCTTCCATTTTGTGCGAAATATAAACAATGCCACAGCCGCGATCTTTCAGCTTACGAATAATCGTGAACAGGTGATTAACCTCTTTCTCGGTTAACGAGGAGGTCGGCTCATCCATAATCACAATTTTCGCGTCGTAGGAAAACGCTTTGGCAATTTCAATCATCTGCATCTGCGATACAGAAAGATTGGCAACTTTATCGCGCGGATCGATATCAATATCCAGCTCGTCAAAAATCGCTTTGGTATCCCGGTACATTTTATCCTGATCGACAAAGAAGCCTTTGCGCGGATAACGCCCAAGCCACATATTGTCCATCACGGTACGCTGCAGGACCAGGTTTAATTCCTGATGCACCATCGACACGCCATTTTCCAGCGCCTCTTTGGAACTTTTATAGTCGATCTCTTTACCCTGAAACAGGATACTGCCGGTATCTTTTTTATAAATACCAAACAGGCATTTTAATAAGGTAGATTTCCCGGCACCGTTCTCGCCCATTAATGCATGAACAGAGTGAGGCCGCACTTTTAAATTCACATTATCTAACGCTTTAACGCCGGGAAATGATTTTGAGACATCCGTCATTTCCAGCAGATATTCTCGCTGCGCGGTCGTATTATCACTGGCCATATTTTACCTGGCTAAAAAACGGTGGTGACATAAAAAAGGCGCGACAGCGGTCGCGCCCGTAATCGATCTTATTTCACGAACTGAGACAGATTTTCTTTATCAACCGGCACGTAAGGAACGCGGACGATCTTATCAACCATCTTGAAGTTTGTTCCGTCGGTGGCGGCTTTGCCGTTAGCCAGATTGTTGGCAATATCCAGCGTTGCTTTCGCCTGGTTTTCCGCATCGTTCAGCACGGTACCGGCCAGCGCACCGGATTTCACCAGCGCCAGCGCTTCTGGCAGTGCATCGACGCCGAAGACCGGGATTGAGGTCATGTTGTGCGCTTTCAGCGCTTCAACCGCACCCATTGCCATCGCATCGTTGTTGGCAATCACCACTTCGATTTTTTTGGCATTCGGGCCTGACAGCCACGCATCCATCTTATCTTTGGCCTGCGCGGTATCCCACATTGCAGTATCCATCGCTAACTGCTGGGTTTTCAGACCATCTTTGTTCAGGGTATCGATCACATATTTGGTACGGGCTTCTGCATCAGGATGGCCCGGCTCGCCTTTCAGCAGCACGAACTGAATCTGACCATCTTTGTTCAGATCCCACGCGGGTGTGGCTTTCCAGTGCTTCTCAATCAGCTGACCCTGAATGATGCCTGACTCTTTAGAGTCGGTACCGACATAGTAAGCTTTGTCATAACCGGCCAGCACTTTGGCGTTAGGTTCTTTGTTGAAGAAGACCACCGGCACGTCGTTGGCACGCGCTTTGTCTACTACAACCGCAGCCGCAGCCGGGTCAACCAGGTTAATCGCCAGCGCTTTCACGCCTTTTGCCATCAGCACGTCAATCTGATCGTTCTGTTTGGACTGGTCGTTCTGTGAATCATTCATCAGCAACTGCACGCCACCGATCGCTTTCGCTTCTTTCTCGATGTCTTTGCGCACCATTGACATGAAGTTGTCATCATATTTGTAAATGGTCACGCCGATACGGGTGTCAGCTGCGTGAGCGGTTGCACCAAACATCATGCTGGCAACCAGTGCTGTAAGCGTGAAAACCTTCTTATTCATGGTATCTCCGGTTTTATTATGCAGGGTCTTTTTAGCGCTACCGCGCCATACAGGCGGGAGAGCAATCGGTAAAACAGATCGGCGCGTCGGTTAACGTAATGAGAATGTTAAGCCATTGAACACCGTCTAAAACCTGACTTCCCTGTGCCAGAATGCTTCCATGAAGAGGGTATAAACCCTTTAACCGGCTACTGAGACCACAACTGATGCCGTTACACTGGCGTTACATAATGTTTCAGTCCGGTAAGACGCTGCCATCATAGTGAGAGCAATGTTAATTAACTGTGAATGTAATCACAGATTGAAAACGGTTACATGGCTGAATCGCCTGAATTAGTGACGGACTCCACATTTTGCCGCTGCGCCACCGAATGACGCCGCACCAGCGTTGGCATAAAGATGTGCGTTGCCGTGTCATCCAGCAGTCCGGCTGCGCCCTGCAGCGCCAGTTCAGTGGCGATTTTTGCCATAGATACAATGGGATAGCGCACAGTGGTTAACTGCGGATCGGTGTAACGGGAAATGGGGATGTCATCAAAGCCAATGACAGAAAAATGCTGTGGCACCTGGATGCCGTTGTCTTTCAGCGCAGTGAGTGCACCAGCCGCCATGCCGTCGTTATAGGCAAACACCGCACTGAGGTTGAGATTGCGTCCCAGCAGTTCTACCATCGCCGCTTCGCCGCCCTGCATATCGGGCTCTGCGCTGGCTATCCAGCTCTCCTGGGGCCGGATGCCCTGCTCTGCCATCGCCTGAATCCACCCTTCACGGCGCTGCGCCACATCTTCGATGGGATGGCTGGAACAAAGGTATCCAATCCGGCTATGCCCCTGCTGTAGCAGGGTTCGTGAAGCCATCAATGCACCCGTGACGTTATCCAGACTGACACTGCGGTGTTCAAATCCGGGCACGATGCGGTTAATCACCACCATGCCCGGAACGTGGCGCATGAAATCCGCCAGCTCAGCGTCAGGCAGCGTTTTCGCGTGCACCACCAGGGCGCTGCAACGCTGACGAATCAGCACTTCAATGGCATGACGCTCTTTCTCTTCCTGATGCCAGGAGTTGCTGATTAACACATGTTTGTGCACACGCTGCGCCACGGTATCCACCGCTTTAACCAGTGCACCGAAGAAGGGATCCGAAACATCCATCACCACCACGCCAATGGTGTCACTGACCTGCGTCGCCAGCGCCTGCGCATTGGCGTTGGGGCGATAGCCCAGCGCTTCCACCGCCTGTAACACGGCGTCGCGGGTGTCAGAGGTGACGGCGCTGCTCTGATTGAGGACGCGCGACACGGTCGCCACCGACACGCCAGCCTGACGGGCAACATCACGAATTGTTATCATGCAGCAGTTCCACAAAGGAAAAATAAGGCATCACGCCGGGTTGAACACCGGCGCTATTTTGTCAGGGGCAGGAGGCGTACAGCGTGAATTGCGTCACATCAATGAAAACGGTTACATACAATTCTGTAACCTTTGTGATGGCGGTCATTATCTGGCGTTGTCAGTGATGCGCGATTTACCGGCTGAGATCAGCGTGAGCCGCCGCCACAGCCACTCCAGCGGACCCTGTGCGAAGAAATGTAACCAGATGAGTGAAAAGAGGATATTGATAAGCCAGACCGCAGGCACCATCAGCACCAGCTCCAGCCGGGTGAAGTGCATATAGAAGCCGAAGCGATAGAACAGCGTGGTGCAGATCAGCGACTGCAGCAGATAGTTGGTCAGCGCCATGCGGCCCACGCACTGAATGGCATAGCTGATGCGCCAGCGCGCTATCTGCGGCCAGTAAGCCAGACAGAGCGCGGCATAGCCCAGGCTAATCAGCGGGCTGGCGAGATCGCGCGGGGCTTGCAGATAAAAAGCGGTCCAGCGGAATTCCCAATGTAACAGCCATTGCGCTGCCACACCGGCCACCGCAATTAACAACCCCATCGTCAGCAGCAGCGCCGCCGCCTGACGGTAATGTTGCACTGAAAACTCGCCGATCAGCCAGCCACTGCGCAGCAGTGCGCCACCGATCATCATCAGGCCCGCCAGCTGCCAGCCATACTGCGCCGCCAGCGCCATCAATCCTGACGAGAGATGATCCAGCCGGTTCTGTATCGCTTCCCAGCCGCCGGTCAGTTTCCAGTACTGTTCATATTGCAGATCGGCAGCACCTGGCAGCCAGGATCGGGTCGGTTCAGGATCGGAGATTGACCCAAACACCAGCAGAACGCCACAGCCCACCAGGTAGAGCAGAATGCCGGTATTCATCAGGCTGCGTGTGGAAGGGACATCGCGCAACACCCGCCAGACCACCAGTCCGATAATGCCGTAGTCCAGCAGGATATCGCCCTCCCAGAGAAAGACGCCGTGCAGAAAACCGATCAGCACCAGCAGTGAGAGCCGGGCAGTCAGCCAGCGACTGCCGCGTGGCAGCTGCATTTGCAGACCTGCGCCAAACAGCAGCGCAAACAGGGTGAGGAATTTGAGCTGGGCAAAGGCGTCAGAGATCGCCCATGTCCAGACATCGGACAGGCTGACGCTGCCCTGCCATGCCGGATTAAGGTAGGCGGCAGAAGGCAGGCCAAAGCCGACAATATTGAGCAGCAGAATGCCGAGAATGGCACATCCACGAATGAAATCCAGCGCGTGATAGCGTTGCATGCGGCACCTGCACCATTGAGGCGGGCAACGTTATGCGCCCGCCGTAGACTCAACTATGGCGCACCGCGCGCAAAAATTCCTGGCGGGTATTCTGGCTGGACTTGAACAGGCCACCCAGAGAGGTCGTCGTGGTGGCACTGGTGGCATCTTTTACGCCACGCGCTTTCACGCAGTAATGCACCGCATCAATAGAAACAGCCACATTGTTGGTGCCCAGCAGCGTCTGCAGTGCGACCAGAACCTGCTGCGTCAGACGCTCCTGCACCTGCGGGCGCTGGGCGAAGAACTGCACGATACGGTTGATTTTCGACAGGCCAATCACCTTTTCTTTGGGAATGTAGGCGACGGTCGCTTTGCCATCGATGATCACAAAGTGGTGTTCACAGGTGCTGGTCAGCGTGATATCACGCACGGTCACCATCTCATCAACCTTCATTTTATTCTCAATGACGGTGATTTTCGGGAAGTTGGCGTAGTCGAGACCGGAAAAGACTTCATCCACATACATTTTGGCGATGCGATGCGGCGTTTCCATCAGGCTGTCATCTTCAAGATCCAGATTCAGCAGCTGCATAATCTCGGTCATGTGCCCGGCAATCAGACTTTTACGTGTGTTGTCATCTATATCGCGCGTCGGTGCACGTAACGGCGTTTCCAGTCCACGCGCCAGCAGCGCTTCGTGAACCAGGGCAGCTTCCTGACTTAGGGTGCTCATCTTACTCTTCTCCGGCTGGTGTTACGCCCGCCAGCTTTTGCCAGCGGGCCCTGTAATCAGGCGCGTATTGTGAAACTTTCTTTGCGGGGAATCCAGCAATCAATCAGATTGGTGATGAAAGCTTTTCACCCGGTTCGCCGCCACACCAGCAGGCCGGCCCAGACCAGGCTAACCCCTGCAACCCACAGGGCAGGCTCCAGCCGATGTAACAGGGCTGTGGAGAGAAAAGAGAGCAGCGGGCCGACCAGCTGCCCGATAGCATAGCCGGTGGTCAGCAGGCCAGCCATGTAGCGCAGATGATTGGGTGCCAGCTCACGGGCGCAGAGCAGCGACAGCTGCACCACGCTGAGGAAACCGCCCCCCACCAGCAGCGCACCGGCCAGCAGGCCGCTAAAGCCTGGCAGCAGCGCCGCGGCAAATACGCCCAGCGCCTGCGCCCACAGCACCAGAGCCAGGCGGACGTGGCTGTGCCCCCAGCGCCGCGTCAGGATCCCCAGCAGGATGCCGATCATCGCCGCGCCGCCAAAAATCGGCCAGACAAACTGCGCGAAGATGCCGTCAGGAAACCGCGTGGCGGCCATCTGCGACAAAAAGGTGGCGGGCAGAATGTAGCCAAAGCCCGCCAGACTGTAACTCAGTACCAGCCGTTTAAGGTTGCGATCCAGCACCAGCGGCTCGGGTGCCTGATCCGGGCGATGCAGTTCGCCCCGACGCGGCAGATTACGGGTAATCAGCGCAATCAGCAGCAGCGCCAGCGCACCATAAGCGGCCCAGGCCAGACCGGCAGAAACCTGCAATGTGTGCAGCGCTACCCCCAGCAGACCGCTGACAAAAATGCCGCAGCCTGGCCCGGCAAAAACGGCCGCTGACAGCCCTGCCCGTCCATGGCGATGCAGCTGTTCATTGCTCCAGGCCGCCACCAGCACCATCGCCCAGCCGCTGGCCCAGCCAATCAGAAAGCGGATTGCGCCGTGCAGCCACGGTCCGCTGGCGAATGCTGAGAGCAGGGTCAGGATCACCGCGCCCCATACGCCCGCCTGCAATCGCAGCTCAACCCGCCGGTGTGCGCGCATGGCATCAAATGAGCCACACAGATAGCCAAGATAGTTAAGTGCCGCCACCAGGCTGGCACTGGTGAGTGTCAGCTGGTGTGCCTGAATCATCAGCGGCACCTGGGGCGTGAAAGCAAACCGGCCAATGCCCATCGCGACAAATAAGGTTAAAAACGCGCTGAGCGCGACGCGTAACGCCATTGCTGAACTCCTGTTGTTCTGCCCTGAGATCTCTTCTGACTTGCTAACAGCATGCAGGATGATTAAACTCACGGAAAGTGAATAATTTTAACCAACTTGCTTACAGGAAGAGAAGATATGGATTTAGTTCAGCTGCGTATGTTCTGTTCCGTCGCCGAAACGGGTTCACTGGCGCGCGCAGCAGAACAGCTGCATCGCGTCCCCTCTAATCTCACCACGCGGTTGCGCCAGCTGGAAGAAGAATTAGGTGTGGATCTCTTTATTCGTGAGAAACAGCGCATTCGCCTGTCACCAATGGGCCATAATTTTCTGAATTATGCGCAGCGTATCCTGGCATTAAGTGAAGAAGCGATGAGCATGACCCGCACCGGTGAACCGGCGGGCAACTTTGCGCTGGGCTCAATGGAGAGCACCGCGGCGACGCGTCTGCCCGGCCTGCTCGCCGCCTATCACCAGCGCTTCCCCAAAGTAGCGCTGTCGCTGATTACCGGCACCTCGGGCGAAATCATCGATCGGGTGCGTGAAGGCACCCTGGCGGCCGCGCTGGTGGATGGCCCGGTCTCCCATGACGATCTCAATGGCTGCATCGCCTTTCGCGAAGAGATGATACTGATCACCGGCCTCGATCATGCGCCAATCGCCACCGCGCGCGACGTGCAGGACGATACCCTGTTTGCCTTTCGCAACAGCTGCTCTTACCGGGTGAAGCTGGAGAGCTGGTATCGGGACAGCCAGACTGCACCCAACAGTGTGATGGAGATTCAGTCCTATCACGCCATGCTGGCCTGCGTGGCAGGCGGTGCGGGCGTAGCGATGATCCCGGCCTCGGTGCTGAAGCAGATGGCGGATCGGTCACGGGTGCAGGCGCATACGTTACCTCCCGCTTATCGCGACACCGCCACCTGGCTGATGTGGCGACGCGACGCCTTTACGCCGAATGTTGAAGCACTGAAGTACCTGATTATTGAACAATTTGACGATCGTCCGCTCAACGATGAGCTGATTTACCCATTACAGGCGGCGGAATAAGCGTTCCACGCTATGTTTAAGAGCCTGACCCACCAGGCTTTGAATCATCACGACCACCCGGCGCCACTGCGCGTCACAATCTGACTGGAAGAGGGATTGCATGAATATGATCAAAACCCGTGCCGCTGTTGCCTGGGCTGCTGGCGAACCGCTGAAAATCGAAGAAGTTGATTTAATGCCACCGCAGAAAGGTGAAGTGCTGGTGCGTATCGTCGCGACCGGCGTCTGTCATACCGACGCCTACACCCTGTCCGGCACCGACCCGGAAGGCGTTTTCCCGGCGATTCTTGGCCATGAAGGCGGCGGCATCGTCGAAGCCGTGGGCGAAGGCGTGACCAGCGTTGAAGTGGGTGACCACGTCATTCCACTCTACACGCCGGAGTGTGGCAAATGTAAATATTGTCTTTCAGGCAAAACTAACCTCTGCCAGGCGATCCGTACCACGCAGGGTAAAGGCCTGATGCCGGATGGCACCACCCGTTTCTTTAAAGATGGCAAACCCATTTTCCACTATATGGGCACCTCAACCTTCTCTGAGTACACGGTAATTCCGGAGATCTCGCTGGCGAAAATCAGTAAAGAAGCGCCGCTGGAAGAGGTTTGTCTGCTGGGCTGTGGCGTGACCACTGGCATGGGCGCGGTGATGAACACCGCCAAAGTGAAAGAAGGCGACACCGTGGCGATTTTCGGTCTCGGCGGCATTGGCCTCTCTGCGGTCATCGGCGCGAAGATGGCGAAAGCGGGCCGCATCATTGCCATCGACCTTAATACCAGTAAATTCGATCTGGCACGCAAACTGGGTGCCACCGATCTGATCAACCCGAAAGATTACGACAAGCCGATTCAGGATGTGATTGTCGAGCTGACCGACGGCGGCGTGGATTTCTCGTTTGAATGTATTGGTAACGTCAACGTGATGCGTTCCGCGCTGGAGTGCTGCCACAAAGGCTGGGGCGAGTCCGTGATTATCGGCGTCGCCGGTGCCGGTGAAGAGATCTCCACCCGTCCCTTCCAGCTGGTGACCGGTCGCGTCTGGCGCGGTTCCGCGTTTGGCGGCGTCAAAGGCCGCTCGCAGTTGCCTGGCATTGTGCAGGATTACCTCGACGGTAAATTTGCGCTGAACGACTTCATCACTCACACCATGCCGCTGGAAGAGATCAACGACGCCTTTGATTTGATGCACGAAGGAAAATCGATTCGCTCGGTCGTGCACTTTAACAAGTAATCAGGAGGCGTTATGGCATCCACTCTGGAGCTACTGGAAGAACACCGTATTTTTGGCGGCTGGCAGCAGCGCTGGCGTCATCAGTCTTTGCTGCTGAATTGCCCGATGACCTTCAGCATCTATCTGCCTGGGCCGCACGGTGATGCGCCGCCGCCGGTGGTCTGGTTTCTGGCCGGGCTGACCTGTAACGATGAAAACTTCACCAGCAAAGCCGGCGCACAGCGGGTTGCAGCGGAACTGGGTCTGGTGCTGATTATGCCGGACACCAGCCCGCGCGGCGAAGGGGTTGCGAATGATGAAGGATACGATCTGGGTCAGGGCGCGGGATTTTATCTCAATGCCACCCAACAGCCCTGGGCCAGCCATTTCCGCATGTTCGATTATCTGAGCAACGAGTTACCCGCCCTGATTGCGGATAACTTCAAGGTCAGTGAACGTCAGTCGATTATGGGTCACTCGATGGGCGGACACGGCGCGCTGATGCTGGCGCTGCGTCTGGGTAACCGCTTTGCCTCGGCTTCCGCTTTTGCACCGATTGTGAATCCGATGCAGGTACCCTGGGGCCAGAAAGCGTTTCAGGCCTATCTGGGCGACGATCGTGCAACGTGGCGGGAATATGACAGCTGCCAGCTGATGGCGGAGGTGTCGCATCGGCTGCCAATGCTGATCGATCAGGGCGACAGCGATCAGTTCCTGGCCGATCAGCTGCAACCGGAGCGGTTACAAGAGGTCGCGAATGAGGTGGGTTTCCCGCTGACGTTGCGCATTCAGCCAGGTTATGACCATAGCTACTTCTTTATAGCCAGCTTTGTGGAAGATCATCTGCGCTTCCATGCGCAGCATCTGCTGGCGTAAACAATCAGGGCCGCAATCGCGGCCCTGAACTTTTATGCCTGCTCTGCTGGCTAACGCTCTGTCACAGAGCCAGCGTCCTGCCAGCCTGCCCTGTAAAAATTTCTTTCTCAGAACAGTGATGCTCAGCGCCCTACCGGACGCCTCCTCAATATCAGACCAGTGCCGGGCCGGTCAGCCCGTCGATCATCACCTGCGGGATACCACGCGAGCAGTGTTCGATACGACCATCGACGCCATACACCTTTGCCAGAGTGGCAGGCGTGATCACCTTATCCGGCTGCCCTTCCGCCACCAGCGCGCCCTGCTTCAGCATCAGCGCATGTTGCGCATGACGCAGTGCAATATTGATGTCATGCACCACTACCACCGTCACGATGTTACGCTGAGCGGTTTCGCGCCGCACCAGATCCATCACGTGAAACTGGTAGTTGAGATCCAGCGCGCTCAGCGGTTCATCCAGCAGCAGCAGCTTAGGGCGACGGATCAGTGACTGCGCCAGCCCGACCAGCTGTTTCTGTCCGCCGGAGAGCTGATCGAGATATCGCATCGCCAGATGGGCAATGCCCAGCTGCTCCAGCAGATGCATGATTTCCGCTTCGCTGCTGGCGCTGTGCAGACCACCGGAGGCACGCTGCGCCACGATGATCGACTCCAGCACATGCAGATGCACGCCCGCAGGCAGCGACTGCGGCAGATAAACCACGTTCTTCGCCCGCCGGGCAAACGGCTGGGTCATGAGATCCTCACCGTTGAGCCACATCTCGCCCTGGCCTTTGTTCAGCCCGGCCAGTGCACGCAGCAGCGTCGATTTACCACAGCCATTCGGCCCCAGCAGCACGGTGATCTCGCCGCGCGGCAGCGGCGCGATATTAAGATTATCAATGACTTTATTTTTTGGGTACCCGGCACTGAAGCCGCGTAACGTCAGACCCTGTTTCATCATACCGTCCCCCGATGACGCAGAATAATACTCAGGAAGAACGGCACGCCAATCAGTGAGGTGACAATGCCAACCGGGATGATTACACCGGGGAGCAGGTTTTTCGAGGCGACCGACGCCAGCGACAGCACCAGCGCGCCGACCAGCGCACTGGCGGGCAAATAGAAACGGTGATCTTCACCAAACATCATGCGGGCGATATGGGGAGCGACCAGCCCAATGAAACCGATCGGGCCGACAAACGCGACCGCCAGGGCAGAGAGGATGCTGATGCGCAGTAAGGTAGTCAGACGCAGACGACGCACATCAATGCCAAAGCTTACCGCGCGGTCTTCGCCCAGACGCAGCGCCGTCAACTTCCAGCTGCTCATCATGGAAAACGGCACCAGAATGGCCAGCGCCACGCTCAGCACGCCCAGCTTCTCCCAGGAGGCGCGCGCCAGGCTGCCCATGGTCCAGAACACCAGGCCCTGCAGGGTATCTTCGCTGGCGATGAACTGCATCATGGATACCAGGGCGTTAAAGGTGAAGACCAGCGCGATACCGAACAGCACCACGCCCGCCGAAGAGACCTGAGTCCAGCGGGTCACGGCATCCAGCATCAGCGCGGCAAACAGAGCAAAGACAAAGGCGTTGGCAGAAATTAACCACTGATCGGGAATGCCGGGAATACCCACGCCGAGGATGATGGCCAGCGCGGCGCCAAACGCCGCCGCCGATGAGACACCGAGGGTAAACGGACTGGCCAGCGGGTTATTCAGGATGGTCTGCATTTCTGCGCCCGCCAGACCCAGCGACAGCCCCACCACCAGCGCCATCAGCGCATAGGGCAGACGAATGTCCCAGACAATGACGCGCGTGCCGGCATCGACGCTCTCGGGGCTGAGCAGCGTATTCCACAGCGTTTCAAGTGAGAGTCCCGCCGGACCCAGCGTGAAGTCGAGGATCAGCGAGGCGAGTATCGCCAGCAGCAGCACGCCAATCCAGATTAAGCGGCGGCGCAGCACCTGATGATAGTTCTGCATGGTGTGGTGAAGCGTCTCTTCCCCCGCCAGCAGCGAAGTTTCGGTAGTCATGTTTGAACCCTGTGTGGCTATCACGTCAGAAAACGCAGCCACAATAGTGCAGGTGATAATAATTATCAATTCGAGAACATAAGCGAGACGTGAAAAAACAGTAAAAAACGGTGTTGCAGGCAGGAGAATGGCTCAGGGAGCCTGCGCCTTTCGCAAAGACGCAAAACCCGCCATCCCTGGCGGGTTTTGTGCGGGCGATTACGCAGAGTTAATCTTTGTGAACCGGAAACTCCATTTCGCTGTACTTAACGAAACGGCTGCCGCGCGTCAGCTTGTAGCCGAACCAGATAATCAGGAACAGCGGAATGCCGATGTAGGTTGCCGCCACGCCGTACCAGTCGATGCTGTCGTTGAGGAATGCCTGGTAGTTCTGACCCAGCGTGATGATCAGGCAGAGCACAAAGGCGAAAATCGGACCCAGCGGGAAGAAGCCGGAACGGTAAGGCAGATCGTTCAGGTCACGTCCCTGGGCGACATAGCCCCGACGAAAGCGATAGTGACTGATGGCAATACCCAGCCAGGCGATAAACCCGGTCATGCCTGAAGTATTCAGCAGCCACAGATAGACTTCCTGATTACCAAATTTTGAGGTCAGGAAGCACAGTCCGGCCACCACGGTAGTGGCCCAAAGGGCATTACGCGGAACGCCGCCTTTAGAGAGCTTCGCGAAAATCCGTGGCGCTTTACCTTCGCTGGCCAGGTTATAAAGCATACGCGTTGACGCATACATCCCGGAGTTACCCGCTGACAGCACAGCCGTCAGGATCACCGCATTCATGACGGCGGCGGCAGAGAGCAGACCGGCATTCTGGAACACCAGGGTGAACGGGCTGACGCTGATATCGTCGATATCATTGTGCAGCAACTGCGGATCGGTGTATGGCAGGATCAGGCTGATAATCAGGATAGCGAACACATAGAACAGCAGAATACGCCAGAAAATCTGCCGCACAGCGCGCGGAATATTTTTCGCCGGATCTTCAGATTCGCCCGCCGCGATACCGATCAGCTCGGTGCCCTGGAAGGAGAATCCCACAATCATCGCCACCCCAATCATCGCCGCAAAGCCGCCCGCAAACGGCGCGTCGCCCACCTGCCAGTTCTGCCAGCCCGCATGTTCAGCACCGCGCATAATGCCGGTGATCATCAGCACGCCAACGATGATAAAGATAATCACGGTGGCCACTTTAATCAGCGAGAACCAGTATTCCGCCTCGCCAAAGCCTTTGACCGAAATGTAGTTGAGCAGGAACATCAGCCCCAGGAACAGCGCGCTCCAGATCCAGCCAGGCGTGTCGGGGAACCAGTAGTTCATCACCAGCTGGGACGCCACCAGGTCAACCGCGATGGTCACCGCCCAGTTGTACCAGTAGTTCCAGCCGAGTGCGAAACCAAAGCCCTCTTCGACATATTTTGCGCCGTAGGTGGCGAAGGAACCCGATACCGGCATGAACGCAGCCAGTTCGCCGAGGCTGGTCATCAGGAAGTAGACCATCAGGCCGATGAGGATATAGGAGAGCAGTGCTCCGCCGGGGCCAGCCTGAGCGATGGTGGCACCGGAGGCGACAAACAGGCCGGTACCAATGGAGCCGCCGATGGCGATCATCGTCAGGTGACGGGCTTTTAACGCACGTCGTAATGCAGGTTGTTGTGTTGTATTTGAGTCATTATGCATGTGTTAACGCTACGCTGGGTAAAAATGAGGCGCGATTGTAGCAGCCAGATCGCCTCTGTATAGCGAATGCCAACCTGTTATTAGTTAACTTCATGATCGCGCCGGAATTATTAGTAATTACTCGCGACAATAGGAAAAAAACCGCGTCAGTGCTTTGGAAATATGCTTCTGCCGGTGATGGATGCGATAGAGCGTGCGGATGAGACGCGGCAGCGGAATCGTCAGTTCAACCAGCGTGCCCGCCTCCAGCAGATCGGCAATCACCCGGCGCGAAAGACAGCTGATGCCCATGCCGTGCCGCACCGCATGTTTAATCGCCTCGGAATTGCCCAGCTCCATGCCCAGCTGAAAACTCGGCAGATGCGACAGCAGCAGATAATCGACAATTTCACGGGTGCCGGAGCCGCGTTCGCGCAGGATCCACGGGGCGTCAGCCAGGGTTTGCAGCGTCACCGGCTGTTGCAGAATCGCCGCATCTGGCGCGGCAAACACCACCAGCTCATCTTCGAGCCAGGGTTCACTGACCAGCTCGGTCATATGGCACGGCCCTTCAATCAATCCGACATCGACGCGGAAATCGCAAACCGCCTGAATCACATCCTGACTGTTGCCGACACTCAGCTCCAGCGGCAGGCGGGGAAAATCGCGACGATAAGCGGCCATCATGCCTGGCAGCAGATAGTTCCCTATGGTGCTACTGGCAAAAATGCGGATCGCGCCGTTATCCTCTTTAAACAGCTGCTCGATTTCGCCCGCCTGCTCCAGCAGCCCTACTGCACGGGGATAGAGCAGCCGTCCATGCTCATTCAGCACCAGCCGTTTGCCGACCCGGTCAAACAGTTGCACGCCGAGCTGACTCTCCAGATCGGCCAGCGCTGCACTCACCGCCGACTGCGACAGCGCCAGCAGTTGCGAAGCCTGAGTGGTGGAACCGCTCTTAAGCACTTCGGTGAAAACTTCAATTTGCCGCAGCGTAATGTGCATCGTTGCCTCTTAACTCAGTGACTGCCTGACCAGGTAAATGATTAATGCCAGCCAGATCAGCCCTATCGCCACCAGCCAGCCTGCAATCTTTTTGCCACGCGAACGTTGAGACTGCGCCCGCTCGCTGCTGCTGATGCGCACCTCTCGCGGCAGTAAACGCAGCAGCACCATGACGCCCGTCGGGATAATCACCGCGTCATCCAGCAGACCGACAAAGGGGATCACATCAGGAATGATATCGATCGGGCTGATGCCATAGGCGACCAGCCCCAGCATCCCCAGCTTGTTCCACCAGGGTGTGCGGGGATCGCGGAAGGCAAACCCCAGCACAAACACATCTCTTTTGATCAGCGTCGCCCAGCGGCGCAGACGCGAAACTATCATGATTGCTGCCTTATCGTTTATTCTGGTTAATTATAAATATATTATCAATTTCACTTTTAAGCCAGTCGCCGTCATGATCGGGTCTCAACCAGGAGGAGTGACCACCATGACTGAACTGAGCATCGCTAAACCGCATCATCCCGTTCCGCTCTGGATCCCGGGTCTGCTGCTGACCGCCGTGATTGCCGGGGCAGCCAGCTGGCTGGCGCAGCAGCCGATGATTGCCGCCCTGGGGCTGGGTTCACTGACTCTGGCGATTATGCTGGGCATCCTGGTCGGTAACAGCATCTATTCGCCGCTGGCGTCACGCTGCGACAACGGCGTGCTGCTGGCTAAGCAGAAACTGCTGCGGCTGGGGATCATCCTGTTTGGCTTTCGCATCACTTTACAACAAATCGCTGACGTCGGTTTCAGCGGCATCCTGATTGATGCGCTGACCCTGACCAGTACCTTCCTGATAACCTGCCTGCTGGGCATGCGGCTGCTGAAGCTGGATCGCGATACCGTCTGGCTGATTGGTGCGGGCAGCAGTATCTGCGGTGCTGCGGCTGTACTGGCGACCGAGCCGGTAGTGAAAGCCGCGCCGTCGAAAGTTGCGGTGGCTATCGCGACCGTGGTGCTGTTCGGCACGCTGGCGATCTTTATCTATCCGCTGCTGTGGCCGCTGGCGCATGAGCTGTTCCCGGATCTCAGTGCATCGCAGTTCGGGGTTTTTACCGGCTCAACCATCCATGAAGTGGCGCAGGTGGTGGCCGCCGGACACAGCATCAGCCCGGAAGCTGAGAACAGTGCGGTCATTGCCAAAATGCTGCGGGTAATGATGCTGGCTCCCTTTCTGCTCTGCCTGAGCGCCGTGATACGCGGCAAACGTCAAGGAAGCAACGCGCGCCAGGCTGTGACATTTCCCTGGTTCGCCCTGCTGTTTATTGCCGTCGCACTGTTTAACTCGCTGCAGCTGCTGCCTGCCGCGGTGGTGACCACGCTGAATCAGCTGGCGGGTCTGCTGCTGGCGATGGCGATGGCGGCGCTGGGATTGACCACCCGTTTCGGGGCATTGCGTGAGGCAGGCGTTAAACCGCTGCTGCTGGGTGCGATGGTGTTTGTCTGGTTAATCGCGGGCGGCGGTGCAATCAATCTGCTGGTGCAACATTTCATGGGCTAGCGGCATCGGGTATCATGCCGTCTCATCCGTGCACAGCCCCAGGAGAAAGGCATGAAATATATTGGCGCACACGTGAGTGCGGCAGGTGGCGTGGATCAGGCAGTGATCCGCGCCCATGAAATAGAAGCCACCGCCTTCGCGCTCTTTACTAAAAATCAACGTCAGTGGAAGGCTGCCCCGCTCTCGACTGAGGTGATTGATGCTTTTCGCGCCGCCTGCGAGACGTACAAATTCGGTCCGCAGCAAATCCTGCCGCACGACAGTTTCCTGATAAACCTGGGTCATCCGGTTGAAGAGGCGCTGGAGAAATCCCGCGCCGCTTTTATTGATGAGCTGCGACGTGCCGACCAGCTCGGCCTGACTTTGCTGAACTTCCATCCGGGCAGCCATCTGCATCAGATTGATGAGGAGGCCTGTCTGAAGCGGATTGCGGAGTCGATCAACATCGCTCTCGACCAGAGCCAGAACGTCACCGCCGTCATTGAGAATACCGCCGGTCAGGGCAGTAATCTGGGTTTCCGCTTCGAGCATCTCGCCACCATTATTGAGCATGTTGAAGATAAGTCGCGTGTCGGTGTCTGTATTGATACCTGCCATGCGTTTGCTGGTGGCTATGATCTGCGTACCGAAGCGGATTGCGAAGCGACCTTCGCCGAGTTTGAGCGCATTGTCGGCTTTAACTATCTGCGCGGCATGCACCTTAACGATGCCAAAAGCGCCTTCGACAGTCGCGTTGACCGCCATCACAGCCTGGGTGAAGGCAATATCGGCAAAACAGCGTTTAGCTGGCTGATGAAAGATCCGCGGTTTGATGGCATCCCGTTGATTCTGGAAACCATTAATCCCGATATCTGGAAAGATGAGATTGCCTGGCTGAAAGCCGAACAGCAGGGATAGAAAAGGGAGCCAGCTGGCTTAATGCTGGTCAGTTAAGATTAGATTTGTAAAGGCTGTCACGGTCAAACGTGGCAGCTTTTTTGTCAGTGCGAGCGAGCCGCAGTGCGGGCCTGAGCAGGCCGGTGGCGATCAGGAGCAGGCAATCCGCAGCGCTGAACAGAATGAGTCTGCCAGGAGAGCCCGCAGGACGCGGGCGAAAGGCGGGGCGGCACAGGATGTGCCATCCCCGGCGGTCCGTCAGGCAGGCGAATGAAGTGAAGGAACCGCGCAGCGGCGCGAGGACCGCCAGCCCCTGAGCGGCACCAGACTGCGTTATCACCTGTCGCTTAACTGGCTGGCATGCTCCCTTTTCGTTTAGAGAGAACGCTGGCTCAGGGAGCATACGCCTTCCGTAAAGACGCAAAAAAACGCCATCCCTGGCAGGCGCAGCGCGGGCGATTACGCACCTCATCCCTGAGGTGCGCCCGCAGCCGGGCCAACGCTTTGCGTTGTTCAAAAACGCTCCCGGCTTTTTGTCCATGGCCCGCGATGCTTTACTCCAGTCGTATGCTCCCGTCGCTTTGACTTCGGGAACCGTCTGTAAAAGCAAACAGGGAGCCATCCGGCTCCCTGTTATTTTCACTTCAGCAGATTATGCACTTCTGCAAATCAGGCTTTCGCCAGCTGCTCTTCCGGACGTTTCAGTACCGCATAGCTCAGACCCGCAATCGCGGTGCCGATGATAATCGCCATCAGATAGCCGATAACCGGGGTAATCGCGCCAGGGATCAGCAGTACGAACAGTCCACCGTGCGGAGCCATCAGTTTTGCGCCAATTGCCATGGAGATCGCGCCGGTGGTTGCACCGCCAACGATACAGCAAGGCAGAACGCGCATCGGGTCTCGGGCGGCAAACGGAATCGCGCCTTCAGAGATAAAGCAGAGACCCAGAACCAGTGCCGCTTTACCACCTTCCTGCTGACCTTTATTGAATTTACGACGGGCAACCAGCGTCGCCAGCCCCATCGCCAGCGGTGGCACCATACCGGCTGCCATAATGGCTGCCATTGGCGCATAGGTCTGCGAACTCAGTAACCCGACGCCAAACGCGTAAGCCACTTTGTTTACCGGACCGCCCATATCGGTACACATCATGCCGCCCAGAATGGCACCCAGCAGGACCGCATTCGCCGTTCCCATGTTGGCCAGCCAGTGCGTCAGGCCGTTCATGATGCCAGCAACCGGTTTACCCACTACGTAGATCATCAGCAGACCGGTGATCAGACTGGCGAACAGGGGAATAATCAGTATCGGTTTCAGCGCTTCCATACTCTGCGGCAGTTTAACTTTGCCGCTGATCAGCTTCGCCGCATAACCGGCAATAAAGCCCGCGATAATACCGCCTAAGAAACCTGCGTTAATGCTGGTGGCGATCATACCGCCAATCAGACCCGGCGTCAGACCCGGACGATCAGCGATGGAGAAGGCGATAAAGCCCGCCAGCACCGGCACCATCAGGGCAAAGGCGCTGCCACCACCAATTTGCATCAGCGCCGCAGCCAGCGTGCCCTGCTCTTTAAACGCCGTGATACCAAAGGCAAACGACAGCGCGATGCTCAGACCACCTGCGACCACCATCGGCAGCATGTAAGAAACACCGGTCAGCAGGTGACGATAAGCCCCTGCTCCGCCTTTCTTCTCTTCTTCACTGCTATTGTTCTGTCCGCCAGCCGCCGCTTTATACGGCTTCGCTTCTGCTACCGCTTTATCCAGCTCCTGCGCGGTTTTCTTCAGCGCCAGACCGGTTGAGGTACGGTACATCGGCTTACCGGCAAATTTCGCCAGGTCGACTTCGATATCAGCTGCGACGATCACCAGATCGGCGGCAGCGACTTCTTCCGGAGTGATCGCATTACCGGCACCCACTGAACCACGGGTTTCAACTTTCACCCACCAGCCGCGACGGGTCGCTTCAGCCTGAATGGCCTCGGCAGCCATAAAGGTATGCGCCACGCCGGTCGGACAGGCGGTCACCGCGACGACGCGTTTCTGCGCGCCAGCCTGAGCCGGTGCAGCAGGTGCGCCTGCTTCAGGTGTTGCTACCGCAGCCGGTGCCTGCCAGGTTTTCGCTTCTGCTTTCGCGCGGTTCAGGAAGGTTTCTGGCTCACGTACTGCCAGCTGGATATCGCCCAGCCAGACCGCTTTGCCGTTCAGCGCCGCATCGTCCGGCACGTTTTTGCCCAGCACAATCGCCAGCTCAGCGTCGGCAGGATTATCAGTCAGGGTCAGGCCCGCCGCAGCGGCGGCAGCCGCCAGACGCTGTTGTGCCATATATGCGGAAGCCAGTCCCAGTGTAGGGTCTTTAATCAGCAGCGTTTTCATTATCGCTCTCCTGCTGTCAGTTAACGGGTTGTAAGTCGACGCGCGCCATCATTGCGGCCAACTGAGTACGATCGGAAACGCCAACATTGCTCTGGCTGACGGCCATCGCCGCCACGGCAGTCGCAAGACGCAGCGTGTGTTCGCTGGATTCGCGCATCAGCAGGCCATAAATCAGTCCACCAACCATTGAGTCGCCTGCACCCACGGTGCTGACCACTTCGCACACCGGCGGTTTAGCGATCCATTCGCCAGAAGCGTTGACCCACAGAGCACCTTCTGCGCCCAGCGAAATCACCACATGGGCGATACCCTGCTCGCGCAGTTCGTGCGCAGCGCCAATCACATCCTGCAGGGTTGGCAGTTTGCGACCGGCCCAGATTTCCAGCTCACGTCGGTTAGGTTTAACCAGCCACGGTGCCGCCTTCAGTCCTGCCACCAGCGCCTCGCGGCTGCTGTCAAAGATGATGCATGGGCAGTGGGTGCGAAGTTCGGTCATCCAGCGGGTAAAGGCATCGTGGTCGACGCCCTCAGGCAGGCTACCGCTGACGCAGACCATATCGAACTGGCCCAGCCAGGTCAGAGAATCGGTAGTAAAACGATCCCAGTCCTGCGCCGTCACCTGAAAACCGGAGAAATTCAGATCGGTGACGTCACCGGTCTGTTCAGTGAGTTTAACGTTGATACGGGTACGGCCAGGCACGACATGGAAACGGTTGGCTATGCCCAGCTCACTGAACAACTGCTGGAAACCGTCCTGATTCTCTTTCCCCATGAAGCCACCGACGGTGACATCGATACCCAGATCCTTAAGTACTTTGGCTACGTTGATGCCCTTGCCCGCAGCATGCAGCCCGGTGGTTTTCACCAGGTTAACTTCGCCACGTTCAATTTCAGGGGTATATCCCACCAGGTCATACGCCGGGTTCAGCGTAATGGTGGCGACGCGTCTGCTCATGATGCCCCCTCACCCAGACCACTGGTGATCGCTTCTTCAATCGCGTTCAGCGCCTGCTGTGCATCTTCACCGCTGGCGGTGAAGCGCAGGCGATGGCCTTTCTTCACGCCCAGCGCAACCACTTTCATCAGGCTACGGCCATTAGCGGGTTTGCCGCTGCCGTCGAGATTGGTCACGGTAATGTCGCTGTTGAACTGCTTGATCACGCTAACCAGCGCCGTGCCCGGACGGGCATGCAGGCCGTGTTCGTTGCGAATAGTAAATTCAGCCGTCAGCACGTCAGCCTGCTCATCGACTTCGCTGGTGAGCAGTGCGTAAACGCCTGCAGCATCCGCTTTCAACAGACGATCCGCTTTGCCCTGCTGCAGCAAGGCGCTGAGGTAACCCAACACTTCCAGCGGACGTTCATCGGTCGCCGAAACGCTGATTAACATCGCAGCCGATTCGCCCTGATGGTCGAAGGCATGTTCAGCGCGGCTGATAGCCACGCCGCTGCGCAGGTTGCCGAGGCTGCTGTCGCTGAGCCAGATACCCTGACCCAGATTCAGCGGAGGCGTTGAAACCACGTCTGCGACGTAGCTGGCATCCACCACACCAGCGGACTGCAGCCGACCGGCGTTCATCGCCTGTAAGGTGATCAGATCGCTGGCAGCCACGTTGAGCGTGATTAATGAGGTGTCGAAGCTGAATTCAGCGGCTTGTTTCTCGCCCATCAGCAACGCACGAAGATCTTCAGCAGAGGCGGTTTTTAGCTGTTCTGCAATGGTGTCATCGCTCAGCACATGGGTCAGCTGACGCAGCAGCGCCAGATGTTCATCCGACTTAGCGGCAATCCCGATGGCAACATAGGCTGTCTGATCGTCACCCCAGGCAATGCCCTGCGGAAACTGGAAAACCTGAACGCCTGTTTTCAGCACCAGATCGCGGGTATCGGTGGTGCCATGAGGGATTGCGATGCCGTTGCCAAGAAAGGTTGAGGTTTGCTGTTCGCGCGCCAGCATGCCGTTGACGTACCCTTCGGTCACATTGCCCGCCGCGGTTAACGCGGCAGCAACCTGACGAATGGCCTCTTCTTTATTCTGGGCGCTGGCTCCGGTATGGATGGCCTGCAATTCGAGCTGGAACATAATTCTCCTCGCTTGCTGAGATTGAATCGTTTCAGCTAGTGGGAAAGATTTTACGCCATGCTGAGGAAAACAGATGGCGCAGTCACCGCTGAAACGTTTCAGGGATTGTGGTACAGCCGCTTTCACCAGGCAAGAAAATGCGCAAACGGCGTAGCAGATTTTTGACGTTACGCACATTTCGGGCAGGTTTAGCGGATTAGCGGACGAACAGGCTGACGCTGCTGCTGTAAAGTGAGAATGGGTGGACCGAAAAACTTCAGCAGCGTCAGCGCCTGATGGCGCGGTATCCGCTTCGGTTTACAGCAGATACGTTTGCAATTGGTAGATGCATTCTGCGCACGTCTTGATGCTGTGCTTTCATGGGATCGCGCAGCGGTAGATGCAACTACTGAAATCAAAGCGGCGCTGGCTGCTGCCGGAACGCCCATTGGTCCCAACGACACCGCGATTGCCGGGCATGCCATTGCGGCCAGGGCTATTCTGGTGACCAATAACACACGCGAGTTTGAACGGGTACCCGGATTGCAGCTGGAAGAGTAGGTCAGCTAACCGCTGACGCGGGATTAAATCCAAGCGGTGGGAGAGTTCTCAGGCACGAGTGCTGGCTTCAAGCTCAATCAGGTAGGTCATGGCTGAGGTACGGTCTGTAAGACACATATCAACTGAAGGTTGCAGACTTCCACATACTTTCGGCCTTAAATCTGAACCGAAAATCATGCACAAATTTTCATCCGATAACTGAATGCATCGGACATTCGCGGGTTTACCCTGCGGCATTCCGGGGATGGGACTGGAGATTGACGGCGCGATGCAGCAGGCACCACAATCAATACGACACTGCATTAACACCTCTCACGCGACCTTCAGGATACAACAGACAGTAACAGAACCTCAGAGGGAGCGACACCACCCCCTTCAGCTCTTAACTTCCTGCTTAAATCGTTCACTGTCACCCATGTCAGAAATCGGTGAAGAGATAGAGGGCGCTGTACAACAGGCACCGCCCTGGCTACGGCATTGCATGCTGTGCTCAGGCAGAGAAAGTCGCGGCGACAATAGCAGTCCGGGGCGGCAATTGCCATGAAAGCCGCGGCCTGAGACAAAATTTCACGCCGGTGATATTGCCAGTTTTCATCGGCGCGAGTAACGTTGCGCGCACTTCACTCTCAAGATAGCGAGAACAGCAATGCCAAAAGCCAATGAAATCAAAAAAGGGATGGCCGTCACGCACAACGGTAAACTGCTGCTGGTTAAAGATATTGATGTCCAGAGCCCCAGCGCACGCGGTGCCGCCACCCTGTATAAAATGCGCTTTACCGATGTCCGCACCGGCTTAAAAGTGGAAGAGCGCTTTAAAGGCGACGAGATTATTGATGCAATTTCGCTCAGCCGTCGCAGCGTGACCTTCTCTTATATAGATGGTGACGAATATATTTTTATGGATGATGAGGATTACACCCCCTACTCCTTTAAACAGGAGCAGATTGAAGAAGAGCTGCTGTTTATCCCTGAAGGCGGTATCCCTGGCATTCACGTGCTGACGATGGAAGGTCAGGTGCTGGCGCTGGAACTGCCACAAACCGTGGATATGGAGATTGTGGATACTTCACCAGGCATTAAAGGTGCTTCTGCCAGCGCTCGCACCAAACCCGCCGGTATGAGTACAGGCCTCTCGATTCAGGTACCGGAATACCTCAGCAACGGTGACCGCATCCGCATCCACATTGCTGAACGCCGCTATATGGGCCGTGCAGACTAAATCAGAAGCCTGCTGCCGATCGTGATAGTGTTATATTATTACATTATCACGTTATTCCCCGGCAGGAGTCACCCCCATGACACGCGTTAATCTGATTACCGGTTTTTTGGGCAGCGGCAAAACCACGCTGCTCTGCCATCTGCTGGCTGCCAGGCCGTCCGGGGAAAACTGGGCGGTGCTGGTTAATGAATTTGGCGAGATCGGGATCGACGGCGCCCTGCTGGCCGATAGCGGTGCCACGCTGAAAGAGATCCCCGGCGGCTGCCTGTGCTGTGTGAATGGCCTGCCGATGCAGGTCGGGCTGAATATGCTGCTGAAGAGTAAACCCGATCGGCTGCTGATCGAGCCAACCGGCCTGGGCCATCCTCGTCAGGTGCTGGAGATGTTGAGTGCGCCCGTCTATCAGTCGTGGCTGCAACTGAATGCCACACTAACGCTGCTGGATGCGCGTCAGCTGGCTGATCCTCGTATCGTTGCCAATGAAAACTTCCGCGATCAGCTGGCTGCCGCCGACCTTATTATCGCTAATAAGCGCGACTGCTGGGATCAGGCGGATCATCAGCGCCTGGCTGACTGGCAGCAGCAGATGCAGCCTGCGCGCCCTCTGATAGAGACAGAATTTGGTCAGATCCCCCTTTCCCTGCTGGATACACCCCGGCAGCCGCGCGAGCTTCCCGTGCCGCAGCACCATCATTCGTCGGGTCCCACCAGCGGTCTGGCGGCGTTGCGACTGAATGGCGAGGCGCGCTGGCGTCGGGCGCTGAACCACGGACAGGGCTATAGCGCCTGCGGCTGGCTGTTTGATGGTGATACGCTGTTCGACAGCGGCATGCTGCTGGAATGGGTTCGGCAGGCGCCGGTAGATCGCGTTAAAGGAGTGATGCGCACGAAAGAAGGCGCTCTGCGCATCAATCGCCAGGCAAATGAGCTGCAGAGTGAAACACTCCCCTCACCGCCATCCGATAGCCGCATTGAGATCATTCATTCTCAACAGGCTGACTGGAATCGTCTACAATCGGCATTGTTGAAGTGCCGTTTACGCTGACAGAGGTATTGTCGGCGGTTATTTTTAATAATAATGAGTTTAACTATGCGCGTAACTCGCCTTATTACTATCCTGCTGCTTAATGCACTGGGCGTGGTGCTATTTCTGTCATGGTATCTGCCCCCGGAACATGGCTTCTGGTTCGGCGTCGATAAATCTATTTTCTTTGGCTTCAATAGCCAGATGGTGACCCATCCGCTGTTCGCGCTGATCGTCGCTATCACGAATTACCGTGGTTTTGATGCGGTGTCATTGCTGGCGATGGGTCTGCTTTACCTGTCGATCTGGCGGCGCGAAACGCCACAGGCGCAGCGCCGGATGCTGGCAATCGGCATCACCATGCTGCTGACCGCCGTCGTTCTCAATCAGCTGGGCCATTTATTGCCGGTTAAACACTCCAGTCCGACACTGTTCTTCGAAAACGTGCATCGCGTCAGTGAACTGACCGGTATTCCCGCTAAAGATGCTTCAAAAGATAGCTTCCCCGGCGACCACGGTATGATGCTGATCATTTTCGCCTGCTTTATCTGGCGTTATTTTGGTTTCAGCCGCTTTTTAATTGCCACGGCTATTGTGGTGATATTTTCACTGCCACGCATCATGGCCGGTGCGCACTGGTTTACCGATGTTGCCGTCGGTTCAATGTCGGTGGTATTAGTGGGTCTGAGCTGGTGGCTATTAACGCCAGCCAGTGACGTATTGGTTAACTGGTTTTATCGCAAATTGCCGGGTAAATATAAGCCCGTGACGTAAATGTTAAGCGCGGGCGATTTAAACCCCTGGTTTGAACCGCCCGTGCTTATAAAAAACACCCCATCACTATTAGCCTGCTAATTAAATTCACGAAAAGAAAAGGTTATGACCCAGCTGGCAGGTTAAATAGTCGCCAATATCCTCTGTCAATAAAGAAAACTCTAAAAATAGCGGCTATGCCCCGAATTAGCCCCCCTTTAACTCCCTGTTCTCACCATCATTTGACCACAATTGTAGCTAAAGTAGTCAGTGTGTTACGGTTTGATTTCACATCAAAAAAACCTATATGAAATTGATTAAAAGCACTCGCCACGGCGTCTGTAATCAGTTAACCTCAGTCGCAGTGAGGCAAAAGCGGCAGAAAATTCGGATTTTTTACCGTTAAAATGTGTCCATTAACACATTTTAGTAATTAAGGATTTGTCTTAGTCTGTTTCGCTTATTAATCTCCCTGTTTTGTCATCTGGCTGGCGACAATCTTGTCGTAAGGAAATCGAAGGAAAACCCGAATAATGGTCAAGTCTCAACCAATACTGAGATATATCTTGCGGATCGTGCCCGCAGTGGCGCTGGCAACACTCCTCTCAGCTTGTAGCAGTACCCATAGCAGTCAAAACGCGAATAACGAGAATCATGAAGTTAACAACCACAATGGTTTTTTACTTCAGGCGTCTCAGGATGAGTTTGAAGAAATGGTGCGTAATGTCGACGTTAAGTCGCGCATCATGGAACAATACGCCGTCTGGAAAGGTGTGCGCTATCGCCTCGGTGGCGATACTAAACGCGGGATCGATTGTTCCGCCTTTGTACAACGCACCTTCCGCGATCAGTTTGGCTTAGAATTACCGCGTTCTACCTCTCAGCAGCAGGACACCGGTAAAGAGATTACCCGCAGTAAACTGCGTCCCGGCGATCTGGTGATGTTCCGTGCAGGCTCTACGGGCCGTCACGTTGGCATCTATCTTGGCAACGATAACTTCGTTCATGCCTCGACCAGCAGTGGCGTGATGATCTCCAGTCTGAATGATGATTACTGGAAAAAGCGCTACCGTGAAGGACGCCGTGTATTAAGTCGTAACCCGACCTGATAACCACTTTCGATCTTCTCTCAGCCAGAGAACATGAAACGCTGCTTATGCAGCGTTTTTTTTCGCCTTTAATCATTTTTACCAGCAGTTATATAAGATAAAAGCATTCTGACTCAGATTAATAGCAAGACATTTCCCGCCGTCTCGTTATATTCTCGGTCGCTTAAACCGAAGCCGTCGTGCGCAATAACATAATAATAATTTGATTAGGGGAAGCTCCTCATGCCACTGTCGGGGGCGCTACGGCGCCATGCCACCTATCCTCGCCGTATCGCATGGAGTAGTGCGATGGCTGGCGGCTTATTCTTTCTGTTATTTGCTGCCCTCTCGCTTCACCAGACCTGGCAGAAGCGCGAACGACAGCATCAGCAACTGCTGGAGAACAGCCGCACGGCATTGCAGCAAACGCTCTCCAGCCTGATTAACAGTACTCTCAGTCCCCTGCTTCCGTTTACCCACACTGCCTGCAATACCATCAATCGTGAACTTACCTCACGCGCCGCCTTTGCCGGAAATCTTCGTGCCATCCTGCTGGTTAAAGAAGGTAATGCCTTTTGCTCCTCGGCCACCGGCAGTTTTAATCTGCCGCTCAATGTAATTGCGCCCCTGAGTGATATTTCGCGTGATATCGATCTGCAGCTGATGCCGGGCACGCCGTTGCAGCCCAATAAACCGGCGCTGGCGTTGTGGATCAAAAATCCCGGCAGCCTGCAGTCAGGCGTTTTCGCGACGCTGAATATTACCCTGGCACCCTATCAGCTGCTGGCGTCCGGGCATCCGGAAATCACCGGTATGGCACTGGTGGCACAACGCAGTGCCTTAACCAGCTGGCAATCCGTCGTCATGCAGAATAAAAACCTGCCGACGCCGCTGCACCGGCAGGCGCTGACAGGCTATCCGCTGCAGTTTGTGTTGTACGGTTCCACTCTGGCGTTCAGCGATTATCAGAATATCCTGCTGAGCGGCCTGCTACTGTCGCTGCTGGTTTCAGGCGCTTGCTGGCTGCTGTTGTCGGTTTATCAGCGCCCTGGTAAAGAGCTGATTCGGGGCATGAAGCGCGGTGAATTTCACGTCGAATATCAGCCGCTGGTCACCTCCCATGATGGTCAGCCGTATGGGATGGAAGCGTTACTGCGCTGGACCCACCCGACGAAAGGCCCGATTCCGCCCGATGTGTTTATTCACTATGCCGAGGCGCAGAACCTGATTATTCCCCTGACCCGACATCTGTTTCAGCTGGTTTCCCGTGATGCCCACCTGCTGTGTCATACCATTCCCCGTCATGCCTGCCTCAGCCTCAACATTTCGCCCCTGCATCTGGCTGACAGCGGTTTCCGTCAGGATGTGCTGCGCTGGCTTGATACTATGCCTGCAGACCACTTTACTTACGTGTTTGAGATCACCGAGCGAGCCATGGTGCGCGACGAAAACGTCGGAGAACTGTTTGACTGGTTGCATCAGCAGCAGATCCATATCGCCATTGATGATTTCGGTACCGGTCACAGCGCGCTGATCTATCTGGAACGTTATGACTTTGATTATCTGAAAATCGATCGCGGCTTTGTTCAGAGCATCGGTACGGATAGCCTGACCTCGCCGGTGCTCGATACCGTGCTGCAGCTGGCGAAGAAGCTGAACCTGAAAAGTGTGGCCGAAGGGGTAGAAACCGGCGAGCAGGCTGCCTGGCTGATTAACCGCGGTGTGACCCATCTGCAGGGTTACATCTTTAGCCGTCCGCTGCGGCCGGAAACGCTGATAGACTATTTCCGGCGTCATAACGCCTGACACTACCTGGCCCGAACTGCGCCAGACATCTGACAGGAGAGTGCATGCTGTTTCGTTCCGGACTTCTGCTGCTGTGCGGCCTGCTCAGCGCCCCGCTGCTGGCAGCTTCTGTGCAGCAAAGCTACGCGTTCACCCAGGCCGGTGAAGCGAAATATCCGCCCGGCTTCAGCCATTACGACTACGCCGATCCCCGCGCACCCAAAGGCGGCAGCATCACCATGGCGGTAGTGGGCACTTACGACAACTTCAACCGCTACGCTTCTCGCGGTAATCCGGGCATTAACACCGGCACGCTTTATGATGGGCTTTACACCAGCTCAGACGATGAACCTGGCAGTTATTATCCGCTGATTGCCGAGTCAGCGCGCTACGCCAGCGATTTTACATGGATTGAGATCCGCCTTAATCCCCGCGCCCGTTTTCAGAATGGCACACCAATAACCGCCCGCGACGTGGCGTTCACCTATCAGAAATTCATGACCGAGGGCGTGCCTCAATTTCGCGTCGCCTACCGTGGCGTGACCGTTAAAGCGCTGAACGATCTCACTGTACGCATCGAGGCACAGAAGCCGGATAAAGATCTGCTGCTTGGCTTACTGACGCTGCCGGTTATCGCAGAGTCGTTCTGGCGCGATAAGAAGTTTAATGAGCCGTTAAGCGAGCCACCCTTGTCGAGCGGACCCTATCGCATCACCCGCTGGAAGCTGGGACAGTTTATTGAGTTCAGCCGGGTAAAAGATTACTGGGCCGCTGATCTGCCGGTCAATCGCGGACGCTTTAATTTTGATCGAATGCGCTATGACTACTATCTGGATGACAATGTGGCATTTGAAGCCTTTAAGGCGGGTGCTTACGATCTGCGTGAAGAGACATCGGCAAAGAAATGGGCCACTCAGTATCGTGGCCGCAATTTTGACGATGGCAGCATCGTTAAAGAGACCACGCCTAACGATGCCGCTATCGATACCCGCTGGCTGGCATTCAACAATGAAAAACCGCTGTTCCAGGATCGCCGCGTGCGTCAGGCGCTGTCACTGATGTTCGATTTCGAGTGGATGAACAAGGCGCTCTATTACGGTGCCTGGCAGCGCGCCAGCAGCTATTTCCAGAACACGGCGTATGCGGCCAGCGGCGTGCCGGATGCACAGCAGCAGGCCCTGCTTGAACCCTGGCGCGCGCAACTGCCACCTGAGCTGTTCAGCCAGCCTTATCAGCCACACAAAACCGACGGCAGCGGCTATGACCGCGCCAGCCTGTTAAAAGCGTCTGACCTGCTGAAACAGGCGGGCTGGCAGATAAAAAATCACCGTCTGGTCAATGATAAAACCGGTCAGCCGTTTACCATTGAACTCCTGCTGCGCGGTGGCACCAATACCGACTGGGCGTTACCGTTCCAGCACAATCTTTCCCGGCTTGGCATTACGCTGAACCTGCGGCAGATCGACAACTCGCAGTATCTGCGGCGCTGGCGCGAAGGCGACTATGACATGATTGCCACGGTCTATGGGGCAATGCCGATCCCGACCTCCAGTCTGCAGATCCTGTGGCAGTCTGACTTTATTGCCTCGTCGTGGAATACCGCGCGGGTCAAAGAGACTGTAGTCGATCATTTCGTGAAACAGATTGTGGCGCATCAGGGTGATCCCGCCGCGCTGCGGCCGCTGGCCCAGGCGCTGGACCGGGTGCTGCTGTGGAATGCGTATATGATCCCGATGTGGTACAACGCAGAGCAGCGGCTGGCGTACTGGGATAAGTTTTCTCACCCTGCCCGCAAGCCAGCCTACAGCGTCGGACTGGAAAACTGGTGGTACGACACAAACAAAGCCGGACGCCTGCCGGCCAGCAAACGCTAAGGAGATCACCGTTGGCCGCTTACTTTCTGCGCAGATTGCTGCTGATCATCCCAACGTTATGGGCGATCATCACGCTTAATTTTTTTATCGTGCAAATCGCGCCCGGCGGACCGGTCGATCAGGCGCTGGCTAACATTCAGTTTGGTCAGACAACCGGTCTGCCCGGCAGTGGTGCAGACAGCGCCGGTTCACGCGCCAGCGTCAGTCATCTCAATCCTGCCGATAATCAGTATCGTGGCGCACGCGGGCTGGATCCCGAAGTGATTGCTGAGATTAAACAGCGTTACGGTTTCGATAAACCTCTCTGGCAGCGTTACGGCGAGATGCTGTGGAATTATCTGCGTCTGGATTTTGGCGACAGCCTGTTTCGCAGTGCCTCGGTGATCGGGCTGATCAAAGAGAGCCTGCCGGTTTCGATCAGTCTGGGATTATGGAGCACACTGATCATCTACCTTGTGTCGATCCCGCTGGGGATCCGCAAAGCGGTGCGCAATGGCAGCGCTTTCGATGTCTGGAGCAGCGCTTTTATTATCATTGGCTACTCCATCCCGGCTTTTCTGTTCGGCATCATGTTAATCGTGCTATTTGCCGGTGGCAGCTATCTGGACTGGTTTCCGCTGCGCGGGCTCACCTCTGCGCAGCACGACACACTGCCCTGGTATGGCAAAGTGCTGGACTACTTCTGGCATATCGCCCTGCCGGTGCTGGCGACAGTGATCGGCGGCTTCGCCACGCTGACCATGCTGACGAAAAACGCGTTTCTGGATGAGATCCGCAAGCTCTATGTGGTGACTGCGCGCGCCAAAGGGGTGCCGGAGCGCCGTATTCTCTATCACCATGTGTTTCGCAATGCGATGCTGCTGGTGATCGCCAGCTTCCCCGCCACCTTTATCAGCATGTTCTTTACCAGTTCAGTGCTGATCGAGGTTATGTTCTCACTCAACGGACTTGGGCTGCTCGGCTATGATGCGACTCTGCAACGTGACTATCCGGTGATGTTTGGCACGCTCTATATTTTTACGCTGATAGGTTTACTGATGAATATTCTCAGTGATCTCACCTATACGCTGGTCGATCCGCGCATCGATTTCGGGAGCCGCTCATGACGCTCTCTCCGCTAAATCAACAGCGCTGGCAGCGCTTTCGTCATAACCGGCGCGGCTACTGGTCGCTGTGGATCTTTCTGATCATCTTTCTGCTGTCGATGGGTGCCGAACTGATTGCCAATGACAAGCCACTGCTGGTGCGTTACCAGCAGCGCTGGACAGTGCCGCTGCTGTTTGACTACAGCGAAACCGACTATGGCGGCGTACTGGCGACAGCGGCAGATTATCAGGATCCCTGGCTGCGGCAGCGCATTGAGCAGAGTGGCTGGGCCATATGGGCACCGATTCGTTTCAGCGACAGCACTATCAACTTTGCCACCGAGGTGCCCTTCCCCTCTCCGCCCTCTGCGCAGAACTGGCTCGGCACGGATGCCAACGGCGGCGACGTGATGGCACGCCTGCTCTATGGCACGCGCATTTCTCTGCTGTTCGGACTGATGCTGACACTCTTCTCCAGCGTCATCGGGATTGTAGTCGGCGCGGTGCAGGGCTATTTCGGCGGCAGGATTGATCTGATTGGGCAGCGGCTGATTGAAGTCTGGTCCGGCATGCCTGCGCTGTTTCTGCTGATTCTCCTCTCCAGCGTGATCCAGCCGGGTTTCTGGTGGCTGCTGCTGGTCACCGTGGCTTTCGGCTGGATGAGCCTGGTCAGCGTGGTCCGGGCCGAGTTTCTGCGTACCCGAAACTTTGATTACATCCGTGCGGCGCAGGCGCTGGGGGTTAGCGACGGCCGGATTATGCTGCGCCACATGCTGCCAAATGCCATGGTCGCCACCCTGACCTTTCTGCCATTTATTCTGTGCGGATCGATTACCACGCTGACCTCACTCGACTTTCTCGGCTTTGGCCTGCCGCTGGGTTCGCCCTCGCTGGGCGAGTTACTGCTGCAGGGCAAAAATAACCTGCAGGCACCCTGGTTAGGCCTGGCGGGCTTTTTCACCCTGGCGATCCTGCTTTCGCTGCTGATTTTTATTGGCGAAGCGGTACGCGACGCTTTTGATCCGGGCAAAGGAGCCTGAATGAACACGCCATTGCTTGCCATCAATCATCTCTCGGTCGCCTTTCGTCAGGGCGAGACGCTTCGCCAGGTGGTGAATGACGTTTCACTGCGCATCGACGCGGGCGAAACGCTGGCGCTGGTGGGCGAGTCGGGTTCCGGCAAGAGCGTCACGGCACTCTCGGTGATGCGACTGCTGCATGAGGCTGCGGTGGTTTATCCCAGCGGTGAGATTCTGTTTAACGGTGAAGATCTGCTGCGCGCGCGCGAGCAGCGCCTGCGCGGGATTCGCGGCAACCAGATCGCGATGATTTTTCAGGAGCCGATGGTATCGCTTAATCCGCTGCACACCGTGGAGAAGCAGCTCTATGAAGTGCTGTCGCTGCATCGCGGGTTGCGTCGTCCGGCGGCACGCGGTGAAATTCTCAGCGTGCTTGATCGGGTCGGGATACGGCAGCCCGCCACCCGGCTCAATGATTTCCCCCACCAGCTTTCGGGTGGAGAACGTCAGCGGGTGATGATCGCCATGGCATTGCTGACCGAGCCTCAGCTGCTGATTGCCGATGAGCCAACCACCGCGCTGGATGTGACGGTGCAGGCACAAATCCTGACGCTGCTTCGTGAACTGCAGCGAGAGCTGAATATGGGCATGCTGTTTATCACCCATAACCTGAATATCGTGCGTCAGCTGGCGGATAACGTTAGCGTGATGCGCAATGGTCACATCGTCGAACAGAACCGCTGCCAGGTCCTGCTGAATCAGCCGCAACACCCTTACAGCCAGCAGTTGCTGGCTGCCGAACCGGAAGGAAAAGCGCTGCCGCTGCCCGCAGACGCGCCGGTCATTCTTCGGGTCGATAATCTTCAGGTCAGCTTTCCGCTGCGGCGCGGGCTGTTCCGCCGGCAGAGTGGTGAGAAACAGGTGCTCTCCGGGCTGAGCTTCAGCCTGCGGCGCGGCGAAAGTCTGGGGCTGGTGGGCGAGTCCGGATCAGGTAAAAGCACTACCGGGCTGGCACTGCTGCGGCTGATTGCCTCGCGCGGCGAAGTCTGGTTTGACGGCCAGCCGCTGCATCAGCTGTCACGTCGTCAGTTATTGCCGCTGCGTCAGCGCATTCAGGTGGTGTTTCAGGATCCTAACTCTTCACTGAATCCGCGTATGACAGTGCAGCAGATCATTGCGGAAGGGCTTGCGGTACATCAGCCCGAACTTAGCCGTGCGCAACAGGAGCAGCGGGTCATCGAGGTAATGGCGGAGGTGGGGCTTGAAGCGGAAAGTCGCCATCGTTATCCGGCCGAATTTTCGGGCGGTCAGCGACAGCGTATTGCCATTGCGCGTGCACTGATTCTGGAGCCGGAGTTGCTGGTGCTGGATGAACCGACCTCATCGCTGGATCGCACGGTGCAGAAGCAGATTCTGACGCTGTTACGCCGCTTACAGCAGCAGCGGCAGCTCAGCTATCTGTTTATCAGTCACGATCTGGATGTGGTACGCGCCCTGTGTCACCAGCTTATTGTGCTGCGTCAGGGAGAAGTGGTGGAACAGGGAGAGTGTGAAAGGTTGTTTGCTTCACCCGCGGCCGGGTATACCCGCGAGCTGCTGCAGTCGGCGCAACTCAACCTGCGATAAAGGTTTCGGCAATCGCTACGCCCTGATTTTTCAGGCAGCAGTTGGTGGCGCTTTCGTCACGACGCTGAATGAACAGGCAGGGCTGTCCTTCGCACTCGGCCACTTTACAATCGACCTGAATATCCGCCAGAACCTCTTTTAGCTGCTGAAGGATCTCCCACGCCGGAATGCCATCATGGCTGATCAAGCGCAGCGCAACGAAATCCTGCTCGTCCAGCGTGGTGTCATCGGATTCGATAGCACTGTGGTGATCGCTGGCCCAGCGAAAATGCTGTGGCAGACGATGCACAATCGAAAGTTGCAGCATAGTTTACTCTCCCCGGATGAGTTTATGTCGCAACACAAAGCAGCCCAGCTGGAAGCGGCCTGATAACCGCTGAGTCCGGACAGGGTTTAATGGCCCGTCCGTGTGGATTGCAGAAGCGCATTTTTTGCGACTCACATCGCACTTCAGCCTATATGTACCGCGTTCACACGCCGTTAACAATCATTTTAGCTGCATTGTGATTACTTTTTTAACTAAATATTTTCACAATATCGAAACAAAGTCAGGAGGCGTGCAAGTCGGCAGGTCATTGCAGAGGGAAACCACTGCGCCCGATTACCGGGACGCAGTGCGGGGACGTGAAGCGTAGAAAAAGAGCAGCAGAGAGATTGTCGCGCACAGTGCAATCGTGCCGACCATTGGCCAGGCGCTGTTGAAACTCACCAGCGACAGCAGCGCGCCGACAAATGCCCCGACGCCAAAACGCAGGGTGCCCGCCAGGGACGATGCCGTACCCGCCATATGCGGAAACTCATCCAGAATCACCGCCATCGCATTCGATGAGACCATCGACACGCAACCGATAAACATCGCGATCCCCATCACCAGCGGCAAAAAGCCGAGGCTGAAGGCGCTGACCAGCAGCAGCCAGATCCCCATACAGAATTGTATCAGCAGTCCCATCCGGAACATCGCCACCGGGCCAAAGCGGCGCACGGCGCGGCTGTTAATCAGCGTCAGGACAAACAGAAACACCACATTGAGGCCAAAGTAGTAGCCAAAGTTTTGCGGTGAAACGTGATTCAGTTCAATGTAAACAAAGGGACCGGCATTGAGAAAGGTAAACAGCCCGGCAAAGGAGAAACCGCTCGACAGCATGTAACTGAACGCGCGCTTGTGGCGAAACAGCGTTACGAAATTGCCCAGCGTAGTACGCAGATGAAACCGCTGTCGCTGCTCCGGCTTCAGGGTTTCACGGATCTGCGTGGTCACCAGCACGGTCGTCACTAACGCCGCGCCCGCGAGCGCCCAGAAGATGGCGTGCCAGCTCCAGAGCACCAGCAGCCAGCCGCCGATGATCGGCGCCAGCAACGGCGCAATGGTGGTAATCAGCATCACAAAGGACATCATGCGGGAGAAGTCCTCTTTCGAGTAACTGTCACGCATTAACGCATTGATCACCACACTGGCTGCGGCAGCCGACAGTCCATGCAGAAAGCGCATCGTAATCAGCTGATCGATGGTTTGCGACAGCGCACAGGCCGCGGCAGCGCAGGCAAAGATCAGGGTCCCGAGCGCAATCACCGGCTTACGCCCATAGCTGTCTGCCAGCGGCCCATAGATCAGCTGCCCAATCGCGAAGCCAAGAATGTAGAGGTTGAGCGACATCTGCACGCTACCGGCTGAAACGCCGAACTCACGTGCAATCTGCGGCATGGCGGGCAGATACATGTCGATCGACAACGGCATCAGCATGGCTAACAGACCGAGGATGACCACCAGTCCTGTTGGCGAATTCTTTTCCTTACGCACACCCTCTCCTGCCCTTATGGTCGTAATGCGGGCCGCCGGGCCCGTCCGGTTATTTTGTCTGCAGCTCTTTCGGCAGACCGATGCTGGCGATCTCTTCTTCTGTCAGCGCACGATATTCGCCCGGTTCCAGATCGGCGTCCAGTACGATGTCACCGATGCGCTCGCGATGCAGCTCAAGGACCCGATTGCCTACTGCCGCAAACATCCGTTTTACCTGATGATAACGGCCTTCGCTCAGTGTCAGCCGGACGTCTGTCGGGGTGATCACCTCCAGCTGAGCCGGTTTAGTCAGGCTCTTCTCATTGTGCAGCTGCACGCCCGCCGTAAACTGCGCGGCGGTATCGTCACTGACCGGTGATTCCAGGGTCACACGGTAGGTTTTCTCGCAGTGATGACGTGGCGAGGTAATACGGTGTGACCACTGGCCATCATCTGTCAGCAGCACCAGTCCGGTGGTGTCGATATCAAGACGCCCCGCCGCGTGCAGTTTGAATGACATCGGTTCTTCAATGAAATAGATGATGGTGGGATGATCGGGATCGTCGGTTGAGCAGACGTAACCCTGCGGTTTGTTCAGCATAAAGTAGCGTGGACCGGTCTGCATCTGCAGTACGTTGCCGTCATAGACGACTTCGTGGTCGGGCAGCAGTTTAAACGCGGTATCGCGTACGATTTCCCCGTTAACGGTGACACGCTGACCACGGATCTCGCGATGGGCGATGGCGCGGCTGATTTCCAGTTGCTGAGAGATGAATTTGTCGAGTCGCATGAATTCGTTTTGCCTGTTACTGCGGAGGGAATCTGAAACGGCCTGGTTAACCGTTGAAAATGTGCGGGAAGTATAACGTGATCCGCGCCAGCCTGACAGCGCGTTTACCGCACTTTCATGGCATAATTACCCCCAGTTTTGCAAAAGTGAGCATCATGTCTTTTACCTTACGCCCCTATCAACAGGATGCGGTGAATGCCACCGTGGCGCATTTCCGTCGTCATCATCAGCCTGCAGTCATTGTGCTGCCGACCGGTGCCGGAAAGAGCCTGGTCATTGCCGAGCTGGCACGGCTGGCGCGTGGCCGGGTGCTGGTGCTGGCGCACGTCAAAGAGCTGGTAGCGCAGAACCACAGTAAATATCAGGCTTACGGGCTGGAGGCGGATATCTTTGCCGCCGGACTTCAGCGTAAAGAGAGTCAGCGCAAAGTGGTGTTTGGCAGCGTGCAGTCAGTGGCGCGTAACCTCGACCAGTTCGACAGCGCCTTTTCACTGGTGATTGTCGATGAGTGCCACCGTATCGGTGATGATAAAGAGAGTCAGTATCAGCAGATCTTTAATCATCTGCGTCAGCATAATCCGCAACTGCGTTTACTGGGCCTGACCGCCACGCCTTTCCGGCTGGGTAAAGGCTGGATTTATCAGTTCCACTATCACGGCATGGTGCGTGGCGACGAAAAATCGCTGTTTCGCGACTGTATCTATGAACTGCCGCTGCGCTACATGATCAAACATCAGTTTCTGGTGCCGCCGGAGCGACTGGATATGCCGGTGGTGCAGTATGACTTCAGCCGCCTGACGGCACAAAGCAGCGGCTTGTTCAGCGAAGCCGATCTTAATCGTGAACTGAAACAGCAGCAGCGCGTGACGCCCCATATTATCCGTCAGATCGTGGAGTTCGCTGAAGATCGGCTGGGGGTGATGATTTTTGCTTCAACGGTGGAGCATGCGCATGAAATTTTGCGGCTGCTGCCCGCTAACAGCGCGCTGGTGTCAGCCGAAACGCCTGCCAGAGAGCGCGATGATCTGATTCTGGCCTTTAAGGCGCAGCAGCTGAAATTCCTGGTTAACGTGGCGGTGCTGACCACCGGGTTTGATGCTCCGCACGTTGATCTGATTGCGATTCTGCGCCCGACCGAGTCGGTCAGCCTCTATCAGCAAATCGTCGGACGCGGCCTGCGGCTCTCGCCCGGTAAAACCGACTGTCTGATTCTCGATTATGCCGGTAATCCGCACGATCTCTTTACGCCCGAGGTCGGCGCGCCCAAAGGGGCCAGCGACAATCAGCCGGTACAGGTTTTTTGTCCCGCCTGCGGGTTCGCCAACACCTTCTGGGGCAAGGCGACCGAAGATGGCATGGTCATCGAACATTTTGGCCGACGCTGTCAGGGCGTGCTGGAAGATGATGAGGGCGAGCGCGAACAGTGTGACTTCCGCTTCCGCTTTAAAAGCTGCCCCGACTGTGGCGCAGAGAATGATATTGCCGCCCGGCGTTGTCACCAGTGCGACAAAATTCTGGTCGATCCTGACGATATGCTCAAAGCGGCGCTGAAGCTTAAAGATGCGCTGGTGCTGCGCTGTGGCGGCATGACGCTGGAACAGGGCCGTGACGCCAAAGGTGAATGGCTCAAGGCGACCTATTATGACGAGGAAGGCACCAGCGTCAGCGAACGGTTTCGTCTGCAGACACCGGCCCAGCGCAAAGCGTTTGAACAGCTCTTTATGCGCCCGCATCAGCGCGCGCCCGGCGTGCCGCTGGGCTGGCAAAGCGCCGCTGACGTGCTGGCGCTGCAGCCGCTGCTGCGTCATCCCGACTTTGTGGTGGCGCGGGCCAAAGGTCAGTTCTGGCAGATCCGCGAAAAAATGTTCGATTATCAGGGTCGCTATCGCCGTGCCAATGAGCTGCGCTAATGAGCGCTATCGGGTCCGGCTAACCGGATGCCGAGCCCGGCTGGCGGGTATATCGTTTGCTACCATCCAGCATAACGGCTATACTGCCGCCCGCTTTTGCATGTGCATCAGCGGTATTGAATAACCAGCCTGTTACTGGGTCGCCTGTAGCAGGAATTAAATAAAGAGATATATTAATGCTCACTATCAATGCAGTAGAACGTAAAGAGCAGGGTAAGGGTGCGAGCCGCCGCCTGCGTACAGCAAACCGTTTCCCGGCCATCATCTACGGTGGTTCTGAAGCGGCTGTTGCCATCGACCTGGATCACGATTCCGTAATGAACCTGCAATCTAAGCCAGGTTTCTACGACGAAGTGCTGACCCTGTCAGTTGACGGTAAAGAAACTAAAGTGAAAGTTCAGGCTGTTCAGCGTCACCCGTTCAAGCCAAAACTGTTCCACATCGACTTCGTTCGCGCTTAATCGCGAACTTCGTTGAAAGCAGAAGGGCCGGTTGCGAAACCGGCCCTTTTCTTTTGGCGCTGCCCGGTGAAATGATCGCCGCGTGCAGGGAATGAAAGCCGGGCTAAGCCCGGCTTTTTTATTTGCTGCTGGTACGGCGCTGCAGCTGATCGCGCAGATTGGGTGGTGTGCCCTTAATCGTCAGGGTGTCCGTTGCCGGATCCCAGAAAATGCGTTCGCCCAGCAACATCGCATCGAAGTTCAGGGTCAGGCCCCCGCCGCTTCCGGCAAACTTCGTCAGCTGGCGCAGAGTGCTGCGATCCGCCGGGAAGCTCTCTTCCAGTTCATACCCCTGCTCCTGGGTAAAAGCCTGGAACGTTTTTTCACCCAGCGGTGGCAGTTCGCTCGATAACTCTTCCAGCGCAATCTCCTCGCCCGCCTGCAACTGCTCGTTGCAGTAGCTGTAGACCTGCTGGCGATAGTTCTGCCGCTCCTGCTTATCCAGTTCCGATTCGTTGCAGTAGTCATCTACCGCCTGCAACAGACCGCGGTTCTGCGCCTTGGTGTCTAATCCCACTTCGGCACCCAGGAAGTCCATAAAGAAGTCAGCCACTTTACGTCCGACGCGGCCACGCAGGAAGGTCAGATAACGGGTCGATTCCGGGTTAGTTTCCCACTCGGTTAAATCGATGCGTGCCACGATGTCGGCATGATTGATGTCAAGATAGTGGGTGCTGCTGATATCCATCTGCTCGTTGACGCGCATGCTGGACTGGCTGTTCAGCACCGCAATCAGCAGGTATTCCACCGCCAGATAGCGGTAGTGAATAAACAACACCACGCCGCCTTCAGCGAAGGGGTATTTTGCAAGCTCATCGCGCAGACGACCGGTCGCGGCACGGCTAAAAGCGAGAAAATCATCGTTGCCCTTACGACAATTACGCAGCGCTTCTGCCAGTTCACTCTCTGCATTGAACAGGCCATAGGCTTTGCTTTTTGCGCTATAAACCCGGTGTAACTCCTCCACCATCGCGTTGACCGTGTTGGTGGCAGGCAGCAGCGAATCGCGCAGCGCCAGTTCAAGCTGGTTTTCATCGCGTTTAATTAACTGATGCAGGGCAATCTGGTCGATATCCAGACTCATGGTAGACTCTCCTTTTAGCACAGGCGCGTATTCAAACACCGCCAGCATCGGCTTTCAACTCCATGCGTATAGCGAACGCGCGGCTTTCGATAAAATTGCGGTAAAAAGTGCGCTGTTCCGGTAATATATCGCCTTTTGAAATGAGCTTAGACGACGATATGGCACAATCATCCCGTTACAGTGACGAACGCGTGGAACAACTCCTCGCGGAAATGGCCCAAATCCTGCACAAGGACAAAGCCCCCACCGATCTCTCCCTGATGGTTCTGGGAAATATGGTGACCAACTTAATTAACAGCGATGTTGCTCCGGCGCAACGTCGTTCACTGGCACGATCTTTCGCCGATGCCCTTCAGGCGTCTGTGCGTGACGATAACGCCCATTAATTGGCTGATTTGACTTCATAATATGGTAACCAACCGGCAGCGCTACCGCGAAAAAGTTTCCCAGATGATCAGTTGGGGTCACTGGTTTGCTCTGTTTAACATCTTATTCGCGCTGATTTTAGGCAGTCGCTACCTGTTGGTCGCCGACTGGCCTTCTTCGCTGGCGGGGCGCATCTACGCCTATACCAGCTGGGTTGGCCACTTCAGTTTTGTTGTTTTTGCCGCCTATCTGCTGATTATCTTCCCGCTGACCTTTGTGGTGATGTCGCAACGGCTGATGCGGGTGTTGTCCGCGGTGGTCGCTACCGCCGGGCTGACGCTGGTGATGGTCGACAGTGCAGTGTTCAGCCGCTTCCACCTGCACCTGAATCCGGTGGTGTGGGAGCTGGTCATTAACCCTGATCAGAGCGAGATGGCGCGCGACTGGCAGCTGATGTTTATCAGCGTGCCGCTGATTTTCCTGGTTGAGATGCTGTTTGCGACCTGGAGCTGGCAGAAGCTTCGCAGCCTGAATCGCCGTTCGTTTGGTAAGCCTGTCGCCGCCCTGTTTATCAGCGCCTTCTTTGCCAGCCACCTGATGTATATCTGGGCCGATGCGAATTTCTATCGTCCGATTACGATGCAGCGTGCCAACCTGCCGCTCTCCTACCCGATGACCGCCCGCCGCTTCCTTGAGCGTCATGGTCTGCTGGATGCGCAGGAGTATCAGCGTCGGCTGATTCAGCAGGGCGACCCGGAAGCAGTGGCGGTGGAATATCCGCTGAGCGAGATTACTTTCCGTGATGCCGGCACACGCAACAACCTGCTGGTGCTGACGGTCGATGGTCTGAACAACGCCACGCTGGCCAAAGCGCTGCCGGAGCTTAATCAGTTCGCCAGCGAGAACGTGCGTTTTACCCAGCACTACAGCGCGGGTGATACGCCAGAGAAAGGGTTGTTTGGCCTGTTCTATGGGATCTCATCCAGCTACATGAACGGTATTCTGGCATCCCGAACGCCGTCGGCGCTGCTGGGCGCGCTTAGCACCCAGGGTTACCAGTTTGGCCTCTTCTCCTCGGAAGGCTTTAATCCGCCGCTCTACCGGCAGGCGTTGCTGACTGATTATTCACTGCCTGCAACGACCAGCCAGCCCAACGCCAGTACTGTGGCGCAATGGCAGAACTGGCTGGAGAAACAGAACGGTTCACAGGCGCCGTGGTTCTCATGGATTGCCCTGAACGGCCCGGACGTCACCGGCGACAGTGCAAAAGCGCGTCAGCGCAGCTATCTGCGCCAGGCTCCTGCCGTTGATGAGCAGATCCACGCGGTGCTCAGCAGCCTGCAGGCGCGTGATTTACTGAAGAACACGGTGGTGGTGATTACGGCGCAGCGTGGATTGGCACTGGATGGCAATCCTGACAGCGCTGGAAACCGCCAGACGCTGCAGGTGCCATTAGTGATTCACTGGCCAGATACGCCCGCACAGACCGTTGATCGCCTTTCTGATCATCAGGATGTGATGTCGACGCTCATGCAGCGACTGCTGCATGTGCGGACCAATCCGGTGAACTACTCTCAGGGTGAAGATCTGTTTGCTGCGCGCCGTCGCCATGACTGGGTCGTCAGCAGCGAAGAGAATAAGCTGGTGATTACCACGCCGCAGGTGACGCTGGTACTCAACAATAACGGCAGCTATCGCGCTTATGATGCGCAGGGCAACGCCCTGAAAGATCACAAGCCAGAACTGGCGCTGCTGTTGCAGGTATTAACTGAAGAGAAGCGGTTTATCGCTAACTGATTAATAATCAGGCAAATAGCCGGCAGGTATCTTGCATTAATGGTGATAACCAGTAGACTAATCCTCCAGTGTTCGGCACGTAGCGCAGCCTGGTAGCGCACGGTCATGGGGTGTCCGGGGTCGGAGGTTCAAATCCTCTCGTGCCGACCAAATTCCCTGAAAAGCAGCCCTAAAGGCTGCTTTTTTCGTTTCTGTCATCAAACCTTAACTTACCTCGCACCTTCCACAATTCGTTCTATACTTAACTGCGTGTGGGTAACAAGAGGAGAGTTCATGACATATATTGAAAAAGACGATCCAACAGAAGCACCCGAGTCAGGCGATAAGCAACCTTCCCCGCCAGACCAGAAGTAACCCACGGGGCCGCGTCTGACGCGGCCTTTCTATCTCAGCTTATCTCTCCGTTTAACATTCAGAATAGTCCCGTGTGGCAGTTAACATTCCTCTTACAATCAGCAGGTTAACAGTTGCATTATAATCTGATCTGCTTCACAAAATCGGCTACCGGCTGCGCTTATTCATCAAACTGAAACAAAAATGTCACAGAAAATGCCTACCCTGAAATCCCCAGAAATTGACGGATAATTTTTATGGCGATCAAAGCGAAAAGCCTGAAAGATGCAGAAGCATTGCTGCATTCAGGCATTAGCAAAGTGGAACTGGCGTATGACATTGGCAGCGACGATTTCTTTCGTCTGGCAAGCCACTGGTGCGACCGAGGTGCACGCATCAGCAGGGGTCACCACCATTTCGTTGTTTCTCTGAAGAGTTTTGCCATTCCTCCCAACGACTGATTCCGGCGGGCTGCTTGCCCTGATCCATCGCGCCTGATTTAATGCCTTTTTGGTTTTGATGATGGTCCCGCATGCGCTATCCCGACCTGCCGCTGCCGCCTGTTGCAGGCGGCTTTATCCTTTCCCGGCACCTTAACCGCAGCGATCCTTTGCTGGCGGTGAGTCACTTCGATCCGCAAAAGTATCATGACGGGCTGGCTGTCGAATGGGATATTCCGCTGCCCGCCCGACTGCAGCAGGCTGTCAGTAAACGGCGTGCTGAATACCTCGCCAGCCGTCTGCTGGTCCGGTCAGTGATGGCAGAACTGGGTATTGCTGATTTCATTCTGACCAATGCAGCTGATCGATCCCCCTGCTGGCCCGCTGGCATTCAGGCGTCACTGTCGCACAGTGCAGGCATCGTTGTGGTAGCGGCAACCCGTCAGCCCTGCGCTGTTGGGGTGGATGTCGAGCAGTTCATGTCGGAGACGACGGCGCATGAAACGGCTGAGTTGCTGATGAACGAGCAGGAACAGCACCTGTTACGGACGCTGCCCGTCTCTTTTCGCGCTGCCGCTACCCTGCTCTTCTCCCTCAAAGAGAGCGTTTATAAAGCCATCTGGCCGCAACTGCTTCAGCCGATGGACTTTCCGGATGCGGAACTGGTGTCGGTAGATTTCGCGCAGCAGCGGGCGACGTTGCGACTGACTCAGCACTTCAGCGGGTGTTTTGCGATGGGAACGTTACTGGAGGCAAGCTTTGTGTGGCGGGATACTCAGGTAATCACGCTAATCACACATCGGCTTTAAAAAAACCGGCTAAACAATACGCGTTAAAACTTTGCGGTTTAGCCGGGGGTAACACAGACGAAAGAAAAGGTTCAGAATGGCAGAAACCGGAGTTTCTGCTGATCGCTAACGTAGCCTGGTTTAGGCGAAGCATGCCACTACGCTTTTTTGCTAAGCTTTGCCAGCTGCCGTTAAAGCCCGGTGTCGGTGCGTTTTACCGAGTCGAGCGTGGCAAGATCGCGCTCATTACCGGTCAGCTCCGTCAACTTGCCTTCACGCATCTCCAGCAGCCGATCGGCATGAATGAAGTAGTGATCGTCATGGCTGATAGCAAACACCGTTTTACCCGCCTGCTGTAGCCACGGCAGCAGCTCGCGATAGAAGATACGGCGAAAATGGGGATCCTGATCCGCCGCCCACTCATCCAGTAGCAGCACATCGCGCTCTTCTGCCACCGCCAGCAGCAGTGCCAGTCGCTTACTCTGTCCTTTAGAAAGCTGCAGATTCAGCACTTTGTTGCCTTCAATCTTCAGCTTATCCTGCATCTTCAGTCTCTCCAGCCAGAGCTGAACCAGCGCCGGGTTGGCTGCAACCCCTTCCCGTCCCATTAACCGGTCAAACAGGTGTAAGTCGGTAAAGACCGCCGAGAACTGACTGCGCCACACATCAAGCTCATCCGCCGTTATCGGCTTGCCATCCAGCAGCAGCGTGCCGGACTGAGGCTGATAAAGACCGGTCAGCAGCATCGCCAGCGTCGATTTCCCGCTGCCGTTGCCGCCAATCAGAAAGACCAGTTCGCCCCGGCGCAGCGTCAGGTTAACCGGCCCGACCTGGAAGCCGTTATCACCATAGTGAAAAGAGACGTCGCGCAACTCCAGCGTTTGCCAGTCTGAGGACGTGGAGGCGGAGTGGAATCCTGACTGATAAGGAGCGAGGTCAAAGGCATTGAGCTTACGGAATGCGACCTGGGCACTGAGCAACGTCGGTAACGCGCCCACCGCGGAGAGCAGCGGCGTGCGTAAAAACAGCAGCGTCAGGGAAAAGGTAGCGGCGACGGCGGTATTGGCCCAGCCCAGGCTGTTGGCCATAAAAAAGACCATGCCGATAGCGCCTAACGTCATGATATTTGACCAGTTGACCGCACTGAGGTGATAAGTGTCGGCGCGGACAATGTGGTGTCGCCAGGCGCGGGCATCTTCCTGATAAACCGTGTCGTAAACCTGCTGAGCGCGTGAGCGGTTAAGCTGTAGCTCTTTGCGCCCTTCAATCACCGTCTGATAATCACGATAGAGGTTATCTTCGATTTCCCGCAGCTTTGCCATGTGCTGGTAAACCCGCGAGACCAGCAGCCAGCCGCCAACCAGCGTGACACCCAGCCAGACACTGGTTACCAGCAGCATTTTAGGCGACAGCCACGCAAGATAGATCGCCGAGCCAAGCGTAATAATCACACCCTGAAAGAGCTCCGGCAGGCGCACAAAGGCCAGAGTAATGGCCCGCACGTCGCTGGTCAGGCCCGCCAGCAGCTGCGCACTGCCGAGTTGCTCGATGCGTTCAATGCGGGTATCGAGGATACGCTTGATAAATTCGCCGCGCAGTCGCCAGACAAACTGATGGCCAAGCATGGTCAGCGCCAGTTGCGAGGCCAGCGTCACCGCCATCAGCACCACCAGCTGCAACAGAAACTGCGGCAGTACCGCAAATGAGGTGTTAATGGCGACAATCATTTCGCGATTGATAAAGGCGATCATGCCGATACCCAGCACGGCGCTTAACAACGTGAGCGCAATCACCCCGATAAAAGGCCAGCGGAACTGGCGAAAAACAACGCTTAGCAACGTCATGCAGGCAATCCAGCAGTCAAAAAACAGCCTGCAGTGTAATGGGATGCAAAATGATAGCAATAGTTATTCGTACCACGCCGTAACCGGCGTGGTGGGTCAGAAAGCGCGTCGAAACGTCAGGTTAAAACGCCAGGCACCCACCAGCGGATGAACGCCTGGCTTTAGTGGCAGGATGCCGTGGTAGCGCAGGCGCGACGGCCCGCCCCACACCACAATATCACCATGTTCCAGCAGCACACGCTGGGTACTGTCACCCCGCTCGAAGCCGCCAAACTGAAAGACCGCCGGTAAACCCAGCGACACCGAAACGATAGGCTGACGCAGATCTTTCTCATCTTTATCCTGATGCAGCGTCAGCTTCGCGCCCGGCTCATAGCGATTAAGCAGGCAGGCATCCGGATTAAAGCCAGGGAACCCCGCCTGAGACGCCGCCTGCTGCGCCAGAGTACGAAACAGCGGCGGCATAGCCGGCCATTTACGCCCGTTCAGGTTGTCCTGCTGCTGATACTGGTAGCCGCGTGAATCCACCGACCAGCCGAAATCGCCACAGTTGGTCATCGCCACCGACATGCGATGGCCACCGGGCGTAATGCGATGGGCAAACGGATTCTGCTCCGCAATTGCCATTATTTGCTGATAAAGCGCCTCTGCATCCTCACGTGCGCGACGCCGCAGGATCACCGCGCCCTCAGCCAGCGTCTCCTGCCAGGGTTGTTCTTCACTAAACAGATCTAACATCAGGGTTCTCCGGATTCAGCGGGGATCAGGAAAGCAGCGAACTGCGGCGACATCCAGCTGACAAATTTATCGCCCTGCTTGCTGATCAGATAGACCGCCAGATGCTGTTCGATCGCCAGCGCCTGGGCTTTTTCCGTGCCAAGTACCATCAGTCCGGTATCCCAGCCATCGGCTTCCAGCGCCGTGGTGGCGATCACCGTGGCGGAAACCAGTTTATGCTCAATTGGCCGTCCGGTAACGGGATCGATCACATGAGAAATGCGCTTGCCGTCCAGTTCATAATAGTTGCGATAGCTGCCGGAGGTACTGATGCCGTGTCCCTGCAGATTAACGCGCGCCTGAACCGCATTCTCACGATCGGTCGGTTTCTGAATCGCCACCCGCCACGGCTGCTGCTGCGCATTAAGGCCGCGGCTCAGAACGGCGCCGCCCACAGACACCAGATAGTTATTGATGCCGAGCTGCTCCATCAGTCGCGCCAGATGATCGGTGGCAAAGCCCTCGCCCACCGTCGAGAGATCGACATAGAGACCTGGCAGATCTTTCTGCAGCCACTGTCCATCTGCGCCCTGCACCACCCGCAGATGCTGCAATCCGGTCTGCGCCCGGGCGACGGCGATTTGTGCCGCATCCGGCGTATGGCCGGGCTGTTTCATCGGGCCAAAGCCCCATAAGTTGACCAGTGGCCCGACGGTAATATCCATCGCCCCGCCAGTTTTACGGCCAATCCGCAGTGAGGTCGTGACAATATCCGCCATGTTTTCACTCACCGGCTGCGGTGACAGGTCACGGCTTTGGTTGAAGCGCGACAAGGCGGAGTCGGGCTTCCAGGTAGAGAGTTCCGCATCGTCCGCATCCAGCTGCTGCTGAATCCGCTGTTGCAGTTCCGCTCTGCGCTCACTCGCCACACCGGCCAGGCTCACACGCCAGACGGTTCCCATGGTTTTTCCTTCCAGCACCAGCGCGGATGTGGTCGCTGGCTTATCACAGGCCGTTAACATCAACGTTAACATCGCTATAAACAGCAGATTAATCTGAGAACGCATCTTTCCTCACTTGTAACACTTTATTCAGCTCTGCTACAAAGCATAAACTTCGGGTAAAGACGCTTAAAGAGAGTTGAATATTTCTCTGAAACCTATCAGTATTCACCGGTCATCTACCCTGTATCCGCCTTTTATCAGGCGACTAACGTTAATCAAAGTAAGGAGCGGCAGATGATCTATCTGATTCTCGTCATTGCCCTGGGGCTGTTTATCTTCAGTAGCTATAAAGTCTTGCATCAGCGTCGTCATCGTCACATGACACCCTCACGCCCGCGCCAATAACAGGCTTAACTGCACCTCATTGGGGCAAGATCGCCCTGACGCGCGCGGCAAGTGTACCAAAGTGCGCGCGAGGTCTGTGGCTGTGAGAGCGGTAAAGCTGGCATGAATTCTGCACTGTTGAAACAGTGTTTATCTCTGAGAGGTGCAGAATGAAAAATTCACAGAAGTGGCAGTCAGCATGGCATCACTGGCTGAGCTTTTCAGCCTTCACCCTGGCAGGCGTGGCATTTGAAGGCGCGCGATTCGGCAGCGTGGTGTCGTCAGTGACAACCGCGCCGGAAGCCACCAAGTGGCGAAAGGCTGAAGCGCTCAGCCCGAAAGGTGACGCAGGAGCGCAGCGGTAACTGCGCTCCCGTACAACTCAGAACTGGTAAACCAGACCCAGTGCCACCACGTCGTCGGTATTGATACCGGCTGCGTCGGTGAAAGCGTTGTCGTCCAGCAGGTTGATCTGGTAATCAACATAGGTGGACATGTTTTTGTTGAAGTAGTAGGTCGCGCCAACGTCGATATATTTTTTCAGATTCTGTTTACCCCAGTTCTGAACATCGGTGCCGCGTGAGGTGACGTACGCCAGGGATGGACGCAGGCCAAAGTCGAACTGATACTGCGCAACCAGTTCCCAGTTGTCCGCTTTATCCGCATAGCCATAAGCTGCAGAGTCGCTGCTGCCGAAGCGAGTAGCGTTATAGGCGCGTGAATACATAGCCGCCAGATAGATGTTGTTCGCGTCATATTTCAGACCGCCGGTGTAAGCTTCCGCTTTATCACCACGCCCCAGAATACCCTGCGCTGCGCCATTCTGGTCGTTGGTACGATCAGACTGGAAGGCAGACGCACCAATGCCGAAACCTGAACCCAGATCATAAGTGGTGCTCAGACCCCAGCCGTCGCCGTTCTGACCCAGTACGTCACGGCCATTCGGAGACTCGGTGCTGTTGCCATTCTTGCCCTGATACTGGACTGCAAAGTTCCAGCCATCCACCAGACCGAAGAAGTTATTGTTACGGTAGGTCGCCATGCCGTTACCGCGCTGATACATAAAGTTATCTGCGCCGTAGGTGTCGCCGCCGAACTCTGGCAGCACGTCGGTCCAGGCGCCGATGTCGTAAGCTACACCGTAGTTACGACCGTAGTCGAACGAACCTGCATCACCAAATTTCACACCGGCAAAACCAACACGGGTGTAGCTGTCAGCCGTACCTTCAGACTCGGCGTTGTTCAGCGCCGCCTGGTATTCCCACTGGCCGTAACCGGTCAGCTCATTGCTGATTTCGGTTTCGCCTTTGAAGCCGAAGCGAACGTAAGACTGATCGCCATCAGAACCATCGTTATCAGAGAAGTAGTGCAGACCGTCAACTTTACCAAAGAGATCTAATTTGTTGCCGTCTTTGTTATAGATTTCAGCTGCGTTTGCTGATCCTGCTGCAACCAGCAACGCAGGGATCATCAGGGAGAGAACGCGACGTTTCATTTTATTACCCTCTGTTATGTGCCTTTATTATTTGCCACTGCTAACTGAATGATTAAAAATTCAGCCGGCAGGCCATTGTTGTTTTATAACGGGCAATAATCCACCAGGAAAATGCTACTAAATTTCCAAAAGTGTTTCATACGTCGAAACAGTTATTTCATAATGTAAATAACGGGGAACTAATAACCAGCACGGATCGATAAAAAATGGCGCACAAATCGATAAACCGATTCAGAGAGCTATGTTATCAACAGGTTACATCAGAGTATTCCGAAGCACTGAATGATAAAACTTATACGGCATCTGGTAATAGAATAGACCCCGCTATCATCATTTATTCCATTATTACCTTCATTCTCCCCGAATGAGATGTACAACTTATTATTTCCCGCCGGACAAGTTGTCCGGCATTTTTTTGCCTGCTATTTACCGTTCCGTTATATCTTCGTAAACTTTCTTAACCGGGTTAAATTAACTACGGCCTGTTTCCGCACATATTGTTAAAATACGCACGCTTTGCGCCCTGACTGCCCAAATATCCGCCATGTTAATTTATCACCGTAATTAAGCAGGCGGATATTTTAGCTGGTGCGGATTTTCAGCGCTCGCGCATCGATTCTTTGACTTTATTCAGGGGCTTAATCAGATAATCCATAACCGATTTCTGACCGGTTTTAATCTCTACATTGGCCACCATACCGGGCACGATCGGGAATTTACGTCCGGCACGGTTAGTCAGCTCGGCTTTCTGGGTACGAACATAAACACGATAGTAATATTGATCACGTTTTACCTCATCCTGCAGGGTATCTGGCGACACCGTTTCAACTTCGCCGTGCAGATCGCCATAGATGGAGGAGTCATAGGCGGTCACTTTGACGGTAGCCGCCAGACCGGGCCGGATATAAGCGATATCGCGTGGATTGATGCGCGTCTCAATCAGCAGTTGATCCTCCAGCGGGACGATTTCCATCAGTTTACCGCCAGGCTCCAGTACCCCACCGACCGTGGTGACCTGAATATCTTTAACAATGCCGCGCACCGGTGAATAGAGCGTGGCACGCGTCAGCTGATCCTCTTTGCCTGCAGCAACCTGCAATTGCGCATCCAGTTCGGCATTATTTTTCACCTGCTCTTCGTGGGCGCGCACCAGATAGTCATTGCGCGCCTCATCGATTTTGCCGCGCAGATCGCTGACCTGACGACGCAGTCGAATCACCTCGACCTGCCCTGCTGCGCCTTTGGCAACCAGCGGTTCCGTCAGGCGCAGTTCATCCTGCACCAGTCGCAGCGACTGCTGCAGATTACTGATGGTTTCGGTGAGATTACGGCGTCGCGACTCGTAGAGCTGCCGTTCACGCGTCACCAGGTTCGGCTCCTTCAGCGTTTCGGCGCTGAATGTCAGCGGCGTGCCCGACAGCTCCGCCTCCAGCCGCTCGGACGAGGCGCGCAGGGTGCGCACTTTGGCCTGCGCCTCGCCGAAGTTCGACTGGAAGCGTGTCGGATCGAGGGTCGCCAGCACCTGCCCTTTTTCGACAATGTCGCCCTCATGCACGTTAAGCTGTTTGACGATGCCGCCATCCAGGCTGTCAATCACCTGCGCGCGGCTGGAAGGGGTGACTTTACCGGTGCCGACCGTGACCTCATCCAGAATGGCAAAGTGCGCCCAGATGAGAAAAATCGCCAGCGCGGCGGTGCAGAGCCAGATAATCGCCGATGTCCGGCGCTCATGACGGGCAAGATCTTTATCAACAATAACCAGACTCATGCGGTGTCTCCTTTACCTGGCGACGGTGCCGACGCGGGTGTCGTCGCACGGCGCAGGATCTCGTCGCGCGGGCCATCGGCCACAATCCGGCCGTTATCCATCACCACTATACGATCGACCATCTTCAGCAGCGCCGGACGGTGCGTCACCAGCACCAGCGTCCGGCCGCTGATCCAGCCCTGCAGCTGACGGATCACATGCTCCTCCAGCTGTTCATCCATCGCCGCGGTGGGTTCATCCAGCAATACCACCTGCGGCTGACGCAGGATCAACCGGCTCAGCATCACCATCTGACGCTGGCCGCCCGAAAGTCCGCGCCCGCCTTCATTGATAATGCGGTCCAGGCTGGCGGCATCCTGCTGGACCAGCGACAGCGCGCCACTGATGCGCAGCGCCTGCAGCATCTCCTGTTCGCTGGCATGGGGATTGCCCAGCATCAGATTCTGCCGCAGCGTGCCAAAAAAGAGGCGGGAGTCGTGCGAGAGCCAGCCGAGCTGACGACGTAAATCGGTGGGATCGATACGCTCAATATCGACGCCATCGACAATCACTTTGCCCTGCGTCGCCAGCGCCTGACCGGCGAGGATCTTCAGCAGCGTCGATTTCCCTGCTCCGACTTTGCCCAGAATGGCAATCTTCTCGCCGGGCTTAATCTGTAGTTGCTGAACGTTGAGCACATTCTTTTCATTCTCTTCGTCATAGCTGTAGTGCACATTGCGCAGATCGTACTGGCCGGTGAGCGTCGGGCAGTGTGCCAGCGTGGTCGCTTCAGGCTGATCAAGCGGCTTTTTCAGCAACTCATCCAGCCCTTTCATCGCCATTTTGGCGTGCTGCCAGCGCGAGAAGACCATGGTCAGCTGCATCAGCGGGGCGATGGTGCGTGATGAGAGCAGGCTGCAGGCAACCAGCGTACCGGTAGTGATTTGCGAATCGAGCACCAGATAGACACCAAATACCAGCATGCCCGCATAGGTGAGCTGCTGCACAGTCGAGGCCCAGCCGGTGAGACGCGCGCCCCACAACCGCTGCTGGTTACTGATTGAGGCGCTGACTTCGTGCGTCTGCTCCCACTGACGCTGAAAATAGGGTTCCGCCTGCAGCGCCTTGATATCCTCAATCCCTTCAATGGTCTCTACCAGCACCGCATTGCGCAGCGCGCCCTCGCGCAGCCCCTCTTTGGCCAGCCGCGCCATCGGGATCTGCACCAGCAGACCGGGAATGACGATCAGCGGGATCGCTGCCAGCGGAATCAGCACCAGCCAGCCGCCAACAAACGACATGATAAACAGGAACAGGATAACAAACGGCAGATCGGCCGCTGCGCCTACCGTGGTCGAGGTGAGCAGCTCACGCACCTGGTCGATCTCACGCAGCTGCGAGATAAACGAACCGGTCGACTTCGGACGCGCCTCATTACGTATGCTCATCGCCCGGGCAAACAGCATGGCCGAGACTTTCAGGTCGATGCGTTTGCCCATTAAGTCTGACACCTGGGTCCGCATCAGCCGGATCAGATACTCAATGGCCGCAGCGATCAGCACGCCGACAAACAGTACCCACAGCGTGGACTGCGACTGGGCCGGGATGACCCGATCGTAGACCTGCATCGAAAAGAGAATACCGGCCAGTGCCAGCACATTACTGATCACCGAGGCCAGCGAAATTTCCGTGATACGGCGGCCCATACCGCGAAAATTTTTCCAGAACCAGTGTGGCTCATAAGGCTGAACGAATTCGTCGATGCGCGCATCACGGCCACGCGCCGCTACGCCAATCACGCCGACATCGCCCTGGGCGCGTGCCAGCAGTTCTGATAAAGCGCTTTCACGCACCACATCGCCGCCTTCACTGAGCCAGTAGCGCGCGCTGTTGTCGGAATCGATGCTCTCCAGCACCGCCACGCTGGCATTCTCCAGCACCAGCACCACCGGGGTGATCTCCTGACGCCAGCGCAGTTTGTTCTGCGGCACCATGGTCAGATGCAGTCCCAGCAGGCCGGAGAGTCGTTCCAGCTGCTGTGACACCGGCAGATGTTCAAACCAGCGCATCTGCTGACGCAGGGTTTTGCCATCGGCAGGTTTACCGAATCGCGCGGCTACGCGCAGCATGGCGGCAATCCAGTTATCGGTATTCAGGGTTGATGTACTCATTATTAATGCCTTATCGCTATTGCAGCGAAGGAAGGAGATCGCCGCTGCTTTGCTGGCGATCGATACCCATGATATCGAGCAGATTGTCTACCGCGGCGGCATAACGCACGGTGGCGTCCCAGCCATCGTAAAGCGCGGTGATACGTGAGCTGTCAGCCTGAAACACATCCTGTTCCACGCTAAGCAGATCGTTCAGGCTGCGCTTACTCAGGCGATATTCATCGGCGTAGACATTACGGGTATGGTCGGCGCTGGCCAGCTGCACTTCCCCGGCAGCCTGCCGCTGCTGCGCGCCAATCATGTCGGCATAGGCGGTAGAGGCGTTTTGATTGATGGCGAGCTTGGCCTGCTGAATAGCGGCCTGCGCCGCTTCACGATCGCCCTCCGCTGACTGGGTTTTCGCATTCACCAGGCCGCCCTGATAAAGCGGCGCTTCCACCTGCAGCTGCACTTCATCATCCCAGTAAGATTGACGATCGTTTTCATAGCGGGTCCGGCCCGCCTGCACTTTAATCGTCGGCCAGTGACCGGACTCTGCCTGGCGCACCCGTTCACGAGCGGCTTCCTGCTTCGACTGCGCACTGCGCACCGCCGCGCTGCTTTCATAGGCGATTTTGTCGAGGGTGATCTGCTGCTTAAGCAGCGCCTGTGGCAGTTCAGGCAGCGTAGCGGGGACCACGCCGGTCAGCACGGTCAGTTGCGCGGTGGCGGAACGATGCTGGGCGCGATATTGCTCCAGCGTGGCCTGCATCGCGGCGATGCGTGTTTCCGCCTGCAGCACGTCGGACTGGGAATTGAGGCCGGCATCGGCGCGCAGCTTCGCGATATCCCGAACGCGCTTCAGTGAGGCAATATTGGTATGCGCCGTTTCTGCCAGCGCCTGGTAACGTTTGACTTCGAGGTAGGCCTGCAGCGTATCTTCCGCCACAGTGGTCATCGAGTCGAACAGGCTGTAACGATAAGCATCCGACAGCGCGTGCTGCTCATCGATGGCGCTGCCGGTGCGGCCAAAGTCGTAGAGCAGCTGGCTGAGCGTGATGCCACCGGAGCCGTTATTGTTCAGGCTCCCGGCGGAGTCGGTCTGATGAGAGCGTCCCGCCGCGCCCTGCAGTGAAATCTGCGGATACCAGGCGCTGCGGGCGGCATCAAGATCCCCCTCACCGATGTGGATCTGTGCCGCCGCTTCCGAGATTTTCGGATTGCGGGCGAAGGCCCGAAGAATGGCGTCGCGCAGCGTTAAGCTGGCAATCTGCTCTTCGGTGGGCGCGGCGCGCCAGTTAAATTCGGCTTTAGGTAACGGTGCGGCAAAGGCCGCGTGCACTGCAACGCCACTCAGGGCGCACAACAAAAAAGTTAATCGCGCTTTGTTCATTATCCATACCAACAGGGGTTCTTATCATCATGGTGTTTTTCCTGGTGAACAAAGCGAGCAAAAAGGGGTGCTACTCAGCGTCTGACAGATTTAATGCATTATTTTATTTATGGTTCGCAAGCGAGACGCTAAACGACCTTTAACATTATTAGATCAGATCCCGCGCTTATTCCTGCTAAAAACAGATGAAATCGTTAATATTTCTGCTGAACGAACGAAAAGCAACCACTGAGCGAGCTCGCGCCAATCCAGACAGGCTTAACAGACCTGTCCGGAAGGCAGTGCGTTTACTAATGTGTCAGCGTCAGACCAGGGGGTGTGCCGCAGGATGCTGCAGCAGGTGGTCGGCGAGCGTATAAGGAATATCAGAGAACAGATGACTTTCCTGCGGTGCGGCGGCGGCAGAAGATGCCTGCGCCACGTGCGCCGTCTCCGCCTGCTGGGTCAGGCTGACCGTCTCCAGCAACTGGTCCACCGTCTGACCCTCCAGCGGGTTGGCACTTTTGGTATGTGAGGCCACCTGTACCGTCTGGCTGGCACTGGCCAGATTACCGGCGCTGTCTTTGCCGCTGACTGTCATCTGGTACTCACCATCGTCCAGCGGTGCCAGCTGCCCGGCCAGAATGGTCAGCGCCCAGCCGCCATCGGCTTTTACACTGGCGCTGTAGTGCTGATCGCCCAGCGTTAATTCCACCAGGCTGCCCGGTTGCAGATGACTGGAGCTGCCCTGAATCAGATGCCAGCTGTTGACATCGGCAGCATCAATTTTGTTATCACCAAAAGCCGTGTCCAGGGTCAGCGTCGGCCGCTGGTGCACGGCTACGGTAAAGAGTTTATCGCTGGTCTGGGTGTCGCTGTTGCCATATTCATCCCAGCGGTGAAAGGTGGCGGCGACCGGGCCATCCGGCAGCGCCAGCAGCTCGCTGGAGGTCAGTGTTACCATACCTTTGGCATCGGGCTGGTAGGTTTTACCGTTGATCTCCAGGGTGTTGGCGCCTTCAACGTAGAAGCTCAGATCGTGCTGCGCCTCCTGATAGTTGAGCGTCATGTCACCGCCGATATCCATTTCGGTGTAGATCGGAATAAAGCCGGTGTGGATATTCAGCTCATGCGTGACGTCAATGTAGTTTTTGGCCCCGTCGATCGACCAGGCGCGGATTTCCCCAACGTTGATAAAGGCGTGCACATCCGCTGCCGGGATCACCACCTGCCAGTGTCCATCATCGCCTATGGTGGCGGCATAATCTTTCTGGTTGGCACCCGTGATCACCAGCCGATGACCCGGCATGACGGTGGAGAGCATGCCGCTCAGTAGCAGATCCTGCTGGCTTTCTGCCAGGTTTATCACATCGTCCGCAGTGACCTTATCAAAGGTAATTTTTGGCAGGCTACTCAGATGGGTGATCAGCGTCAGATCGTGATATTCGGTGGCGCTGTTTCCATTGGGATCGGTCGCCGTGACTTTCAGGCTGTAGACCCCGTCTTTCAGCGCCTGCATATCGCTTTCATGAAATGTGCCATACCACTTACCGTCATTTCCCATGCTGGCGGTGGTGGTTTGCGTCCCCAGCGTCAGTTTCAGCACCGACCCCACCGGCAAGTGCGTTGCGCTGCCGCTAATCTCGACGCCATAAATGCTCTCAGCAATACTCACCGCGTTGTCACCACTGACCGTGTCCACGGTCAGGGTAGGTTTGATCGTGCGGTCGGTATAGAGACCAAAATCTACGGTGGTTGCCGTGCTTTGCCCTGCTTTATCAGTAATGGTCAGCGTCAGCGTGTGATTGCCATCCGCTACGCCTTTCAGCGTATCAGCCGGCATGGAGGCGTTCCAGTAGCCCCACTTATTGACGGTGCTGTGCCAGCTTTGATCGTTGAAGGTCAGCGTGACGGTGGAGCCCGCTTCACCTTCAGCACGACCGCGCAGATGCACCGGCTTTTGCGCTTCCCAGCCAGCGATCACGCCATCACTGGCGATCGGTTCATAGGGTCGCAGCATAGCTGGCGGCGAACTTTTCACCGCGCTGACAGCCAGTGTGCTGTCGTTGAGCGGGCTGCTATGCAGTGACTCGGTGGAGAGCGTAGTGATCGGCAGGCTCTGGCCCGGCGTGGCGAAAGGAAGGCTCAGACTTTGCGTGGCGGCTGGCGCAATGGCGGGCACAGCGCTATCGGCGACGGCAAAATCGCTCACCGCCGTCTGAAAAATGGATTCAAGCCGGGTAGTACGAAGCGTATCGCGTGATGACATAGGTAACCTCAGTTCAGAACAGAAACGCAGACAAAAACCATCGGATAAACCGATCGTTTAGTCTGACGACATGGTAGTGGGACAGCTGAAGCTGCCCGTTTCCGCTGGTCGGAACCGGTTACCCGCAGGTAACAAGGATTGATAAACAGGACGCTAATAAAAGCGCCAAATAGAGTCAGAATGCTGATTTTACGGCGTGACGCCGTTTGTTGCGCCTACCCTAATCTTTCATTCTGCTAATGAATAGTGGCGATAATCTGGAAAATGCAATTATCACGTGACTAAAACAAAAAAAAGCGGGTGCTTTCGCACCCGCTCTGTTCATCTTCTGAACAGACCTTTCAGTCACTACACAACATGAACCTGCAGGTTCTGCTGCACCAGCACATCGCCCAGGGTGTTATCACTGGTCAGCGCCGAGTTGTGGTAGATCTCAAAGACTCTGCCCTCAACGGTACGCTCGCCCGTCACTTCCCAGATTCCGCCGTTGCTGTTAGCCAGTGTCACCTGGCTGCCATCTGCGCCTTTGATCAGCAAATCGTCACTCTGCTTATCCGTGATATTGAGTGCTTCATTGAGATCGAGCTTCACGGAGTTGGTTCCGGTTTTACCCAAATCGAGCACCTCAATGTGTTCGACCTTCAGGCCCAGCGCGGTGAGATCCAGACTGAGATGCTCACCATTCAGCACCAGGGTATCGGTGCCTGCGCCGCCATCAATATGGGTAAAGTTAAGGTCACTGACCGTCACGATATCCGCCCCGCTGCTGCCGGTTACTGTCGCCCCCTCAATGGTGCTGCCATCGGCCAGCGTAATCACGACGCCGCCGATGGTGTACCCCGCCTCCTCTGCCGGTGCCGCTGCCACCGCGGCGTCATTTGCCGCCGCGTTTTCACTGCTGCCGACGGGTGTCACGGTATCCGCTTCGGTGATCAGCGTGGAAGCCACCGCCACATGGGCGCTGCTCTCGTCGCTGCTGGTGCTGCTGTTATGCTGCGTCTCCGCGCTGGCGACAGTAGCGCTGTCATCCGCCACCGAGAACAGCGCAACCGATTCGTTTGCCGCCAGCGTCACCGGTAGCACGGCACCCAGTAACAGGGTATTGGTGGTCGAGTAGCTGTTACCGGCCGCGTCGGTAATCGTGACTTTCGCCAGCGTTCCCAGCGACAGCAGCAGGCCCCCCACCGACAGCAGTGAAGGTGAGAAGTTAACCGCGTAACGCCCCAGCGCATCGGTCGTGGTGTTCAGCGTCGGGCCGTTGTTGCCGTTGGAGAGCAGCAGCGTAACGTTCACTTTCGAGCCCTGCGCGGCATTCAGCGATCCCCCCTGCACCACCAGACCCGCCAGTAAGGAACCGACGATGCTCAGCACCGGATCGACCCCGACCAGCGGCTGATTGTGCGACAGCGCGGTAAAGCTGCTGGTGCTGGTTGCGGTGTTGCCGCCAATATCCGCCACCGTGACGGTGAGAGGATGGCTGCCATCGGCGATCCCTTTCAGCGTCGCTGACGGCACGCTGATGCTCCATGCGCCATTCGCACCAATAGTAGTGGTGAGGATATTGCCCGCCACGTTCACCGTCACCGTGCCGCCCGCCGCGTTGGTGCTGGTTCCTCTGATGGTTTCAGTACTGTTGGCTTCCGCAATATTGAGGTAGCCATCGCCGCCAAAGAAGCTGTTGACGCTGACCGTTGGCGTGGTGTGACTGACCACACCCAGCGACGCCGAGGTGTTGCCAATGCTGCCCGCACCGTTGGTCACGCTGGCGGTGACAGTCTGCAGACCGTCAGTAATGGCAGCAAGGTTAGCCGCCGGAACAGAGAGACTCCAGTTGCCGTTGCTGCTCACCGTGGTGCTGTAAGTCTGACCACCCAGCGTGACGCGCACAACCGATCCCTCGGCGTTGCTGGCGGTGCCGCTGATGGTCTGCGCCGTTTTCACATCCACCGCGCTCAGCGCACTGTCACCAAACAGCGAGGTAATGGCGACCACCGGCGTCGACTGACTGATGACGCTCAGCGTTCCGCTGCTGTTTGCCACGTTACCGTAGGCATCGGTGCCGGTGACCGTGACGGTTTTACTGCCGTCAGTGATAGCAACAAGATCCGCTTTCGGGACGGTAATACTCCAGTTGCCGCCGCTGACCACTTTGGTGGTGTAGGTCAGGCCATTCAGCGTGGCGCTGACGGTTGAACCGGCAGAGAGGCTGGACGTCCCGCTCAGGGTCTGGTTAGAGGCCAGATCCGCGGCGCTCAGCACACCATCGCCAAACACCGTATTCACCGACAGGGTCGGCTGGAACAGTCCCAGTGACACGCCCGCGCTGGTGCTGCTGACGTTTCCGACCGGATCGGTGACGGCCGCGCTGACGGTAAAGTTACCGTTCAGCAGCGTTGACAGAATCGCTGGCGAGACGGCGGTTGAGAAACTGCCATCCGCGTTGACCTGCGCGTCGACGATGGTGTTGCCAATTGCCAGCCTGACGCTGCTACCCGCAGCCAGCCCGGAGACCGTGCCGCTGATGGTCTGAGTCACCAGTGACTCCGCCAGGTTCAGCACGCCGTCGCCAAACAGCGGATTGAGGGTGACTTTCGGCAGGTTGTGAATACCGACCAGTGCCCCGGCCGTGGTGCTGTTGGTGTTACCCGCGCTGTCGGTGACACTGATGCCCACGGTCAGATTGCCATCTGCAATCCCCTGCAACAGCGCTGGCGTCAGCGAGACGTTAAAGTTGCCATTGGCATCGGTCGCCGTCAGCAACTGCTGTGAACCTACCGACACCACCACGCGCGATCCCGCTTCCGCGCCGCCAATCACCCCACCGATCACCTGGGTAACCAGCGAATCCGCCACGTTCAGCAGACCGTCGCCAAACAGCGGATTCACGGTGATGGTCGGCAGCAGCGTATCGACCCGGATACCGGCGCTGGTGCTGGCGGTATTGCCCGCCGCATCCGTTACCGATGCGCCCACCGTCAGGTTGCCCTGCGCCAGCGTGCCCAGAATATCTGGCGTCACCGTGGCGCTGAACGCCCCACCCGCACCCACGGTGGCGGTCACCTGGCTATTGCCAACCGAGAGCGTCACCACACTGCCCTGCGCGACGTTGTTCACCACCCCGCTGATCACCTGTCCGGTGGCGATATCAGCCAGGTTTAGCACCCCATCACCAAACAGTGAGGTCAGCGAGATTGATGGCGTCTGAGTAAAGATGCCGATGGATGCGCTGCTGGAGGCGACATTGCCCGCCACGTCTCTGACGCTGACACCCAGCGTCAGATTGCCATCCAGCAGAGAGGTCAGATCGCTGCCCGGCAGGTTAACGCTCCACACTCCACCCGCCTGCACCGTCGTGCTGTAACTCTTGCTGCCAAAGGTGACCGTTACCTGGGAACCCACAGCCGCATTTTCTATCACGCCACTGACCAGCTGTCCGGCAGCGGCTTCCGCAATGTTCAGCAGGTTATCACCGCCAAACAGCCCGGTGAGCGCGCCAACCACCGGCACCGCATCGACAATCGCGGTGACGGTTTCACCGACGGTGCGGGTGTTACCCGCGGCATCGGTCAGGGTGACGTCAAGCGCAAGATTGCCATCACTTAACAGGCCCAGCACCGAAGGCGGCACCACGATGGCCCATTTACCATCCTGGCCCACTGACGCAGAGAGCGTTGTGCCGCCCAGCACCACCGATACCGTGGCACCCACGCCCGCCGAGGTCGCAACCCCGGAGATAGTCTGCGCCACCGTAGTATCCAGCGCGCTGAGCGTGCCGTCTCCGAACACCGAGTCGACCACCAGCGTCAGCGCACTGTTGACCACTTTGTTGACCGTCAGCGTGGCGTCGGTCTGGTTGCCCGCACCGTCATTGACCCGCACGCCAAACACCAGCGCACCGTCAGTGAGACTCGACAGGACATCCGGCGCGAGATCGATGCTCCAGCGTCCGTCAGCACCCACCGTCGCGGTGGCGATCGGCGCGGCATCGCCCAGATAGAGACCGATGGTCTGGCCTTCTGCTCCCTGCGCGCTGCCGGTCAGCACCTGGCTTAGCACCAGGTCAGCGGCGTTGATCACGTTGTCGCCGAGGAACGCGTCGACCTGGACCAGCGGCGCGGCGGTATCCACCGTCACCGTCTGGGTGGTCGTCGTCACGTTACCAGCCGCATCCGCCAGCTGCGCGGTGATCACCGGCGAGCTGCCATCGGGAAGAGCCTGCATCGCGCTGGCAGGAACCGTTGTGGACCAGGTGCCGTTGCTCTGCACCACGGCGTTGTAGGTCTGATTATTGAAGGTCACCACCACCGTGCGACCCACTTCGCTGAGATCGGCGGTGCCACTGATGGCCTGGCTGGTGGCACTTTCATTGCCATTGACCTGGTTGTCACCGGTAAACGGATTGAGAGTCAGTGCCGGTGGCGTAAGGTCGATCAGCACGTTACCGCTGGTGGTCACAGGGGTAGTGCCGTCGGTAGCATTCACCGTGATGGCGACGCTGCCGTCCGCATTGCCAAAGGCGCTGACCGGCAATGCCGCCGTTGACCAGTTGCCCGACCCATCCAGCGTAGTCGCGTACTCCTGACCATTGATCGACACCGTCACTACCCCACCCGCGCCGAGGTTAGCGGAGGTGCCACTCACTACCACACCACCCGCCACGTCCTGGGTGCTGATGATGTTGTCGCCCGAGACCGTGCCCAGCGTAACCAGCGGCCCTGGCGGTGGGGTAAGATCAACCGTCAGCGCAACCGTGCCGTTGGCGGTATTGCCTGCCAGATCGGTCACTGCCAGCGCCAGGGTCGTCGATGGACCAAAGGTGGCCATCTGTTCTGGCGTCAGCGTTACACTCCAGTTGCCGTTGGCTGTCACTATCGCGGTGCCAAGCAGCGTGTCATTCAGTGAGATCGAAACCACTGATCCCGGCTCGGCTCCCGCTGCGGTGCCGCTGAGACTCTGCGGCTGAATGCTCTCGGTGTAGTTCAGCGCATTGTCACCGGTAAAGGCGGCAACATTAAGCACCGGCGGTGTGGTGTCGAGCACCAGCGAGCTGTTAATGGTGGTGCTGTTGCCCGCCGCATCGGTTGCCGTCACGGTAACCGGATAGGTGGCATCCGGCAGAAGTGAAAGCTCCGCCGTTGTCAGTGGCACCGTCCAGTTCCCATTGGCATCCACTGTCGCGGAATAGGTTGTGCCGCCAAGCGTAAGCTGCACAGTCTGATTCGCGCCCGCCTCACCGGTGGTTCCGCTCAGCGTTACTCCCGCGGCCACATCGCCGCCATTCACATAACTGCCAAGGAATTCCGGATTGACCGCAGGCTGCGGCGCGCTGAGATCTGCGGTGAACGGCAGCTGCGCCGATGCGCTGTTGCCCGCCGCATCCACGACGTTAACCGTCAGTGATTGCGCACCGTCACCCAGTGAACTCAGGGCGTTGGCAGGAATGTTAACAGTCCAGTTACCGTTGCTTGCCACCGTGCCAGAATAGAGGCTGCCGTTGACATCCACGGTAATGCTGACCGCCTGGTTCGCCCCGACACTGCCGGTGGTGCCGGTCAGGGTCACCCCTGCCGCGGCTTCACTGATGTTCAGCAGGTTGTCGCCGCCAAATGCGCCTGGGTTGAAGGTCGGCACAGGCAGCGCCACCTCTGTCACCACGTTCTGCGCCGTCGCGTCGCTGTTACCCGCGATATCGGTCGCCGTCACGGTAATGGTGTGGGTGCCGCTGGTGAAGGTGGCTAACTGCGCTGGCGACAGGGCCAGAGACCAGCTGCCATCGGTCTGCACCGTGGCTGCCAGCGGCTGACCGTTGTTAAAGCCGGAGATGAGCACCGTTACCGTCTGTCCGGCACCGGTAATGCCGGTTGTGCCACTGAGGATCTGTTCACCGGCCGCCTCTGCTGCGTTCAGCGCACCGTCGCCAAACGGCAGGTTCAGCGTCACGTCCGGCAGCGCATTCACGGCCACCAGCACAGTGCCACTGGTGCTGCCGACGTTGCCGTTCGCATCGGTAACCGTCACGCTCACCGGCCAGTTGCCATCCGGCAGTGACTGCAATACAGAAGGCGGCAGATCCAGTGACCAGCGTGAACCACCCTCAGTCAGCGTCGCAGAATAGAGGGTGCCATTAACGGTCACCGTGACCGATGCGGCGTTATTAATATTCACCGCACCGGTCAGGGATCCGCCTGCGGCGGCCTCTTCAGCATTGATACGGCCATCAATAAATGGCGTATCCAGCGTTGGATTAGCAATCGGCGTAATCGCAGCGACGAACGTTTTGGTCGTTTCAATGCTGTTACCGGCCCGATCCGTGGTGGTGAGGGTCAGGGTATGTTCACCGGTTCCCAGGCTGGCAATGAACTCTGGGGGCAGGCTGGCAGTCCAGTTGCCATTGGCATCGACCGTCACCGACAGCGGGATATTGTCATCGCCTACCGTGACGCTCAGGGTCTGGCCCGGCACGACGATGGAGGTGCCGGTGACCAGCTGAACGGAACCGGCTTCGCTGATATTAATGATGTTATCGCCGAACAATATCGTGTCGAAGGCGGCTGAAACAGGATCACTCTGCAGGATCTCAACGCCTGCAGTAACCTGCGCCGGATTACCGGCACCATCCGCGGCGCTGACCACCACCTGGGTCAGTCCATCGGCCAGGCCCGTCAGCGCGCCCGGTGCCAGGTTCAGCGTCCAGTTACCGCTGGCATCCGTGGTGGTGCTGAAGTTCTGCCCGCCTACAGAGATGTTCACCACGCTGCCTTCCGGCAGATTGGTACTGTCACCACTCAGCGTTAACGCCCCTTCCGCATCTGCCGCACTGATCAGCGCATCGCCAAACGGCGTATTCAGCGTCAGCGCTGGCAGGGTATTAAACGCTACGTCCAGTGTCGTGGTGCTATCCGTGGTGATATTGCCCGCCGCGTCGGTGACCGAAACGGTAATCGCATTGGGGCCGTCCGCCAGCTGCTGCAGGTCAGCGGTCGGAATAGTAAGTGACCAGTTACCGTCGGCATCGGCCGTGGTGGTATAGCTGACGTTATTCAGCGTCACCGTCACCGGCAATGCGCCGGTGGTGCTGCCGCTGATGGTGAGATCCTGCAGCGACTCCGCCAGGTTAAGGGTATCTCCCGCGTCGACCGTGATATTCGTCAGCGCAGGCGGTGTGGTAATGAAACTGACCTCCTGAGTGGCGGTCGCCGGATTGCCTGCGACATCAGTGGCGGTCACGGTAAAGATTTGCGTGCTGCCCGGATCCACGCTGGTAAAGGCAGCAGACGGCACATTCACCGTCCAGTTGCCGTCAGCGTCGAGCGTGGTGCTGTAGTCAGTGCCGTTAAACGACACCGTCACCAGCGTACCCGCTGCCAGCAGGGTGCTGCTGCCGCTGACCGCGACATCCGCTGTGGCCTCGGTGGCGTTAATCACATCATCGCCGGCTACCACGTTCATGGTCAGCGTCGGCTGAACCTGCTCGCTGGCCAGCACGACCAGGCTGGTGCTGGCGCTGGCCGGATTGCCAGACGTATCCGCTGAGACCACGACCAGCAGCTGATCGCCATCCGGCAGATTACCCAGATCGGCGGCCGGAACGGTCACCGTCCAGCTGCCGTCGGCTGCCACCGTGCCGCTGTACTGAATGTTATTCAGCGTCACCGTCACCAGCTGGCCTTCCACCAGGTTGTTACTGGTGCCGCCGATGTTCAGATCCTGTAGCGACTCCGCCTGGTTAAGGAAATTATCGTCACTGATGGTCCCGATGGTCAGGGTTGGCAGGTTCAGAGTGTCAGCATCACGCGTCAGGGTCTGGGTGGCCGTGGCCGGGTTCCCCGCCGCATCGGTCATCGAGACAGCAACGGTGTAGCTGCCGTCTGCCAGCCCCTGCACGACGCTGGCTGGCAGTGTCACCTCCCAGGTGCCGTCAGAGAGCACCTGAGTGGTGTAATCGACGTTCTGGAAGCTGACGGTGACTGTCTGTCCGGCATCCGCTACCGACGCACTGCCGCTGATAGCGACCGCTTCCAGCACCTCTACCGAATTGATGATGTTGTCGCCGCCGATGGCATTGACGGTCAGCACTGGCGGTGTGAGATCGACCGTAACGGCGCTGGTCAGCGAACCACTGTTACCGGCGGCATCGCTGGCATTGACCACCAGCGTAGTAACCCCCTCGCCCAGCGTCTGCACCTGATCTGCTGTTAAGGTCAGCGTCCAGTTACCCTGCGCATCCACCGTAGCGGAATACTCATTCCCGCCCAGCGTCACGCTGACGGTCTGGCCGTTGCCCGCTACACCGGTGCTGCCGGTCAGCGTCTGACCGACCCCCTGTTCCGCCAGGTTCAGATAACCATCGCCAAACGGGGTGTCTATGCTGACGGCCAGCGACGCCGTCGCCACGGTGATTTCACGCGTTTCGGTTACCGGGTTACCCGCCGCATCGCTGACCGTCACGGTCAGAATGTACGCCCCGGCCGGAATGCCGGCCAGCGAACCCGCAGGCAGCGTCAGATTCCACTCGCCGTTCTGGTCAACCGTGGTGGTCCAGGTCTGATTGTTCAGGGTAATGGTGACCTGCTGTCCGGCTTCGGCATTGCTGTTGCCGCTGAGAACAATCGGCGCGGTGCTTTCGGCAATATTGATACTGTTATCGCCCGCAACCGTATTCAGTGTCAGGGTCGGTGGCGTCAGATCCACCGTCACGCTGCCCTGGCTGCTGCCGGTGTTACCCGCTGCATCCTGGACTGTGACGGTATAGTTCAGGAGATCTTCCGGCAGGCCGGCCAGCGCGGAAGCCGGCACGCTGATCTGCCAGTTGCCATTGCCATCGACGGTGCCGTTGTAGGTTGCGCCATTCAGCAGCACGCTCACCGTCTGGCCGTCACCGGTTATGCCGGTGGTGCCGCTCAGAGTTTGTGCTGTGGCGATCTCGCTGCTGTTGAGCAGGCCATCGCCAAAGGCCGAGACGATCTGCGGTGCTGGCAGCGTCGCCAGCACGCTGAGCGCTGCCTCGCTGCTCAGAGTCGCCCCGCCGCTGTCCGTTGCGGTGACCGTCAGGGTGTAAGGTCCATCGGCGAGCGCCGTCAGTGCCTCAGCCGGAACGATCACTGTCCAGCGGCCGCTGGCCGAGACCTGCGCGGTGTAGCTGATGTTGTTAAACAGCAACGTGACCGTGCTGCCCTCTGTCACGTTCACCGACGTACCGGTGACGACCAGGGCCTGACCCAGCTCCTGCGCATTCAGGTAGTTATCTTCGCTGATGGCATCCATCGCCAGGCCAGAGGCATTGCTGTTGACGTCAAAGGTGAGATTGCTGGTGGAGGTGTTGCCCGCCACATCGCTGACTGCCACGGTAAAACTGGCGCTGCCATCATTAATCGCGGCCAGCGCACCGGCTGGCACGATCAGGCTCCATGCCCCGCTCGCCTGCACGGCGGCGCTGTAGACTGTGCCGTCAACGGTGACGGTAACCAGCTGACCCGCTTCGACGTTGGTGGTGGTGCCGGAGAGACGTTGATCGGTGAGGCGCTCCGCGCCATCGACCACATTGTTACCGGCAAAGGCATCCAGCGTCAGGGTCGGCAGTGTGCCTGGCTCCACTTTCAGCGCCAGGTCGCGGCTGGTGGTGGTGGCATTTCCTGCCGCATCGCTGGCGGTCACGGTCAGCGGATAGCTGCCGTTGCCCAGCCCGGTGTAAACCGTGGCGGGCAGCTCCAGCGACCAGACGCCGTTGACGTCAGCGGTGGTGCTCAGGGTGGTGCCGTTGAAGCTGGCCACAATCAGGGCGTTAGCTTCGCTGCTGCCGGTCAGCGTCAGCGGCTGCTGACTTTCAGCGGCGTTAATGATGCCATCGGATGGCGTAATGAAGTTCAGCACCGGAGGCAGTGTATCCACCACCAGGTTGCCATCAGCCTGGCTGCTGTTGCCCGCTACATCACTGACGACCACGGTGTAGCCACTATTACCCTGCGGCAATGCAGACAAGACATCGGCCGGAACGGCGACCTGCCAGTTGCCTGCGGCATCGACCGTGCCGCTGTAGTTGTTGCCGCCCAGCGTCACGACGACGGTCTGGCCGTCGCCGGTCACGCCCGTGTTACCGGTGATCGTGCCACCGGCGGCGGCTTCCTCACCGTTCAGAATGCCATCATCAAAGGCCACGCCCGGGGTCGCCACCGGCAATGCAGTGGCGATCACCGTCAGGGTAGCGTCGCTGGTCGCCAGCGGCTGTCCGTTAGCGTCGCTGGCGGTGGCGGTGATGGTCTGCGGGCCGTCTGCCGATCCGGTAAAGGTGCCTGCCGGTAAGGTCAGGCTCCAGCTTCCATCTGCCGTCACGGTGGTGCTGACCGTGGTGCCGTTGGCCAGCACGGTAACAATGCTGCCATCAGGCAGACCGCTGGTGCTGCCGCTGACCACGACGGCGCCACCCAATTCCTGCGCATTGAGGTAGTTGTCGTCACTGACGGGTGCCAGCGCGATCGACGGCAGGGTGTTGTCCACACTGAAGTCAAGCGGGCTGCTGGCGGTGTTACCGACGGCGTTGATGACGCTGACGTTCAGCGTCTGAGTGCCTTCTCCCAGTTCAGCCAGGGCACCCGCAGGCAGAATAATGCTCCAGTTGCCGCTGGCCTCGACCACACCGCTGTATTCGATGCCATTCAGGGAGATGATCACCTGCTGGCCCGGTTCGACATTCGTGCTGCTGCCGCGCACCGTTATCGGCTGCAGCTGCTCCGCTGCCGTAACGATGCCGTCACCGGCGAAGGTGCTGCTGTCGATAGTCAGTACAGGCTGCACGTCCGGCGCGGTTGCCACATTCAGATCAACCACCTGGCTGCTCTGATTCCCGTTAGCACTGGTTTCCGTCACCGTCACCAGATTACTGCCAGGAGGCAGTGCCGCCAGTGCTTCAGGGGCGATCTGCAGCGTCCACTGGCCGTTAACGCCAACGGTGGTGCTGTAGAGCTGGTCATTGAGCTGCACCGTGACCACGTCGCCATTCTGACCACTGCCACTCACCACCAGCGGCTCTGCCAGTTCCCCGACGTTCAGCGCGTTATCACCGCTGACCGGCGCGACGACCAGCGGAGGCGGCGTAGTCGCAACCGTCAGGGCACTGTTCTGGCTGCTGCTGTTACCGGCCGCGTCGGTGACGGTGACCACCACCGGATAGCTGCTGCCATTGGTCAGACCGGCAAGCGCCGCTGGCGGAACAGCCAGCGCCCAGTTTCCGTCACCATCAACGGTGCCGGTGTAGGTCACGCCATTCAGCGTCACACTGACGCGGTCGCCTTCACTGCCTGCGCCGCTGAAACTGAACCCTGCCGCCTGCTCAGCGATATTCAGCACGCCATCACCCGCGGGCGCAGCGATACTGAAGTCTGGTGCCGTGGTATCCACGGTAACCGACACTGGCGTAGTGGCGACGTTGCCGCTGACGGTGGTGACGGTCACGTTGAGATCGTAACGGCCATCTGGCAACTGTTGCAGATTCGCAGCAGGCACGGTGGCGGTCCAGCTGCCATCGGCGGCAACCACTGCGTCATAGGTCTGGCCATTCAGCGCAAGGCTGACGCTACTACCTGGCGTAACGGTGCCGCTGAGGGTCAGATCGGTGGCGGTTTCAGCCTCATTAATCGTGCCATCGGTGGCAATCGGGTTAACGGTCAGCGCCGGTACGCCGGTATCAACAATCAGCGGCTCGCTGATGCTGGTACTGTTACCCGCTTCATCACTCACCGTCACGGTAATCGGATTGCTTCCCTGCGCAAGTGCCTGCAGTCTGTCTGCGGGTATCGTCACGCTCCATTCACCATTCGCGTCTACAGTGGCCGGATAGCTGGTACCGCCCAGGGTCACGCTGACCGCCTGGCCTGGCAGCACTGTGCCGGTCAGCGTCTGCGCCGCGCTGGCTTCATCGGTATTGAGTATGCCGTCAGTGAATGGCGTGTTGATTTGCGGGTCTGCCAGCGGCGCGGTCGCCACCAGCAGCGGCAGGCTGTTCTGCACATCACCCGAAGAGACGGTAACGGTGGTCGTGCCCTGCGGCAGCGTCACCAGATCGGCAGCCGGCACGGTCAGGGTCCACGCACCGGTTTCATCGGTTGTGGTGGTGTAGACGGTGCCGCCAGTCACCAGCGTTACGCTGATCGGGCTGTTAGCCGGCAGGTTCGCTGAACCGCCGCTGAGGATAAGATCGCTCTGCGCCTCCAGGGCATTCAGCGCATTGTCGTCACTGATTGGGGCAATCGACAGCGACGGTACGGGTGAAGTAACCACGCTAAACTGCCCTTCAGCAGGCAGCGCCGGGTTACCGGCCACATCGGTAATCGCCACGGTGAAGGTTTTATCGCCTGCACCGCCCAGCGATCCGGCTGGCAGCGACACACTCCAGCTACCGTTCGCCTGTACTACGCCATCGTAAGACTGGCCATTGATGGTCAGCAATACCGGCTGACCTGCCGGTACGCCGGTGACGTTACCGGTGACCAGAATGTCGGTGAGCTGTTCAGCGCTGTCGACCTGATTATCGCCGGTCACGGGATTAATGGTCAGCGCCGGCGACGTTGCCGCCAGCACAGTGACGCTGGTCGGTACGGTGCTGCTGTTACCATATGCATCGCTGAGTACCACATCCACCGGATAGGTTGCGTCACCCAGTTGGCTGATAATCGCGGCGGGCACCGTAACACTCCACGCGCCATCGGTATCCACGGTGGCGGTGTAGGTCTCGCCATTGAAACTCACCGTGACGGTGTCGCCCTGGGCCCCCCCGCGTCCGTCGAGTGTGAGATCCTGAGTGTGTTCAGCGATATTGATATAACCATCACTGCCCGGCGTGGAGACTTCCAGCAACGGCGGTGTTGTGGCGAAAATCAGTGAACTGCTGGCTGGCGTGGTATTACCATCGGCGTCTGTCGCCACTACCGATACCGGTTGGGTACCGTTGGGCACATTTGCCAGGTCGGATGCCGGAACGGTGACACTCCAGCTGCCACCCTGCGCCACCACGGCGCTGTAGGCCACGTTATTCAGCGTGACGCGGATGATGTCGCCTTCGTCGCCGGTTCCGCTGACGATTAGCGGCTGCTGCGCGTCGCTGACGTTGATCACGCCATCATCGCTGAGATCGTTGAGCGTCAGAGCGGGCACCGCGGTAGCCACCCGCAGTTCCGTATTCTGAGTGCTGATGTTACCGGCCGGATCGGTCACGGTGACGGTCACCGGATAGGTCTGATTGGTCAGCGTGCCGAGATCGGCCACCGGGACGGATGCACTCCAGTTACTGTTTTCGTCAACAATGGCGGTGTAGGACTTACCGTTTAATTCCACCGTCACGCTGTCGCCCGGGGTGCCGGTTCCGCTGATTTGCAGCGGCGTAGTGAGTTCGTTGTTGGTCAGGACGCCATCACCGCCCGGTGCGGTAACGGTTGCAACCGGAGGCTGCGTGCTGACCGCCAGGGGCTGCGTCTGCGTGGTGGTGTTACCGCTGGCATCAGTCAGCGTAACTACCAGCGTATAGCTGCTGCCATCTGACAGGGCCTGCAGCGCCGCTGGCGGCAGATCCACCGTCCAGTTGCCCTGCCCATCTACGGTGGCGCTGTAACTCTCGTTATTCAGCGAGACAGACACCACTTCGCCCGGCAACGCACCTGAACCGCTGACCGGCAGACCGGCAGCCACTTCGCTGCTGTTGAGAATGCCATCGCCGCCTGCGACCTCTGCCACAATCAGATTCGGTGGCAGCGTGTCGACGCTGAAGTTGAGCGTCTCATCCACGCGGTTGCCTGCTTCATCAATCGCGGTAATGATCAGGCTGTTGGCGCCCTGTGGCAGTAAGGCGAGATCGGCGGCCGGCAGCGCCAGGCTCCAGCTGCCGTCTGCATTGACCGTGGTGCTGTAGGTTTTACCGTTAAGTTCCAGTTCAACCTGCTGGCCCGGCACGGCTTTGCCGGTGCTGCCGCCGATCAGCAGATCGCTGCCCGCTTCCACCCGGTTGAGAAGGCCGTCGGTGATCGCGCTCTCCTCCAGCGTGATTTGCGGCAGCGTGGCTGCGACCACATTCAGCTGAGCGGAGTCGGTCAGCAGTGCGCCGGTGGCGTCGGTGGTGGTGACCGAAATCAGTTTTACGCCGTCGGTGATAGTGGTGAGATCGCCTGCCGGAACAGTGACGCTCCAGAAGCCATTGCTGTTCACTACCGCACTGTAATTGCTGCCGTTAAAGTTAACCTGCACCGCCTGGCCCGGGTTAACGCCCACTGCAGAGCCGCTGATGATCAGATCGCTGCTCAGCTCCTGCTGATTCAGGAAACCATCAAGGCTGACAGGTTCACTAATGGAAACCACGCCAGGTTCGCCTGCCGCCGGGGCGACGTTAATATCGCGGGTGTCGGTAGCTGAGGCGCCTGCCGCCGTTGTGACGCTGACCGCGATGGTGCTGCTGCCCGCCGCCAGTGCGCTGAGCGCCGCAGAGGGGATCTGCGTGCTCCAGCTGCCATCCGCGTTGACCAGCGCAGTGTAATTTTGGCCGCCCAGGGTAATGGTGACCGTCTGGCCCGCCTCCACGTTGCTGGTGCTGCCGGACAGCGTCTGGTCCAGCGCTTTTTCGCTGTTATCCAGCAGATCGTCACCGGCAAACAGGGCGATCGTCACCGTCGGCGTACCCGGTTCCGCTGGCGCTTCCACCGCAATCACCCGATCTTCGCTGACTGTTACGCCCGCCTGATTGGTAACTGTGGCCGCGATAGTCGCGTTGCCCGCCGTCAGTGCCGCCAGCGCGCTGGCCGGGACGCTCAGGCTCCAGCTGCCATCCGCGCCGACCGTGGCGCTGTAAGTCTGGTCGCCCAGCGTTACGGTCACGACCTGACCCGCCTCGACATTGGTTGAGCTGCCGCTCAGCAGCTGATCGCTGGTTTTCTCATCGTTGCTCAGCACGTCATCCACGGCGAACTGATCGAGCGTGATAGTGGGCTGGCCCGGCTCGGTAACCGGCGGCTCAACCGTGATCGGCAGCGTGTCACTTACGGTGGTGCCTGCCGCGTTGCTGACCGTGACCACCAGCGAGGCAGAACCTGCTGCCAGCGCACCGAGTGCATCGGCCGGAATGGCAATGTTCCAGCTGCCGTCGGCGCCAACCGTTCCGCTGTAGCTCTGGCCGCCCAGCGTCACCGTGACAATCTGGCCCGCCTCGACGTTGGTGGTGCTGCCGGAGACCGCCTGCGCTTCCAGCTTCTCATCGTTGCTCAGGATGTTGTCGTCAGCAAAGGCATTGAGGGTTAGCGTCGGGGCATTCGGTGAAGTGCCCGCTGACTCCACCAGGAAGTCGCGGGTTTCAGTGATCTGAGTACCAGACTGATCTGTCACCGTCACATTCAGGGCTGCGCTACCGGCTGTCAGCGCAGCCAGTGAACTGGCAGGAATCGACACGCTCCAGCTGCCATCCGCGCCGACCGTGGCGGTAAAAGTCTCTCCGTTCAGAGTGACAGTGACCTGCTGGCCTTCACCGATATTGGTGGTGGTGCCGCTCAGCAGCTGATCGCTGGCTTTCTCGCTGTTGCTGAGGATGTCATCCCCGGCAAAGGCGTCGATGGTTACGGTGGCTTCACCCGGCTGCGTTACCGGGGCTTCGACAGTGACTGGCTGCGTTGAAGTGACTGTGTCGCCCGCTGCATTACTGACCGAGACGGTCAGTGTGGTGGTGCCTGCTGCCAGCGCATTCAGCGCGGCTGACGGCACGGCGACGCTCCAGCTGCCATCACCCTGCACGCTGGCACTGTAGGTCTGACCGCCCAGGGTGACCGTCACGATCTGCCCGGTTTCGATATTACTGGTGCTACCGCTGACAAGCTGATCGACCGCTTTTTCGTCGTTGCTCAGAAGGTTGTCGCCGGCGAAATCATTCAGTGTCAGAGACGGCACGCCCGGTTCCGTTACTGGCGTCTCAACTGCGATATCGCGGATTTCGGTAGTGCTCACGCCATCGGCATTGTTGACGGTGACGCTGATGGCATTAGATCCCGCCGGCAGGTTACCCAGCGCGGCTGCAGGAATAATTACACTCCAGTTACCACTGCCATCGACGGTGCCAAGGTAAGTCTGGCCACCGAAGGTAACGGTCACCGTCTGGCCCGCTTCGATGTTGGTGGTGGAGCCGGAGAGCGTCTGGGCCGTCCCTTTTTCATCGTTGCTGAGGATGTCATCCCCGGCAAACTGACCAATGGCGACGGTGGGTTCGCCCGGCAGTGTGACAGGCGCTTCCACGGTGATGGGCAGCGTGCCGGTCACGGTATCACCGGCCACATTGCTGACTGAAACCGTCAGCGTCGTTTCACCTGCCGCCAGGGCGCTCAGGGCCGCCGATGGCAAAGTAACGCTCCAGTTGCCCTGCGAATCAACGCTGCCGCTGTAAGTCTGGCCGCCCAGGGTGACTGTTACCAGCTGACCGGGTTCAACATTGCTGGTGCTGCCGGTGAGTGTCTGATCGGTGACTTTCTCCCCATTACTCAGCACGTTGTCCCCGGCAAAATCATCCAGCGTGACGGATGGCGGGCCCGGAACGACCGGCGTATCAATGCTGATCGCGCGGTTTTCACTGGCTTCAATGCCAGCCTGGCTGGTGACGACCGCGGAAATCGCAACCGAACCGGCTGCCAGCGCATTCAGTGCCGCAGGCGAGAGCGTGACGCTCCAGTTGCCCTGCGCATCCACTACTGCGCTGTAGGTCTGATCGCCCAGCGTGATGGTGACAATCTGGCCCGCTTCCACATTGGTGGTGGTGCCGCTAAGAACCTGATTGCTGCTTTTCTCGGCATTGCTGAGAATGTCATCACCGGCAAACTGATCGATGGTGATAACGGGCGTACCCGGCTGAGTCAGTGGTGGTTCTACGTTTACGGTCAGGCTACCGCTGGCGGCGGTTCCTGCCTGGTTAGCAACGGTGGCAGTCACCGTGGTGGTACCGGATGCCAGTGCGGTCAGCGCATCAGCAGGCACGGTAATGCTCCAGCTACCGTCGCCTGCCACGCTGCCGCTGTAGCTCTGGCCGCCCAGTGTAACCGTGACGATCTGCCCGGCTTCGACGTTGGTGGTGCTGCCGCTAAGAGTCTGATCGCTGGTTTTTTCTGCGTTGCTCAGCACGTCGTCGCCGGTAAACGGGGCGATCGTCAGGGCTGGCACACCAGGGGTGGTGTCAGGTGCCTGCACCTGGATACCCAGGCTGGCGGCAGCCGCCGTGCCCGCGGCGCTGGTCACACTGACCGAAATGGTGCTGCTGCCTGCAGCCAGCGCCGAGAGTGCGGCAGCCGGAATTGAGACGCTCCAGCTGCCATCCGCCCCCACAGTGGCGTTATAGCTCTGTCCGCCCAATGTCACACTGACCTGCTGGCCCGCTTCGACATTGCTGGTGCTGCCGGACAACGTTTGTGGCGTGGTTTTTTCGCTGTTATCCAGCAGGTTATCGCCCGCAAACGGGTTCAGGCTAATGGACGGCGCAGCCGGTGTGCCGGGATCGGCGGCCGCGACGGTAATGGGCAGGCTGCCGGTGGTCGTCGTGCCCGCCGCGTTAGTGACGCTGACGTCGATGGTGGTGGTGCCTGCGGCGAGTCCCGCCAGCGCGGCAGCAGGGATAGTAACGCTCCAGCTGCCGTCAGCACCGACGGTGGCGTTGTAGGTCTGGCCGCCCAGCGTGACAGTGACAATCTGACCCGCTTCGACATTACTGGTGGTGCCGCTCAGTACCTGATCGCTGCTTTTTTCCGCGTTATCCAGAACATCATCGCCAGCGAATGCATTGAGCGTGATAGCAGGCGTCCCCGGCGTGACCGGTGTTCCAGGATCGGTGCCACCATCATTGCCGCCACCGTTACCCCCACCGC